>NZ_JAJLPA010000015.1 GCF_025548555.1 Sphingomonas sp. A2-49
CTCGCACGCCTCGCGCAGCAGCGCGTCCGACGTCGCATAGCTGATCCGCATCGCCGGCGAGAGGCCGAACGCCGCGCCCTGCACCGCCGCGACCTTCGCATCGTCGAGCAGATAGCCGACGAACGCCTCGTCGCTGTCGATCAGCCGACCCTTCGGCGTCGTCTTGCCGATCAGTTCGGCGAACGAGGGATAGACGTAGAACGCGCCTTCGGGACGCGGGCAGTGCATGCCGCCGATCCGATTGAGCATCGACACGACGAGGTCGCGGCGCCCCTGGAATGCGGCGGCGCGCTCCTTCAGGAAATCCTGCGGACCATTGAGCGCGGCGACCGCCGCCGCCTGCGCGATCGAACAGGGATTGCTGGTCGATTGCGACTGCAGCTTGGCCATCGCCTTGATGAGCCACGACGCGCCCGCCGCATAGCCGATGCGCCATCCGGTCATCGCATAGGCCTTGGAACAGCCGTTGACGGTCAGCGTCCGCTCGTACAGCTCCGGGCAGACCTCGGCGATCGTCGCGAAGCGGAAGTCGTCGTAGACGATGTGTTCGTACATATCGTCGGCGAAGACCCAGACGTGCGGATGGCGCGCCAGCACCGCGCCCAGCGCCTTCAGCTCGTCCACCGTATAGGCGGCACCGGTCGGGTTCGAGGGCGAATTGAGGATCACCCATTTGGTACGCGGCGTGATCGCCGCGTCCAGCGCCTCGGGCGACAGCTTGTAATCCTGTTCGGGGCCGGCGACCGCGAACACCGGCGTGCCGCCCGCGAACTGCACGACGTCGGGATAGCTCACCCAGTAAGGCGCGGGGATGACGACCTCGTCGCCCGGGTCCACCGTCGCGACGATCGCGTTGAACAACGTGTGCTTGCCGCCGACGTTCACGCTCACCTGGTCGGTGGTGTAGGCGAGGTGGTTGTCGCGCGCGAACTTGGCGACGATCGCCTGCTTCAGCTCGATCGTGCCGTCGACGTTGGTGTATTTGGTCTTGCCGTCGCGGATCGCCTGGATCGCCGCCTCCTTGACGAAGTCGGGCGTGTCGAAATCCGGTTCGCCCGCGCCCAGCCCGATGACGTCGACACCCGCGCGCTTCAGCTCCAGCACGCGGCTGGTGATGGCGAGCGTCGGGGACGGGCTGATACGGCCGAGGGCGGCGGAGGGCTTCATGGGTCGGGCCTTATCGCGAAGGGAAACGCGGGGGGCCTATAGCGACAGGTCCGGGCGTTTCGCAATCGCAACCACCGCCGGCATCAGCCCTCTGAGTGCATTTCCGACAAAAAATTGCCCCGCAAGGTCTTCCGGCGACAGATTCGCTTCGATCGCCTGCCCCGCATCGATCAATTGCGCCCGCAGCACGCCCGGCAACAGCCCGGCCACCAGCGCCGGCGTGACCAGCGGCGCATCCGGCCCGCGCGCCACGAACAGGGTGGTGAAGCTGCCCTCGGTCAGACGGCCGTCCGGGCGCACGAACACCACCTCGTCGGTTCCCGCCGCGATCCGCGCCGCATCGTAGAATGCGCGGTCGCTCGTCTTGTGGCGCAAGCGGAAATCGTCCGCCTCCACCGGCAGGGGCACGACCGCTACCCGCAGCGGCCGGTCGAACGCCGGCGGCGCGGGCGACACCTCGATCGCCAGCGCGCCGCTCTGCGCCAGCAGCAGGCGCACGCGCGCCGGGCCGCGCAGCCGGAAGGTCGCCGCCTGCAACTCGTTGCGCGCACCATGCCGGTCGAAGCGGAAGCCCAGGGCGGCCGCGCTCGCCCGCATCCGTTCCAGATGCCGGTCGAGCAGCGGCATGCCCTGTTCGGGATCGAACGCCATCGTCTCGATCAGGTCGAGTGGCCGCTGTCCGGCGGTGACGAAGGCGCCCTTGGCGAGCACCTCGGCCCATTCCTCGTCCGCGCGGCTGTCGGCGACGATTCCCGATCCCAGCCCCAGTTGGGCGGTGGCGGCGCCGGCCGCGACGGTCAGCGTCCGGATCGCGACGTTGAACGCCATGTCGCCATTTGCGTCGATCCGCCCGATCGCGCCGGTGTAGACGCCGCGCCCGGTACTCTCCACCGTGCCGATCACCTCCATCGCGCGCTGCTTGGGCGCGCCGGTGATCGAACCGCAGGGGAACAGCGCGCCGACCACGTCGATCGCGTCGCGGTCCGGCGCCAGCGTCGCGGTGACGGTGGAGGTCATCTGGTGCACCGTCGGATAGGTTTCGACGGTGAACAGCGTCGGCACCGCGACGCTGCCCGCCGCCGCCACCCGCGACAGATCGTTGCGCATCAGGTCGACGATCATCAGGTTTTCGGCGCGCTGCTTGGCGTCGCCGGCAAGGTCGGCGATCCGCCGCGCGTCCTCGTCCGGCGTGTCGCCGCGCGTCGCCGTGCCCTTCATCGGCCGGCACGTCAGCGTGCCGCCGTCGAGCGCGACGAACAGCTCGGGCGACAGCGACAGCAGGTGCCGCTCCCCCGTGGCCACCAGCGCGCCGTGCCCCGCCGCCGATCCCCGCCGCAGCTTCGCATAGAGCGCCGCCGGATCGCCCGCGATCGCGACATCCGCGCGCAACGTCAGGTTCGCCTGATAGATGTCGCCCGCACGCACCATCTCCAGCACCCGCTCCAGCGCCGCGTCATAGGCGCGGCGATCGATCCGCGGCTCCGGCACCGCCGCCCAGGCGCCCGCCGGATCGGGCAGCGCGTCCGCCACCTCCGCCGCCGTCAGCGCCCGGTAGCCCGCGAACAGCCCGAACCACAGCAGCGGCCCTTCGACGTCGCGCGACGGCAGCCCGCGCGGCATCAGCGCCGCCCCCGCCTCGTAGGTCAGGTACCCCGCCGCGTGCAGTCCGCGCGCGCGCGCCGCGCGCAGCCGCTCCAGCGCGGGGACGACCGCGTCCAGCCGGTCGGCGGCGACGATCTCGACCGGATCGGCGTAGAGCCGCGCGCCGTCGCCGTCGGGACGGGCGTCGTCGAGCAGGATGAAGGGCGCGGTCAGCATCGCTTACCAAATGCACGGGGGCACCCCGCCCGCGCAAGCGGCGATTGCCGCGTTCCGCCGCCACGCCTATCTGCCGCGGCATGACCGATCGTTCCCGCCCCGCCGCGCCCCTCAACGCCGTGATCGTCCAGGTGACGCCCTTCCAGCAGAATTGCACCCTGATCTGGTGCACCGCGACGATGAAGGCGGCGGTCGTCGATCCGGGCGGCGACCTGCCCCGCATCAAGGCGGCGATCGCGCAGGCGGGCATCACCGTGGAAAAGATCCTGCTCACCCACGGCCATATCGACCATGCCGGCGAGGCGAAGACGCTCGCCACCGATCTCGGCGTGCCGATCGAGGGCCCGCACGAGGCGGACCGGTTCTGGCTCGCGCGGCTCGACGACGACGGCCGCAACTATGGCATGACCGGCGTCGTCTTCGAACCCGATCGCTGGCTGGTCGAGGGGGATACGGTCACCGTCGGGAACCTGACGCTCGACGTCTACGAGACCCCCGGCCACACGCTCGGCCACGTCATCTTCCACCACGCACCCTCGAAGTTCGCGCAGGTCGGCGACGTCCTGTTCCAGGGCTCGGTCGGGCGCAGCGACATGCCGGGCGGCAACCACAAGCAGCTGATCGAGACGATCGTCACCAAGCTGTGGCCGCTGGGCGACGACACCGCCTTCATCCCCGGCCACGGCAACCCCAGCACCTTCGCCCACGAACGCAGCCAAAACATGTTCGTCAGCGACCGCGCGCTGGCGGACTAAGCGGGCCAGCGCGACGGGAAAGGAGGACGCCATGGCGAGACTGACCGGCAAGATCTGCGTCGTCACCGGGGCCGCGCGCGGCATCGGGCGCGCGATTGCGGAGCGGTTCCATGCCGAAGGCGCCGCCGTCGTCGTCACCGACATCGATGCACCCGCGGGAACGGCCACCGCCGCTGCGATCGGCTGCCGGTTCGAACCGCTCGACGTCGGCGAGGAGGCCGACTGGGCACGACTCGCGCGGGTCGTTCCCGTCGCCGACGTCGTCGTCAACAACGCCGGCGTCACCGGGTTCGAGGGGGGCATGACGCCGCACGACCCCGAACACGCCAGCCTTGCGGACTGGCGCGCGGTGCACCGCGTCAATCTGGACGGGACGTTCCTCGGCTGCCGCTATGCGATCGGCGCGATGAAGGCGGCGGGGACGGGATCGATCGTCAACATCTCGTCGCGCTCCGGCCTGGTCGGTATTCCCGGCGCCGCGGCCTATGCCTCGTCGAAGGCGGCGATCCGCAACCACAGCAAGAGCGTCGCGCTCTATTGCGCGCAACAGGGCTGGCGGATCCGCTGCAATTCGATCCATCCCGCCGCGATCCTGACCCCGATCTGGGAACCGATGCTGGGCGACGGGCCCGGCCGCGACGCCCGGATGCAGGCCCTGGTCGCGGACACGCCGCTGAAGCGATTCGGCACGCCGGACGAGGTGGCGGCGATCGCCGTGCTGCTCGCATCGGACGAGGCGACCTACGTGACGGGCACGGAGCTGAGCATCGACGGCGGCCTGCTCGCCGGATCGGCGGCCTCCCCCGGCTGACGGGGCATGCGCCGCGAGTCGGGACCCGCGGTCAGGCGGTCGGGACGGCCTCCACCGGGATCGCGCGCACCGGCGGGGACGATGCGCCGGTCCAGGCAAGCGCCAGTCCCCAGATCGACAGCGCCAGCAGCACCGCCCAGGTCAGCAATGCGCCCCCGGCGCGCCACGGGTTCGCGGTCGGCCGGTCCATGCCGATCGCGTGCACGATCCGGGATACGACGAACAGCCCGCCCGCGCCCCAGAGCCGGTCCGGGTCGCCGCCCGCCGCCTCGATCAGCGCCATCAGGATCAGCACGAACGGCGCATATTCGACGAAGTTCGCCTGCGCCCGCGTCCGCGCGACGAGCGCGGGATCGCCGCCGTCGCCGAGCAGGATCTGGTCCTTCAGCCGGACCCGGACGATGCGATAGGCGAGGATCAGGTTGCCGAGCCCGGCCGCGGCGGCGATGGTCAGCGTGACGGGCAACATCATCGGTCCGGCCCCTCCCTGTCGAGCCCGCGCCGTGATGCGCGCATGCGCCGAAGCTTGCAACCACGCGGGAATTCGCTATAGGCCCGCGCTTCGCGATGCGCCGGGTTGTCGGTGGCGTCCAGCGGCCGGCGCCTCGCCGATCGTCGGAACGTCCTGCCGGGTGCATCGGATTTTCCGTAAGCCGATTCCAGAACAAGGTGCCGAAATGGCCGTCCCCAAGCGAAAGACCTCTCCCTCCAAGCGCGGCATGCGTCGCGGTCACGATTCGCTGACCGTCGCGTCGTTCCAGGAGTGCCCGAACTGTGGCGAGCTGAAGCGTCCGCACAACCTGTGCACCGCATGCGGCCATTACAACGGCCGCGAGATCGTCTCGGTCGAGGGTTAAGTCCCTCCCTTTCATTCGGATAAGCGCTGAACCATGCCCGACAACTCCTGGATCGCCGTCGATGCGATGGGCGGCGACGAAGGGTTGGCGGTCATGCTCGCCGGCGTGGCTGCGGCCCGGCGGCGGTATGAGGGCATGCGCTTCTTCCTCGTGGGTGACGAGGCCGCGGTTCGCGAAGAGCTGAAGACCCACCCCAACCTCAGCCAGCACAGCGAGATCGTCCACGCGCCGGAGACGGTCGGGTCGAGCGACAAGCCGGGCCAGGCGATTCGCCGCGCCAAGACGACGTCGATGGGCATCGCGATCGACCTGGTCAAACAGGGTCGCGCCGGTGCCGCGGTGTCGTCGGGCAATACCGGCGCGCTGATGGCGATGGCGAAGGTCGCGCTGCGCACGCTGCCCGGCATCGACCGGCCGGCGCTCGCCGCGCCGCTGCCGACGCTCGGCGACAACGACGTCGTGATGCTCGACCTCGGCGCCAATACGGAAGTCGACGCGCGCAACCTCGTCCAGTTCGCGGTGATGGGCGCCGCCTATGCGCGCACGATCATGGACCTCGACAGCCCCCGCGTCGCGCTGCTCAACATCGGCAGCGAGGACCAGAAGGGCACCGACGAGATCCGCGACGCCGCGGCGGTGCTGAAGGGTCAGACGCACCTGCCGCTCACCTTCACCGGCTTCGTCGAGGGCAACCAGCTCGCGCGCGGCAACCACGACGTCATCGTCTGCGACGGCTTCGCCGGCAACATCGCGCTCAAGACCGCCGAGGGCACCGCGCGCTTCGTCGCCGACCTGCTCAAGCGCGCGTTCAGCAGTTCGGTACGATCGAAGGTCGGCTTCCTGATCTCGCGCCCCGCGACCGAATTGCTGCGCGACCATCTCGATCCCAACAACCACAACGGCGCGGTCTTCCTCGGCCTCAACGGTATCGTGGTGAAGAGCCACGGCAGCGCCAACGAGCGCGGCGTCGCCACCGCGATCGGCAATGCCGCCAAGATGGTGCGCGCCGACCTGACCCGCCGCATCGCCGACGACCTGGGCAATTTCGAGAAGAGGGCGGCATGATCCGGTCGGTCATCCTCGGCACCGGTTCGGCGCTGCCCGAGCGGCGCGTCGCCAACGCCGAGCTGGAGGAACGGCTCGACACCACCGATGCGTGGATCGTCGAGCGGACCGGCATCCGCTTCCGCCACATCGCCGCACCGCACGAGACGACATCGACGCTGGCCGCCGATGCCTGTCGCAGCGCGCTGGCCGCCGCCGGCATCCCCGCGCAGGACATCGACCTGATCGTCCTCGCCACCGCGACCCCGGACCAGACCTTTCCCGCGACCGCGACCAAGGTGCAGGCGATGCTGGGGATCGACGATTGCGTCGCCTTCGACGTCGCGGCGGTATGTTCGGGCTTCCTCTATGCGGTGCAGGTCGCCGACGCGATGCTGCGCACCGGGCTCCACCGCCGCGCGCTGGTGATCGGCGCGGAGACGTTCACCCGCCTGCTCGACTGGGAGGACCGCACCACCGCGGTGCTGTTCGGCGACGGCGCCGGCGCGATCGTGCTCGAGGCGCAGGACAGCGACGCGGCGACCGGGCGCGGCATCCTCGCCACCAAGCTGCATGCCGACGGCCGGCACAACGACCTGCTCTACGTCGACGGCGGCCCGTCGACCACCGGCACCGTCGGCAAGCTGCGGATGAAGGGGCGCGAGGTCTTCCGCCACGCCGTCGTTAATCTCGCCGCAGTGATGCAGGAAACGCTCGTCATCGCGGGCCTGACGCCGGGCGACGTCGACTGGGTGGTCCCGCACCAGGCCAATGCCCGCATCCTCGACGCCACCAGCCGCAAGCTCGGCCTGTCGCCGGACAAGGTCGTCGTCACCGTCGATCGCCATGCCAACACCTCGGCGGCCTCGGTCCCCCTCGCGCTCGACACCGCCGTGCGCGACGGAAGAATTCATCGCGACCAGATCGTCGTCCTCGAAGCGATGGGCGGCGGCTTTACCTGGGGTGCGGCCGTCGTCCGGTTTTGATACGGTCGGATCCGGGCGAAAGACGCTGCCGGCAAAAAATAGTCACTTTCGGACATGAATTCTCTGGTGTAGCATCGTCCTGTCGTTTGGTGATGAGGTGGGGTGAGCGTGTTGATGACTACTGCTGGCACGTTGACGCGCGCCGATCTTTCGGAAGCGCTGCATCGACAGATCGGGCTTTCCCGCACGGACTCGGCGAAGGTCGTCGAACAGATCCTGACCGAAATGTGCGAAGCCTTGTCGCGTGGCGAAAACGTCAAGATTTCCGGCTTCGGTACCTTCGTGCTGCGTGACAAGGGCGAACGGATCGGCCGCAATCCGAAGACGGGGGTGGAGGTTCCGATCGCGCCGCGCCGCGTGCTGACCTTCCGCGCCAGCCAGATGATGCGCGAACGCATCGTCACCGCCAGCTGACCGGGATGGTGACGGGCACGCCCAAGGCGGTCGGCGCATTCCGCACGATCGGCGAGGTTTCCGAGGAAACCGGCGTCGCCCAGCATATCCTGCGCTATTGGGAAACGCGCTTTCCCCAGCTGCGGCCCGTCACGCGCGCCGGCAACCGCCGCTATTACCGGCCCGACGATATCGCGCTGGTGCGCCGGATCGACGGATTGCTCAACCGGGAGGGCTATACCGTCCGCGGCGTGCAGCAACTCCTCGCCGAACCGACGCGTCGGGCGCGGACGGACGAGGCCGCGGACCTGATGCCGGCGCTCCGCGCGATCCGCGACCGCCTTGCGCATGCATTGGTGCAGGACGAACGGCTCGCCTGACGAGCGCGTCGGTCCGGGCAGCGGATCGCATCGCGGCAGCGGACGACGGCAGCGCTCGGCCCGCGATGGCCCGGCATTCGGTGCCGTCATGTCGCGACGCCGGCGACAGACGCTCCGTCACCCGGATCGGGCCCTCGGGTCGCAGGCCGACGCGCCCCCGGTCCACAGCCCAACCAGCCACCGCCGCCGGATCGGGGCCTCGGGTCGGAGGTCGGCGCCCTGATGGGCTGTCAAGCGGCGCTGTTTTGACCTCGACCCGCTCCCGGGTCCGCCGATCGACGTGCCCCATCCGCCGGGTGCCGTCGCTAAGACCCGTTCGGCCACGCCGCGATGGCGAGGCAACTTGCGCGCGACGGCGCGCAGAAGCGATCGATGCCCCGACGATCGACGGGGTTCCAGTCCCCGCGCGCCGGGGTTGCGGCACTTACGCCACCACGACTGCCGATCGGCGTGAGCCTTCACCCGACGGCGCCGCGTCCGTCTGAATAGGGCGGCGGCACGTATGGACGAGTGCGGCAGCTCGACCGAATCGCCGACCGGGGTTCGGCCGAACGGCGATCCACCCGCCTGTTACGTCGGCGCGCATCGCCTCGCACAGCATCCCAAGGTCGCGCACGGGACGGTGTCGCGTCCGCCCGAATAGGGCAGCACCCCATATAAGCGAGCGCGGCAGAGCGACCGGATCGACGGCCGGGGTTCGGCCGAACGGCGATCCGTCCGCCTGTCACGTCGGCACGCATCGCCTCCACAGCATCCCGAGGTTGCGCACCGGACGGTGTCGCGTCCGTCTGAATATCGCGGCACCACATATGGACGAGCGCAGTAGTTCGACCGAATCGCCAGCCGGGGTCCGGCCGAACGACGATCCGCCAGCCTGTCACGTCGGCACGCATCGCCTCGCACAGCACCCCAGGTCGCGCACGGGACGGTGTCACGTCCGCCCGAATAGGGCGGCACCCCATATAAGCGAGCGCGGCAGAGCGACCGAATCGCCGGCCGGGGTTCGGCCGAACGACGATCCGCCCGCCTGTTACGTCGGCGCGCATCACCCCGCGCAAGCATCCCCAGGCCGCGCCCCCGGTCGGCCCGGCGAAGTGACGGCCCGCTGCGGCCGATCACCGGGTGCCCGATGTGCCCCCTCCGGCGCGCAATCCCTCGCGCAGCAGTCCCGCGGCGATATCCGCAACGTCGTCGACGCCGCGGTCCTCGCTCCAGACGCCATAGCGCAGCCCCAGGAACACGTTCATCCCCATCACCGCCCAGGCGTGGACGTCGGTGACGTCGCCGCGCACCTCGCCGCGCGCCGCCGCCGCCTTCAGCCGCTGCTCGATCCGTTCGGCGGTCGAGGCGTAATGCGCGCGAAAGCTCGCCGCGTCGACGAATTCGGCCTCGTCGATGATGCGATAGATCTCCTTGTGCTCGCGCACAAAGCCGATGAACTGCGCGAGGCCCGCGCGCTCCGCGGCGATGCCGTCCTGCGCCGCGCGCAGCGCCGGCGCGACATGGTCGCGGACCTGTGCGGACAGATCGGTGACCAGCGCCCGGAACACCGCGTCCTTCGAATCGAAATAGGTGTAGAAGCTGCCGAGCGCGACACCGGCGCGTCGCGTGATCGCGCTGATCGACGCCTCGTGGAACCCCCGCTCGCCGAATTCCAGCGCCGCGGCGTCGAGCAGCGCGCGCAGCGTCTTGCGCCCCCGCGCGGTGCGGGGCGTCTTGTCCCCCGCCCCACCGGCTGCGGCTTCCCCAGCGCTCGCCATCTACCGCAGCCCCCCTGTCATTTCCCAAGTTGAATCCTGGTTCAGGTTTCACTATAGGCTTCGTCGACAGCGTACAAGCCGGGACTACCGGACGCGGCGCTGCACAGGAGGGGTTTGTTTATGAAGGCGCGCACGTCCACGTTCCTGATGCTCGGCGCGGCGGCGGCGGCATTGCTCGCCGGTCCGGCCGCGGCGCAGACTGCCACCGGCGCCCAGACCGGCGCGGCGGCGGCGGAAACCACGCCCGACACCAGCGACGCACCCGCGCAGGGCGACGGCGACATCGTCGTCACCGCGCGCCGGCGTGCGGAAACGCTGCTCAGCGTGCCGATCGCGGTGACCGCATTCAGCGCGGACCGGCTCGACAAGGTCGGCGCAGTCGACCTGACCGACATCCAGAACTTCACGCCCAACACCACGCTGAAGACCGCGCGCGGCAGCAATTCGACGCTCGCCGCCTTCATCCGCGGCGTCGGCCAGCAGGATCCCGTGCCGGGGTTCGAGGCCGGCATCGGCATCTACCTCGACGACGTCTATCTCAACCGGCCGCAGGCGGCGGTGCTCGACATCTACGACGTCGACCGGATCGAGGTGCTGCGCGGCCCGCAGGGCACGCTGTACGGCCGCAACACGATCGGCGGCGCGGTGAAATACGTCACCAAGCGCCTGCCCGACACGCCGGAGGTCCGGATCAAGGCCAATTACGGATCCTACGACCAGGCCGACGGTATCGTCGCGCTGTCGGCACCGGTCGGCGACCTCCTCAAGATCGGCGTGGCGGGCGCACGGCTCAGCCGCGGCGGGTTCGGGCGCAACACGAACCTCAATATCGACAATTACAACAAGGACATCTGGGCCGGGCGCGGCACGATCGAATTCGAGAGCCCGGACACGCGGCTGTTCGTCCGGATCACCGGCGATTACACGCACGACAAGAGCAACCCGCGCAACGGCCACCGCCTGATCCCCGGCATCGCGTCGGGCGCGCCGGTGCTCGACGACGTGTTCGACACCCGCGCCGGGCTCAACTTTCCGCGGCAGGACATCAAGGGCGGCGGCCTGTCGATGACCGCCAATGCCAAGCTGACCGACGCCCTGACGTTTCGCAGCATCAGCGCGTGGCGCAAGGACGACAGCTTCACCCCGATCGACTTCGACGCGCTGCCCGCGGTCGACGTCGACGTGCCCGCGATCTATCGCAACGAACAGACCAGCCAGGAATTCCAGCTGCTCTACAGCTCGGACAGGCTGAACGGCCTGATCGGTTACTATTATCTCGGCGCGAAGGCTTCGACCGGGTTCGGGGTGCTGCTGTCGACCACGCTGCCGGGGTTCGATGCCTATACCGCGGGCGACGTGCGGACCGAGACGTCGTCGGTATACGGCGATTTCACCTTCGACTTCACGCCGCAGTTCAGCCTGTCGCTGGGCGGCCGCTATACGTGGGACGAGCGCAAGTCCTACGTCTTCAAGGCCAATTACATCGGCCTGACGCAGGAGTTCGGCGGTACGCCGGTGCCGTTCGGCGCGCCCGCGACCAATTTCCGCGGCACCGCCAATTTCAAGCGCTTCACCCCGCGCGCCTCGCTCAGCTTCAAGCCGGCGCAGGACCACCTGCTCTACGTGTCCTATTCGGAAGGGTTCAAGGGCGGCGGCTTCGATCCGCGCGGGTCGGGCACCTCGGCGCCGGCTGCCATCCCGGGGCGGCCGACAAACCAGGAAATCTACAATTACCTGTCGTTCGATCCCGAAACGGTGACCAGCTACGAAGCGGGCTACAAGGGGTCTGCACTCGACCGGCGGCTGACCTGGGCGCTGGCGGGCTTCTACGCCGATTACAAGGACGTGCAGGTGCCCGGATCGGTCGGCTGCCTCCAGAACGGTGTGCAGAGCTTCTGCGGCATCACCACCAACGCGGCCAAGGCGCGGATCAAGGGCGTCGAGCTGGAGACCAATGCGGTGCTGGCGCGCGATTTCGCCGGCGTCGGATCGTCGGTCGGGATCACCGGCGCGGTCGGCTATATCGATGCGCGCTACCGCAGCTTCATCGGCCCGACCGGGACCGACGTCGCCAACGTCCGCGTGTTCCAGAACACGCCGCACTGGACCGCATCGGGGACGCTGACCGGCAACCTGCCCGTCGGCGAAGGGCTGGTCACCGCCAATTCGACGCTGTCCTATCGCAGCCTGACGCACCAGTTCGAGACGGCGAGCCCGTTCCTCGACCAGCCCGGCTATGCGCTGCTCGACGCCGGCCTCACCTATGCCTTCGGCGAGGGGAAGCGCTATGCGATCGGCGTGTACGGCAAGAACCTGACCGACCGGCACTACAAGACGTCGGGCTATCAATATATCGCCAGCACGATCGCCGGCGTGCCGATCCGAAACGCCGCGGGCGGCTACACGCCGACGCTGGGCAAGGAAGGCATCGCCACCGCCTTCTACGGCAACCCGCGCCAGGTGTTCGCGAGCATTTCCGCGAAGTTCTGATCCGTCGCCCCGCCCTCGTCATGCCGATGACGGGGGCGGGCTTGCGCATCGTTCGGCACCCGACGAAGGAGCGCGCATGACCCCCGCCACCCCCCGCTATCGTGCGCTCGTGTTGGCGATGCTGCTGCTCGTCTACACGTTCAACTTCCTCGACCGGCAGATCCTCGGCATCCTGGTCGCGCCGATCAAGGCCGAGCTTCAGCTCAGCGACACGCAGCTGGGCGCGCTCGGCGGCATCGCCTTCGCCCTGCTCTATTCGACGCTGGCGATCCCGCTCGCGCTGGTCGCGGACCGGACCAGCCGCAGCTGGGTCATCACGATCAGCCTCGGCGTGTGGAGCGCGTTCACCGCCCTGTGCGGGCTCGCCACCGGTTTCTGGCAATTCTTCGTCTTTCGCCTGGGCGTCGGCGTCGGCGAGGCGGGCGGCGTCGCGCCGAGCTATGCGATGATCGCCGACTATTTCCCGCCGCACCAGCGGGCACGGGCGCTGTCGATCTATTCGCTCGGCATTCCGGTCGGGCTTGCCGCCGGCGCGCTGCTCGGCGGCCTGCTGGCGAGCGCGGTCAACTGGCGCTGGGCGTTCGTCGCGGTCGGGCTCGCCGGTATCGTCATCGCGCCGGTCTTTCGCCTGATCGTGAAGGAACCGCCGCGGGGTGCGTTCGACCCGCCCGCAGCGACCCCGGCGGAGCGCGTATCGGTGTGGGCCGTCTTCGCGCTGCTCGCCGCCAAGCCCAGTTTCTGGCTGATGGCGTTCGCCGCCGCGTTCAGCTCGCTGTGCGGCTATGGCCTCGCCTTCTGGGTGCCCTCGGTCCTGATCCGGTCGTTCGGCTTCACGCTGCTGACCGCGTCGCAATATATCGGCTCGCTGCTGCTGATCGGCGGGACGATCGGCGTGTTCGCCGGCGGCTGGCTTGCCGACCGGCTCGGCAAGAGCGACCGCGGCATCTATGCCCGGCTGCCCGCCATCGCCTGGATCGTCACCGTGCCGCTGTTCGCCGCGGGCCTGACCAGCGGATCGCCGACGCTGTCGTGGTTCCTGTTCCTGATCCCCAACGGGCTCAACATCCTGTGGCTGGGGCCGGTGACGACCGCGGTCCAGCATCTGGTGCCGCCGCCGATGCGCGCAACGGCGTCGGCGAGCTTCCTGTTCATCAACAACCTGATCGGGCTGGGGCTGGGATCGCTGGTGATGGGGCGGCTGTCCGACGCGATGACCGCGGTGCATGGCACCGACGCGCTGCGCTACGCGACGCTCTACGCGCTCGGCTTCTACCTGATCGCCGCGGTGCTGATGCTGCTCGCGGTGAGGCCGCTCAGGCGCGACTGGGTGGGGTGAGGGTCTGGCCTCGAAGCGCCTACCGCTCGCGCGCCGCGGCGAGCTTCACCTCGGCGTAACGATCGGTGCCATAGCCAGCCCCCCGTCATTCCCGCGCAGGCGGGAATCCATAACTACCGCGCTGGCGATGGAGCCGACAGGTCGGCCAGTATGGATCCCCGCCTTCGCGGGGATGACGAAGCAGGAAAGGTCCGGCGACCCAGCGCAGCCTGGGACAGGACAGGCGGCGGGACCTTTGCCTTCCTTTTTCTCAGGCTACGATCACCCTCGTCCTACCGCTCGCGCGTCGCGGCGAACCGCACCTTGGCGTAGCGGTCGGCGATATAGCCGACCTCCCACGCGCTCTTGGCGAGGAACACCGGATTGCCGTCGCGGTCCTTGGCCATCGCCGACCGGTTGAGGTCCATGAACTGCTTGAGGTCGGCGGGGTCCACCGCCGACACCCAGCGCGCGGTATCGAACGGCGCCGGTTCCAGCGCGGCGGCGACCTTGTATTCGGCGTCGAGCCGGCTCAGCAACACCTCGAGCTGGAGCTGGCCGACGACGCCGATGATCCAGTTCGAGCCGATCTCCGGATAGAAGACCTGCGTCACGCCCTCCTCGGCCATGTCGTCGAGCGCCTTGCGCAGCTGCTTGGTCTTGGTCGGATCCTTCAGCTGGACGCGACGCAGGATCTCGGGCGCGAAATTGGGCAGGCCGGTGAAACGCACGTCGGCCCGTTCGGACAGGGTGTCGCCGACGCGCAGCGTGCCGTGGTTGGGGATGCCGATGATGTCGCCCGGGAACGCCTCGTCGGCGACCTCGCGCGTCTGGGCGAAGAACAGGATCGGCGAATGCACCGCAATCGGCTTGCCGCTGCCCGACGGGGTCAGCTTCATGCCGCGCTTGAACGTGCCCGAACACAGCCGCATGAACGCGATCCGGTCGCGGTGGTTGGGATCCATGTTCGCCTGCACCTTGAAGACGAAGCCCGTCACCTCGTCCATGTCGGGGGACACCGGCGCGGGCTCGGCCGGTTGCGGACGCGGCGGCGGCGCATAATCGGCGAGCGCGCCGATCAGTTCGGCGACGCCGAAATCCTTCAGCGCGGACCCGAAATAGACCGGGGTCAGATCGCCGTTGCGATAGGCCTCCGCATCGAAGGCGGCGTATCCCGCCTGCGCCAGCTCGATCTCCTCCGACCAGCGATCGGACAGCGCCGGCGCCTCCTCCGTCTTGCCGAGGAAGGCGCGGCTGTCGCCCTCGGGCCGGCTGATGCGATTGGTGACGAGGTCGAGCACGCCCTCGAACTCGCCGCCCATGCCGACCGGCCAGCTCATCGGGCAGACGTCGAGCGCCAGCATGTCGGCAATCTCGTCGAGCAATTCGAAGATCGGGCGCCCTTCGCGATCGACCTTGTTGACGAAGGTGATGATCGGCACCGAGCGCAGCCGGCACACCTCGAACAGCTTGCGCGTCTGCGGCTCGATGCCCTTGGCGGCGTCGATCACCATCACCGCCGAATCGACCGCGGTCAGCGTGCGATAGGTGTCCTCGCTGAAATCCTCGTGCCCCGGCGTGTCGAGCAAGTTGAAGGTGATGCCGTCGCGCTCGAACGTCATCACCGAACTGGTGACGGAGATGCCGCGCTGCTGCTCGATCTTCATCCAGTCCGACCGAGCGCGCCGGTTGGCGCCCCGCGCCTTCACTTCGCCGGCGAGGTGGATCGCGCCGCCGAAATACAGCAGCTTTTCGGTCAGCGTCGTCTTGCCGGCGTCCGGGTGGGAAATGATCGCGAAGGTGCGGCGGGGGGAGGTCACTGGCGCGGGTCTCGGGATGGCGCGCGACTCGGACGAGCGGCGCGGAAGTTGGCGAAGTTAGCGACACGTCGCGGCGAAAAACGCCCTCCGCCCGCGGCTCCGGGACGGAGCGGCGCAAGGCGGGATGTGGCGGTCATGGCGGCGCTTTGCCAGAAGTGGGGCGTGTAGGACAGCGGAGTTTGCACCACCCCTGCAAAGCCGCGCGCCGGCGTCGCCGCAACGCCCGCGCGAGCGGCGCGGTGGGCCGGCCTATCGCTCCAGCGTCACGCGCATGACGATCCGCGTCTCGCCGTGCGCGGGCACCTCGAACACGCCGGGCTTGTCGCGATAGTCGCCCGTATAGCCTTCCGGATCGGCGATGCCGTGCCAGGGCTCGACGCAGACATAGGCCGCGCCGGGCTTGGTCCAGACGCCGAGCATCGGCGTATCGGGAAAGGCGATGCGCAGCCGCGGCCCCGCCTGCGCGCCATAGGTGACCGCGTCGGAGCGGACCCGATCCCACACCAGCGCATCGTCCGCGAACAGATCGTCGCGCAATGCGAGGACGCGTCCGGTCAGCGGCGACGGCTTGCGCGCCGCCGCGATCCTCCCGTCCGCCGCGATCGTGCGCAGCATGTCTGGTTCGTCGGCGGCGAAGACGATGCGGTGCGCGGCCCGGTCCTCGCCATAGGGCAGCGGCCAGGCGAAGGCGGGGTGGAACCCGAAGCTGGCGGGCAGCGGCGCGTCGGCGGGATTGATGATCGCCGCCCCGACCGTCAGCGTGGCGCCGTCGAGCGTATAGGTGAGCTCCAGCCGGAACGCGAAGGGATAGCTTGCGCGCGTCGCCGCCGAATCGGTCAGCGCGAAGGTAACGCTGGCATCGCTCGTCGCCGCAATCGCGAACGTCGATCGCCGCGCGAACCCGTGTTTCTGCATCGGATAGGCGTGGCCGTCGACGTGGATCGTTTCCTCGAACGGCATGCCCACGACGGGGAACAGGATCGGCGCATGGCCGGTCCAGAAGGCCGGATCGGCATCGGTCATCAGTTCGCGCCCGCCGGCGTCGCGGAGATGGGTGAGTTCGGCGCCGATCGGATTGATCGCCGCGGTCAGCGCGTCGGAACGGATGGTGACGAGGTCGGTCATGCGGTCGTCCTGGCAATACGGGGTCTGCGCCGCCCTTTACCCCGCCCCCCGGATTTGGCGAAGGGGGCGCGCGACGGCACCGGGATCAGCGCAGGCCCGTGGCGGGATCGGCGGCGTCGACACCCGCCGCCGCCGCGTCGCGCGCATCCGCCGGCGTCGGCGGCACCCACCCTTCGGCCGCCGAGGCATCGGTGACCAGCACCGGCGTCCCCTTCGCGGTGACCGCGAACAGGCGCCGGGCGAATTCGGTCGGTACGCGGATGCAGCCGTGCGAGGCGGGGAAACCGGGGTTCATGCCGGCATGGATCGCGACGCCATCCCACGTCAGCCGCTGCATGAACGGCATCGGCGCGCTGTCGTAGAGGTTGCTCCTGTGCTTCTCCGACTTCTGCAGGATCGGAAAGACGCCCAGCGGCGTGTCCTTGCCGTCCTTGCCCGTCGATACCGTCGATGCCGCGATCAGCAGGTCCCCGCGATAGACATAGGCCTTCTGGTCGGGGATCGAGATGACGATGCTGACCGGTTCGAGCGTCGCATTGTCGTTCCACAGGAAGCGGTTCGGCGCGAGGGCGGCGACCTCGGGTGCCAGCGCATCGGTCGCGGCATGCGCGCTCGCAGGGGCGATGGCGAGGATCGCGGCGGCGGCCGTGGCGAGCCAGTGATTCATGTCGTATCGTCCTTGTCCGTCCCGTCCCCCTCTCGCCCGAATGAACGCACGACTCCGCCGATCGTGCCGGTCCCGATTCGGGACCGATCGGGCCCGCGCCGCGCCCAACCGTGCAACCGAAACGCCGACCGGGGCACACGGCAGCAGAAAATTAAGTCCAAAGCTGCTATATGCCATGCACGGGGCAACGACCGGGGCTTTTGAAATTTCGATGCAAATTGAGCACGATGGCGCACATGACCGACGCGCGCTGCTGAAGAACGGACTGGTGCTGGCGGCGACGCTGGCGGTGCCGAGCACCGTATCCGCAGCCACCCGTCGTCTGACCCAGCGCGATCTGCGCCCGGTGACCGAGCCGCCATTGCCCGCACCGCGACCGGTGGCGTTCGCGCGCCCGGTCACCTCGCCGCGCGTCGTCCGCCCGGACCTGATGCGCCAGGCGATGGCCGCGCTCGACCAGCACGGCCGCCGCGTGGCGCAGCGCGACCGGATCGCGATCGCCGACATGTCCGCGCCCTCGTCCGAGGCACGCTTCCACCTCGTCAACCTGATCTCGGGCAAGAGCCGGTCGTTCCTGGTCGCGCATGGCAGCGGCTCCGATCCCGCCCACACCGGTTTCCTGAAGCGCTTTTCCAACGAGCCCAATTCCAACGCCTCGTCGCAGGGCACGTTCGTCACCGCCGATTATTACGTCGGCAAGCACGGCCATTCGCAGCGGCTCGTCGGGCTCGACCCGACCAACGACAATGCTCTGTCGCGCGCGATCGTCGTCCATTCCGCCTGGTATGCGAACAAGGACATGCTGCGCACGCACGGCATGCTCGGCCGCAGCCAGGGCTGTTTCGCGGTCGGCGAGGGCGACCTCGACGACGTCTTCGCGCTGCTCGGCCCGGGCCGGATGATCTTTTCCGCGAAGGTCTGACCGCGCGTCGGCGTCGATCGGTCGTCAGGCCGGTCGCCGCATCCGGAACAGCGCGTCGGGACCGATCTCGAAATAATCCGCGGGGCCGCCGCCGCGCAGCACCGGCGCCGCGCGCGCCGTCTGATAGACGCCGTCGTCGAGCATCGCGGTGTCGATATGGATGCCGATCGCCTCACCGATCACCAGATACTGGTCGAGTTCGGTCCCCGCATGATCCTTCAGCCGGACCAGCTGGGTGAGCCGGCATTCGAACGCCGCCGGGCTTCCCGCCACGCGCTCGGGCGCGACCAGCCGCGACGGCAGCGTCGCAAGGCCCGCCAGCGCGAATTCGTCGACCTGCGGCGGTACGGTGGCCGAGGTCGCGTTCATCGCCTCCGCCAGATCGCGCGTCGCGAGGTTCCAGACGAATTCGCCCGTCGCCTCGACATTGGCGACGCTGTCCTTCCGGCCCACGCTGGAAAAGGCGATCAGCGGCGGCGTGTAGTTGATGAGGTTGAAGAAGCTGTAGGGCGCGATGTTGCGCACTCCCGCGGCCGACACGGTGCTGATCCAGCCGATCGGCCGGGGCGCGACGATCGCGTTGACGGGATCGTGCGGCAGGCGGTGGCCGGCGCGCGGTTCGTAGAAATGCCATTCGGTCATGCCGGCATAACTGCTATATCGCCCCGATGGACCCAATCGCGCCCGGTACGTCGATCCTCCGCCACGCGCTGGCGACGCGGCTGTGGCATTGGGTCAACGCGGTCGCGATGTTCGTGCTGCTCGGCAGTGGCCTCGGCATCTCCAATGCGCATCCACGGCTGTACTGGGGTCGCTACGGCGCCAATTTCGACCATGCCTGGGCGCAATTGCCGCGCTTTCCGGCGTGGATCACGATCCCGGCGAGCTACAATCTCGCGATCTCGCGCCGCTGGCACCTGTTCTTCGCACTGGTGCTGGCGTTCGGCCTGCTCGCCTTCATGATCGCCAGCCTCGTCAACCGGCATTTCGCCCGCACGCTGCGGCTGACCCGCGCCGACGTCAGCGCCGCGCACCTGGCGAAGGACGTGCGCGACCACCTCGATTTCCGCTTCCACGATCCCGCCGACCCGGCGGCGTACAACAGCCTGCAGAAATGGAGCTATATCCTCGTCCTGTTCGTCGCGCTGCCGGCGATGATCCTGACCGGCCTCGCGCTGTCGCCGGGGATGGATGCGGCGTGGCCGTGGCTGCTCGACCTGTTCGGCGGGCGCCAGTCGGCGCGCTCGATCCACTTCGTCGCCGCCGCGCTGCTCGGCGGGTTCGTCGTGGTGCACCTGACGCTCGTCATCCTGGCGGGGGCTGGCAACGGCGTCCGGTCGATGCTGACTGGCCGATGGAAGGTCCCCGAGGCATGATCGTCGCGCGCCGCACCCTGATCGCCGGCGCCGGCGGGCTGCTGCTCGCCGGATGCGACCGCGTCGCCGCGAACCCGCAGGCGCGCCGCATCCTGTTCGCGGGCGAGGACATGCACCGCGGCCTGCAACGCGCGCTGTTGGACCGGGGGGCGCTCGCCCCCGAATTCCGCCCCGACCAGATGTCGCCGATCTTCCGCGCCAACGGCACGCGCGATCCGGGCACCCCCGCCTATGCGGCGATGGTCGCCGACGGCTTCGCGGGCTACCGGCTGCGCGTCGGCGGGCTGGTCGACCGGCCACTGTCGCTCAGCCTCGCGCAGCTCGCGTCGATGCCGGCGCGCAGCCAGATCACCCGCCACGATTGCGTCGAGGGATGGAGCGCGATCGGCCAGTGGCAGGGCCCGATGCTGGGCAACGTGCTGAAGGCGGCGGGAATGCGCAGCACCGCACGCTACGTCGTCTTCACCTGCGCCGACCTGTACAACGGTCAGCCCTATTACGAATCGATCGACACGGTCGACGCCTTCCACCCGCAGACGATCCTGGCGCTCAAGATGAACGGTGCGCGCCTCAACGTGGCCCATGGCGCGCCCGTGCGCCTGCGCGTCGAGCGCCAGCTGGGCTACAAGCACGCCAAATACGTGACCGGCATCGACGCGGTCGCCAGCCTCGCCGGGATCGGCAAGGGCAAGGGCGGCTATTGGGAGGACAATGTCGATTACGATTGGTATGCGGGCATATAGGACATTAAGGGCGTCGCATGGCGCTGATCGACATGTTCCTCAGCCGCGCCGTCAAGCGTGGCCAACTGACCCTCCACCGACCCGGCAAGCCGCCCGCCACCTTCGGCATCCCCGATCCCGACTATGGCCACGTCACCATCCGCTTCGCCGACCGCGGCGTCGCCGGCCGCATCATCCGCAATCCCGCGCTCGCCGCGGGTGAGATGTACATGGACGGCCGGCTGACCGTCGACGGCGACGACATCATGGCGCTCGTCCGGCTGATGAAGCGCAACAGCCCGTGGGAACGCGGCCAGAATGCGTTGAAGCCCTCCGCCTTCGTCACCGGGCTCGGCGCGGTGAAGCACCGGCTCGACCGCATCAATATGGAGCGCCGCTCGAAGCAGAACGTCGCGCATCACTACGACCTGTCGGCGCGGCTCTACGACCTGTTCCTCGACGCGGACAAGCAATATAGCTGCGCCTATTACACCAGCCCCGACAACGACCTGGAACGGGCGCAGACCGACAAGCTGGCGCATATCGCCGCCAAGCTGGCGCTGCGGCCGGGGATGCGGGTGCTCGACATCGGCTGCGGCTGGGGCGGCATGGCGCTGTTCCTCAACAGGCATTTCGGGGTCGAGGTACTCGGCGTCACCCTGTCCGAGGAACAGCTGAAGATCGCGCGCGAACGCGCCGCCGCGGCGGGCGTCGCGGACAAGGTGCGGTTCGAGCTGATCGACTATCGCCGCGTCGAGGGCCAGTTCGATCGCATCGTCTCGGTCGGGATGTTCGAACATGTCGGGCCGCCGCAATACCGCACCTTCTTCCGCAAGTGCCGCGACCTCCTGACCCCCGACGGGGTGATGCTGCTGCACACGATCGGCCGGCTCGGGCCGCCCAGCGTCACCGACGACTGGACGACCAAGTACATCTTCCCCGGCGGCTACAATCCCGCGCTGTCGGAGGTGATGCAGGCGTTCGAGGGGCTGAAGCTGTTCCTGACCGACGTCGAGGTGCTGCGGTTGCACTACGCCTATACGCTGCACGAATGGTACGCGCGCACCGTCGCGGCGCGCGACGCGATCGTCGCGCTGTACGACGAGCGCTTCTATCGCATGTGGACCTTCTACCTCGCCGGCGCGGCCAACGCCTTCGAGAACGGCGGGCTGGTCAACTTCCAGATCCAGTTCAGCCGCAGCCGTACCGAGCTGCCGATCACCCGCGACTATATGATCGAGGGCGAACGGCGGCTGCGCGGCTGACCTAGCGTCCTTTGGGCGCCGCCGGACCCGCCACCGCGGCGCGGGCGGCGGCGCGCTCCTCGAGGCTCACCACGCCGTCGTGGTTGGTGTCGTAGCGCGAGGCGAGCGCGCGGAAGAGGCCCTGCATCTCGGCGGGCGTCACCTTGCCGTCGTGGTTGGCGTCGGCGGTCATGAACCAGGCACCGCTGATCTGCTTCGCCTTGCCCGGCGGCATCTTGGTCTTGCCGACGTCCATCCGCGCGACGCGCGCGTCGATCTCCGCCCGGGTCAGCACGCCGTCATGGTTGGCGTCGGTCTTGTCGAACTCCGCCCGGATCTTGGGATCGATCGCCTGCGCGGCGGCCGGTGCGGCGCTGAGCAGCAGCAGGAAGGGCAAGGCGGCGGGCAACGGACGGAACATGACGTCTCCGGGGAAATGGTCTCGACGGTCGACTAGCCGCCGGCCGCTAAACCCCCGGTGAACGCAGACGTTGCGTGGCGGGCGATCGCGGCTTAGGGGCGCGGCCAGTCGCCTTGCGTGAAGGAACCTGCCCGTGACCGATCAGATCAACCGTGTCGTCCTCGCCTATTCGGGCGGACTGGATACGAGCGTGATCCTGAAGTGGCTCCAGCAGACCTACCAGTGCGAGGTGGTGACCTTCACCGCCGACCTCGGCCAGGGCGAGGAGCTGGAACCCGCCCGCCAGAAGGCGCAGATGGCCGGCGTCAAGCCGGAACACATCTTCATCGACGACCTGCGCGAGGAATTCGTGGCGGACTACGTCTTCCCGATGATGCGCTCCAACGCACTCTACGAAGGGCTGTACCTGCTCGGCACGTCGATCGCGCGGCCGCTGATCGCCAAGCGCCAGATCGAGATCGCGCGGATGGTCGGTGCCGACGCGGTCAGCCACGGCGCGACCGGCAAGGGCAACGACCAGGTCCGCTTCGAACTGGGCTATTACGCGCTGGCGCCCGACATCAAGGTGATCGCGCCGTGGCGCGAATGGGACCTGACCAGCCGCACCCGCCTGATCGAATTCGCCGAGCAGCACCAGATCCCGGTCGCCAAGGACAAGCGCGGCGAATCGCCCTTCTCGACCGACGCGAACCTCCTCCACACCTCGTCGGAGGGCAAGGTGCTGGAGGATCCGTGGCAGGAGGTGCCCGATTACGTCTATTCGCGCACGGTGAACCCGGAGGACGCGCCCGACGCGCCGGAATATATCACGATCGACTTCGAACGCGGCGACGGCGTCGCGCTGAACGGCGAGGCGACCTCGCCCGCGACGCTGCTGACCAAGCTGAACGAGCTGGGCCGGCGCCACGGCATCGGCCGCCTCGACCTGGTCGAGAACCGCTTCGTGGGCATGAAGAGCCGCGGCATGTACGAAACCCCGGGCGGCACCATCTATCACCTCGCGCATCGCGGCATCGAGCAGATCACGCTCGACCGCGGCGCCGCGCACCTCAAGGACGAGCTGGCGCCGCGCTATGCCGAGCTGATCTACAACGGCTTCTGGTTCTCGCCCGAGCGCGAGATGCTGCAGGCGGCGATCGACCACAGCCAGGCGAAGGTCAGCGGCACGGTGCGGCTGAAGCTGTACAAGGGCGGCGTCTATATCGTCGGCCGCAAGTCGCCCAATTCGCTCTATTCGGAAAAGGTCGTGACGTTCGAGGACGACCAGGGCGCGTACGACCAGCGCGACGCGGCCGGGTTCATCAAGCTGAACGCGCTGCGCCTGCGCCTGCTGGGCCGCCGCGACGCGTAAGGCTTTCGCCCGTCCTCGTCATCGCCGCGAAGGCGGGGATCCTGACGCGCCACCGTTGCGCTCTATCGCTGACGATGGAGCTTATGGATTCCCGCCGGCGCGGGAATGACGGTGGGCGCGGAGGGCGCCCCTGCCGCTCGCGCCTGGTCACCCGATCCGTCGCCCTGATCGACGCGCGGCTCGCTTCATCGCGCCCGTGCGGGAACTTTGTGCGACAATGCTTGTCGTTGCCACCCCCTAGCCCCTAAGGCGACGCGATGCAGGGGCACAGGCTGCACTGGTGGCAAACGCGGGCGTTCGTCGTGGCGATGGTGATCGCGGCGGTGATCCCGCTGCTGTGGCCCACCATCCCGCCGCTGGTCGACCTGCCCGGCCACATGGGCCGCTATCGCGTCCAGCTCGACGGCGCGTCCTATCCGTGGCTCGCCGAATGGTACGATTTCAAATGGTCGATGATCGGCAACCTCGGCATCGACCTCGCAGTCGAGCCGCTGGCGCCGCTGTTCGGGCTGGAGCTGGCGGTCAAGCTGGTGGTGATGGCGATCCCCGCGCTGACCGTGTCGGGGCTGTTGTGGATCGCGCGCGAGGTGCACGGGCGCATCCCCGCCACCGCGCTGTTCGCGCTGCCGCTCGCCTATGGCTATCCCTTTCAGTTCGGCTTCGTGAACTTCGCGCTGTCGATGGCGCTGGCGCTCAACCTGTTCGCGCTGTGGCTGCGGATGGGGCGGCTGGGCCGGATGCGGCTGCGCGCGGCGCTGTTCGTGCCGCTGTCATGCATCCTGTGGGTCTGCCACACCTTCGGCTGGGGCGTGCTCGGCATCCTCGCCTTTTCCGCGGAGATGATCCGCCAGCACGACCTGCGCAAGGACGGCCATGGCGGCCATTGGCTCGAAAGCTGGGTGCGCGCCGGCATCGGCTGCCTGCCGCTGGCGCTGCCGTTCGCGATGATGGTGCTGTGGCGGTCGGGCGACCACGTCACCGGCAAGACGATGGACTGGTTCAACTGGCGGGCCAAGGTCGGCTGGGTCATCATGGTGCTGCGCGACCGCTGGATGGCGTTCGACCTCGCCTCCGCGACCGTGTTGTTCGTGATCCTGCTGAAGGGCGTGCGTGACGACCGGGTCGAATATTCGCGCAACCTGCTGCTGTCGGCGCTGTTCCTGTCGGCGATCTTCGTCCTGTTGCCGCGCATCGTGTTCGGATCGGCCTATGCCGACATGCGCCTCGCCCCGTTCGCGCTCGCCATCGCGCTGATCGCGCTGCGGCCGAAGCGCGGGCTGTCGTTCCGCGGCGCATCGACGCTCGCCGCGCTCGGCCTCGCCTTCTTCGGGGTACGGCTGGCGGGGACGACGGTCAGCTACTGGCTGTACGATCGCGATTACGACCGGACGCTCGCCGCGCTCGACCACGTGCCGGAGGGCGCGCGGCTGCTGACCATGGTCGGCCGCACGTGCCGTGACGACTGGACCTCCACCCGGCTCGAACATGCCGCCGGGCTCGCGCTGGAGCGGCGCATCGCCTATGCCAACGACCAATGGTCGATGCCCGGCGGCCAGCTGCTGACGGTGCGCTATCTGCCCGCGGGCCGCTTCGCGCACGATCCCTCGCAGCTCGTCACCGACCGGCGCTGTCGCGGCGAATGGTGGCGGCCGCTCAAGGTATCGCTGGCGTTCCTGCCGCGGCAGGCGTTCGACTATGTCTGGCTCATCAATCCGCCCCCGGTCGAGGCGGCATTCCTGTCGGGCCTGACGCCGATCTGGCGCAGCGGTCGCGACGTGCTCTACCGCATCGACGACCGCACGCCCGCGGAGGTGGTGCTCGATCCCGCGCTGCTGCCGCCGCGCCGGCCGATGGTCATGCCGCAGGGCCTGCCTCGCCCTTCCTGAACGGCGCCAGTTCGTCGAGGCAGGCGTGCTCGTGTTCCACCGCCGCGCGCTCGCGGACGAGGAAGTCGGCGATCGCCCGGCGAAAGCCGGCATCCGGAATGTAATGCGCCGACCAGGTCGACACCGGCACATAGCCGCGCGCGAGCTTGTGTTCGCCCTGCGCGCCCGCCTCCACGGTCTTGAGCCCGCGTGCGATCGCCGCGTCGATCGCCTGATAATAGCATAGTTCGAAATGGAGGAACGGCACCTCCTCCGTACAGCCCCAATAGCGGCCGTACAGCGTGTCCGCGCCGATCAGGTTGAGCGCGCCGGCGATCGGCACGCCGTCGCGGAGCGCCAGGATCAGCAGCACGCGATCCCCCAGCGCCGCCCCCAGCATCGGAAAGAACCCACGCTTCAGATAGGGTTGCCCCCATTTGCGGCTGCCGGTGTCCTGATAGAAGGTCCAGAATGCGTCCCAGTGTTCGGGCAGGATCCCGGCGCCGGTCAGATGCCGGATCGTCAGCCCCTCCACCGCCGCGGCGCGCTCCTTGCGGATCGCCTTGCGTTTGCGACTGGCGAGCGCCGACAGGAAATCGTCGAAACAGCCATAGCCGTTGTTGGTCCAGTGGAATTGCGTGCCCTCGCGGATCAGCCACCCCGCCTGCTCGAACAGCGGCAGCTGATCGGGCGCGACGAAGGTCGCGTGCGCCGACGACAGGCCGTGCCGGTCGGTCACCGCCTCCAGCGCGGCGATCAGCGGCGCCGCCGCCTCCGGGTCGCGCAGCAGCAGGCGCGGTCCGGGCACCGGGCTGAACGGCGCGGCGATCTGGAGCTTGGGATAATAGGCACCCCCCGCCCGCTCCCATGCGTCCGCCCAGCCATGGTCGAAGACATATTCGCCCTGGCTGTGGCTCTTGGCATAGGCCGGCGCGATGCCCGCCGGCCGGCCGTCGGCGCCATCGACGACGATCGGGATCGGCTGCCACCCCGAACGCCCGCCGGTGCTGCCCGATTCCTCGAGCGCGGCGAGAAAGGCGTGGCCGACGAAGGGATTGGCGTCGCCGGCGCACGCGTCCCAGTCGGCGGCGGAGATCGCGCGGACGCCATCGACGAGGCGGGCGGCGACCTGGGTCATGCGGCGGGGGTCCGGAGCGTCATCGCCCGCGATATAGGATGCCGGCGGCGGCTTGCGGAGGGGGGCTACGCCTCCTTGCGCAAGCCGTGCGCGCGATCAGTTCAGTTCGATGATCGCATCCACCTCGACCGCGGCGCCGAGCGGCAGTACCGGCACGCCGACCGCGCTGCGCGCGTGCTTGCCCGCGTCGCCGAACAGCGCGACCATCAGCTCCGAGGCGCCGTTGGCGACCTTGGGCTGGTCGGTGAAGTCGCCGTGCGAATTGACGAACACGCCCAGCTTGACGATCCGCTTCACCCGCGACAGGTCGCCGCCGAGATATTTCTTCACCTGCGCGACGATCATCAGGCCGCACAGCTTCGCCGCGTCCTGCCCGTCCTCCAGCGACACGCCGTCGCCGAGCCGGCCGGTGACCAGCGCACCGTCGCGGAACGGCAGCTGCCCCGACAGGTGCAGCATGCCGCCTGCCTCGACGACGGGAACATAGGCGGCGACCGGCGCCGCGGCCTCCGGCAACGTCAGGCCGAGGTCTTCGAGCTTGCGGTCGATATGCGTGGTCATGCGGGGTCCTTCATCGATGGGTTCGTGGCCGTGTAGGGGATCGGCGCGGCGGCGAAAACCGTCTCGTCAGCCGGCGGGCACGCCCGCATCGAAGCGCGCCGCGATCCAGTCCGCCGCCTCGCGCCAGTCATCGATCCGCGCGTGCGCGTGCTCGGCCGGCACGACGCTGGGGGCCAGGGTCGGCTCGGACACCATGTGCAGCCGGTGCACGCCGGGCGCATGCCGCGCGACCGATTCGTGATGCACGGCGAGGTCGTCGACGAACACCGTCACCGGATCGCCGTGCTCCGCGACCAGCCGGGCAACGGGATCGCCCTTGCCGCCCTGGTTGCATTCGACGCGATGCGCGATGCCGAACGCCGCCAGCTGATCGATCCGCGCGCTCCTGCACGCGTCGGTGATGTTGGTGAGGATGACGATGTCGGCGCGTTCGGCGAGCCGCGCCAGCGCTTCGGCGGCGTGCGGCACCAGCGTCTGGCGGTGCATTTCCGCGGGGAAGAACCCGCCCAGCATCGCCCACATCTCCTCGCGCGTCGGGGCCGCACCGGTGTCGCGGCGGCGCATCGAATTGACGAAATCGGCGCCATCGGGCGTAAAATCGATGTCATGCGTCTCGCCCAGCCACACGCCGAAATGCCTGACCATGTGGAGCAGCACTTCGTCGCAATCGGAAATCAGCAGCGGCTTCATCGGGCCTCCAGGGCTTCGTGGGCGGCGACCAGTGCCTGCGGCGGCACATGCAGCGCGGCGGCGCAGGCGATAAGGTCGGGTTCGTGGGATTCGAGATAGCCGATAACGGCGGCGAGCACCGATGGCTCCCCCGCCCGCGCGCGCAGGTCGTCGGGGTCGAGGCCGGTGACGGCGATCAGCCGGCTGGCGCGCTCCGGTTCATCGATCGTCCATATCAAAGCCTGCAATCCCAATACTTCCGCATCGGGGATGTTTGTATCGCGCGCGCGCATTGCCTATCTTCCCGGTTTGCAAAGGGTGATGAAGCACGTGGCGAAACGGGTGCTCGTTGTCGAGGACAACGAACTCAATCTGAAACTGTTCTGCGACCTGCTCCGCGCGCACGATTTCGTCGCCGAACCGGTCCGCGACGGACGCGAGGCGGTGGCGCGGGCGCGCGCCTTCGCCCCCGACCTGATCGTCATGGACATCCAGATGCCGCACGTCACCGGCTATGAACTGATCCTCGAGCTGATGGCGGACGAACAGCTGCGCGCGATTCCGGTGATGGCGGTGACCGCCTATGCCGGGCGCGACGACGAGGAGCGGATCCGGGCCGCCGGTGCGCGATCCTATGTGTCGAAACCGATCAGCCTCGCGCGGTTCATGGATGCGGTGAACGCCCTGGTCTGACTCCCGCGCGGGCGGGGCCTAATCCTCCAGCATCGCGGTCGCCCGCTCGGTCGCCGCGCGCGTGTCGCCCGCCAGCTTCTTGACCTCCGCGGCGACCACCGCGAACCCCGCGCCGCTCTCGCCCGCGCGGGCCGCCTCGATCGCGGCGTTGAGTGCGAGCAGATTGGTCTGTTGCGCGATCTGGCGGATCGACGCGACGATCGCGCCGAGCTCGGTCATCGTCCCCTCCAGCGTCCCCGTCCGCTCCTCCAGCGCCTCCTGGTAGCGGCGGCTGTCGTCGAGCAGCGCCTGCGCCTCGCGTTCCAGCTGGACCTGGCGCGTGATGTCGCTCGCCACCTTAAGCACGCGCTGCGGCACGCCCGCCGCGTCGAAGATCGGGTTGTACGTCGCCTGCCACCAGATCGGCTGCCCCTGCTTGTCGCAGCGCCGGTGTTCGCCGCCGACGAAATCGCCGGCGCGCAGCGTCGCCCAGAAGCGGTCGTAGGCGGGCGAGCGGGCGACATCGTCGGGGCAAAACAGCCGGTGGTGCCGTCCGATCACCTCGTCCAGCCGATAGCCGACGCGTGCCAGGAACAGCGCGTTCGCCCAGGTGAGGTGACCGCGCATGTCGAACTCCGCGATCGCCTCCGACCGGCAGACCGCGGCCCAGGCCGCCATGCAATAGCCTGCGCTGGGGGTCTTGGGGTCCGCGGGGCCGGATCCGGCGGAGGCGGCGGGGTGGTCGAATGTCACGCTGGATCGCCCGTGGTGCCGGCCCGTGGCGCGGCGATGACAGAGGGAGGGTGCGGCGGCGTCGCGCGATTCGCCCCGGAAAACCAAGGGCGGCACCCTCGCGAAGAGAATGCCGCCCTTGACCCGTAGTGACGCGATACAGGGCAGCCGAAGGATCCGGCCGCCAACCGCCGCTATGGCGGATGAAGATGAACGCAATGTGTCCGGCGCGCCGCCGTCGCCGTAGCGGAATGCGCCACGGGCGGACACGCCGAGAGCCGCCGGAACGCGCAGCGCGCCGGCGGCTCTCGGGGACGATCGTCAGGGCACCGGCGGCCGGGCAGCCGCCCGCGCGCTTACTTGATCTTGGTTTCCTTGAACTCGACATGCTTGCGCACGACCGGATCGTACTTGCTGAAGCTCAGCTTCTCGGTCTTCGTGCGCGGGTTCTTCTTGGTGACATAGAAGAAGCCGGTGTCGGCGGTGCTGACGAGCTTGATCTTGACGGTAGTCGGCTTGGCCATGAGCCCTAATCCTGAAAACAAGGAGAGCGGCAGCACCAACGCCGCCGCTCGATCAGCCGCGGCGCATGGCTGAAGCGGCCGCCGATGTCAACCGCACGCGCCCGGACGGACGGCCTGCCTTAACCGGCCCCTTACCATTACCGGCGCATGATGCGCCCCTGAAAACAGGCCGATACGGATAGCGGGAGCGGGACGATGGGGCAGGCGATGGATCGGGATGGCGGGACGCTGGACGCGGTGCGCGCCGACCTTGCGGCACGAATCGCCGCGATCGACGTCAAGGCACCCTATACCTGCGCCCGCGACCTCAAACCCGACATCAACCAGATCCGGCTCATCGCGCACCGCAACGGGTTGAACCCCGCCGTCACCGTCGCCCATTTCGTCGATTCGGCGCTCTCGCGCGGCGAGCATGGCGCATTGGTCCATGGCTGGCTCGGCATGCTGGGCGACGCGATCGCATGCGAGCGGCAGGATCTTACCGCCTGCGACGCCTTCGCCGCCGCCTGTTCGGTACGACTGGCGGGCTGATGGATGCCGTGATGGCGGCGCTCGTGGCGGCGGCGCTGGCGCATGTCGGCGACCGGCCGGCATGGCGCGCCGCGATCCTGGCCGATCGCCAGCGCCGGCCGGGCGTCGTGATCGCGATGGCCGCGCTCGCACTGCTCCTGGCGGCGGCGATCGCCGCGCTGGCGGGGGCGTGGCTCACGCCGCGGCTGACGCCGGAGGCGAAGCGGCTGTTCCTCGCGCTCGCGCTGGCACTCCAGGGTGGCGGCGCGCTGTGGCCGGTGCGCGCGCCCGCGCGGCTCGATCGCTGGCGGAGCGGCGCCTGGGCCACCGCCTTTGCCGGAACGCTGCTGCTGGTCTGGTCCGACGGGATGCAACTGATCGTCGCGGCGCTGGCCGCGCGCAGCGACCTGCCATGGCTCGCGGCGGTCGGCGCGACGCTCGGCGCGCTCGCGGTGATCGTGCCGGCCGCGCTGCTCGGAGAGCGGGACTGGCTCGCCCTGCCGCTTGCCGCCGCGCGGCGGATCACCGGCGCGGCCTTCCTGCTCGTCGCGGCGTGGCTCGCGCTGGGGGCGCTGGGACTGATCTAGACGCAAGACCGCGCAGATACGCAAAACGGACGTGACGCCGGGAGCGTTTCGGGTATCGGATCGTTGCCGCAACGACCCGTTTCCTTCAGGAGCTTGCCATGGCCGACGTCAATCCGGCACTCGACGTGCCCACCGATCTTCGCAACACGCGCAGCGTCGCCGACGCGCTCAACGCCTCGCTCGCCGATTGCTACGCGCTCTACCTCAAGACCAAGAACTTCCACTGGCACGTATCCGGTCCGCATTTCCGCGACTATCACCTGCTGCTCGACGATCAGGCGGCGCAGATCCTCGGCGTCACCGACGCGATCGCCGAGCGCGTGCGCAAGACCGGCAACACGACGCTGCGCTCGATCGGCGATATCGGCCGCCGCCAGACGATCGCGGACAACGACCAGGATTTCGTCGATGCCGCGGCGATGCTCGCCGAGCTGCGCGACGACAATCTGCGGCTGGTCGAAAGCTTCCGCGTCGTGAAGGACGCGGCCGAGGAGGCCAGGGACAACGCCACCAGCGGCATCGTCGACGAATGGACCGACCAGGCCGAAGAGCGCGCCTGGTTCCTGTTCGAGGCCAGCCGCAAGGGGTGATACGGCGAGCGCGGCGGGGCGCGTGTCGTATCACTGTACGATCATAGCGTCCCGCCGCCGAAGTCTATCGTGACCGCGGGCCCAGAGTGACGAGCCACCAGTCTGGCGGTGCGCGAAAGCGCAAAGGCACGACGCTGCAACCAAGTCCTGCACTCACGATTACGCGCAGCGGTCCTTCGCGAATGACTCCGCACCGGTAGCGCGCGCCGTATCGGGAAACGTCGACCGGCGGGCCGACGAACGGCAAGTTGAGCTGACCGCAATGCGTATGGCCGGCAAGCATCACGCTTGCACGGCCGTCGATTTTGGGAGCGCTGTCTGGCGAATGGCCGAGGACGATCCGCGCCCCGTCAAGCTGCGACAATTGTGTCAGCGTCTGTGGCAACTTGTCGTGACGCGTCGGCTCGTCGTCCACCCCGCCGATGGCCAGCGGTCCGCGAGCGATCGCGGCGTTGCGCAACACGGTCACATGCGCGGCGGTCAACGCCGCATCGACCGCCGCGACGTCGGTCCAATGGTCGTGGTTCCCCGGTACCGCCACGACACCAAGCGGCGCGCGCAGTCCCTTCAGCGCGCGTAGCCCCGGTGCGGCCCGCGCGTCGCGCCGCTCGTGACCGGCAACGAAATCACCCGCCAGCAGCACCAGATCGGGATGGCGCGCATTCACCTGCGCGACGATCCGGGCCAGCCGGGTTTCGTCCATCGCGGCATTGCCGATGTGGATGTCGCTCAACAGCGCGACGGTCACCGGCGCCGCGCCGAAGGGCCAGTCGGGCAGCGCGACCCGTGCCGTCCGCACCAGCGGGTCGGCGACCGCCTCGCGATAGCCGAACGCGAGCAGCGCCGCGATTGCGATCGCGCCCGCAAGCGCCACGATTCCGATTCCGCTCCGCCGTCGCATCATCGCGCTGTCCTAATGGGAGCGGATCGGCTGCGCCACGCGTTCCGACACCCATGCACGCTTTCGCCGCGCTTCTCGGTTCGCTCATCTACACGCGCGGCCGCAACGCGAAGCTGAAGCTGATCGTCGACTATCTGCACGCGACGCCCGATCCCGACCGCGGCTGGGCGATGGCGGCGCTGACCGGGGACCTCGACCTGCCCGGGGTCAAGCCGGCGCAGATCCGCGCGCTGATCGAGGCGCGGGTCGATCCCGTGCTGTTCCGGATGAGCCGCGACTATGTCGGCGATACCGCGGAGACGGTCGCGCTGCTGTGGCCGGCACCGGTGCCGGCGCCCGGCGGCGCGCCGCTGTCGATCGCCGCCGCGGTCGACGCGCTGCGCGACCTGTCGCGCGCCGACGCGCCGGCGGCACTCGCCGCGATGCTCGACCGGCTCGACGCCGAGGAACGGTTCGCGCTGCTCAAGATGGCCACCGGGGGCTTGCGCATCGGCGTGTCCGCGCGGCTCGCCAAGACCGCGCTGGCACAGGCGTTCGGGCTGGACGTGGATGCGGTGGAGGAGGTCTGGCACGGCCTCGCGCCACCCTATGCGACCTTGTTCGCCTGGGCACAGGGCAGCGGGCCGCAGCCGACCCCCGCGGACGTGCCGGTGTTCCGCCCGTTCATGCTCGCGCACGGGCTGGAGGACGCGCGCGTCGACCTCGCCGACTATGCCGCCGAATGGAAATGGGACGGCATCCGCGTCCAGATCGTCCATGTCGCCGGCCAGACCCGCCTCTACAGCCGCACCGGCGACGACGTCACGGCGAGCTTCCCCGACGTCGCGGCAGCCTTCGCCGTGTCCGGTACCGTCGACGGCGAACTGCTGGTGAAGGGCGAGGTGCAGGGTGGCACGCTGGACGAGGGGGGCGGCGCGGCGAGCTTCAACGCGCTCCAGCAGCGGCTCGGCCGCAAGACGGTGTCGGCGAAGATGCTGGCCGCCTATCCCGCCTTCGTCCGCCTGTACGACCTGTTGATCGACGGCGACGAGGATCTGCGCGCCTTGCCCTGGACGCAGCGGCGCGCCCGGCTGGAGGCGTTCGTCCCCCGCCTCGATCCCGATCGTTTCGACCTCAGCCAGGTCATCGATGCGGCGGACTTTACCGCGCTGGAGGCGATCCGCGCCGGGGCCCGCGATGCGGCGATCGAGGGCGTGATGCTCAAGCGTCGCGATTCGCCCTATGTCGGCGGTCGTCGCGCCGGCCTGTGGTACAAGTGGAAACGCGACCCGCTCACCGCCGATTGCGTGATGATGTACGCGCAGCGCGGCAGCGGCCGGCGATCGTCCTATTACAGCGACTATACGTTCGGCTGCTGGACCGAGGACGGCGAATTGCTGCCCGTCGGCAAGGCCTATTCGGGGATCACCGACGAGGAATTGCGCATGCTCGACGGCTTCGTCCGGCGCAACACGCTCAATCGCTTCGGTCCGGTGCGCGAGGTCGACAAGACGATGGTGCTGGAGATCGCGTTCGATTCGATCCACGCCTCCACCCGCCACAAATCGGGGATCGCGATGCGCTTCCCCCGCATCGCCCGGATCAGGACCGACAAGCCCGCCGCGGAAGCCGACCGCGTCGATACGCTGAAGCGGCTGGTGACCTGATCGGCCTCGGCGTCCCGCAAGCCGCCTGTGGCTTGGACGACGATCCGCATGGTCGGGCCCACATGCCATCCCTCACCCGATGAGGGCCGGGCGCCGGCGGAGGTAACGCTACACCGCCGTCGTTGGATAGGGGCTTTGGCTCGGACCGATCACACCCCAGGCGCGCATCGGGCGCAGCGTCGCGGGCGCCGGGCGGCGGCCGTCAGCGCGCGCGGCCGACCTCCTCGCCGATCCTGATCTCGAACAGCGTCGGCCAGTATTTTCCCGTCACGAACAGTCGGTCGCCCGCGGCGTCATAGGCGATGCCGTTCGCCACCGCGTCGGGATCGGCGTTGCCGACCTCGGCGACGATCGGGCGCAGGTCGACGATGCCGTCGACCTTGCCGGTCGCGGGATCGATGCGCGCGATGAAGCCGGTCATCCAGACGTTGGCGAGGATGCGCCCACGAACATATTCCAGCTCGTTCAGCTGCTTGAGCGGCTTGCCGTTCATCGTCACCGCGATCCGGCCGCGCTCCGCGAACGTCGCCGGGTCCATCCGTCGCAACGTCGCGGTGCCGTCGGACAGGATCAGCGCGCGTCCGTCGCCGGTCATCCCCCAGCCCTCGCCCGCGTAGCGAAGCGGCGCGCCGGTGCGTTTCAGCGCCGGCAGCGTCCAGCGGAAACCGATCCCGGTCTTCCACGTCACGCTCAGCAACCCCTTGTTCCAGCAGCCGATCCCTTCGCCGAACAGCGCCGGGTCGAGTCGCGCGCGTGCGGCGACCTTGCCCGTGGCGAGGTCGACGCGGCGGATATCCGATGCGCCCTCCTTGCCGGTGCTCTCGTACAGCGCGCCGTCACAGAACAGCAGCCCTTCGGTAAAGGCGGACGGATCGTGGGGCATACGGGCGACGACGGTCGCCGCATAGACCGGCACCCCCGCCAGGACCGGGGCGGGGTCCGTCACCGGGGCCGCTGCGGGCAGCGCGGGTGCCTGCGCCACCGGCGCGCGGGTCGGCGTCGCCTGCCACGCGGACACCGCCGCCACGCCGGCGATTCCCAGCACCAATGCCACCTTCACCACGCGCATCCTCTCCACTCCGCCGCCATGCGGCCCCGTCAAAACGCAAAAGGCCCGGCGCCGCTGGATGCGGGGCCGGGCCTTTCGTTAGCGAATCGGGACCGTTACGACGCGGCCGACAGGTTCACCGCGGCATATTTGCCGCGACGATCGACCTCGATCTCGAACTCCAGCTTGTCGCCCTCGTTCAGGGTCGACATGCCGGCGCGCTCGACGGCCGAGATGTGGACGAAGGCATCGGGCTGTCCATCGTCGCGCTGAATGAAGCCGAAGCCCTTCATCGCGTTGAAGAACTTGACGGTGCCCGTCGCCTTCTCGCCGGTCAGCTGGCGCTGCGGCGCGCCGCCGGCGCCACCGGGACGCGGGCCACGGTCGCCGAAGCCGCCTTCGCGCGGCTCGCGGGGCGCACGCTCGGTCACCGCCATCGGCTCGCCGTCGATCTTCAGCTCGGTCGCCGAGATCCGGCCACCGCGGTCGACGAGGGTGAAGCCGAGCGGCTGACCCTCGGCGAGCGAGCTCATGCCGGCCTGTTCGACCGCGGAGATGTGAACGAACACGTCCTCACCGCCGTCATCGCGAACGACGAAGCCGAAGCCCTTCTGCGCGTTGAAGAACTTGACCACGCCGGTGCCCTCGCCGACGACCTGGGGGGGCATGCCGCGACCACCGCCGCTGAACCCGCCGCCACCGCCGCCGCCGAAACCACCGCCGCCGCCACCGCCACGGAAGCCGCCGCCACCGCCGCCGCCGAAGCCGCCGCGATCGCCGCCACCGAAGCTGTTGCCGCCGCCGAAGCCGCCACGATCACCGCCGCCGAAGCCGCCGCCACCGAAACCACCGCCGCCGAAGCTGCTGCCGCCGCCGCCGAAGTCGCTGCTGCCGCCGCCGAAATCATCGCGCTTGTCGCGACCACGTCCGCCACGATTGCCGCGGCCACCTTTGTCGTAACCCATAACCCTGTTCGTCTTCCCGGTTCGCCCGCATCCAATCCGTGACAAGAACCCGTGCGCCGGACGACGAACGCGAGCCCTCGGGCGCCAAACCTATTGCGCCTTGGGACTCGTCATAGCCTAGAAACCAAGTCGCCGCGAATAAATTCGTCGCGTCCGGCGAACAGTTGGTGCGGATACTTGTCGCACCGTGTCGTCGACGGCACGAATCATGGTCGCCGCTCTTCCAAGGGAGGGAGCCGCCGCATGCTAGGCCATTGAGCGCGGCGGCGTTGCGGCGTAGGGCCGCGGGATGACAGTTCACTTCCACGAGGAAGACCTCCCCGCCGACGTCTTCGCCCCCGGCGCGTCGATCGCGGTCGACACCGAGACGATGGGCCTCGTCACGCCGCGCGACCGCCTGTGCGTCGTGCAGGTGTCCGACGGCGGGCCCGACGAGCATCTCGTCCGCTTCGGTCCGGGCAGCGATTATGCCGCGCCCAACCTGAAGGCGGTGCTCGCCGATCCGGCGCGGGTGAAGCTGTATCACTACGGGCGGTTCGACATTGCCGCGCTCCAGCATTATCTGGGGATCGTCGCCGCGCCGGCCTATGACACCAAGATCGCCTCGCGGCTGATCCGCACCTATACCGATCGCCATGGCCTGAAGGAGTTGGTGCGCGAGCTGCTGGGACAGGAGCTGAGCAAGCAGCAGCAGTCGTCCGACTGGGGCTCGCCGGACCTGTCCGACGCGCAGAAGGACTATGCGGCGAGCGACGTGCGCTACCTGCACCGGTTGCAGGCCGAGCTCGACCGCCGGCTGGCGCGCGAGGGGCGCACCGCGATGGCGCAGGCGTGTTTCGACTTCCTGCCGGCGCGCGCCGCGCTCGACCTCGCCGGCTGGCCGGACATCGACATCTTCGCGCATGCCTGACGCGGTCGCCCCGGATGCGTCGGCCGGGGTGCGCTCGGTCCGCCAGCGCTGGGCCGCGCCCGGCGGCCGCCACGACCGCTTCGTCGGGCTGCTCAACACCGCGCTGCCGGTCGGGATCGGCGTCCTCGCCGCGTTCCTGGTGATGGCGCCGCTGACCGCCAGCAACGAAGTGTCGTTCGTGCTCGACAAGAACAAGGTCGAGGTCGCCAAGGAGCGGATGAAGCTCCAGGCGGCGACCTATCGCGGCCAGGACGACAAGGGCCAGGCGTTCGCGCTCAACGCCGGGTCGGCGGTGCAGCAGAGCAGCAGCGTGCCGGTCGTCCAGATCAACGGGATGACCGCCGACCTCGCCCTCGACGACGGGCCGGCGACGCTCCGCGCGAATCAGGGCCGCTACGACCTCAACACCGAACGGATGGCGGTCGACGGGCCGATCGCGTTCCGCGGCCCCAACAACTATCGCCTCGACACCAGCGACGCGACGATCGACCTCAAGTCCAAGTCGATGAACAGCCAGGGCAAGGTGACCGGCACCGTGCCGCAGGGCAATTTCAGTGCCGACACGCTCAGCGCCGACCTCGAGGGCCGCGTCGTGCGGCTCAGCGGCAATGCCCGCTTGCGGATCGTGCCGCGAGCGACGAAATAGCCGGTCATGCGCGCTTCCCTATTCGCCGGCCTCTCCCTCGGCCTCCTCGCCGCCCCGCTCGCGGCGCAGACGGCGCACAATTCGAACGCACCGATCGATTTCGGCGCGGACAACATCGAATTGCAGGACAAGGCGAACCGCGCGGTGCTCGCCGGCCACGTCTCGGTCAAGCAGGCGGAGATGACCCTGGCGGCGGCGCGGATGACGGTGACCTATACGGGACAGGTCGTCGGCGGCAATCCGCAGGTGTCGCGGCTCGACGCCAGCGGCGGCGTCACCGTCCGCCGGCCGGACCAGACCGCCAAAAGCCAATATGCGATCTACGATCTCAACCGCCGCGTCATCACGATGCTGGGGGCGGTCACGCTGACGCAGGGCGGCAACACCGTCAACGGCGGCCGGCTGACGATCAACCTCGACACCGGCCGCGCGGTGATCGACGGATCGTCGGTACGCGGCAGCAGCGGCGCGACCGGCGGCACGACCTCCGCCGCGCCGGGCGGGCGCGTCACCGGCACCTTCTCGGTCCCCAACCGCAACTGACGCACCGGATCGCCGGCCGCGGCCGGCCGTCCGGCGCGCGCCGTTCGTCGGAAGGGGCTTCCATCGAACCGCAGGGCGGGCCATGACGCACCGCACATGCACGAACCCTGCCAGCCGCGCGCGATAGGGGTTCGGTAACCCAAAGCTGCGAGGCATCACGCCCATGGACGCCGCCCTTTCCGATCTCCAGACCGCCGAGGCGATCCACGAAGCACCGGTCGGCCGCGGGTTGCAGGCGATCTCCATCGCCAAGTCCTACGACAAGCGCGTGGTACTCACCGACGTGTCGGTTTCGGTCGACCGCGGCGAGGTGGTCGGGCTGCTCGGCCCCAACGGCGCCGGCAAGACGACCTGCTTCTATTCGGTGATGGGGCTGGTGAAGCCCGATTCGGGCCGGATCATGCTCGACGGCGAAGACATCACCAAGCTGCCGATGTACCGCCGCGCGATCCTCGGCCTCGGCTATCTGCCGCAGGAAACCAGCATCTTCCGCGGCCTGTCGATCGAAAAGAACATCGGCGCGGTGCTGGAACTGTCCGAACCCGATGCCGCCGCGCGGCCCGCCAAGCTCGACAAGCTGCTCGACGAATTCGGGCTGACCCGGTTGCGCGCGTCGCCCGCGATGGCGCTGTCGGGCGGCGAGCGTCGCCGGGCGGAGATCGCCCGCGCGCTCGCCGCCGAACCGTCGATCATGCTGCTCGACGAACCGTTCGCCGGCATCGACCCGATCTCGATCGCCGACATCCGCGATCTGGTGAAGGACCTGAAGCGCCGCGACATCGGCGTGCTCATCACCGACCACAACGTCCGCGAGACGCTCGACATCGTCGACCGCGCCTACATCATCTACGATGGCCGCGTGCTGTTCGCGGGCAGCCCCGAGGAACTGGTCGCCGACGCCAACGTCCGCCGCCTGTACCTCGGCGAGGGCTTTTCGCTGTAGGGATATGGCAAGGCTGTCGCCCAAATGAGCCTCGCCCCGCGCCTCGACCTGCGGCAGTCGCAATCGCTGGTGATGACGCCGCAATTGCAGCAGGCGATCAAGCTGCTCGCGCTGTCGAACCTGGAGATCGAGGGGTTCATCGCCGAGGAGGTGGAAAAGAACCCGTTGCTCGAGGCGCAGCAGACCGACGAGGTCGTCCGCCCCGAACGCGTCGAGCGCGACGAACCCGCCGGCGCCGACGAACTGGTCAGCGGCGCCGCCGCCGCGGATCCGATCGACGTCGACTATGCCACCGAGAGCCACCAGCAGGACAGCATCGCCGACGGCGGCGGTGGCTTCGACGGCGCGCTGTCGATGACCGGCGGCAGCACCGGCGGCGGCGGCGGCGAGGACGGGCTCGATTTCGATTCGCTCGCCGCCGGTGCGGGGAGCCTCGCCGATCATTTGCTCGCGCAGGCGGGCGCGGTGGTGGACGGACCCGACTGGTTCATCGCGCAGCACCTGATCGACCAGATCGACGAGGCGGGTTACCTCACCGTGCCGCTGCTCGACATCGCCAACCGGCTCGGCACCGCGCTGGCGCGCGTCGAACACGTCCTCGCCCGCATCCAGACGCTCGATCCGACCGGTGTCGGCGCGCGCGACCTCGCCGAATGCATCGCGCTCCAGGCGAAGGAGGCGGACCGCTACGACCCGTGCATGGCGCGGCTCATCGACAACCTCGACCTGCTCGCGCGCGGCGACCTTGCCCGGCTGAAGCGGATGTGCGGCGTCGACGACGAGGACATGGCGGACATGATCCGCGAGCTGCGCAGCTACGATCCCAAGCCCGGCTGCCGCTACGGCGGCGAACCCGCGCTCGCGGTCACCCCCGACCTGTTCATCGCGAAAACCAAGACGGGATGGGGAATCGAACTCAACGCCGCGACGCTGCCGCGCGTGCTGGTCAACCGCCGCTATTATCACGAACTCAGCCACGGCCCGCAGGACAAGGCGAGCAAGGCGTGGCTGTCCGAGGCGCTGGCCAGCGCGAACTGGCTCATCAAGGCGCTCGACCAGCGCCAGCGCACGATCATCAAGGTCGCGACGGAGATCGTGAAGCAGCAGGAGGCGTTTTTCCTGAAGGGCGTCGCGCATCTCAGGCCGATGACGCTCGCCAAGGTCGCCGACGCGATCGAGATGCACGAATCGACCGTCAGCCGGGTGACGAGCAACAAATATCTCAGCTGCGCGCGCGGTGTCTTCGAGCTGAAATACTTCTTCACCAGTGCGATCCAGGCCGCCGACGGCGGCGACGCGGTTTCGGCGGAAGCGGTCCGGAGCGCGATCCGCGGCCTGATCGCCAATGAGGGAGCCAAGATCCTGTCCGACGACACGCTGGTCGAACTGTTGCAGGCCAAGGGCTTCGACATCGCCCGCCGCACGGTCGCGAAATATCGCGAAGCGATGGGCATCGGCAGCAGCGTGCAACGCCGCCGCGCCCGGACGCTGGAGGGCGCATGATCTCGCGCCGCGCGACGCTCGCCGCGCTCGCCCTGTTCGCCTCGACCGGCGCGGGCCGCCCCGCGCCGACGCTGACCGTCATGACGTTCAACGTCCGGCTGCCCGATCCGGACGATGGCGCCAACGTGTGGGCGAACCGCCGCGCGCTCTTCGCACGGACGGTGGCCGCCGCCGACCCGGACGCGTTCGGCACGCAGGAGCTGTTCCAGCGCCAGGGCGACGACATCGTCCGCGCGCTGCCGCACTATCGCTGGTTCGGCCGCGACCGCCGCGGCGGCCATGGCGACGAACATATGGGCATCTTCTACCGCCCCGACCGGCTGACGCTGCTCGACCACGGCGACTTCTGGCTCAGCGATACGCCCGACGTGCCGGGCAGCATCACCTGGGGCCACCCGCTGCCGCGCATGGTGAACTGGGGTCGCTTCCGGACGCGCGATGGGCGCCGCTTCGTCCTGCTCGACACGCATCTTCCCTATCGCGCGGAGGACGAACCGGCACGCGAGAAGGCGGCCCGCCTGATCGTCGCGCGGCTGCCCGCCATCGCGCAGGGCGACCCCGTTGTCCTGCTCGGCGATTTCAACACGACGCCCGCGACGCGCACGCACGCGGTTCTCACCGCCGCCATCGAGGACGCCCGCGACCAGGCCGCTCGCCCGCGCGGCCCAGCCGACACCTTCCACGATTTCACCGGCCAGCCCGACCGCCGCATCGACTGGATCCTGACGCGCGGCTTCACGCCGCTCACCGTCGAAACCGTGACCCGTCACGACGGCGCGCTCTATCCCTCGGATCACTTCCCGGTGGTGGCGAAGCTCCGCTTCGATTGAATTCACGCGGAGGCGCGGAGGCCGCAGAGGGGTTCCGGCTGCCGCGATAACAGCCTGCCTGTCCCAGCCGGAGGCACGGTAATACACTGTCGCGCGCGATGCATCTCCGCGCCCTCCGCGCCTCTGCGCGAAAACCAGTTCTCTTCGCGTCCTTGCGCGCGCCTCAGTCGTCCTCGTCCTCGAACCCCACCAGCGCCAGCGCGCGCGCCTTCATCTGGCGCTGCTCGCACCAATGGACCAGCGCCTCCTCGCGGCCGTGCGTCACCCACACCTCGCGGGGCGCGATCTCGGACAGCGTATCGGTCAGTTCGTCCCAGTCGGCATGATCGGACAGGATCAGCGGCAGCTCGACGTTCTTCTGTACCGCACGCTGGCGCACGCGCATCCACCCGCTCGCCATCGCGGTGATCGGGTCGGGCAGCCGCCGCGACCAGCGGTCGTTGAGCGCGCCCGGGGGGCACATCACGACGTGCCCCGCCATGTCGGCCTTCTTCGCCTCCGCCACCGGCAGCAATTCGCCGAGCCGCACGCCATGGTCCGCATAGAGGTCGCAGAGGCGTTGCAACGCGCCGTGGATATAGATCGGCGCTTCATGCCCCCGCGCGCGCAGTTCGGCGATCACCCGTTGCGCCTTGCCCAGCGCATAGGCGCCGACGAGGACGCAGCGATCGGGATTGGCGTGCAGCCGCGCGATCAGCTTGTCGATCTCGTCGCCCGTATCGGGATGGCGAAACACCGGCAGGGCGAAGGTCGCTTCGGTCACGAACACGTCGCAGCGCACCGGCTCGAACGGCGCGCAGGTCGGGTCGGGGCGCCGCTTGTAGTCGCCCGATACGACGACGCGCTCGCCGCGATGGTCGAGCACGATCTGCGCGGATCCCAGAACGTGGCCCGCGGGCACGAACCCGACCTCGACCGCGCCCATCCGGATCGTCTCGCCATAGGCGACCGGATGCCCCGCCTGCTCGCCGTAGCGTGCGTCCATGATCGCCAGCGTTTCGGGCGTTGCCCACACGGCGGCATGGCCGCCGCGGGCGTGATCGGCATGGCCGTGCGTCACCAGCGCCCGGGCCACCGGTTCGGAGGGATCGATCCACGCATCGGCCGGCTTGACGTAAATCCCGTGGGGATGCGGTTCCAGCCAGTCGCCCAATCGTGCCATGCTACCTATATGGTTGGGATGCCGGTCGGTTCCCATCTGCCCTCACCCCATCGCGCCTCCGGCGCTCGTCCCCTCGCCCGCCGGCAGGGGGGCAAGGCGGCATCGTCGCCGCGGGGCGAGGGCAGCGCCCGATGACCGACGGATCGCTCCCGAAACCCCTCGCCGACTGGTTCTCGTCTCGCGGCTGGTGCCCGCGCCGCCACCAGCTCGACATGCTCCACGAAGCGCGCGCGGGTCGCCACGCCCTGCTCGTCGCGACCACGGGCGCCGGCAAGACGCTCGCCGGCTTCCTGCCGACGCTGACCGAGCTGATCGAGGCGCCCGGCGAGGGCCTGCACACGCTCTACGTGTCGCCGCTCAAGGCGCTGGCGGTCGACATCCAGCGCAACCTCGTCGCCCCGGTCGAGGAGATGGGGCTCGACATCCGCGTCGAGACGCGCACCGGCGACACCCCCAGCGACCGCAAGGCGCGCCAGCGGGTGAAGCCGCCGCAGATCCTGCTGACGACCCCCGAATCGCTGTCGCTGCTGCTCAGCTATCCCGACAGCATGACGATGTTCGAGGGGTTGCGGACGATCGTCGTCGACGAGGTCCACGCCTTCGCCACCGGCAAGCGCGGCGACCTGCTGTCGCTGTGCATGGCGCGGTTGCAGCGGATCAGCCCCGGCCTGCGCCGCGTCGCGCTGTCGGCCACCGTCGCCGATGCCGACGGCTATCGCGCCTGGCTGGCGCCCGACGGCGACATCGACCAGGTCGCGCACGTCGTGGGCGAACCCGGCGCCGATCCCGACATCGCGATCCTGCTGCCCGAGGGTCGCGTCCCCTGGTCGGGCCATTCGGGCCGCTATGCCGCCGAACAGGTGATGGCGGAGATCGAGACGCACAGGACGTCGATCATCTTCTGCAACACGCGCAGCCTCGCCGAGCTGATCTTCCAGGACCTGTGGAAGGTGAACACGCTGTCGCTGCCGATCGGCGTCCACCACGGCAGCCTCGCGCTGGAGGCACGCCGCAAGGTCGAAGGCGCGATGGCGTCGGGACGGCTGCGCGCGCTGGTCGCGACCGCCAGCCTCGACCTTGGCGTCGACTGGGGCGACGTCGATTGCGTCATCCAGATGGGCGCGCCCAAGGGCTCGTCGCGGCTGCTCCAGCGCATCGGCCGTGCTAACCACCGGCTCGACGAGGCGTCGGAGGCGATCCTGGTCCCCGGCAACCGCTTCGAATATCTCGAGGCGCGCGCCGCGCTCGATGCGGTCGAGGCGGGCGAACTCGATCCCGACATCTTCCGCCCCGGCGCGCTCGACGTGCTGGCGCAGCACGTCATGGGGATCGCCTGCGCCGCACCGTTCGACCAGGCGGCGCTGCTCGACGAGGTGCGCTCGGCGCTGCCCTATTCGGCGCTCGATGCGGACACGTTCGACCGCGTGCTCGGCTTCATCCGCGACGGCGGCTACAGCCTGGCGGCGTACGACCGGTTCAAGCGGCTGACGCAGGATCCCGACGGCCTGTGGCGGGTCAGCCATCCCCGCTTCGTGGCCCAGCACCGCCTCAACGCCGGGATCATCGTCGAATCGACGATGCTCACCGTCCGCTTCCGCAACGGCCGCCAGCTCGGCAAGGTCGAGGAGGGGTTCGCCGCGCAGCTGTCGCCCGGCGATACCTTCTTCTTCGCCGGCCTCAGCTGCGAGGTGCAGTCGATCGATACCGAGGACCTGATCGTGCGCGCCTCATCGAAGCCGGCGCGCATCCCGACCTATGGCGGCAGCCGCATGCCGCTGTCGACCAACCTCGCGACCCGGGTGCGCGGCTTCCTCGCTAGCCCCGGGCAATGGTCGCGCTTTCCCGACGACGTGCGCGAATGGCTGGAATTCCAGGCGAAGCGCTCCGCCTTGCCGCGCCCCGGCCAGCTGCTCGTCGAGACGTTCCCGCGCGAGGGGCGGCATTACATGGTCGCCTACAGCTTCGAAGGGTGGAACGCGCACCAGTCGCTCGGCATGCTCGTCACCCGGCGGATGGAGGCGGAGGGGCTGAAGCCGCTCGGCTTCGTGTCGAACGACTATGCGCTGGCGGTGTACGGGATGGAAAAGATCACTGATCCCGCCGCTCTGTTCAGCCCCGATATCCTCGAACACGAATTCGTCGACTGGGTGCAGCAATCGCACCTGCTGAAACGCGCGTTCCGCGAGGTGGCGGTGATCGGCGGCCTCGTCGAACGGCAGCATCCCGGCAAGCGCAAGACCGGGCGGCAGGTGACCTTTTCCACCGACCTCATCTACGACGTGCTGCGCAAGTACGAGCCGTCGCACCTGCTGCTCCAGGCGGCGTGGGACGATGCGCGGGCGCGGATGACCGACGTCGGGCGGCTCGCCGGCCTGCTCGACCGCGCCGCCGAGACGATGCTGCACGTCGACCTCGATCGCGTGACCCCGCTCGCGGTGCCGGTGCTGACGCTGATCGGGCGGGAAAAGGTGTCGACCGGCTCCGCCGACGATGCGTTGCTGGTCGAGGCGGAGGCGCTGGCGGCGGAGGCGATGCGGATCGACTGACGCCCGCCCGCGTCACACCGTGACCTGTTCGCCCAGTTCCAGCACCTTGCCCGGCGGGATCTTGAGGAATTCGGTGGGATCGGCGGCGTTGCGCTGCATGAACATGAAGATCCGGTCCTGCCACAGCGGCATGCCGACGTCGGCCTCGGGCTTCAGCGTGCTGCGGCCGATGAAGAAGCTGGTCTTCATCGCGTCGAGGCCGCGCATCTCGGTCCGGCCGCCGACGCCGAGGTCGGCGGGGACGTCGGGCGATTCCATGAAGCCGTAGTTCAGCACGACGACCTCGAAATTGGCATCGAGCCGCTCCACCGTCGACCGGTGCGCGGCATCGACCACCGGCCGGTCGGTGGTGCGGATGCTGACGACGAGGTTGCGCTCGTGCAGCACCTTGTTGTGCTTGAGGTTGTGGAGCAGCGCGCCGGGGGCCGAGCGCGGATTGGCGGTCAGGAACACCGCGGTGCCCGCCACGCGCTCGGGCGGGCGCTTGGCGAGCGCGGCGGCGAGGTCGGCGAGCGGGATGCTCTGGCGCGCCTCGAACGCGCGGACGATGCCCTTGCCGCGCACCCAGGTGTAGATCAGCAGGCCGATCGCCGCCGCGATCACCAGCGGCACCCAACCGCCCTCGATCACGCGCAGGATGTTGGCGCCGAAGAAGATGAGGTCGAGGCACAGGAACGGCAGGATCGCCGCCAGCGTCCAACCCCGCTTCCAGTGCCAGACGTGCCGCGCGACGAGATAGCCGAGCAGCGTCGTCACCACCATCGTGCCGGTCACCGCGATGCCATAGGCCGCCGCCATCGCCGACGAGGTCTTGAACTGGATGATGAGCACCAGCACGCCGGCGAGCAGCAGCCAGTTGATCGCGGGCAGGTAGATCTGGCCCGCGAACGCCGCCGAGGTCTGGCGCAGCTTCATCCGCGGCAGCAGGCCCAGCTGCACCGCCTGCTGCGTCAGCGAAAAGGCACCGGTGATGACCGCCTGGCTGGCGATGACGGTGGCGAAGCCCGCCAGCACGATCAGCGGCCCGCGCACCGATTCGGGCGCCATCAGGAAGAACCAGTCCTGGTTCCGGAAGGTCGTGCCCGCCGCGGTCGCGGCCTCCAGATGCGACAGCGCGAACGCACCCTGCCCCAGATAGTTGAGCATCAGCGCGGGGAAGACGAGGATCAGCCAGGCGATGCGGATCGGCTTCTTGCCGAAATGGCCCATGTCCGCGGTCAGCGCCTCCGCGCCCGTGACGGTCAGGAACACCGCGCCGAGCACGAACAGCCCGACGGTGCCGTGCGTCGCGAGGAAGTGGATGCCATATTGCGGCAACAGGACGCGAAAGATCGAAAGCTCGTCGGCGATGTGCCAGACGCCCAGCCCGCCGATCACCAGGAACCAGAGGATGCACACCGGCCCGAACAGCTTTGCGACCATCGCGGTGCCGCGCCGCTGGATCAGGAACAGCCCGATCAGGATGCCGATCGTCAGCGCGCGGATCGTGCCTTCGTCGAACAGTCTGGCGGCGCTGGGGATGGTGCGCAGCCCCTCCATCGCCGACAGGACCGACAGCGACGGGGTGATGATCGCATCGCCGTAGAACAGCGCCGCACCCGCCGCGCCGAGCACCAGCGCGACGCGGCTGCGCATCCCGATCGAGCGCCGGGCGAGCGCCGCGAGCGCCAGCACGCCGCCCTCGCCGTGATTGTCGGCGCGCATCAGGAACAGCACGTATTTGATCGTGACGATCAGCGTCAGCGTCCACAGCGCGAGGCTGAGCACACCCAGGATCTCGCTCGCGTCGATGCCGTCGGCGGCCGATTGCGCCAGCGCCTCGCGAAACGCATAGAGCGGGCTGGTGCCGATATCGCCGAACACGACGCCGATCGCGCCGATGGTCAGGCCGATCAGGGCGGGATGCGACGGCTGGTCGGAAACGGGTGCGTCGACGGCGGGCGTCATGGCGCGCAACTACCCCCTGAAGGTCCCCTTCCGGGCGGAAGGACGGCGCGCTTTACGCCTATTGCCGGCCCGATCAAGCGGATTTGCGTCGCACCGCACAACCGCTTGCCCGACCGGGTCTTTCAGGGCAAGGCGACGGTATGGTTCCCTTTTCGTTCGGCGGCCACGCGCTCTGTGCCCTTGCCGAGGGGGCGTTGCTGTGGCCGGCGCGCCGCGCGCTGTTCGTCGCCGATCTCCATTTCGAAAAGGCGAGCTGGTTCGCGGCGCGGGGGCAGATGCTGCCGCCCTATGATTCGCTCGCGACACTCGCCGATATCGCCACGCTGGTGGCGAAGACCGGGGCCGAGGAACTGTGGTGCCTGGGCGACAGCTTCCACGACAGCGCCGGCTGCGACCGGCTGCCCGCCGAGGCGCAGATCCGCCTGCGCGCGCTGACCGGCGGGCTGCGCTGGACCTGGATCACCGGCAACCACGATCCCGTCATCACCGATCGCTGCGGCGGCGCCGTCGCGGCGGAGGCGCTGGTCGACGGGCTGGTGCTGCGCCACGAGGCCGATCCGGCGGAAACGCGACCCGAACTGTCGGGCCATTTCCACCCCAAGCTGCGCGTGCAGGTGCGCGGCAAGCAGGTCGCGCGACGCTGTTTCGTCGCGACGGCGCGTAAGATCGTGCTGCCCGCGTTCGGCGCGCTGACCGGGGGGCTCGACGTCGACCACCCCGCGCTGACCCGCGCGATCGGCAAGGGCGCGGAGGCGCTGGTCCCGGTCGACCGGCGGCTGCTGCGGTTCCCGATCGCCGCCTGACATCTGGCGGGACGGTCCACCGGCGAGACCACGTCACCCCGGACGTTTTACGGGTGACGAGGACGGACGATCGCCGACAGCGCTAATCCTCGTCGGGGCCTAGGCTCGCGTCGAGATCGCGCGGGCGGACGTAGCGGGTCAGCGTCGCGCCGCCGGCCCCCGCTTCGTCCCAGCCCGCGATGTCCAGCGTCATTTCCGCCAGCGTCGCGGTCGGGTATTTCTGTTCGACGAGGCCGCGCAGGCCTTCGCCGCCGCCCGCCGCCGGCACCAGCATCAGCACCAGATCCTCCAGCCCCGGATTGTGCCCGACCATCAGCACCCGCGCGGCATCGCCGGGCAGGTCGTGGACGACATCGAGCAGCGTCGCGGCCGAAGCGAGATAGATGCGCCGTTCCCAGACCGGCGTCAGGGCGCGGCCGTAGCCCGCGCCGACCGCGTCCAGCGTCTCGCCGACGCGGATCGCGGGGGATGCGACGACATGGTCGAATTCCAGCCCCAGATCGCGCAGATGCCGCCCGACGGTCTGCGCCGCGCGCTTGCCCTTGCCGTTGAGCGGCCGGTCGAAATCGCGGGTCACGGGGTCGTCCCAGCCGGACTTTGCATGGCGCAGCAGCGTCAGCGTCTTCAACCGGCGTCTCCGTGATCGATCGCGAGGCGCGCGTCTTGCCCGATGTCGCCGTCCATGGAAAGCGGCGATGGCGCCAGCCGCGCCCGCACCCGCGCCACCGCCTCGTCCAGCGTCACCCGCGCGATGCCGACGCCGGGCGGAAAGGCGGTGAGGAGGCGCGACGGCATCGCCGCCGACAGCATGACGAAGGCGCCGCGATCGTCGGCGCGGCGGATCAGCCGGCCGAACGCCTGTGCCAGCCGCGCGCGGACGATGCGGTCGTCGTACGCGCCGCCGCCGCCCGCCAGCCGCCGCGCGGCGTGCAGCACGCTGGGCTTGGGCCAGGGCACGCCCTCCATCACCACCAGCCGCAGCGACCGTCCCGGCACGTCGACGCCGTCGCGCAGCGCGTCGGTGCCGAGCAGCGAGGCGGCGGGATCGTCGCGGAAGATGTCGACCAGCGTGCCGGTATCGATCGGGTCGACGTGCTGCGCGTGCAGCGGCAACCCCTCGCGCGCCAGCCGGTCGGCGATGCGGCCGTGGACGCCGCGCAGCCGCCGGATCGCGGTGAACAGCCCCAGCGTCCCCCCGCCGGCCGCGACGATCAGCCGCGCATAGGCGTTGGCGAGCGCGGGCAGGTCGCCGCGCTTGACGTCGGTGACGATCAGCACGTCGGACTGGCCGGGATAGTCGAACGGACTCTTCGCCTCGAACCGGGACGGCGCCCGCGCCAGATGCGGCGCGCCGACCCGCGCCTCCGCGCTGTCCCAGTCGCCGCCGCCGGTCAGCGTCGCCGAGGTGACGAGCGCGCCGTGCGCGGGTTTCAGCACCACCTCGGCAAAGGGGCGCGTCGGGTCGAGCCAGTGGCGGTGCAGGCCGATGTCGTATTCGCGCCCCTCGATCCGGTCGACCGCGAGCCAGTCGACGTGCGCCGGATCGACCGGCCCGCCGACGCGGGCGAGCAGCGACAGCCATGCCGCGACCGTCTCCGCCCGCCAGCCGATCGAGGCGATCGCCCCCTCGACACGGGCGCGGGCGGGCGCGTCCATCCAGTCCGGCGCCTCGGCCAGCACCGCCTCCAGCCGCCGGCCGAGCGTCACCAGCGGCCGCACCAGCGCATCGAGCGCGGCGGCGGCGGGCGCGGCGGCCTCGATCAGCTCAGGCGTCGGCTGGGCGAGTTCGGTTTCCAGTCCATAGCCGGCATCGCCCGGCTGTTCGGCGCGGGCGTAGGTGAGGCCGCGCACCGCGGCGAGCAGATGTTCGATCGGGCCGAACGGCGCGCCCTCGCCGATCCGCCCGAGCCAGCCGTCGCCGGCGAGGTGGCGCGCCGCCTCGACCGCGTCCTGGATCGCGACGCCGCCCTGCTCGTCGTAGCTCGCGACGTCGGACAGCCGCGCCTGCAACCCGCGCCGGCGCCCGCGACCGCCGCTTTCGGGCCCCAGGATCCAGCGCCGCAGCTCGATCGTCTCCTGTCCGGTCAACGCGGTGGCGAACATCGAATCGGCCGCCTCGAACAGGTGATGGCCCTCGTCGAAGACGTAGCGGGTCGGGCGCGTCGCGGTTTCGCGCCCGCGCGCGGCATTGACCATCACCAGCGCATGGTTGGCGATCACCACGTCCGCCTCCGCCGAGGCGCGGGCGGCGCGCTCGATGAAGCATTTCCGGTAATGCGGGCAGCCGGCATAGACGCATTCGCCGCGCCGGTCGGTCAGTGCAGTCGGGCCGTTGCGGCGGAACAGCGTCGGCAGCCAGCCCGGCAGGTCGCCGCCGACCATGTCGCCGTCGGCGCTGTACGCCGCCCAGCGCGCGACCAGTTGCGCCAGGATCGCGGCACGCCCGGCGAACCCGCCCTGCAACGCATCCTCGAGGTTGAGCAGGCACAGATAGTTCTCGCGGCCCTTGCGCGTGACCACCTTGTGCCGGCGCACCGCGGGATCGGGAAACAGCCGCTCCGTCTCCTTGGCGAGCTGGCGTTGCAGCGCCTTGGTATAGGTGCTGATCCACACCGCGCCGCCCGCCCGCTCCGCCCACAGCGAGGCGGGGGCGAGATAGCCCAGCGTCTTGCCGATGCCCGTCCCCGCCTCGGCAAGGACCAGGTTGGGCGCATCGCGCATCGCCCGCGGCGCGAACGCGTCGGTGGCGGCGACCGCGAAGGCGCGCTGGCCCAGCCGCTCCTCCGCGCCATGGCCGGTGAGGTCGGCGAGCCGCGCCTCGGCGTCGGCGGGCGGGATGACTGCGGTCAGCGGCGCGGGTCGCGGCGCCTGCTCCTCCCATTCCGGCAGGGTCGCGAACAGCCAGCGCTCGTTGACCTTTGGCCGGGCGAGCAGCGGCCCGATCGCGGGCGCCCACGGCCAGCGCAGCCGGCCGAGCGACTGCGCCGCGGTCCACGCCCCCTCGCGCTCCGGCCAGTCGCCCTCCGGCACCGCGAGCAGCGCCGCCGCCGCCTCGCGCAGGAAAGCGGCGACGTCCTCGTCCCGGTCCGGCGGCGACAGGTCGACCGCGCGCGCCAGCCCCTGCGGCGTCGGCACCGCAAAGCGCGCCGGATGCAGGAAGGCGAACAGTTCGAGCAGGTCCAGCCCCGACACCTCGGGATAGCCGAGCCGCTGGCCGACGAGCGGCGCGTTGAGCAGGATCACCGGCGTGTCCGCGGCGATACGGATCGCCTCGCCCCGTCCGATCGGCCGCGTACCCTCCGCCGTGGCGATCCAGATGCCGCCGTGGCTGGCGTGGAGGGCGGGATAGGGGATCACGCCGCACGCCTTAGCGTGGAACGAACCGAAAACGCCAGTGCCGGTTCAGAGGATTCCGGCGCCGTCGATGGCAAGCTCGGGCAGGGTGACGCTCGTCAACCGACCGGCGAGCGGCAGCGTATGGGATCGCGCGAACTCGCCGTCGGCCGCGTTCCAGAACTGGTGCACGACGCCCTCGGTCACATCGACCACCCAATATTCCGCGATGCCACCCGCGGCGTACAACCTCTGCTTGTCTCCGAGGTCGTAGCGGATGCTGCTGTCGGCGACCTCGACGACGAGCGCGACCGACGACGCCGGCATATAGCCCTCGCCCCTCGGTGCGTCCGTCACCACGATGTCGGGCTCCGGCGCATTGTGCGGTGGCAGCGCCAGCGTCACTTCGCTTTGCGCCGTGAAGCGCGAACCCATCGCCTCCAGCGCCATGCGCAGGCGATGGGTCAGTTCGTTCTTGGCGAAGGAGTGGGGGCGCTGTTGCGGGCTCATGTCCGTCACCGTCCCCTCGATCAGTTCGGCATGATGATAGCCCGCAAGCGCGCCCGCGGCGTGGAGCAGGGCAAAGTCGTCCACGGTCAGCTTGACCGGCCGGGGACCGTCGAAGGCGGACCGTTGGTTCATAGGACGTGTATAGCATTTGCGCTTCGCCGCGCGAAGCGGCAGATGCGCGCACATCATGACCGATACCGACCTGCGCTCCGCCGCCCTCGATTCCAAGGCCTGGCCCTATGAGGAGGCGCGCAAGCTGCTCAAGCGCTATCCCGACGGCAAGCCGGCGGTGGACGGGGCGCCCGCGCCGATCCTGTTCGAGACCGGCTATGGCCCGTCGGGCCTGCCGCACATCGGCACGTTCAACGAGGTGCTGCGCACGACGATGGTGCGCAACGCCTTCCACGCGCTGTCCGACCAGCCGACCCGGCTGATCGCGTTCAGCGACGACATGGACGGTCTGCGCAAGGTGCCCGACAACGTCCCCAACGGCGCCATGCTGCGCGAGCATCTCGGCAAGCCGCTGACGCGGATTCCCGATCCGTTCGGCAAGTTCGACAGCTTCGCCGCGCACAACAACGCGATGCTGCGGCAATTCCTGGACCGGTTCGGCTTCGACTACGACTTCGCCTCCTCCACCGATTATTACGAGGGCGGCCGGTTCGACGATGCGATCAGGAACGTGCTGCGCCACCATCAGGACATCCTCGACGTCATGCTGCCGACGCTGCGGGCCGAGCGGCGCGAAACCTATTCGCCGGTGCTGCCGGTCAGCCCCACCAGCGGCGTCGTGCTGCAGGTTCCGGTCGAGGTGGTCGACCCGCAAGCCGGCACGATCGCCTTCGTCGACGAGAGCGGCGAGCGCATCGTCCAGTCCGCGCTCGGCGGCCGCGCCAAGCTGCAATGGAAGGTCGACTGGGCGATGCGCTGGGTCGCGCTCGGCGTCGATTACGAGATGGCAGGCAAGGACCTGATCGATTCGGTCACGCAGAGTTCGCGGATCGCGCGCGTCCTCGGCGGGCGCCCGCCGGAAGGGTTCAATTACGAGATGTTCCTCGACGAGAAGGGCGAGAAGATCTCCAAGTCCAAGGGCAACGGCCTCAGCCTCGACCAATGGCTGACCTATGGGCCGGAGGAAAGCCTCGCCTTCTTCGCCTATCGCGAGCCCAGGAAGGCGAAGTCGCTGCACTTCGGCGTCATCCCGCGCGCAGTCGACGATTACTGGCAGTTCCGCGGCAACTACCCCGCGCAGGACGTCAAGCAACAGCTCGGCAATCCGGTGCACCATATCCACGACGGTGCGGTGCCGGCCGCGACGCTGCCGGTGACGTTCGGGCTGCTGCTCAACCTCGTCGGGGTTATGGGCGAGGCGACCAAGGCGCAGGTCTGGGGTTACCTGCGCAATTACGTGCCGGATGCGACGCCGGAGCGCGATCCCGAGCTCGACCGGCTGATCGGCTATGCGCTCGCCTATGCCCGCGATTTCGTCGCGCCGACGCTGAACCGCCGCGCGCCGCAGGGTGTCGAGGTCGCGGCGCTGCGCCGGCTCGACGCCGACCTCGCCGCATTGCCCGAGGGGGCGGGCGCGGAGGATATCCAGAACGTCGTCTACGAGATCGGCAAGACCGCCGGCTTCGACAGCCTGCGCGACTGGTTCAAGGCGCTGTACGAAACGCTGCTGGGGTCCGAACAGGGGCCGCGCATGGGCAGCTTCATCGCGCTGTATGGCATCGCCAACAGCCGTCGCCTGATCGCCGAGGCGCTCGCGAAGATCTAGCGCCGGGGCGCCCGGTCGCGCGCGAGCGTGCCCGGGGGTGACGGGATTGCGTTCCCGACACCCCCGGGCCGTCACTATCCGCGCAAGGTCGCGCCCTGTTTCGCTGCCGCGGCGACGACGCGGTCGGCGATGGCCTTCAGCGCGTCGTCGGTGAAGCTCTTCTCGCTCGGCTGGAGCGTCACCTCGACCGCGACCGACTTGCGGCCGTCCTCGACGCCGGCCCCGGTGAACACGTCGAACACGCGTGCGCCGGTGATCGCCGCCTTGTCGGCACTGCGCACGGCGCGCACCAGCGCATCGGCGCTGACGTCGGCGGGGACGAGGAAGGCGAAGTCGCGGCGGACCGACTGGAGTGCGGGCGGCGCGAAGGCGGGGCGCATGAAGCCGCCGCCCTTCGCCTCGCGCCGCATCGGCAGCGCATCCAGGTACAATTCGACCGCAGCGACCGCACCGTCGAGATCGAACGCCTTCAGCAGTGACGGATGCAACATGCCGAACCGCGCGAGCACGACCTTGGGCCCCAGCCGCAGCGTCCCGCTCTGGCCCGGATGCCAGGCATCGCCCGCATCGCCCATCACCTGAAGGTTGTCGACGGGCGCGCCGGCCGCGGCGAGCAGCGCCAATGCCTCCGCCTTGGCGTCGAACGCATCGAACGTCGCGCCCTTGCCCTCGCGCCAGCCGCGCTCGCGCCGGGTGCCGGCGAGCACCAGCCCCAGCGTCGCATGCTCGGCATCGGCGAGGTAGCGGCGGCCGATCTCGAACAGCCGCACCGCCGCGACGCCGCGCTTCAGGTTGCGCGCCGTCGCGGACAGCAGGCCCGGCAGCAACGACGGCCGCATCACCTTCAGGTCCTCGCTGATCGGATTGGCGAGGCTCCACGCCCCGCCGCCGAACGGCGCCGCCTGTGCCTCGGACAGGAAGCTCCACGTCACCGCCTCGTCGAGGCCGCGCGCGGCGGCGGCGCGGCGGACGCGGCGCTCGAGCTTCTGTTCGGGGGTCGCGGTCGGCCGGGCGACGCCGGGGGCGCGCGGCAGCGGCACCGGCGCGACCTTGTCGATCCCCTCGATCCGGATCACCTCCTCGACCAGGTCGGCGGCGCCGTCGACGTCGCGGCGCCAGCTCGGCACGGTGACGGTCCAGCCGTCATCGACGGCGAAGCCGAGCGATTCGAGGATCGCGCGCTGGCGATCGGCGGGAACGGACAGGCCGCCCAGCGTCTCCGCCCTCGCCGGATCGTAGGCGACGGTCCGCGGCGTCAGCGGCGGTTCCCCTGCGCGCGTGACCGGCGACGCGGTGCCGCCGCACAGGTCGAGCACCAGCCGTGTCGCGATCGCCAGCCCGTCGTCGAGGAACGCGGGATCGACGCCGCGTTCGAACCGCTGGCGCGCGTCGCTGGTCAGCATCAGCGCCTGCCCGGTGCGGGCGATGTGGTCGGGATCGAAGAAGGCGCATTTGATCAGCACGTCGGTGGTCGCCGCCGACACGCCCGAATGCTCGCCGCCCATGATGCCGCCGATGTCGTGTACCTGGCGCGCATCGGCGATGACGGTCATCGTCGGATCGAGCGTATAGGTCTTGCCGTTGAGCGCCAGCACCTGCTCGCCGGCCACCGCCTTGCGCGCGACCAGCGGTCCCTCGACATGCGCGCGATCGTAGACGTGCAGCGGCCGGCCGAGGTCGATCGAGACGTAGTTGGTGATGTCGACCAGCGCGCTGATCGGCTTCTGCCCGATCGCGGTCAGGCGGCGGCGCATCCATTCCGGCGCCTCGCCGTTGCGCACGCCGCCGACCGCCTGCGCGAAGAAGGCGGGGCAGCCGGCAGTATCGTCGGTGCGCGCGTCGGGCGCCGCGCCAGTGCCCGCGACGGGGGCGACCGCCAGCGGCTTGAGCGTGCCGAGACCGGCGGCGGCGAGATCGCGCGCGATTCCGCGCACGCCCATGCAATCCTGGCGATTGGGGGTGATGCTGACGTCGATCACCGCATCGTCGAGTCCGGCATAGTCGGGATAGGCGGTGCCCACCGGCGCGTCCGCGGGCAGTTCGATGATCCCGTCATGGTCCTCGCCAAGCTCCAGTTCGCGGGTCGAACACATCATGCCGTTCGATTCGACGCCGCGGATCGCCGCGACCTTCAGCGTCACGTCGAGCCCGGGGACATAGGCACCCGGCGGACCGAACACGCCGACCATGCCGGCGCGCGCGTTGGGCGCGCCGCAGACCACCTGCAACGGCCCGTCGCCGGCATCGACCGACAGGACCTGCAGCTTGTCCGCCTGCGGGTGGCGCTCGGCGGTCAGCACGCGCGCGACGCGGAACGCGCGCAGCGCGTCGCCGGGATTGTGGACGCCCTCCACCTCCAGCCCGATACGGGTCAGCGCATCGACGATGGCGTCGGGCGCGGCAGCGGTGGCGAGATGCTCGGCGAGCCAGGACAGGGTGAACTTCATGCGCCGACTCCTCCGGACAGCGTGGGGACATCGAGCGCCGAGAAGCCGTAATGCTTGAGCCAGCGGATATCGCCGTCGAAGAACGGCCGCAGGTCGTCCATGCCGTATTTCAGCATCGCCAGCCGGTCGATGCCGCAGCCGAAGGCAAAGCCCTGCCATTCCTCGGGATCGAGCCCGCAGGCGGCGATGACCTTGGGATGGACCATGCCGGAGCCGAGCACCTCCATCCAGCCGCCGCCCCCCGCGCCGCCGGGGTGGCCACCGATGACGCGCTTGCCCTTCTCGATCGTATAGCCGACGTCGACCTCCGCGGACGGCTCGGTGAACGGGAAATAGCTCGGGCGCAGGCGCAGGACGATGTCGTCGCGCTCGAAGAACGCCTTCAGGAACGTCTCCAGCGTCCATTTGAGGTGGCCGAGCGTGATGCCCTTGTCGATCACCAGCCCCTCGACCTGATGGAACATCGGCGTGTGGGTCGCGTCGCTGTCGGAGCGATAGGTGCGGCCGGGCGCGATGATGCGGATCGGCGGCGGCTGGTCCAGCATCGTGCGGATCTGGACGGGCGAGGTGTGCGTGCGCAGCAGCGAGAAGGTCGCGCGCTCGTCGAACGTGCCGCCCGCCTTCGCGTCCAGCCCCTGCTGGAGGTAGAAGGTGTCGTGCATCGCCCGCGCGGGGTGCGTTTCGGGAATGTTGAGCGCGGTGAAATTGTGCCAGTCGGTCTCGATCTCCGGCCCGGTGGCGACCGCGAAGCCGAGGTCGGCGAAGATCTCGGCGAGTTCGTCCATCACCTGGCTGACCGGGTGCACCGTCCCGGCGGTCGCCGCGCCCGCGGGCAGCGTCATGTCGAGCGTCTCGGTCGCGAGCCGCGCGTCGAGCGCGGTGCGCTCCAGCACGGTCCTGCGCGCGGCGATCGCGCCGGCGACCGCTTCGCGCAGGCCGTTGATCCGCGGGCCGGCGGTCTGGCGCTCGTCGGGGCTCATCCGCCCCAGCGTCTTGAGCAGCTGCGTGACGCTGCCCTGCTTGCCGAGCGCGTCGACGCGCACCGCCTCGAGCGCATCGAGCCCGGTCGCGGCATCGATCGCGGTCAGCATGTGGTCGCGCAGGGTATCGAGGTCTTCGGTCACGTATCGCTCTCTTTCAGGGGCGGCAGGCCGAGGCCGGTCGCAAGATCATCCCAGCCGGGATTATGGTCCTCGATCAGTCGCAGCTTCCAGTCGCGACGCCATTTCTTCAATTGCTTCTCACGCCGGATCGCGGCGTCCATCGTGTCCGCGACGTCGTACCAGACCAGACGGTGAACGCCGTAGCGGCAGGTGAACCCCGGGATCAATCCTTCGCGATGCTGGATCAACCGGCCGAGAAGGTTCGAGGTGACGCCGATGTAGAGCGTTCCGCAGCGTCCGCTGGCAAGGATGTAGACGCACGGTATCCACTCCATTCCTGTCCCCCCCCTCATGCCCTCGGGAGCGCCGTCCCGCACCGCTGCTGCCTAAACACCCTTCCGTCATTCCCGCGAAGGCGGGAATCCATACGCGCAGACCTCGGCGCGTCTAGCAACGACAGCGGCGTTTATGGATTCCCGCCTTCGCGGGAATGACGATGGGGGTAGGAAGGTCGGCCTGCCCGTCACCTGAGCGCTTCGCGTAAGGCCACGACACGCACATTGCGAGTCCGGACCGGCAGGAAAGAGGCCTGCTCATTCCCCGACACCCTTCGTCACCCCCGCGAAGGCAGGGGTCCATATGTGCCGACCTCCGCGCTTCCAGCCGCGACGTCAGCGTCCATGGATCCCGGCGTTCGCCGGGATGACGGACAGGGGGAGCCGTCCCCCGGCGCGCCAAACGAAAAAGGCGCCGGTGGTTGCCCACCGACGCCCCTCGTCTCGTCGCTGCGTGCAGGCGCCTCAGGCGGCCTGGGGCAGTGCCGCCTTCGCCTGCGCGATGATCGCGCTGAAGGCGGCGCCTTCGTGCATCGCGATGTCGGCCAGGACCTTCCGGTCGAGCTCGACACCGGCCAGCTTCAGGCCGTGCATGAACTGCGAATAGGTCAGGCCCTCGGCGCGGACGCCGGCGTTGATGCGCTGGATCCACAGGCCGCGGAAGGTCCGCTTCTTGACCTTGCGATCGCGGTACGCATACTGGCCGGCCTTTTCGACGGCCTGACGCGCAATGCGGATCGTGTTCTTGCGGCGGCCGTAATAGCCCTTGGCCTGGACCAGGATCCGCTTGTGCTTGGCGCGGGTGGTTACACCCCTCTTGACGCGTGCCATGTCCCGTTATCCTTACTTGAGGCCGTACGGCGCCCAGGCCTTCACCGTGGCGGTGTCGGCCTTCGACAGCACCTTGGTGCCGCGGTTCTGGCGGATGTACTTGCTGTTGTGGCTAATCAGGCGGTGGCGCTTGCCGGCGACGCCGTGCTTCAGCAAACCGCTGGCGGTGAGCTTGAAGCGCTTCTTGACGCCGCTCTTGGTCTTGAGCTTGGGCATTTTGGTCCTTTCGCTGTGAGCATGGCATGGACAGCCGCGGCAGCCCTTGATGGCCGGGCAGTCCTGTAGCGCCTCGCTCGGGAAGCGGGGCCCATAGCGGCACCGGCCGGGAAACGCAACCGATGCGGAACCGGAACGAGCGCTGGCGCGCTGTTGCCGCCGATGGACATGCCCAACCCCGCCCCGGCGTCGCCCGATGCGCCGACCGACACGCCGGCCGCGGCGGCGACGGTCGCGGCACCGGCACGCCGCCACCGGAGCTGGCGAATCGCGCGCAACGTCGTGCTGGCGCTGCTCGGCGTGGTCGTCGCCATCTGGCTGGTGCTCTACATCACCAAGGGCCGGTTCCTGAAACACCCCTTCGAGCGGTTCGTCGGTGGCCAGACGCATCGCCCGGTGACCGTCGCGGGCGATTTCCAGCTCTATTTCGCGCCGTTCCGCATCAAGTTCCTCGCCGAACGGATGACGATCGCCAATCCGGGCTGGGCGACCCGCCCCTACCTGTTCCAGGCGGAGCGGATCGACACGCGGATCGCGCCGCTGTCGCTGATCTGGGGCAAGCGGCACCTGTACTGGCTCGACCTGACGAACGGCGCGGTCGACCTGGAATGGAATGCGGCGCACGATGCCAACACCTGGACGTTCAGCACCGCCAAGGGCGGCAAGCCGCTGGACTTTCCACGCATCGACACAGCCACCGTCCGCGGCACGACCGTTCGCTATCGCGACCCGCGGATGCAGTTGCTCGCCGACCTGAAGGTCGCCGACATCCTGTCGTCCAACGCCCGCATCGGCAAGGCCGTCGGCGTCGACGGGACCGGCACGATCCGCGCCACGCCGTTCCGCGTCGCCGCACGGCTGCTCGCCCCCGACGCCACCGTGAACCGCGGCAGGAACGAGCTCGTGCTGCGCGCCTGGGCGGCGCACAACGTCGTCGACGTCTCGGGCACGCTGCCGTCGATCGCGGGGGTCGAGGGCGTCCCGCTCCAGACCCGCGCACGCGGGCGCAACCTTGCCGAGCTGCTGGGCATCATCGGCGTCGTCATCCCGCAGACGCGCGACTACCGCCTGACGGCGCAGATGGTGCAGCAGGGGCAGGTCTATACCTTCACGCGCATGCGCGGCATCGTCGGCGCGAGCGACGTCGCGGGGACGCTGACCGTCACCAACGGCACGCGCATCCACCTCGATTCGCAGCTGCGCACCAAGACGCTCGACATCATCGACGCCGCGCCGTTCATCGGCTTCAACCCGGATATCGTCGCATCGCGGGGCGCGCTCGCCGCCGCCGCCGCGACGGGTGCGCCGCCGCAGGCGATCATGCCCGATGCCGAGCTGCCCATCGCGACGATGCAGCGGTTCGACGCCGACCTCAAATGGACGATCGGCAGCGTGCGCTCGCGCAACCTGCCGATCAGCGACATCGACCTGACGCTCGACCTCGAACGCGGGCGGCTGGCGCTGTCGCCGCTCAGCTTCGCGATGGCGCGCGGCAACGTGGCGTCGGACGTGATCTTCGACACGCGCCAGCGGCCCTCCGCGGTCAGCTACGACATCCGGCTGGCGCCGACGCCGCTCGGCCGGCTGCTCGCCGGCTATGGCGTCGCCGAGGCGGGGACGACGGGCACGGTAAAGGGGCGCATCCGGCTGGAGGGACGCGGCGATTCGATCCACGATTCGCTCAGCACCGCGCACGGCCGGCTGGCGTTCGTCATCCCGCAGGGCCAGCTGTGGACCCGCAACGTCCAGCTCGCCGAGCTCGACCTCGGCACGTTCGTGCAGAAGATGTTCGAGGACAAGCTGAAGAAGCCGGTCGAGCTCAATTGCGGACTGGTCGCGTTCACGGTGCGCAACGGCGTCGCGGCGGCGGACCCGATCCTGTTCGACACGACCAAGAACGTCATCGTCGGCCGCGGCGGGTTCAGCTTCCGTACCGAGGCGCTCGACCTCGCCTTCCGCGCGGACGGCAAGAAGTTCAGCCTGTTCTCCGGCCAGTCGCCGGTCGGGGTCGGCGGGCATTTCGCGGCGCCGAAACTCGACGTCATCAGCGACCAGCTGCTCGGCCGGGCCGGCGCGGGCCTGGGCCTCGCGATCGTGGCGACGCCGCTCGCTGGCGTGCTGGCGTTCGTCGACATCGGCGACGCCAAGTCCGCGGCCTGCGGCCCCGTCCTCGCCGGCGCCACCGCGAAGGCACAGCGCACCACCCGGGGGCAGCCCCGCGACGACGTCGGCCGCGGCACGACCGCGAAGGAAGAGAACGGCAAGGGCTCGGCGGGCGAGAAGAAGGACCAGCGCAAGAAGTTCCTGGGCATCTTCTGACGCGCCGGGAGCGCTGCCCCGGCGACGTTCAGTGCGCGTGTCCTCCGGGTGCGGAGCGGATCGCCTCCAGCACGTCGTCGGTGCGGGCGGGGTCGCCGATCGCCAGCACATGGCCCGCGCTCGCCGCGGTCAGCGGATCGCCGTTCCAGTCGCACATCCGCCCGCCCGCGCCCTCCACCACCGGCACCAGCGCGGCGAAATCGTACAATTGCAGCCCCGATTCGGCGACGATGTCGAGGTGGCCGCTCGCGAGCAGGCCGTAATTGTAGCAATCGCCGCCATAGACCGGCCCCTGCCGCGTGTGCCCGCCCGACGCGGCGGCGACCAGCGCCATGTAATGCGGCACGTCGCCGTCGGCGAACAGGTGCGGGCTGGTCGTGGCGAGGATCGCGCCCTCCAGCGCCGCGCAGGTGCGCGTGCGGGTCGGCCGGCCGTTGAACGTCGTCGGCCGCCCCGCGACGCCCAGCCAGCGTTCGCGCTGCACCGGCTGATCGATGATGCCGAGCAGCGGCCAGCCGTCCTCGACCAGCGCGATCAGCGTGCCGAAGATCGCGCGGCCGACGGTGAAGCTGCGCGTGCCGTCGATCGGGTCGAGCACCCATTGCCGCCCGGTGACGCCGGGCTTCTCGCCATATTCCTCACCGATCACGCCGTCGCCCGGCGCCTCGGCATCGAGCAGCTTGCGCATCGCTGCCTCCGCCTCGCGATCGGCACGGGTGACGGGGGAATGGTCGTCCTTGTATTCGACCCCGTGCTCGCTGCGGAAATAGGGGCGGATCGCGGCACCGGCGGCATCGGCGAGGCGACCGGCGAGCGTGATATCGGCTGATGTGATCGGCATGCCCGCCCGCCCTATCGCGCTCCTTCCCGGCGCGCTAGGGTGCGTCAACTTCGAGAGGATATGTCGATGCGCCTGATTTCCGCCTTCGCCGCCGTCGCCCTGGTCGCCGCCCCGGCCGCCGCCGCCGGCCTCGCCGTGGGCGCCAAGGCGCCGACCTTCGCCACGCGCGGCGCGGTCGCCGGCAACGTCGTCGCGATCGACCTGGCGCAGCAGTTGAAGAAGGGGCCGGTCGTGCTGTATTTCTTCCCCGCCGCGTTCACCGGCGGCTGCAACGCCGAAGCGCATGCCTTTGCCGAGGCGATCCCCGACTTCCAGAAGGCCGGCGCGACGGTGATCGGCATGTCCGCCGACGACGTTCCCACGCTCCAGCGTTTCTCGGCGGAAAAGTGCGCGGGCAAGTTCGCGGTGGCGAGCGCCGGGCCGGCGGTCATCAAGAACTACGACGTCGCGCTCAACGCCGGCGGGCGTGCGCTGACCAAGCGGACCAGCTACGTCATCGGCCAGGACGGCCGGATCGCCTTCGTCCACGACGACATGAATCCGACGCAGCACGTCGCGCTGACGCTCGCGGCGGTTCGCAAGCTTCACCATAGCTGACCGAAGCGCAACGCTCCGCTAACCAATGCGCGCCTAGAAGCGTTGCGGGTTTTCGAGGGTGCAAGATGGGCGGGCCGTTCGCAGCAAGGAAGGACGACAGGGGGGACCTCTTCTCCCAGGTCGGCGCATTCCTCGCCGCGCAGGGCCTGAGCCCGGAACCCGCGCATTACAGCTTCGCCTATGATGTCATCGCCAATCCCGGCGGTCCGATCGCGCGCGCGGTCGCGCGGCTGACCGACGGCGGCGTCCGCCTCAGCCGGTCCGATATCGAGGCGCTGGGCGGCAGCGTCGCCGCCGGTCCGCCACCGCTGCCCGCCGATTCCGCCCCGCAGCGACAGGCGGAGCACGACCGCGCGACGCGCGTCGAGGATGCCGCGATCCGGCTGGTCGCCGACACGCAGGCACAGGTCGACGATTTCGCCACGATGATGCGCACGATGCAGGACGAGACGCGCGGGTTCGGACGCGACCTGGCGCACAGCGCCGCGCGCATGGAGCATGTGGCGCCGGCGGCGGGCGCGGTGGCCGGGCTCGACGAGATCGCGCGGATCACCGGCACGATGCTGACCCGCATCCGCGATGCGGAGGTGCGGCTGGCGCAGGCCACCGACGAAACCGAGGCGCTGCGCGTCAAGCTGGCTGAGGCGAACGACACCGCCCGCCGCGACGCGCTGACCGGCCTGCCCAACCGCCGCGCGTTCGACGAGGCGTTCGCCAGGCGGCGCGACCGCGACGGCCCGTTCTGCCTCGCGATCTGCGATATCGACCGGTTCAAGCGGATCAACGACGCGCACGGCCACCAGATCGGCGACCGGGTGCTGAGCGCGGTCGGCCGCACGCTCGCCGACGAATGCCACGGGCAGCTCGTCGTGCGCCACGGCGGCGAGGAATTCGCCGTGCTGCTGCGCGGCGTCGCGCTCGCCGATGCCGCCAGCCATCTCGACGGGGTGCGCGACGCGATCGCGAACAAGCGCTTCCGGCTGCGCGAGAGCGACACGCCGATCGGCCAGGTGACGCTGTCGATCGGGGTGACCGCGGTGCAGACGGCGGAAGACATCGCCGCCGCGTTCGCGCGCGCGGACCGGCTGCTCTATACCGCCAAGGCGGACGGGCGCGACCGGGTCTGCGCCGCCTGAATCTGGCGTGCATTGCGCCAGGGAGTTGGCGCAAAATCCCAATTCGACATGGGCTACCGGCGTTTTCCGTGATATTTCAGTGGTTTGAAGAAACTGGCACGGCGTCTGCAATGCCCTTTGCATCGGCAGCGAACGGTTCGCTCCGACCGATCAAAGGGATCCACATCATGTTTCTTCGCTTCGAAATCGCCCAGCGCGCCGCCTTCTCGGTCATCGCCGCCCTCGCCTTCGCGACGCTCGCCGTCAGCGCCGCCGTCCCTGTCGTCCCGATCGCCTGAACCGCGACCGTCACGGAGCCATGCCCATGTACCGCAGTCTGTTCGTCGGTCTCGCCTCGTTCGCGACCACCATTCTCGTCCTCGCCAGCCAGGGCGGCGTGACCGCCGGCTGAGCGCGCGCGGAGCGGGACAGGCCCGGCAGCACGCCGGGCCGCCCCCTCACCCCGCCACCACCGCACCCACCCGTCCGACCGGTGCCGCCTCGCCCCGGCTGTAGGTGCCGATCAGCACCCCCGCGGCGAGCACATGCCCCGCCATCGCCTCGATCACCGCAGACCGTCCCGGCGTCGCGCCCGGATCCCCCGCGCCCGCGCCCAGCGCGAACAGCTGGAAGACGTAACGATGGCTGCCGTGTCCGGTCGGCGGATCGGGTGGCAGCCAGCCTTCGCGGAAATAGGAATTGCGCCCGACATCGCGCTCCGCGTCGCCATCGCCGTCGCCGACGATCGCGCCCTCGACCAGACGCCCGGCATCGGCGGGGATGTTCCAGACCACGGCATGCACCAGCGGCTGCGGCGCCGGCGCGTCGGCATCCTCGACCAGCAACGCCAGCCGCGCCGTGCCTTCGGGCGGCATCCCCCAGACGAGCGGCGGCGACACGCCGTCACCATCCGCCGTGAACCGCTCGGGCAGACGGGCGCCGTCACCGAATGCAGGGCTCGACAGGGCGAGCGACGGCAGGCCGGCATCGGGTGCGGCGCGGACGATCGCCAGCTTTTCCATGCCGGCGCGGACGTCGCCAAGGGCCTTGCCCAGCCAGGCGGGGATATGTTCGAGCATCGCGGTTACTCCTGGGGACAATCGCCGGGACGGATCTTCGGCGCCGAACCGGCGGCATACCAGCGGCTGGTCGCGCCCATGGTCGCGGCATCGTGGTGGCATGCCTCGCCCCGCGTACCGTCGGGCGCGACGAGGAACGTCCAGTCGGCATCGCCGCAATTATGCGGTTCACAGCCATGCGCGGCGATCCGCCCGTCCTTCGTCTGCCAGATCGGCACCGTCACCGCATCGCGACCGGTGAAGCGATGACGCAGTTTGTCGTCGCCCACCGCGTCGATCAGCGCGCGCGACACCTCGGTCCGGTCGTAGAATCCGACGCCATCGACGGCGTCGGTCGGATAGCGCCCGACATAGGCGGTGATCGTATTGCTGTGCGCCTGTCCCGCGATCGGCGTCGGCGCCTGCGTCGGCGGCGGCACGAACCCCGCCGCGGCGGCATTGTCCGCGGGCTTGTCGGCGTTGCTGCCGCATGCGGCGAGCATCAGGAGCGGAACGAGGGACAGACGGTGCATGGCGGTGGAACGCGGCGAGCCGCCCGGCGGTTGCCTGTGCGATGGCGCACGATCTCGACCGCTTCGTTTCGGCACAGGCCGCATCCCATGCGCAGGCACTCGCCGAACTGCGCAGCGGCCGCAAGACCGGGCACTGGATGTGGTTCGTCTTTCCGCAGATCGCAGGGCTGGGCCACAGCGCGATGGCGCGGACCTATGCGATCGCCGACTTGGCGGAGGCGCGCGCCTATCTCGCGCATCCGGTGCTGGGACCGCGGCTGATCGCCGCCACCGCGGCCGCGGTCGCCGCCGCGGGCGACGCGGAGGCGATCTTCGGCCCGGTGGATGCGATGAAGCTGCGCTCGTCGATGACGCTGTTCGCCGCCGCCGCCGACGACGACGACGCGCCGTTCGTCGCAGCGCTGGCGCGATTCTTCGCCGGGATCCGCGATCCGGCGACGATCGCGCTGCTCGACGCGCGCTAGGCTGGCGTCAGAACAGCCTGCCGCCGTCCGGCACCGCATGGCCCGGGCCGATCAGCACCACCTTGCCCTGCGGATCGGGGAAGCCGAGCGTCAGCACCTGTGACATGAACGGCCCGATCTGGCGCGGCGGAAAGTTGACCACCGCCGCGACCTGCCTGCCGATCAGCGATTCCGGCGTGTAGTGATCGGTGATCTGCGCCGAGGAGGTCTTCACGCCGATCTCCGCGCCGAAATCGATGCGCAGCTTGATCGCCGGCTTGCGCGCTTCGGGAAAGGGCGATGCCGACATGATCGTGCCGACGCGGATGTCGACCCGCTCGAAATCGGCGAAGGCGATGGGATCAGAAGTCGACATTGTCGTAATGCGACGGCGGCGCGATCATCTCCATCCGCTCGGACAGCAACGGGCGGAAGCTCGGCCGGCTCTTGAAACCGCGATACCAGCGTGCGGTCTGGTCGTGCCCCTTCCAGTCGATGCCGCCGAGATAGTCCGCGACCGAGATCTGCGCCGCCGCGGCGAGATCGGCGAGGCTCATCGTCGCGCCGCCCAGCCAGTTGCGGTGATCGAGCAGATAGTCGGTATAGTCGAGGTGGCTGACCGCCGCCTTCATCGCCTCGCGCAGGCCCTTGGCGTCGGGCGCGGCGCGGTGCGCGATGCGCTTGACGACGCGCTCGTGGAGCAGCGGCCCGGTGACGTCGCGGTAGAAATGCGTGTCGAACCACGTCACCAGCCGGCGGATCTCGGCACGGTTGGCCGCGGTGCCGTTGATCGTCGCCGCCTTGTCGACCGTCTCCTCGAAATATTCGCAGATCGCCATCGAATCGATCAGCGGCGCGCCCGCGCGCGAGGCATCGACCATCACCGGCGTTTCCCCGGCAGGATTCATATCCATGAATTCGTCGCGGCGATCCCAGGGCGATTCGCGGACCAGTTCGTACCCGATGCCCTTCTCACCGAGCAGCAGGCGCACCTTGCGGCTGAACGGACACAGGGGGAATTGGTAAAGCTGCCACATTAGGCACCTGTAGGGCATCGGCGGGGGGAAGGTGAAGCCGTTGCGTTCGGTATGGGCTTTCTATAAATTGACGTTGGGTTTTATAGAAAGCGCCAGCCGTGGGCATCAGCATCAAGCATGACGGGGTCGAGGAGATGATCCGGCGCATGGCCCGCTACCGCTCATCCTCGTTGATCGACGCGATCGAGATCGCCATGCGACGGGATTTCGAACGCGAGGGGATCGCGACGATCCCGGAGGATTACGACGAACGGGTGCGGCTCGCGCAGGCGATCGTCGCCAATGCGCCGGTCCTCGACGACCGGACCCCCGACGAGATCTTGGGCTACGACGAAAACGGCCTGCCGAATTGATCGCAATCGACTCGTCCGCGATCGTCGCGATCGCCGGAGGGGAACCGGACGCCGATCGATTTCGCGCTGCGATCAAGGCCAGCCCCCACCATCTGATCGGTGCGCCGACGCTGTTCGAGATGCGGATCGTCCTCACCGCACGACTGGGCGCGGACATCGCGGCGCAAACGCTGACACTCCTCGTTCCGGAACGCTGCCGCATCATTGCGTTCGACGAAGCCCATTTCGCCGCCGCGACCGCGGCCTTCGACCGCTTCGGCAAAGGCCGGCATCCCGCGTCGCTGAACTATGGCGACTGCATGGCCTATGCCGTCGCGCGCGTGGCGGGATGTCCCCTGCTCTACAAGGGCGAGGATTTCGCGCGGACCGACATCCGGTCCGCGCTCTGATCCGTCATTCCGCCGCGACCAGCTCCACCGAATCGTCGAGCGGATAGGCCTGGCGCGACAGCATCTCCTTCGGCACGACCTGCCAGAAGTCGCCCGCGATGCGGTCCCAGTCGGCGAGCAGCCCCTTCGACCATTTGCTGTCGGTCGCCTTGGCGTGGCGCTCGACCAGCGCGTGCAGCACGCCCTCCCAATGCGTCGACGCCAGCCGTTGCCAGACAATGCTTTCGGGATTGGCGCGACGGGCGAATTCGCCGTCGGGATCGTAGACGAACGCCATGCCGCCGGTCATGCCCGCGCCGAAATTCTGGCCGACCCGCCCCAGCAGCACCGCGACGCCGCCGGTCATATATTCGCAGCCGTTGGCGCCGCAGCCCTCGACCACCACCGTCGCACCCGAATTGCGCACCGCGAACCGCTCGCCCGCCTGTCCCGCGGCGAGCAATGTGCCGGAGGTCGCGCCATAAAGGACGGTGTTGCCCAGGATCGTATTGTCCTGGCTCGCCAGCGGTGACGATACCGCCGGACGCAGCACGATCGTGCCGCCCGACAGACCCTTGCCGACATAGTCGTTGGCATCGCCGAACACCTCGAGCGTGATCCCCTTGCACAGGAACGCGCCGAGCGATTGCCCCGCGCTGCCGCGCAGGCGGATCGTGACGTGCCCGTCGGCGAGCTTGCTCATGCCGAACCGCCGGGTGATCTCGCTCGACAGGCGGGTGCCGACCGCGCGGTGCGTGTTGCGCACCGAATAGGTGAGCTGCATCTTCTCGCCGCGGCTGAACACCGCGGCGGCATCCTTGATGATCTGCGCGTCGAGGCTGTCGGGCACCTCGTTGCGGAAGGTCGACAGCGAAAAGCGCCGCTCGGCATCGGTCGCGTCGACCTTGGCGAGGATCGGATTGAGGTCGAGGTCGTCGAGATGCTCGGCACCGCGGCTGACCTGCCGCAGGAATTCGGTCCGTCCGATCACCTCGTCGAGGCTGCGCACGCCGAGCCGCGCCAGGATGTCGCGCACCTCCTCGGCGATGAACGTCATCAGGTTGATGACCTTTTCCGGCGTGCCGACGAACTTCGACCGCAACGCCTCGTCCTGCGTGCAGACGCCGACCGGACAGGTGTTGCTGTGGCACTGGCGCACCATGATGCAGCCCATCGCGACGAGGCTCAGCGTGCCGATGCCGAATTCCTCTGCACCCAGGATCGCGGCGATGACGATGTCGCGCCCGGTCTTGAGCCCGCCATCGGTGCGCAGCCGCACCCGGCCGCGCAGGCCGTTGAGCGTCAGCACCTGGTTGACCTCCGACAGGCCCATTTCCCACGGCGTGCCGGCGTATTTGACGCTGGTCTGGGGCGACGCGCCGGTGCCGCCGACGTGTCCGGCGATCAGGATGACGTCGGCATGCGCCTTGGCCACGCCCGCTGCGACGGTACCGATCCCCGACGAGCTGACCAGCTTGACGCACACCCGCGCGCGCGGGTTGATCTGTTTCAGGTCGTATATCAGCTGCGCCAGATCCTCGATCGAATAGATGTCGTGGTGCGGCGGCGGGCTGATGAGCGTCACCCCCGGCGTCGCATGGCGCAGCTTGGCGATGAATTCCGTCACCTTGAACCCGGGCAATTGCCCGCCCTCGCCGGGCTTGGCGCCCTGCGCGACCTTGATCTCGATCTCTTCGCAGGCGTTGAGATATTCCGCGGTCACGCCGAACCGGCCGCTCGCGATCTGCTTGATCGTCGAATTGGCGTTGTCGCCGTTCTCGTAAGGCGTGAAGCGCTTGGTATCCTCGCCGCCCTCGCCCGACACCGCCTTGGCGCCGATGCGGTTCATCGCGATCGCCAGCGTCTCGTGCGCCTCCGGCGACAGCGCACCGAGCGACATGCCCGGCGTCACGAAGCGCTTGCGGATCTCGGTGATCGCCTCGACCTGGTCGACCGCGACGCCCTCGCTCGGGAAGTTGAACTGGAGCAGATCGCGCAGATAGACCGGCGGCAGGTCCGAGACGCCGCGGCTGAACTGCAGGTAGCTGGTATAGCTGTCGGTCGACACCGCGGTCTGCAACAGGTGCATCAGCTGCGCCGAATAGGCATGCGTCTCGCCGGTGTGGCGCTGGCGATAGAAGCCGCCGATCGGCAGCGTCGCGACGCCTTCGTCCCACGCCTGCTCGTGCCGCACCAGCGCGGAATAGTGCAGCGAATTATACCCTTCGCCACTGATCTTCGCGGGCATGCCGGGGAACAGGTCGTTGACCAGACTGCGGCTCAGGCCGACCGCCTCGAAATTATAGCCGCCGCGATACGACGAGATCACCGCGATCCCCATCTTGCTCATGATCTTGAGCAGCCCCTCCTCGATCGCATGGCGATGCCGGCGGAGGCATTCGTCGAGGCTGAGATCGCCGAACAGGCCGCGCACTTGGCGATCGACGATTGCCGCTTCGGCCAGATAGGCGTTCACCGTCGTCGCGCCGACGCCGATCAGCACCGCATAATAATGCGTGTCGAGGCATTCGGCCGAGCGCACGTTGATCGAGGCATAGGAGCGCAGGCCGCGCCGGACGAGATGCGTGTGCACCGCCGCCGCCGCCAGCACGCCCGCGATCGCGATCCGGTCTTCGGACACGTGCTCGTCGGTCAGGAACAGCTCGCTCTTGCCCTGCCGCACCGCCTGTTCGGCCTCGTTGCGGATGCGCTGGATCGCCGCGCGCAGCTTTTCGGGGCCGCCATCGGCATCGAAGGTGCAGTCGATCTCGGTCGCGGTCCGCGCGAAATGCGCGCGCAGCCGCGCCCAGTGCTGCCCGGTCAGCACCGGCGAATCGAGCACCAGCACGCGGTCGCGCTGGTCCTCGGTATCGAGGATGTTGGCGAGATTGCCGAACCGCGTCTTGAGGCTCATCACGTAGCGTTCGCGCAGCGGATCGACCGGCGGGTTGGTCACCTGGCTGAAGTTCTGGCGGAAGAACTGGCTGATGAGCCGCGGCTTGTCGCTGATGACGGCGAGCGGCGTGTCGTCGCCCATCGACCCGATCGCCTCCTTGGCCGTTTCGACCATCGGCGACAGGATCAGCTCCATGTCCTCCAGCGTCTGCCCCGCCGCGACCTGTCGCCGCGCGAGCGCGGGGCGATCGTAGCGGACCACCGCCTCGGCGACCTCCGGCAGGTCGTCGAGCGTATGGAACTCGCCGATCATCGCGGCATAATCGTGCTCGCCGCTGATCCGGTCCTTGACCTCCAGGTCGCCGAGCACGCGGCCCTCGTCGAGGTCGACCGCGATCATCTGGCCCGGCCCCAGCCGCCCCTTGGCGACGACGGTCGATTCGGGGACGATCACCATGCCGGTTTCCGACCCGACGATCAGCAGCCCGTCCGACGTCTGGGTGAAACGCAGCGGGCGCAGCGCGTTGCGATCGACGCCGGCCACCGCCCAGCGTCCGTCGGTCATCGCCAGCGCGGCGGGGCCGTCCCACGGCTCCATGACCGACGCGAGGTAATTGTACATCGCGGCATGGTTCGCGGGCGTGTCGGCGCCGGTCGCCTCGGGCACCAGCATCAGCTTCGCGGTCGGCGCGTCGCGGCCCGACCGGCAGATCGCCTCGAACACGGCATCCAGCGCGGCGGTGTCGGACGCGCCGGCCGGGATCACCGGCTTGATGTCCTCCGAATTGTCGCCGAACGCCAGGCTCGCCATCCGGATCTCGTGGCTGAGCATCCAGTTCTTGTTGCCGCGCACCGTGTTGATCTCGCCATTGTGGGCGAGGCAGCGGAACGGCTGCGCCAGCCACCATTGCGGGAAGGTATTGGTCGAATAGCGCTGGTGAAAGATCGCGACGCGCGATTCGAAACGCTGGTCCTGCAAATCAGGATAGAAGACCGACAGGCTCTCGGCGAGGAACAGGCCCTTGTAGACGATCGAGCGGCAGGACAGCGAACAGACGTAGAAGCCCTGGATCTGTGCCGCGATCACGCGCTTCTCGATCCGGCGGCGGACGAGGTACAGGGTCTTTTCGAACTCCGCCGCCGACACCTCGTCGGGCAGCGGCCCGGCGATCATGATCTGCTCGATCTCCGGCCGCGTCGTCTGCGCCTTCATGCCGATCACGGAGACGTCGACCGGCACCTGGCGCCAGCCGTAGATCGTATAGCCCGCCTCGATGATCGCGCTCTCGACGATCGTGCGGCAATTCTCCTGCGCGCCCAGATCGGTGCGCGGCAGGAAGATCATGCCGACCGCGAGCCGGTTGGGCATCACCTTGTGCCCCGACGCCACGACCGCATCGTCGAAGAAGCGGTGCGGCAGGTCGATGTGGATGCCGGCGCCGTCGCCGGTCTTGCCGTCGGCATCGACCGCGCCGCGATGCCACACGGCCTTGAGCGCATCGACCGCCGACTGGACGACGCGCCGCGAAGCACGCCCGTCGGTGGCGGCGACCAGGCCGACGCCGCAGGCATCGCCTTCGCTGTCGGGACGGTACATGCCGTTTTCGGCGAGATAGGCGCGCTGGTCGGTCATACCATTTTCCTGGGAAGTACGTCGTGGACGAAGGCTGCAAGGCGGCGCCGCGTCTCGGCAAGGTAGGGCAGATAGCCGATCGCTTCGGCCAGGCGATCGAATTGCACCTGCGCCTCGAGCGGATAGTCGTGAACCAGCTGGTTGCGGAGCTTGACCACCCGGCTCCAGTCGGCGGCGGCATCGAGGATGCCGAGCCGTTCCATGAAGTCCGCGTGGTCGCGCGCGAACCACCGTCCGCTGTCCTCCCCCATCAGGGCGGGCACGATGCGAAACACCCGCGACAGCTGGTCCTCGATCTGTTCAAAGCTCTTCAGTACCGCCCGCGCGGCCGACTGCCGATGCGATTCCATCGCGTCGAACGCCGCAAGGTCGGCAGGAACCTGCCCCAGCCACGCCAGATCGCCCGCCGCCGAACGATCGAGCCGTTCGAGCCGTTCGAGCAGGCGCCGGAGGATGTCGGGTTCCGGCGCGATCACAGCACGATGCCGTCGCGATAGGCGATCCGTTCGAACGGACCGGGGGGCCGGCCCCGGACGGCGACGAGCACGTCGACCTTGCGCGGCTCCGTCATGGCCCAGAACCGGCTTTCGAACGTCGTGCGCTGGCGCAGCTCGTCGTCGATGTCGTTCACTTCGACCAGCAGGTCGATGTCGCCGCCGCGCAAGTCGTCGTGCACGCGGCTGCCGAACAGGCGCACCACCGCCGTTTCGCCGAACGCTTCCGCCGCCGCGGTCTTGATCGCCGCCACCTCGTCGGGCGACAGCCTCATGCCGCCACCCGCCCCGCCCTGGCTTTCGCCTTCAGCCACTTGTGCATCGTCGCCGCGACATCGCGGCCGTCGCGGATCGCCCAGACCACCAGGCTGGCGCCGCGCACGATGTCGCCCGCCGCGAACACCCCGTCGAGGCTGGTCATCAGCGTCTTGCCGTCGACCAGCACCGTGCCCCAGCGACTCACCCCCAGTTCGGGCGCGCCGAACAGCGCCGGCAGGTCCTCGGCGTCGAAGCCCAGCGCCTTTACGACGAGGTCGGCGTGGAGCGTGAAGTCGCCGCTCGGATCGGCTTCCGGCGCGCGGCGGCCGCTCGCGTCGGGCGCGCCGAGGCGCATCCGGCGCGCGCGCACGGTACCGTCGTTCTCGAACGCCGCCGGGGCGGACAGCCAGACGAACTCGGCGCCCTCTTCCTCGGCGTTGGCCACTTCGCGCTGGCTGCCCGGCATGTTGGTCCGGTCGCGGCGATAGAGGCACTTCACCGATGCCGCGCCCTGCCGGATCGCGGTGCGGACGCAGTCCATCGCGGTGTCGCCGCCGCCGACGACGACGACGTGCTTGCCCTCGGCATTCAGCGTGCCGCCATCGAAGGCGGGCACGGCATCGCCGAAGCCCTTGCGGTTCGAGGCGATCAGAAAGTCGAGCGCCGCGACGACGCGGCCGTCGTCGCCGCCCGCCACGTCGAGCGCGCGCGCCTTGTAGACGCCCGTCGCGATCAGCACCGCGTCGTGACGCTGGCGCAAGTCGTCGAGGCTCGCATCCTCGCCGACGCCGAAGCCTTCGTGGAAGACGATGCCGCCCGCCTTCAGCCGGTCGACCCGGCGCATGACCACGGGCTTCTCGAGCTTGAACCCGGGGATGCCATAGGTCAGCAGGCCGCCGGCACGATCGTGACGGTCGTAGACGTGGACGTCATAGCCGTGGCCGCGCAGATATTCCGCCGCGGTCAGCCCGGCCGGCCCAGCGCCGATCACCGCGACCGACTGCCCGCGCGCCGGGCCCGGCACCAGCGGTTCGACCCAGCCCTCTTCCCACGCGGTGTCGGTGATGAACTTTTCGACCGATCCGATCGTCACCGCGCCGTGGCCGGTGAATTCGATCACGCAATTGCCCTCGCACAACCGGTCCTGCGGACAGATGCGGCCACAGATTTCCGGCATGGTCGAGGTGCTGTTCGACAGCTCGTAGGCTTCGCGCAGCCGGCCCTCGGCGGTCAGCCGCAGCCAGTCGGGGATGTGGTTGTGCAGCGGGCAATGGACCGAGCAATAGGGCACGCCGCATTGCGAACAGCGCCCCGCCTGATCCTCCGCGGTCGGCGGCGCGTAGCGTGCGGCGATCTCGGCGAAATCCTCCGCCCGGACGCCGGCATCGCGCTTAGCCGGATAGGCCTGCGCCCGTCCCACGAACTTGAGCATCGAATCCTGCGCCATACGGCCTCCTTGCCTTCTCGCTAGAAAGACAAAGCCCCTCTGTCACGCACAAAGTGGTCGATACGACACTGTCTATTACCTAAATTCGGGAAAATCCATTGTCTCTGGCCGCATCTGCGCTGGATCGGGGCCGGACAACCGGCCGTATCGGACCTAGCGAAGCTGGAGCGCCACCAGCGCGACTGCACCCACGACGATCCGGTACCAGGCGAAGGGTGCGAAGCCGTGGCGGCTGACGATCCCGACGAACCAGCGGATCACCACCAGCGCGACGACGAACGACACCGCGAAGCCGATCGCGATGCTCAGCCATTCGCCCTGCCCCAGCGTCGCGCCCGATTTCAGCAGGTCGTAGCCCGATGCCGCGAGCATCGTCGGAATGGCGAGGAAGAACGAGAATTCCGCCGCCGCCCGGCGCTCGACCCCGAGGCTCAGCGCCCCCATGATCGTCGCGCCCGACCGGCTGACGCCGGGGATCATCGCGAGGCACTGGACGACGCCGACGCCGAGCGCGGTGGTCCAGGGCATCGCCTCGACCGATTCGATGCTTGCGCGCCTGGCCATCCGCTCGATCGCCAGGATCGCGACGCCGCCGACGATCAGTGCGATCGCGACCACCGTCGGGCTTTCCAGCAACGCCTTCACCGCCTTGTAGACGACGACGCCGATCGCGGCGGCGGGGAGGAAGCCGAGCGCGATGTTGCGGACGAACGCCCAGGATTTGAGCTGCCCGCCGAACAGCCCGACGGCGACATCCATGAAACGCCGCCAGTAGAGCACGATCACCGCCAGGATCGCGCCCAGCTGGATGACGATGTCGAAGGTCGCGGTCGCCTTGTCCTGCACGCCGAGCAAGGTGCCGGCGAGAATGAGATGCCCGGTCGACGACACGGGCAGGAATTCGGTGACCCCCTCGACGATGCCGAGGAGGATGACGGTGAGGAGGTCCATGGCCGTTCCGTTCTCAGGCCGCGAGCGTCGCGGCGCGGCGGCCGAACCGGCCGGTACGGCGGAAGCGGACCAGCCATTCGGGCGCGACCGACTGGAGCGGCGTCGCCTCGACACCGAGCGCGGCGAGACCTGCCGCCCCCGGCGCGACGACGGTGTCGCGCTGGAGCATCAGCCACTGGTCGGTGGTGATCGGCGCCAGCGGCAGCCGCGCGAGCAGCGCGCCCGCCGCATCGGGCAGCTCGACGATCGAGGGATCGCGGCCGATCGTGCGGGCGATCCAGCGGACGATCTCACCCATGCTCATCACGTCCGACCCGCCGAGTTCGAACGTCTGGCCGGCGAAGCGCGGGTCGGTCGCCGCCGCCATCGCATCGCCGACGTCGGCGGCGAACACGGGCTGGAATTTCACCGGCGCGCGCAGCACCGGCACCACCGGCAGCCGCGCGACCATGCCCGCGAAGCGGTTGATGAACTGGTCCTCGCGGCCGAACACGATCGACGGGCGGATGATCGCGGCGCCGGGGAATGCCGCGCGCACCGCCGCCTCGCCCCGCCCCTTGCTGCTGCCATAGCCCGACGGCGCGTCCGGATCGGCGCCGATCGCCGACATGTGGACGAGGCTGGTCGCGCCCGCCGCCGCCGCAGCCTCGGCGACGTTGCGCGCGCCACCGACGTGCAGCCGCTCGAAATCGCCCGCGAGCACGCCGACCATATTGATGACCGCGTCCGCGCCCTGCACCGCGCGCCGTACGGTGTCGGGCAAGGTCACGTCGGCGGCGACGAACTGCGTCTGGCCGAGCCCGCCCAGCGGCTTGAGGAACCAGGCATGGCGCGGGTCGCGCTCGGCGACGCGCACCCGCGCACCGTCGCGCAGCAGCGCCTGTACCACGTAGCGGCCGACGAAGCCGCCGCCGCCGAAGATCGTAACCAGCTTGTCCTGCATGCGCCTCGGGCCTTTTTTGCGTCGCTTTCCTGACGATCTGCCCCTTGCCCCGCGAAACCCGTGTTGACAAGCGCGCCGACCGCCCCCTAAAGGCCGCCGCCTACCCCGTGCCCAGATGGCGGAATTGGTAGACGCACCAGCTTCAGGTGCTGGCGATCGCAAGGTCGTGGAGGTTCGAGTCCTCTTCTGGGCACCATTTTGCACTAGGGCTTGAAAACCCTAGGAATTAGCGGAAATCTTCGGCTTTTTACGAGCGTCTAGTACAAAGGTACGAGGACGACGGCCTATGTGTTCATACCTCCATCGCGCTCCTAACGGGGTCTATTATTTCCGCATGGGGATACCTGCGGACCTGCGCCCCTTCATGGCTGGCAAGCGGGAGATAAAGCGGTCGCTAGGTCTAAAGGACAGGGAGGCGGCTAAGGCCCTCATCCCCGATATGACCAAGACGGCCCATGCTCTGCTCAAGCAAGCGGAGCGGGATAAGGCCGCTGCCGAGCCTGCCCCAGTCATTGCCCCCAAGCCTGCATCCCAGATCGAACGGGAGCGGAAGCGGTGGGAGGCTGAGCAACTACAGGCCGAGCTAGTGGCCGATGACCTGTTTGCATCTGACAGCGAGATAGAGCGGCTTGAGCCGATCATGGATGCCTTGGCAGCAGGGATAGAGACTGACGCCTCCCCGGCTGACGTGGCTAGAGCTGGCAAGCTGCTTGTCGGGCATGAGCGGGAGAATGCCGGGGCGCTGATCGCGTCCATGCAAGCCCGCTACGGCAAGCCTGCCCGCGCATCGGAAAGCCGAAATCAGGCCGTTGAGTACAACCCCAATGCCACCGCCAATGAGGGCAAGGGCAAATACCTAGATACAGATATCCTCGACGGGTGGGCCGCTGAGCGTAAGCCGTCGCCTCGTGGCAAGGATGCCTACTGGCGGGATGCCAAGCTGTTCAATTCCATGATGGGCCGTAAGTCAGTAGAGCTAATCACCAAGGCCGATGTGATGGCCTATAAGCGCAAGCTGATAGCGGACCCTGCCCGTTCTCAGGTGAATGTGCGGGACCGGCTGGCCTACCTGCGGACCCTGCTAGAGTGGGCGGCGCAAGAGGATATCGTTCCCGTCAACGTGGCCCGTGACGTTAAGATGGCCGTCACTGAGCGGGGAGAGAAGCGGAAAGACTTCTCTACCGATGACCTCAATGCCCTGTTCGCTGGCCCAGTTCATGCCAAGGGCGAACGGCCTAAGGGCGGATATGGTGAGGCTGTCTATTGGCTTCCCCTGTTAGCCCTGTTCATGGGTGCGCGCCGGGAAGAGATTGGACAGCTTCGGGTGCATGACGTGAAGCCCGTTGCCTACATAGACGATGACGATAAGCGGCAAGAGGTATGGTGTATCGACATTACGGATACGCCCGATGACGACGCCTTGCCTAATCAGATCAAGAATGAGGCAAGCAATAGGCTTGTCCCGCTGCATCCCAAGCTAATCGAGCTAGGGTTCATCGACTATGTGCAAAAGCTGCCAGATCAGACAGGCCGCGTATTCCCCGGCTTAAAGGCCGTAGGCATTGGCAAGAAACTAACCGACAAGGTGGGTCAGTGGTTCAGCCGCTATAAGCGAGATTGCGGTATTGAGGATAAGGCTAAGGTCTTTCACTCATTCCGCCATACATGGAAAACCCATGCTGTAGATGCCGGTATCCCTGAGCGGGTATGCCGACAGTTTCAAGGGCATGAAGGTAAGGACGCTGCCGATAAGTACGGGGCTGCTCCATCTATGCGGGTAATGGTAGCGGCTATTGCATCTTATCGGGTGCCGGGCTTGAGGATCGGCTAGCCGTACTAAGGCTGGTTGAGAAACCCCGACAGACCCACCAGCCTATGGCCAGTATAATTACTAACGGTATCGTAGCAGCCCCGCCCGCTAGCGATATAGCAATGAGCTTACCATACCAAGTTGAATGCTCGTTGGCATATGCCATGCTTGATATCTTTTCGGCGCGACTGGCCTCAATATACAGATCGCTCCATATACCTTGCTGCCAAGCCGCAAAGCCGCCAATGCAGGCCCATGTTACTACCCATACACCAACGACAGCTATAGATAGGCGACGATATCCCCGTCGAACATTCATCTCGATCCTCCGACACTACAGATACCCATTTTCTGCCCCGCTCAGCCCCGTCAGGAGCCGATTGGATGCGGTCGGGTATCTGTAGGCCGGGATAGCCTAGAAGCTCTGTGCGAGTTTCCTAGGCCGTTTCTCAGGCATCCGGCCCGAGCGGTACGCCAGCGTCACGGCGGGCAGCTTCCCCGGTCGGGGTCACTCGGTATCCCGTGGCCGTCTGCATACAGCCCACGTCCCCTACCGGGGTGCCATGGGTGCGGCGGGCTGCATCGCCAGTCTGAGCTACGCGGATGCCGGTCACGCTGCGGCTGGCCTGATAGGGATCATAACCGGACATGCTCTGCCCCGCCTGTGGGCCGCTTGCCGGGGCCTGTGCAACGAGGCGGAAGCCGGTCGGGGTCTGTACCCACTGCGGTCCCGTTGCCGGTGCCTGAGCGGGCGCTGCCGGGGCCTGTGAGGCCGGGGCGGGAAGGCCATTAAACCCGAACGAGCTTTGGGCCGTCTGGCCCGGTGCCAGCGTAGTGGCGTCGGGAACATCAGGGGTTTCCGCAAAAGCTTCGGACGTGCTGCCTAGCGCATCCTCGATAGTCCAATTGGCTGCATCAGCCTCGGTCACTTCACCCTTGCTGATAGCCAATGCCTTGGCATCCTCAAGGATCATAGGGGCAAGGCCATCAAGGCAACTGTCATCGCCGGTATTATTGTATTCGGTAAGCGCCTTATCATACAGCGCAACGGTAGCATCATCACTATGGTGGATCAGATCAACGGCAGTATGCAGCGTGTTTCCCATGGCAGGGACACGGGCAATGAAGCCATCGATAGCATTCTTGTAGGCAACATTGGCGGGATAGCCTTTAGCCAATTCAGCCGTAGCGGCTTGCTGTACGGTACGGGGATTGTGACCATGTACAGCAATCAGGGATAGTGCCGCCTTGACCTTGATGGCCTGACGGGGAGTTAGTGCGGTCATGTGGTTTCCTTAGGAATTGAGCGGCGGAACGTCGCCAATGGTCCGCTGCGGCGGGATGGACCCTGAGCGGATGCAGGCGACTAGGAAGCGGAAGGCATCCTTGAAGCGGGGCGTATCGAGGTAGGGACGGCCTGCGGCCTCCCACAGCGCATAGACCTCAACAGCATTACGTCGGGCCACGCATTGAACATCGGCGGGATGGTCGTAGAGTTCGGGAGTTACGCGCCGGTCGGACAGAATAGGCCAGCCTGCCTCAAGCTCTATCGCCTGTCGGGCTAGGAACACGGACAGGTTAGCCGCATCAGGCCGGAGATAGACGGAGGCTAGAGCGGCATCGGCCTTGCCAGCCATCATCCATGCAGTGACCGCCCCCCATTCCACATGGGCCTTGGTGCCATCGGCATAGGGGTCTGCCCGTTGTAGCAGGTCATCAAAGGTGCGGGGTTCAACGTGCCAACGTGGCCGAGGATTGGCTGGGAATGAGCGGGGAGGCTGTGGTGCCTCTCCCGTTCCCCAGTCGTGCGGATCAGGCACTATGCCAATGGCCGCTAACGGGATCAGTGCCCGTGAAGTACCCGCGTTGCTTGCCCCGCATGTATGCTTCAAACGCCTCGTAGGGCTTACCCGGTGCCAGTGCCATAATGCAGGCCGGGATGGCTTGAGGCTTCTCCGTTATGAGATAGTCGAACGCATCATCGTCAAGAGCAGAGAAGCCGTTGCATTCATGCTCTTTAGGAACACTGGCGTTCTCTTTGATATCCCAGGTGTCGCGCTTGTACTTGATGAGGAAGCCAGTAGTGTTCAGATTGTCACCGGATTTCACCTCAACGCGGATATCAGAGAAGCGGGAGAGCCGTAGATTGCGAGCCTCTACCTGTTCGTCAGCAAGGGCGGTAGCAAAGCGATCCTTGGCATCCTTCAATGCCTTATCGATCTCATTGGCCTTATCCATGGCAGGCTTACCAAGGATATCAATATAGTTATTGACCTTGAGCAATTCGGCACTGAGCGTTTCAATCTCGGTGGCGATAGCAGCAAGGATGTCTTTGTTGTTCATAGTAGGTTCCTGTTCTGTTAAATCACGAGCGGGGTGCGAAAGCGCCGACACGCAGCTTTTCATCACGGTAATTATGGATGGTCCCGGTATCTGCATCAGCAGCAGCCATCAGCTTGGCGATAGACGGTCGGCCAGCGGGCTTACGCTCTGCATATTCGGGAAGCGGGATATTCAGCACATCAAGAGCTAGGCGGAAGCCGCTACGGATACGGCCATCTACTCCCTCGACATGGTTGGCAACGCGAGGATCATAGAGGCGGCTAAGGTCAATAGACGTGGTGGTCATAGGTAATCCTTCGATTTGGTGGAGTAACTTTGTCAAATGTTACAGAGAGATGTCCCACTTACGGATAAGCAAACGGGAATAGGTAGATTGCTGGTATATAAAGGGTACGCCTACTGACTGCCGACTAGGGGCAATGCTACAGTCAGTAGGCTGGCAATTGCTCAGGGCCGATGGGCTTCATTGGATAATGAGCAATGCGTATGGAGAGGAACGGCAAGCCATCGCCGCAATAGCTTGCCATGAACCGGAGCCGATAAGCTCAACAGTCCTACATTCCTCAGATAGCCTCAGGGACGTATCAGCGATCACAGAACAGGAAATGTGACAACTGACCTGAGGCTATCAGAAGAATGGGATTGTGTATGGCATCCACGGTATCAAGCCGTAGAGTACCAATGATCTATACTGATATAGTATGATCTTAGATTGAGATATATTAAGCTGTATCATCGGCCCCCCTACCCCCCAGAGCTTCCAATATGGACGCTACCCGTAATCGAGTATGGAGATAATTCGACTACATAACGTCAGGCCGAATGCCTAGGTTACAGTCAGTGGGAGCTATACAGCGTGCATGATCTTGAGTTGAGATAATACGTCGCTTGTAGAGCATCGGCCGATATCCATGCGCTGCCCCTAAGGACGGCACACCCCTTCGCTTTCGCTAACCATTGCTGGCTGTGGATATCTACAGTTAAGTACTGTCAGACTTGCTCCGGCTAAACGGACGCTGGCGGTGATGAATGGTTCTGTCTCGTGACGGTAATGAAATCGGATCGGCGATTATTGAGGCTTAACCTCAGGTTCGTACCGGGATCATTCTTAGGGATACCTCGACATATAGATAGCCGAGGGTTCCCATTGCAATACGGTAGTGAAATGCCCGGAGCCGATTACCGCTCCATTGCCACACGGTCCCGAAACTCAGCCGCACCCCGTACAGCCCCGTACAGAGCCGCCACGGTCATCGGGCAGGGTCAGTACCCGACGCCTCCCATATCGAGTCTGGTAGCCGTCTCTGGGCGATTACGAGGGCGTCCCTGTCGCTAGTCCGATGCCAGCCCGTCGAGTATCGCAATCACCCGGCGCAATACCGGGATACCGTCGCCTTCGAGATGCCGAAATGCGCCATCGTCTGACTGATCGAAGCGCCATGCTCCCTACGCCAATCTGCCACGGCCTTGGCATCAGCAGCGAACGGACGGCCTAGGCCAGCCTTGCCCCGATGCGTCAGCCCGGTTGCCTCTATCGAAGCGCGGGCAGCTACCCGGCCACTGTCGCACCGTTCCTTGATCCGCTGGCGTTCCATGTCAGCCATCTGGGCCAGGACGGCCACGATCAATTCCCCGACGCCACGGCCAATCGGTCCCAGCCCCTTAACGTCCAAGGTGACGCCACGGTCTAGTAGCTTCCGCACCGTGGCCTGTACGTCCAAGGCATCGCGCCCCAATCGATCAAGGGCATAGACGTAGAGCGTGTCGCCTTCCCGTATGTAGTCGAGCAGCTTGGCAAAGCCGGGACGGTCAGCAGCGAGGATCGCCCCGCTAACTCCTTCATCGGTAAACTCACGGTCGAAGCTGTCACCCAACGCCTTGCGCTGGGCTTCAATGCTCTGGGCTTCTGTCGATACGCGGAAGTAGGCAACGCGGCTCATGGTCTGATCCTCACAAGGTATGCTCGATATGTGAGGCAGCATCACAAATCTGTCAAGTGTCTTGTGAGGCAAGCGGTAGTGATCCACCCAGCATGACTCACAAGCTACAACTTGCGAGGCAGGGTCATCGCTACCGGGATCAATGGGCTGGGCTGGGTCATCGCTACTGTGACACGCTACGCCGGGAGAACGAACCACGCGCAATAATGCAGGTCGGGTAGGCGTGTCATATTCGTGGGACCGGGCAGGTAGGGGCTACGGGGACAAAGCGGCTCCTACTTGTCTGATCTGCCCTTTCGCATATCCTTAGCGAAAATAGGTCGTAGGCGGTTTAGCTCTCGGTGCTCGACGCGCCTCCCAAACCAATGCAACATACCCTGATGGCTGCCGATAATCAGACCCCCTTATCTAGCACGTACTGGGACTTGCACAGGAATACGCTGCTGCTTAGCTCCCTGTTGCTCATCATTTGCATTCCGGGAGTGACTGTCGAGTCGAAGCAGAGCTTCCTGTGGTTGTCGTTTAACAACGTCGCTTTTAACGGCTTGAGGGTGATTGTCGCTATAGCCGCGACCTATTCCTGCCTAGCATACCTTCTTGAATGGAGAAGTGATGCCCTTGTCATATTCCGCAAAGAAGCGGGCTTAGCTGAAAGCTCTCGTCAACGAGTCGATGCGTTGATTGCTGCCGCTACCGAAGGTCCGCAAAAGGCTCTTGCTCTATTGAATGGCGCGATTGTAAATCTGCACACAAACTTTCCACCCCATCTATGGGATAGGCAATACACGCCCGTTATACTAGAGGACTTGGCGAAAGCATCTATCGAGACATTCCCGGAGGCCCTGCTGTCGCACAACTTTAAGAAGGCTCTTCCTATGAATACATATGGAGGAAGCTTTGGCCCACCATTCGATGAGCAAGCCTTTCGTGAAGCTAGCGTCAGAGGCATGGGGATGGTTGCCAAACAAGTAGCCAATCACACTGCAAAGACAGTATGCGATAGCATGTCCTTGGAGATTGCAAGTAGGATTGAAACAGCATCCCGGTCTGCCGAAGACCTATCTCGATCACTTGAAGAGCTAAACACGCCGCGCGGTAACTTATGGGGCCTTAGAAATCAGATGAGACTATCTCTGATTCTATGGAGGACGAGAGGATATCTCAGGCTTATTGTTCTCGGATTATGGGTTCCCTTGATCGTCTATGCCACAGCTATCGCGCATCTAGCAGGGCAATTAAGCAACATCCATCTTTGGTCATTGCTCGCGATCCCACACGGATAGCTTTGCCGGAGAGGCAGCCCCTTGCCCCGGCTAGTACAAAAGCCTAATACAACCGTCCCGACGCTCTTCCAGAAAACCGCAGAAATCCGCCATTTTTGGTGCCAACCGTAAAATCCTCTTCTGGGCACCAGAAACGCTTCCGGAATGATCCGGGAGCGTCCAGCAAGCAGCTGGTTTAACAGCATATTTCGATGGAACATCGCCGACTGACCGTCCGGCGACGTCCACCGGATTCCAGCCCAAACACCAACATCTGTTGGTGTTATTGTTGGTGGTGGATCGACCCGGCTTAGCTGGGAAATCGACATGCTGTCTCATCTCCGAATCAGCGCCGCCAAGCCTGCGGCGAAGCCGTTCAACCTCTCCGATGGCCAGGGGCTCTTCCTCACGGTCCAGCCCAACGGCACCAAGCTCTGGAAGCTGAGCTTCCGCCATCTCGGCAAGCAAAAGACCCTGCACCTCGGCCTGTGGCCCGATGTCGGCCTCGCCGATGCCAGGGCCCGGCGTGACGAAGCACGCCGCCAGGTTGCCGCGGGCCTCGATCCTGCGGTCGAGAAGAAGCGAGCGCGGGTCGCGGCCAAGGTCGCCGCAGCGAACACGTTCAAGGACGTCGCGGAGGAGTGGATCCAGAAGTGCGAGCGCGAGGGGCGTGCCGAGATCACCCTCAGCAAGATCCGTTGGCTGCTCGGCATGGCGTATCCGATGATCGGCAGCCTGCCGATCGCGGACGTGACACCACAGGAAGTGCTGGCCGTGCTCCGCAAGGTCGAATCGGATGGCCGGTACGAAAGCGCCCGCCGCATGCGAAGCGTCCTTGGTCGCGTGTTTCGCTACGGTATCGCGACCGTGCGCTGTCAGAAGGATGTTGCTGCCGACCTTCGTGGCGCGATCGCCACGCCGCGAACCAAGCACCTGGCGGCAATCACCAACCCGAAGGAGGTCGGTGCGCTGTTGCGGGCGATCGACGGCTATTCGGGTCAGGTGGTGACGCTGATGGCGCTCAAACTGTCACCACACCTCTTCGTTCGCCCCGGTGAACTGAGGCAGGCGCAGTGGAGCGAGTTCGATTGTGACAAGGGGGTCTGGTACCTAGCGGCCGAGCGGATGAAGATGCGTCGACCGCACCGCGTGCCGTTGTCGCGTCAAGTACTGGAGTTGATCGAGGAGCTACGGGACCACACGGGCCACCGCGACTATCTCTTCCCGTGCATGGGAAATCCGAAGCGCCCGATGTCCGAGAATGGTGTGAATCAAGCGCTACGCCGCCTCGGCTATACCAAGCAGAAAATGACTGCGCATGGGTTTCGCGCGATGGCGGCGACGCTGCTCAATGAAATGGGCATCTGGAACCCGGACGCAATCGAGAAGCAGCTTGCCCATCTCGATGCGAGCGCGGTGCGACGCGCCTACACCCGCGGCGAATATTGGGACGAGCGAGTCCGCATGATGCAACACTGGTCGGATCATCTCGACGGGCTGCGCACCAACGGCAATGCCGCGCAGGCTGATTGCGGCCGGAAGGCGCCGGGCTGATTCCGATACGGGTTGGAAGCCGTGACAATACCCCGGACAAGATCGCGTCGGGTCCGAGGTTTTTTCACATTCGCCCTGCTTCAATCCTTGTCGTCGATCAATGCACCGGTCGACCAGCGTTCGCTGGTGTGCTCGAGATAGAAGTCCGCTTCCTCCGTGAAAGTCGCCATGGACAGGACCGTCGCACTTCCGTCGAGCCAGGCACCGTGAGCTTCCGGACGCGAGAGCAGCGGCATATGCCGGCTCACGCGTTCGATGAGCGGATTGGCCAGGACGAGGATGCCTGCGCAACCCTGACCACCTGGTGCGCAAAAGCCGGCCCAGCCGACCAGCGGCTGATCCCACAGGCCCACCCATGCGCGCGTGCGCTGCCGGGCGGGCCCGTCGGGATAGGCGAAGGATTCAAGTACGATGAGGCAACGCTCGAGCTCGCCGGGATCGACGAGGACCCCGGCATCCGCGCGAAACTCGCGCGGAAAGAGGATGGCACGGCGCGCGCGTGATCGGCCGGGGTCGATGAATGCCGTCGTTGGCAGGCCCCAGGTCGATGTTTCGATCGTACGCCGGCCATCGCGCTCGGTGATGGCAACGACCTGCTCGCCGGGCCAGATCAGGGGTTTCCAGGTCGGGTTGCCGCAGGGCTCGGCACCGAACAGTGCCTGCATCTCGCTCACGGTGCCTCGGCAACGAAGGAGCGCCGTCACGATCGTGCGTCCTCCGGACTCGGTTTGCGCGCGACGCGGAAATCCAGCGTGCGGTAATCCCGGATCATCGGCGTAGGGCAGCCGCAAGCCTGCTGCGCTGGTCGGCATGCTTTTCCGGGTTGCTGTCCCTGAGTTTTCTGAGGTTGAGCAGCTTCCATCTGATCGCCGGCAGGTCCGCAGCCGCCTGATGACCGATCACCCCAAAATCCGGCTCACCATCGTGGAGCGAGAGCAGGAATTTCACCGCGGCATCGGTCGTGCGCTCCGCCACATCGCCAATCAGCCGCTCGCGCGCTGCAAGCAGGGTTCGAAGGGGAACATGCTCGATCGTCATTCCGTCGAACTCCCTGGCAAAGGCGCGGTCGATGTCGATCCGATTGGGAGCGATCAGTTCGTGAAGCGGGCGAGGCGAAGAGGCAGCGTAGATGAGAAATGTCCGGTACAGCGCGTCGGTGACGCCTTCATGCTCGTACAGGAGATGCACATCATACAGGTCGCGCGGATGCTGGCGATCAAGCGCGGCGCAGAGCTTGCCGGCGTAGAGATCCTCGAAGGCGAGTACCGGCATCTCGGCGAAGCCGAACGCATCCTCCACGACTTCAGTCACGCGCATCAATTGCGGTGGTACCACGGTGCCGCGAAGCACCGGCGAAACCTCGATCTTCACTTCGGCCCCAGCCGCACGAAGCAGGATCCGGGTATCGCCATCGCCGCCGCCGCTGATCCGTTGTGCTTCGACGCCGTGCAGTTCGCGCTGCGCCCGCTCGATCAATCGGCCGAGGGCGGCACTGATATTCGCAAGGGCCGTGCTGCGGTCGTCGAGCGGCACGTAAGTGAGGTCGATGTCGACCGAAAGCCGCGGCATGTCGCGATAGAACAGGTTGATCGCGGTGCCGCCCTTGAGCGCGAAGTTCGGTTCATCAGCGACCAGGGGAAGTGCGCGAACGAGAAGCGCGACCTGCGCGGCATAGGCGTCACGCGCCATCTGCTGCCTCTTTCGAACCCGGGCCAGCGAACTCCGCCGGCACGACAAGCTGGTAGGCTGCCGCATAGCGACCGCCTTCGACCAGCATGCGCGGCCCTTTGCCAAGGTCGATGGCCGTGCGATCGATATGGGCGAGCCACCGGTGGCGATGGCGGTCGGCGAACAGGAAGAACAGCCGCTTCACCTTCACGCTCCTGCACGCCTGCAGCAACTTGTCGAGGCGACCGGGGCGCAGCGATGGCAGCCCCTCGAACAGCATGTCGACCTTGTGAAACGTCTCGGCGTCCGGAAGCTCGTTAAGCGTTTCCAGCACGGCGCGTTCCGGGGTCGAGCGCCGCAGCGGCCAATCCCACGGGTTCGGGGCATTTTTCGCAGCTGGGTCGAAATCCTGATCGTCGATGCCAAGCGGCTCCGAGCCGAACAGTTGACGTCGGCGTAGCAAGGGATGAGCATCCAGGGTGAGCCTGGGCAGCCAGGCGGGTACATCGCCATAGAGATAGACGCCTGCACTGCGCCCGAGGCCAAGATAGTGATTATGTCCTTCGAGGCTGAGAGCGGTCATCCCACCGACGTGGAAATCATAGTCCATGATCCACTGGGCAGAGAGCACCGCCAATTTCCAGTCGACGACGTCCGTCGAGCGCTCCTGCGGATAGGGACGGCGATAGACCCCCCGCGCGACGCGACCGAGCCATCCTTCGCGATGATAATCGGAAGCCGAGCTCTTTGCGACGCTGCTCGCGGCGAGCCATCGAGAATCGACCAGGAAGCCTGGCGGAACCTGATCGAGCACTCGCTTTAGAGGATTGCTATTTAGTCCGCCCATGCCGGACTAAATGGGGCTTTTGTAAAGCACGATCAAGTGTTCATTTTACAACGGGTCGAATAGGTCCGGTGAGCGCGAACCGACAGGCTCATGTTCAAACTACCCGATTATCGGGGGTGTCGTTGTCGGTCAGTAGCTTCAGGCTACGATATTGCACCAAGGTGGCCCTGCCGACCTTTACCGTCTCGAGATCGCCGGACTGAATCAGTTCGTAGATCCGCGACCGGCTGAGGCCGGTGATCCGCACGGCGGTCGAAACGCGAACCGTCAGCGGCTCGATCTTCTTCTCCCAGGCACGCTCGATCACTTCTGCCTCCGTTGCGCGGCATCCCGCGCGCGTACGAAGCTGCGATCGCTCTCGAGGAAGGCCGTCAACATCGCCGGGATCAGGTCGGCGACGGGTTCCTCCACTCCATAAGTCTCGGCGTAGATCGCCGCATAGGCCTGGAGCGACGATTGAAGGTCGGGAGTGACGGTGATCGCCAGCTTCACCGGCGTGCGATCGGGCAGCCTGCCCAGTTTCAGCTCAGCCATGTCAGCTTGCCTTTCCGTGCCAGGGCACAAGAATGAGATCGCGCGTCACTAGCAACCGCACCGCGGCGCCGGGGCGGATCGTGATGGTCGGCTGGATGTCGAGATTAAGCTGCGTAATCTGGTCACCAGCCCGCGCGGTATTGGTCTGCGCGGACTGCCGAATGGCTTGCACCAGATCGCTCCCGCCGCCGATCGTCAGTTCGGAACCGACGCCGAGCAAT
>NZ_JAJLPA010000016.1 GCF_025548555.1 Sphingomonas sp. A2-49
GGTTGCATCAGCGTGCCTCGGCCAGCGCTTCGGCGAGAAGCTGGAAATCCTTCTCGCGCGGCGACGCGCGCCGCCAGACGAGCGCGATCCGCCGCACGGCATTGTCCGCATCGAGCGGGCGCGCGACGATGCCGGTATGGTCGAGTATGCCGGCCTTCAGCGCCATTTCGGGCAGCATCGTCATGCCGAGCCCGTTGTCGACCATCTGCACGATCGTGTGGAGCGAGGTGCCGAGCATCGTCGCCTCGGCCCGCAGTTCGGGCCGGTTGCAGGCGGACAGCGCATGGTCCTTCAGGCAATGGCCGTCCTCGAGCAGCAGCAGCCGCGTCTCGTCGATCAGCGCGGCGGGGATCTTCGGCGGATCGCTCGGCATGTCCTGCGGCTGGTAGGCGACGAACAGGCGATCGTCGAACAGCGGGTGCGACGCGACGTCGCCGCAGGCGAAGGGCAGGGCGAGCAGCACGCAATCGGTACGCCCGTTGTGCAGCCCCTCGCACGCCGCGCCCGACGGTTCCTCGCGCAGGAACAGCTTGAGGTCGGGATAGTCGCGGCGCAGGCGGGGCAGGATATGGGGCAGCATGAACGGCGCGATCGTCGGGATGACGCTCATCCGCATCTCGCCCGACAGCGGCCGGCCGGCGGCGCGGGCGATATCGCCCAGTTCCTCCGCCTCGCGCAGCACGCGGCGCGCCTTGTCCGCGATCCGGTCGCCGAGCGGCGTGAAGCGGACGACGCGCCGGGTACGCTCGACCAGCGTCACGCCGATCAGCGTCTCGAGCTCGCGCAGGCCCGCCGACAGCGTCGACTGGGTGACGAAGCACGCTTCCGCAGCGCGGCCGAAATGGCCCGCGTCCTTCAGCGCGACGAGATACTGGAGCTGTTTGAGCGTGGGGAGATACGTCGCCGCCATGCGCGGGGCGATAGAGGCGCCGCGGGGGAGGCGCCACCCCCAATCCTGCGCTTTTGCGGTGGGCACCACAGCGGCGCGGGGGATCTCGTTCGCCTCTGGTACGGCGGACGGGCAGCCACGGGCGGTAATCCCGCAGTGCTGTGCCCATCATTCGCAGGTGCGGATCGCGGAACGTCATTCCTCCCCGGTACGGGGAGGGGGACCGCCCGGCGCAGCCGGGAGTGGAGGGGCAGTCGCGGGCAATGGTCCGGCTGGGCTGCCCATCCGCCATTCGCTGGCGCGAACGGTCCCCTCCCCTGCGAAAGCAGGGGAGGAATTGCGGGGATCGTTCCCCTGCGGAAGGGAGGGCTATTCCGCCGCTTCTTCCCAGTCGTGGGTTTCCTCGGCGGGCATGCGGATCAGATGGTCGAACGCCGACAGCGCCGCCTTCGACCCTTCGCCCATGGCGATCACGATCTGCTTGAAGGGCACCGTCGTCGCATCGCCCGCCGCGAACACGCCGGGCAGCGACGTCTGGCCGCGATGGTCGACCTCGATCTCGCCGCGCGGGCTGAGCGCGATCGCACCGGCGAGCCATTCGGTGTTGGGCACGAGCCCGATCTGCACGAACACGCCCTCCAGATCGATACGGTGCACGCTGTCGCGGTTGCGATCGCGATAGGACAGGCCGGTCACCCGGTCGCCGTCGCCGTCCACCTCAATGGTTTGCGCGGAGGTGACGATGCGGACGTTGGGAAGGCTGGCGAGCTTGCGCTGAAGTACCGCGTCGGCGCGCAGTTCCGCATCATATTCGATCAGCGTGACGTGCGCGACGATGCCGGCGAGGTCGATCGCCGCCTCGACTCCCGAATTGCCGCCGCCGATCACCGCGACGCGCTTGCCCTTGTACAGCGGCCCGTCGCAATGCGGGCAATAGGCGACGCCCTTGTTGCGATAGGCGTCCTCGCCCGGCACGTTCATCTGCCGCCAGCGCGCGCCCGGGGACAGGATGACGGTGCGCGCACGCAGCGACGCGCCGTTCGCCAGCGCGACCGTGTACAGCCCGTCGGGCCCGGCCGGGACCAGCCGCTCGGCGCGCTGCAGGTTCATGATGTCGACGTCATAGTCGCGCACATGGCGTTCGAGGTCGGCGACGAGCTTCGGCCCCTCGGTGTGCGAGACGGAGATGAAATTCTCGATCGCCATCGTGTCGAGCACCTGCCCGCCGAAGCGTTCGGCGACGATGCCGGTGCGGATGCCCTTGCGCGCGGTGTAGATCGCCGCCGCCGCGCCCGCCGGCCCGCCGCCGACGACCAGCACGTCGAACGCATCCTTCTGCGCGATCTTCGCCGCGGCGCGGGCGGGCGCATCGGTGTCGAGCCGCGCGACGATCTGTTCGAGCTCCATCCGGCCCTGTCCGAACACCTCGCCGTTCAGGAAGATCGTCGGCACCGCCATCACCTTGCGGTCCGCGACCTCGTCCTGGAACAGGCCGCCGTCGATCGCGGTGTGGGTGACGCGGGGGTTGAGCACCGCCATCAGGTTGAGCGCCTGCACCACGTCGGGGCAGTTCTGGCACGACAGCGAGAAATAGGTTTCGAAGTGGAAGCTGCCCTCCAGCGCCTCGACCTGCGCGATCAGCTCCTGCGCGGCCTTCGAGGGATGGCCGCCGACCTGGAGCAGCGCCAGCACCAGCGAGGTGAATTCATGCCCCATCGGCAGGCCGGCGAAGCGCACGCCGATGTCGGTGCCGACGCGGCGGATCATGAAGCTCGGCTTGCGACGGTCGTCCGCGGCGACGACGGCGATGCTGTCCGACAGCGCCGCGATCTCGTCGACCAGCTCGCCCATCTGGCGCGACTTGGCGTCGTCGCCCAGGCTCGTCACCAGCTCGATCGGCTGGCGGATGTTGACCAGATAGGCCTTCAGCTGCTGCGTCAGATTGGCGTCGAGCATGATGGAATTCCTGAAATGCGGGCGTCGTAGAGGGCAGGCGCGCCGCCCCGTTGCGAAGGGGCGGCGCGGCAGGGTCCGGCGCCCGCGCGGTGCGGGCGCCGGACGTCGCGTCAGATCTTGCCGACGAGGTCGAGACTGGGGGCGAGCGTCTCTTCGCCCTCTTCCCACTTGGCCGGGCACACCTCACCCGGGTGCGCGGCGATGTACTGCGCGGCCTTGATCTTGCGCAGCAGCTCGGCGGCGTTGCGGCCGACGCCTTCCGAGGTCACCTCGACCAGCTGGATCGTGCCCTCCGGATCGATCACGAACGTGCCGCGATCGGCCAGGCCCTGACCTTCGCGCAGAATGTCGAAGTTGCGGCTGATCGCGTGGCTCTGGTCGCCCAGCATGTAATAGTTGATCTTGCCGATCGCCGGCGAGCTGTCGTGCCACGCCTTGTGGCTGAAGTGGGTGTCGGTCGACACGCTGTACACCTCGACGCCCATCTTCTGGAGCGTCGGATAGACGTCGGCGAGGTCCTCGAGCTCGGTCGGGCAGACGAAGGTGAAGTCGGCCGGATAGAAGAAGAATACCGCCCATTTGCCGAGCACGTCGGCATCGCCGACGCTGACGAACTTGCCCTGGCGATACGCCTGGGTGGTGAAGGGCTTCAGCTTGCTGCCGATGAGGGACATGATCGCGTCTCCGGTGGAATGGATGAACGCGGGATATGGGGTGTCATGCCGCAGTGCAAAATCAATCTCTTTCCGCGACGTGATCGCCTGAGACGATCAGCAGCGAAAAGAGTGACTTAGCGGACCAAGGGCAGCCGCAATTTCACTTCGCGAACGCGGCATAGACCGACCAGGCACTGGTCAGCGTCAGCAGCACGCCGACCAGCGCCATCAGCTGGCGGGTCGGCACCCGCTTGGCGAGCACGCCGCCGATCGGCGCCGCGACCAGCCCGCCGATGAGGATACCCAGCGTATGGACGGTGAACGCCGACCAGCCGATCGCGATGAAGAACGTCACCGACGCGGTCGCGGTCAGGAAGAATTCGGCGGTGTTGACGGTCCCGATCGTGTGCCGCGGCGTCGCCCCCTGGATCAGCAGGTTGCTCGTCACCACCGGCCCCCAGCCGCCGCCACCGGCCGCGTCGAGGAACCCGCCGACGAGGCCCAGCGGCGCGATCACGCGCGGCTTGCGCGGCTCGATCGTGCCCTTCACGGCGCGGAACAGAAGGTAGAGCCCGATGCAGGCGAGGTAGAGCATCACGAACGGCCGCGCGACCGAGGCGTCGATGTTCGACAGCAGCGTCGCGCCCAAAATCGCGCCGATCATGCCGGGGATGACCAGCCGCCGGAACAGCTTCCAGTCGACGTTGCGATGCGCGATGTGGCTGATGCCCGACGCGGCGGTGGTGAAGGTCTCGACCGCGTGCACGCTGGCGGAGGCGACCGCCGGCGGCACGCCCATCACCGTCACCAGCAGCGTCGAGTTGATGACGCCGAACGCCATGCCCAGCGCACCGTCGACGACCTGCGCGGCGAAACCGATCGCGATGAACGGCACCACCTGGCTCCAGTCGATGGCGGTGAGGAAATCTGGCATCGGCGCGCGTAACTCCGCAAGGCGCGGGAAGGTCCGCCCGGCCTTACCTGCACGTCCGGATCAATCCCGACAACAAAGCTGGGCTTTGCCCGCGCCAAGCTGCGGCGGCGCGGGCATGGAAATCGGCGGGCGGAGCGATTACATGCGGCGGGGTTTGAAGGGATATGGTGGATGTTCGGACGGCTCGGCGCCTATCTCGATTCGATCAGGGCGCGCGATCCGGCCCCGCATTCCCGGGCGGAGATCCTGCTGTATCCCGGCGTCTGGGCGCTGGGGCTCCACCGCGTGGCGCATCGGCTGTACCGGCGCCGGCTGTTCTTCCTCGCCCGGCTGGTCAACCACATCGCGCGCGGCTGGACCGCGATCGACATCCATCCGGGCGCGAAGATCGGCCGCAATTTCTTCATCGACCACGGCTTCGTCGTGATCGGCGAAACGGCGGAGATCGGCGACGACGTCACTATCTACCAATGCGTGACGCTCGGCGGGACCAGCCCCGACAACGGGGTCGCGGGCAAGCGCCATCCGACGCTGGCCGACGGTGTCATCATCGGGTCGGGCGCACAGGTGCTGGGGCCGATCCTGGTGGCATCGCGCGCGCGCGTCGGCGCCAATGCGGTGGTGACGCGCGACGTGCCCGAAGGCGCGGTGATGGTCGGCATCCCGGCGCGCGCGACGATGGTGGAGGGCGGCGCGGCGACGGTGCCGAGCCGCTTCGTCCCCTATGGCACGCCGTGCAGCGAGATGTTCGACCCCGCCACGCAGAAGATGGAGATCATGCGCTGCGAACTCGAATCGATGCGCAAGCGGCTCGACGCGCTGCTCGCCGAGCAATCGCCCGAAGCGGAGCGTGACCGCGCCTGATGGGTATCGTCACGCCGTTTCCCCATGCCGCCCCGCCCGCGCAGGTCGGGTTCGAGCGCGCCGAGCTCAACCGTATCCTCGACCTGTATGGCCGGATGGTCGCCGCGGGGCATTGGAAGGATTATGCGATGGATCTGGGCAAGGACGCCGCGGTCTTCGCCGCGTTCCGTCGCGCCGCCGAACGCCCCGAGTTCCGCATCGAGAAGCGCCCGGCGCTGCGCGGGCGGCAGGGGCAGTGGGCGCTGATCGGCGAACAGGGCATGGTGCTGAAGCGCGGCCATGAGCTGGGTCCGGTGCTCGCACCGGTCGAACGGCGGCTGATGAAGCTGGTCGACTGAGCGTCCCCCGGCACCGGCCGGGGGACGCGGATCGTCACGCCACCGCGACTGGGGGCAGGCGATGGCGCAGCGACTGCGACAGCGCGGTGACCACCGCACGCCGCATCGGCTGCCAGAACGCCGACAGGCTGAGCAGCGCCGATCCGATCACGAACGCGGTCAGCGCCGCACCCAGTTCGATCGCGCCCGCGCTGCGGAACAGGGCGTAGAGCGCCGCCAGCACGTAGACGAGGCCGGACACGAGCAGCGCGCGGCGGTCGACCGCCAGCGCGACCGCGGCGAAGCAGAGGTAGAGCGCCAGCACGACCAGCGCCTTGCCCGCGCCGATGTCGCCCGCGAACACGCCGAGCATCTGGAAGATCGAATGTGCGATCATCGGCGCGGCGGCGAGGTGCAGCCAGAAGGCGACGTCGGCGCGCCGCGTCTTGCGTTCGGTGTCGCTCATGTCCCAGCGCATGGCGACCGCGAACACCGCCAGCCCGCCGATCAGCAGCAGCGGCCAGACCGCCTGCCTGATGTCCGGGATCGCGGCGACGACGAGTCCGATGCCGGTCGCGACCAGCGCCGCCGCCCCCGCCGCGACCGTGATCGGCACCATGAACCGGCGCCAGTGCAGCCACGCCGCGCCCGCGGAACAGAGCCCGATGGCCGCGGCGGCGAGCGCGCCGGCGCGTCCGTCGATGTCCGGCGCGATCGTTTCGACCAGCCCGATCAACCCGCCGGCGACGCCCCCGACGAAGGCGACCAGCAGCAGGATGCTCGGCAGCGCCATGCGGCGGCGCGCGGTGAAATATTCTGCGAGGGCCCAGGCCGCGGCGGCGACCAGCGCACCGCCCGCAGGCTTCGCGATCGACAGGCCGATCTGTCCCACCGCGACGAGCAGCAGTACGATCGCGATCGAGACGAAGATGTCGTTGAATCCGGTCAGCAGCCGGAAATGTTCCTCGTCCACTGCCGGCGTCGCGTGGCTCGCGGCGACGTGGCGGCGCAGCGCGGCGGCGGCGTCGGGCGAGATCGCCCCCGCCGTCACCGCGCCATCGATGTCGCTTTCGCTGTACATGGCCTTCCTCCCTTGTTGACCGGAAGGCGGTACCAGCTGTGTATTATGGAATCAATACACCTGTCGCGAGCGCGGAAGGGAGGCAGGGGTGTCAACCGCCTTGCAGGAGCTTACCGATCGACATCGACTGTTCCGCGCCCGTCCGCGGCACGATTTCGTCCGTGCGGTCCGCGATCGCTGCCCAATGCGCGGCGACGCCTTCGGGCGACAGGTCGTCGCCGGTGAGCAGCGCGCCCCTGGTCAGCGTGACGTAGGACGTCTGGAACGCGCCCGCGCCGGCGCCGAGGATGACGTTGGTCGGCGCGTCCTCGCTGACCAGATACAGCGCGCCCGGCGCGACCTTTTCGGGCGCGAACGCCTTGAACGCGGCGTCGGGGAACAGGTCTTCGGTCATGCGGGTGCCCGCGGTCGGTGCGATCGTGTTGACGCGGATGTTGTTCTTCGCGCCTTCGATGCTGAGCGTCTTGGTCAGGCCGGCGAGGCCCATCTTGGCGGCGCCGTAGTTCGCCTGGCCGAAATTGCCGAACAGTCCGGTCGACGAGGCCGTCATCAGCACGCGGCCGTAATTCTGGTCGCGGAACGTCTCCCAGCATGCCTTGGTGGCGAAGGCGGACCCGATCAGATGGACGCGGACGACGAATTCGAAATCGGCCGGATCCATCTTGGCAAAGGTCTTGTCGCGCAGCACGCCGGCATTGTTGATGAGGATGTGGACGCCGCCCCAGGCTTCCTTCGCCTTGGCGACCATCTCCGCCATCTGATCGAAATCGGCGACATTGCCGCCGTTCGACATCGCCTCGCCGCCCGCCGCGCGGATCTCCTCGACCACCGCCAGTGCGGCGTCGGAATGGCCGGTGCCGTCGCGCGCCCCGCCGAGGTCGTTGACCACCACCCGCGCGCCACGCCGCGCCAGTTCGAGCGCATAGTGGCGACCGAGGCCCCCGCCGGCACCGGTCACGATGGCGACGCGGCCATCGAAGCGAATGGGATTGGACATGGAAAAGGCGCTCCTCGTACCCGTGGAGCGCCTTTCCCTAAACGTTAAGTAGCATCTGGCAACCGGCTTTGCCGGCCGCCGTCAGCGGCTCACTTGCCGCCGCGCTGCATGCACTTGTCGTACTGACCCTTCTTGCAGATCGGGTACTTCGCCAGCGGTGCCGGGGCGGGATAGGCCTCGGCCGGCGACGGCGCGGGACGGAATGTGGGCTGAACCCCCGCTGTGGGCGTGCCGGTCACCGCCGAACCGGTCGGGGCGTAACCGCCGACGGGATCACCCGAACCGGTCGCCATCGGCGCCGGCGTACCGGCCTGCGGCATCGGTGCGGCGGGCGCTGGCGCGGCCGGATCGGCTGGTGCCATCGCAGGGTCGCCCGCGGCCGGCGCCGCTGCCGGATCGGCAGGCGCGGTGGCGGGGTCGGCGGGTGCGGTCTGCGCATCGGCGGGCGGCGGTGGCGGCGGCGTGGTCTGCGCCAGAACCGGGGCGGCGATCAGGGCCGTGGCGGCTAGCAGAATGAGCTTCATCGCGGGGTCTCCTTTGGAATCTCATGCGCCGAATGGCTTCGACACCCCCGCCCAACGCCCGATGCGGTATTTTTCTCCGTCGTTTCGTATGCGATTCTATCCGGCCCCGTCCCGGCGGGCAGGTCAGGCGCCCGAATCGAGCGAATAGCCCGCCGACCGTACCGTGCGGATCAGGTCGGGGCGATCGCCGACGTTGATCGCCTTGCGCAGGCGGCGGATGTGGACGTCGACGGTGCGGCTTTCGATGTCGCTGTCGTGGCCCCAGACCGCGTCGAGCAGCCGTTCGCGGCTGAACACCCAGCCGGGATGTTCCAGGAAGTGCTTGAGCAGGCGGAATTCGGTCGGCCCCAGCGGCACAACCTCGCCCGAGCGGCGGACCTTGTGGCCGACCGTATCCATCTCGATGTCGTCATAGGTCAGCGCCTCGCCGGCGAGCGCCGGACGGACGCGGCGCAGCACCGCGCTGACGCGGGCGACCAGTTCGCGCGGGGAAAAGGGCTTGGTGACGTAATCGTCGGCGCCCGTCTCCAGCCCGCGGATGCGGTCCTCCTCCTCGCCGCGCGCGGTCAGCATGATGATCGGCACGTTCTGCGTCTCGGTCATCCGGCGCAGGCGACGGCACACCTCGATGCCCGACAGTCCCTCGACCATCCAGTCGAGCAGCACGATGTCGGGCGCCTTTTCCTTGGCGAGCAGCAGCGCTTCTTCGCCGTCGGGGGTGTGCGCGACCTCGAAATCCTCGCGCTTGAAGTGATAGATCAGCAGTTCGGCGAGGGCGGCGTCGTCCTCGACCAGCAGCATGGATGCGCGTGCCATCAGCGTTTGTCCTCGAAGTTGGCGCCGCCGCGGTCGCGGTCGGCCATCTGGGTGCCGGTAGCGGCGAAATAGACCATTTCGGCGACATTGGTGGCGTGGTCGCCGATCCGTTCCAGGTTCTTGGCGACGAACAGCAGGTGCGCGACCTGGCTGATCGTGCGCGGATTCTCGACCATGTAGGTGACGAGCGTGCGGAAGATGCTGTCGTAGAAATCGTCGAGCGCGGCGTCGCTCTCGACCACCCGGATCGCCGCTTCCGCGTCGCGCGCGGCGAAGGCGTCGAGCGCGCGGCGCACCATGTCGCTCGCCATCCGCGCCATCGACGGCAGCAGCGAAATCGGCTCGATGCGGTGGTCGCCGCCCTCGTTGGTGCTGGCGATCATCGGCACGCGCTTGGCGATGTTCTTGGCATAGTCGCCGATCCGCTCGACCACCGCGGCGATCTTCAGCGCCGCCACCACCTCGCGCAGGTCGACCGCCATCGGTGCGCGCAGCGCGATGATCCGCACCGCCAGCCGCTCGACCTCCGCCTCGATCGCGTCGATCGCCTTGTCGTCGGCGCGCACCCGCGCCGCGAGTTCGGGGTCGGGGCGGGCGAGCGCCTGCATCGCCAGCCCGATCGCGTCCTCGGCCAGCCCGCCCATCTGCGAGATCATGCCCCGCAGCTGGCCGATGTCGGCGTCGAACGCCTTGACGGTATGTTCAACCATGTGCGCCGATCCTTAGCCGTAGCGGCCGGTGATATAGTCGCGGGTGCGTTCCTCCCGCGGGTTGGTGAAGATGTCGCCGGTGCGCCCGAACTCGACCAGCCGGCCGAGGTGGAAGAAGGCGGTCTGCTGCGAGACGCGCGCCGCCTGCTGCATGTTGTGGGTGACGATGACGATCGCGTAGCGGCCCTTCAGCGCGTGGATCAGCTCCTCGATCTTCGCGGTCGCGATCGGATCGAGCGCGCTGCACGGCTCGTCCATCAGGATCACCTCGGGATCGACCGCGATCGCGCGGGCGATGCACAGCCGCTGCTGCTGGCCGCCCGACAGCGCGGTGCCGCTGTCGCTCAGCCGGTCCTTCACCTCGTCCCACAATCCGGCGCGGCGCAGCGATTGCTCGACCATCGCGTCCAGGTCGGCGCGCGCCGTCGCCAGCCCGTGGATGCGCGGGCCGTAGGCGACGTTCTCGTAGATCGACTTGGGGAAGGGATTGGGCTTCTGGAACACCATGCCGACCCGTGCGCGCAGCTGCACGACGTCCATCGCGGGGGCATAGATATCCTCGCCGTCGAGCAGGATCTGCCCCGTCACGCGCGCCGACGGCACCGTGTCGTTCATCCGGTTGAGCGTGCGCAGGAAAGTCGACTTGCCGCAGCCCGACGGGCCGATGAAGGCGACGACATTGTCCTGCGTCACGTCGATCGAGACGTGGTCGATCGCCTGGTTGGCGCCGTAGAAGACGCTGACGTCGCGGGCGGAGATCTTGGGGGTCACCAGCGGGTCTCGAATCGGTTGCGGAGGTAGATGGCGAGGCCGTTCATCGCGAGCAGGAAGACGAGCAGCACGACGATCGCCGCCGACGTCTTCTCGACGAAGCCGCGATCGACGTCGTCGGACCACAGGAAGATCTGCACCGGCAGCACGGTCGCCGGATCGGTCAGCCGCGACGGTGCGGCGGCGATGAAGGCACGCATGCCGATCATCAGCAGCGGCGCGGTCTCGCCCAGCGCCCGCGCCATGCCGATGATCGTGCCGGTCAGGATGCCGGGCAGCGCGAGCGGCAGGACGTGGTCGAACACCACCTGGACCGGGGAGGCGCCGACCGCCAGCGCGGCGTCGCGGATCGAGGGCGGCACCGCCTTGATCGCGTTGCGGCCGGCGATGACGATCACCGGCATCGTCATCAGCGCCAGCGTCAGCCCGCCGACCAGCGGCGCCGAGCGCGGCAGGTGCAGCGTGCCGAGGAACACCGCGAGGCCGAGCAGCCCGAAGATGATCGACGGGACCGCGGCCAAATTGTTGATCGACACCTCGATCAGGTCGGTCCAGCGGTTCCGCGGCGCATATTCCTCGAGGTAGAGCGCCGCCAGCACGCCGATCGGAAAGGCGAGGCCGATCGTGACGAGCATCGTGAGCAGCGATCCCTTGAAGGCGCCCCAGATGCCGACGCGGGTCGGGTCGGTCGAATCGGCCCCGGTGAGGAAGCCGAGGTTCCAGCCGGTGTCGAGCACGCCCCGCGCCGCCAGCCGGGCAACGATCGCCTCCGCCGCCGGGCTGCCGTCGTGCTTGGCGGCGACGTCGATCGCGCTCGCGACGGGCACGGCGATCGTCAGCCGGCCGTGCAGCACGGCGGGATCGTGCTCGATCCGGTCGCGCACCACCAGCCACGCGCCGTCGGACAACAGCATCGTGCCGTCGCGGCCATAGGCCCGCACCGCCGCCGCATCGACCGCGGTTTCCAGCCCGGTGGCGGCGAGCGCCAGATCCGCGCCCGGGCCCTGCACCTGCGCCGCCGTCACGGGCAGCCGCGCCGCGGCGAGATCGACCGGCAGCAGCACGCGCGTGCTGCGGAACCCGCTCGCCCCCTGCCACAGCATGCTGGCGAGCAGGAAGGCGAGGAACCCCGCCGACAGCCATACCGCGGCAAGCCCCATCAGCCGGAAGCGGCGCTCGGCCGCATAGCGCCGGCGCGTGCGACGCTGCACCGCCGCGGCCTTCCAGTCGGTCGGCTGGCGGGGGCTATTCATACGCCTCGCGATACCGCTTCACGACGGTCAGCGCGACGATGTTGAGCGCCAGCGTGATAACGAACAGCGTCAGCCCGAGCGCGAAGGCGGCGAGCGTCTTGGCGCTGTCGAACTCCGCCTCGCCGGTCAGCAGGTCGACGATCTGCTTGGTGACGGTGGTGGTGCTGGCGAAGGGGTTGGCGGTAAGCGTCGCGACGCCCGATGCGGCCATGACGACGATCATCGTCTCGCCGATCGCCCGCGACACCGCGAGCAGGATGCCGCCGACCACGCCGGGCAGCGCCGCGGGCAGGATGACGCGGCGGATCGTCTCCGATTGCGTCGCGCCCATCGCCAGGCTGCCGTCGCGCATCGCGGCCGGAACCGCGGCGATCGCATCGTCGGCCATCGACGAGACGAAGGGGATAATCATGATCCCCATCACCGCGCCCGCCGCCAGCGCGCTTTCCGACGAGGCATCGGCGATGCCCAGCGCGAGGCCGAACTGGCGCACCGCGGGTGCCACGGTAAGCGCGGCGAAATAGCCGTAGACGACGGTGGGCACGCCTGCGAGCATCTCCAGCACCGGCTTCATCCAGCGGCGGGTCGAGCCCTTTGCATATTGGGTCAGGTAGATGGCGCTCATCAGCCCGAACGGGATCGCCACCGCCATCGCGATCACCGCACCGATAAAGAAGGTCCCCCAGAACAGCGGCACCGCGCCGAGCGACGCGCCCGGATCGCGCGCATCGATGACCTGCGGGCTCCAGTGCGTCCCGAACAGGAACTCGCCCACCGGCACGATGCGGAAGAAGCGCGCGGATTCGTACAGCAGCGACGCGACGATCCCGACCGTGGTCAGGATCGCGATCAGCGATGCGGCGAGCAGCAGCAGCATGACGCCGCGCTCGACCTGCGTCCGCGCGGCGAAATCGGGGCGCACGCGCGTGAAGGCGACGCCGCCGCCGGTGAAGGCGAGCAGCAGCGCCGCGGCGGTCGCGATCCAGTCGTAGCGCGCCTGCGCGGCGGCATAGGCGGGGGCGAGGTCGCGCGACAGCGCATGGAAGGCGCCGTGGCCCCGCCCGGCGGCGAGCGCCCGCGCCTCCGACAGGATCGACGCGCGCTCGAAGCCCGAGGCGGGCAGCGCCGCGGCGGCCGGGGTCGCGACGACCGCGTCGGTGACCAGCGCGGGCGAGGTGAGGCTCCACACGGCGAGGAACAGCAGCGGCGGCGCCAGCGCGCAGATCGCGACGAAATAGCCGTAATGGACAGGCAAAGCGGTGAACCGCGCCACCCCCGGCTTGCGGAACGTCGCCGCCCGCATGCGCGCCACGAGCCAGCCGATCAGCGCGAGCCCGACCACGACGATAACGATCGCGAGCCCGCTCATGCTGGCCGAAATCCGTCGGCCGGGAGTCGGGGGGTGGCAAGGCGCGCGCCGCCTGCCAGCGCTGCCCCTGCGGCGCGGTGAGCCCCGGAACCGGTCCGGGGTGACGGGGCGAGCGCATCGCGCGTCACGACGGCAGCGTCGCGGGATCGAGCGGCGTCTCGTCGGCCACGACTGCCGCCGCCTTCGCCCGCACCGCGGCGGGAGCGGCGATCAGGCCGCGGCGGACCAGCGGTCCCTGCGGTCCCCACGCGCCCGCATAGAGGCTCAGGAAAGTCGCGAGCCCCGGCACCGCGCGCAGGTGTGCGATCTTGACGTACAGGTAGAGCGGCCGCGATCCCGGATAGGCGCCGGCGGCAATCGTCGCATAGGTCGGGCGGACCCCGTCGATGGCGACGCCGTTCACGCTCGCTGCATTCTGTTCGAGATAGCTGTAGCCGAACACGCCGATCGCGGTCGGATTCGCCGCCAGCTTCTGCACGATCAGATTGTCGTTCTCGCCGGCGTCGACATAGGCGCCATCCTCGCGCACGCGGGTGCAGCGCGCCCTGTGCGCCTCCGGATCGAGCGCCTTCGCGGCCGGATCGGTCGCCTCGCAGCCCCGCGTCAGGATCAGTTCGGCGAGCGCGTCGCGCGTCCCGCTGGTCGCCGGGGGGCCATAGACCTGGATCGGCGTCGCCGGCAGCGCCGCGTTGACGTCGCGCCACAGCCGCGCGGTGTTGCGCCGCCCGAGCGGTGCTGCCGCGAGCGCGCGATACAGGTCGGCGGGGGTCAGCGTCATGCCCGGCCCGCCCTTCGCCTCGGCGAAGGCGATGCCGTCGATCCCGACCTGCACCTCCATCACCGGACCGACGCCGTTCGCCGCGCAGGCGGCATATTCGCCGCGTTTCATCCGCCGCGACGCATCCTCGATATCGGGATGGCCCGCGCCGACGCCCGCGCAGAACAGCTTCATCCCCGCGCCCGTGCCGGTCGATTCGATCACCGGCGCCTTCGCATCGGGATTGTTGGCGACGAACGTCTCGGCCACCAGCGTCGTGAACGGATAGACGGTCGACGATCCCACCGCGGTGATCTGTTCGCGCGATCCGCCGCCGCCGCCGTCGGCCTGGTCCCGACAGGCCGCCAGGCCCAGGGCCGACGCGACGAAAAGGCCGAGAGAAGGAAGGCGCATCGGGTTCCCGCAGGCGACCCCGAGTCGCCACGCCCCGCCTGTGTGACGGTTCGGTTACCCTTTGATGACACCCGTCCCGGACGCGGCGCGCGCGAGCGTTTCCGCCGGCGGGATCGCGACGGTCACGGTGGTGCCGATGCCGACCTTGCTCGCGATGTCGAGCCGGCCGCGATGCCGCTCGACGATATGCTTGACGATCGCAAGGCCGAGCCCGGTGCCGCCGACGCTGCGGCTGCGCCCGGCGTCGACGCGATAGAAACGCTCGGTCAGGCGCGGGATGTGCTGGGCGGCGATCCCTTCGCCCTCGTCGGTGACGGCGAGGCGCAGCAGCCCCGACCGGTCGAGGCCGAGCTGCACCGTCACCGGCGTCCCGGCGCGGCCGTATTTCATCGCGTTGCCGATCAGGTTGTGGAGCAGCTGCGACAATTGCGCCTCGTCGCCGATCACTGCGGGCAACGCCGGCTCGACCGTGACCGCGACGTCGTCCGCCCGCGGGCTGCGCGCCGCCGCGATTTCCGCCACGACGTCGTCGAGCAATTCGCCGAGGTCGATCCGGGCGTCGGGCAGCCGGTATTTCTCCGCCTCGATCCGGCTGAGCGAGATCAGATCCTCGACCAGCCGCTGCATCCGCTGCGCCTCGGCGAACATCACGTCGAGGAAGCGCTTGCGCAAGGCCGGGTCCTCGCCCGCCTCCTCGTTCAGCGTCTCGATGAACCCCAGGATCGAGGCGAGCGGCGTGCGCAGTTCGTGGCTGGCGTTGGCGACGAAGTCGACGCGCATCTTTTCCGCCGCGTAATTGCCGCTGCGGTCGACCAGATGGACGATGCGCGCGCCATCGCCGGTCTCGCCGGTGCGCATCTCCCATTTCTGGTCGGGGGTGCCGAGCCCGACCAGCTCGACGGGGCGCCCCGGCAGCGGCGCGCCAGAGGTCAGGCGGTCGGCGGCGGCGGGATGGCGGATCGCGACGCGGACGTCCTCGTCGACGATATGACGGCCGAGCAACGCCCTGGCCGCGGTATTGGCGCAGGTGACGATGCCGCCGCGGACCAGCAGCACGGGTTCGGCGATCACGTCGATCACCTCGGCCAGCAACAGGTTGGCGTCGGGGGCACTGTGCCCGGTCGCCGCGATCCCCTCGTCGCCGCGGCCCATGGCGGCGAGGGCGGCGGCGACCGCCCCGACCAGCGCCACCGCCGCGCCGTCGATGCGCCCGTCCACCGCCAGCACGCCGATCGCGGCGGCGAGCGCGATCCCCAGCGCGCCGCTGAGCCGTCGGGCGAATCGGGACATCATGCGCGTCTGGCTAGCCGAGGTTGGCCGCGACGGGGAGGGGGATCGTCGGGCCTTGCCCCCGCGCGCCGGAAAGGCCGGGCGCTTGCCAGTGGTTAGCGAATGTGAAAGCAAGATCCGCTAGCGGGGGGCCATGAGCGACGAGACGCCTATCGAGGGCAACGATCCGACGGAGGGGGCGGCGGCGCCCCTGGCCGACCGCCGCCGCGTGCTGATGCTGGGCGCGATCACCGCGGGCGCGGTGGTGTCGATCCGGCCGGCGCTCGGCCAGACGGCGGGGTCGGTATTGACCTGCGAGATCCCGGTTCCCGACATGAGCCGAGCGGGCAGCTTCATCGATCCGACCGGGGCCGTCGTCCCTGCCGGGACCAAGGGCGCGTTCCCGCCCGCGCCCCGCCCGTTCAAGGGCGAGGAGGTGCGCCGCGCGCTCGCCGGCACGCAACTGCCCGGCACCAGCTACGAAAGCAACCGCGCCTATATCGGCTATATCCGCCGGCTCCAGCGCGGGCAGGGCGGCTTCACCTGTTTCGCCTCGTTGCAGATGCCGCGCGGCTGACCGTTGCGATACCGCGCCCCGCCACCCGAGGCGTTGCTGACCGCCGACCTCGACGCGTTCACCGCCGTCTTCCATCGCCCGTCCGGGATCACCCACCTGCTCGCCAGCCCGGCGCCGGAGATCCTGGCGGTGCTGGGCGACGCCTCGCTCGACCTCGACGACCTGCTGGCGCGACTGGCCGGACGCTTCGCGCTCGCCGACGCGGATCGCGACGCGCTCGCCGCCCGGCTCGACGAATTGCGCGAGGCGGGGCTGGTCGAGGCGACATGAGGCACAGCTTCACCGTGCGGATCGGCCCGATCGGCTTCCGGATCGGCAGCGACTGGCGCGCGCCGGTCGAGCAGCTGCGCGAGTTGTACCGCTTCTACCCGTCGCCGAACCTGCCCGATTTCACCGTGCGGCTGGAGGCGGGGCGGCCGTGGCGGCGCTGGATCCGCCCGTCGATCTGCATCGGCGGCGACCATATGCTGCCCGAGGCCGCGCCGTTGCCGCTGGCGCAGGGGCTGCTCGCCGCCGAAATGGCGATGAACCTGCAACTGGCGCTCGGCGGGCGACGGTTCCTGCTGCTCCACGCCTCCTGCGTCGAGCGCGACGGGCGCGCGGTGCTGATGACCGGCGAATCGGGCGCGGGCAAGTCGACGCTGGCGGTGCTGCTCGCCGCGCGCGGATGGCGGTTCATGGGCGACGAATTCGCCCTGATCGATCCCGACACCGGCCTCGTCCACGCCTTTCCCCGCCTCGTCAGTCTCAAGAACGAGGGCATCGCCGCCGCGCACGCGGCGCGCCCGGACGCGCAGCTCGGGCCGCTGCTGACGGGCACGCCCAAGGGCACCATCCGCCACATGGTCCCCGACGGACTCGCGGTCGGCGCCATGGACGAGCCCGCCCGGCCCGCGCTGCTGCTGTTCCCCCGCTTCGGTGCGGCGGCGGACGTGCGTGCGGTCCGGCCGAGCGAAGCCTTCGTGCGGCTGACGCAGGCGTCGACCAATTACGTCGCGCTGGGCGAGGCGGGGTTCGGCGCGCTCACCCGCCTGGTCCGCGACGTGCCCGCGCGTGCGATCGATTATCCCGACGGCGCGGCGGCGGTGGCGCAGGTGGAGGCGGCGTGGCGGACGCTCTGACCCTCGCCCGCGCGCTGGCCGACCCGCAGTCGCTGACGCTCGACACCGACTGGATCGGCCTCGTCACCACCGCGCGCGCCGAACGGCTGCTGGGCACGCTGGCGTATCGGCTCGATGGGCTGCCGTTGCCCGAGGACGTCGCGCTGTTGCTCGCCGACGCGCGCGACGCGGCGGAAAACGGGCGCCGCGCCGCGCTGTGGGAGGCGGAGATGGCGCGGCGCGCGCTGGCGCCGATCGGCTGTCCGGTGGTGCTGCTGAAGGGCACCGCGTTCGTCGCCGCCGGCCTGTCGGCGGGGCGGGGCCGGTCGATCGGCGACCTCGACATCCTCGTGCCGCACGCCGCGCTCGCCGCGGTCGAGGCGGCGCTGCTGGGCGCGGGCTGGGAATGGGTCAAGCCCGATCCCTATGACGATGCCTATTACCGCCGCTGGATGCATGAACTGCCGCCGCTGATCCACCGCACGCGCGACCGGATGATCGACGTCCACCACACCATCCTGCCGCTGACCGCGCGGGTCACGCCGGATGCGGCGGCGTTGCTCGCCGGCGCGGTGCCGCTCGGCAACGGCTTGTCGGTGCTGTCGCCCGAGGCGATGGTGGTCCATGCCGCCGCGCACCTGTTCGCCGACGGCGACCTGTCGGGTGGCTTGCGCAACCTGTGGGACATCCACTGCCTGCTCTGCGAGGGCGCCGAGGACGATCCCGATGTCGCGCTGGCGGTAGTCGACGAGGCCGCGCGGCACGGCCTGTCGGCGGCGGTGGCGCGCGCGCTGCGGCTGACGCACCGGATCTTCGGTACGCCTGTGACGCAAGCCGACCGGCCGGCGCGGGTCGGCGTGGCGCCGGCGCCGCTCGATGCCCTCTACCGCCGCCGCCTGCTCGCCCGCGACGACTGGGGGCGGCCGACCCGGCCGGTGACGCGGTTCGCCTTCTACGTCCGCTCGCACTGGCTGCGCATGCCGCCGGCCATGCTGGCGCGGCATCTGTGGACCAAGTGGCGCGCGCGCGGACGGTAGCGCGTGGTGCCCATCAGCGCGCCGCGAGCCGCTCCAGCGCCGGGATCAGTTCGGCATAGCCGTCGATGATCGCGTCCGCGCCGAGCTCATCGACCGGCTGCATCAGGAAACCGAACGAGCAGGCGACCGTGGGCAGCCCGGCGGCCTGGCCGGCGCGGATGTCGAAGACCGAATCGCCGACGAAGGCCGCGGTGCCGCCGCCGCAGCGCGCCAGCATCTCGTAGATCGGCTTGGGACTGGGCTTGGCGTTGCCCGGCCCCATCGTGTCGCCGCCGATGATGCAGGCGAAGCGCGGGGTCAGGTCGAGCGCGTCGAGCAGCTTGCGGGCCAGCGCCTCCAGCTTGTTGGTCACCACCGCCAGCCGCACGCCGCGCGCCGCCAGCGCGTCGAGCGTGTCGAGCACGTCGGGATAGGGCTGCGTCAGCACCGCGATATGCTCTTCGTACCAGGCGAGCAGCCGCCGGTGGAGCCGGTCGAGCGTCGCCTCGTCGCAGCCGCCCGAGGCCGCCATCCCCTGCGCCAGCATGTGGCGCGCGCCGCCGCCGATCATCGGCCGGACCCGTTCGACCGTCAGGGGCGCGCGGCCGATCGACCCGAGCGCGTGATTGACCGCCGCGGCCAGGTCGCCGCTGGTGTCGAGCAACGTCCCGTCGAGGTCGAATCCGACGATGTCGAACGGCGGACGGGGCGATGAAATCTGCGTCATATCGCCGCGCGGTGACGGCTCGGTATGGAAATGGCAAGCCTTCCATGGCAGGCGCTGGCGCCATGGACACGCCTCTCGCCGTCATCATCCTCGCCGCGGGCAAGGGCACCCGGATGAAGTCCGACCTGCACAAGGTCCTGCACCCGATCGCCGGTCGGCCGATGCTGCTTCACCTGATCGACAGCCTCGATCGCGCCGGGGCGGTCCGCCGCGTCGTCGTGGTCGGCGCGTCGGGCGAACAGGTCGAGCGCGCGGTCGCGGCGACCGGGGTCGAGATCGCGTGGCAGCACGACCAGCTCGGCACCGCACACGCCGCCTTGCAGGCGCGGGACGCGCTCGCCGGGTTCGACGGCGTCGCCATCGTCTGTTTCGGCGACACGCCGCTGCTCGCGACCGAGACGGTCGCGCGGCTGGCGGAACGGCTGGAGGCGGCGGACGCGCCGACGGTGGCGGTGCTCGGCTTCCGCCCCGCCGACGCGCGCGCCTATGGCCGGGTCATCGCCGACGCCGACGGCACGATCCGCAAGATGGTCGAGTTCAAGGACGCCAGCGCCGCGGAACGCGCCGTCGACCTGTGCAATTCGGGGGTCACCGCGGTGCGCACGCGCGATCTGTGGCGGCTGCTCGACGCGGTCGGCAACGACAATGCGGCGGGCGAATATTATCTGCCCGACATCGTCACGCTGGCGATCGCGGAGGGCGGTCGCGCGGTGGCGATCGAGACGGGCGAGGACGAGGTCGCCGGGATCAACAGCCGCGGCGAGCTGGCGGCGGTCGAGGCGGGCTGGCAGGCGGCGCGGCGCGCGCAGGCGATGGCCGATGGCGCGACATTGGTCGCGCCCGCCACGGTCTGGTTCGCGCACGACACGCAGATCGGCCGCGACGTGGTGATCGAGCCCAACGTCGTCTTCGGGCCGGGCGTCGACGTGGCGGACGGCGCCACGATCCGGGCGTTCAGCCATCTGGAGGGTGCGACCGTCGGCGCGCAGGCGGACGTCGGTCCCTATGCCCGGCTGCGCCCCGGCGCGACGCTGGCGGAAAAGGCGAAGGTCGGCAATTTCGTCGAGATCAAGAAGGCGGCGATCGGCGTCGGCGCCAAGGTGAATCACCTGTCGTATATCGGCGATGCCGAGGTCGGCGCGGACGCGAACATCGGCGCGGGCACGATCACCTGCAATTACGACGGTTTCTTCAAATACCGGACGGTGATCGGCGCGGGCGCGTTCGTCGGATCGAATTCGGCGCTGGTCGCACCGGTTTCGATCGGCGCGGGCGCGATCGTCGGGGCCGGATCGGTGGTGACGACGGACGTCGAGGCCGACGCCCTGACGCTGGTGCGGGCGCAACGCGCGACCAAGCCCGGCTGGGCGGCGCGCTTTCGCGACATGATGCGGGCGCGCAAGGCTGGAAAGTGATATCGGTCGATGATATCGTGAAGCTATGCGCACGCTGATCGACTTGCCCGAGGACGATATGAAATGGCTCGATCGCCGGGCGGCCGAGCAAGGCAAGTCGCGCGCCGCCTTGGTGCGCGAGGCGGTGTCGCAATACCGGGCGGAAGCGCCTGCTGCGGGGCCTCTGGATTGGCTCGAAAAGGGGTTCGGCCTTTGGGCGCGTCATGGCATCGTCATCGACCCCGCCGAATACGACCGACGCCGACGTGCCGAGTGGACCCGTCCTTGGGACGACGATTACGAGGAGGTGCGCGCCGAATCGCCCGACTGTTTCACGCCGGAGGACGATAGGGAACGCGCGCATTATCTCGCCTTGATGGCGAAGTCTGCCGTCAGGACGCCCGCGTCGGACGCATGAGCGGTTACAGCCTCGACGCCAATATTCTGATCGATGCGTTGCTGGGTCATGAGCCGGCGCATGTCGAATTGGCGCGCATCGGCGATACCGGTGAGGAATTGCGCATCAGTCGCATGGCGTGGATCGAAGTGCTGTCGAAGGGAGGGGAGGGCGTCGTACGCGAGGCCCTCCAGTTTCTGGGACGGTTCGCCCTCGACGAGATCGACGAGGACATCGCGCTGCGGGCGGCGGCGCTGCGGCGTCAGCGGGCGGGGCTGAAGTCGCCCGACGCCGTCATCCTCGCCACTGCGCAGATGCGCGGCCGCATTCTCGTTACCCGCAATACCAGGGACTTCCCGGCGAACATGCCGGGCGTCCGCATCCCCTACACCCTCTGAAGGCAGGTCCCGTACCATGTGTGGAATCGTTGGAATCGTCGGCGCCGAAGACGTCGCGGATCGTCTGCTCGACGGCCTCAAGCGCCTGGAATATCGCGGCTATGATTCGGCCGGTATCGCGACCGACCATGATGGCCGGATCGAGCGGCGGCGCGCGAGCGGCAAGCTGGTCAACCTCGCGAAGGAATTGGCCGCGTCGCCGCTGCCCGGCACCACCGGCATCGCGCACACGCGCTGGGCGACGCACGGCGGCCCGACCACCAACAACGCGCACCCGCACGCGACCGACGAGGTCGCGGTGGTCCACAACGGCATCATCGAGAATTTCAAGCCGCTGCGCGACGAACTGATCGCGCGCGGCCGCGTCTTCACCAGCGAAACCGATACCGAAGTCGTCGCCCACCTCATCAGCGAGAAGGTGGAGGCGGGGATCGAGCCGACCGCCGCCGTGCGCGAGGTGCTGCCGCGGCTGCACGGTGCGTTCGCGCTCGCCATCCTGTTCCGCAAGCATCCCGAGCTGCTGATCGGCGCGCGGCTCGGTTCGCCGCTGGTCGTCGGCCATGGCGAGGGCGAGACGTATCTGGGGTCGGACGCGCTGGCGCTCGCGCCGCTGACGCAGCGCATCGCCTATCTCGACGAGGGCGACTGGGTCGTCTGCACCGCCGAGGGCGCGCAGGTCTACGACCGGGACAACAAGCCCGTCGAGCGTGCCATCACCATCTCGGGCGTCACCGGCGACCTCGTCAGCAAGGGCAACCACCGCCATTACATGCTGAAGGAAATCTACGAACAGCCGATCGTCGTCGCGCAGACGCTGCGCTCCTACCTCCAGCGGATGGAGGAGCGGGTGACGCTGCCCATCCCCGATTTCGACCTGGCGGCGATCAGGCGCGTCACGATCGTCGCCTGCGGCACCAGCTATTACGCCGGGATGGTCGCCAAATACTGGTTCGAACAGTTCGCGCGCGTGCCGGTGGACATCGATGTCGCATCCGAATTCCGCTATCGCGGGCCGGTGATGGAGCCGGGCGGGCTGATGATCGTCATCAGCCAGTCGGGCGAGACGGCGGACACGCTCGCCGCATTGCGCCACGCCAAGGCGGAAGGGCAGACGATCGCCGCGGTCGTCAACGTGCCGACCAGCAGCATGGCGCGCGAGGCGGACCTGCTGCTGCCGACGCATGCGGGACCGGAGATCGGCGTCGCCAGCACCAAGGCGTTCACCTGCCAGCTCGCGGTGCTCGCCGCGCTCGCCGCCAACCTGGCGCGCGCCAAGGGCAAGCTGTCCGCCGCGGACGAGCGCGCGCTGGTGAAGCACCTGGCCGAGGCGCCGGCGGCGCTCAACGGCGCACTCGCCTATGACGAGGCGATCGAGGCGATGGCGGGCGTGATCGCGGGGGCGCGCGACGTCCTGTATCTCGGCCGCGGCACGGACTATCCGCTCGCCCTCGAAGGCGCGCTGAAGCTTAAGGAAATCAGTTACATCCACGCCGAAGGCTATGCCGCTGGCGAGATGAAGCACGGACCGATCGCGCTGATCGACGAGAACGTGCCGGTCATCGTCATCGCACCGTCGGGACCGCTGTTCGACAAGACGGTCAGCAACATGCAGGAGGTGCAGGCGCGGGGCGGCAAGGTCGTGCTCATCAGCGACTATGACGGTATCCAGGCGGCGGGCGAGAATTGCATCGCGACGATCACCATGCCCAAGGTGCATCCGCTGATCGCGCCGCTGGTCTATGCGGTGCCGGTGCAGCTGCTTGCCTATCACGTCGCGGTGGCGAAGGGCACGGACGTCGACCAGCCGCGCAACTTGGCGAAATCGGTGACGGTGGAATAGGCCACGACCGCGCCGGCCCGGCGACCCCGGGCGGCGCGGCCATGGCGCAGGGTCATGCCAGCGTCAGCCCGACGTCGACATTGCCGCGCGTCGCGTTCGAATAGGGACAGATCTGGTGCGCGGTCTCGACCAGCCGCTCCGCGGTTTCGCGCGCGACGCCGGGCAGCGAAACGGTGAGGTCGGTGGTGATGCCGAAGCCGCCCGCGGCACGGGGGCCGATGCCGACCGTCGCGGATACCGCGACCGCATCGGGGATCTTCACCTTCAATTGCTGGCCGGCGACCTTCAGCGCGCCGATGAAACAGGCGGAATAGCCCGCGGCGAACAATTGCTCCGGATTGCTGCCCTCGCCACCCGCACCGCCGAGTTCCTTGGGCGTCGACAGCGCGACGTCGATGCGGCCGTCGTCCGAACGGGCGTGGCCGTCGCGGCCGCCGGTCGCGGTGGCATTGGTGCTGTACTTGACGTCGATCGACATGGCGTTTTCCTCGGCTGATTGCTTATCGCGATAAGCAAATAGGAAGCGCGCTTGGTGCTGTCCACGATTATTTTGCGTGATAATCGTTTTCCTGATAATCATTGCGGCCCCAAGGAGGATGCGATGGCCGACCCCCTGCCGCTCGACGACCAATTGTGCTTTTCGCTCTATGCCGCGTCGATCGCGATCAATCGTGCGTACAAGCCCGCACTGGACCGGCTCGGCATCACCTATCCCCAGTTCCTGGTCCTGCAGGCGATCCACGAGGCGGGCGAGGAGGGGCGGTCGATCGGCGGCCTTGCCGACCGGCTGGCGCTCGAACCGAGCACGATCACGCCGCTCGCCAAGCGACTGGAGGCTGCGGGGCTGGTGACGCGCACGCGCCATCCCGAGGACGAGCGGCAGGTGCGCGTGCGGCTGACCGACGTCGGCCGGACCCGCTGGGCGGAAACCGGCTGCCTCGCCCCGATCCTGATGCGCCGCAGCGGCATGACGCGCGACCGGATCGCAGCGCTGAACGCGGAGGTCGGCGCGCTGCGTCGCGCGCTCGCATCGGCGGCCGCCGCCGCGTGACGCGCGGGGCGTGAGCCCGCTACCCTAGCCGCCGGTTCTGGTCTAACCCCGGCGGCGAAGGAGAACATGATCGTGGCGAGCGTCCCCCCTCTGGTAGCCGGCATCGAACTGGGCGGCACCAAGATCGTCTGCCTGCTCGCCCGCGGGCCGGATGCGATCGAGGATCGGGTACAGCTGCCGACGACGCGGCCGGACGAGGCGCTGGCGGGGATCGAGCGGGTGCTCGACGGCTGGGGTGGGTTCGACGCGCTCGGCATCGCGAGCTTCGGGCCGATCTCGATCGACCGCGCATCCGCCGATTACGGCCACATCACCTCCACCCCCAAGCCGCATTGGGCGGGGACCGACGTCGCCGGGCGGCTCGCGCGCCGGTACGACGTGCCGACCGGTTTCCACACCGACGTGGTCGGCGCGGCGCTGGCCGAGGCGCGCTGGGGGGCGGCACGGGGCCTGCGCGACATCGCCTATGCGACGGTCGGGACCGGCATCGGCGTCGGCCTGATCGCGGGCGGCAAGCCCGTCGACGGCCTGACCCACAGCGAGTTCGGTCACATCCGCCCCGACCGGCTGCCGCACGACGACTGGATGGGCATCTGCCCCTTCCACGGCGGATGCCTGGAGGGGCTCGCCGCAGGGCCCGCGATCGGCGCGCGCGCCGGGCGGAAGGGTGAGGAGATCGCCGCGGACGATCCGGTGTGGGAGCCGGTCGCGCATGTGCTGGGCCAGTTGTGCCACACGCTGGTGCTGACCGGCGTGCCGCGGCGGATCGTCATGGGCGGCGGCGTCATGGTCGGCAACGACCACCTGTTCCCCCGCGTCCGCGCGGCGATGGTGAAGAGCCTGGCGGGCTATATCGCGCTGCCCGAAATCGCCGAGCCCGGCTTCGTCGTCGCCCCCGCGCTCGGCGGCAACGCCGGCCCGCTCGGCGCGATCGTCCTGGGCGCGCAGGCGCTCGCGGATCACCGGAATTCGTTTACAACCTGTTAACCACGTTCGGATACCGCCTCGTCAATCATTCGAGGGATGTTCGTACCGATGATCGCCAGCGTACCCAAGCGCCTCCTGATCGTCGACGACGAACCGGCGATGCACGACAGCTACGTGCGCAGCTTCGCCGTCCGGCGCGGTGCGGACGGCGAGGCGCTCGACGCGATGGCGGCCGAGCTGTTCGGTGCGCCCGCCCTCGATGCCGCGGACGAGCCGGACGCATTCGCGCTGACGCATTGTCACCAGGGGACCGATGCCGTCGCCGCGGTCGCCGCCGCGCGCGCCGCCGGCACCCCCTTCGCCGCCGCGTTCATCGACATCCGCATGCCGCCGGGCATCGACGGGCGCGAGACGGCGCGGCGGATCCGCGCGGTCGATCCCGAGATCAACCTGTGCATCGTCACCGGCTTTTCGGATTTCGCGCCGATCGAGATCAGCCGCGCCGCCGGCCCCACGGACAAGATCTTCTACACCGCCAAGCCGTTCGAGGTGGCCGAGATCGTCCAGACCGCGACCGCGCTCGCGCACCGGTGGCAGGTCGACCGCGAGCAGGCCGCCGCGCGCGCGCAGCTGGCGGCGCAGGTCGCGCAGCTCGAGGTGCAGGGCGCGGAGCTTGCCGCGAACGAAAGCCGCGCGCTGCACATGGCGACGCACGATTCGCTCACCGACGCGCCGAACCGGCTCGCCTTCCAGCGCGCGCTCGCCGAACGCGCGCGGCGACCGGGGCTGTTCGCCACCGCGATGCTCGATCTCGACCGGTTCAAGCTCGTCAACGATACGCTCGGCCATCTCGCGGGCGATGCGCTGATCCGCGACGTCTACGCCATTCTGCACGCGCAGGCGCCCGAGGGCGCGGTGGTCGCGCGGCTCGGCGGTGACGAATTCGGCGTCCTGTTCGATTGCGCGGGCGAGGATGCCGCGGTGATGGCCTGCGACCGCATCGTCGCCGCCTGCGCCGGTACGCATCAGCTGTTCGGCAATTCGGTGCAGAGCGGCGCATCGGCGGGGCTGGTCGTCGTCGAGGGCGCGGCGGTGTGCGATCCCGTCGATGCGCTGCGCCGCGCCGACCTCGCGCTCAACGACGCCAAGCGCGCCGGCCGCGGCGTCACCCGCCTGTTCGACGAGACGATGGACGAAGGCATCCGTTTTCGCCGCCGCATCGAACAGGGGCTGGCGCAGGCGATCGCGCGCGGCGAACTCAGCCTCGTCTACCAGCCCATCGTCAGCCGCGGCGACCTGGAGGTGGTGGGGTTCGAGGCGCTGGTGCGCTGGCATACCGAGGATTATGGTGCGCTCAGTCCGGCGACGTTCATCCCGATCGCCGAGGAATCGAACGTCATCCACGACGTCGGGGACTGGGTCCTCGCCGAGGCGCTCGCGGCGGTCGGGCGATTCCCGGGCCAGTATGTCTCGGTCAATTTCTCGCCGCGCCAGTTCCGCCGGCACAATTTCGTCGGCCACCTCATGGAAAGCGTCGAGCGCGCCGGCGTCCTGCCCGGCCGCGTGCAGATCGAGATCACCGAAACCGCGATCTTCGACGACGCCGAACGCGCCGCCGAGACGCTGTACCGGCTGCGCCAGATGGGCTTCCGCATCGCGCTCGACGATTTCGGCACCGGCTATTCCTCGCTCTACAACATCCGCAAGTTCGCGCTCGACAGCCTGAAGATCGACCGCAGCTTCATCGACGGCATGGGGCGCGAGCGGGAAAGCGCGGCGATCGTCCATTCGATCATCCACCTCGGCCGGGCGCTGGGGCTGGAGGTGATCGCCGAGGGCGTCGAAACCGAGGCGCAGGTGCAGGCGCTGCGGCTGGCGGGTGCCAGCCATCTGCAGGGATTCTTCTTCTCGCGTCCGGTCGAGCCGCATCTCGCCTTCGAGCTGGCGGACCAGCGTTTCTTCGGCCGCGACCCCGCGCAGGAGCGGCCCTCGACCGGAACGCGCGGCTGATGCGCGCGCCGCTCGGCCGCAGCCTCGACGCGATGCTGGCGCAGCTCAGGACGTTGCGCGAACGGGTCGAGGTGCAGGGCTTCGCGCTGGGCCGCAGCGACAGCGCGGTCGCGGTGATGCACAATGTCCGCAACGCGCTCAATCCGATCAGCACGATCCTGAGCCGGGGGATCGCCCAGCCGCCGCCGGTCGACCGTGCCACCGTCGCGCGTGCGCTGGACGAGCTCGCGCGCGACGATCTGTCCCCCGATCGTCGGGCGAAGCTCTCCGCCTTCGCCGCCGCGGCCTTCGCCGCCGAGGCCGCGGATCGCGAGACGATGCGCGACGAACTCAGGGTCGGGCGCGAGGCGATGGCGCACGTGCTGGAGATCATCGGCGAGCAACAGCGCTATGCGCACGAGCGCCCCCGCCTCGACCCGTGCGACGTCAGCGCGATCCTCGCCGGCAACGCCGCCATCGCACGCTATGCGGACGGCGCGTCGATCGCGTTCGGCTTTCCGGCGGAGGCGCCCCTGGTGCTGGCGAACCGCGTCATCCTCAGCCAAGTGATCGGCAACCTGCTCGGCAATGCGGCGGAGGCGATCGTCGCTTCGGGCCGTGACGGCGGCTCGATCGGCGTGACGATCGACGCCGCTGGCGATGTCGTTCGCGTCCGGATCCGCGACGACGGCGAGGGCTTCGACCCGGCGGCCGGCGCGACGATGTTCCAGCGCGGCTTCTCGACCCGCGGCCACAAGTCGGGGGGGCTCGGCCTGCACTGGTGTGCGAATGCCATGACCGCGATGGACGGCAGCCTGCGGCTGGAGAGCGAGGGCAGGGGGCGGGGCGCCGTGGCGATCCTGACGCTCCGTCCCGCTGTGCCGGTGGCGCTGGCCGCCTGACGGCGCGCCGGCGCTATAGCTGGAGGCCGAAGCGCGGCGCGATCCACGTCATGGCGGCGTAGAGCGCGATGGTGAGGGCGCAGCCCGCGACCAGCGCCGCCCAGAATCCGACGCCGTGGCGCAGCAGCGCCGGGATCAGCAGGAACATCGGCAGCGACGGCAGCACGTACCAGAAGGTCGCCCCGGCATGCGCGGCCATCGTTTCGGGATCGGGCTTGTCGCTCCACAGCCAGATCATGCCCAGCACCGACACCAGCGGCAGCGACGCGACCAGCGCGCCGAAGCCGGGATAGCGCCGCGCGAGCGTCGAGGCGACGGCGATCAGCGCGCCGGAGATCAATGCCTTGGCGGTGAGGTAGAGCATGGGCTCCTGTAGCCCGCGGCGGCGGCGGCATGAAGCGGATCGTTCGACAAACGCCGATCCCCGGCATAGCCTCTCCATCGCGGCATCCGCCGCCTGGGGAGGGCGTATGCGGCCATCTATAGCCTCTATCGCGATCTGTGCGACCGTGTGTCCGGGGGCGGCGGGCGCACAACGCGCCGGGCAGCTGATCGCCGCGGAGCCGGTGCGCACCGCGCCCGCCGGCATGCAGGCTTGGACGATCGTCTATTGGACCACCGACGGCCGTGGTCGGCCGGCGCGGGTGACGGGGATGGTCGTCGCGCCGCAGGGGGCCACGCCCCGGGTTCCGCGCGACGTGCTGGCATGGACGCACGGCACGTCGGGCGTCGCCACCCAATGCGCGCCGTCGCTGGCGCCCGGCTTCTGGACGCATTCGCCCGGCCTCGACGGCGTGCGCGAGGGCTATGTCGTGGTCGCGCCCGACTATCCCGGACTGGGCAGCGCGGGCGTGCATCCGTATCTGGTCGGGCAGGATACCGGCCGTTCCGTGCTCGACGCGGTGCGTGCGGCGCGATCGATCCCCGCGGCCGCGGCGGGCCGGCGATTTGCGGTGTGGGGCGAATCGCAGGGTGGCCACGCCGCGCTGTGGACCGGCCAGATCGCGCGAGCCTATGCGCCGGAACTCCAGCTGGTGGGCGTGGCTGCGGCGGCGCCGACGACCGATCTCGTCGCCAACGTCCGGCAGGTACCCGACCGCACGGTCGGGGCGCTGATGACGGCGTTCATCGGCTACAGCTGGGCCGCGCATTACGGCGCGCCGCTGGCGACGCTGGGCGGTCCGCAGACACGGGCGATCATGACGCGGCTGGCGAAGAACAATTGCATCAAGCTGGACGCCAGGCCGAAGCTGATGACGATGCTCGGGGTCGCGACGGTGCAGGCGCGGCTGAAGGACCGGGATCTCGGCACGATCCAGCCATGGGCGCGGCTGGCGCGGCTCAACAGCCCGACGACGACGCCGTTCGGCGTGCCGATGTTGATCGCGCAGAATCCGAAGGACGATCTGGTCGCGCCTGCGGTGACGCGCGCCTATGCGCAGGCGCTGTGCCGCGGGGGCGCCCGGCTGCGCTACCTGACGATCGGCGGGTCGGGGCATGCGACCAGCGCGCGGGATTCGGCGGCCGCGACGCTGCGCTGGATCGGCGACCGCTTCGCCGGCCGGCCGGCACCGAGCGACTGCGGCCGGATCTGACCAGCCGGCGCAGCGGTCGCGCCGCCGCAATGGAAAAGGCCGGGGCGTCGCCACCCCGGCCTCGCGATCCGCGTGTCACCGGCCGTCCGGACGGGCCGGCGATCGCATTACTTGCTGCGTTCGACCTGTTCGAAGTCGAGTTCGACCGGGGTGGCGCGACCGAAGATCGACACCGACACCTTGACCTTGGACTTGTCGAAATCGAGTTCCTCGACGATGCCGTTGAAGCTCGCGAACGGGCCTTCCAGCACCTTGACCGCGTCGCCGATCTCGTAGTCGACCTTGACCTTGGTCTTGGGGGCCGCCGCCGCCTCTTCCTTGCTGTTGAGCATGCGCGCGGCCTCGGCCTCGCTGATCGCCTGCGGCTTGCCCATGCTCCCCAGGAAGCCGGTGACCTTGGGCGTATTCTTGACGAGGTGATAGACGTCGTCGTTCATGTTGAGCTTGGCGAGGACGTAGCCCGGCATGAACTTGCGCTCGACCGCGATCTTCTTGCCGCGGCGTGCCTCGGTGATCGTCTCGGTCGGAACCTCGATCTGCTCGACCAGCTGTTCCAGCCCGAGCCGTGTCGCCTCGGACATGATCGCGTCGCGGACCTTGCCCTCGAAGCCCGAATAGGCGTGAATGATGTACCAGCGCGCCATTGGAAAACCCTTACTTCGCGAGCTTGAGCAGCGCCTGGACGACCGCGTTGAAGAACGTGTCGACGCCCAGGAAGAACAGCGCGAGGACGGTCGTCATGATGACCACCATGACGCCCGTCATGATCGTTTCGCGCCGGGTCGGCCAGACGACCTTCTTGGTCTCGGCCTGCACCTGACGGATGAATTCGATGGGGGTCGTTTTCGCCACTGTTTTTTCTCAGAACCCGCTGGAATCACGAAATCCGATTCAGCGGGGCATGAAGGCTCCGCCGCTTTCCCTGATGTGGGAAACCGGCGAAAGGCCCGTCCTCGCTGTCGGATGGCCCGCGCAGATAGCCCGGCGGGCCGGCGAGCGCAAGTCTGGTGGCGACGGCGCGCGTCCCGCCGCGGCGGCCGCGCGCATGCGGCGGGGATCAGTGCCCGTAGCGTTTGATGCCGCGGCGGCGCAGCTTTTCGCGTTTTCGCCGGCGCAGGTAGAGCACCAGCGCGGGCACGCCCACCAATATCAAAACGCCGATGATGGCTAACACGATGGTGTGTCGGGTCGTCTCGTCCATCCCCACGCCTATAGCACCGATATCGCGTTCGTCACGTCGCGTCGTGCCGGAAAGGCCTCGGCCGGTCGAATCGGGCCGGACCCGCAAGCGGCGGGGAGACTGGCAGGAGTGCACGGACTCGAACCGTGGGCCCTCGGTTTTGGAGACCGATGCTCTACCAACTGAGCTACACTCCTGCAGCGCCGCGCCCTCTAGCGCCGTCGGCCGGAAAGGGCAAGCCGGCGCGTGGCCGTACGATCCCCGCCATCGGCGCGGAGCGGCGATTGACCGATCGCGCGACTCCACGTATAGGCCCGCCCCGTTCGCCGGAGCCATCCGGTGGGCAAGCTTGAACATTGCTGGATGCAAAATTGTCGGGGCCGGGGTGGCGCATGCGCTGCCCACGTCCCTTTTTGTATTCCGAAGTGCTGTGATGGCTCCAGCAAAGTAACCCATTTACGAGGTGAAGGCTTCATGCCGACGATCAACCAGCTGGTCCGCAAGGGCCGCGAACCGCAGAAGGCCAAGTCCAAGGTCCCTGCGATGGAGCAGAACCCGCAGAAGCGCGGCGTCTGCACCCGCGTCTACACGACGACCCCGAAGAAGCCGAACTCGGCGCTGCGCAAGGTGGCCAAGGTCCGCCTGACCAACCAGCGCGAAGTCATCAGCTATATTCCGGGCGAAGGCCACAACCTTCAGGAGCACTCGGTGGTCCTGATCCGCGGCGGCCGCGTGCGCGATCTTCCCGGCGTCCGCTACCACGTCCTGCGCGGCGTGCTCGATACGCAGGGCGTCAAGGATCGTCGCCAGTCCCGCTCCAAGTACGGCGCCAAGCGTCCGAAGTAAGCCGGTCGGCCCTGCCGCCGTGCGGGGCTCGCCCACCAGGCTGAAGTTAGAAAGGTTTTTGAAATGGCACGTCGTCGTCGTCCCGAAAAGCGGGTCATCCTGCCTGATCCCAAGTTCGGGGATGAGGTCCTCTCGAAGTTCATGAATTCGGTCATGCTCGACGGCAAGAAGTCCGTCGCCGAACTGATCGTCTACGGTGCGCTGGAAACCGTCGAGACCCGCGCCAAGCGCGAGCCGATCGGCGTGTTCCACGACGCGCTGAACAACATCAAGCCCGGCATCGAGGTGCGTTCGCGCCGCGTCGGCGGTGCGACCTACCAGGTTCCTGTCGAGGTGCGTCCCGAGCGTGCCCAGGCACTGGCGATCCGCTGGCTCATCACGGCCGCCCGCGCGCGCAGCGAGAACACCATGGCCGCCCGCCTGTCGGGCGAGCTGATGGACGCGGCGAACAATCGCGGCAACGCGGTCAAGAAGCGCGAAGACACGCATCGCATGGCCGAAGCCAACCGCGCCTTCAGCCACTATCGCTGGTAAGGCTTGGAAGCCTCGACCTTCTAACCTATATCGTGGGGAGCCGGCGGAAGCTGCGCTCCCCACATCGCTAAGGAAACACGATCATGGCCCGCAGCCATCCGCTCGATCGCTATCGCAACATCGGCATCATGGCGCACATCGACGCCGGCAAGACGACCACGACCGAGCGCATCCTCTATTACACCGGCAAGTCCTACAAGATCGGCGAAGTGCATGAAGGCACCGCGACGATGGACTGGATGGAGCAGGAGCAGGAGCGCGGGATCACGATCACGTCCGCCGCGACGACCTGTTTCTGGTCGGCCGAGGAGGGCAAGGGCCCCGAGCACCGCATCAACATCATCGACACGCCCGGCCACGTCGACTTCACGATCGAGGTCGAGCGGTCGCTGCGCGTGCTCGACGGCGCGGTCGCCTGCTTCGACGGCGTCGCGGGCGTCGAGCCGCAGTCGGAAACGGTGTGGCGTCAGGCCGACAAGTACGGCGTGCCGCGCATGTGCTTCGTCAACAAGCTCGACCGCACTGGCGCCGACTTCTACTTCTGCGTCGATTCGATCATCGAGCGCCTCGGCGCGCGTCCGGCGGTCCTGTACCTGCCGATCGGCATCGAGGGCGGCTTCAAGGGCCTCGTCGACCTGGTCAACAACCGCGCGATCATCTGGCTCGAGGAGTCGCTGGGCGCGAAGTTCGAATATCAGGACATCCCGGCCGACATGGCCGAGAAGGCCGCGAAGTATCGCAGCGAGCTGATCGAGATGGCGGTCGAGCAGGACGATGCGCTGATGGAAGCGTATCTCGAGGGCAACGAGCCGTCGGTCGCCGACCTCAAGAAGCTGATCCGCAAGGGCACGCTCGAAATGGCGTTCGTGCCGATCGTCTGCGGTTCGGCGTTCAAGAACAAGGGCGTGCAGCCGCTGCTCGACGCCGTCGTCGACTATCTGCCGAGCCCGCTCGACGTTCCTGCGATCAAGGGCGTGAAGCTCGACGGCGAGACGCCGGACGAGCGTCCGTCGTCGGACGAGGCGCCGTTCTCGGCGCTGGCGTTCAAGATCATGAACGATCCGTTCGTCGGCACGCTGACCTTCGCGCGCATCTATTCGGGCAAGCTGGAGACCGCGTCGCAGGTCACCAACTCGGTCAAGGACAAGAAGGAAAAGGTCGGTCGCATGCTGCTGATGCATGCGAACAGCCGCGAGGACATCCAGGAAGCGTTCGCGGGCGACATCGTCGCGCTCGCGGGCCTCAAGGATACCACGACCGGTGACACGCTCTGCGCGCAGAACGCCCCGATCATCCTCGAGCGGATGGAATTCCCCGAGCCCGTGATCGAGCTGTCGGTGGAGCCGAAGACCAAGGCCGACCAGGAGAAGATGGGCGTCGCGCTCAATCGTCTCGCGCGCGAGGACCCCTCGTTCCGCGTGTCGTCGGACGCCGAATCCGGCCAGACCATCATCAAGGGGATGGGCGAGCTCCACCTCGAGATCCTGGTCGACCGCATGAAGCGCGAGTTCAAGGTCGAGGCCAACGTCGGCGCGCCGCAGGTGGCGTATCGCGAGTACCTCAAGAAGCCCGTCGACATCGACTACACCCACAAGAAGCAGTCGGGCGGCACCGGCCAGTTCGGCCGCGTCAAGGTGAAGCTGACGCCGGGCGAGCGCGGTTCGGGGATCATCTTCAAGGACGAGATCAAGGGCGGCAATATTCCCAAGGAATATATCCCCGCGATCGAGAAGGGCTTCCGCGAAACCGCGGCGACCGGTTCGCTGGTCGGCTTCCCGATCATCGACTTCGAGGTGCTGGTCTATGACGGCGCGTACCACGACGTCGACTCGTCGGCGCTGGCGTTCGAAATCTGCGCGCGCGGCGCGATGCGCGAAGCGGCGCAGAAGTCGGGCATCACGCTGCTCGAGCCGGTCATGAAGGTCGAGGTCGTCACCCCGGAGGATTATCTGGGCGACGTCATCGGCGACATGAACAGCCGTCGCGGCCAGATCCAGGGTACCGACAGCCGCGGCAACGCGCAGACGGTCGAGGCGATGGTCCCGCTGGCGAACATGTTCGGCTACGTGAACCAGCTGCGCTCGTTCACGCAGGGCCGCGCGCAGTACAGCATGCAGTTCTCGCACTATGACGAAGTGCCGCAGAACGTCGCCGACGAGGTGAAGGCCAAGATGGCCTAAGCCGCGCGGGGCCGGGGCAACCTGGCCCCGAGACGGCGACAGGCCGGCCCTCGGGTCGGCCCGAGCCGAGCCCGTCCGACGACACCGGATCCACGCCGGTGTCGGCCTCTCCGGCAAAACGGGGAAGGGCTGGCGTTACCCATCATCACCCGCTACACGGCCGCGTTCGCGTGGCCCCGGCGGCACCGAATTCGAATCAGAAGGTAGGAACATGGCTAAGGCAAAATTCGAGCGGAACAAGCCGCACCTCAACATCGGCACCATCGGCCACGTCGATCACGGCAAGACGTCGCTGACCGCCGCGATCACCAAGGTGCTGGCAGAGACGACCGGCGGTACCGCCGTCGACTTCGCGAACATCGACAAGGCTCCCGAGGAGCGCGAGCGCGGCATCACCATCTCGACGGCGCACGTCGAGTATGAGACGACGAACCGCCACTATGCGCACGTCGATTGCCCGGGCCACGCCGACTATGTGAAGAACATGATCACCGGCGCGGCGCAGATGGACGGCGCGATCCTGGTCGTGTCGGCCACCGACGGCCCGATGCCGCAGACCCGCGAGCACATCCTGCTCGCGCGCCAGGTCGGCGTGCCGGCGATGGTCGTGTTCATGAACAAGGTCGATCTGGTCGACGACGAGGAAATCCTCGAGCTGGTCGAGCTGGAAATCCGCGAACTGCTCAGCTCGTACGAGTTCCCGGGCGACGACATCCCCATCATCAAGGGTTCGGCGACCTGCGCGCTGTCGGGTTCGAACGACACGTTCGGCAAGGACGCCGTGCTCGAGCTGATGAAGCAGGTCGACGAGTACATCCCGCAGCCGGAGCGTCCGCTCGACAAGCCGTTCATGATGCCGATCGAGGACGTGTTCTCGATCTCGGGTCGCGGCACGGTGGTCACGGGCCGCGTCGAGACGGGCATCGTCAAGGTCGGTGAGGAAGTCGAGATCGTCGGCATCCACCCGACCGTCCGCAAGACCACGGTCACGGGCGTCGAGATGTTCCGCAAGCTGCTCGACCAGGGCCAGGCCGGCGACAACGTCGGCGCGCTGATCCGCGGCGTCGCCCGCGACGAGGTCGAGCGTGGCCAGGTGCTCTGCAAGCCGGGCTCGATCAAGCCGCACACCGACTTCCAGTCGGAAGTGTACGTGCTGTCGAAGGAAGAGGGTGGCCGTCACACGCCGTTCTTCGCCAACTATCGCCCGCAGTTCTACTTCCGCACCACGGACGTGACCGGCACCGTCGAGCTGCCCGAGGGCACCGAGATGGTCATGCCCGGCGATAACATCTCGCTCGGCATCAAGCTCATCGCGCCGATCGCGATGGACGTCGGCCAGCGCTTCACCATCCGTGAGGGCGGTCGTACCGTCGGCGCGGGCGTGGTCAGCGAAATCGCCAAGTAATCGGTCCGGCGCCCCGGCGCCGGCCTGACAGACAGCGGCCCGGCTCTCCCCAAAAAAGGAGAGTCGGGCCGTTGCTATTTTATGAGGGCTCCGTTAGGGCGCGCCTTCCAAGTTTTACTGAGTTACGGCTCTTTCTCGTCGTCCCGGCCTGGCCGGGATCTCATCCCGCCGGTCCAGCACCAGCGGCACGAGTCCTCCGCCACGGCGGGGGAGACGGCCGGGGTCGTGCTCCATCGCATCGGTAGGGATCATGGACAGCAATATCCGCATTCGCCTCAAGGCGTTCGATCATCGCGTGCTCGACCAGGCGACCGGCGACATCGCCGACACCGCGCGTCGTACCGGCGCGCTCATCCGCGGCCCGATTCCGCTGCCCACGCGCATCGAGAAGTTCACCGTCAACCGCGGCCCGCACATCGACAAGAAGTCGCGCGAGCAGTTCGAGGTGCGCACCTACAAGCGCATGCTCGACATCGTGCAGCCGACCCCGCAGACGGTCGACGCGCTGATGAAGCTCGACCTGGCCGCGGGCGTTGACGTCGAGATCAAGCTGGCGTAATGGCGCGCATCCCGCGGTCGACGTCGAGTCCCGCGGGTTTGCCGTTTCCACCCCGGTGGAACGGCCGGTTTGGGAACTCCGCGCAGCGGGGCACCTGACAGACACGAGATACCGCCGGCCCTTCGGGGTCGGGCCAGCGTCTCCCGTCATGTCCCCGGCAACGGGGGCGACCAGCCCGGGACGGGGCGACGTAACGACAATCGGGCCGGATGGCGTGTCCTTGGACATGCCGCACGCACGTTCGGGAATGGTCCCGGCGTGCCTCTGTAATGGAGTGATGGATCATGCGTACTGGCGTGATCGCGAAGAAAATGGGTATGACCCGCCTGTTCCAGGATGATGGCCGCCACGTGCCGGTCACCGTCCTGCAGCTCGAAGGCCTCCAGGTCATTGCCCGTCGCGAACAAGATCGTGATGGCTACACCGCCGTCCAGCTCGGTGCTGGCGTCGCCAAGGCCAAGAATGTCGCCAAGCCGCAGCGCGGCCACTTCGGCAAGGCCGAGGTCGAGCCCAAGGCGGTCGTCGCCGAATTCCGCGTGACCGAGGACAACCTCCTCGACGTCGGCGCAGAGATTTCGGCAGAGCATTTCGTCGCGGGCCAGCTCGTCGATATCCAGGGTCGTACCCAGGGTAAGGGCTTCGCCGGCGGCATGAAGCGCTGGAACTTCGGCGGTCTGCGCGCGACGCACGGCGTCTCGGTCTCGCACCGTTCGCTCGGTTCGACCGGCCAGCGCCAGGATCCGGGTCGCGTCTTCAAGAACAAGAAGATGGCCGGCCACATGGGCGACAAGTACCGCACGCAGCAGAACCTCGAGGTCGTCGGCACCGACGCCGAGCGCGGTCTGATCTTCGTCAAGGGCTCGGTCCCGGGATCGAAGGGCGGCTGGCTGTTCGTCAAGGACGCGGTCAAGGTCAAGGCGCATGCCGAGGCTCCCTATCCCGCCAGCCTGAAGCAGGCTGCCAACAGCAACACCGCAGCCGACACGCCCGTTGAGACGAGCGCGCCGGAAGCTACCGACGGCCAGGAGGGCTGAACGTGAAGGTCAAGGTTCAATCCTTCGCCGGCACCGCCGCGGCGGACGTCGAGCTCAACGACGAGGTCTTCGGCCTCGATCCGCGCGCCGACATCCTGCACCGCGTGGTCACCTGGCAGCTCGAGAAGCGTCGCGAGACGGCGCGCGGCACGCGCGAGCGCGCCGACGTCGCCCGCACCGGCAAGAAGTTCGGTCGCCAGAAGGGCGGCGGTACCGCACGTCACGGCGATCGCCGCGCGCCGGTCTTCATCGGTGGCGGTAAGGCGCACGGCGCCCGCGTCCGCGACTTCAACCCGGGCCTCAACAAGAAGGTCCGCGCGCTGGGGCTGAAGATGGCGCTGTCGAGCCACGCCAAGGCCGGCTCGCTGTTCGTCATGGACAGCCTGGCGGTCGAGGGCAACAAGACCAAGACGCTGGTCGGCGATCTCGCCAAGCTCGGCTTCGGAAAGTCGGCGCTGGTCATCGACGGCGACGCCGTCGAGACGAGCTTCGCGCTCGCCGCGGGCAACCTGCACCACGTCAACGTGATGCCGGCCGCCGGCGCCAACGTCTATGACATCCTGAAGGCTGACACGCTGGTCCTGACCCGCGCGGCGGTCGAGAAGCTGGAGGCGCGCTTCGCCCTCCCGGGAGGGGCCAACTAATGGCTAAGCAGCAGAAGGCCGTCGACAACCGTCACTATGACGTGATCGTCGCGCCGCACATCACCGAAAAGGCGACCTTGCTCTCCGAGCATAACGCCGTCGTGTTCAAGGTCGCCAACGACGCGACCAAGCCGCAGATCAAGGCTGCCGTCGAGGCTCTCTTCGACGTCACCGTGACCGGCGTGAACACGATCGTCCAGAAGGGCAAGACCAAGAAGTGGAAGGGCGCTCCCTACCAGCGCTCCGACATGAAGAAGGCCATTGTCACCCTGAAGGACGGCCAGTCCATCGACGTGACGACGGGGATCTGAGGATCATGGCACTCAAGCATTATAATCCGACGACGCCGGCACAGCGCGGCCTCGTCCTCGTCGACAAGTCGTCGCTCTGGAAGGGCAAGCCGGTCAAGGCGCTCACCGAGGGCAAGCGCAAGTCGGGCGGCCGCAACAACAAGGGCCATGTGACCAGCCGCGGCATCGCCGGCGGTCACAAGCAGAAGTACCGCTACGTCGACTTCAAGCGTCGCAAGTGGGACGTCGAGGGCACCGTCGAGCGGCTGGAATACGATCCCAACCGCACCGCGTTCATCGCGCTGGTGAAGTATGCCGACGAGGAGCTGGCCTACATCATCGCGCCGCAGCGTCTGGCGCCGGGCGACAAGGTCCTTGCGGCCAAGAAGACCGACACCAAGCCGGGCAACGCGATGGAGATCGGCCAGGTCCCCGTCGGCACCATCGTCCACAACGTGGAGATGAAGCCGGGCAAGGGCGGCCAGATCGCGCGTTCGGCCGGCACCTATGTGCAGGTCGTCGGTCGCGATCGCGGCATGGTCATCGTCCGCCTCAACTCGGGCGAGCAGCGCTACATCCGTGGCGAGTGCATGGCGACGGTCGGTGCGGTGTCGAACCCGGACAACCAGAACCAGAACCTCGGCAAGGCCGGGCGTTCGCGCTGGATGGGCAAGCGTCCGCTGACCCGCGGCGTCGCCAAGAACCCGGTCGACCATCCGCACGGCGGTGGTGAAGGCCGGACCTCGGGCGGCCGTCATCCGGTCACCCCGTGGGGCAAGCCGACGAAGGGTGCGCGCACCCGTCACAATAAGTCGACCGACAAGATGATTATCCGGTCGCGTCATTCGACTAAGAGGAAGGGCTAACCATGGCTCGTTCAGTCTGGAAGGGCCCGTTCGTTGAACTGAGCCTTCTGAAGAAGGCGGAAACCGCGCAGGACAGCGGTGGCCGCTCGCCGATCAAGACCTGGTCGCGTCGTTCCACCATCCTGCCGTCGTTCGTCGGCCTCACGTTCAACGTCTACAACGGCCGCAAGTTCGTGCCGGTGTCGGTCAACGAAGACATGGTCGGCATGAAGCTGGGCGAGTTCGCGCCGACGCGCTACTTCCCGGGTCACGCCGCCGACAAGAAGGGCAAGCGCTGATGAGCAAGCCAGTCTCCCCCCGCAAGGTCGGTGATAAGGAAGCGCTGTCGGTCGGCACGCAGATCCGCGGTTCGGCGCAGAAGCTGAACCTGGTCGCCGCGCTGATCCGCAACAAGCCGGTCGGCGATGCGATGAACATCCTCGCCTTCTCGACGAAGGCGATGGCGGTCGACGCGCGCAAGGTGCTGGCCTCGGCCATCGCCAATGCCGAGAACAACCACAACCTCGACGTCGACGCGCTCGTCGTCGCCGAGGCGTCGGTCGGCAAGTCGATCACCATGAAGCGCTTCGCGACCCGCGGCCGTGGCAAGTCCACCCGCATCCTGAAGCCGTTCAGCCGTCTGCGCATCGTCGTGCGCGAGCAGGAAGAAGCATAATGGGTCACAAGAGCAACCCCATCGGCATGCGGCTCCAGATCAACCGGACCTGGGACAGCCGCTGGTTCGCCGAGGGCCATGATTATGGCCAGCTGCTGCTGGAGGATCTGAAGATCCGCGCCTTCATCATGAAGACGCTGCCGCAGGCCGCCATTTCCAAGGTCGTCATCGAGCGTCCGGCCAAGCTGTGCCGCATCTCGATCTTCGCCGCCCGCCCCGGTGTCATCATCGGCAAGAAGGGCTCGGACATCGAGAAGCTGCGCAAGACGATCGGCGCGATGACCAAGTCCGACGTGTCGCTGAACATCGTCGAGATCCGCAAGCCGGAGATCGACGCGAAGCTCGTCGCACAGGGTATCGCCGACCAGCTCGAGCGTCGTATCGCCTTCCGCCGCGCCATGAAGCGTGCGGTGCAGTCGGCGATGCGCCTGGGTGCCGATGGCATCCGCGTCGCCTGCGGCGGCCGCCTCGGCGGTGCCGAGATCGCACGTTCGGAAAGCTATCGCGAAGGTCGGGTTCCGCTGCACACGCTGCGCGCGAACATCGATTACGCCGAGGCCCAGGCCCACACGTCCTACGGCGTGTGCGGCGTGAAGGTCTGGGTCTTCAAGGGCGAGATCCTCGGCCATGATCCGATGGCGCAGGACCGGTTGATGATGGAAGCGCAGACTTCCGGCGTCCGTCCGGCCCGCGACGACCGTCGCTAAGGGGCAACAGACATGCTGCAACCGAAAAAGACAAAGTTCCGCAAGGCCTTCAAGGGCCGCATCCATGGCGACGCCAAGGGTGGCACCAGCCTCAACTTCGGGTCGTACGGCCTGAAGGCGATGGAGCCGGAGCGGATCACCGCCCGCCAGATCGAGGCGGCCCGCCGCGCGATCACGCGTCACATCAAGCGCCAGGGGCGCTTGTGGATCCGCATCTTCCCGGACGTCCCCGTCTCGTCGAAGCCGGCCGAAGTCCGCATGGGCTCGGGCAAGGGTTCGCCCGAATTCTGGGCCGCCCGCGTCAAGCCGGGCCGGATCCTGTTCGAGCTCGACGGCGTCGAGGGCAAGATCGCCGCGGAGGCGTTCGAGCGCGCCGCGATGAAGCTGCCGATCAAGGTCAAGGTCGTTGCCCGCCTTGGCGACACCAGCCACCTCGGAGGCGAGTAAGATGGCCAAGAGTGATTTCGTGAGCCAGAGCGACGATCAGCTGTCCGAGAACCTCGGCCAGCTGAAGCGCGAGCAGTTCAACCTCCGCTTCCAGGCGGCGACGAACCAGCTCGAAAAGCCGAGCCGCGTCAAGGAAGTCCGTCGCGACATCGCGCGGATCAAGACCCTCCAGGCGCAGCGCACCAGCGCCGCGGCTGCCAAGTAAGGAACATCAGATGCCGAAGCGCGTGCTGACCGGACTGATCGTGTCCGACAAGGGCGAGAAGACGGTGGTCGTGAACGTGGAGCGCAAGGTCAAGCACCCGCTCTACGGCAAGATCATCCGCCGCTCGAAGAAGTACCACGCCCATGACGAGGCGAACGAGTACAAGCAGGGCGAGACCGTGCGCATCGAAGAGACCGCGCCGATCTCCAAGCTGAAGACCTGGAAGGTCGTCGATCGGGTCAACACCCACGCGACGCCCGAGCGGGTCGACGTCGACGCATGATCCCGCCGCCGGCTGGCGCCGGCGGATGGGGTGAGGGCAGGGGTTGCACCCTGCCAGCGGAGTGGTTACAGGGCCGCTCCCCCGGTGCAGTCCGCTGCGCCGGGGTCATTATTTTAGGCGGGGTTGGGTCGGTATCCACCCCATAGACGAGAAGGACACGGATCCATGATCCAGATGCAATCCAATCTCGACGTCGCTGACAACAGCGGCGCGAAGCGGGTGCAGTGCATCAAGGTGCTGGGCGGCTCGAAGCGTCGCACGGCATCGGTCGGCGACATCATCGTCGTCAGCATCAAGGAAGCGCAGCCCCGCGGCAAGGTGAAGAAGGGTGACGTGCATCGCGCGGTCATCGTCCGCACCGCCAAGGACATCCATCGTGCCGATGGCTCGACCATCCGCTTCGACGGCAACGCCGCCGTCCTGGTCAACAAGAACGAGGAGCCGATCGGCACCCGTATCTTCGGCCCGGTCGTGCGCGAGCTGCGCGGCAAGAAGCACATGAAGATCATCAGCCTTGCGCCGGAGGTGCTGTAATGGCCGCCGCGAAGATCAAGAAGGGTGACCGCGTCGTCGTCCTGTCCGGCAAGGACAAGGGCAAGACCGGCACAGTGACGCTGGCCATGCCAAAGGACGGCAAGGTCGTCGTCGAGGGCGTCAACATCGCCACCCGCCACAAGAAGCCGACCCAGGCGAACCCGCAGGGCGGTCTCGAGAAGACCGAGGCGCCGATGCACATCTCGAAGGTCGCGCACGTGACCGCCGACGGCAAGCCGACGCGCGTCCGTTTCGAGACGCAGGACGGCAAGAAGGTCCGCGTGGCGGTCAAGACCGGAGACAAGATCGATGGCTGATGCAGTCTACAAGCCCCGCATGAAGGGCATCTACGAAGAGACGATCGTCAAGGCGATGGTCGAGAAGTTCGGCTACAAGAACGTCAACGAGATCCCGCGCATCGACAAGATCGTCCTGAACATGGGCGTCGGCGAGGCGACGCAGGACAAGAAGCGTGTCGACCAGGCCGCGTCCGAGATGGAGCTGATCGCCGGTCAGAAGCCGGTCATCACCAAGGCGAAGAAGTCGATCGCGCAGTTCAAGCTGCGCGAGGGCATGCCGATCGGCGTGAAGGTCACCCTTCGCCGCGAGCGCATGTACGAGTTCCTCGATCGCTTCATCACGATCGCGCTGCCGCGCGTCCGCGATTTCCGTGGGCTGAACCCGAAGAGCTTCGATGGTCGCGGCAATTATGCCTGCGGCATCAAGGAGCAGATCGTGTTCCCGGAGATCAACTATGACCGCATCGACAAGGTGCGCGGCATGGACGTGATCGTCACCACCACGGCGAAGACCGACGACGAGGCGCGCGAGCTGCTCCGCCTGTTCGGTTTCCCGTTCCCTCAGCCCGAGGCTGAGCAGCAGAAGCAGGCCGCGTGAGCGGTCTGCCCGTCCTGAAGTAAGGAAGAGAGCTTAAGTCCATGGCGAAACTGAGTTCGATCAACAAGAATGAGCGTCGCAAGAAGCTCGTGAAGCAATATGCGCCCAAGCTGGCGAAGCTGAAGGCGATGGCCAACGACCAGAGCCTCGACGAGAGCGAGCGTCTGATCGCGCGCCTCAAGATGGCGGAACTGCCGCGCAACGGCAATCCGACCCGTATCCGCAACCGTTGCGAGATCACCGGTCGTCCGCGTGCGTATTATCGCAAGTTCCGTCTCGCTCGCGTGATGCTGCGTGATCTGGCCAACAAGGGCATGATCCCCGGCCTCACAAAGTCGAGCTGGTAAGGATTTATCATGGCATTGACCGACCCCCTGGGTGATTTGCTCACCCGCATCCGCAACGGCCAGCGTGCGAAGAAGGACTCCGTCCTGTCGCCGTCGTCGAAGCTGCGCATCCGCGTCCTCGACGTGCTCCAGCGCGAAGGCTACATCCGTGGCTACAGCGACGAGCAGATGGGCCCGGCCGCCGGCGTCCGCATCGAGCTGAAGTATTTCGAGGGCCAGCCCGCGATCAAGCACGTCGCGCGCGTCTCGAAGCCCGGCCGCCGCGTCTATTCCGGTTCGCAGGAGCTGCCGCGCGTCCGCAACGGCCTCGGCATCACCATCGTCTCGACGCCCCGTGGCGTTCTGTCCGACGCGGAAGCGCGCGAGCAGAACGTCGGTGGCGAAGTCCTTGCGGAGGTCTTCTGATGAGCCGCATCGGTAAGAAGCCGGTTCCCGTACCGGCCGGCGTGACGCCGTCGATCGACAAGGGCATCATCAGCGTGAAGGGTCCCAAGGGCACCCTCACGATGCCGATGCGCGACGAGATCAGCTACACGATCGAGGACGGCGGCATTTCGGTGCAGCCGGCCAACGACACCAAGCGCGCCCGTGCCTTCTGGGGCATGCAGCGCACGATGGTGCAGAACCTGGTGACCGGCGTGACCGACGGCTTCACCAAGAAGCTGCTCATCACCGGCGTCGGCTATCGTGCCGCGGCGCAGGGTCGCAACCTCAAGCTGCAGCTCGGCTACAGCCATGACGTCAACATCGACGTGCCGGATGGCATCGAGGTGAAGACGCCTGACGCGACCACGGTCGAGATCAGCGGCTCCGACAAGCAGAAGGTCGGCCAGCTGGCCGCCGAAATCCGTCAGTGGCGCAAGCCCGAGCCGTACAAGGGCAAGGGCATCAAGTACGACGGCGAGTTCATCTTCCGCAAGGAAGGGAAGAAGAAGTAATGACCAAGGGTCTCTCTCTTTTCGCGAAGCGCCGCCGGCGCAATCGTACTGCGCTGAAGGCACGCTCGGGCACGCGCCCGCGGCTGTCGATCCATCGCTCGGGCAAGCACATGTACGCCCAGGTGATCGACGACGTCGCCGGCAAGACCGTCGCATCGGCCTCCACCCTCGAGAAGGACGTGCGCGACACGTCGGGCGCCAACATCGCGGCGGCTGCCGCGGTCGGCACCCGCGTCGCGGAAGCGGCCAAGGCGGCGGGCGTGACGCAGGTCGTGTTCGATCGCGGCGGCTTCGTGTTCCACGGCCGTGTCAAGGCGCTGGCGGAAGCCGCGCGCGAAGCCGGATTGGAGTTTTAAAGAATGGCTGACGAGAACAACGTGCAGCCGGCAGCGGCTGAAGGCGCTCCCCAGGAGGCCAATGCGGCGCCCCAGGGCGGCCAGCAGGGCGGTTTCGGCGGCGGTCGCGGCGGTCCTCCGCGCGGCGGTCGTGGCGGCGGCGGCGGTGGTCGTGGCCCCGGTGGTCCCGGCGGCAATCGCGGTGGCCGTGACGGCGGTCGCGGTCGCGACAACCGCGGTCGTGGCGGCCCCGGCAGCGACGATGGCGGCGAAGAGCTGATCGAGAAGCTGGTCCACATCAACCGCGTCTCGAAGACGGTGAAGGGCGGCAAGCGCTTCGGCTTCGCGGCGCTGGTCGTCGTGGGTGACGGCAAGGGTCGCGTCGGTTTCGGCCACGGCAAGGCACGCGAAGTGCCGGAAGCCATCTCCAAGGCCACCGCGGCCGCGAAGAAGGCGATGGTTCGCGTCCCCCTGAAGGACGGTCGCACGCTGCATCACGACGGCAACGGCCACTTCGGTGCCGGTCGCGTGACGCTGCGGTCGGCGCCGCAGGGCACGGGCATCATCGCGGGTGGCCCGATGCGCGCCATCTTCGAGAGCCTGGGTGTCGCCGACGTCGTCACCAAGTCGATCGGCACGTCCAATCCGTACAACATGATCCGCGCCACGTTCGAGGCCCTGGGCGAGCAGACTTCGCCGAAGTCGGTCGCACAGCGTCGTGGCAAGAAGATCGCCGACCTGCTCGGCCGCGGTGGGTCGCAGACCGCCGAGGCGGATGCTGCGGCCGTCGTGGAGTAATCGACATGGCAACCGTCAAGATCAAGCAGACCGGATCGCCGATCCGCCGCACCAAGGATCAGCGCGCGACGCTGATCGGGCTGGGGCTCAACAAGATGCACAAGGTTTCGGAGCTGGAGGACAGCCCCGAGGTCCGCGGAATGATCCGCAAGGTGCAGCACATGGTCGAGGTGCAGGGCTGACGCCCACATCAACACCTAGTGACAAATACGGGGAAGGGGGCTAACCGGCCCCCTTTCTTTTTCCAGTTTTCACACCCCGGCCGTGGCCGGGCGCGCGACAAAAGCGAAAGCGAGTGCATATCATGAAGCTCAACGAACTCCGCGACAACCAGGGTGCCCGCAAGTCCAAGATCCGCGTCGGACGCGGAATCGGCTCGGGCAAGGGCAAGACCGGCGGCCGCGGCCAGAAGGGCCAGAAGAGCCGCGAGGGCGTCAGCATCGCCGGCTTCGAGGGCGGCCAGATGCCGCTCCACATGCGTCTGCCGAAGCGCGGCTTCAACAACATCTTCGCCAAGGACTATGCCGAGGTGAACACCGGCGCGATCCAGAAGGCGATCGATTCGGGCAAGCTGTCTGCCGAAGGCACGATCGACCAGGCCGCGCTGAAGGCGGCCGGCCTCGTGCGTGGCGGCAAGGACGGCGTCCGTCTGCTCGCCAAGGGCGAGCTGACCACCAAGCTGGCTCTGCACGTCGCAGGGGCCTCGGCCGGTGCGATGGCGCAGGTCGAGAAGACGGGCGGCTCGCTCGACATCCCGGTCCTCGTTCCAGCCGCCGAGAAGGCCGCCGCCAAGAAGGGCTTGCAGTACAAGGCGCGCCAGGAAAAGAAGGCGTCGTTCAAGGCGTAAGCCTTTGTGTCCCCGCGAAGGCGCGGTCCCGGCCCCGTGCTCCCGCCATCGCGGGCGCATGGAAATGGGCCCCGCCGACGTGGTCACAAAGCGCCGGCCCGATTAGACAAGGCGCGTACAGCGCCTATATGAGCGGCGGGGCGGAGAAAAACGCATCCCGCCGCTTTTGTTTCCAGGACACCGACACGCATGGCATCCGCAGCCGACCAGATGGCGCAAAGCATCAGCCTCGCGAAGTTCGCGCAGGCGACCGATCTCAAGAAGCGGTTGTGGTTCACGATCGGCGCGCTGATCGTCTTCCGCCTGCTCAGCTACGTGCCGCTGCCGGGTATCGACCCGACCGCGCTCGGCCTGCTGTCCGCCCGCACGACGGGCGGCGTGCTCGATTTCTTCAACACCTTCTCGGGCGGATCGCTCAGCCGCATGTCGCTGATCGCGCTCGGCGTGATGCCCTACATCACCGCCTCGATCGTCGTGCAGCTCGCCACCTCGCTGTCGCCGCAGCTCGCCGCGATCAAGAAGGAAGGTGAATCGGGCCGCAAGAAGCTCAACCAGTACACCCGCTACGGCACCGTCGCGCTGACCGCGATCCAGGGCTATTTCATCGCCGTCGGGCTGGAGGCGCTGTCCGCGACCAACGGCGTCGCCGCGGTGATCGAACCGGGCATGACCTTCCGCGTCGCGGCGGTCATCAGCCTGATCGGCGGCACGATGTTCCTGATGTGGCTGGGCGAGCAGATCACCAGCCGCGGCATCGGCAACGGCGTCAGCCTCATCATCATGGCGGGCATCGTCGCGCACCTGCCGACGACGCTGGTCAATTTGCTCGAAGGCGGGCGGTCGGGCTCGATCGACGCGGTCCGGCTGATCGGCATCGTCATCGCCGTCGTCGCGCTGATCCTGTTCATCTGCTTCATGGAGCGCGCGCAGCGCCGCATCCTGATCCAATATCCCAAGCGCCAGACGCAGCGCGGGATGCAGGCGGATCGCAGCCATTTGCCGCTCAAGATCAACACCGCGGGCGTGATCCCGCCGATCTTCGCCTCGTCGCTGTTGCTGATGCCGCTGACGATCAGCCAGTTCGCCGGACAGCGCGTCGCGGGCGAATCGAAGTGGGGCGATTTCATCATCACCCTCAACCAGTATCTGGCGCACGGGCAGCCGGTGTACATGGCGCTCTATGCCGCCGGCATCATCTTCTTCTCGTTCTTCTATACCGCCGTCGTCTTCAATCCCGAAGAGACCGCGGACAACCTGAAGCGCTATGGCGGGTTCATCCCCGGCATCCGTCCGGGCAAGAATACCGAGACCTATTTCGACTATGTGCTGACCCGGATCACCGTGATCGGCGCGGCCTATCTGACGATCATCTGCCTGTTGCCGGAATATCTGGTGTCGGCGCTGTCGATCCCCTTCTACCTTGGTGGGACTAGCCTGCTGATCGTCGTCAACGTAACGATGGATACGGTGACGCAGATCCAGAGCCACCTGCTGGCGCACCAATATGGTGACCTCATCAAGAAGGCGAAGCTGAAGGGCGGGCGTCTCCGCTAAGCCTGGCATACGCGCGCAAACAGGGAGTGCGGCTGTGAACATCATCCTTCTCGGGCCGCCGGGGGCGGGCAAGGGCACGCAGGCGCAGCGGCTGATGGCGGCGCGCGGCATGGTCCAGTTGTCTACCGGCGACATGCTGCGCGCGGCGGTCAAGGCGGGTTCGCCCGTCGGGTTGCAGGCCAAGGCCGTGATGGAGGCGGGCGAACTGGTGTCCGACGCCATCGTCTCGGCGCTGATCGGCGAACGGCTGGACCAGGGCGTCGCGGGGGGCGCGATCTTCGACGGCTATCCGCGCACCGCGGCGCAGGCCGTGGCGCTCGACGGCCTGCTCGAAGCGCGCGGGCTGACGCTGGACCATGTCATCGAGCTGGAGGTCGACGAGGCGGCGCTGATCGAACGCGTCGAGGGCCGCTACACCTGCGCCAAGTGCGGCGAGGGCTATCACGACCGCTTCAAGCACCCGAAGGTGGAGGGCGTCTGCGACGTCTGCGGCTCGACCGATTTCAAGCGGCGGCCCGACGACAATGCGGAAACCGTCCGCACCCGCATGACCGAATATCGCGCCAAGACCGCACCGATCCTGCCGATCTATCAGACGCGCGGGCTCGTCGAGCGGGTCAACGGCATGGCCGACATCGATCACGTGTCGCAGGCGATCGGCGCGATCTTGGACGGCGAAACCGCCTGAACCCCCGGGGTCGCGCGGCCCGTCGCATCCCGGTCGGGGCCGAATGACATCTTTGTCATGTCACGGTCACCGCGCCGCCACCCGGTCTCGCCTAGACGGAACGCACGGTCGCACGACGGTCGGCAGTTTGGACGAGATCGGTACCCGACACTCCCGGGGGTGCCGTAGGGGCCGGCGGAAGGGATGCTTTCCGCCGGCTTTTCCTGTATCGAAGAGCGCGTGAGGAAGGTCCCGTGAGCCGCAAGATCCTGATCGTCGAGGACGATAGCTCGACCGCCGCCTATCTGGCCAAGGGCCTGTCCGAAGGCGGCTATTCGGTCGAATCGGCACGCGACGGGCGTGACGGCCTGTTCCTCGCGAGCGAGGGGATCTTCGACCTCATCATCGCCGATCGGATGCTGCCCGGCCTCGACGGCCTGTCGATGGTCAGCGCGATCCGCGCCGCCGGCATCGCGACGCCGGTGCTGGTGCTGTCGGCGCTCGCGGCGGTCGACGACCGCGTCGACGGGCTGAAGGCCGGCGCCGACGATTATCTGTGCAAGCCCTTCTCGTTCGCCGAACTGTCGGCGCGGATCGAGGCGCTGATGCGCCGGTCCGATCGTGCCGCGACCGAGCCGACGCGCACCAGGCTCGCGGTCGGCGATCTCGAGATCGACCTGCTCGCGCGCCACGTCACCCGCGCCGGGCGCAGCATTCCGCTGGGCGCGCGCGAATTCAACCTGCTTGAATTCCTCGCCCGCCACGCCGGTCAGGTGGTGACGCGGACGATGATGCTGGAAAAGATCTGGAACTACCATTTCGACCCCGGCAGCAACGTCGTCGACGTGCATATCGGCCGCCTGCGCCGCAAGCTCGAGGACGGTTTCGCCTCGCCGATCCTCCATACCGTGCGCGGGGCCGGATACCGTCTTGCGGCCGATCCGGCCTGACGCAGGCTCGCTTTTCCGGCCGATGAGGGTAGGACGGGCCATGCGCCTGTCCGTCACCGCCCGTATCGCGCTGCTGTCGATCGCGCTGGCGCTGGTGTCGAACCTCGTCCTGGTCGGGTTCGTCTGGAGACAGACGGACGCCGCGGTGATCGGCACGGTCCGGCGCGAGACGATCGAACAGTCCGACGCGATGCGCGCCATCTACCGCGTCGGCGGCCTGTCGGCGGTGGTGGAGGCGATCGGTCACGCGCGCGCGAGCGGTGACACCTCGCTGCTGCTCGCGGTGCTCGATCGCAACGGCGCGCGCGTCGCGGGCTATGCGCCGCCGCGCATTGCGATCCCGCTCGCGCCGACGCCGTTCCGGATCGCCGACATCGACGCGTCGGCCGCGACGGTCGATATCGGCTATATCCTGCACCCGATCGGCGATCACTGGCTGCTCAACGGCCGCCGGCTCGACCTCGTCGAGGCGGAGCGCCGCGCGGTCGAGGATGCCTTCACCGTCGCGGTGCTGCTGTCGCTGGTGCTGGGCGTCGGCGCGGGGCTGGTGCTGGCACGCTACGTCGGCACGCGGCTCAACGATATCGCCGCGGTGATCGAGGCGGCGGGGGAGGGCGACCTGTCGCGGCGCGTGCCGGTCGCGCCGACCCGGCGGGACGCCTTCGACCGCCTGGCGAACCAGCTCAACCTGATGCTCGGCAAGCTCGAACGGCTGATGGTCGAACTGCGCCTCGTCACCGACAGTCTGGCGCACGACCTGCGCTCGCCGCTGACGCGGTTGCGCACCAAGACCGAACAGGCGGTGCTCATCGCCGACCCCGCCGCGCGCGAGGCGGCGCTGGGCGGGCTGCTGGTCGAAACCGACCTCGTCATGCGGATGCTGACCATGGTGATCGAGATCAGCCGATCCGAATCGGTGTCGCGCGAGCGCTTCATCCTGGTCGAGCCCGCCGAACTGGTCGAGGAGATCGCCGAGCTGTACGAGCCGGTGGCCGAGGAGGCGGGGCTGGATTTCACCGTCGCGATCGACGTGTCGGCGCCGGCGATGCTGCTGCACCGCGAGCTCGTCAGCCAGGCGATCACCAACCTGATCGACAATGCGCTGAAGCATGCCGCGGCGGGCGGCGTGCTGACGCTGCGGCTGGTCGCCAATGCGGGCGAGATCGCGATCCAGGTCGAGGATCGCGGCGGCGGGATCGCCGAATCGGACCGTGCGCAGGCGCTCAAGCGCTTCGGCCGGCTGGACGCGGCGCGGACGACGCCGGGCGCCGGGCTGGGCATGGCGCTGATCGAGGCGGTCGCGCGGTTGCACAACGGCCGCTTCGAACTCGCCGACAACGCGCCGGGCCTGATCGCGCGGATCGTCCTGCCGGTGTGACGCCGAGGCTCATCGCATTTCCGCCCCGGCCTGCGGGTTAACCACTTGCTAGCCAGCGTGCGATAATGTGACGGACACGATGCGGCCGGGGGGCCGCATCCATGTGAGGGGCTTTGCGCCGGGAACGGCAAGAAGGAGCGTTATGCTTGGGGCGATCGTCTTTACCTACGGCATGCTGATGAGCTTCGTGTTGCAGGGCGCGTCCCGCAACGCCAGGCTGAAGCGGGCCAATCCGCCGATGCTGCAATATGTCGGCTACGTGCTGTGCGGCTTGTCCGCTGGCCTGTCGGCGATGCTGCTGCTGATGGCGTTCACCGCCAGGGCCCCGTTCCCGCTGATGTAACGGGCATCCGCCCCTTTAGTTGGCCGGCCACGGTTTTCTGACCGTGTTACGTTTCATTGCGAATGCCTATCGCGTTGTTTTGCATCGCGTTAATCAATTTGACTGACTCGACCGGAAGTTGTTTGATCGGTGGATCAACAACTCTTGGAGGAGACGGTCATGAAACGCATATCCGGATTTTTTTCTTGCATCGCTTTGTTGGCCGCAATGACGACAGAAGCGTCAGGCCAGCAGAAATCTCCTGAGCAACGCGACATCGATTACGCGAATTGCCGGTCGGAATTTGTTGCGCGTGGCATGGGCGATGATGACGCAGCGAACGTCTACTGTACCAAACGCGAGTACGGTGACGAAGGTCCGAGCACTCCCGGCCCGACTGGCAGGACGTATTTTCCTGGACCAGGAAGGGAATGCTACGGCAGTTTTACTGTGGGATGCGATCCTGTCTTGCCTGATTGATGGGAATACTTTTCGGCGTATCTGTCGCGGTTCCGGTGAGGTGTCTGTCACAAATTCCCGGTAATGCTGTGTGTCAATGGGTGTCAGTCGCTCGGCGTGCGTCGATCGCGGCGTCGATGCGCGCGACCAGATCGCTGAGCGCGGGCGGGGACCATGGCGTATGGCCGATCGGCATCGGGGCCTGCACCCGCTTGGCGATCCGGCTATAGGCGTGGTGCGAGGGGGCCATGAACTCTTCTCCGGCTGGAGAATCGCTCATGCCGCAAACGCACCTTCCAACTGGTTAATCGGGTGGCCATTCATTGGTTAAGCGACTGGACGCCAAGGTCTTCCCCGATCGGGACAGCATGGGGACGCGATGGATACGCTAAGTCTGTTCGGGCTGTTCGCCATCCTCTTCATGCTGTTGTGCTAGCTGATGGAGGATCGCTCGCCGTGGTGGACGCTGGGGTTCGCGGCGGGCTGCGTGCTGAGCTCGATCTACGGATTCCTGCAGGGGGCGTGGCCGTTCGGTGCGGTCGAGCTGCTCTGGACGGTCATCGCGCTGCGGCGCTGGTGGATGGCGCTCGCCCGGCAAAGGGCCGGAGCGGCTGTTGTTGACCGCGTCACGGATCGGGCATAACCTCCGCCGCATCACCGAGTAATGCGTTCCCTCTCGTCCGCAGGAACTCCACGATGCTCCGATATCCGCATGCCCTCGTCGCCGCCGCCTGCATGCTCGCCGTGCCCGCCGGTGCGCAGACCGCGCCGTCCTTCACGGGAACGTGGAAGGCCGACATCGCCTCCGCCAAGCTGCCGGCCAAACCCGACGTCTTCGCCCTGAAGGACGGCCGCTACACCTGTTCCAGCTGCGTCCCCGCGATCGACGTCAAGGCCGACGGCACGCCGCAGGCCGCGTCGGGCCACGATTACTGGGATCATATCGCGGTGAAGGCGGTCGACGCCAACGCGATCGCCTACACCTTCATGCGCGACGGCAAGGTCACCAGCGCCAACACCGACACGCTGTCCGCCGACGGCAACACCCTGACCAGCCGGTGGCGCTCGACCGACAACGTCAAGAAGCTGGAGCAGTCGGGCACGTCCACCGAAACCCGCATCGGCCCGGCACCCACCGGCGCGCATGCCGCATCGGGGACGTGGAAACAGGCGGAGATCAAGGCCGTCACCGATTCGAACCTGACGCTCGAGCTGAAGGAAACGCCCACGACCTTCGGCTGGACGCAGCCGAGCGGCGAGAGCTACACCGCGACCTTCGACGGGCCGGCCGTGCCCTTCGTCGGCGACCCGGCGAAGACGATGGTCAAGGTCCGCCGCATCGATGCGACGACGGTGGAGGAAACCGATACGCGGGGGGGCAAGATCGTCGCCGTCTATCGCCTGGCGATGGCACCCGACGGCCGGACCCTGGCCGTGACGTTCGACAACCGGAAGGAAGGCACCACGACGCAGTTCACCGCCTATCGCCAGTAGCGCCGGTCCGGAACGGGCGCGCGTGCGACGGGGAACCGGTCGCTTGACACGGCGTTTGCGCGCGCCTACCTGCCTTTCCCTCCGAAACACCGGCTCCCGGCGGCGCTTGCTTGCGCTCGCCGCGCTTTGCGTAGACGTAAGGCGAGGGCGGCGGTGTTGGGCGGAGGATGCGACGAGATGGGGGTCGTGCGGCCATGCCGAACCCCGTGGAGCTAGGAGAATTGTTTCATGGCACGTATCGCGGGTGTCAATATCCCGACCAACAAGCGCGTGGTGATCGCGCTGACCTATATCCACGGCATCGGCCTGACGAAGTCGAAGGAAATCACCGCCAAGCTGAACATCGCGCCCGAGCGTCGCGTGCAGGACCTGACGGACCAGGAGGTCCTCCAGATCCGCGAGACGATCGACGCCGACCACACGGTCGAGGGTGATCTTCGTCGCGAAACCGCGATGAACATCAAGCGCCTGATGGATCTGGCCTGCTATCGTGGCCTGCGTCACCGCAAGGGCCTGCCGGTCCGCGGCCAGCGCACGCATACCAATGCGCGCACCCGCAAGGGCAAGGCCAAGCCGATCGCAGGCAAGAAGAAGTAAGCGCGGGGCGCTTACTTTTCCGCCGGAGGCAGGCTTGAGGCCGATTGCCCGGCGCTTTCCGTATCAGGTCAGGATTTAACAAATGGCACGTGAACCGCAGCGTATTCGCCGTCGCGAACGCAAGAACATCACCGCCGGCGTCGCGCATGTGAACGCCAGCTTCAACAACACCATGATCACCATCACCGACGCGCAGGGCAACGCCATCTCGTGGTCGTCCGCCGGCACGATGGGCTTCAAGGGCAGCCGCAAGTCGACCCCGTACGCCGCCCAGGTGGCTGCGGAAGACGCCGGCAAGAAGGCCGCCGAGCACGGCGTCCGCACCCTGGAAGTCGAAGTCAAGGGTCCGGGTTCGGGTCGCGAATCGGCGCTGCGCGCGCTGCAGGCGGTCGGTTTCCAGATCACCTCGATCCGTGACGTCACCTCGATCCCGCACAATGGCGTGCGTCCGTCGAAGCGTCGTCGCGTCTGATCTGCCACGCGCGGGCTGACGAGTCCGCGCGTCTCTCTCCCGGCTGGAGCTGCCCCCGTTCCGGCCCAAATTAGGGGACACCTGTGTCTGTCAATGCAAAGAACTGGCAGGAACTGAAGAAGCCCAACGGCCTTGAGAAGAAGGGCGGCGATGGCAAGCGCAAGGCGACCTTCGTCGCCGAACCGCTGGAGCGGGGCTTCGGCCTGACGCTCGGCAACGCGCTGCGTCGCGTGCTGCTCTCCTCGCTTCAGGGCGCGGCCGTCACCTCGATCAAGATCGAGAACGTGCTGCACGAGTTTTCTTCGCTTGCCGGCGTTCGTGAGGACGTCACCGACATCGTCCTGAACGTCAAGCAGATCGCCATCCGGATGCAGGGCGAGGGGCCGAAGCGCCTCCAGCTCTCCGCGACCGGCCCCGGCGAGGTCAAGGCCGGCGACATCGCCGTGTCCGGCGACATCGAGGTCATGAACCCCGAGCTGGTGCTGTGTCACCTCGACGAAGGCGCGACGCTCAACATGGAGCTGACCGCCGACATCGGGAAGGGCTATGTGCCCGCGACCGCCAACCGTCCGGCCGATGCGCCGATCGGCCTGATCCCGGTCGACGCGCTCTATTCGCCGGTACGTCAGGTGTCGTACAAGGTCGATCCGACCCGCGTTGGACAGGACCTGGATTACGACAAGCTGACGCTGACGGTCGAGACCGACGGCACGGTGACCCCGGAAGACGCGGTGGCCTATGCCGGCCGCATCCTCCAGGACCAGCTGGCGCTGTTCGTGCACTTCGACGATTCCGCGATCACGCGCTCGTCCGCTCCGATCGGCCAGGCGGCCGCTCCTGCGGCCGGTGGCGAGACGGCGGGCGACACGCAGCAGATCAACCGTTACCTGCTCAAGAAGGTCGACGAGCTGGAACTGTCGGTGCGCTCGGCGAACTGCCTGAAGAACGACAACATCATCTACATCGGTGACCTCGTCGGCAAGACCGAGGCAGAGATGCTCCGGACCCCGAACTTCGGCCGCAAGTCGTTGAACGAGATCAAGGAAGTCCTGTCTTCCATGGGTCTGCGCCTCGGCATGGAAATCCCGGGCTGGCCGCCCGAGAACATCGAAGAGATGGCGAAGAAGTTGGAACAGGAGATCATGGGCTGAGCGAAGCCGCACGGAGATAGCGCAAGCTATCTCCGAGACGGCGCCAGCTCGGCCGACGGGCGGGGAAGCGACGAAGTCGCGACACCGTCCCGGTCGACGTGACCGGTGCGGCTTCGCCGCACCGCCATCCGGCCATCGAAAGACATGCTCTCCGGCATGACTCTTTGTGATTTTCCGAAGGGGGCAAACGGCGGTCCCCTGAACGTAAACCGCCTGCTCTGGGGTACCGTGACACGGCCCCTTAACGAACGAAGGAAGTTACCATGCGTCATCGCGTCGGCGGCCGTAAGCTGCAACGTACCTCGGCCCATCGTCTTGCGCTGTTCCGCAACATGTCGGCCGCGCTCATCAAGCATGAGCAGATCACCACGACCGTCGCCAAGGCGAAGGAACTGCGCCCCTACGTCGAAAAGCTTATCACGCTCGCGAAGAAGGGTGGCCTGTCCAACCGTCGTCTCGCGCATGCGCGCCTGCTCGACGACGCGCAGTTGGTGAAGCTGTTCGAAGTCCTGGGGCCGCGGTATGCGGACCGCAACGGGGGCTACACCCGCGTCATCAAGGCCGGCATCCGCGCCAGCGATGCCTCGCCGATGGCGATCATCGAATTCGTCGATCGTGACGTGTCGGCCAAGGGCCAGGATTCGGGTCCGGTCCAGTCGGACGAGGATTTCGACGAGGCGGCCTGAGCCGCATCGGGCTGCGACGAGGCTCAACCCTCGTTCGACGACCCGGCTTTGCCGGATCGGGCTTTAAAGGGAAGGGCCGTGCCAGCGATGGTGCGGCCCTTTTCGTTTTCGGCCAGAGCGCTGAAGCCCGCCGCGGCAAGGCCGGGTCGCCGGACGGGGCAGGGCCCGCCGGCCGGCCCCTTGGCCTCGCCGGCCCGCGCCGCTAAGGCCGGCGCCATGCAGCACACCGATACCATCCTGATCGTCGATTTCGGCAGCCAGGTGACCCAGCTCATCGCCCGCCGCGTGCGCGAGGCCGGCGTCTACAGCGAGGTCGCGCCGTTTCAGTCGGCACAGGCGGCGTTCGACCGGCTCCGTCCGGCCGGGATCATCCTGTCGGGCGGCCCGGCCTCGGTCACCGCGAACGACAGCCCGCGGGCACCGCAGGCGCTGTTCGAGGCGGGCGTGCCGATCCTCGGCATCTGCTACGGCCAGCAGCTGATGAGCGCGCAGCTGGGCGGCAACGTCGTCGTCTCGGGCGACGGCGGCGAATTCGGCAAGGCGTTCGTCGAGGTGAAGGCGCCGTGCGCGCTGTTCGACGGCCTGTGGGCGGAGGGCGAACGGCATCAGGTGTGGATGAGCCACGGCGACAAGGTCGACGCCTTGCCGCCCGGTTTCACCCCGGTGGCGACGTCGGAGGGCGCGCCCTATGCGATGGTCGCCGACGAGGCGCGGCGCTTCTACGGCGTGCAATTCCATCCCGAGGTCGTCCACACCCCCGACGGCGGCAAGCTGATCGCCAATTTCGCGCGCCACGTCTGCGGCCTCGCCGGCGACTGGACGATGGCGGAGTTCCGCGAGGCGAAGATCGCGGAGATCCGCGAACAGGTCGGAACGGGCAAGGTGATCTGCGGCCTGTCGGGTGGGGTCGATTCGTCCGTCGCCGCGCTGCTGATCCACGAGGCGATCGGCGACCAGCTGACCTGCGTCTTCGTCGATGGCGGCATCCTCAGGGCAGGGGAGGCCGAGCAGGTCGTCGGTCTGTTCCGCGGCCATTACAACATCCCGCTCGTCCATGTGCAGGCGCAGACGCTGTTCATGAACGGCCTCGCCGGCGTCACCGACCCGGAGGCGAAGCGCAAGTTCATCGGCAAGACCTTCATCGACGTGTTCGAGGCGGAGGCCAAGAAGATCGGCGGCGCCGAGTTCCTGGCGCAGGGCACGCTCTATCCGGACGTGATCGAGAGCGTCAGCTTCACCGGCGGTCCGTCGGTGACGATCAAGAGCCATCATAATGTCGGCGGCCTGCCCGAGCGCATGAACATGAAGCTCGTCGAACCCTTGCGCGAATTGTTCAAGGACGAGGTGCGCGCGCTGGGCCGGGAACTCGGGCTGCCCGACGTGTTTGTCGGCCGCCATCCCTTCCCCGGTCCCGGCCTCGCGATCCGCATCCCCGGCGAGGTGACGCAGGAACGCTGCGACATCCTGCGCAAGGCGGATGCGGTCTATCTCGAGGAAATCCGCAACGCCGGCCTCTACGATGCGATCTGGCAGGCGTTCGCGGTGCTGCTGCCGGTGCGCACGGTCGGCGTGATGGGCGACGGGCGCACCTACGACCATGTGCTGGCCCTCCGCGCGGTCACCTCGACCGACGGCATGACCGCCGAGGTGTTCGACTTCCCGAGCGACTTCCTGCCCCGCGTCGCGACGCGGATCGTCAACGAGGTGAAGGGCGTCAACCGCGTCGTCTACGACTATACCTCCAAGCCGCCCGGCACGATCGAGTGGGAATGACCGGCATATACCCTGGTCGCGACGCCGGCCGGGGCAGGCGCGCGCTGGCATAGCGACACGGCCCGGGCTGCTCGCCGGGCGCGGTCTTGCGCTGCATCGGCATCCATCCGTCGGGGCGCGCCCCCGTCGCGATGCCATGGCAGCCGCGATCGGGGGACCTGGGTGCTGGCGCGTACGCGATTTGCTGCGTAGCGTGGACGGCATGGGTGAAATCGAAAGACTGGTACCGTCGGGCGTCATCGAGCAATGGGTGTTTCACCTCCGGCGGCAGAGATCGCGGGCCCAGGACACCATCTGGCTGATCGATCAGGGCTATACGCTGCATGACGGGCAGCGCGGGACGCCGACCGCCGATGCGAGCGAGCGGTTCCGCCGCGAACAGCAGACCGTCGTCGACGAGGTCGACCAGCTGCTCGAACTCTACGATCGCATCAACCTGCGCTCGTCCGAATTCGTCGCGGCGGAGCGCAAGCAGGGGCGCCGGGCGACCGACCGGATCGTCTGAACGTGGCGGCCTCCTCCTATCGCTCGAACACGCTTTTCGACGTTTCGTGCTCGCGCTTGGCGAGCACCTTGCGCAGCATCGCGCGAAAGCGGCCGGCTTCCTTGGTCAGCAGGCTCTTGTCGAAGAAGGCGGCGGCGCCGGCCTTCATCACCTCTGCGGCGCGGTCCGATCCCGACCGGGTCGACGACGACAGGACGACGATCGGCGCGTGGCGCGGCGTCGCGAACCGGTCGAGGAACGCCAGCCCGCCCGCGCCCGGCATGTTGAGGTCGAGCGTGATGAGATTGGGTTTCAGCACGTCGAGCAGGGTTCTTGCGGTCTCGGCGTCGGCGGCGACGCCGACGACCTCGGCGCCCGGCTCCTCGACGACCAGACGCTCGATGATCGCGCGGGCCGTGCTGGAATCCTCGATGATGAGAAGGCGAACGTTCGTCATCGGGCACCTCACCAACACGAGCCGTCGTGACGTGCGGCCCACCATCGCGATTAGGGCCGACATGCTAACCGGACGTGAAGCCGGACCCGCGCAAACGCACATCAAACAAAGGCTTAGGGCGGCATCCACGGGCTGGGCGTCGCCCGGATACGGTGCCGGCCATCCGCCGGTCCCGCAGGCCGGTGCGTCCAGGGCGGCGGGACGATCGTACCTCGAACGAACCAGTCGGAGCCGGTCATGACCGATCGTGCAATTCTCAAGGGCCTGGGTGCGGCGCTGCAGCGCGCCTACGATCCGGCTCCGCGCGCGACCGATCCGGATGCGGACCTGCTCGCCCGGCTCGACGGCGTGCCCGCGGTTCCGGTCACGCCGCCGCCGCCGGCCTGGACGGCTTGGGTCGGGTAACGGACGGCGGTGCCGCGCGAGCGCGAGGCGACGGCTGGCAGCGTCATCGCGACGGCGGGCGCAGGTCGCCGGGTGTGCGGTCGTGGCAGTGGATCTGGACGACGTCGTGGACCGGCATATGCCAAGTGCAGGCCCGCGCCGGTGGGGCGGACCGTTGCCCGACCGACGATGGCGGCCATTACGTCGCGGCGCGGTTCAGGGGGCCTGCCGAAGCGGTCAATCACTTCGCACAGGATGCCGGTATCAATCGGGGCCGGTACCGCGCGCTCGAGAACGAGTGGGCGAGGGACAAGCGGGACCGCAGGATGGTCACGGTCAGGATCGTGCCGCGGTTTCCCGGTGGATCGGCCCGGCCGAGCGCCATCGACATAGGGTGGACGGTCGATGGCGTGGAGAAGAGCCAGAAGCTTCCAAACGAACGGTCGGAGAGACGCGGTGGCAAGTGACGAAACCGAACGACTGCTCGACGAGATCGGCCGGTTGCTGGGGCAGGACAGGGATTGCCCACGCCACGACACGCTGCTCTACGCCGAGCTCGATCACGACATGATCGGCGAGTCGATCTTCAAGGACCTCGACGATCGGGTGCTGTACCGGCGGCCGGTCATACCGGACCTGCCCTATGCGCTCCACGATCTGTGGAAGGCACAGACCGGCACCGAGCGGTGGATGGAAATGGAATATCTGCTGCGCGACGGTCGGTTCGAGGTCGTCTATTTCCATCCCGACGCGATCGATCCGGACACGGATCTGGTCGAACGTCGCGCACGATCGGGCCTGCGACACTTCGGCCCGATGCCGATCATCTACCCGCCGTGGACGTGCGAGCCCCATGAACTGGACTATGACCAGTAAGTCGCAAGGCGCGCGGGACCGTCGGATGACGGACGCCCGTGTCCGGCAGCTGCCGTGCCTCGATTTACGCCATCGCATCCGGCCCCTATGGAACGGCACGGTGTTCCGCGCGCCACGATCGGTCGTTTCGGCCGGTGGGGCGTCGGTGCCCCGCTCTCATATGAAGGACAAGGCATGACCCCGACCGCATTCATCACCGGCGCGACATCGGGCATCGGGGCTGCGGCGGTGGACGAATTCGTCGGTGCGGGCTGGCGGGTGATCGCCACCGGACGGCGCGCGGACCGGCTGGCCGCGTTGCAGGCGCGGCTGGGGGCGGAGGCGGTGCACGCACTGCCGTTCGACATCGCGGACGAGGCCGCGGTCGCCGCGGCGATCGATGCGCTGCCCGCGGCGTGGCGCGACATCGACCTGCTCATCAACAACGCCGGGCTGGCCCTCGGCACGCGGCCCGCGCAGGAGGCGAGCCTCGACGACTGGCGCACGATGATCGCGACCAACGTCACCGCGCTGGTCGGGCTGACGCACCGCCTGTTGCCGGGGCTGGTCGCGCGCAAGGGGGCGATCATCAACCTGTCGTCGGTCGCGGCGACCTATCCCTATGCGGGCGGCAACGTCTATGGCGGCACCAAGGCGTTCGTCGAGCAATTCTCGCTGGGATTGCGGTCGGACCTGCACGGCAAGGGGGTGCGCGTCACCTCGATCGAGCCGGGGATGGTCGAGACAGAATTCACCACGGTGCGCACCGGCGGCGACCAGGCGGCTTCCGATGCGCTGTACAAGGGTGCGGACCCGATGACGGCGGAGGATATCGCGGCGACCATGTTGTGGGTCGCGACGCTGCCGCCGCACCTCAACATCAACCGGCTGGAGCTGATGCCGGTGAGCCAGTCGTTCGCCGGTTTCCAGGTCGCGCGCGGCGAGGGCTGACGCGGCCGCCGCTCAGTCGTGGCCCGCGCACGGATCGCGCAGGGTGGCCGACAGGAACGCGATCAGCGCCTCGACGCGGGCGGGTCGCAGCGGGCTTGGCGGCGTCAGGATGTGCAGCCCGATCGGAGCGGGCGCCCAGTCGCGCAAGATCTCGACCACCGCGCCGCTGGCGAGATGCGGACCGACGATGAAGCCGGGCAGGCGGGCGATGCCGAGCCCCGCGACCAGTGCCGGCAGCAGTGCCTCGCCGCTGTTCGCGGTCAGCGGCCCGCGCGGGCGGATCGCGATGTCGCTGCCGTCGGCATGCTGGAAATGCCACGGCCCGTGCACGTTGGAATAGCCGAGGATGCGGTGCCGGGCGAGGTCGGTGGGATGCGCCGGCGTGCCGTGCGTCGCAAGATAGGCGGGCGCGGCGACGAGGTGCGCGGCGATGTCGCACAGCCGGCGCGCGCGCAGGCTGCTGTCGGGCAGGTCGCCGATCCGCAGCGCGACGTCGAACCCTTCCGCGACGATATCGACGCGCGCGTCCGAACAATGCAGGTCGATCTCGACGCCGGGATGCGCGGCGAGGAATTGCGCGAGCAATGGCGCGACGTTGCTGATCCCGAAGCTCATCGGCACGGCGAGGCGGACGCGGCCGGTGGGGGAACTGGCCGCGTCGCGCGCGGCTTCTTCCGCCGCATGCGCCTCGGCAAGGATGCGCGCGGCATGGTCGGCGAGCGGCCGGCCCGCCTCGGTCAGCGTCAACCGGCGCGACGTGCGGTGGAACAGCGACTGGCCGATATGCTCCTCCAGCCGCGTGATCGCCTTGGACACGGTCGCCTTGCTGCGGCCGATCGCATCCGCGGCGCCGCTGAACGAGCGCTGTTCGACCACCGCGGCGAAGATCGCCCAGGCTTCGAGGTCGGGTAACCGCATGATCGTCGTCCTCCGCGGGCGTCGTCCGGCGCCGTCCCGGAGGAACCTAGCGCAGAAACGATCGGTTTCCATCGTTTCCGTTTACGCGACCCCGGCACGGGCCCATCCTTGCCGGGACCTATCATTGGAGACGTTCGCATGACCAAGGTTCTGGTGCTCTATTATTCGTCCTACGGCCACATCGAGCAGATGGCGGACGCGATGGCCGAGGGCGCGCGCGCGGGCGGGGCGGAGGTCGACATCCGCCGCGTCGCGGAAACCGCGCCCGAAGCCATCGTGAAGGCGGCGCATTTCAAGACCGATACCGCGCACCCCGTGATCGAAGGCCCCGATGCGCTCGCCGCCTATGACGCGATCATCGTCGGCGCGCCGACCCGCTACGGCCGCATGCCGGCGCAGATGGCGCAATTCTGGGACACGACCGGCGGGCTGTGGGCGAAGGGTGCGCTGGTCGGCAAGATCGGCGGCGCGTTCACCTCGACCGCGAGCCAGCACGGCGGCCAGGAAACGACGTTGTTCTCGATCATCACCAACCTGCTGCATCACGGGCTGACGATCGTCGGGCTCGACTATGGCTTCCAGGGCCAGATGGGCGTCGACGAGGTTCGCGGCGGTTCGCCTTATGGCGCGACGACGATCGCCGCCGGCGACGGTTCGCGCCAGCCGCACGACGAGGAACTGGCGGGCGCGCGCTACCAAGGCAAGCGTATCGCCGAACTGGCCGCGAAGATCGGCTGACGCCGGACGCGGGAGGCACGCGGCAGCGGTCGCGTGCCTCCGACGCCAGGGAGGACCTGACCCGTCCCCGCCCGCAGCGGCCTGCGGTTTTGCGCCGTCGCGTCGCGCCGCAATACGGCGTAGGATGCGTCGCGATGGCCACCCAAGCGACCCGCCTGCCACCCCCCGCACCGGAGGATGCGGCCGCGCGCAACATGCGGTTGCTCGTGCTGCTGCGCTGGCTCGCGGTCGGCGGCCAGCTGGCGACGATCCTGACCGTCCATTACGGCTTCGGCATCCGCCTGCCGATCGCGCCGATGGCGGTGGTGCTGGCGGCGCTCGTGATGCTGAACGTCATGACGTGGCTGGGCCATCCGCACTGGCCGGTGACCAATTTCCAGCTGTTCGGCGCGCTGGCATGCGACGTGCTGGCGCTGACCGCGCAATTGCATCTGAGTGGCGGCGCGGCGAACCCGTTCGTGTCGCTCTATCTGTTGCAGGTGGTGATGGGCGCGGTCCTGCTGCATGCCTGGTCGAGCTGGGCGCTGGTCGGGCTTACCTCTGCGGCGTTCGCGGGCGTCGCGTTGCTCAGCCCGCCGCTGGTGCTGCCGCCGTGGCTCGCGACGACGCTGTCGCCGGCCTATGTGCTGGGGCTGTGGTGCAATTTCGTGCTCGCCGCGGTGCTGCTGGTGCTGTTCGTGACGCGGATCGCGGCCAATCTGCGCAGCCGTGACGCCCATCTGGCGACGATGCGGCAGCGCGCGGCGGAGGAGGATCATATCGTGCGCATGGGCCTGCTCGCGAGCGGCGCGGCGCACGAACTGGGTACGCCGCTGTCGTCGATCTCGGTCCTGCTCGGCGACTGGAAGAGCGAACCCGCGATCCGCGGCGAGGCGCGGCTGGCGGCGGAAGTCGACGAGATGCAGGCGGAGTTGATGCGCTGCAAGACGATCGTGTCGGGCATCCTGTTCGCAGCAGGCGAGGTGACGGGCGAGGCGCCGGAGCGCACGACGCTGCGCCGGTTCCTGGCGGGGATCGTCGATACATGGCCCGGATCGCTGGCGTTCGACGACCGGCTGGGCGAAGATCGCCCGATCGTCGCGGACCGGGCGCTGGGACAGGCGCTGACCAACCTGCTCGACAATGCGGCCGAGGCGGGCGCGGCGACGATCACGATGACGGCACGGCTGGAGGAGGCGATGCTGGTGCTGGACGTGCGCGACGACGGCGGGGGCTTTCCGGCGGAGGTGCTCGCCGCGCTGGGGCGGCCGTACAACAGCAGCAAGGATCGGCGCGGCGCGGGGCTGGGCCTGTTCCTCGCCACCAACGTGCTGCGCACGCTCGGCGGGACGTTGCAGGCGCGCAACCTGCCGGGCGGGGGCGCGGAGACGGTGTTGCGGCTGCCGCTCGCCAGCCTCGCACTGGCGCCGGCATGACCGGCCAGCGGCGGCTGCTGATCGTCGAGGACGACGCCAATTTCGCGCGGACGCTGGCGCGATCGTTCGAACGGCGCGGCTATGCGGTCGCGACGCTGCCCGGGCCCGAGGAACTGGAGCGCGTCGTGGCGGCGTTCCGCCCCGACCATGCGGTCGTCGACCTGCGGCTGGGCGGTGCGTCCGGGCTGACCTGCGTCGCGGCACTGCATGCGCTCGACGCGGCGATGCGGATCGTCGTGCTGACCGGCTTCGCCAGCATCGCCACCGCGGTGGAGGCGATCAAGCTCGGGGCGACCAATTACCTGACCAAGCCCGCGAATACCGACGATATCGAGGCGGCCTTCGCGCGCGTCGACGGCGATGCCGACGCGACGATCGCGGTGGCGCCGCCGACGTCGATCAAGACGCTGGAATGGGAGCATATCCACCAGACGCTTGCCGATGTGGACTTCAACATTTCCGAAGCCGCCCGCCGGCTCGGGATGCATCGGCGCACGCTGGCGCGGAAGCTCGACAAGCGTCACATGGGCTAAGACGCGCCCGCCGGCCCGCGCGGCGTCATTTCAGCAGCTTGGGCGCTTCCTGTTGGATGACGTCGCGGATCTTGCCGGCGAACAGGCCGAGGAATCCCGGCAGGTCGACGATCGCATGGACGTTGCTGTCCGACACCGTCGCGCGGCAGCCGATCGCCTGACCCATCGCGGCGACGGTGAAATGCATGGTGTCGCCCTCCCACCGATGCTCGACCTGCGCGCCGCCGGGGATCATCCGGCCGATCTTGCCGATGCCGCCGTCGAGCCGCTGGCGGACCGGCTCCTTGCCCAACTGGTGCGGGATATTGAGTTCGATGGGCGCGCTCATGCAGGATCCTTTCCGGTGGCGAACAGCATAGCGTCGTCTCCGAACGCCTTGAATTCCAGCGCGTTGCCGGAGGGGTCGTAAAAGAACATCGTCGCCTGCTCGCCCGCCTGCCCGGCGAAGCGGACATGGGGCTCGATGCCGAAGCGAACGCCGGCGGCGGCGACCCGGTCGCGCAGCGCATGCCAGTCGGGCATCGTCAGCACGACGCCGAAATGCGGCACCGGCACATGATGCCCGTCCACCGCATTCTCGACCGCGACGGTGCGGGCGCGGGGATCGAGATGCGCGACGATCTGATGCCCGAACAGGTCGAAATCGATCCACTGGTCGCTCGACCGCCCCTCCGCGCACCCCAGCGTCCCGCCATAGAAGCCGCGCGCCGCGGCGAGGTCGTGGACGGGAAAGGCGAGGTGGAACGGGCGGAGCGGCATCGGCTGGAGATAGGACGGGGCAGGGGCGGATGCCAGACCGGCCTTGGCGGCGGCGTGCGTGCGGCGCGTCCGGTGTCGCGTCGGGACGCCGGGGCCGTTCGGGTGTCTAATCGACGATGGCCCCGTCGCGGGGGCCGTGAACGCAGCGCGGGGCAGCAAGCCTCCGCGCGGCCGGACCGGACGGCATGCCCCCGGTCTTCCCCGGCGGGGGCGGGGGGCCCGTCAGGCGACCCTCGGGTATGACGTACGGCGGCCTGCCAGCCGGGACCCGGCTTTCGCCGGGGTGTCGAGGGGTGGGAGATATCGCGGCGACGCCGCGTCATCGCCGCGCGGGACTTTGACCGGCGGGCGCGGTACAGGCGGCGGCGATGCCTGCTGTCCCGTTCCGCCGTCCCGCCCTTTTCGTAACGTTTCTCGGCGCGATCGCCGCGTGCGGCTTCGCGCCGTTGCAGCTTTGGCCGCTGACGCTCGCGGGACTGGCGGGGCTTGCCGCGCTCGTCCACCGCGCGCCGACACTGCGCACGGCCGCGTGGCTCGGCTGGTGCTGGGGCGTCGGACATTTCACGGTCAACAACAACTGGTTCCAACACGCCTTCGATTTCCAGGACAAGATGCCGCCGGTGCTGGGCTATTTCGCCGCGGTCGGACTGGCGCTGTATCTGGCGGTCTTTCCGATGCTCGCCGCAGCGATCGGCTGGCGCGTTGACCGGCGTGGGGGCCGGCGCGGGGGCCGGCGGGGGCGGCCCGATGCCGCCTATGCGCTGGTCTGGGCGGCGGCGTGGATCGGCAGCGAATATCTGCGCAGCGTGCTGTTCACCGGTTACGCCTGGGATCCGGTCGCGGTGATCTGGCTGCCGGTGATCGGCGTCGCGCGCCTGTCGGCGTGGATCGGAACCTATGCGCTGTCGGGCGTGACGGTGCTGGCGGCGGTGTCGCTGCTCCCGCTGGCGCAGCGGCGCTGGCGGCTGCCGGCGGCGATCGCGGCGCTGCTGGTGGTGGCGGCGGTATCGGCGCTCTGGACGCACGCGCCCGCCGCCGCGCCGGACGCGCCGCTGCTGCGCGTCGTCCAGCCCGACATCGGCCAGGATGCGCGCGGACAGGACGATCAGGAAACGATGCTCGCGGCGCTGCGGCGGTGGTCGGGGCGGCCCGGTCCACGGCCGAGGCTGGTCCTCTGGCCCGAAGGCGTGATGCGCGATTATCTGGAAAGCGGCTATCCGCGCTGGATCTACGACGGGCAGAGCCCGCTGTTCAACCGCTGGCGGCTGGCGCAAACGCTCGGCCCGCGCGACGTGCTGATGACCGGGCATACGCCGCTGCGCTTCGACGCGGCGGGCGACGTCGCGGGCGCGTCCAATGCGGTGGTCGCGCTCGATGCGAAGGCACGGATCGTCGGTCGCTACGACAAGGCGCATCTGGTGCCCTATGGCGAGTATCTGCCGATGCCCTGGCTGTTGCGACCGCTGGGGCTGGCGCGGCTGGTGCCGGGCGACATCGACTTCGACGACGGGCCGGGGCCGCGCACGCTGACGATCCCCGGCTTCGGCGCGATCGGGGTCCAGATCTGCTACGAGATCATCTTTTCCGGCCAGGTCGTCGATGAGGCCCACCGGCCGGCGATGATCTTCAACCCCTCGACCGACGCATGGTTCGGGCGCTGGGGCCCGCCGCAGCATCTGGCGCAGGCCCGGATGCGCGCGATCGAGGAGGGGCTGCCCGTCGTGCGATCGACGCCGACGGGCATTTCGGCGGTGATCGCGGCCGACGGCACGCTGCTGGCCAGCGTCCCGCACGAAACCGCGGGCGCGATCGAGATGCCGCTGCCGCCGCCGCTGCCGCCGACGCCGTTCAGCCGCGTCGGCAACTGGGCGGCGCTGGCCGTCGCGCTCGGCTTCGTCGCGGCGGCGATTGCCATCCGCCGCGCCGCGCGATAGGAGCAACATATAAAGGCATCTTTATATCGTTATGAGGCAGTGATGCGCAGCAGCTACATCTTTACGTCCGAATCGGTGTCCGAAGGTCATCCGGACAAGGTCGCCGACCAGATCAGCGACACGATCGTCGACCTGTTCCTTTCGAAGGATCCCGAAGCACGCATCGCGTGCGAGACGCTGACGACGACCAATCTGGTCGTCCTCGCGGGCGAGATCCGCTGCAAGGGCGTCTACGAGGACGGGGCCTGGGCCGATGGCGCGCTCGCCGAGATCGAGGCGTCGGTGCGCGCCACCGTCAAGCGCATCGGCTACGAGCAGACCGGCTTCCACTGGGAAACCTTCGCCTTCCAGAACAATTTGCACGGCCAGTCCGCCGAAATCGCGATGGGCGTCGACGAAGGCTCGAACAAGGACGAGGGCGCGGGCGACCAGGGCATCATGTTCGGCTATGCGACCGACGAAACGCCGGGGCTGATGCCGGCCACGCTATACTACAGCCACAAGATCCTCGAGACGATGGCGGCGGATCGCCATTCGGGCAAGGCGCCGTTCCTCGAGCCCGACGCCAAGAGCCAGGTGACGCTGCAATACGAAAACGGCGTGCCGGTGCGCGCGACCGCGCTGGTCGTATCGACCCAGCACAAGGCCGGCTATTGCCTGCAGGGCCAGAACGCCGATCCCGCCAAGTATGACGAGCTGCACCGCTACGTCACCGACGTGCTGACAAGCACGCTGCCCGCCGGGTTCGTCACCGACGAGACCGCGGTCTACATCAACCCGACGGGCGCGTTCGAGATCGGCGGCCCCGACGGCGACGCCGGCGTGACCGGTCGCAAGATCATCGTCGACACCTATGGCGGCGCGGCGCCGCACGGCGGCGGCGCGTTCAGCGGCAAGGATCCGACCAAGGTCGATCGCTCGGCCGCCTATGTCGCGCGCTACCTCGCGAAGAACGTCGTCGCGGCCGGACTCGCGAAGCGCTGCACGATCCAGCTGTCCTATGCGATCGGCATCGCCGAGCCGCTGTCGGTCTATGTCGACACGCACGGCACCGGGACGGTCGACGAGGCGAAGCTGGAGCAGGTGCTGCCGCAGCTCGTGCGTCTGACGCCCAAGGGGATCCGCCAGCACCTGAAGCTGAACGCGCCGATCTACGTCAAGTCGGCCGCCTACGGGCATTTCGGCCGCGAGGCGGAGGGCGACCTGTTCACATGGGAAAAGACCGATCTGGTCGATCGATTGAAGGCTGCGGTCGCCTGAGGCGATCCCGTCTTCGGTGACGTCGCAAACCCTCCTGCGCACCCGCGCGGGAGGGTTTTGCGTATGTGGGGGAGTGGCGCAAGGGCGGGACGCCGGACCCGCTGGCGAACGTCGCGCGCGGTCCGCGGCCTTACCGGCCGGGGATGGGCATGCGTTGGGGACGGACCGCGTCGCACCCCGGCCGGGGCCAGCGCCTATCGGCGATAGGCGTCGTTGATCTCGGCGATCCAGCCTGCCTGCGGCCGCACGCCGACCCCGCGGGGCTTGCGCGCTTCCTCGAGGTCGATCGCCTCGGCGAAGCTTAGCCCGGCGAGGCGATCGGTGATCCACATCACCTGGCCCCGAAGGTCCTGGATCGTGCCGATCTGGAGCACGACCGTCATCCCGTCGCGCAGGTCGCCGGCATGTTCGACGCAGGCGCCCGAGCGCGACAGGTTGCGGACGCGCCGTTCCACGGCAGTCCCGCCGGGTGCGCGGACCATCGCCCGTACGATGACGCTGTTGCGCTTCTCGCGCGTGGAATCGATCGGTTGCTGCATCACTGCCTCCGCCGCGGTCTATCGCACCGATTGGTGAGCAGACCGTAAACCGGGCACCATTTCGGGTCTATTTTTCGGCTCGGTCGGCCACCGTGCGGGTGACGGCGCCGGCCACGCGGTCGAACATCGCGTCGACCACCGCCTCCGCCAGCCAGCCGATCGCGCCGCCGACGATGACGTCGGACAGATAGTGGTTGCCCGCCGCCGGCTGGATCGCGGCGATCGCGCCGACCCCCAGCGCGGCGGGGGCGGCGGCGCCGTCGATTTCGCGCGCCGCCGCGCGCGCCACGGCGACCGCGCCCGCGGTATGGCCGGAGGGGAAGGAGTTCATCTCGTGATCGTGGCTGCTGCCGGGGGCGAAGCGATGCTCGCCGTCGCGCAGCGCCTTGGCAGGGCGCGTCCGGTCGATCGAACGCTTGATCGCGGTCTTCGCCGCGGTGGCCAGCAGATGCGCCGCGAGCATGCGGGCGCCGCCGCGCACCAGATCGGGGCGGCGCCCGATCAGTCCCGCGGCGATCGTCCCCACCGACGCGGTGATGAGCTGCGGCTGGTCCGCCGCCTCGCCCAGAAAGCCCGCGATCCGCATCGGCAGCGTGTCGCGGTGCTTCGCCGCGTCGTGGGTCAGCCTGCGGTCCGCGTTGGCGACCTTCTTCGCGGTCTTCCTGGCCTTCTTGCTCACCGGTCGTCTCCCTGCGGCATTTCGCCGCGTACCTGCGCATGTGCCAGCAGCGCGAACACGCCCGCGCCGCCGACGAGATTGCCGAGCACCGCCGGCGCGATCAGTCCGCCCAGCGTCTGCGACAGGCCGGTGCGTCCCGCGCCGAGCAGCAGGAACGCCTCGGCCGACCCGACGATCGAGTGGCTGAACCCGGCGATCGTCACGACATAGGTGACGATGCCGATCACCAGCACGCTCTGTTCGCGCGCATTGGGCAGCGACCAGGCGAGGATCGCGATCATGAACCCGGCGGGGATCGCGTTGACGAAGGTGCGCCCCGCGGACAGCTCGGTGATCCCCGTCGAGATTTCCAGCGCGGCATCGCGGAGCGATTCGCTGCCGAGCGCCCCGACGGCGAGAGCCAACCCGGCGATCAGCGTACCGATCAGATTGGCGCCGAGCACGATCCCCCACAGCCGCAGCGTGCGGCCGAGCGCCCAGCGCGACGGCGTCGTCACCAGCGGCAGCATCGCGGTGATCGTGCTCTCGGTGAACAATTGCATCCGCCCGAGGATCACGATCAGGAACCCGACCGGATACCCCAGCCCGACGATCAGCATCCGCCACGGCGACGCGGGCAGCGCCGCATGCAGCGCGGCTTCGGCGATCAGCGACGTGGCGATCGCCAGGCCCCCCGCCAGTCCCGACCAGAACAGCGAGCGCGCCGGCCGGCACAGCTCCTCCTGTCCCGCTTCGCGGACGGTGCGGTGCAGGTCCTTGGCATCGGCGGCCTTCAGGTCGTCGTCGTCGTCGCCGCTGTCGGGGTGGGAATCGGTCATCGATACGGGGAACGGGCCACGGGCGCGCTTTGCTCCGCCCGCGAACCGGAAACGGGCGTTTCCCTGTCCGGGCTTCTGCTCTAGGGCGCGCGACCATGAACGATCCCGCCGCCATCCGCCGCCTGTATGGCCGTCGTCAGGGCCACAAGCTGCGCACCGGCCAGGCCGCACTCGTCGAGGAAACGCTGGCGCCGCTCAGCGTGCCGGAGACGGGGCCGCTCGATGCCGCGACGCTGTTCGGCGACGACCGGCCGCTGGAGCTGGAGATCGGCTTCGGCGCGGGCGAGCATCTGGCCGGACAGGCGGCGATGCGGCCCGGCACCGGCTTCATCGGCTGCGAACCCTTTCTCAACGGGGTCGTCGGGGCGCTTGGCCATATCCGCGATGGCGGCCTCGCCAACGTGCGGCTGCACATGGGCGATGCGCTCGACGTGGTCGAGCGGCTGCCCGACGCCGGCCTAGAGCGGGTCTACCTGCTCCATCCCGATCCCTGGCCCAAGGCGCGCCACGCCAAGCGCCGGATGGTCAATCACGGCCCGCTCGACGCGATCGCCGCCAAGCTGAAGCCCGGTGGCGAATTCCGGCTCGGTACCGACGATCCGACCTATTGCCGCTGGGCGATGATGGTGATGAACCAGCGCCGCGACTTCGCCTGGACCGCGCGGACGCCGGCGGACTTCCTGACCCGCCCCGACGACTGGCCGGAAACCCGCTACGAACGCAAGGCACGCCGGCAGGGGCACGAGGTCTGGTATTTCCGGTACATCCGAAAGTGACCCAATAAGTGCCACCATTGCTATCGATCTTAGCTGAGGTTATCAATCTTACCGTCTGCGCGACTAAGATGAATTAAGGTGTGTCAATATGGATCCGGTCACCAACCCTTTTGCTCCCGGTGCGGGAACGGAGCCACCAGAACTCGCTGGTCGCGACGCGATTCTGGGACGCACGCGCATCACTCTCGGCCGGGTAGCTCGAGGCAATCCCGCCAAGAGCTTCATGTTGGTTGGTCTACGAGGTGTTGGCAAGACGGTCCTCCTTAACAAGATACAGGAAATTGCCGATGAGATGGGCTGCCTTACGGCTCAACTAGAGACGCCCGAGGACAAGTCACTTCCTGAGCTATTGATCCCTGTGTTACGGCGGATACTGCTTCAGCTCGATACGAAAGAGCGGGTGGAAGCCGCCGTAAAGCGAGGATTGATGATCCTTAAGGGTTTTGCCTCGGCAGTTCGTGTAAACGTCGGCGAGCTGGAACTCGGTCTTGACGCACACAGCGTCAGAGGAATCGCCGACAGCGGGGATATCGAGTCGGATCTACCCGACCTATTTGAGGCTGTTGGCGAAGCGGCCAAGGCGCGCAATCGTGTCGTCGTCATCGTAATAGATGAGGTGCAGTACGTTCGAGAGCAAGAATTCAGTGCCTTGATAATGGCCCTTCATCGGGTTGCTCAAAAACGTCTCCTTTTGGTACTCATCGGTGCGGGGCTTCCACAATTAGTCGGTTTGGCGGGGCGCTCGAAGTCTTACGCAGAGCGCTTATTCGACTATCCGGAGGTGGGGCCGCTAGCCTTCGACGACGCATGCTCGGCCCTCTTGCATCCTGCCGAACGCGAAGGGGTCGCGATTGAACCCGATGCTCTGGAGCGCGCCATTCAACTAACTGAGGGCTATCCGTATTTCTTACAGGAGTGGGGCTACCAGAGTTGGAACAGCGCCGCGGCATCACCGATAACCAAAGACGATGTCGAAGCCGCAACCAACGGAGCGCTAAAAAGTCTCGACGAAAGCTTTTTTCGTGTGCGCTTCGATCGATTAACGCCACGCGAGAAAGACTACCTGTTCGCCATGGCTGACCTAGGACCGGGCCCGCATCGGTCGGGAGATATCGCAAGCAGGCTTGCCGTAAAGGTCGAAAGTATCGCCCCAGTCCGTAGTTCGCTCATAAAAAAGGGCATGATTTTCTCGCCTGCTCATGGTGATACAGCGTTTACCGTTCCGATGTTCGATGCCTACCTCCATCGAACCCGTACGCCCGTCAGCGGACTTAGTGTTGGGCCGGAACAGTAATCCTGGAAAGCTGGTGCTGCCTTGGCTGCAGCGGATCGCACGTGTGCGACGCAAAAGCATAGACGCGGACAGTCTGGTATTTCCGGTATATCCGCCAATAGCCCGATCAGCGGAACACCGCGGCGACGCCCTGCAGCACCGTCGCGCCCGCCAGGGGCGCGCAGAGCAGCATGACGATGTTGAAGGCGGCGATGGCCTCCACCGCCTTGCGCTGGCGCGGGGTCAGCGGTGGCCGGCGCGCGGGTTCGGGTTCGGGCTGCCATGGCGGCGGCGGAAATTGATTGCGGAAGTCCACGAACATGGCTCGGCTTCTGTCGTGGCAGGATAGCGCAATCCGCGCGGCATGCCATCGTCGTTTCGAACGCTAGCGGCGGCGCTTCGCCTTTGCGGGCTTCGGCGCGATCCAGCGGGGCACGGCGACGAAGGCCACCGGGGTCACCGTCGCGATCGTCGCGACCGGATCGACCGCGGGGTCGGCGGGGAACTGGTCGCGCGCCCTGGCGAACACGAAGCGCGCGCGCGCCGCGCCCGGCGCACGCGCGCTGGTGCCGACCCAGCGCCAGTGCCACGGTTCCCACTTCACCTGCTGCCGGTTGCCGCCGGGGAACGACATTTCGAAGCCGAAGCGCGGCGCGTTCGCGACCAGCCAGCGCGCCGCCGGGGTCGCGGCCATGCAGGCCTCCGCATCCGGACAGCCGTTTGCCGGGCGGATCGCGAAGTCGAGCGCATAGCCGGTCGAATGCTCGCTATGGCCCGGCGGCGCGACCGACATCGCGCGCGCGGCATCGGGATCGCCGCCACCGCCGCCGGGCCGCTCGCGGCAGAAGACGCTCGCCTGGCGGAGGATCGAGCGATGGCACGACAGGCCGCGCAATTCCCCCATCACCGCCGCATCGCCGCGGGCGGCGGCGAGCAGGCGTTCGAGGTCGGGGATCATGTCACGCCGCACCAGACAGCCGGTGAGCGCGAAGCCCGCGGGCGCGGAGACCAGATCGTCCGGCGCGGCGTCGCCATAGGACAGATGCCCGTAGACGCGGCCGTTGCTCGCCATGCTGGCGGCGGCACCGGCGCAGACCTGCGCCTGCACCTGCATCGGCGCGCCCGCGGCGATGGCGGCAAGGAACACGACGGGAATGCGCATGCGCCGAGCCTCTGGCGCGAAGGGACGCGGAGTGGCAAGGCGTTTCGCATGCATGGCGACCGCGTATTGTTCATCGACGGCGAGGCTCTGGTCATCGACAAGCCCGCCGGCTTGCCGGTCGACAAACCGCGCGACGGCTCCCTCAGTCTGGAGAACCACCTCGAATCGCTGAAGTTCGGCTTCCAGCGCTGGCCGACGGCGGTGCACCGGCTCGACCGCGATACCAGCGGATGCCTGTTGCTGTCGCGCAATCCCAAGGCGCACGCGCGTTTCCAACAGGCGTTCGAGCGCGGCGAGGTGGAAAAGCGCTATCTCGCGATCCTGGCGGGCATTCCTGCCGACACCGAAGGCGAGATCGACCTGGCGCTGGGCAAGGTCAGCACCCGCGAGGCGGGCTGGCGCATCGTCGGCGATCCGCAGGGCAAGGCGGCACGCACCGCATGGCGCCTGGTCGCGACGCGCGACGGCCGGTCGCTGGTCGAATTGCGCCCCGCGACCGGGCGGACGCACCAGATCCGCGTCCATGCCGCGACCGGGCTCGGCCTGCCCGTGGTCGGCGACCCGCAGTACGGCGCGGGCGAGCCGGGTGGGATGATGCTGCACGCGGCGGCGCTGACGGTGCCGCGCGCCGGCAAGGACCCGATCGTCGCCGAGGCGCCGCTGCCCGAACGGTTCGGCGTCTGGCCCGGGATCGCGTCGGCCGGACCGGCCTGACCGGCGCGGCGCGGACATGCCGCTGATCCAGGTGACGCGATCGATCGCGATCGACGAGCGCGAGATCGAGGAAAGCTTCACCCGCGCGTCGGGCCCGGGCGGGCAGCACGTCAACACCACCGACAGCGCGGTGATGCTGCGGTTCGACGTGTGGGGATCGCCCGGCCTGCCCGATCTGGTCAAGCAGCGGCTGTCGGTGCTTGCGGGCTCGCGGCTCAGCAAGGACGGCGTGCTGACGCTGCGCGGCGAAAGCAACCGGTCGCAGGAGATGAACCGGCGCGAGGTGCGCGAGCGGCTCGTCGCGCTGATCCAGGACGCGACGATCGTTCCCAAGAAGCGCCGCCCGACCAAGCCGAGCCGGTCGGCGAAGGCGAAGCGCGTCGACGAGAAGAAGGGGCGCAGCAGCATCAAGGCGGGCCGCGGCCGCGTCCGGCTGGATTGACGGCCCCCGCGCGCCTACATCGCGCGCCATGCATCAGTTCGACATCGCCGCCGGCTCGAAGGCCGACCTGTACCGCGACCTGCTGTCCGCGCTCGACGCGCTGACCGCGGACGAGCCCGACGCCATCGCCAACATGGCCAATGCCGCCGCGCTCGTCTGGCAATATCTGCCCGATCTCAACTGGGCGGGCTTCTACCGGCTGGTCGACGACGAACTGGTGCTGGGGCCGTTCCAGGGCAAGGCGGCGTGCATCCGCATCCCGATCGGCAAGGGCGTGTGCGGCACCGCCGCGGCGACGCGGACGACCCAGCGGGTCGAGGACGTCCATGCCTTTCCGGGGCATATCGCCTGCGACGCGGCGAGCCGGTCGGAACTGGTGGTGCCGATCGTCCGTGGCGACCGGCTGATCGGCGTGCTCGACCTCGACAGTCCCGAGCCCGCGCGGTTCGATGCCGACGACGCGACGGGATGCGAGGCGCTGGCGGCGCTGCTCGCCGATCGCCTCGGCTGATCCGAATCGGGACAGGCCGGGGCGGGGCGTCGGTCTGGCGGGTGCCGGGGGCAGGTGATACCAGCGGCGGCACGATCATCCCGCCCGTCGACGCAAGGGGAACGGCGCGGCGGTACCGGGGAGACGAGGATGCGTAGCGTGACGATCGCGGTGGCCGTGCTGGCGCTCGCCGTCGCCGGCGATGCCGGTGCACGACAACGCGTCGACGGCGCGGATGCGACGCGCCCCGGCACGACCTTCGACGCGCCGCCGCCGGTCCCCACCGCGCGGCGCGGGGGCGATCGCCGGCCATGGCAACCGCAGAGCTGGCAGCGTCCCGTCGGCGCCCGCGCGCCGGTCGCCGCGCCCGCAGCCGCTCCGGTCGCCATGACGAGCGACGACCGCCCGTCGGGCAGGACCGCCGCACCGGGCGACTGGAGTGCCTATCGCCGCCCGTACCGCGGCTACGCCCTGCCGCCCGCGTGGATCGGCGCCCGGTTCGTCGTGACCGATTACCGCGCCTATGGCCTGACGCCGCCGCTGCCCGGCTATCGCTGGGTCCGCTATTATGACGATGCGGTGCTGGTCGATGCACGCGGATCGGTGTTCGACACGCGCTTCGACGTCGATTGGGACCGGCGCGGCGAGCGATACCGTGCGGCGGAGCCCGTCGTCGCCGACGCCGACCCGGGCGACGAGGCCCCGTACGAGGACGCGCGCTTGACCCGGCGCGACGAGGCGGAGGGCCTCGCGCCGCCGCTGCGCGAACGGGGCCGCCGCTACACGGTGCCGGTCGCGCCCGAATATGCCCCGCCGCCTCCGCCGGGATATGTCGGCGGAGGCGCCGCATGGCGGTCGGCGGACGGCCTGACGACGGTCACGACCACGACGGGGGGCGGCTATGCCCCGCCCGGCTACCTGCCGCCCGGCGCCGCGACGACGACCGTCGTCGTCCAGACCGCGCCGGCGGTGACCACCACCACGACCACCGAGATCTTCGACGAGCCCGCGCCGGTCGCCCGGCGGATCGTCCGCCGCCGCGTCCGCCGCTGATCCCGGGCGTTGGGCCTCTAGCCGATGCCGAGATCGGCTGGACCGAACGCCTGCGGCAACAGCTCGGACAGGCGGTAGCTGGCGATGGCGTCGCCCTCGGCGGCGCCGCAATGGACGTCGAGATCGCGGCCACCCATCTGCGCGGCCTCGTTGAGCACCTGGCGACAGCGGCCGCACGGGCTTACCGGCGCGGTGCCGGTGGCGCGCCCGTCGGCGTCCATCGCCCCGCCGATCACCCCGACCGCGACCACCTCGCGCAGCCGCCCCGCGGCGCTCGCGGTGGCGATGGCGACCGTCTCCGCGCACAGCGACAGGCCGTAGCTGGCGTTCTCGACATTGGCGCCGGTGACGATGCTGCCGTCGGTCATCAGTAGCGCCGCACCCACTGCGAAGCGCGAATAGGGGGCGTGCGCGCGCGTTGCGGCCTCGCGGGCGGCGGCGATCAGGCGGACGGGGTCTTGGGTCATGGTGCGACGACGTTCCAGTTCACGGGGCCTTCGATACCGTCGATGCGGCGGATATGGCTCGCCCGCCACATCCGCCACGGATGCGCGGCATAATCGGGCTTGAGGAAATCGGCGATCGCCCAGACCGGCCGGTCGATCGCCGCGGACAGACGGTAATCGTCGTCCACCGCGCGGGTCAGCCGCAGCAGCACCGGCTTGCGGGCATGCGTCTCGACCATGCGGATGAACGTCCGGAGCTCGCGGATCAGGGCGTCGCGATCCGGACGGGCGGTGCAGTCGTCGCGGTAGCTGACGTCGATCGCGGCGGGCAACGCGTCGGCGTTGCGGGGCACGAAGGCGTTGAACGCATCGGCCTGGTCCGCCGCGCGCTGACACAGCGAGAACAGGTGGACGGCGCCGCGCCGCAGCCCGGCTTCGGGCACGCTCGACCAGTTCGCCTCGAACGCCGGATCGCGGCGGTCGGCGCCGGAGGTCGCGACGAGATAGGCGAAATCCGCGCCCCGCGCCCGCACCGTGCCCCATTCGACCGCGCCGGGGTTCTCGCCCAGGTCGATCCCCTGCAACGGATAGCGCGCGACCGGCGGATGCCAGCCGGTCGCCACGCTCCAGCCCGCGATGCCGAGCAGCCCCGCGCCGACCAGCAAGGCGGCGGGCTTGAACAGTCCATATGCCATCAGCCGCGCAGGTGCAGCACGCAGATCAGCGTGAACAGCCGCCGCGCGGTGTCGAAATCGACCGCGATCTTGCCGTCGAGCCGTTCGCGCAGCAGTTCGGCGGCATCATTGTGGACGGCGCGACGGGCCATATCGACGGTTTCGATCTGTTGCGGGGTGGAGGCCCGTATCGCCTGATAGTAACTATCGCAAATCGCGAAATAGTCCTTGATCGGCCGGCGGAACCGCCCGAGCGCGAGCACCAGCGTTTCCAGATGGCTACCGTCGTCGCGGTGGATGTGGATGCCCAGCCGCCCCCCCGCCGATTCGAGCGTGATGCGATAGGGACCGGCATAGCCGTCGGGATGGACGCGCTGCGGCGCGAAATGATTGCCCTCCAGCAGGTCGAAGATCGCGATCCGCCGCTCCTGCTCGACATCGGCCGAGCGCCAGCCGATGCTGTGCTCGTCGAGCGTGATGTCGATGATCCGGGGGTCGGCCATCGTCGTCCGATATAGGGCGCGGCGGTCCACGACAATTCCGAGTTTGTCGGCGGCGGCGTGGAGGCGGTATAGCGGCGGGCATGGCCACTCTCGCATTCCCGACTCCGGCGGCTCCCGCCGAACCCATGCAGCTGCCCCGCAATGTCGAGGCGGAGGCGGCGATGCTCGGCGCGATGATGATCGACAACCGACTCGCCGACGACCTCGTCGACCGGCTGGAGCCGGTGCACTTTTTCGAACCCGTCCACGGGCGCATCTTTGCCGCGATAAAGACGCTGCGCGCCAACGACATGCTGGCGACGCCGGTGACGCTGCGCCCGATGTTCGAGGCGGACGAGGGGATGCGCGAGCTCGGCGGTCCGTCCTATCTCGCCAGCCTGACCGGGTCGGGTGCGGGCCTGATCGGCGCGCGCCAGTTCGCGACGCAGATCTACGACCTCGCCATGCTGCGCGCGCTGGTCAGCGTCGGGCGGACGCTGGTCGAGCGCGCGATGGACACGTCGGAAGAGGTCAATCCGCGCGCGCAGATCGAGGCGGCCGAGGAGGAATTGTACAAGGTCGCCGGCGACGGCGGCGCCGAGAACGCGACCAAGAGCTTCGCGCAGGCGACGACGATGGCGGTCAAGATGGCCGAGCGCGCGCTCAATTCGGGCGGCAACCTGTCGGGCGTCACCACCGGGCTCGACAGCGTCAACGCCAAGATCGGCGGCATGCACCATTCGGATCTGATGATCCTCGCCGGCCGCCCCGGCATGGGCAAGACCTCGCTCGCCACCAATATCGCGTTCAACGCGGCGCGGCGCTGGATGCGCGACATGGCGGACGGCATCCCGCCGTCCGAATCGGTCGGCGCGAAGGTCGTGTTCTTCAGCCTCGAGATGAGCGCCGACCAGCTCGCCACCCGCATCCTCGCCGAACAGTCGCAGATCAGCTCCGAAAGCTTGCGCATGGGCAAGATCAGCAAGGCGGAATTCGCGCAGCTCGCCGCGGCGGCGGCGGAGCTGGAGAATCTGCCGCTGTTCATCGACGATACCGGCGGCCTGTCGATCAGCGCGCTGCACACCCGCGTGCGCCGCCTGCAACGCCGCCACAACAATCAGATCGGGCTGGTCGTGGTCGACTATCTCCAGCTGCTTACCGCGGGCGGCAAGGGGTCGAAGGAGAACCGCGTCCAGGAAATCTCGGAAATCTCGCGCGGGTTGAAGACGCTGGCCAAGGACATGAACGTCCCCGTGCTGGCGCTGTCGCAGCTCAGCCGCGCGGTCGAAAGCCGCGAGGACAAGCGCCCGATGCTGTCGGACCTGCGCGAATCGGGCTCGATCGAGCAGGACGCGGACATGGTCTGGTTCGTGTTCCGCGAGGATTATTACACCGCGCAGCGCGAGCCCAAGCGCCCGATGGAGGGCGACGAGGCCAAGATCTTCGAGGATCACGCCAAATGGGCGAGCGACATGGAACGCGTCTATGGCCTCGCCGAGATGATCGTCGCCAAGCAGCGCCACGGCGCGACCGGCAAGGTGGTGCTGAAGTTCGACCCCACGATCACCAAGTTCAGCGACTACGCCGGCTATTGATCCGTCGCGTCGCCGGAGCGGGCGGACGCAAAAAATCCCGCCGCGAAAGGTAGTCAGCACCCATCCGTTCAGCCTAGAGCGAGGCGGACGGTGCGAAGGCCCGGCGGATGATCGAGCCGGGTCGCCCATGGGAAACAGCATGACACGAAGCATAGCGACGGTGGCGACGATCGCCCTGCTCCTGCCGGCGATGCCGGCCGCGGCGCAGGTGACGCAGGTGCCGGTGCCCCCTTCGGCGGTGCCGCAGGTCGCGGTGACGCCCCCGGTGGTGACGCCCACCCTGCCGCTGCCGCAGATCAGCGAGGCGCAGGCGACGCAGCTTGCCGCCCTGCTGGCGAAGGACACGACGACGCAGGGGCTGGCGCTCGCCACGCCGCGGCCGATGGATGCGGCGGCGCGCGACCAGCTGGTCCGGGACGCGCTCGACCATGCCCGTGCGGTCCATGCCGGTCGGCTCGCGGAGTCGGACTTCCAGCGCGACTGGGGGCTGCGGCCGCCCGTATTCGATCCGCTGCCGGGGTTCACCGACGCGGTCCGGCGCGACCGGATCACCGCCTGGTTCGCGGCGCTGCCGCCGCCCTATTCGGGCTATGACGGGCTGAAGGCGGGGCTGGCGCGCTATCGCGGCATCGCCGCCGACGGCGGCTGGGCGCAACTGGCCGCGGGGCCGGATCTCGGCATGGGCGCCACCGGGGTGCGGGTGGCGGCGCTGCGCAAGCGCCTGGCGGTCGAGGACCCGGACGTCGCCACCAGCGGTGCCTACGACCTGAAGCTGGTCGAGGCGGTGCGCCGCGCGCAGCGGCGCTACGGTCTCAACCCGACCGGCATCGTCTCGACGCAGACGCTCGCCGCGCTCAACGTGCCGGCGACCGCGCGGGTGCGCCAGATCATGGCGAATATGGAACGCTGGCGCTGGCTGCCGCAGCAGCTGCCGCGCGACCGGATCCAGGTCAACATCGCCGCCGCGGTGCTGACCGTGTTCGACGGCGACCAGCCGGTGATGTCGATGCGCGCGGTGACCGGGCGGCCGGGCGACGAGACGCCGATGCTGTCGTCCACCATCCACAGCGTCGTCATCAACCCGCCGTGGAACGTGCCGACGTCGATCGCGACCAAGGAGCTGTGGCCGAAGGAAAAGAAGAGCCCCGGCTATCTGCGTCGCAACGGGTTCCGGGTGATCGACGGCACCCGGCTGCAACAGGCGGCGGGCGACCAGAGCGCGCTCGGCCGGTACAAGTTCGATTTCGACAATGCCTTTGCGGTCTATCTCCACGACACGCCGTCGCGCGCGAAGTTCGCGAGCTTCAGCCGGCTCGCCAGCCATGGCTGCGTACGGCTGGAAAAGCCCGCCGACCTCGCCGAGCTGCTGCTGAAGGGCGATCCCGCCTGGACGCCGGAGGGGATCGCGGCCGCGGTCGACAAGGGCAATACGGTGCGGGCGCGCCTGACCAAGCCGGTCGCGGTCTACCTGCTCTACTGGACCGCGTTCGCGAGCGGCAACGGCCAGATGAATTTCCGCGACGATCCCTATCAATGGGATGCAACCTTGGCCGCGAAGATCGAGGCGCGCACCGCGAGCCAGATGGTCGCGGCACGATAGAAGGGGGGACGAGATGCGTTATCCGACGATGAAGGCCGCGGCCGCACTGGCCGCGGGATTGCTGATGCTGGCGGCCTGTTCGCGCTCCGGGCCCGAACAGGCGCCCGAGGCGGAGAACATGGCGGAGGCGACCCCGGTGGAGGACGTGACCCCCGTCGCGCCGCCCTCAGACGAACCGGCGCCGGTCGAGACGAATGCGATCGATGCCAATGCGGTGGCGATCGCGCCGCCGCCCGAGGCGCCGACCGCGCCCGACGCGCAGATGCTGGAGGACGCGGACGCGACCGGCATGACCGCGCGCGTGTCGCGCGACGAGGCGCCGGCCGGCAACGACCAGGCCGACCAGTAATCCCGGACGGCCCCGACATGACGATCGTGACCCGGCGCACGGCGTATCGCCTGTGCGGCGCCGCGCTGCTGCTGGGGGCGCTGGGCGCCGCATGGCCGGCGGGCGCGGTCACCCGCCCGGTGTCCGCGCTGCTGATGGACGCGCGCGACGGCAGCATCCTCTATGCCGAAAACGCCGGGATCGTCCGGCGGCCGGCGTCGCTGACGAAGATGATGACGCTGTTCCTCACCTTCGACGCGCTCGACGCGGGCAAGCTGCGCCTCGACGATTCGATCACCATCTCGCGTTATGCGGCCAGCCAGAAGCCGTCGCGGATCGGTTTTCGTCCCGGCGCGACGATGACCGTCGACCAGGCGATCCGCGCGATCGCGGTCGTGTCCGCCAACGACGTCGCCGTGGCGCTGGCCGAGGCGGTGGGCGGGACCGAGGATCGATTCGCCCGGATGATGACCGCAAAGGCGCGTGCGCTGGGGCTGGAGGACACGTCCTTCACCAATTCGACCGGCCTACCGGGTGCGAACCTGACCACCGCGCAGGATATCGCGCGGCTGTCGCTGGCGCTGCTGCGCGACCATCCGGGCCGGTATGCGGTGTTCGCCACGCGATCGTTCAGCTGGGCGGGGCGCCGCGTGCAGAACCACAATCACCTGCTCGGCGCCTATCCCGGCGCCGACGGCATCAAGACCGGCTATACCGCGGAGGCCGGGTTCGCGCTCGCCGCCTCCGCCAAACGCGGCGACCGCCGGCTGATCGCGGTGGTGATCGGCGAGCGTTCGATCCAGCTGCGCGACCAGCG
>NZ_JAJLPA010000017.1 GCF_025548555.1 Sphingomonas sp. A2-49
GCATCCGCCGCCCCGATTACGAAGCGCCCAATCCGATCGTCTCGCTCGACGCGGCGACGCTGGAGCGATCGGGCAACACCAACGTCACCACCTTCCTGCAACGCGTGCCGGCGCTGACCAATTCGCTCGACAGCACGCGCACCGCCGGACGGTCGCAGGCGGACGGCGCGGTGGGTCAGGTCGGGCTCAACCTGCTCGACCTGCGCGGCCTCGGCCCCAACCGCACGCTGGTGCTGGTCAACGGCCGCCGCCACGTCGCCGGCCAGGCGGACAGCGCCGCGGTCGACATCAACGCGATCCCCACCGACCTGATCGAGCGCATCGACGTGCTGACCGGCGGCGCGTCCGCGGTCTATGGCGCCGACGGCGTGTCGGGCGTCGTCAATTTCATCATGAAGCGCGACTTCGACGGTATCTCGGCGCGCAGCCAGTTCGGCATCTCGGACCGCGGCGACGCCGGCAACCGCTTCGCCTCGATCGTGGCGGGACGCAATTTCGCCGCCGGCCGCGGCAACCTGACGCTCGCCTACGAATACAATGCCGACGATCCGCTTGCGAACGACGACCGCGACTATCTGGCGCTCGCCAGGCGGCAGTTCTTCGTCAATGCCGACAGCTACGATCCGACCCGGCCGGGCAGCTACCAGCAGGTGCCGGTCACCGACCTGCGCTATCCCTATGGCTCGAACCAGGGCTATATCACGATCGGCAACCAGATCTTCCGCGGCGACGGCGCGATCTACACGCCCGGTCGCAACCTGGTGAACGATGGCTATTCGATCGGCGGCGACGACACCCCGGTCGCAGGCTATATCGGCGACATCTTCCCCCGCACGCGCCGCCACGCGGTCAACTTGCTCGGCCATTTCGATGCGTCGGATGCCTTCAAGCTCAGCGCGGAGGGCAAGTTCGTCCAGAACACCGTCACCACCTTCGGCGGCTACGGCGGCAATTATCCCGCCACGATCGCGCTCGACAATCCGTTCATCCCGGCGACGATCCTCGCCGCGGCACGCGCCAACGGGCTGACCGCGATCGACGTCAACCGCAACAACTTCGACATCCCGCGTCGCGGCGAGGAGGATCGCCGCCGCACCTGGCGCGGCGTCGTCGACGCGACCGGCCGGATCAGCGACCACGCCAGCTACGACGTGTCCTACACCTATGGCCGCACCGACGTGCGTGCGACCAAGCTCAACGACCGGCTCGCCGACCGCTTCACCGCGGCGCTCGACGTCGTGCGCGATCCCGCCACGGGCCAGCCCGTCTGCCGCTCGCGCGCGGCCGGCTGCGTGCCGGTCAATCTGTTCGGCGGGACGACGGTCGATCCCGCCTCCTTCGCTTATTATCTCAGCAACCCCGTCAACGACGCGCGGATCGAGCAACAGGTCGTCAACGCGTCGCTGACCGGCGACTTCGGCCAGGTCTTCCGCCTGCCCGGCGGGCCGGTCCAGTTCGCGGCCGGCGGCGAATATCGCAAGGAAAGCAGCCGCTTCCGCCCCGCCGACGACCTCGTCAACAACCGCTTCTACCAATATGACGAATATATCATCCCGACGCCCTCGTCGGGCAGGTTCGACGTGTGGGAGGCGTTCGGCGAGGTCAACGCGCCGATCCTGAAGGACGTGCCCTTCGCGCAGGTGCTCTCGGTCGGCGCGGCGGGTCGCTATTCGGACTATTCGACGATCGGCAGCACCCGCGCCTACCAGTTCAACGGCGTGTGGGCGCCGATCCGCGACATCAGTGTCCGCGGCAGCTACGGCCGTTCGGTCCGCGCACCCAACATCGGCGAGATCTTCCGCCCCGCCACCGGCACCAGCAACTTCTTCTCCGACCCCTGCTACGTCGGCAATCGCGGCAACGGGACGCAATATCGCGTCGCCAATTGCCAGTCGCTGATCGCCGGGCTGGGCGGCAACGTCGCGGCTTTCACCGCGGCGAACAATCCCAATGCGACGATATTCATCCCCGGCACCGTCCAGGGCAACCCGGACCTGCGCGCCGAGGTCGCCCGCACCTGGACCGCGGGCGTCGTGCTGCGCCCGCGCTTCGTTCCGGGCCTCGACATCGCGTTCGACTGGTACGACATCCGGCTGAAGGACGCGATCAACCAGCCCGACGCCAACGTCATCGCGCAACTGTGCGTCGATCAGCCCAGCCTCGACAACGTCTATTGCCGGGCGATCAGCCGCCAGCGCGGCACCGGCTTCATCGACGGCTTCGTCGTCCAGCCGCAGAACGTCGCCGCGTTCCGCACCGCAGGGCTGGAGATGAACGCGAGCTACCGGTTCGACACCGGTCGCTACGGAAAGTTCGACCTGCGGCTCGTCGGCGGCTACCTGCACCGGCTGGAACAGGTCGCGACGCCGGGCGCCGCGGTCGAGAACAACGTCGACGCGCTGTTCCGTCCCCGGTTCAACGCCAACTTTTCGCCGACGTGGAGCCTCGATGCGATTACCGTCAGCTACAACCTGCGCTGGCAGAACGGCGTGCGCCGCTTCAGCCGCTTTGCGACCGACGACAATCCCAGCCTCGTCGATCCGCGCTATTTCCGCTACAAGGCGCTGTGGCAGCACGACCTGCAGCTGCAGATCGCCGCGACCGACGCCTTCGCCTTCTATGGCGGGGTCAACAACCTGACCGACCAGAAGCCGGACATCGGGTTCGAGACGAACGTGCCGATCTCGCCGCTCGGCCGCTATCTCTACGCCGGCGCCAAGGTGAATTTCGGCCGGCGCTGACGGCGGCGGGCGCGGCGCTTGATCCGCGCCGCGCCTCCGCACATAGCGGTGGCCATGTACCAGACCTTCGACCCGCTGCCCGCCGGGCTGCCGCTTGATGCCTATGACGTCGTCATCCCCTGTCACGATCGCGCACATGTCGTCGCCGATGCGGTGGCGAGCGTGCTGGCGCAGGACCACCCCCCCGTCCGTGTCGTCGTGGTCGACGACGGTTCGCGCGACGACGGCGCGGCGGTGATCCGCGCCCTCGCGGCGGCGCATCCGGGCCGGGTCGACGCGGCGATCCTGCCGCGCAACGGCGGCGCATCGAACGCGCGCAACGTCGGCGCCGCGTTCGGTCAGGCACCGTGGATCGCCTTCCTCGACAGCGACGACGTCTGGCTGCCCGGCGCCGCGCGCGCAATGCTCGGCGCCGCCGCGACGCAGCGTGCCGACATCGTCGTCGGCCGGTTCGCGCGGGTCGAGCACGGCGGCCCCGTCGGCGAGCCCGAATGCGGCTGGGACGGCGGCGACATCCGCGCGGCGCTCGCCACCGGGGGCGTGATCGGTCCGTCCTGGTCGATCGTCCGGCGTGACACCGTCATGGGGGTCGGCGGCTTCGATCCCAGCTTCCACAATTGCAACGACTGGGATTTCTACACGCGTGCCGCCGCCGCGGGCGCCGCGTTCCACCGCATCGCCGCGACCGTCGCGCTGTACCGGACGGTGGCGGGCGCGCGCCTCGTCAACGACCTCGCCATCGGCGGCCGCAACGCGGCGCGCGTGCTGGCCCATCCCTATCTCGCGGGCGTCGCCGCGGACGCGTCGGTCACCTGACGCACCGGGCGCCGGATCGCGAACGCCGCTTCTGCGGCGGGCGGGGACCTGCTAGTCGCAGCCGTCATCGGGGTGGGAACGCAATGAACGGATTCAGCACGACGCTGTCGGATCGCCAGGCCGTCTGGGCGTTCGTGCTCGGCTGCCTCGCGGTGACCGCGGGCGTGTGCGCGCACCTGCCGATGTTCGCGATGGCGCGCGCGATGCACTATCGCCTCGCCGGCATGCCGATGGACGGTACGATGATCGCCGGCATGGGGCTGATCGTGGCCGGCACGCTCGTCGCCGCCTATGGCCTGTTGCCGCGCAACGTCGCGGCGCAGCGCGCGGCGGCGGCGGACATCGTCGTCTCGGCGCCCGAGGACGCACCGCTCGGACCCGCGCACTGGGGGCTGATGGCGGTGCTGGTCGTGGCGCTCGTCATCGACGTGATGAAGCCCGCCTCGCTGGGCTTCACCGTACCCGGGATGATCGGCGAATACGGCGTGCCCAAGCGCACGGTGTCGCTGGTGCCGTTCTTCGCGCTCGCCGGCACCGTCACCGGATCGGTGGTGTGGGGATGGATCGCCGACGTCTACGGGCGCAAGGCGTCGATCCTGCTGTCCGCCGTGATGTTCGTCGGCACGTCGATCTGCGGGGCGATGCCCAGCCTCGCGTGGAATATCGCGATGTGCTTCATGATGGGTGCCGCGGCGGGGGGCATGCTGCCCGTCACCTACGCGTTGCTCGCCGAGATGATGCCGAGCCGGCACCGCGGCTGGAGCCTCGTTCTGGTCGGCGGGCTCGGCGCGGTCGGTGGCTATTTCGCGGCGAGCGGCCTGTCCGCGCTGCTCCAGCCGGTGTTCGGCTGGCGCATCCTGTGGCTCGCCAACCTGCCGACCGGGCTGACGCTGGTCGCGCTCGGCGCGCTGATCCCCGAATCGGCGAAGTTCCTGCTCGCGCGCGGGCGCACCGCGGAGGCGGAGGCGGTCATGCGCCGCTTCGGCGCCACCGCGCAGCGACGCAGTTCGTCGCCCCCGCCGGCGTCCGCGCCGGGCCAACCGCTCGCCGGGTTGCGGCTGTACGGCAAGCTTGCCGCGCTGAGCCTGTGCGCGGCCTGCTGGGGTCTGGTCAATTTCGGCCTGCTGCTGTGGCTCCCCGCCGATCTGGTCGCCAAGGGCTATTCGGTCGGCGTCTCCAGCCGGTTGCTGGCCGAAAGCGCGCTGATCGCCTTTCCGACCGTGTTCGTCGCCGCCCTGCTGTACAGCCGGTGGAGCACCAAATGGTCGCTGGCGACGATGATCGCGGTGACGCTGGCGGGGCTGGCGCTGGTGCTCCGGCTGGAACTGGCGGGCGGCGGCAGCCCGGTACTGCCCGTCGCGCTGCTGATCGTCGGGACCAACGGGCTGATCGCGATCGTGCTGCCCTATACCGCCGAAAGCTTTCCCCTGCGCGTGCGCGGCCGCGCGACCGGCTGGGTCGCGGCGTGCACCAAGGCCGGCGGACTGATCGCGCAGGGGCTGACGATCAGCGGCATCGTGCTGTCGATGGGCGTGTCCTCGGCGCTGGTGATGCTCCCCACCGCGCTGTCGCTGCTGCTCGTCGCCGCCTTCGGCCGGGAAACCCGGGGCCGCGACCTGCGCGAGCTGGAAGCCGGCGACGCCGCGGTCGCGGCATAGCGGCACGCCCCTCGCCCATCGCATTTCGATGGTTAACGCAGGAACACCATTTCCCCCGCCGAGTTGAGCCGCGATGATCCAACCACCCGCAGGCGCCTTCGCGCTCGAAGAGGCCGACCACCTGACCCGCATCCACCTCAAGCTCGCGCTGGAGGACGTCGGCTTCGTCGTCACCGAGCGGGACGCGACGATCTCGCTCGAGGTCGAACCGGCTGCGCTTTCCTTCGGCGAGGGCGGCCCGGTCCGTCTTGCCTGACGGCGCGTCGTCCGCCATGCAGAACCGATATGGTTGAAAACGACGACGACGCTCGGCGGACCCACGCCAACCCCGGCGAGGCGTCCGGCGTACCGGCGCAGGGGACGATCGACAGCGGTCACGACGACCCGATCGGCCGGCCGGGCCTGCATCACTGGCGCGAAAGCACGATCACGCGGCCCGGCCTCGACGATCGCAGCGGGGTGTTCTTCGCCGCGATCGAGATGACGCGGATGCCGATGATCCTCACCGATCCGAACCTCGACGACAATCCGATCGCCTTCGCCAACAAGGCGTTCCTCGACCTGACCGGGTATGAGGAGAGCGAGGTGCTCGGCCGCAACTGCCGCTTCCTGCAAGGGGCGCAGACCGATCGCAACGCGGTCGGCGAATTGCGCGACGCGGTCGCCGCGCGCCAGTCGATCGCCATCGAACTGCTCAACTATCGCCGCGACGGATCGCCGTTCTGGAACGCGGTGTTCATCGGACCGGTCTATGACACGTCGGGCAAGCTGCTGTACTTCTTCGCCAGCCAGCTGGACGTCACGCGCCGGCGCAATACCGAACAGAGCTATCGCCAGGCGCAGAAGATGGAATCGATCGGCCAGCTGACCGCCGGCCTCGCGCACGATTTCAACAACCTGCTCCAGGTCGTGAACGGCAATCTCGACCTGCTCGCCGCGGTAACCGACAGCGAGCGCGCCAAGCGCTATGTCATCGCGGCGCAGTCCGCCGCAGAACGCGGTGCCAAGCTCACCCGCCAGCTGCTCGCGTTCGCGCGCAAGACGCGGCTGGAACCGCGGCCGGTCGATCTGGGACATCTCATCACCGAATTCGGCGACGTGCTGGAAAGCTCGATCAACAAGCGCGTCGACCTGCACCTCAGCCTGCGCCGCGGCCTGCCGCATGTCGTGATCGATCCCGACCAGCTCGAGATGGCGCTGCTCAACATCGTCAACAACGCCCGCGACGCGATGCCCGACGGCGGCGTGGTGACGATCGCGACGATGCCGCTGCGCCTCGACGACGACAATGCGCGCGACCTCGCGCCCGGCCAGTATGTGACGCTGGAGGTGCGCGACGAGGGCGTCGGCATGCCGGCCGAGGTGCTGGAACGCGCGGTCGAGCCGTTCTTCACGACCAAGGGCGTCGGCCAGGGCACCGGACTGGGCCTCGCGATGGCGAGCGGCTTCGTCCGCCAGTCGGGCGGGCGGATGGAGATCGAGAGCGAGGCGGATCGCGGCACCGTGGTGCGGATGATCTTCCCGGTCGCCCGCCTCGGCCAGACCGGGGCGTCCAACGAGGATCCGGAAGGGACGGCGACCGCCGTGGCACCGACGCCGCCGAGCGGGTACGTCGATCATGTCCTGATCGTCGAGGACAATGAGGAGGTGCTCGCGATCGCCAGCGAGATCCTGACCAGCGCGGGCTATCGCGTGACGACGGCGATCAGCGGCGAGGAAGGGTTGCGGACGTTCGAATCGATCCATGCGACCGATCACGTCGACCTGTTGTTCACCGACCTCGTCATGCCGGGCGGCATGAACGGGCTGATGCTGGCGGATGCGGTGATCGAACGCGATCCCACCGTGTCGGTGCTGCTGACCACGGGCTATAACGAGGAGCTGGTGGTCAACGGCCCACGCAAGCGCGCCACCGACGTGGTCAGCAAGCCGTATCGCCGCACCGAACTGCTCGACCGCGTCCGGCAGGCGCTGGCGCGGCGTGGCAGCGGCGGCCCGCGCCGTCACCGGTCCGACTTCGGTGCGGTGGAGGCCTGACCGCTATGGTGGGCGCTGACGGGCTCGAACCGCCGACCCTCTCGGTGTAAACGAGATGCTCTACCAACTGAGCTAAGCGCCCCCTTGCGGGTGGCGACGCCCTGCCAAAGCACGGCGGCGCGCGCAAGGGGGAAGCGTCACCCCGCCTCCACCTTGCGCATCGCCAGCATATAGCCCCGCATCGCCTCGCTGGCGCGGGGAGACAGCGCCATGAACGCACGGCGGCGGTCGAGCGGGTCGGGCTGGCGGACGAACAATTCCATCTCGGTCATCTTCGCGATCCAGCGCAGCGCGGTGGTCGGCGCGACGCCGGCGGCGATGCACAGGCTCGACACGCTCACCCGCGTGCCCTCCAGCTCGGCGGCGAACAGGTCGAGCAGCATGTCCCAAGCGGGATCCTCGAACAGCCCCTCGCCGATGAACTGGCCGAAGAACTTGCCGCGCAGGTTGCGCAGCTGGATGAGCCGGCGGACCTCGTGCGCGGCGATCGCCTGTCCGCCGGTCGCCGGGGGTTCGCCGTCGTAGCTGCGGCGGCGGTCGGCGATCGTGCGCGGCACCGGGGATTCCCGGCGGGTGAGGTCGGCGAGCAGGTCGGCGATGTGCGCCACCTGCTGGTCCAGCCGCTCCAGCCGCTCGCGATCGCCCTCCTCGCGCCAGCTGTCGTGCAGCTGCGGTACCTGCGTGGCGGACGCCGCCGCCAGCGCCGCGACCCGCTGTGCGGCGTCGGGGGCGCACAGCATCACCGCTTGCACGTCGAGCAGGTGCAGCGCGACGAGGTCGATCTGCTGTTCGTCGAAACTGACGACCGCGGGCACGGCGGCGCGGGCGAGATAGGCGGCGATCCGCGGCAGGCCTGCCTCCAGCGTCGCGGTCGCCACCCCGCCGGCCTCGATCACCAGCACCGGCCATGTCGCCAGCATCGGCAGCGTCTCCGCCACCGCGGACCAGCCGATCCGACGCAGCAATCGCGTCCCCGCGAGCAGGATCGCCGCCTCCGCCGCATCGCCGGCGGAGCCCGCCTCGGCGATCAGCAGCACCGGGATGCCCGACACGGTATAGGCCCGCCCGTCGCCGGCCGCTCCCCGTGTCGCCGACGACGCGGCACCCCGTCCGCCACCCTGCCTTGCCGTTGCCATCCGCGCAGGATAGGCGCCCGCGCGCCCGGATCGCGCGCAGTCACCTCCATTTCCGCGGGATAGCAAGTCTACGCACCATGGTTCAGAGGGTTATCACCTCCGAAATGGATGCACCACGATCAATCGAGGGCCTTGACGATCTCCTCGACCATCTTCTTGGCGTCGGCGAGCAGCATCATCGTGTTGTCCATATAGAAGACGTCGTTGTCGACGCCGGCGTAACCGACGCCGCCCATCGACCGCTTGATGAACAGCACCGTCTTCGCCTTTTCGACATCGAGCACGGGCATGCCGTAGATCGGCGAGGTCTTGTCGGTCTTGGCGGCGGGATTGGTGACGTCGTTCGCGCCGATGACGAACGCGACATCGGTCTGCGCGAATTCGGAGTTGATGTCCTCCAGCTCGAACACCTCGTCATAGGGCACGTTGGCCTCGGCGAGCAGGACGTTCATATGGCCGGGCATGCGCCCCGCGACGGGATGGATCGCATATTTGACGCGGACGCCGTGCTCTTTCAGCTTGTCGCCCATCTCGCGCAGCACGTGCTGCGCCTGCGCCACCGCCATGCCGTAGCCGGGGACGATGACGACCTGTTCCGCCTGGCTCATCAGGAAGGCGGCGTCCTCTGCCGACCCGCGCTTCCAGGGGCGATCGATCCGGTCGCCGCCGCCGCCGGCGTCCGCCGTCGCGCCGAAGCCGCCGGCGATCACGCTGATGAAGCTGCGGTTCATCGCCCGGCACATGATGTAGCTGAGGATCGCACCCGACGATCCGACCAGCGCGCCGGTGATAATCATCGCGCTGTTGTGCAGCGTGAATCCCATCGCCGCCGCCGCCCAGCCCGAATAGCTGTTGAGCATGCTGACGACGACCGGCATGTCCGCGCCGCCGATCGGGATGATGAGCAGGAAGCCGATCGCGAAGCTGAGGATCGTGATCGTCCAGAAGATCCAGGCGCTCTGGTCCTGCGTGAAATAGGCGATGAGCAACAGGATCGCGGCGAGGACGCCGAGGTTGATGACATGGCGGCCCGGCAGCATGATCGGCTTACCGCCCATGTTGCCGTTGAGCTTCAGGAAGGCGATGACGCTGCCCGAAAAGGTGATCGCGCCGATCGCGACGCCCAGCCCCATCTCGATCCGGCTGACCTGCCGGATCGCGGCGAAGGGTTCGCCGATCATCGGGATCACCATGTCGGCGATGCCGAAGGCGAGCGGATTGAGGAAGGCGGCGCAGGCGACCAGCACCGCGGCGAGCCCGACGAGGCTGTGGAAGGCGGCGACCAGCTGCGGCATGTCGGTCATCGCGATGCGCCGCGCGGTGGTGAGGCCAATGACCGCGCCGACACCGATCGCGGCGAGGATTTCGAGGACGGTCAGCCAGTCGATCTGACCGCTGATGAACCTCGCTTCACCGAGCGGCGAGCGCACATAGGTTTCGTTGAGCAACACCGGCACATGCGTCACCAGCGTCGTGACGACGGCGATCGTCATGCCGATCATGCCGAAGCGGTTGCCGCGCTGGCTCGATGTCGGCGAGGACAGGCCGCGCAGCGCGAGGATGAAGCACACCCCGGCGACCAGATAGGCGAGCGCAGCGATCGAGCTGCCTGCGGTTGCGTGTTCCATCATTTCCTCCCCGGCACGGGGAGGGGGACCGCGTGCCGCAGGCGCGTGGTGGAGGGGCCTCGCCCCCCGCACTGCACACGCCGACGGCGCCCCATGCGGCACGCCCCCTCCACCATGCTTCGCATGGTCCCCCTCCCCTTGCAGGGGAGGATCGTCACTTTGCGACCGGCGCCGGCCGGTCCTTCTTCTTGTACATCGCCAGCATCCGGCTGGTGACCGCGAAGCCGCCGAAGATGTTGATGCTGGCGAGCACCACGCCGAGCAGCCCCAGCCATTTCGACGACGTGCTGCCCGCGGCCGCGCCGGCGATCAGCGCGCCGACGATGATGACCGACGAAATCGCGTTGGTGACCGCCATCAGCGGCGTGTGCAGCGCCGGCGTGACCGACCACACGACGTAATAGCCGACGAAACACGCCATCACGAAGATCGACAGGATCGCAACGAAGTCCATGGCTTACCCCTTATGCCGCCAGCCGTCGCGGCTGCGGTACCGCGCGCCCCATTTCCTCGGCCGCTTCGAGCCAGCAGAGCACCGCATCATAGGCGTTGTCGAGCGCTTGCTGCGGCGTTTCGCCGTCGGAGCGGCAGCCGGGCAATTCCGGCACGATCGCGGCGAAGCCCCCGCCGTCGCTGACGCCCAGCGGCACGATATCGACTTCGTAGTCCTGAGGATTCATGCCTGTTGCTCCCGAACCGCGTCGACGAACTTCACCAGTTCGCGGATATAGACGGGTTTGATGGGCCGGTGCGCGGGAATGGTCAGGATTTGCGGCACCGACCGATGTTTCACCTTGTAATGTGACCCTTTGCGGGGAGGCGTGCAAGCGATGCCGAACGCACCGCACAGGCGCTCGATATCGTCGATGCGCCAGTCGCGCGGCCCCTGCCGCATCCGTTCGAGAAGCGCTTCGGCATCCACCGTTACGAAAGAAGCCGCGCGTTGACGATCCGGCCGTCTCTGGTCAGCCGCACCGCGTCGCCGATCTCGTCGTCGAGCACCGGGCGGCCCGCGTCCTTGTCCCAGAAGGTCGACAGGAAGTTGTAGAGATTGCGGCTGAACAGCGCCGAGGCGTCGGCGGGCAGGCGGCCGGCGACGTTGCGGTGGCCGACGATCCGGACGCCGTGGCGGGTCACCACCTCGCCCGCGACCGCGCCCTCGACATTGCCACCCTGCTCGACCGCGAGGTCGACGATGACGCTGCCGGGCTTCATCGACGCGACCTGCGCATCGGTGACGAGCCGCGGCGCCGGCCGGCCGGGGATCAGCGCGGTGGTGATGACGATATCCTGCCTGGCGATATGCGCCGACACCAGCTCGGCCTGCGCCGCCTTGTAGTCGTCGCTCATCTCGCCGGCATAGCCGCCGGCGCCTTCGCCCTCGATGCCCTTCACGCTTTCGACGAAGATCGGCTTGGCGCCGAGCGACTGGATCTGTTCGCGGGTGGCCGAGCGCACGTCGGTCGCGGACACCTGAGCCCCGAGCCGGCGCGCGGTGGCGATCGCCTGCAACCCGGCGACGCCGACGCCCATCACGAACACCTTGGCCGCGCTGATCGTCCCCGCCGCGGTCATCATCATCGGAAAGGCGCGGCCATATTCCGACGCGGCATCGAGCACCGCCTTGTAGCCCGCCAGATTGGACTGCGACGACAGTATGTCCATCGACTGCGCGCGGGTGATGCGCGGCATGAATTCCATCGCCAGCGCCTCGTAGCCCGCGGCGGCATAGCCCTCGACCCGGGCGCGGTCGCCGAACGGGTTGAGCCCCGCGACGATCCATGCGCCCGGCGCGACGCCGGCGAGGCCGGCGGGATCGGGACCCTGGACGCCCAGCACGATGCCCGCGCCGGCCAGCGTCTCGTCCCGGCTGCCGAGAGTGGCGCCGGCATCGCGATACGCCTGGTCGGCATAATCGGCGGCGGCACCCGCTCCCGCCTCGACCGCGACCGAGGCCCCGAGCGCGGCGAACTTCTTCGCGGTTTCCGGCGTCGCGGCGACGCGCCGCTCGCCGTCTGCATGTTCCCTGAGGACGGCGATCTTCATGGCGGCGGGTTTCAGGCGATCAGCCAGATCACCAGCGCGGCGATCACCGCGCAGGCGATGGCGCCCCAAAACAGCATCTTCGTCACGCTGCCATAGGTCGTTTCGTGCGCTTTCATGTCACCGTTGCCGGCCATCGTCCTACCCCTGTCTGCCCATGGCGCTCGCGCCCTTGCCATGGGTACCTGCCCGCAAAGCGTCGCCGTCGTCAAGGCAAGCAAAGCCGGACCGCGTTTAAGTCCGCCTTTACCGCCGCCGTGTATCTCCCGACCCGAAACGGGACGGGATTGACCATGACGCGCAACGGACAGCGCTTGCTTTTGCTGATCGACGACGAGCCCGCGCAGCGCCGACTGGTGTCGGCCCTCGCGGCGCGCGCCGGCTGGCGATCGATCTTTGCGTCGGACGGCGAGATGGCGCTGGCGCAACTGGGGACGCAGGACGGCATGCAGCTCGACGCGATCCTGCTCGACCATTGGGCGCCCGACGCCAATGCCGCGCCGCTGATCGCCGAGCTGCGCGAGCGGCGCCCGGCGCTGCCGATCCTGCTGCTCACCGCGAACGGATCGGTCGCGCATGCGGTCGCCGCGATGCGCGCCGGCGCCACCGACTTCCTGGTCAAGCCGCTCGCCCCCGAACGGCTGCTCGCCGCGCTGGAGGCGTCGGTCGCCGGCACCGCCGCGGGCGAGCTGCGACCGCTGACCGAGAAGATTCCCGCGCTGCTCGCGTTCGACGAGATCGTCGGGTCGTCCCCCGATTTCCGCGCCGCGCTGGCGATCGCGGCCAAGGCGGCGCGCGCGCGCGTCCCCGTGCTGGTCGAGGGCGAGAGCGGCGTCGGCAAGGAGGTGGTCGCCGACGCGATCCACGCCGCCAGCCCGCGCTCGAAGAAGCAGATGGTGACCGTCAATTGCGGCGCGATCCCCGCCAATCTGGTCGAATCCGAGCTGTTCGGGCACGAAAAGGGCGCCTTCACCGGCGCGTTCGAGCGCAAGATCGGCCGCTTCGCCGAAGCCGACGGCGGCACCATCCTGCTCGACGAGATCGGCGAGATGCCGCTCGAGACGCAGGTGAAGCTGCTGCGCGTCCTGCAATCTGGCGAGATCCAGCCGATCGGCGCGCGGCACCCGCGCGAGGTCGACGTGCGCGTCATCGCCGCAACCAACAAGAAACTGCTCGAGGAGGTCGAGGCGGGGCGGTTCCGCGAGGACCTCTATTATCGCCTCAACGTGGTGCAGGTGACGATCCCGCCGCTGCGCGAACGGCTGGGCGACGTGCCGCCGCTGGCGCGCCACCTGCTGGCGCGGATCGCGCAGCAGCCGGGGCTCCGCCCGCTGGGCATCACCGACGACGCGCTGGCGCTGCTGGTGCAATACGACTGGCCCGGCAACGTCCGCCAGTTGCAGAACGCGCTCTTCCGCGCCGCGGTGCTGTGCGAGGGCGCGGCGCTGACCCGCGCCGACTTCCCGCAGATCGCGGCGCTCGGCGACCGGCGGCCCGAGGTGGTCGGCGCCAAGACGGCGACGGCGTCGGGCGGCGGGGTGACGCTGTTCCGGTCCGACGGCCACATGCGCCCGCTCGAGGATATCGAGGCGGACGTCATCCGCCTCGCCATCGGCCATTATCGCGGCCGGATGACCGAGGTTGCACGGCGGCTGGGGATCGGGCGCTCGACGCTGTATCGCAAGCTCGGCGAGCTCGGCATCGACAACGCCGCCTGAGGCGTCACCACAGCACGCCCTTCACCGGCTTGACCGGGTCTGGCGCGACGTCGCCGATCGACTGGAGCAGGTCGATCTCGATCGTCCGGCACATCGCGGTCAGCGGCACGTCGTGGACGGTATTGGCGAACGGATCGACCAGGTCGTCGCCGATCTGCAACACCGCCAGGAACATGAGGCCGGCGAGCGTCGAGCCGAGCGGGGTCGCATAGCCCAGCGTCTCGACCAGCCCGATCGGCAGCAGGATGCAGAAGATGTGCGTGAACAGCGTCGGGAAGAAGCGGTACTGATTGGGCAGCGGCGTGTTCTTGATCCGCTCCATGCCGCCCTGCGCATTGGCGATATCGACCATCGTCGCTTCCATCCGCGTCTGCTGGATCGTGTCGATCCAGCCCAGCCGGCGCGCATCGTCGACGCGCCGGCCGGTGCCGTCGAGCAGCCCGTTGGCGATGTTGCTGCGCGCCAGCGCCGGTTCCGCCTCGCCGCGCGACAGGAACTTCAGCACCTGTTCGTCGACCGGCTGGCGGCGCAACTGGCAACGCAGCGCGTTGACATAGGCGATCTGGCGCAGGACGATCGTGCGGCGCAGGTCGTGCGCCTCGTCGATCGGCAGGAAATTGCGCGCCTCGCGGCTGAGGCTGCGCGAGGCGTTTATCATCGCGCCCCACAGCACGCGCCCTTCCCACCAGCGCTGGTAGGCGGAATTGTCGCGAAAGCCGATCAGCAGCGCGAGCACGGTGCCGAACAGCGTCAGCGGCAGCGACGGCGCCTTGAACGGCAGCGCATAATAGGTGACCGTGACGATGACGTCCCAGACGAACAGCAGGACGAGCGGTTTCCAGACTTCTGCGACGATGCGGGTCAGGCGGGGCGTGGGTGCAACGATCATGACGCTATCCGATGGGGTCGAAACGGTCCGAACGCATCAAAAATCGATATGCTGCAACGCAAAATCACAATTCAGCCACCCACCAGCGCCCGGTCGCGCAGCCCGCGCCAGACCTTGAGCGCCTGGACGGTCGCCGCGACGTCGTGGACGCGCAGCACCTGTACCCCCGCCTCGGCGCCTTTCAGCGCCAGCGCGAGGCTCCCGCCGAGCCGCGCGTCCACCGGGGCTTCGTTGTCGAGCGCGCCGATCATGCGCTTGCGGCTGGCGCCGAGCATGATCGGGCAGCCGAGGCCATGGAACAGCGCGATGCCGTTGATGAGCGCGAGATTGTCGGCCAGCGACTTGCCGAAGCCGATGCCGGGATCGACCAGGATGCGGCTGCGCTCGATGCCGGCCGCGACGACCGCGGCGATCCGCGCCTCCAGCCAGTCGAACACCTCGGTCAGCACGTCGCGATAGGCGATGCGACCATGTCCGCCCGCCTTGGGATCGGGCGAGTGCATCAGCACGACCGGACAGCCGGCGCGCGCGACGACGTCGAGCGCGCGCTCGTCCCACAGCAGCGCCGACACGTCGTTGACCAGATGCGCGCCGGCGGCGAGCGCCGCCGCCATCACCGCCGCCTTGCGCGTGTCGATCGACACCGGCGTGCCGCTGCGCGCGAGCCGTTCGACCACCGGCACGACACGCGCGATCTCGTCCCCCTCCCAGACGCTCGCGGCGCCGGGACGGGTCGATTCGCCGCCGAGGTCGACCAGCGCCGCGCCCGCCGCGGCCATGTCGACGCCCGCCGCAGCGGCGGCGGCGGGATCGTCGCCGTGCCGGCCGCCGTCCGAGAAGCTGTCGGGCGTGACGTTGAGGATGCCGGCGACGAGCGGCTGGTCGAGCCGCAGGATGCGCTCCCCGAGCCGCAGCGGCGCCCGCGGCGCGGTGATCGCGGCGTGGAGTGCCAGCGCGCGCGCGCCGAGCCCGGCGACGTCCGCCACCGGAACCGTGCGGCGCACGCCGTCCTCGATCGCCTCATAGGCGGCGAACCACTGCATGCCGCCCGCGATCCGCGCGACCATGTCGTCGGGATGGGTGACGGGCGTGTCGACGAACTGGACGGGGCGAAGGTGGAGCGTCATCGCCGCTGTGTCCTAGCTTGGCGGCGGCAAGGCAAGCGGCGGTTTCGGTTCCTCCCCGGCACGCCGGGGAGGACGTGCCCTAAGGCTGCGTCGCCAGCAGGTAGGTCTGGCGCAGCGTATCGATCGGTTGCAGCCTGCCCTCCCCCTCGTGGTGCCAGAAGGTCCAGCCGTTGCACGCCGGCGCGCCTTGCAGGCTGGCGCCCAGCTTGTGGATCGAACCGGTCGCGCCGCAATCGCTGAGCAGGCTGCCGTCGGCGCGGATCGTCACGCGGAATCGGCGCTTGGCATCGGTCAGCACCGCGCCGGGAGCGAGATAGCCGTTCTCCACCAGCACGCCGAACGCCACCTTGGGTTGCTGGCGCGGGCTCTGCATCGTCGCCAGCGCCGATTCGTCGAGGGGCAGCGCCGCAGCGATGCGCTCCTCCGCCGCGTCGATGTAATCGCCCTCACGCTCGATGCCGATCCAGCGCCGCCCCAGCCGCTTGGCGACCGCGCCGGTGGTGCCGGTGCCGAAGAACGGATCGACCACCACGTCGCCCGGCTTGGTGCAGGCGAGCAGGATGCGATAGAGCAGCGCCTCGGGCTTCTGGGTCGGATGGACCTTCACCCCGCCCTTCTTCAGCCGCTCCCCGCCGCCGCAGATCGGGAATTCCCAGTCCGATCGCATCTGCAACTCGTCGTTGAGCGTTTTCATGCTGCGATAGTTGAACGTGTATTTCGCGCCCTCGCCCTTCGACGCCCAGATCAGCGTCTCGTGCGCGTTGGTGAAGCGGGTGCCGCGGAAATTCGGCATCGGGTTGGCCTTGCGCCAGACGATGTCGTTGAGAATCCAATAGCCCAGGTCCTGCACCGCGGCGCCGACGCGGAAGATATTGTGATAGCTGCCGATCACCCAGATCGTGCCGTCGTCCTTCAGGATCCGGTGCGCCTCCGCCAGCCAGGCGCGGGTGAAGGCGTCATAGGCGGCGAAGGTGTCGAACTTGTCCCAGTCGTCGGTGACCGCGTCGACGTGACTGCCGTCGGGGCGGAACAGCTCGCCGCCCAGCTGCAAATTGTAGGGCGGGTCGGCGAAGACCATGTCGACCGACCTGTCGGGCATCGCGCGCATCGCCGCGATGCAATCACCGCGCACGATCGTGTCGAGCGGCAGGACGCGGGTGTCCTCCGCTGCGCGCGCCGCGACGCGCGGCTGCCTGACCTTGTCGATAACCGGCATCATGTCCCCCTTGGACGCCTATTCGCGCGAAACACGGGACTCGCGTCAAGCGTGCATTGGTTAATCCGGGTGGCCTGCGCCCGGCGGTCGTGCGGTGGGACGACGGTCGGCGCCCAAGATATGGGGAGCGCGATTCGGCCCCGCCCCAAGCCATGGGGGGTGTGACTCAAAAGACTCATCGCCGAAATTGGTTAGGCGCCGGGGTGCGGCGCCGCGCCGACCGGCGGCAGATCGGGCGTCGCCGTGATTCGGGCCCAGGCCGCGGCGACCGGCGCGAAGCTGCGGCGGTGGAGCGGCGTCGGCCCGTGGTCGCGCAGCGCGGCGAGGTGGCGGGGGCAGCCATAGCCCTTGTTCGAATGCCAGAAATAATGCGGATGCGCGGCGGCATGATCGAGCATGATCGCGTCGCGCATATGCTTGGCGACGACCGAGGCGGCGGCGATCGACAGGCTGTGGGCGTCACCACCGACGATCGCGGTCGCGGCATAGGACCAGCGCGGCAGGCGGTTGCCGTCGACCAGAACGTGACCCGGATCGCAGCCGAGCCTGGCGACGAGCGCGTCGACCGCCAGCGTCATCGCCTTCATCGTCGCCCAATAGATGTTGAGCGTGTCGATCTCCGCCGGCTCGACGATGCCGAGGCCCCAGACGCCGCGCGCCTGGATCAGGCCGCACAGCCGCGCGCGCTCCGCCGCGGACAGCTTTTTCGAATCGTCGATGCCGCGCGGCGTCCCCTTCGCCGGCAGCACCACCGCGGCCGCCACCACCGGCCCGGCGAGCGGCCCCCGCCCCGCCTCGTCGACCCCGGCGACGGGGGGCAGGCAGGTCTTTTCGTGTTTCAGTCCGGGCATGCCGCCTTCCACGTTGCGAACGGGACGCCGCCCAATGCGTGCCCCATCGGCCCATGTCCTGCGCCCAGCCCCGGCGCATGCGCAAGCGCCGCCTGGACAAAGGCGATGGCCCGCCCGACCGCGTCGCCCAGCGGCATCCCTGTCGCCAGCCCCGCCGCGATGCCGCTGGCCAGCGTGCAGCCGGTACCGTGGGTATGGCGCGTGTCGATGCGGGGATGCGTCCATATCGTGCGCACCCCGTCCCGGTCGATCAGACGGTCGACGACGAACTCATCGGCGGCATGACCGCCCTTCACCAGCAACGTCGTGCCAAATTCTCGGGCGAGCGCAACGGCGGCGGGGATCACGGAATCCGCGTCCAGCCGCTCGCGACCGCACAGCACCGCAAGTTCGGGAAGATTGGGCGTGACGACCCGACTCATCCGCGCCAGCCGTGCCATCGCCGCCACGGTCCTCGAGTCGGCAAGCCGCGCACCGCTGGTCGCGACCATGACGGGGTCGAACACGATCGCATCGCCGTAGAGCCCGTGGGCGAGTTCGTCGGCCACCACGGAAACCGTCTCCGCGCTGCCGATCATGCCGATCTTTACCGCGTCGATGCCGATATCCTCGGCCACGCAGGCCATCTGTCGCACGACCATCTCCGGCGGGACAGGCAGCACCGCTTCGACGCCGCGCGTATTCTGCGCGGTGATCGCGGTGATCGCGGTCATCGGGTGACCGCCGAGCATCGTGACGGTCTTGACGTCCGCCTGGATGCCGGCGCCGCCGCCGGAATCGGATCCGGCGATGATGAGGATCCGGGGGATCATGCGGGCAGTCTGGCCGTCGTCGGAATGGGGCGCGTCATGGCGCCGGTCATGGCAGTTCGTCGGCGCGCGGGACAGACGGTTCGTTCGCACGGAGGCGCCAAAAGGAAGAAGGAGCGTCCAGAGCTATTCTTACGTCGCCCCTGCGCACGACGGGATGACGATGGGCGGAACGGCCACCCTATCCTTCGCGTCTTCGCGCCTTCGCGTGAACGCCCTCCGCTTCGTCTCCGCACCTGTACGTGGATCAGCCCTCTGCATTCCCCCGGAAGCGCCGTTCGGTCCCCGCCGGATGCGCCTTCAGCACGCGGCCGGTGCGCGTCGGCCGGTCCATCAGCTCGCCGCCGCAATTGGGGCAACGCTCGTCCAGCGCGTCCGCGCATTCCGCGCAGAAGGTGCATTCCAGCGAGCATACGAACGCCCCCGGCGCGTCCGCCGGCAAGTCGGCGCCGCAGCGCTCGCAGTCGGGCCGCATCTCCAGCATCAGGCGGCCGCCTGCCGGACGGCGTCGCAGATCCGGTCGACCAGCGATTCGACCTGGCGGGCATCGTCGCCCTCCGCCATCACCCGGATCACCGGTTCGGTGCCCGACGGGCGGATCACCAGCCGCCCGCTGCCGGCGAGATCGGCCTCAGCCGCGGCGATCACCGCCTTAACCGAGTCCGCCTCCAGCGGCTTGCCACCGGCGAAGCGGACGTTCTTGAGCAATTGCGGCAGCGGCTCGAAGCGGTGCAGCACCTCGCTCGCCGGCGCGCCCGCGCGCTTCAGTTCGGCGAGCACCTGCAACGCGGCGACGAGGCCGTCGCCGGTGGTGCCATAGTCCGACAGGATGATGTGCCCCGACTGCTCGCCGCCGACGTTGTAGCCGGACGAGCGCATCTTTTCGAGCACGTAACGGTCGCCGACCGCGGTCCGGACCAGCCCAAGCCCCTGCGCCGACAGATGCCGTTCGAGCCCCAGGTTGGACATTACCGTCGCCACCAGCCCGCCGCCGGCGAGCCGGCCGGCGCGCGCCCAGCTGGTCGCGATCGTTGCCATCAGCTGGTCGCCGTCGACGACGCGGCCCGTCTCGTCGACGATGATGAGCCGGTCGGCGTCGCCGTCCAGCGCGATGCCGATGTCCGCGCCCGCCGCGACGACGGTTTCCGACAGCGTCTGCGGCGCGGTCGAACCGACGCCGTCGTTGATGTTGGTGCCGTTGGGGGTGATGCCGATCGACACGACGTCGGCGCCCAGTTCCCACAGCGCCGCCGGTGCGACCTTGTAGGCCGCGCCGTTCGCGCAATCGACGACGACGCGCAGCCCGTCGAGCCGCAGGTTTTCAGGGAACGTCGCCTTGGCGAAGTGGATGTAGCGCCCCTGCGCGTCCTCGATCCGGCGCGCGCGGCCGATCTGCGCGGAGGGCGCGAGCGGCACCTGCCCCTCGCCCGCGCTGTCGATCAGTTGCTCGATCGTCGCCTCGGCATCGTCTGACAGCTTGTAGCCGTCCGGGCCGAACAGCTTGATGCCGTTGTCGGAGAAGGGATTGTGGCTGGCCGAGATCATCACGCCGATATCGGCGCGCATCGACTGGGTCAGCATCGCCACCGCGGGCGTCGGCAGCGGCCCCACCATGATGACGTCCATGCCGACGCTGGTGAAGCCGGCGACCAGCGCCGATTCGAGCATATAGCCCGACAGCCGGGTATCCTTGCCGATCAGCACGCGGTGCTTGTGGTCGCCGCGCTGGAAATAGGCGCCCGCCGCCATGCCGACCTTCATCGCCATCGCCGCGGTCATCGCACCGGCGTTGGTCGCGCCCCTGATGCCGTCGGTACCGAAATATTTCCTTGCCATCGCGCCCGATCCGTTCCGCTATGCCTGCGTCCCGATCCCGTTGCGCCAAGGAAGCCGATGTCGCAAGCCACCCGTATCCTGATCGCGCTCGTCGTCGGCATCGCGCTGGGCATCGCCGCGGTCGCGGTCGACCGCGACTGGGCGCTGCGCATCACCGGCGTCACCCAGCCGGTTGGCGAGGCGTGGCTGCACGGCCTCCAGATGGTCATCGTGCCGCTGATCGTCGGCCTGCTCGTGACCGGCATCGCCGCGACCGCCGAGGCGGCGAAGGCGGGGCGCATCGCCGGTCGCGGGGTCGCGCTGTTCGTGGTGGTGCTGTGGTGCACGACGCTGATGTCGGCGGCGGTGATGCCGCTGCTGCTCGACCTGTGGCCGCTGCCGGAGGCGTGGGCGGCGGCGCTGCGCGGCGCGCTGACCGGTGCGCCGGCGATGGGCAAGGTGCCGACGCTCGCCGATTTCTTCGCGACCATCGTCCCCACCAACGTCGTCGCCGCCGCGGCGGGCGACGCATTCCTGCCGCTGACGGTATTCACGCTCGCCTTCGCCTTCGCGATCACCCGGCTGGACGAAGCGCCGCGGCGACGGCTGACCGATCTGTTCCAGGCGATCACCGACGCGATGCTGGTCATCATCGGCTGGGTGCTCAAGCTGGCGCCGATCGGCATCTTCGCGCTCGCCTATGGCGTCGGTGCGCGCACCGGGGCGGCGGCGTTCGGCGCGCTGGTCCATTATATCGTGCTGGTGTCGTCGGTCGGCTTCATCGTGCTGCTGGCGGGCTATCCGGTCGCGCGCTTCGCCGGCGGCGTGCCGCTGCGCGCCTTCGCCCGCGCGGTCGCGCCGGCACAGGCCGTGGCGATCAGCACGCAATCCTCGCTCGCCTCGCTGCCCGCGATGCTGAAGGGATCGGCGGAGATCGGCGTGGCGCCGGCGACGGCGGGGATCGTGCTGCCGGTGGCGGTCGCGATCTTTCGCGCGACCAGCCCGGCGATGAACCTCGCCGTGGCGCTCTACGTCGCGCACTGGCTGGGCGTGCCGATCGGGCCGGGTCAGCTCGCCGCGGGCGTCGCGACCGCGGCGATCACGACGATGGGATCGGTGTCGCTGCCCGGCACGATCAGCTTCTTCGCCAGCGTCGCCCCCGTCGCCTTCGCGATGGGCGTGCCGATCGAGGCGCTGGGCCTGCTGGTCGCGGTGGAGACGGTGCCCGACCTGTTCCGGACGGTGGGCAACGTGACGATGGACGTGGCGGTGGCGAGCGTGGTGGGGCGGAGGGCCTGAAATCCTCCCCGCTCGCGGGGAGGGGGACCGGCGCAACCGGTGGAGGGGGGCTTCCTCCGGCGTTGCGCGGCGTGGAAGCCCCCCTCCGTCAGCCTACGGCTGCCACCTCCCCGTGCCGGGGAGGACTGTCACTTCACCCCGTGCATCCATTTCCTGAGCGGCCACGACAGCAGCAACAGCACGATGCCGAGGCCGATCGCCCATTCGGCGATCAGCGTGAACACGCCGTTATAGGTGTCCAGGCTGACCTTCAGGTTGGTGACCTGTCCGCCGACCGTCTCGACGCTGGCGACCTGCGCGATCATGCCGGCGAAATATTGCGCGACCGAGATCGACAGGAACCACACGCCCATCATCAGCCCGACGATGCGCGCGATCGACAGCTTGGTAATCATCGACAGCCCGACCGGCGAGATGCACAGCTCCGCGAGCGAATGGATCAGGTACAGGCCCGCAAGCCACCAGATCCCGACCTTGAAGTCGGGCCCGACGAAGCTGCTGCCCCAGACGAGGAATAGGAAGCCCGCGCCGACGCCCATCAGCGCGAGGCCGAACTTGACCGGGATCGAGGGTTCGCGGCCCGCCGCCGCCAGCTTCGTCCACATCGCCGCCATCACCGGCGCGAACAGCACGATGAACAAGGCGTTGAACGTCTGCGTCTGCCCCGCCGAGATCGGATAGCCGAAGACGTGGAGATCGGTGTTGCGATCGGCGAACAGGGTCAGGCTCGACCCCGCCTGTTCGAACAGCGTCCAGAAGACGACGTTGAAGGTGATGAGCACCATCGCCGCCAGCATCATCTGGAATTCGGTGCGGCTGCCCGACACGAAGCTCCAGATCAGGATGCCGGGCACCGCGACGATGAACGTGCCGAACAGCAATTTGCCCATCAGCGGCAGCGCCAGCACATAGGCGAAGATCGATCCCGCCCCCGCGGTCGATTCCGCGCTGTTCATCAGGTTGACGAACAACAGGTAGAACAAAGGGATGCCGATGAGGGCCGCGGCATAGATGCCGATGGTGCGGTTGGCGGGCTGTCCCGCGGGCTGCTCGCCGTATCCGTCGAGGCGGCCGCCGTCGAATTGCACGAGCATCCACGACAGCATCATGCCGATCGCCGCCAACCCGAAGCCCGCCCACCAGCCGAGCCCGTCCCAGACCCCCGGAATGCCCACCGCGAGCAACGGGCACAGGAATTGCGACAGCAGCGACCCGAGGTTGATGCCCATGTAGAAGATGGTGAAGCCGCTGTCGCGGCGGCGATCGCCCTGCGCGTACAATTCGCCGACCATGGTCGAGATGTTGGGCTTGAAGAACCCGTTGCCGACCGAAACCATGCACAGCGCGATCAGCATCAGCGTCGTATAGAAGGGGCTGCGCGCGCCGTCGGAGGCGAAGCCGCCCTTGGCAATCGTGCGTTGCGGCTGGCCGTCCGCGCCGAGCAGCGCGACGCTGCCGTCGTCATTGCCCTTGATCGCGAGCTTGTTCGCGCCGTCGACGACGTAGCGTGTCTCGACGCCGCCCGCGCGCTCGACCGACACCGCATAGCGCTGGCCGTCGATCGTCGCATAGGGCTTGGCCGCGTCGCCGCCGAAGCAGAGGGTGAGATAGCCGAGCGCCATCAGGATCGCGCCGAACTTCACCGCGCGCTTCGACCCCAGATACTGGTCGGCGAGGTAACCGCCGACCAGCGGCGTCAGATACACCAGCGCGGTATAGCCGCCGTAGAGGCCCGTGGCGGCACGGTCGCCGAACAGGAAATGCTGCGTCAGGTACAGCGTGAGCAGCGCGCGCATGCCGTAATAGCCGAAGCGTTCCCACATCTCCGTGGTGAACAGGCGCGCGAGCTGGCGGGGATGGCCGAACCAGGTCTTCTCGGCGGCCGGATTGACGTGACTGATATCCGGCTCGGCGCGATTGTCCGCCGTCGGGGTGTCCACCATGCATTACGCTCCCTGATACGCTGGAGCTCTACGGGCCCCTGACCAAGCGGGCGACCCTAGCGACAAAGCCGTTGCTGTAAATATCGCGTGGGCCGTCTATGGCGCCGGGCATGGCCGATCCGATCTTCAACGACACCTCCACCCCGCTGTCGCTTCTCGCCACGCGGCGGTCGGGCAAGCCGCGCGATCTGGTCGCGCCCGGCCCCGATCGCGCGCAGCTGGAGCATATGCTGGCGATCGCCGCGCGCACGCCCGATCACGGCAAGCTGTCGCCCTGGCGGTTCGTCGTGATCGACGATCGCGACGCGCTGTCGCGCCTGATCGTCGAGGCCTATCGCGCCGAACGGCCGCAGGCGGCGCGGACGGAGATCGACTCGCTCGACCAGTTCGCGCGCCAAGCGCCCGCGCTGGTCGTCGTCCTGTCCTCGCCCAGCGCGACCAGCCATATCCCCCTGTGGGAACAGCAATTGTCGGCGGGGGCGGCGACCATGAACCTGCTCCACGCGGCGCATGCGATGGGCTTCGCGGGCGGCTGGCTGACCGGCTGGCCGTCGGTGTCGACCGCGGTGCGCGACGCGTTGGGCGGTCCCCACGAACGGATCGTCGGCTTCGTCTTCCTCGGCACGCCTGCACGCGCGCTGGAGGAACGGCCCCGCCCGGACATGGCACGGATCGTCTCGCATTGGCCCAAAGACCTATCCGCCACAGCGCGTTGACGGTGGACCTTTTCGCCCATTGCTGTATTAAGCCAGCATGACAGCGCTGAGCAACGAGGATAGCCCGGTCTATATCCGGCTGCGGGGCACGATCGCGGCGGGAATCCTGCGCGGCGACTATCGCGCCGGCGACCAATTGCCCTCGGTCCGCGCCTTCGCCGCCGAACACGGCGCCAACCCGCTGACCGTCGCCAAGGCATACCAGAGCTTTCAGGACGACGGCTATGTCGAGGTCCGCCGCGGCGTCGGCATGTTCGTGCTGCCCGGCGCGTCCGAAAAGTTGCGCGCCGCGGAACGGGCGAATTTCGTCGAGACGCAATGGCCGCGGATCCTCGGCTACATCGACCTGCTCGGCCTCGACGCCGCCGACCTGCTGGAACGCGAACGCGCCTGATTGTGGCCTGGGGGCGCAACGTCCCCGCGCCGCCGGCGCCGTTGCCGGCTTCCGCCGCTCTTCGCGACCTTTGATTCACGCGAAGACGCGATGGCGCGAAGGTGGTGCGGCCTTTGCGGCGTCGGCACGGGGGATGCCATTGCCGGCGGCGCGACCCCATTGCGTCTTCGCGTCTGCGCGCGAAGACATCAGAACAGCCCCAGCCGCTCCACTTCGTCCGGGGTCAGGTCGATGCCGAACATCAGCGACATGCGCATGCGATAGACACGCGGATCGGTGATCTCGGCGGCACTGCTGCTGTCCCCGGCGCGGCGGTGGTAGCGACGGTCGGTCAGCCCGGCGAGGCCGTGCGGCAGGACGATGCTGGCGATCGTCAGCCGGGTGAAGCGGCTCTCCGGCGCCGTCGCGGTCCAGTGATTCGACAGCGCGAGATCGGCGTCGAACACTGCCGTCTCGTGGAAACTGTATTGCGGTTGCCAGCCCTCGCCGGTGCCGCGGCCGTCGGTCGATCCGGGATCGCCCTTGCGGCTGAGCATCCAGCCGTGATCGGCGTGCCGGTCGAGGCGGAATACGGCGCCGTCGGGCGCGTCCGCCTGCCACCCGTCGGCGAGCGCCATCACCGGCGCATAGCTGCCGCCGAACCCGGCGTCGGCGATCCAGTCACGCCCGTCGATCGTCACGAGGCTCAAGGTATGCGTCAGTGGCGGCGCCTGGTCCGCGCCCAGCCAGACGCGGGCGAGTAGCGGACGGACGCGAAAGCCGAGCGCGGCCAGCGCGTCCATGAACAACCGGTTGTGCTCGAAGCAATAGCCGCCGCGCCGTGCGGTCACCAGCTTGGCGAAGACGCTGTCGGAATCGATCGCGATGCCGCGGCCGAGGCGCACGTCGAGGTTCTCGAACGGGATCGCGAGACGGTGCTCGCGCTGCAACCGGCCGAGGCCCTCGGCATCGGGCGTGACGCGCGCGGGCAGGTTGACGCGCGCAAGATAGCTGTCGAGGTCGAACATCTTGGAAAAACTCATGGGATGCGATTTGTGCCCCGCGCACGGGAAGGTCGCGCAGACGGCGCGGCGGATAGGGGCTCCCGTAGTCGCGAGCCCCTCCACCGTCGGCCGGCGCGCGCCCCCCCCTGACGGGGGAGGACTTCAGGCCGCGAACGCTTCCGCCGGCACCGCGTACAGCACGTCGGCGCTGGCGGTGGCCGCCGCCCTCAGCCCCATCGCTTCCGGCACGATCTGGTCGAGATAGAAGCGCACCGCGGCGCGCTTCACGACCGCGAACGCCTCGTCCCCCGCCGCGTGGCGCCCCTCGCGTTCCATCAGCCAGCCGCACGTCGCGACCGAGGTCATCGTCAGGAACGGATAGCTGGCGGCGAGCCGGTCGTCGGCGTCCGCGGTGACGAGGCGGTGGGCGATGGCGTCGACCGCGTCGATCAAAGCCACGAGGTCGGGATGCTCCGCTTCGGCGCGCATGTCCGCGACCAGCGCGGCGAAGGCGCCGCCACCTTCCTGGTTATGGCCGAGGCCGAGCTTGCGCCCGACAAGATCGGCCGCCTGAATGCCGTTGGTGCCTTCGTAGATCGGGGTGATGCGGGCATCGCGGAAATACTGGGCAGCGCCGGTTTCCTCGACATAGCCCATGCCGCCGTGCACCTGGATGCCGAGCGACGCCACCTCGTTGCCGATGTCGGTGCCATGCGCCTTGGCGAGCGGGGTGACGATCTCCAGCCGGTCCCGCGCCGCGGCATCGCCCAGCCCGGCGCGATCGACCTGGCCGGCGGCATAATAGACCAGCGCCCGTGCCGCCTGCGTCTGCGCCTTCATCCGCAGCAGCATGCGGCGGACGTCGGGATGGTCGACGATGCGCACCGGATCCTTCACCACCGAGCCGGCGCGCGCCGACTGGACGCGTTCGAGCGCATAGCCGACCGCCTTCTGCGTCGCGCCCTCGGCGATCTGCACGCCTTGCAGGCCGACGTTGAGACGGGCGTTGTTCATCATCGTGAACATCGCGCGCATCCCGCCATGCTCCGCGCCGATCAGCTCGCCGATGCAATCGTCATGGTCGCCGAAGCTCAGCACGCAGGTGGGCGAGGCGTGGAGCCCCATCTTGTGCTCGATCGACACGACGCGGACATCGTTGAAGTCGCCCGGCGTGCCGTCGTCGCGCAACCGGAACTTGGGCACCAGGAACAGGCTGATGCCGCGGGTGCCGGCGGGCGCGTCGGGCGTGCGCGCGAGGACGAGGTGGACGATATTGTCCGCCATGTCGTGGTCGCCGAACGAAATGTAGATCTTGGTCCCCTTGATCGACCAGGTCCCGTCGCCGCGCGGGCGCGCGGTTGCGCGCAGCGCGCCGACGTCGCTGCCCGCCTGCGGCTCGGTGAGGTTCATCGTGCCGGTCCAGGCGCCGGTGGCGAGATGCGGCAGGTACAGCGCCTGCTGATCCGGGCTGCCGTGATGGATCAGCGCCTCGATCGCGCCGACGGTCAGCGTCGGGCACAGCGCGAACCCCATGTTGGCGCTGCCCAGCGTATCGAGCACCGCGGTCTGGATCGCGAAGGGCAGCCCCTGCCCGCCGAATGCCTCGGGCACGCCGATCGTGCCCCAGCCGCCCTCGACGTAATCGTGATACGCCTTGACGAAGCTCGCCGGCATATGGACGCCGTCGGGCGACCATTTCGCGCCGACGGTGTCGCCTTCGCGGTTGAGCGGCGCCCATTCGCCGCCGGCGAATTCGCCGACCCCTTCCAGCACCGCATCGACGACGTCGGCGCTGGCGGCGGCGAACCGCGGCGTCCCGGCGAGTTCGTCGATGCGGACGACATGCTCCAGCACGAAACGCTGGTCGGCGACGGCGGCGGTAAAGGACATCATTCTCTCCCAGGATCGGCTTCGATATAGCCCCTCGCGATGGCCGATCCAAACCCGCGCATCTTACCCTACGGCATGGCCGCGATCGCGGAGGCCGCGGCGCGAATCGGTCGCGGCGAATGCGTCGCGGTGCCGACCGAGACGGTCTATGGCCTCGCGGCGGATGCGGGGAATGCGGCGGCGGTCGCGGGCATCTATGCCGCGAAGGGCCGGCCGAGCTTCAACCCGCTGATCGTCCATGTCGCCGACGCCGACGCGGCGGAGGCGCTGGCGGTGTTCGACGCCGATGCCCGCACGCTGGCGGCGGCGTTCTGGCCGGGCCCGCTGACGCTGGTGCTGCCGCTGCGCGCAGGCGCGCCGATCGCGTCGCTGGTGACCGCGGGCCTGCCGACGATCGCGATCCGCGTGCCGCGCCATCGCGCGATGCAGGCGGTGCTGGCGGCGAGCGCGCGGCCGCTCGCCGCGCCGTCGGCGAACGCCAGCAACGGCATCAGTCCGACCCGCGCGGCGCATGTCGCCGCCAGCCTCGGCACGCGCGTGCCGCTGATCGTCGACGATGGCGCGACCGCGGCGGGGCTCGAATCGACCATCGTGGCGGGTCGCACGATCCTGCGCCCCGGGCCGATCACCGCCGCGGACATGCCGTTTCCGGTCGTGCGACACTCTATAGACTCTATAGACTCTGGCATCACCGCGCCGGGTCAGCTCGCGGCGCATTATGCCCCGCGCAAGCCGCTGCGGCTGGGGGCGACCGATGCGCGCCGCGACGAATGGCTGATCGGCTATGGCACGGTCGCGGGCGACGACACGCTGTCCGCGTCGGGCGACCTGCGCGAGGCGGCGGCGCGGCTGTTCGATGCGCTGCACCGCGCCGATGCGGGCGACCGGGCGGGAATCGCGATCGCACCGGTGCCGTGCGACGGGCTGGGCGAGGCGATCAACGACCGGCTGGCCCGCGCCGCGCACCGCTGATCGGGACCGCCGGGCACGATCGCTCCGGACGGCCGAAACCCCCGGCGGCTCTGGGGCCGCCGGGGGTCTGGCTTGCTCGTCCTTGGGGGGAGAGCGCGGTCGGCGCCGACGCCCTTGGGGGGCGGCGCCAGCGCCGGAACCGGATTACTGGAGGAGCTTCAGGACGCCCTGCTGGCTCTGGTTGGCCTGCGCCAGCATCGCCGTCGACGCCTGGCTGAGGATCTGCGCCTTGGCGAGCGCGGTCGTTTCGGCCGAGAAGTCGGCGTCCATGATCTGGCTCTTCGCCGAAGCGAGGTTGGTCGAGTTGGTGGTCAGGTTGTTGACCGCCGACTGCAGACGGCTCTGGCCGGCACCCAGCGAGGCGCGCGCCGTGTTGACGTCGGTCAGCGCCAGATCGACGCTGGCCATCGTGGCCGCCGCCTTCGTCGTGTCGCTGACGTCGAGCGCAGTCGCCGAGATGTTCGCGGCGGTGATCGCCTTGCTGGTCAGCGTCACGGTGTTGGTGCTGTCCGCGCCGGTCTGGATGACCGTTGTCACATCGGCGCTCGTGCTGAACATCGCGGTGCCGTTGAACTTGGTGTTCGTCAGGATGTCGCTGATCTGCGCCTGCAACTGCGAGACTTCGGTCTGCATGTTGGTGCGGTCGCTGCCCTGATAGGTGCCCGACTTCGACTGGACCGCCAGCTCGCGGACACGCTGCAGCATGTTCGACACTTCGTTCAGCGCGCCGTCGGCGGTCTGCGCCAGCGAGATGCCGTCGTTGGCGTTGCGGATGCCCTGGTTCATGCCGCGGATCTGCGCGGTCATCGTGTTCGAGATGGCGAGGCCGGCGGCGTCGTCCTTGCCCGAGTTGATGCGCGAACCGGTCGACAGGCGCTCCATCGCGGTCGACAGCGACAGGTTGGCGGAGGTCGATGCATTGGCTGCGCGGAGCGATGCGACGTTCGTACCGATAACACTCATGTGATGTCTCCAATTAGCTGCGGCGCTCCCCGCCGCCCCCAGAGCGGAGGGCCGAGCCGCCAAATGGGATAACGGCCGGCTTGCGGGCGGCTTTAGAAGAAAAATGCGCCGTGGCCGCAGCGCGGTTTATTGCCCCCTTCCCCGTCCCCCTACGTGCACGGGCGTCGCGCGCGCGGTCGCGGAACGCGCCCGGAAATATTTTGCCGGCCGGCAACCGCTTTAACGCCGCGTTTACCCATCTTGCCGCATTGCAGGCATGTCCTTGGGGGATAGCCATGCGTTCGATTTTTCCATCTGCTGCGGTCGTGCAGCGCAAATATGCGCTCGTGTCGGGGCTTCGCGCCCAGGGCTTCGGCGTGGGCGCGTTCGACACCGGCCAGCCCGGCCCGGCCGACCTGTTCCTGGTCGCCGAGGGCGAGGCCCCGCCCGCCCCGGCGCGCACCGTCATCATCGGCCACGACGGCGACCGCCACGTCGTGCCTTCGCGCGACGGCCATCCCGCGCGCATCGCCTTCGGCCCGGCGGATGCGGCGGTCGGCAACGGCTTCGCCCGCGCGCTGGTCGCCGGCCCGGACATGCCGACCGCGGCGGACCCCGAATCGCTGGCGCTGCTGGCGCTCGCCGAGCGCGTCGCGCAGGCGGACATCACCGTGCTCATCAACGGCCCCACCGGCACCGGCAAGGAAGTGCTGGCGCGTGCGATCCACAACAATTCGCCGCGCAAGGCCGGGCCGTTCATCGCGATCAACTGCGCCGCACTGCCCGAAACGATGTTGGAGGCGCTGCTGTTCGGCCACCAGAAGGGCGCGTTCACCGGCGCCTCGTCGGGCGGCGAAGGCTTCTTCCGCGCCGCCGACGGCGGCACCATCCTGCTCGACGAGATCGCCGAGATGCCGCTGCAATTGCAGGCCAAGCTGCTGCGCGTGCTCCAGGAGCGCGAGGTGGTGCCGATCGGCGCCTCGGTGCCGCAGAAGATCGACGTCCGCGTCATCGCCTGCGCCAACCGCGACCTTCAGGGCGAAGTCGCCGCCGGCCGGTTCCGCGCGGATCTCTATTACCGCCTGTCGGTCTTTCCCCTGTCGACCAAGCCGCTCGCCGAGCGCCAGCAGGATATTCCCGCGCTCGCCGCGACGATGATCCTGCGCCATGCCGGCACCCGCGCGGTGGTGCCGTGGCCGACGACCGCGGCGATCGAGCAGCTGCTGCGCCACGACTGGCCGGGCAACGTCCGCGAGCTGGAAAACGTGATCCAGCGCGCGCTGCTGTTCGCCGGCGGCGAGACGATCGAGGCGAGCCACATCGTGTTCGACCGACCGATCAGCTTCACCTTCGCCAACGTCTCCGCGGCGGTCACGCCGCTGTTCCCGCAGGCCACGCCCGCCGCCGAACCGGCGGCGTCGGGCGCGACCCTCGGCAACGTCGTGCAGATGAGCGAATTCCAGGCGATCCGCGAAACGCTTGCGGCGTGCGGCGGCAGCCGGATCGAAACCGCGCGCCGCCTCGGCATATCGGAGCGCACGTTGCGCTACCGCCTCGCCAAGGCGCGCGAGCAGGGCGACGACCTCGCCCGTCCCGGTAGCACCGCCTGGGCGGTGTCGGCATGAGCGGCGTCGGTGGTGTCGGCGGCGCGATGAGCGTCGACCGGGTGATGCAGCTGCGCGCGCAGATCCTCGAACGCAACCAGGCGCTGAGCCGCGCCGGCGCCGCGGAGGGGCCGGCGTCGACGGGCGCGACGAAGCCGACCAGCTTCGCCGATACGCTCCAGGATGCGCTGAAGGACGTCAACGAGGGACAGAACAAGGCGTCCGCCCTGTCCGAAAGCTACGAGCGCGGCGAGACGGTCGACATCGCCAAGGTCATGCTGGCGCGCCAGCAGGCTTCGGTCGGGTTCGAGGCCACGCTGCAGGTCCGCAACAAATTGCTGTCCGCCTACAAGGACATCATGAGCATGCCGGTATAATCGATGAGCACCGCCCTCGCCACCACCACGCCCTCCGCCCTGCCGGAGAAATTCGCCAACCCGCTGCTCCAGATCAAGGGCGTGCTCGCCCAGCCGGCGGTGCGCCGCAGCCTGCCGATGGCGCTGCTCGTCGCGTTGATCGGCGCGGCCGCGCTCGCCTGGATGTCGCTGTCGACGCCGACGCAGAAGACGCTGTTCACCGGTCTGACCGACGCCGACAAGCAGGCGGTCACCAGCGCGCTGACGCAGGCCAGCATCACGAGCCACGTCGACGAGGGCACCGGTGCGCTGACCGTCGACGAGGACCAGTTCAGCAAGGCGCGGATGCTGCTCGCCGGACAGGGCCTGCCCAAGCAGGCGCCGGGCGGCTACGCCATCCTCGACCAGCTGCCGATGGGCGTCAGCCGCGCGGTCGAGGGCGAACGCCTGCGCCAGGCGCGCGAAACCGAACTCGCCCGCTCGATCGAGGATATCGACGCGGTGGCCGAGGCGCGCGTGCACCTCGCCACCCCGGAAGCGAGCGTCTTCGTGCGCGACAATGCCGCGCCCTCGGCGTCGGTCGTCGTCAAGCTCCAGGGCGGCCGCGCGCTGAGCCAGGCGCAGGTGCAGTCGATCATCAACCTCGTCGCCAGTTCGGTGCCGGGGATGAAACCCGAGAGCGTCACCATCGTCGACCAGATGGGCGCGCTGCTGTCCAAGCCGGGGGCCGGCGGCGTCGATGCCGACGGCGACGCGCGGCTGGAGATGCAGCGCAAGACCGAGGACAAGGTGCGCCAGCAGCTCGTCCAGCTGCTCACCCCGCTGGTCGGCGCCGGCAATTTCACCGCCGAGGTGCAGGCCGACATCAACCTCGACCAGACGCAGGCGACGCGCGAAAGCTACGACAAGGCCGGCACGCTGCGCGCCGAGACGGGCAACTGGACGGGCAACCAGGCGGCCGGTCCGGCGACGCCCGGCGGTATCCCCGGTGCGCTGTCGAACACCCCGCCGCCCGCAAGCCAGCTCCAGACGCCGCAGCCCGCGAACGGCGCGAGCGGCGCGCCCGCCGCGGATCCGACCCCGGTCGCCGGCGGCGCCGCGCCCAATCCCAACAAGCAGAGCGACAGCTTCCAGCGCGCCTATGACCTCGGCAAGGAAGTGTCGGTCACGCGCCAGACGCCGGGATCGGTCAAGCGCCTGTCGGTCGCCGTGCTGCTCCGCGATCCCGACAAGACGCGCCGCACCGCGATGGAGATCGGCCAGATCACCGACCTGGTGAAGAGCGCGGTCGGTTTCGACCAGGCGCGGCAGGATCAGGTGACGGTCATCAGCCGCAAGTTCGCCGATGGCGCCACCGCGACCGATGGCCCGGCCTGGTACGACAACGCCTGGTTGCCGGTGCTGGCGCGCAACGCCACCGCGATCGTCATCGCGCTGCTCGTCCTGCTGCTCGGCGTGCGTCCGCTCGCCAAGGGGCTGATGAAGAAGCGCGAGGATGCCACCCCGGCGCTCGCCGGTCCGGGCGGCGCGATCGGCGGCGCCAATGCCGAGGGCATCACGGTGCATGAGACGGTCAGCCTCGACCGGCTCGCCCAGACGCAGACGGTCGACGACCGGATCGGCGCGGTCCGCGGCTTCACCCGCGACAATCCGGCGCGCGCCGCGCTCGCGATCCGCGACATGATAAAGGCGGACGCCAAGTGAGCGCCCCCGCCCCCGCCCCGGTCGCCGCGGCGGTCCGCAGCTACACCGGCGTCGAACGCGCCGCGGTGCTGATGATGCTGGTCGGCGAGGAGGAGGCCGCGGCCATCCTCCAGAAGCTCGACCCCGAGGAGGTCCGCCAGCTCGGCTCGGCGATGTTCGCGGTCGCGGACGTGTCCGAACAGGAGATGGAGGACGTGCTCGACGATTTCGTCGGCAAGGCGCGCGAGCGCACCGGCGTCACCTTCGATCCGCGCCCCAAGATCGAGGCGGTGATGAACCGCGCGCTCGGCCCGGAAAAGGCGGAGAGCGTGCTCGCCCGCATCACCCCGCCCGAGGCCGCGTGCGAACTCGAGCTGCTCGACTGGCTCGACGCGAGCGAGATCGCGCAGATGATCGAGAAGGAACATCCGCAGATCGCCGCGGTGATGATCGCCAACCTCGACCCCGCGGTCGGCGGCCAGGTGCTCGAACTGCTGCCCGACGCGGTGCAGCCCGACATCCTCCACCGCATCGCGCGGCTGGGGCCGATCAACCCCGACGCGGTCGACACGCTGAAGGCGGTGCTCGCCAACCGGCGCGGCGGCAGCGGCGGCGGGCGCGCGGGCGGCAACGGCCTGACGCTGGGCGGCACGCGCGAGGCGGCCAAGATCCTGCAGGGCGCGCGCAAGGCGACGGAGCAGCGGGTGATGCCCAAGCTGTTCAAGATCGATAAGGACGTCGCCAAGGCGATCGAGGAGGCGATGTTCGTCTTCGACAATCTGCTCGACATGGACGACAAGAACCTCGGCACGCTGATCCGCAACGTGGACGGCGACATCCTGTCGCGCGCGCTGAAGGGCGTCGACGAGGGCGCGCGCAACCGCTTCCTCGGCTGCATGTCCGCGCGCGCCGCGGACGGCATCCGCGACGAGATGGAGGCGCGCGGGCCGATGAAGCTCGCCGAGGTGCTGGAGGCGCAGAAGGCGATGATCGCCATCGCCCGCAACCTCGCCAAGGACGGCACCATCGTGATGGGCGCGAGCGACGACGATTATGTCTGACTTTGTCGCGGGATTCGCTGCTCGCCACGATACGGCCGCGCACCTGTTGCAGGCCGCCTTCGCTCCCGCCGACGGCTTCACCCCGCGCGACATGTGGGCGACGCTGGAGCGCGAGCTGGGCGGCGAGCGCCCTGCGCCCGCGCCCGGCGGGCCGAGGCATTTCAGCCCCGCCGACCCCAGCGGCGACAAGCCGACGCACGGCTGGGACCCGCTCGATGCGCAGGCGGAGCCGACCGGCTTCATCGACCCGATCGAGACCGCGCATGCCGCGGGCTATGCGGAGGGGCTCGCGGCCGCCGCTGCCGCGGCACGCGAGGGCGGCGACCGCGACCGCGCGTTGCTGACCGAACTGACCGCGGCGCTCGCCAACGGCCACCAGCTCGACCGCGACCGGATCGCGGGCCAGCTGCGCGCCACGGTGCTGATGCTGGTCGAACGGCTGGTCGGCGAATGCGGCGTCGGCGCCGCCGTGCTGACCGCGCGGATCGAAGCCGCGGCCGAACTGCTTGCAGATGCGAGCGAATCGGCGCTGCTGCGGCTCCATCCCGACGACCTGCCGCTGGTCGAGGGCGGGTTGCCCAAGTCGATCTTCGCAGCGGGCGATCCGTCGCTGGCGCGCGGCAGCTTCGTGCTCGAAAGCGCATCCACGCTGGTCGAGGACGGGCCCGACCTGTGGCTGGGCCAGCTCGCCGCGGCGATCGACCGCGTGCCGGTGCCCGCCGCGTGCTGAACCGCTTCACCGCCGATTACCTGGAAACGCTGGCGGTCGCCGATTTCCGCCCGGCGCCCAAGGTGTCGGGACGCCTGTCCTCCTACGACGGGCTGCTCATGGAGGCGGTCGGCCTGTCGCTGCCGGTCGGTACGATCTGCGCGATCGGCGATCCCGGCGCCAGCGTCGAGGCGGAGGTGATCGGCTTCCGCAATGGTCGCACATTGCTGATGAACCTCGGCGGCCCGGCCGCGCTGCTGCCGCGCGCACCGGTGCGTCCCGTCGGCCCTCCGGGCGAGGCGGAGGTCGGCGCCGCGCTGCTGGGCCGCGTCGTCGACGGTGCCGGGCGTCCGATCGACGGACTGGGGCCGATCCGCGGCGCGGGCACATGGCCGCTCGCCGGCAAGCTGCAATCGCCGCTCGACCGCGGGCGCGTGCTGAAGCCGATGGACGTCGGCGTGCGCGCGATCAACGGGCTGCTCACCATCGGCCAGGGCCAGCGCGTCGGCATCATGGCGGGATCGGGCGTCGGCAAGTCGGTGCTGCTCGGTATGATGGTCCGCGCGGCGCAGGCCGACGTCATCGTCATCGGCCTGATCGGCGAGCGCAGCCGCGAGGTCGCCGACTTCCTGGAAACCAAGGTCGCCGGGGCCGCGCGCGCGCGATCGGTCGTCGTCGCGGTCCCCGCCAACCATTCGCCGGTGCTGCGCATCCGCGGCGCGCTGCGTGCCACCGCCATCGCCGAGGCATTCCGTGCCGAGGGCAAGCAGGTGCTGCTCATCATGGACAGCCTGACCCGCGTCGCGCATGCGGGCCGCGAGATCGGCCTGGCGCTGGGCGAGCCCGCCTCCGCGCGCGGCTATCCGCCCTCCGCGATCGCGATGCTGCCCAACCTGATCGAGCGCGCCGGCACCGACGTCCACACCGGCGGATCGATCACCGCGATCTACACGGTGCTCGCCGACGGAGACGACGGCAACGATCCCGTGGTCGATTCGGCGCGGTCGATCCTCGACGGGCATATCGTGCTCAACCGCCACCTCGCCGAACGCGGCGTCTATCCCGCGATCGACATCGGCCCCTCGGTCAGCCGGGTGATGACCGACATCGCCCACCCCGACCACGTCCACGCCGCGCGCGTGCTGCGCCGCCATCTCGCCACCTATGAGGAGAACCGCGATCTGGTGCTGATGGGCGCCTATCGCCCCGGCGCGGATCCGGCGATCGACGGGGCGATCGCGGCGCATCCGGCGGTGATGGAATATATCCGGCAGGGCGCCGACGAGATCGTCGCGCTGGGCGATGCCATCGCCGAACTGACCGGTGTCTTCGGTGCCTGACGCGAAGAAGCTGGCGCGCATCCATCGCGTCCGCACGCTCCAGCTCGGCCTGACCCGCGCCGACGAGATGCGCGCGCACGAGAAATTCGCCAGCGAGACGCATCTCGCCAGCCGTATCCAGGCGCTGGCCGACGCCGTGTCGCCGGTCGCCGATACCAGCGCCAGCGCGGCCGCGCTGGGCGCGCAGGCGCATTTCCGCGAACGGCTGCACCAATCGTCCGCCGCCGCGCAGACGCGCGTCCAGTCCGCCGAGATGTTCGTCAACCGCGCCGCGGAGGCGACGCGCGCCGCCAAGCGCGACCAGAGCGCGATCGAGAAGCTGCTCGACCGCGCCCGCCGTGCCGCGGTCGCGAAGGAGATGCGCAGCCTCGAGGACATGCCGCCGGCATCCCCATCGAAGGCAAAACGGCACGATCCTTGCTGATACCGGGATCGAACCCTCGCTGACGAGATCGCCCGATGATAACCGCCACCGCCGCCATCCTCCCGACCGCCCCCGGCCAGCCGGCCCGGGGCGCGTCGCCGGCCGGCGGGGACGCGTCGTTCGCGGCGTCGATGATGGCCGCCGGCAGCGCGACGGAGGGCGCCGCCGCCGCTCCCGCCACCGCCGTCGGCCGGCAAGCGATTGCCGTTCCCGGCATGCCGCTGCCGACCGCCGACGCGCCGGTGACGATGGACCCGGCGCTGGCCTGGCTGCCCGCGGTGGATATCGCGGTCCCCGCCCCGTTCGACATGCCGGCCGTCGCCGGTGTCGCGGGTGCCGCTTCGCCCGCCCCGCTGCGCAGGGTGCGTGACATTCCGGCGATCCTCGTCCTCGATCCCGCCGGCCCCGCGCCGATGCCGGTCCCGCCGCAACCGGCGCCGACCGGGGAAGCCCTGCCCCGCCCGGCCGATCCGGCCGATCCGGCCGACCCGGCCACGCCGGTGCCAGGGTCGTCGCCGGTCCTCCCCGCCGATCCGGACCTGCCGATCATCCTCGTCGATCCGGTCGCGGTGCCGCTGCCCGACATGGACCTGACGCTGCCCGCGCGCCGGGGCGCCGCGTCGGCGCCGGTCGTGGCGGCCGACGTTCCGCCCGCTCCGATCGCGCCACCGACCACGCGCGACGACGACCCCGTCGTGGAGCGCGAACCGGCGGACGACGACGCCCCGGCGTCGGACGGCCTGCCGGCGCCGCAGCCCGACGTGCCCGTCATCGCCGCGGCAGCGCCCCAACCCGTCCTGCCGGCGCCCGACATTCCCGCGACGACGATCGCGACGCCCGCGCCGGACCCGATCGCGATCCGGCCGCGCAACGCCGATGGCCCGATGCGCACCCCGCCCCCTGCCGATGCCGCCGCCACGCCGCCGCCCGTCGACGACCGGCCGGCCATGCCTACCGCGGCGCCGACGATGGCTGCCGATACCGCAAGCGCGCCGGTCGCCGCATCCGCAACCGCCGCCCCGACGGTAAGCGACCCGCTCGCCGGGCGGACCGCGCCGTCGGCCAAGCCCCACGATGCCGGGACGATGCGGAACGCCGGCAAGGCGCCGGCTGCCGAGCCGGACACGATCGTCAGGCATCCGCACGCCGCGGCAACCGCGGCCATCATGCCCGCCCGACCCGATACGGCGAGCGCGCCTACGGCCGGATCCGCCAGCGCGCCCCCGCCCGCGGCGCCCGGCTGGCCGGTTGCGGAGACGGTCGTGGGCGACGCTGCACGCGGCGTGGCGTCGCCGGCGATGCCGCGCTCCGGACCCGATCGCGCGACGGTGGCGGCGCGCATCGGCGACAATCCGGATACGAAGCGCGCTGCGACGACCCCGCTATCGCCGGATCCCACGGTGGCGGCGATCCCGGCCCCCATGGCGGCACGGATCGACCGGTCGGTTGCGGACGCGCCGCCGACACCCGGCATCGCTCCCGTACCGGAGCAGGCAGGCCAATTGACTACCGCCCCGCTCGCGACGGCAGGACAGGCCATGCCCGTCATGGCCGACGCGATGCCGGCACTGGTCGCCGATCCGCGCGCGACGCCGGCCGAGCGCCTCGCGCCCGCTCCGCCTGCCGGTACCGCGCCGCCGCGCGACGCGGCCGCCGCCCCGCCGGTAATCGCGGTCGCCGCGCCGGTCGCGGTCGCCCCGGCTCCCGTCGCCACCGCCCCGATGCAGGCCGCCGCCACGCCGCCCCAGCCGGGCTTCGTCCGCGAAGTCGCGCGCGCCAGCCGCCAGACGGTCGCGCTCGCGCCCCGGACGGCCCTGCCGCAGCCGGTTGCCGGCACCACCGCTCCCGCCGCGCAGGTCTTCGGCGCGGCGATGCACGCGGCGAGCGGCAACGACGACCGCCGGGCGACGGAGCCTGCCGATCCGGCGCTGCTCGCCACCGCCGCCCCGATTGCGCCACCCGCGGCCCATGCGACTGCAGCCACCGATGCCGCCGCACCGACGCTCGACCTGCGCCAGAATACGTGGCCCGCGACGATGATCGACCATATCGAGGCGCTGCGCGACGCGGCCAATGCGAACGACACGCGCATCCGCCTGGTCCCCGACGCGCTCGGCACGATCGACATCGCGGTGCGCACGGTCGGCGACGCGCTGCACGTCCGCTTCACCGCCGAGGATGCGACGACCCGCACGCTGATCGAGGATGCGCAGCCCCGGCTCGCCGCGATCGCCGGGGAGCGCGGCCTGCGCATCGGCCAGTCGATCGTCGAGGCCGGGATCGCCGCGCCCGGCCAGCCCCAGTCCGCGCAGAACCAGGGCCAGTCGTCCGCGAGCCAGTCCCAGTCCCAGTCCCAGCCGGGACAGCAGGCCCCGGCACAGGGCGCGGCGGGCGGCCACCAGTCGCAGACCGCGGCGCAGGCGCAGGCCGGCCAGCAGCAGCCCCGCCAGCAACCCCAGCAACCCCAAACCGCGCGCCGGCCAGGCGCGCCGGCACGCACCCCTTCCACCGATAGCGATGCCGGCGGCAACGGCCGTATCGCCTGACACACGACCGAGGAACACCGACGATGAGCGACAAACCCGAAGACGCCGCGCCCAAGAAGAAGGGCGGCAAGAAGAAGATCATGGTCATGGCGCTGGCGCTGGTCGTGCTGGTCGGCGGCGGCGTCGGCGCCGGCGTCTATGCGGCGAGCAGCGGACTGGTCGGCGGCGGCCACGCCGCGGCGGTCGAGGATCACGGCCCGAAGCTCGTTCCCAAATCCGAACAGAAGCGTGCGGCGGAAGCCGGCGAGGGCGGTGAGGGCGGCCATGGCGGCGGCGGCGAATCGGCCGGCAGCGGCGGCAAGCACGTGCCGTCGGGCGGCGACGGCGACAAATATGCCTCCAACTATTACACGATGGACCCGCAGTTCACCTCGAACCTCCAGGATTCGGTGCACGTCATCCAGGTCGGCATCGCCATCTCGACCCCGTACGACGACACCGTCATCGAAAACCTGAAGACCAACGACATCGCGGTCCGCTCCGCAGTGCTGCTGACGCTCGGCGACACGCCCGAGGAGCAGGTGTTCACCTCGGCCGGCAAGCAGCAGCTGCAAGGCCGGCTGGTGAAGTCGATCAACGGCATTTTGCAGCAAAAAGAGGGATTCGGCGGCGTTAGTAACGTCTACTTTACCAATTTCGTTGTTCAGTGAGGTCATGGTTAACGCCGGAGCAACCTCTGACCGACGGACGCGGGATCGCCAGCCCGCCGCGCATGCGGCCGGGCTCGGCGCGACCAAGCTCAACCCGTTCGGCGACCTGCACACGTTGCAGCACCTGTCCGCGCGCCTCGCCCGGTCGCTGCGCGGCGTGTTCGAGCCGTTGCTGCGGCGCGAGGTGCGCGCCTGGGCGGAGCCGCTGGTCGTGCAGCGCTTCGGCGACTATCGCGCGGAGCGCGCCGACGCGCTGACCGCGTGGCTGCCGATGACGATGTCGCCGCAGGGCGCGACCGGGCTGTGCGTGCTCGACGGCGTGTTCGTCCTCGAACTGCTCGACCTGTTCTTCGGCGGCACCGGTGCCGCGCCGGTGACGCTGCCCGCGGAATTCTCGCCCGCGGCGGAGGCGATGGTGACCAAGATCGGCGCGACGATCGCCGGGCCGCTGCGCGCCGCCTGGGAACCGCTCGCCCGCATCGACTTCACGCCGACGCGGGTCGAGGTGAACGCCGCGATGCTCGCCGCCGACGCCGACGACGCCATGATCGTCACCCGGTTCGGCCTCGCCGCGGGCGAGGACAAGCCGGTGTTCATCGACCTCCTCTATCCGGTGACCGCGCTGAAGCCGCATGCGCCGACGCTGACCGGCAAGGTGCTCGACAAGGCGGAGGCGGATCCCGCCTGGCGCACGTCGCTGACCCGCGCCGCGATGAACGTGCGCTTCCCGATCCGGTCGGTGCTGGCCGAACCGGTCGTGCCGCTGTCGATGCTGATGACCCTGAAGCCGGGCGACGTGATCCCGATCCATTTCGGCCCGGAAGTGCCGGTGATGGTCGGCAGCGACTGCCTGGGCAAGGGCACCGTCGGCACCTCGAACGGCCACGCCGCCGTCCGCCTCACCTCCATTGCCCGATTCGACGACGAAGGACCTGACGCATGAACGACATGACCGGCGGCTTCCCGCTAGATGCGGGGGTGGCCGCCAATTTCCGGTTGCTCCAGGACGTCGACGTCAAGCTGACCGTCGAGATCGGTTCGACCTCGCTGACGCTGCGCGAGCTGCTCGCGCTCGGCGAATCTAGCGTCATCGAGCTGGATCGCCAGGCCAACGAGCTGCTCGACGTGTTCGTCAACGGGACGCTGATCGGCCGCGGCGAGGTGGTGACCGTCGGCGACCGCTTCGGCGTGCGCATGACCGAACTGGTCACGCCCGACAAATCCGCCTCGGCGCGCGGCTGAGGGCTGAACCGATGCTCTGGTCCTACATCCTGAAACTCGTCATCCTGCTGCCGCTGGTGTGCGGGCTGATGATCGGCTGCCTCTACCTGTGGCGCCGGCTCGAGACGCGCATGCCGGGCAAGCCGACCAACCGGCTGATCGCGGTCAAGGAAACCATGATGATCTCGCCCGGCCTGCGCCTCGCGGTGCTCGATTTCGAGGGCAAGCGGCTGCTCGTCTCGGTCGGCCGCGGCGGCGTCGCCCTGATCGACAAGGTGGACCAATGAGCCCGACCGTCCTTCGCGGCGGCGCCGGCCCCGCGCTCGTCACGGCGTCGCACGCGGCTCCCGCCCGCCGCCGCGGCCGCCAGTGGATCTGGGCGTTACTCGCGATCGCGCTCGCATTGCTGATCGCGATGCCCGCACTCGCACAGGCTGCCCCCGCAGCCCCCGCCCCCGGCGTCGGCGACGCGGTCGACCGCGCGCTCGGCCAGCTGAGTTCGGGCGCGGCATCGGGCGGCGGCACGCAATCGGCGCCGCTGTCGCTGTCGCTCCAGGTCCTCATCATCATGGGCCTGCTGACGATCCTGCCGGGCATCCTGCTGATGATGACCAGCTTCACCCGGATCGTCATCGTGCTCGCGGTGCTGCGCCAGGCGCTGGGCCTGCAACAGACGCCGCCGAACCAGGTGCTGATCGGCCTCGCGCTGTTCCTGTCGCTGTTCATCATGGCGCCGACGATCAGCCAGATGAACACCCAGGCGATCCAGCCCTATGCCGCCGGCCAGCTGGCGGGCACGCAGATGATCGAGCGCGCCGGCGCGCCGCTTCACGCCTTCATGGTCAAGCAGACGCGGATCAAGGACGTGACGATGTTCGCCCAGATGGCGAAATCCGGCCCCTATGCCGCGTCGACCGACATCCCCTTCGCGGTGCTGCTCCCCGCCTTCGTGACATCGGAGCTGAAGACCGCGTTCCAGATCGGCTTCCTGATGTTCCTGCCGTTCATCGTCATCGACCTCGTCGTCGCGACGGTGCTGATGAGCCTCGGCATGGCGATGCTGTCGCCGACGATCATCTCGCTGCCGTTCAAGCTCTTGCTGTTCGTCCTCGTCGACGGCTGGGCGCTGACCATGGGCAGCCTCGCCAACAGCTTCGCCACCTGAGGACCGATCGATGGACGCCGATTACTTCCTCACCATCGCCAACCAGACGATGTGGGTGCTGGCGCTCGCCAGCGCGCCGATCCTGATCCCCGCGCTGCTCGCCGGGCTGATCCTGGGCATGATCCAGGCGGCGACGTCGATCAACGAACAGACGCTGACCTTCGTGCCCAAGCTGCTCGTCGTCGCCGTATCGATCATGATCTTCGGCAGCCTGATCCTCGGGCTGCTCAGCGATTTCACCGTCGGCATGTTCGAACGCATTCCCGAGCTGGTGAAGTGAGGCACGGGCCGCGAGTGCGCGCGCCCCGCGCGCCACACGGCCCGGCCCGGCCGGCGGGGCGCAGCACCCGTCCGACGACGCGGCTTCGCCGCGGCGGGGCCAGCATCGGACAGGCGCCAGCGCCGCGGCAAAGCCGCGTCGTCGATCCTCGGCCGTGCCGAGGTCGGCCGGGCTTGCGCCCCGGCATTCGCCGGGCGCGCGGGCGTGGCCGCGCTGACGCTGCGCCATGCTAGGCTTCGGCCTCGCGATCGAGCCGCGGCTCTGGGCGCTGATCTTCGTCATGGTCCGGATCGGGGCGGCGTTCGTCGTCGCGCCGGTGTTCGGCGCAGTGTCGATCCCGCTGCCGGTGCGCGTCGGCCTGTCGGGCGCGATCGGCATTTTCGTCCTGTCGGTGCATCCGGTCGTGCCGCCGACGCAGATCTTCGCGATTTCCACGTTCCTGGCGATCGCGGCGGAGGCGCTGGTCGGCGCCGCGATCGGCTTCATCCTCCAGATCGCCTTCGCCGCGCCGATGATCGCGTCCGAAATCATCGGCGGATCGATGGGCATCGGCTTCGCCTCGTCGATCGATCCGCAGAACGGCCGGTCGAGCCCCGCGCTCGGCCAGTTCTTCACGATCATGCTGACCTTGCTGTTCCTGTCGGCGGACGGACACCTCGTCCTCGTCGAGCTGCTGGTGAAGAGCTACGAGACGATGCCGCCGGGCACCTGGATCGCCCCCGACCGGCTGAAGCAGATCGCCTTCTTCGGCGGCTATGCCTTTCTCGCCGGGCTGCTGCTTGCGCTGCCGGTCGGCTTCCTGCTGCTGTGCCTCAACCTGATCGTCGGCATGGTCAGCCGCGCCGCGCCCTCGCTCAACCTGTACTCGGTCGGCCTGCCCGCCAGCCTTGCGGTCGGCGTCGTCGCACTCGCCGTCGCCTTCCCGGCGATGGGCGACTACATGCTCGTGATCGTCCGAGAGGGCCTCGCCGCCACCCAGTCGCTGGTGGGCATCTGATGTCGGAGGGTGGCGACAAGACGGAAGCCCCGACACCCAAACGCAGGGAAAAGGCGGCCGAAGACGGCAACATCCTGAAGTCCAAGGACCTCGCCACCGCATTGGTGGTGATGGCGGGCGTCGCGTGGCTGATCTTCGCAGGCCCGTCGCTCGTCGCGGCGTGCAAGGCGGTGATGGCCGCCAGCTTCCAGTTCGACCGCGCCGACGTCGAGGATTTCTCGCCATGGCGGCCTTTGCAGGAAGCGGGCGCGAAGCTGCTGCCCTCGCTCGTCACGCTGTTCGCGGTCAGCGTCGTCGCGACGATCGTCAGTTCCGCCGGGCTCGGCTCGCTGACCTGGAACAACAAGCTGCTCGGCTTCAAGGGCAACCGCATCAACCCCGCCTCGGGCCTCAAGCGCATTCTCGGTCCGCAGGGGTGGATCGAACTCGGCAAGTCGCTGCTGAAGGTCGGGCTGCTCGGCGCGATCGGCGGCTACATGCTGTGGAAGTCGAGCCGCACCACGCTCGGCCTGTCGTCGTCGAACCTCGGCGATGCGGTCGCGGCGCTGGGCGGCACGTTCGTCGGCATCATGATCGCGATGGCGGGCGGCCTGTTGCTGATCGGCCTGTTCGACGTGCCGGTGCAGATCATCCAGCTGCTCGGCAAACTGCGCATGTCGAAGCAGGAGGTGCGCGACGAGCACAAGGAATCGGAAGGATCGCCCGAGGCCAAGGGCCATCAGCGCGCGATGCAGCGCGCGATCGCGACCGGCGGCGTGCGCAAGGCGGTGGCGGAGGCGCACGTCGTGCTGACCAACCCGACCCATTTCGCGGTCGCGCTGCGCTACGATCGCGGCAAGGACCAGGTGCCCGTCGTGGTCGCGAAGGGCCGCGGCGCGACCGCGCTGGCGATCCGCGACGTCGCGGGCGAGGCGCGCGTGCCGATCCTCGAATATCCGATGCTCGCCCGCGCCGTCTATTACACCAGCCGCGAAGGGCAGGAGGTCCGCGACGACCTGTACGTCGCGATCGCCACCGTGCTCGCCTTCGTCTTCAACCTCAACGCCCTCGCGGCGGGCAGCGTGCCGCCGCCGATCGACGTGCCCGAGGACGCGCGCTTCGACGAACACGGCATCAAGCTGGCCAAGAAAACGGCTTAAGATCGGGGCGGCACGGCCGTTATCCAGGATGAAGCGCGGGAGCTCGACGTATGACCACCACGACTGCCACGACGAGCACCCCGACGCCGACGGCCACGACGACCGCCGGCGTCACCAAGAATGCCGCGCAGAGCATCCTCACCTCGCTCAACACCGGGTCGGGCGTCGACACAGCCTCGCTGGTCACCTCGCTGGTCCAGGCGCAATTCGCGGCCAAGACCGCGGCGCTGAACGCCCGCAGCACCGCACTCACCACCCAGATTTCCGCGACCAGCACGCTCAAGGGCACGATCGCCAATTTCTCGACCGCGCTCGGCACGCTCACCGGCGGCGGCACGTTGCAGACGCAGCCGGTCAGCTCGAACGCCTCCGTCCTGTCCGCCTCCGCGATCAGCGGCGCGAAGGTCGGGGCGCTCACCTCCAGCATCACCGTGTCCGCCCTCGCCTCCGCGCAGGGCGCGCGCTCGGCGGCCATCGCCGACCGGACCGCGACGATCGCCACCGGCACGCTGACGCTGACGCTGGGCACCGCGACCTACAACGCCGACGGCACCGCGATGACGGGCTTCGCCGCCGGCAGCGCGCCCGCGGTATCGATCGACGTCGGCACCGGCAGCCTCGACAGCATCGCCGCGGCGATCAACGCGGCCAAGGCCGGCGTCACCGCCAGCATCATCACCGATCAGGACGGCAAGGCCGTGCTGTCGCTGAAGGGCACCACCGGATCGGCGCAGGCGTTCACGCTGAAGGCCGACGACGGCGCCAGCCCGCTCGCGCAGTTCGACGTCGGGGTCGGCAGCGGCACGCTGACCGGTACCGCCGCCAATGCCCAGCTCACCATCGACGGCATCGCCGTGCAGCGCGGCAGCAATACGATCAGCGACCTGGTGACCGGGGTGAAGCTGCAACTGAACGCCGTGTCGCCGACCCCGGTGACGCTGGCCAGCACACGACCGACCAGCGCGCTGTCGCAGGCGGTCAGCGACTTCGTCGAAACCTACAACCAGGTCTACGCCAGCGCGAAGTCGCTGACCGATCCGATCAACGGCGACCTGAAGACGGATCCGGCGGCCAAGACGCTGCTCCGCTCGCTTCAGACACTGACCACCAAGACGCTGACCTCGAGCGCCACGGCGGGTGCACCGACGACGCTGGCGCAGCTCGGCGTGTCGACCAACCGCGACGGCACGCTGACGGTCAATGCCGATACGCTGGGCAAGACGGTCGCCGCCTATCCCGACGAGGTCGAGGCGATGTTCGCGACGACGTCGGGCAACGCGCTGGGCCTGAACAGCGCGCTCGGCGGCATTTCGCTCGCCGCGTCGAGCAGCCTGTTCGGCCTCGGCGCGTCGTCCGCGCGCTACACCAAGGCACAGACGGCGCTGGCGACCGAGCAGGACAAGATCACGACGCAGTCGGATGCGATGTCGACCCGGCTGACGCAGCAATTCTCGAGCATGAACAGCAAGGTGTCCGCCTACAAGGCGACCCAGACGTTCCTGGAAAACCAGATCAAGGCGTGGAATTCGAGCAAGTAATGGCATACGCAACCCTGCTCTCGGGCGACCCCTACGCCACCTATCGCCAGATCGACGTCGTCGGCCGCACCGCCGAGGCGCAGGGCCCCGGACTCGTCCAGCTGCTATATGAGGAAGTCGTCTCCGCGCTGCGCGCCGCCGCCTGGGCGGTCGAGCACAGCCAGCTGCGCACCAAGAGCGAACGCGTGACGCGCGCGACCGCGATCCTGTTCGCGCTCGAATCCGGGCTCGATTTCGAACACGGCGGCGACGTGTCGCAAACGCTGGCGCGGCTCTACGCCGGTATCCGCCGGTCGATCGTCGACGCGTCGGTCGGCACCGATCCCCGCCCGTTCCGCGACGCGGCGAGCAGCCTCAGCGAGATCGCCGACGCCTGGCGGACGGCGGCCTCCGCCTGACCCCCCGCGGCGGCCGTCCGATCGCGCGCCGCCGCCGTTATTGCGAGAACCAGCGCTGCTGGACGAAATAGGCGATCACGCCGACCGTGATCGTACCGCACAGCCCCATGATCGCGTCGAACGCCCACGGCTCCTGCGCATAGGGCAGGTGCGCGACGTTCATCCCGTACAGCCCGGTGATGAAGGTCAGCGGCAGGAACACCATCGCCACGATCGAGATGACCAGCGAGCGGCTGTCGATCTGTTCGCTGCGCAGGTCGGTCAGCGCCTCGTGCATCAGCGACGCGCGCTCGCGGATCGATTCCAGTTCCTCGACCATGCGCGCGGCGCGATCGGCCGCGGTGGCGAGGTGGCGCCGATCGTCGTCGGCAAGCCAGCCGCCGGGCAACGCGCCGAGCTTTTCCAGCGCCGCGCGCTGCGGGGCGAGGAACCGGCGGTAGCCGATCGCCGCCACGCGCACGCGCGTCACCGCGCGGCGCAGGTCGAAGATGCGGTTGGCGTCGAGCCGCTCCTCGCAATCGTCGAGTTCGTCGCCGAGGTCGGCGACATGCGGGTCGAGGTCGCTGGTGATCGCGGTCGCCACCGCCGCGATGAAATCGCCCGGATCGACGATGTCGCCCTTCTCCACGTCCTTTTCGACCTGCGCGATGCCGATCAGCGGCCGGCGCGACACCGAATAGACGCGGCCCCGGATCGCCCAGATCCGCACCGAGGCGAGCGGGTCGCCCGACGCCATCTCTTCCGACGAACGCCCGCGCAGGTTGAGCAGCGCGCCGTCCTCGAACGCCTCGCAGCGCGGCCGCGTCTCGGTCGCGGTCAGCGCGTCGACGACGTAATCGTCGAGCCGCGCCGCATCCCGCAGCCACGCCTGCGCATCCTCCTCGTTGGTGGTGAGGTGCACCCAAACGAAGTCGGCGGTGCAGGACAGCGCCTCCTTCACGGCGACACGATCGACCTGACCGCCGCTCACCCGATAGCCGAAACCGCTCATGCCAGCGCCACCTCGACCGTCAGGCCCCCGTGCGGCGGGGCGGCGGCGTCCCACGGTTCGCGCGCGGCATCGGCCCTCGCGCGGTCGAGGATCGCCGCCGGCACGCCCGGATGGTGCAGCACGCGGTCGGCGTTGGCGAGCGCGCGCGCGTCGCGCAGGGTCAGGTCGTCGGGGTCGGCGGAGGCGAGCACGATCCGGACGTGGCCGGTGGCGCGCGGCCGGTCCCCGGCCAGCCAGCGCGCGACGTCGGGATCGTCGCGCAGGGGATCGAGCGGACCGCCGGCGGCCATCGCCGCCCCCAGCGCGCGGCGGCGCGTGCCGCCATCGGGATAGCGTTGCCGCAGCGCCGATCGCGCCGCCTGCAACCCCTCGGCCAGCGCACCCAGCCCGGCGGGCAGCAACGCCTCCAGCCGCTGGCGCAGCGCCGCCGCCAGCCCGGCCGACACGCCGCCGGTGCCGATCGCGATCAGCACCGGCGCGCGATCGACGATCGCGGGCGTGGTGAAGTCGCAATGGTCGGGCCGGTCGACCGCGTTGACCAGCAGCCCGCGGGCCTTCAGCCGCGCCACCGCCGCCAGCGCCGCATCCTCGTCCTCGATCGCGACGATGGCCAGCGCCGCCACCGCATCCTCGCCGACGATCGTCGCGCCGGCGCGTTCGAGCAGGCGGCGCTTGGCATCGGCGGCCTCCCCCTCGCCGAGCAGGATCACCGCGCGGCCCGCCAGCCGCACGAACAGCGGCAGGCTGTGCAGCGTCACCGTGCCGGCGCCCCGGGGGTCAGCCATTCGGGCACGCGCTCGGCGGCCAGGATCGTCTCCGGCTCGATCCGGTCCGCGACCACCGCGAAGCGGTCTCCGTCGACCAGCACTTCGGGCACCAGCGCGCGGCTGTTGTAGGTCGAGGCCATCGTCGCGCCATAGGCGCCCGCGGTGCGGAACACGGCAAGGTCGCCGCTCTTCACCGTGTCGATCTCGCGCCCCATCGCGAAGGTATCGCCGCTCTCGCACACCGGGCCGGCGATGTTGGCGGTCATCCGGCCGCCGTCGGGCGTCACGGCGGCGAAATCGTGCCACGCATCGTACAGCGCGGGGCGGGCGAGGTCGTTCATCGCCGCATCGACGATCACATAGGGATTGGCGACGCCCGGCTTGACCCAGATCACCTCGGTCAGCAGCACGCCCGCGTTGCCGGCGATGACGCGGCCGGGTTCGAACATCAGCTCGACGTCCCAGCCCGCGGTGACGCGCGCGACCATCGCGCCATAGTCCGCCGGGCTCGGCAGCACGTCGCCCGCCTTGTACGGCACGCCGAGCCCGCCGCCCAGGTCGACGCGGGTGATCGCATGGCCGGCGGCGCGCAGGTCGGCGACCAGCGTGCCGATGCGGCGGTACGCCTCCTCCAGCCGCGACAGGTCGGCGAGCTGGCTGCCGATGTGACAGGCGACGCCGGTGAGCGCGAGGCCGTCGAGCGGCGCCAGCCGGTCGAACATCGCCGGCGCCTGGTCGATCGGCACGCCGAACTTGTTCTCGGCGCGCCCGGTCGAGATCTTGGCATGGGTCCCGGCATCGACGTCGGGGTTGACGCGCAGCGTCGCGGGCGCGCGCCTGCCCTTCGCATGCGCGATGGCGGCGAGGACGACGCCCTCTTCCTCCAGCTCCAGATTGAACTGGCCGATGCCCTCGTCGATGCCGCGCGCCAGTTCGGCGCGGGTCTTGCCGACGCCCGAGAACACGATGTCCGCGGCCGGGATCCCGGCGGCGAGCGCGCGCGCCATCTCGCCGCCCGACACGACGTCGGCGCCATAGCCTTCCTCGGCGAGGACGCGGAGCACGGCGAGGTTGGGGTTGGCCTTGATCGCATAGGCCAGATGGACGCGATCGAGATCCTTCAACCCGTCGCGGAACACCTGCGCGTGGCGGCGGAAGGTCGCGGTGGAATAGACGTAGACGGGCGTGCCCACCGCCTCCGCGATGCGCGGCATCGGCACGTCCTCGCAATGAAGCACGCCGTCGCGATAGTCGAAATGGTTCATCGGATCCGGATCAGTTCGGAGGAAGGTCGAATTCGTCGCTGCGCCGCTGCTCGGAATTCTTCAGCAGCTCGTCGCTGCGCTGCGGGCGCTGCTGCGTCGTCGGGGTGAGCAATTGCGCCGGCGTCGGCGTCGCCTTCGCGCCATAGGGGGCGACGGGCAGCGACGCGCCCTCGGCCGGCTGCAACTGCTTGGCCGCGCCGCATCCGGCGAGCGCCAGCAGCAGGGACAGGGCGATCGGGCGTTTCATCACAGCGTCTCCCGCGCCGCGGCGATCGCGGCGCGCACGTTGGCGGGGGCGGTGCCGCCGAAGCTGGTGCGGCTGGCGACCGAGGCGTCGACCGACAGCACGTCGTACAGGCTTTCGTTCACGCGCGGATCGATCGCCTGGAATTCGTCATAGGCCAGCTGGTCGAGACGGACGCCCAGTTCCTCGGCGCGCCTGACCGCACGGCCGGTGACGTGATGCGCCTCGCGGAACGGCAGCCCCGCCTCGCGCACCAGCCAGTCGGCGAAGTCGGTCGCGGTGGCGAAGCCCGATTCGGCGAGGCCGCGCATCCGGTCGGTGCGGAACGTCGCGCTGGCGATCATCCCCGTCATCGCCGCGATCGACAGGCCGAGCAGGTCGTGGCACTCGAACACCGGCGGCTTGTCGTCCTGCATGTCCTTCGAATAGGCGAGCGGCAGGCCCTTCATCGTCACCATCAGCGCGGTCTGGCAGCCCATGATCCGCCCGGCATGGCCGCGCACCAGTTCGGCGGCGTCCGGGTTGCGCTTCTGCGGCATGATCGAGCTGCCGGTCGACCATTGGTCGCTGAGCGCGACGAAGCCGAACGGCTGCGACGCCCACAGCACGAATTCCTCGGCCAGCCGGCTGAGGTGAAGCGCCGTCTGCGTGGCGCAGGTCAGGTAATCGATCGCGAAGTCGCGGTCGCTCACCGCATCCAGGCTGTTGCGCGTCGGCCCGTCGAAGCCGAGCGCGGCGGCCGTCATCCGCCGGTCGAGCGGAAAGCTGGTCCCCGCGAGCGCCGCCGAGCCGAGCGGGCACAAGTTCATCCGCGCGCGCGCATCGCGGAAACGCGACACGTCGCGCGCCACCATCTCGACATAGGCCATCAGGTGGTGGCCCAGCGTCACCGGCTGCGCCGATTGCAGGTGGGTGAAGCCCGGCATCACCGCATCGGCATGCTCCTCCGCCCGCGCCAGCAGCGCCGCGGTCAGCTCGCCGAGCGCGGCGAGCACCTCGTCGATCGCGTCGCGCACCCACAGCCGGAAATCGGTCGCGACCTGATCGTTGCGCGAGCGCGCGGTGTGCAGCCGGCCCGCGACCGGGCCGATCCGCTCCGCCAGCTTCGCCTCGGTCAGCATGTGGATGTCTTCGAGCGCCAGATCCTCCGGCACCCCGTTTGCGGCATAGTCCGCCGCGACCGCATCGAGCCCGGCGTCGATCGCCGCCGCATCCGCGGCCGATACGATCCCCTGCTGCGCCAGCATCGCGACATGCGCCTTCGATCCGGCGATATCCTGTCGCCACATTCGCTTGTCGAACGGGATCGATGCATTAATCTCGCGCATCACCGCCGCCGGGCCCTCGGCAAACCTGCCGCCCCACATCGAATTGGAACCGCTCATGTCCCTGCCGCCCGTCTTTCCGGCCTCGTCTGCGCGCGTCGCGATCGTCTGTCTCCTGGCGCTGGCCGCCGCGGGTTGCGATAGGCAAAGCCAGCCGGCCGCACAAGCGAACGTGAGTGCGCCCTCCGCGGACGAGGCGACGGGCACCTCCTCCACCGCGCTGGTCGGCGTCGATCGCAGCCATAAGGGCGCGGCCACGCCGACGACCACGTTCAAGGACGCCGCGGGCAAGCCGACGACCCTCGCCGCGTTCCGCGGCAAGCCGGTGCTCGTCAACCTGTGGGCGACGTGGTGCGGGCCGTGCGTCGCCGAACTGCCGACGCTGGAGGCGCTGGCGAAGCGCGGCACGATCCGCGTCGCCGCGATCAGCCAGGACACGCAGGCCGCGGCCAAGGTGCCGGGCTTCCTGAAGGCCCATGGCGCGCCGTCGCTGACGCCCTATCTCGACGATACGATGGCGCTGTCGCTCGGCTGGAACGCGAACCTGCCGACCACGATCCTGTTCGATTCGGCGGGGCGCGAGGTGTGGCGCTGGAACGGCGGCAACGACTGGAACGGCGCGGCGGCGGCGAAACTGATCGCCGAGGCGCGCTGACCGCTCACCCGGGCCGCACGTCGTCGCTCGCCACCACCCGCGCGATCTGCGGCAGGATGTGGCGGATCGCGAAGTCGTGCAGTTCGGCGGAGCGCGACGTGCAGGCATCCTCGACGATCACGACGTCGTAGGACAGCTCCCACGCGCTGCGCGCCGTCGATTCGACGCCGAAATTGGTCGCGATCCCGGCGATCACCACCGTCGTCACGCCGCGCCGGCGCAGGTGGAGGTCGAGATCGGTGCCGGTGAACGCGCCCCAATGGTGCTTCAGCACGACGATGTCGCCGTCCTGCCGCAGCCCCTCGACCAGTGCGCTGAACGCCGGCGGCGTGCCCTCCGCCGGCAGCCGCGGCTGGTCGACGTTGCGGCTGGGCATCGTGTCCGGCGTGAAGCCGACATGGACCAGCACCACCGGTGCCCCCGCCGCGCGGAAGCGATCGGCGAGCGTCCGGCCCCGCGCGACGACGTCGGCGGCGGCGTGCGGGCCCTTGTCGCCGGCGACAATGCCGTCCTGCAGGTCGATGAGGATCAGGGCGGTGGTACGGGGATCGAGCATGGCGCCTCAACCGGCGGAGGCGGCTGGTGTTCCCTGTTCGCACGGCACCCAGATCGCCGAATCGGCATCACCGAAGGGCTCGGCCGCTCCCTCCAGCGCGGCGATGCCGACCCAGGCGCAGACGACGGCGTCGATCATGTCCTCCTGCGCCTTGCGCGCGACCCCGCCGGCATCGGCGGGCAGCACCGGCAGCGCTGCCGCGACCCCGTCGATCCGCGTCGCCAGCAGCGCCACGATCCGCGCCCATTCCGCGGCGAGCAGCATGCGGCGCGCGGCGAGCGTCTCGTCCGGCCAATAGGTGCGCGTCTTGGACGCCTTGTACGGCAGCCGCCGCCGCGCCTGCGCCAGCACCACCAGCGCGGGATGCGGATAGACCTCGATCAGCCCGCCGGCGCGCGCATCGCGGGTGCGCAGCGGATAGCCGGCGGCGGCGAATCCGGCACGCAGCCGGTCGCTGAGCGGCCCGGGCCGGACCGCGCTCGGCGAATGCGTCCCGCAATACCGACCGCCGAACGCCCGCGTGACCGCATTGTCCGACGCCCGCCGGCCGACGATCGGCGTCCGTGCCAGCGGCATGTCGATCGCCACCAGATCGACCTTCGTGCCCGCGAGCGACGCTGCCGCCGCCAGCAACGCCGGCGCATCGGGCAGCGATCCGCGCGGGCGCGCATCGGCGACCGCCTCCGCGCCTGCGACCGACGCGATGAAATGCTGATAGGACGGCGCCACCGCACGCAGTCGCCACCGCGCGCCCTCCCGTATCGCCAGCGCAACGCCGCTCGGCTGGCCGGCGGTCCACGCCGCATCGATCCCCAGCACGGCGGTCATGCGGGCGGACTCAGCGGATCACGATGGGGGACGCTCGTCTGAGCGGGTGGTAAGTGGATGCCCGACAAGGACTCGAACCTTGATTGACGGAGTCAGAGTCCGCTCTCTTACCATTAGAGGATCGGGCAACGAGGAGGCGCGTTTAGGGGGCCCCGCCGGACCTGTCAACACGGCAAACGCGCCTCCGCTTGTCGCACGCCTCCACCCGCGCTACCTAGGGGGCAAGCACCGATCGGGTATCGTCCCGTGAGGCAGACAGAATAGAGAGTTACCACGGCGATGGGGGATGGATCCGCCCGAATGCCGTACCGGCAGGACGTTCCTGCCCGTCCGGCGCCAGCCCGGCCGCCACGCGGCCGCTGGTCCGACACACAGGCCTTTGCGGCGCTCGACCTCGGCACCAACAACTGCCGGCTGCTGATCGCGCGGCCGCAGGGCGACGGCTTCGCCGTGGTCGATGCCTTTTCGCGGATCGTCCGGCTGGGCGAAGGGCTCGCCGCGACCGGCCGCCTGAGCGACGCCGCGATCGAACGCACGATCGCGGCGCTGCGCGTCTGCGCCGACAAGCTGAAGCGCCGCAACGTCACGCTCGCCCGGTCGGTCGCGACCGAGGCATGCCGCCGCGCCGAAAACGGTCCCGCCTTCATCGCGCGCGCGCTTGCCGAAACCGGCATCCACCTCGACATCATCACCGCGGAGGAAGAGGCGCGGCTGGCGGTGCTCGGCTGCCATGCGCTGATCGAACCGGGCGACGACCCCGCGCTGATCTTCGACATCGGCGGCGGATCGACCGAACTGGTGCTGATCGACACGACGCGCGGCAGCATGCCCCGCGTGCTCGACTGGCATTCGGCGCCCTGGGGCGTCGTGTCGCTGACCGAACATGCCGGCGGCGGCGAGGGCGAGGACGGCCGGCTCGCGGCCTACGAGCGGATGCGCGGCATCGTCACCGACAGCTTCGCCGCCTTCGCCGCGCGCCTGCCCCGCGACGTCGCCCGCCCCCGGCTGCTCGGCACCAGCGGCACGGTGACGACGCTGGGCAGCGTGCACCTGGGGCTCAGCCATTACGACCGGGCGCAGGTCGACGGGCTGATCGTCCCCTCCGACGCGATGCGGCGGATCAGCGCCGACCTGTCGCGCAAGTCGATCCGCGAGCGCGCGCAGCTCGCCTGCATCGGCAGCGAGCGCGCCGATCTGGTCGTCGCCGGCTGCGCGATCCTCGAAACGATTCTCGACCTGTGGCCCGCCGAACGGCTGGGCATCGCCGATCGCGGCATCCGCGAAGGCATATTGCGCCGATTGATGGGGAGCCCCCGGCCGTGACGAACAAGAGCCCGATCCGATGAGCCGCGACGGCGGCGGCCTGCGCACGCGGGTCAAGACGGCGCGCGGCCGCACCGCGCAATCGACGCGCTGGCTCGAGCGCCAGCTCAACGATCCCTATGTGAAGCGGGCGAAGGCCGACGGCTATCGCAGCCGCGCCGCCTACAAGCTGATCGAGCTAGACGAGCGGTTCGGGATCATCCGCGGATCGAAGCGCGTCGTCGACCTGGGCATCGCACCGGGCGGCTGGAGCCAGGTGATCCGGCGCCAGGCGCCCAAGGCGACGGTGGTGGGCATCGACCTGTTGCCCGTCGACCCGATCGACGGGGTCACCATCTTCGAAATGGATTTCATGGACGATGCCGCGCCCGACCGATTGATGGCGGCACTGGGCGGGGCGCCCGACCTGGTGCTGTCGGACATGGCGGCGAACACCGTCGGTCACCCGCAGACCGACGCGTTGCGCACGATGGCGCTGGTCGAGACCGCGCTCGCCTTCGCCGTCGACGTGCTCGAAAAGGGCGGGACGTTCGTGTCCAAGGTGTTCGCCGGCGGCGCCGATTCGCAGCTCGTCGCCGAAATGAAGCGCAATTTCACCAGCGTGAAGCACGCCAAGCCGCCGGCGAGCCGCAAGGGATCGGTCGAATGGTTCGTCGTGGCGCAGGGGTTCAAGGGCAGGTCAGCGGAATAGCGTCGCTATTCCGCGTCGCGGACCTGCCCCGGCCAGCGGGCCGAAGGCCCGACTGACGACGCGGCTTTGCCGCGGCGGCCGCGTCCCACCGTCGCCGCCTTCATACAACCCGTCGTTGCTTCGCTACGCTCACAATGACGGAACGCAAAACGACGCGGCAAGGCCGCGTCGTCGCTCGGACCTTTCAGCCCGCTGGCCGGCATGCGGGGGCGACGCGGCTGGGCTGGCGCCAAACCGCTGCGGCATGCTCAGCCGTCGTAGTCGGCGCCGAGGTTCTGGTTGCGCGGCGGCGCCGCGGCGGTGAGGCGCAGCGCTTCGGCGGACGCGGACAGCGAACCGACCGCGTCGACCTCGTCCTCGTCGTCGATGCGGACGCGCTGGAGGCTGTTGACCACCGCCTCTTCGAGGTGATCGGGACGGACCAGTTCGTCGGCGATCTCGCGCAGCGCGACGACCGGGTTCTTGTCGCGGTCGCGATCGAGCAGCAGTTCCGCACCGCCCGAGATCTGACGCGCGCGCTGGGCGGCGAACAGGACCAGGTCGAAGCGGTTGGGGATCTTGTCGACGCAATCCTCGACGGTAACGCGCGCCATGGACGCTTTCCTTCGCAAATACCGATGCAGTGAAGGCGGGGGCCTAGGCAGCGGGCGCGCGAAAGTCAAGAAAATCGGCCATCACCGCGCCAGCCGCACCTTGTGCCGCGGCCGGGCAGCGGCCACAGCGGGCGGCGATGGACGCGCCCGCCCCCCAGCCCACGTTCACGGTCGACGGCAACCGGCTGACGCTGCTCGACACCGGGCCGCGGCGGCTCGATGCGCTGCTGGCGCTGATCGACGGCGCCCGCCACGACCTGCGCATCCTCTATTATATCTATGCCGACGACGAAACCGGCCGCCGTGTCAACGCCGCGCTGATCGCCGCCGCCGGCCGCGGGGTCAGCGCCGCGCTGGTCGTCGACGGCTTCGGCAGCGAAACCGACGAGGCCTTCTACGCGCCGCTACGCGAGGCCGGCGTGTCGGTCTGTCGCTTCTCGCCGCGGTTCGGTCGGCGCTATCTGTTGCGCAACCACCAGAAGCTGGCGCTGGCGGACGCGCAATCGGCGACGCCGCGGATCATCGTCGGCGGCTTCAATGTCGAGGATGATTATTTCGGCACCCCCGCCGACGCCGCATGGCGCGACCTCGGACTGCTGGTCGAGGGGCCGGCGGCGGGGCGGCTGGCGGGCTATTTCGACGCGCTGCACGACTGGGTGATGCAGCCCAAGGGCAAGCTGCGCCGGCTCAACGCCGCGCTGTCGCGCTGGAGCGAAAGCAAGGGGACGACGCGCTGGCTGATCGGCGGCCCGACGCGGCGGCTGTCCCCCTGGGCGCGGACCGTGCGCGACGACATGCGCCGCGGCAAGCGGATCGACATCATCGCCGCCTATTTCACCCCCTCGCCCACCATCCTGCGCCGGCTCGACAAGGCGGGCCGCCGCCGGGCGCGGGTGCGCGTCGTCACCGCGGCGAAGTCCGACAACAATGCGACGATCGCGGCGGCGCGCTTCACCTATGCGGGGCTGCTGCGCAAGGGCGTGCAATTGTTCGAATACCAGCCGACCAAATTGCACACCAAATTGTACGTGATCGACGATGCGGTGCACGTCGGATCGGCGAATTTCGACATGCGCAGCCTATTCATCAACCTCGAACTGATGTTCCGGGTCGAGGATCGCGCCTTCGCCGATCACGTCCGCGGCTATGTCGAGGGCGAGATCGCGCGGTCGCAACCGATCACCCGGGCCTGGTATCGCGAGCATACCGGCGCGGTGCAGCGGGTGCGCCAGTTCTTCGCGTATCTGATGATCGCGGTGGTCGATCCGGGCCTGTCGCGCGGCCTGAACTTCGGCATCGACGAATAGGCCGCGCCGCGCCCTCCTCGGGCGCGGCGCGGCCGGTGGATCAATAGGTTACGCGGATGCCGCCGAACGCGGCGCGGCCCGGCTGGCCATATTGATAGACGGTCTGGTAGCGCGCATCGAACAGGTTCTCGACCCGGCCGTACACTTCGAGATGCGGACCGATCGGCAGCGCGGCACGCACGTCGGCGAGCACATAGCCGTCGAGCCGCCGCGTGTTCGCCGCATTGTCGAAGCTGTCGCCGACCGCGGTGATCGTCGCGCCGGTCGACAGGCTGAACGGCCAGCGATAGTCGGCGTTGACCGACACGCTGTCGCCCGGCCGCCGCGCCAGATCGCGCCCGAACGTCGCGGTGCCGGCCGACCGGTCCTTCGCGTCGAGATAGGTGTAGGCGGCGACGAAGGTCAGCGATTCGACCGGGCGCAGCGTCAGTGCCGCCTCGACGCCCTGCGCCCGCGCGCGCGCGACATTGTCATAGGTGCCGAACGGCCGGCCGGTGCAGATGCCGGTCAGCGGCGTCGCGCAGGAGATGAAGGCGATGAGGTCGCGCGAGGTCCGGGTGAAATAGGTCGCGCTCGCCTCGACCGCGCCGTCGAGCGCCTTCTGCGTGACGCCCGCATCCCATCCGTGCGAGCGTTCGGGGGACAGCAGGCCGTTGCCGTATTCGCTCTGCAACTGGAAGAGCGTCGGCGCCTTGAACCCTTCCGAGTAACTGGCGCGGAATGCGGTCGCGCCGCCGTTGGGCGAATAGACGCCGCTGCCCGACACCGTGGTGGCGCCGCCGAACTGGCTGTGGTCGTCGTGGCGGACGCCGCCGGTCATCGTCAGGCCGGCGACCGGGGTCACGGCGAGCTGGCCATAGACGCTGAAGATCCGCGCGCGGCCGGGATTGCCCGCGGCGCCATCGCTCGCCGTGCGCGACCGCGACACCTCGCGCTCGGCGCCGAAGGTCGCGAACACCGCCGAGGTGATGTCGAACGCGCCCTGATATTCGATCCGGTCGTTGCGGCCGATGCCGCGGAACGTCTCCGCCGGCGTCGCCGTGGGGGTATAGTTGGTGCGATCCGTGTCGGTATGGGCGTAGCCGAACCGGTTGCGGAACCGCCCGTCGAACAGCGCGGCGTTCAATCCGGCATAGCCGATCCACTGTTCGGTATCCCCATAGTCGCGCGTGTCGCCGAAGCTGAACGTTGGGGGGGCGAAACCGTCGAAATCGGTGCGGCCGTTGGCGTAGAAGCCGCGCAGGTCGACCGAGACGTTGCTGGCGAGCGCGATGGCGACGCTGGCGTTGGCGCCATAGCTGCGGAAGCCGTCACGCTCGGTGCCCGGCGCATAGGCCGATATGCCGTCGCTGGTGTAATAGCCGCCGCCGACGCTCGCCGCCACCGGCCCCATCGTGCCCGACACGTTGGCGAACGCCTGTCCGGTGTCGTGCCAGCCGCCCTCGGCGCGGGCGTTGAGGCTAAACCGCTCGGTCGGCTGGCGGGTGATGAGGTTGACGACGCCGCCAATCGCCTGGCTGCCCCACAGCACCGATTGCGCGCCGCGCAGCACCTCGATCCGCGCGATGTTGCCGACCAGCAGCGTGCCGAAGTTGAAGCCGCCCCCGGGCGAGGAGGGATCGTTGAGCTTGATGCCGTCGATCAGCGCCACCGTCTGGTCGCTTTCCGCACCGCGGATGCTGACCCCCGCGGTGGTGCCGACCCCGCCGTTGCGCGAGACGGTGACGCCCGGCGTCTGGCGGAGCAGGTCGGAGACGACCACCGCCTGCCGCTGCACGATCGTCGCGGTGTCGAGGACGGTGACCGCCTGGCCGACGGTCGCGGCCGGCCGCGCCTCGCGGTTCGCGGTCACCAGGATGTCGGCGTCGGCGTCGGCGGCCTGCTCCAGCCCGGCGGTGGATTGCGCGCTCTGCGCCAGTGCGGGCGTGGCCGCGACGAGGCACGGCAGGATCAGATAGCGGTAGGTGTTCACAAGGGGTCCCCTTCGTCTGCTTTGACGGGGACGCGCACGGCGATCGCCGGACCGACAGTCCGTCGCGCACGACCCCAACGACGTCGTCACGCGAGGAAACCCTCGATCGCCCGGAACACCCCGTCCGCACGAAGGACAACCGCGACAGGCAGGTCTCCTGGCTTCCGGGTCGTCGCCTTGCCCGGCCTTCCCGAACCGTCGAAACGGTCCAGTGGCACGCGAACGGAGCAAGGCTCGCCGGTCACAGTTGCGGGGACAGCCCCGGCTTACGAGCGACACGCGCTCGCTTCCGGGTTCCCTTTTCATTCCATCGCTGGAAACCTGTCGCGACCGCGCCCCTAGGCGCAGGCCGGCCCGAACGCAATATCCGTCGGCTTCGGACCCGGCATCGGACGCCATCGCCCCATCCCCGGCCCGCCGCTCCATTCCGCCTCTCGCGCCCGCCCGCCGCAGCCGCTAGCGTCGTCGTCGCCAATCAGGGGAAATGCCGTCCAATGACCCGCCTCGCCGCCCTTCTCGCCGCCCTGCCGCTCGTCGCCGCATCCCCTGCGGCGGACCCGATATCCGCCGATCGCCTGTCCGCCGACGTCAAGGTGCTGGCGTCGGACGCGTTCGGCGGTCGCGCACCGGGCACGCCGGGCGAGACGAAGACGATCGACTGGCTGGTCGCGCAATTCAAGGCCGCGGGGCTGGAGCCGGGCGGCAGCGACGGCGGCTGGACGCAACCGGTGCCGCTGATCCGCACCATGCTGGGGAGCGGCGCGGTCGCCGCGAACGGCATGCCGCTGGCGATCGGGCGGGACGTCTATCTGTCGACCGTCCGCCCCGACGCCCGCGCGGTCGTCGCCCGCGCGCCGCTGGTCTTCGTCGGCTACGGCGTCACCGCGCCCGAACGGCAGTGGGACGATTTCAAGGGCGTCGACCTGAAGGGCAAGGTCGCGGTGTTCCTGGTCAACGATCCCGATTTCGAGGCGGCGGCGGGCGACGATGCCGCGGGACGCTTCGGCGACCGGCGCATGACCTATTACGGGCGCTGGACCTACAAGTTCGAGGAAGCGGCCCGGCGCGGCGCGGTCGCGGCGCTGATCGTCCACGACACGCCGGGGGCGGGCTATGGCTGGGCGACCGTCACCGCGCCGGGCGGCGAGAATTACGATGTCGCCGCACCCGCCGCGCCGCGCCTCGCGATGCAGGGATGGCTGGAAGGTGGGGCGGCGACGCGGCTGTTCGCCGCTGCGGGACTCGATCTTGCACGGCTGCGCGCCGCGGCGCGGCGATCGGACTTCCGCCCCGTCGCGCTCGCCGGCGCGGGCCTGTCCGCCGACCTGCCGGTCACGGTCACGCGTGCGACCAGCCACAACGTGCTCGCCAAGCGCACCGGCCGCGGCCGCCCCGACGAAACCGTGATCTATGGCGCGCATTGGGATGCCTATGGCGAAGGGACGCCCGACGCCGCGGGCCGGCGCATCCGTCCCGGCGCCAACGACGACGCGCTCGGCACCGCCGGCGTGCTGGCGATCGCACGCGCCGCCGCCCGCATGCCCCGGCCCGCCCGTACGCAGGTGTTCGCGCTGTGGACGGGCGAGGAGCGCGGGCTGCTGGGATCGGAAACCTATGCCGCGCATCCCCTGTATCCGGCGGCGAAGACGGTCGCCAACCTGACGCTCGACATCCTCCAGACCGCCGGCCCGGCCCGCGACGTGCTGCTGGTCGGGGCGGGGCAGAATTCGCTCGAAGCCGCGCTGGCCGCCGCCGCGCGCGCGCAGGGGCGCAGCGTGACACCCGAGGCGCTGCCCGAACGCGGCCTGTTCTACCGCGCCGATCACTTCTCGCTCGCGCGGCGCGGCGTCCCGACGCTGTTGCTGATGGCGATCAGCGGCGCGCCCGATCTGGTCGACGGCGGCCGTGCCGCCGGGCAGCGCTGGCTCGACGACTATATGCGCTGCTACCACCAGACCTGCGATGCCTGGTCGGCCGACTGGAACCTCGCCGGCGCGGCCGCGGACGTCGACCTGCTGCGCCGTATCGGCTTCGACCTCGCCGCCGGCACCGCCTGGCCGACGTGGAACGCGGGTTCGGAATTCAGGGCGATCCGCGCGGCCAGCGCCGCCGATCGCGAACGCCGGTAGGGCTGCTCACGAGCGGACGCACCCGCGCATCCGGCGACAGGGTCGAGGAACGCCTCCCGGCGGCGATCAACGCCTCCGGGCGGCATTCATGGCCGGCAAGCGCAGGTCGTCCGGCGGCATGGCGAACCGCCGACGGGCCGGTCGCGGCCGACGGTCGCCCGGGCGCCCATGCGGGGGCGCGCCACGCAACTCAATTGTCGTAATAGCGGCTGGATCGCGGCATGCGGCGCCGCTTGCGGGTGGCGAACGCCCATAACGTCATGCCCACGCCCATCATCACCAGCAGGATCAGCGCGAACATCAGCATGCCCGCATCCGGCACGCCATGCGCGAACACCAGCGCCGCGCCGATCCCGCCGACATAGGCGAGGCAGGCGAGCAGCACGCGGATGCGCTGGCGCGGATCGGGCGCGTCGAACGGCGCAACCATCGCCAGCACGGCCGCGGCGGCGAGCAGCGCGATCGACGTGGCGACGGGCGCGCCCATGACGAAGGCCAGCGCCATCGTCGCCAGCGAGAGCACCGACAGCAGCGATGCGAAAATACGTAGGCGCAACATTACAGGTCTCCCGGACCACCATGGAGCCGTTGGGTCGCCGGCTCCGTCTCCCTCCCCGGGTACAGCCTCGATTGCAAGAAGGCGATACGTTCGCCGTCCAGCCGCACCGCGGTCAGGACGCCGGTCGCATAGGCCCCGGTGTCGATGCCGATGCGGTTGTCCGTGACCTGCGGCGCCTCCGATGTCCAGCTGTGGCCGTGGACGACGACCTTTTCGAAGCGGTGATCCGCCGCGAGGAACTCCTCGCCGATCCACAGGCAGTCCTGATCGTCCTGCCGCGCGAGCGCGACGCCGGGTTTCAGCCCGGCATGCACGAACAGATAGTCCCCGCACGTCGTCCGGATCGGCAGCCCGCGCAGGAACTCCAGATGCGCCGCGGGCATGGCGTCGAGCAGGCGGTCGCGCAGCCGGGACCGATCCTCGTCCGGCGCGGAGACGACGCCGTACGACGCCAGCGTGCGCACGCCATCCTGTTCCAGCCAGGGCTGCGCCAGGTCCGGATGCTCCAGGAATTCCAGCAGCATCGCCTCGTGATTGCCGCGCAGGAACACGACGTCGATCGTCGCATGCCGCGCCAGCCAGACGAGCGCGGCGAGCACCTTCGCGGACTCCGGCCCGCGATCGACATAGTCGCCGCAGAACACCAGCGACACGGCCCGCTCCTCCCCCGCGCGGCCCACGTCGGCGACGATCGCCTCGAGCAGCGCGGCGAGCTGGGCATAGCAGCCGTGGATGTCGCCGATCGCATAGATCACCCTCCCCTCGGTCGAGGCGGCGCGTGCGGAGGGCGCGTGGTCCGGTGCCCAGGCGGCACGGGCGCGGGGGGCGGCGACGGCCGCGTCGCGCGTCATTCGCCCGCATCCCGGCGCAGGTCGTCCAGCGTATCGGCCAGCTGGTCGTAGCGCCGGATCGTCCCGTCGGGATCGTCGCTCGCCAGATCGCGCGCCTGCCGCCAGCGCCGGCTGATCGCGGTGAGGTCGCGATTGGCGACGCCGTCCTGCCGGGCGCGCTCGAACGCGCGCCGCAACCGGCCGTCGGCATTCAGCACGTCCTGATAGATGCACCGGTCCTCCAGGCTTCCGGGTACGCAGCCCGGCAGGATCGTGGCCGTATCGCCGCCGCGCCGTGCCGATGCGGGACGCGCGGCGCGGTCGATGCCGGCGGACGCACGCGTGGCATCGGACGCAATGCGGGCGGGTGCGCGCGGATCGGCCGCCGCACGGGTCGACGCCGTCGCGGCAAGGCCGGGATCCCCGGCTGCCTGCCCGACGGGGTCGGGCACATCGACCGCGAGCGTATCGCCGGCGCCGGCGCCGTCGCCAGCACCGACATCCGGTTCGGCCGGCCCCGCTACGGTTCCCCCGGTCGCCGGCCGCGCCATATCCGATCCCGAGATGCGATAGTCCGCCGGTGTGGCGGACCGCGCGGAGACCATCTGCGGACGCCAGTCGTCGCGCGCATAGGTCACGCCCAGCGCCGTCCCCGCGATCAGCACCAGCACCGGCGCGCCGAACATCAGCCAGCGCGACCGGCGCCGCCCGCCGCCGACGATGACAAGGTCGCGCGACGCGACGGTCGGCGCCGGCCGGTCCGCGAGCGGCCCAAAGATGCGATCCATGTCGGCTGCCACGGATTCCGCCTGCACGTTGATCGACATGGCAAATCGTCCTTCCTGCCGGCCTATTGCCGCGGAAGACTGTATTTCTGCTTAACCGCGGCCGCCGGCGATGCGCGGCACGCGCGGGCTTTCGGGACCGTAGACCTGAAATTCTGCGCGCGCGCGGCGCGGTCATACCGCGTGACGATCGGCCAATCCAGCCGGGGGCCGACCGTTTTCATCGCCGATTAAACGCTCTTCGCGAGCGATCCCTGACGAAGAGGCCGGCGCATCGCCGCGATGGCCACGACGGCGCCATTCGGGACCATCGCAAGGGCCGGCATCGGCAGCTTCGCCGGTCCTGACGCGCCCGGCGCCGAACGATCGCCACCCGACAAACCAGCATGCCGGCCACGGTGCCCGCTAACGCTGCCCGCCTACCACGAGATACAAGTCGTTCGACGAAGCCGAAGGTTCGTTTGATTCGACGGAGCGAACGCTCACATCAACGGCCTGGCCCCGGGGCCTGTATCATTCATACGCGATCGAGATGGCAACTGTCGCAGTATAGACCTCCTGGGTGCTGTCAGTCTAAGGCGAACCGCTCTCCACACGATGCATGTCGGTCTTTAAAGGCAGCGGCCTAGCTCGCGAGGATCTGCCACTCCGCCAGTGCGGCGGAGCGTCGTTCCCGATAGGTTTGGCGATCAATGAGATGACGTTCCAGGCTGAAGTGATTGTGGACGTTGGCGTGAACAGAGGCGAACTTTTGGAGCGTTTTCATTTGCCTGAACCTCAGCATCGCCCGCTCCCGTCGTCGGAACGGCAAGTGGCTGTTTTCCACCCTGTTGTTCGCCCAACGACCGATCTCCTGCCGATCGCGGCAGCCGAGCTCATCCATCGCGGCACCGTAGCTGCGCAGCCCGTCGGTGGTGACGATGTCGGGTGAACCATGGCGCTTCAGCGCCTTCTTCATAAAGGCAAGCGCCGCTCCCTTGTCGCGTGTTCTGGTGACGTAGCTCTCCAGCACCTCGCCTTCGTGATCTACCGCTCGCCATAGGTAGACCATTTCGCCATTCAGCTTCACGTACATCTCGTCGAGGTGCCATCGCCAGTGGCGATATCCCCGCATGCGGCTCACCCGCTGGCGACGGATGTCCCCGGCGAACAAAGGGCCAAACCTGTTCCACCACAGTCGCACCGTCTCGTGACAAATGTCGATACCGCGCTCAAACAGCAGATCCTCTACGTTCCGCAGCGACAGCGGAAAGCGCACGTACATCAGCACTACCAGCCGGATCACCTCGGGCGACGAGTTGAAGCGACGAAATGGGCTAGGCGGCAGCGCCCTCGATTTCCGGCTCATCCGTTATTGATATCAGCCCCCTGCCCCACCTGCCAGGTTGGTTTGACGGCGCCCGGACGGACGTTAACTCGACGATCCGAACCAGTTCAGAGTCGTTATCGAACCACGAATCAGCACCGGAACCGAGGGTTGCGTTTCTGGCGGGAGCTAGGCCGATATGTGAGACGACTCGACTATCCGTCCCGATCCTACCTCGCTAACATGGGCACATCGGAGAAGGTGACCGCGTGAAACTCGTTATTCCGCTGCTCGGACTCGCGGCAGCTTCGCTCGCTGCCGCTCCCACTTTGCATGTTCCCTCCCAACTGCCGTACCAATGGAACAATGTCGTGATTGGAGGCGGCGGGTTCTCGCCCGGAATAGTGTTCAGCGTCGCCGAAAGGAACCTTGCATATTTGCGCACCGATGTGGGTGGCGCCTATCGCTGGGATGCCCGTACGCAGCGCTGGATTGCGCTTCAGGACGGCCAAGCGCAAAACAGCTACATGGGCGTCGAAAGCATCGCGCCGGACCCGGTCGACCCAGACATCATTTACCTCGCCGCGGGCATGTACTTCGGCCAACCTGCGGCGATCATGCGGAGCGCCGATCGCGGCGCTTCCTGGCAGGTCACGTCCGTTCCCTTCAGCATGGGCGGCAACGAGGATGGTCGCGGTCTGGGCGAGCGCCTCGCGATAAACCCGGATCGGCGGACGCACCTGTTCTTCGGATCGCGACACGACGGTCTTTGGATCAGTAAAGACAGTGGCCGGACGTGGCACAAGGTCGACAGCTTTCCGTGGAAAGGGCTCGGCCGTCCCGCCGCGAAACAGACCCATGGCGGCGTCTCCTTCGTGGTCTTCGGCCCGCCGGGCGAAGCCGGCCTTGACCGATCGCGCACCATCTATGTCGGCGTCGCAGACGCAGCGGCGCAACACCTGTACCGCTCGACCGACGCCGGGCGGAGCTGGAGCGCCGTCACTGGCGGTCCGGACGCGAGCATGCTGCCGGTCAAGGCGGCAGTAGACCAACAGGGTGTGCTCTACATCGATTACTGCTCCAACATCGGTCCGAACGGGATCGCGCAAGGTGAGGTTTGGACGTTCGACCCAAGGTCGGGTGGATGGGCGAACATCACGCCTGCGCGCGGTGACGAGGCTGAGGGTGGCTACATGGGGCTTAGTCTCGATCGGCTCCATCCCGGCCGGCTGGCGGTGTCGACGGTCGACCGCTGGAACCATCACGACACTGTCTGGCTGTCGTCTGATGGCGGCGCACACTGGACGAGCCTACGGGAACGAAGTTCACGCGATCTGACGGCCGCCCCTTGGCTCCAATTCGACAAGGGCGGGTTTGGCGGCTGGATCGCCGGTCTGGCGTTCGATCCGTTCGACGGTGCCACGCTTGCCTATGCCACGGGGCTGACGGTGTTCCGAACCAAGCAAGCGGACAAGCCCGACATGGTTTGGCGGCCCTGGGTCGCCGGGATCGAAGAGGCGGTGCCGCTCAGCCTCGTCAGTCCGCCCGAGGGGTCCCACTTGATCTCCGGCATCGGCGACACGCACGGCTTCGTCCACGATCGGCTCGACCGCGCGCCGGAGCGGGCCTTTGCCGATCCCGACCTGCCGCAGACCAACAATGTCGATTATGCCGGCGTGGCGCCCAAGATCATCGTTCGGAGCGCATCAGGCTATTCCCCCGACCCCGAGGGGGCGTCGCTCGGCTGGTCGGAGGATGGAGGCCGCAGCTGGCATAAGATGCTGGCGTCGCCAATCGCGATCGGAACCGCCGCGCCACGGCGGATCGACGCCGATGGCCAGGCACCGATCACTGTTTCGGCGGATGGGAGCACCTTCCTGGTGTCTGGGCTAGTGATGCTCGCCACGGCCGATAGGGGGCGGATCTGGTGGCGACCCAAGGGTTTACCGGAACACACGTATGCGGTCGCCGACAAGGTCGATCCCCTTGCCTGGTACGCGATCGACTATACTGGTGCGCGTATATTCGTCAGTCGTGACGGGGCGAAGACGTTCACGCAGGCACCTGCGCAGGGACTCCCGGCCGGCATTGCCAGCTCGCGCCCGGCGGCACGGGAGTTCCAACCAATGGCGGCGGCAACGCCGGGAGCGGCCGGCGAGCTCTGGCTCATCCTAGGCGGACGCTTCTTCCACACCAGCGACGGTGCCCGAACGTTCGTGGTGTCCACGCCAGTCGATCCGGTGTTGCGTGACATGTATTTTGTGAGCTTCGGTCTCGGCAAGGCGGCACCCGGCGGGCACGTGCCGACCCTCTATGCCTTCGGGGTCACGAAGACGTTTGGCGGGCTGTGGCGCTCGACCGACGCGGGCGTGCGCTGGTTCCGGATTAACGACGACGCGCATCAATGGGGTCTTAGATACCGGGTCATCACCGGCGATCCTCGCCTCTTCGGCCGCGTCTACTTGGCGACCGATGGCCGAGGCATCTTCTACGGAGATCCTTTGCCGCAGCCCGGGCGTGCCAGAGCGCATTAGACCCATTTGCAGACGTTCGTAGGCCCGGTTGCGCTTACCTACTTCGGACACTCATTCATGTTTGCGATAAAGCTGACCCGTATGAGGGGTCGAATACTATTTAAGCCGGCGAGCGGGATTGCCCGCCACGGTCGCGCCATCGGGAACATCGCGCGTCACGACACTGCCCGCGCCGACGATCGCGTTGTCGCCGACGGTGATGCCAGGCAGGATCAGCGCCGCACTTCCGATCCAGACGTTTAGACCGATGGTGACCGACCGCCCGAACTCGAGCATCCGGCCACGCTGAGCCGGATCGCGCGGATGATCGGCGGTGAGGATCTGCACGCCCGGACCGATCTGCGTGCCCGCACCGATCCGCACCGGCACGACGTCGAGCACCGTGCACCCGAAATTGAGAAACACGCCCTCAGCCAGATGAATGTTATAGCCGTAATCACAGTGAAACGGCGGTCGGATCGTCGCACCGCGCCCCGCGTGACCAAGCCCCTCTACCAACAGCGCATGGCGCTCCGCCGCGGTGGCTGTCGATGCCCGGTTGTAGCGGTCGAGCCACACAGTGGCGCGCGCCGCGTCCGCGACGAGTTCCGGATCGTCGGCGACGTAGAGCTGGCCCGCCAGCATCCGCTCCTTCTGCGTCATTGCAATCAACTCAGATCGTGGAGGTCCTTGCCCAACGGGGCTGTGATGCTCAGGTCTGAGAAATGCAGCTCCAGTCCGGCACGTTCGGGCGTGCAGGCCATGGGTCCGACCTGATATGCGGAGGCGATCGGAAAGGGCGCCAGTCTGACCAGCGGCCATGTCTTGCCGTCTGCCGAGACCTGCAACCGCAGGACGCCCTTGGCGACCGTCGCGCGCGTCCAGAAATCTTGTGCGTCGTGCTCGTAGGGGCCGGTTGCCCAGTCGGACTTTCCGTCGGTCAGCACACTGCTAAGCATAGCGCGCCCGTCGGACAACTCGATCCCTGCCTTTACCCAGCGTCGTTCGTCGACCCGCACCATGATGCCGGCCTGATCGTAGAGTTTCTGATATTGGCCACGAATGCGGAGTTGTGCGGTAAACGCGGCAGGTGCCGTAAAGCCGAGGAAATGACCGCTGTCACGGGTGAAGCCGTAATGCGTCTCGCGCCAGAAATCGCTGCCCTTGTCGGTGACGAGCGTCAGGTCCCCGCCGGGTGTGACTTTCCAGACCTGAGGCGCGTTCAGCCAGCGGCCGTCCCGGCGCCCAAGCGCTGATGTTGTCGAGCCCTGCGCAGTTGCGACCCCAGCACTGCCCGCGATCGTTAGCGCCGCAGCACCGCCGATCACCGCCCGCCTGCTCACTCGATCCTCCGTCATAGCCGCTGCATTCCAATCACCTGCCAAGTAATGTACATATGTACACATGCAGAGATCGAGGTAAAGAGGCGATGACCCAACAGTCCCGGCGCAACGATCCGGCACGGCGGCAACGCATCATCGACGCGACCCTGACGGTCATCGCTGATCACGGAACCGCGGCAACCACCCATCGCCGTATCGCGGAGGCGGCGCAGGTGCCGCTCGGCTCGGTCACATATTACTTTGCGACGCTGGAGGACCTGCTCACGGCGGCCTTCTTGCAATTGGCCGCGGACTCCTCGATTACCTTCCGCACGCGCCTGGACACCGCGACGGACCGCGCAGAGGCGTGTGTGGCAGTCGTCGACATCATCGCGAACCAGATTTGGGCGGAACCGCGCACGTTGTTGCTGAGCTACGAACTCTACGCTTTCGCGGCCCGGCACCCACCGGTCAGCGCGGTCATGCAAGATTGGATGGACAGCAGCCGAGGCGCCCTCGGTCGCTTCTTCGACCCGCTAACGGCACGCGCGCTCGACGCGCTGATCGAGGGTATCGGCATCCACAATTCGATCGACCGCGCGCCCCTAGAGCGCGATGCGATCAAGACCATCGTTGAGCGGCTTGCCGGGTGTTAGCCGGTCTGATCCATCAGGGTACCCCAGCGCAAATGGGCGGCGGTCAGGGCCATGCCGATGCATGAAGTAACACTGCCGGATAGCTGCAATCAATGCCCCTTTGATGCGCGCGCCGCCCCAGGCGAATGCGCAGTGCGCTGTCCTGTCGTCAACATCCCAACGATGCGTCGAGATGAGCTGCCTCTTCGAATTACCGCGCTCGCCGAGTAGGGTATCTACTATGGCAGCGATCAATTTCGAACTTTTGGATCTACGGGCGCTCATCGCCGTATCGGACATGCGCAGCTTCCACCGGGCTGCCGAACAGCTCTCGCTGTCGCAGCCCGCGCTTAGCCGGCGAATTCAAAAGCTGGAGCATGCGGTGGGTGCGGCGCTACTCGAACGCAGCAGCCGCAACGTGCGGTTGACCTCGGCGGGGCAGCAGGTACTGCCGCTGCTCCGCCGGATGGTCGAAGAGATCGACGGATCGCTGGTCGGCAGTATGGCCTCGGGCGAGCAGGGTGCAGGTCGGATCACGGTCGCAAGCGTGCCGAGCGCCGCGGTGCGCTTCATGCCCGATGTACTGAAGCGGTTTGGCGACGAATATCGCAAGGTGCGGGTCCGCATCCTCGATCTGTCGGCGAACGAATGCGCCGAAGCAGTACGAACCGGCGACGCCGAATTCGGACTGTCGCTGCCAGTGGCGTCCGATGCCGATCTGTCGTTCGAGCCCCTGATCGATGATCCCTATGGCCTGATCTGCCGCCGCGATCATCCGCTCGCTGCGGTCGAAGGGCTCGGCTGGGCGGATCTGGAAGGGCATCGGCTGGTGACGGTGCATCGCGCGAGCGGAAACCGAACGACGTTGGAGGCAGGCCTCGCCGCAGAGGGCATCCATCTGCAATGGTTCTATGAAGTGACGCGGCTGACCTCGGCCTTGGCGCTGGCCGATGCCGGGCTCGGGCCATCGGTGCTACCGCGGCTGGCGTGCGAGGGGCCGGAGGCGCGCGATCTGATCTGGAGGCCGCTGCGCGATCCGACAATCGTGCGGACGATCGGGCTGCTTCGGCGCCCCGCCGCGCCAATTTCGCCAGCGGCGGCGCGGCTGGTGGCGCTGCTCACGCAGGCGTGGCGGGAGGCGGCGGCAGCACCGGCGTGAGCGTCGCCCCGCCCCAGCGGGCAATCAGCAGCGTCGCGCTGACATTAGCAAGACCGCTCGTCAGCGCGCGCACCGTCGACAGCAGTCGATCGACTGCGATCAGCATCGCCGCCGCCCCGACCGGCACGTCGGGCAGCAACGACAGCGTCAGCAACAGAGCCGAAAACCCACTGCCCGTGACCCCCGCCGCGGTCTTCGACGTCGCCAGCATGACCAGCAGATAGGTCGCGACCTGCGTGGGCGACAGGACGAGGTGCAGCGCCTCCGCCAGAAAAAGCGTTGCGACGATCAGATAGACCGCGGTGCCGGCAAGATTGAGCGTGTAGCCGAGCGGGATGACGATGCCGACGATCGCTGGTGGCGCCCCCAGCGTCTCGAGCTTGCTCATGATCCGCGGCAGCACCACCTCCGACGATGACGTGCCAAGCACGATCAGCAGTTCCTCGCGGAAGTGGCGGAGCAATGCGATCGGTGACACGCCCGCCCAGAGCCGCACCGCGGTCAGCAGGATCGCCAGCAGCAGGATACAGGCCGCCAGCAGCGTCACCGCCAGCATGCCGAGCGAGCCGATGAAGGCGACGCCGTAGGTGCCGACGGTAAAGGCGATCGCCCCGAATGCTCCGATCGGTGCGGCGCGGATCAGGAACGCGAAGATCGCAAATTGCAGCTGTGTCAGCCCGCGAATCGCGCGGGCGATCGGCTCGCCCGCCGGCCCGATGCGCAACAGGCCGAAGCCGACGAGGCCGGCAATGAACAGCACGGGCAGCACGTCGCCGGCTGTAAAGGCGGAGAAAAAGGTATCGGGCACCATCCTCAGCAGGAAATCGCCCGGTCCGTCGATTTGCCGCGCTCCGAGCGCGCGGCCGATGTCGATGTGCGGAGGCACGCTCGGCATGGCAAGGCCGGTGCCGGGACGTAGCAGCCCCGCCACCAGCAACCCGCACAGCAATGCCAGCACGGTGATCGCGAGAAACACGATCAGCGCCCGCGCCACGATCGACCCCGTCTGGCGCGCGCCGCCCTGGGCGACGATGCCGTCAACGATCGTGCAGAACAGGATCGGCGGCACCATCATCCGCATCGCCTTGACGAAGGCGATGCCGAGCGGCGCGAGGCCGACTCCGAATGCGGGCCAGACATGGCCGATCAGGACGCCGGCAACGATACCGACGATCATCTGCACGTAGAGCTGTCGGGCGATCCGCTTCATCCGACCCCTGATGCACAATACGCATCGTCTGCACCGATCATTGCATTTGATGAGAGGTGTTGCAACGGCTCTTATGTCCGTCAAGGCGAAGGCGTCCCCCGCAAGAGACCGCCACGCAGGATGACCGCCCCGACCGGCGGCACAGAGCAGGATGGCGATGACGCAGGCGAACTCTCATACCCCAGGGCGGGCGCGCACGCCGCTGAGTCACCGGTTGATCGGCACGATCAGCGTGCTGATCGTGCCGCTGCTGGTCGGCTGCCAGACGGTGCCCGCCGCGCCTGCCGCCACCGCCCCTGCAGGCCTGACGGTCTTCACCTCAGGCGGGTTCAACGCGGCGTTCGACACGCTGGCCGCATCGTATCGGCTCACCACCGGCACCCCGATCACGATCGCGCATGGCCCCTCGATGGGCGACACGCCCAATGCAATCCCCGCACGGCTCGCGCGGCGCGAACCTGCCGATGTCGTAATCCTCGCACGCTCCGGCCTCGACAAACTGGTCGCCGCCGGCACCGTGGTGCCCGACACCGCGATCGACCTCGGCCTGTCGCGCATCGCTATCGCGGTCCGCGCCGGCACGCCCACCCCCGATATCAGCACACCCGAAGCGTTGCGCGCCACCTTGCTGAAGGCGAAATCGGTCGTTTGGTCGGACAGCGCTAGCGGCGTCTATATCCAGTCGACGTTGCTCGACCGGCTCGGCGTCGCCAATCAGGTCCGTCCCAAGGGCCGGATGATCCCCGCCACACCGGTCGGCGAGGTCGTCGCCCGCGGCGAGGCAGAGATCGGCTTCCAGCAATTGAGCGAATTGAAGCCCGTGAAGGGTATCCGTATCGTCGGCCTGCTGCCCGATGCCCTGCAAAAGGTCACCGCCTTCTCGGGAGGCGTCGTCGCCTATTCGCCGCATCCGGCGCAGGCGCGCGCGCTTCTCACCTATCTTTCCTCACCCCAGGCCGATGCCGCGATCCGCGCAAGCGGGCTCGAGCCGGCACCGCGAAAGGCAATCCGATGATCGCTGACACGGCCGTTCCGGCCGATGGCGTCTCCGCCACTCCCTCCGCGCGCAGATCGTCCGCGTTCAAGTCGATCTTCATCGTCGCCAGCGGAAACTTCCTCGAAATGTTCGATTTCATGGTGTTCGGCTATTACGCTACTTACATCTCCAAAGCGTTCTTTCCGATTGGCAGCGAGTTCGGATCGCTGCTGCTGACGCTGATGACTTTCGGCGCGGGCTTCCTGATGCGCCCGCTGGGCGCGCTGGTGCTCGGCGCCTATGTCGATCGCCACGGCCGTCGCAAGGGCCTGCTCCTCGTGCTCGGGCTGATGGCGATGGGCACGCTCGCGATCGCGATCACGCCGACCTACGAACAAATCGGCCTCGCCGCGCCGCTCATAATCCTCGCTGGGCGCCTCGTGCAGGGCCTGTCGGCTGGCGTCGAGGTCGGCGGCGTGTCGGTCTACCTCAATGAGATCGCACCGCCCCACCGCAAGGGTTTCTTCACCTCGTGGCAGTCGGCGAGCCAGCAGGCCGCGGTCGTCTTCGCCGCCGTCATCGGGCTGATCGTCTCGACCAGTCTCGACGCCGAAACCATGCAGGCCTGGGGCTGGCGCGTGCCGTTCATCATCGGCTGCATCATGATCCCCTTCCTGTTCGTCATTCGCAGCCACGTCGAGGAGACCGAGGCGTTCCTCAACCGCAAGGAGCATCCGAAGGTCGCTCAGATCATGCGCATCATCGGCGCCAATTGGGGCCTGGTGCTGCAAGGCGCGCTGATGGCGGTCATGACCACCGTCTTCTTCTACATGATCACCGCCTACACCCCGACCTTCGGCAGCAAGGTCCTGAACCTCGGCGCGGGCGACAGCCTTTTCGTAACCGCCTGCGTCGGCATCACCAACTTCGTGCTGCTGCCGGTGATGGGGGCGCTGTCAGACCGGATCGGCCGCCGGCCCTTGCTCATCACCGCCACGGTGCTGGGGGCGGTGCTCGCCTATCCGCTGATGAGTTGGCTGGTTGCCGCGCCGAGCTTCGGCAAGCTGCTGACTGTCGAACTGCTGCTCGCCGCCATCTACGCCACCTATAACGGCGCCTTCATCGTCTATCTTACCGAGATCATTCCGGCGCATGTCCGCACCATCGGGTTCAGCCTCGCCTACAGCATGGCGACCGCGATCTTCGGCGGCTTCACGCCGGCGATCAGCACCGCGCTGATCGGCGCGACCGGCGACAAGGCGATCCCCGGCGCCTGGTGCGCTGCCGCCGCGGTGCTGTCGCTGCTCGCGCTGCTGGTCGGCACGTGGGCACAAAAGCGACGCGTGGCGGCGGGCTGACCCGCCGCGTCGCCGACGCCGACCACAGCTTAAAGACACCAACAAAACAACGATACTAAGGGAGAGGAAGCCATGGCTCGCAACAGCCTGAAGACGACACTGGCGTGCGGGGGCGCGATTGCTGCGCTGTCGCTGGCGCTGACCACCGCCGCGGCCGCGCAGCAGAGCCCGGCAAGCAATGCCGAGACGCAGGCGCCGGCGACCGCGCAAGCGAACGACGCGCCGACGCCTGGCGCGCAGGACGCATCGGGCATGCCCAACGCGCCCGCGACCAAGGTCCCCGCCGATCCGGACGCACCGACCGACGCACTAAAGTCCGCCGAGAGCAACGCCCCGGGGGATCAGGCAGATGCCGGCGGCGACATTGTCGTCACCGGCAGTCGCGTTGCCAACGGCTTTCGCACGCCGACCCCGGTGACGATGGCGAGTTCGGAGCAATTGCGCGAAACCGCGCCGACCAACCTCGCCGACGGGCTGAACCAGCTGCCGGTGTTCAGTGGCAGCACCAAGACGTCCAACCCCTCCACCACAAACAGCCGCGGCGGCAGCAGCGGCCAGAACCTGCTCAACCTGCGTGGCCTGGGCGCGCAGCGTACATTGGTGCTGCTCGACGGCCGCCGCCTGCCCGCGACCAACAGCGGCGGATCGGTCGACATCAACATCCTGCCCCAGGGGCTAGTCAGCCGGGTTGACGTCGTCACCGGCGGCGCGTCGGCCGCCTATGGCTCGGACGCGGTGGCGGGCGTCGTCAACTTCGTGCTGGACACCAAGCTGAAGGGGTTCAAGGCCGAGATCCTGGACGGCATCTCGACCCATGGCGACCTCGCCTCGACCGGCGGCTCTCTCGCCTACGGCACGGCGGCGATGGACGACCGGCTGCGCATCGTTGCCGGCGCGGATTATTTCTATCAGAAGGGCCTGCGTGCCGACGAGCGCACGGGACGCGACTGGTTCGACGACAATGCCGGCCAGATCGTCAATCCGGTAAGCGGCGCGCTGCCGCGCAACCTCATCATCCCGTCGATCCGCAGCTCGCTCGGCACCTATGGAGGCCTCATCAGCGCCGGTCCGCTGCGCGGCACGCAGTTCCTCGCGGGCGGCGCGACCAGCGCATTCAACTACGGCACGATCACCGGCACCGCCTTCCAAAGCGGCGGCGACGGGGCCCGCGCGAACATCGGCCTGCAACCGACGCAGGAGCGCTACAACGGCTTCGTCCGCACCGAATTCGAAGCATCGCCCGCCGCTACGATTTTCGTCGAGGGTCTGTACGCCCGCAGCCACACCAACCAGGGCGCGTTCGTCAGCCAGAACGTCGGCAGCGCAGCGGCCTACACGATCTATCGCGACAACGCCTATCTGCCCGCAGCAGTGCGGGCGCGCATGGTCGCCGCCAATATCCAGTCGTTCCAGCTCGGCCGGTTTGAGGGCGAATTGCCACTGGCGGAAAACGAATCGACTATCGACGTCTATCATGGCTCGGTCGGCCTGCGCGGCAGCCTCGGCAGCACGTGGAAATATGACGCGTCGTACAATTACGGTCAGTCCGACCAGGAGCTGCGCTCGAACCATCTGACGATCGCGCGCAACCTGTATGCCGCGGCCGATGCGGTCGTAAACCCAGCGACGGGCCAGATCGTCTGCCGCTCGACGCTCGCCGGCCTCGACCCCGGCTGTACGCCGCGCAACCTGTTCGGACCGCAGGCGGCCAATCAGGCGATCACCGATTACGTGACCGGCGACAACGTCCTCAATCTGCGCCTGCGCCAGCAGGTCGCCTCTGCCAATATCCGCGGCGACTTGGGCGAGACCGTCCAACTGGCCGGGCCGATCGCCGTCGCCGCGGGTCTTGAATTCCGCAAGGAAAGTGCACGGCAGCTTACCGACGCGCTTTCGCCGACCCGGATCGACTTCACTGGCATCCGCGGCGGTCCTTCGGCACTGAATGGGCGTCAGGGGCCGTATCGGTTCTTCAACCCCCTGCCCTTCTCGGGCAAATACGACATCTTCGAACAATATCTCGAAATCGCGGTGCCGGTGCTGAAGGACAGCGCGATCGCCCGCAACCTCGACCTCAACGGTGCGGTGCGTCACGCCCGCTATAGCACATCGGGCAGTGTCGTGACGTGGAAGGCCGGCCTCAGCTGGCAGCTGGTCGACGAACTGCGCCTGCGCGGCACCGTGTCGCGCGACATTCGCGCGCCCAACCTGCTCGAGCTGTACAATCCGGCGACGCAGCTGAATGGCAACGTCGTCTATAACGGGGTAACCACGCCGCAGGTCAATTTCGCAACCGGCAACCCCAACCTGCAGCCCGAAAAGGCGAATACGCTGACCTTCGGCGAGGTCTATCAGCCGTCGTGGCTGCCCGGCTTCCAGGCGTCGATCGATTATTACCGGATCAAGCTGAAGGATGCGATCACCACGCTTGCCGAACAGCGTGTCGTCGACGAATGTGCCGCGGGAAATCAGGTGCAATGCGCCAACATCACGGTGCTCCCGTCGGGAGCGTTGAGCATCCTGCGCCCCAACCTAAATCTCGCGAACCAGACCGTCGCCGGCATCGATTTCGAGCTGAGCTACAAGACGCAGCTGGGTGACGGCGACCTTAATGTCCGGCTGATCGGCAATCACGCCACCCGCAACGATTCCGAAACGCCGGGATCGCCGGTCCGCGAAGGTCTCGGCGAAACGATCACGCCGAAGTGGAGCGGCGTGCTCCAGGCGACCTATTCGGTCGATGCCTTCTCGCTGTTTGTGCAGGAACGCTTCATCAGCGCCGCGAAGCTGGATGCGACCCGCGTCGAAGGAATCGACATCAACGACAATTCCACGCCTGCGGTGTTTTACACCAACGTCACCGGCACCTACAATTTGGCGGTTGGCGGCGGCAAGCAGCAGATCTACGTCTCGATCGCCAATCTATTCGATCGCGTGCCGCCGCTATCGCCGCCGCCGGTTACGACCTTCACCACCGCGGCAAGCAGCGCTTATGACCCGATCGGCCGCTACATCACCGCGGGCGTCCGGATGTCGTTCTGACGGTGACGGGGTCGGACAAGTCGCCCGACCTCGAGCCCCGTCAGCAGGAGGATTTGCGATGAAACAGCCCGCCCCCGAACCGCTGAAGGTCGTGCCGCGCGACATCGTCGAGGCGATGCGCGTCGGCCTCGCCGGTCAGACGAACGCGGCGCTTATGCCGCGCTATGGCATCAGCTACAACACATGGCGCAAGGTACAGGTCGGCGAGGCGATCCGCCGCTCGGTCGCGGAACGGCTCGAACAGCGGCTACGGGATACGGGTTCGGGCGGCATGCAGCGGAGCGCGCATGCCTGATTGCAGAGATGGTGCATGACGTGCTCATTCCTTTGCCGTTTCCTGGGCCGGCATCCCCGCGCTAGGCGTCCAGCGTGATCCCAACCACCCCCCGCAGGAGATTGGCGGAAGCCGGCGCCGACGACGGTGATGCGCTGTCGTTCGGCGGCGGTCCGATCGATACGCCGCCTGCGCCGGGGCCGCGCGGCTACCGCACGGTCGCGCTGGTCGTCGCCTGTGCCCTGTTCATGCAGCAGCTCGACGCGACGGTGCTGACCATCGCCTTGCCGGCAATGGCGCGCGATCTGGGCGTTGCGCCATCGCAGCTCAGCCTTGCGCTCACCTCCTATCTCGTCGCGCTCGCAATGTTCATCCCGGCAAGCGGTTATCTCGCAGACCGCTGGGGGCCACGCACCGTTTTTTGCACAGCAATCGCCACCTTCGTACTGGGGTCGATCGCCTGTGCGCAGGCATGGAGCGTTGCTTCGCTGGTCGCAGCGCGCTTCCTGCAAGGGACCGGCGGCGCGATGATGATGCCAGTCGGCCGCCTCGTCCTGCTGCGCAGCGTCTCACGCGACGATCTCGTCGCGGCGCTGTCGTGGCTGGTCATGCCCGCGCTCGTGGGACCCATCCTCGGGCCACCCATAGGCGGCCTGATCGTGACCTATTTCAACTGGCGATGGATCTTCTACCTCAACGTCCCCTTCGGCATCGCCGGGGTGGCGCTCGCGCTGGTCCTGATCCCTGACGTGCGAGAGGGCGATCGCGAAGCGGTCTTCGACTGGCGGGGCTTCGCGCTGGCGGGAGCGGCGCTGGCGGCGCTGGTATTCGGATTCGAACTGACCACCCGCCCGACCGCGCTGCCGGTGACGGTTGGGCTACTCGGCGCGGGGGCGGTAATGATTATCCTCTACCTCCGCCATGCGCGGCGCGTGCCGCATGCGATCCTCGACCTTAACCTGCTGACGATCCCCAGTTTTCGCATCTCCGTCGTCGCCGGATCGCTGACCCGCATCACACAGGGCGCGCAGCCGTTCCTCTTGCCGCTGATGTTCCAGCTAGGTTTTGGTATCTCGGCGGCGAAGACGGGAACGATCACCCTCGCCAGCGCACTCGGTGCCCTCATCGTTAAGCCGATCGCGCCGGGGCTTATCCGCCGCTTCGGTTATCGCGATCCGTTGCTGATCGTTGTGGTCGTGGCGAGCCTGGGCTATGCATCCTGTGCAATGTTTCGACCCGACTGCCGGTACCGGCGATGTTCGCTATCCTGATGGTGTCTGGGCTGTTTATGTCGCTGCTGTTCACCGGCTACAACGCTCTCGCATTCATCGACGTCGAACGATCGCGAATGAATGCGGCGACAAGCTTTTACGCTACATTCCAGCAATTGAGCCTGTCGGTCGGCATCTGCTTGGCCGCGGTGCTGCTAAGCAGCGCAGAATCAATTTCAAACATCCACGATGCGCATCATCTTGTGCCTTATTCGATCGCCTTCCTCGGCGTGGCCGGGTTGTCGAGTATGGCCGTTGCATCGATCGCACGTCTCCCGCGTGCGGTGGGGCAGCAATAAGCATCGTCTTGCAATTTGTTTTGTGTGCCGTCGACCAGATGCAGACGCCCCGAGCAGCATGATCGGTGCCGGCTTTCGGACGTACGTTCGTACATGATCGACGGAGTTTCCAGGCGAACTTGCATGCATGACGCGCAATCACGTGTCGCCATGGCTACTACGAAAG
>NZ_JAJLPA010000018.1 GCF_025548555.1 Sphingomonas sp. A2-49
CGCCGCTTGAGCCGCGCGCCCCAGACGATCGCCGCGATGACGGCGAGCGCGAAGATCGCCACGATGGCGAGATGCGCGATCGTGAAGGCGTCGGTGGTGCTGGGGATCAGGCTGGCACCGGAGGCGCCACCGGCGGTCGCTGTGTCGTTCATGCGCGCGATCCTAGCGACGACGCCGGGGCACGGCGAGCGGAAACGTCGGCGGGTCGCCGATCAGCGCAGCGCGCGCGCCGCCAGCCCGCCGCAATCGGCGTCGCCGGCGCGCGGCCCCTGGCGGCCGGTGATCGCGCGACCGATCGCCTTGAAGATATTGCCCGCCGACTTCACCTCCGGCGGCACCGTCAGCACGGGATCGCTGAGCGTGCCGGCCATGAACGCCGAACCGGGCAGGCGCAGGATGCTGTGGCCCTTGGGCGCGCCGGTCAGGCGCAGGTCGATCCGCTCCGCCGGGAAGGCGATCGTGCCCGATCCGCGCAGTTGGCTGGCGCTGGTGTCGACCACCAGCGGTGCCGCGATCCCGCGGCCGTCCTTCACCGCGAGCGCCAGCACGACGCAGCGCAGCCGGGCGACGTCGTCGCTGCCGGCGAGCAGCGCGCGGCCCGCATCGAACCCGAGTGCCGCGGCGTAGCGGGCGGGCAGCGCGCCGTCGCGGACGGTAAAGCCGATGCGGCCGTCGGCGCGCCCGATCGCCGCCCGGATCGTCTCGCCACGGCCGGTCAGCCGCGCCCGCGCCGCGATCCGGCCGGTGAACGCACCGTCGGTGCCGGGCAGAGCCTCCACCCGCGTTCCCGTCAGCCGCAGGTCGACGGTCAGCGTCGGCCGGCGCGCGCCGCCGCGCTGGTCCACCGTCACCGCCCCGCGCGCGACGCCGCCGGCCAGCCGGATCGTCAGCGGCACGACGCGCAGCCGCTGGCGGTCGAGGTCGAGCACGCCGTCGATCCCGGTCACCGAGGTGGCGCCGCCGTGACTGAACACGCGCGCCACCCGCACGGCGATGCGGCCATCGGTCGTATCGATCTTCGACAGGTCGATGCGGGTGTTTGGCACCAGCCGGGGTCCGATCGCACGTTCCAGCGCCGCGCCGCGCGCCAGCCCTTCGTCGGTGGACAGATCGTCGAAATCGAACCGGTTCGACGTCACCGCACCATCCAGACGGGTTCGTCCGTCGCGCTTGTCGACGGTGACGTGGCCGGCAAGGTCCGACCGGCCGATCGTGCCCTTCAGGTCGTTCACGATCCATTTCGGGGCGTCGTGGCGGACGTGCGCGGTGATCGCCACCGGCTGCGTGCCGAACAGCCCCGCCTCGATCACCGCGTCGATCAGCCGCAGGTCGGCGGCGCGCGCGGCGACGTCGAGCGTCATTGCGTCCGTGTCGAGCGGCCGGTCCATCGTGCCCTTCGCGCGCATGTGCAGTGCCGTGCCCTCGATCGTCGCGGTGAACGGCCATGGCCCCGGTATGGGTTGCGCGACCGATGCGCCCGTCAGCGCGATCCGCACGGGCACGCCGCGGATCGTGCCGTCGCCCGTGGCGCGCAGGCCCTGCGCGTCGGAGGCGAACGCCATCGTCGCGGTGCGCCGGCGTTTGTCGTCGCGATAGCGCACGACGCTGTCGCGCACGGTCAACCCCTTCAGGTCGTTCGACGACCCGCCGCTTTCGGCCTGTCCGGGCCGTGCCCAGTTGGTGCGGCCGTCGGCGTCGCGGACCAGCGCCAGCTGCAGCCCGTCCACCACCACGTCGCGCGGCCTGAACGTGCCGGTCAGCAGCGGCCACACCGGAAAGGTCACCCGCGCCTCGCGCAGCCGCAGGAAATCGCCGCGGCCCGCCCATCCCGCCTGCGGAATCGTCACGCCGCGGATCGCGATCGTCGGGGAAAAGCCGAAGCCGTCGACGCGCTCCATCGCGGCGATCGTCACCGGGCGGCCGAACCGGCGGCTCAGACGGTCGGCCATCACGCCCTTCAGCACGCCGAACGGAAAGGCGGCGATCACCAGCAACGCGACGACCGGCAGCGCGATGGCGACGGTCAGCAGGACGGAGCGTCTGCCGACGCGCGAAGGGAACAGCATGCCGTGCTGGACGCGCCGCCCTCCTTTCGGTTCCGAAACGGTCAGAAATCGATCGCGATGCCCTTCAGCTCCCAGTCGCCGTAGCGGGTGGGATCGAGGCCGAGCGGATCGGCCTGCTCGGACCGTTTGGCCTGCGGCGTCGGCACCGGCGGGCTCTTGGTCAGATAGGCGGGAGGCTTCACATGTGCGGGACGTTGGCCCATCGCGTCTCTCCGGTCTAAGGGGGACGCCGTATATCGTCCTCGCACGCAGGTTAGACAAGTTTGCCCCGATCCGATCCCGATTCGCCCGATGCCCTGGGCACCCCGTCGCGCCGCGCCGCGCTGCGCCTGCTCGATGCGGTGCTGCGTCGGGGCGAACCGCTGGAACAGGCGCTCGTCGCCGCCACCCGCCACGTCTACGGGCCCGACCGCGGGCTGGCGCATGCGATCGCGGCGGAGGTGCTGCGGCGGCTGCCCGATCTCGACGCGCTGATCGATTCGGTCACCGAACGGCCGCTGCCGGACGATGCCAAGGCGCGGATGGCGCTGCGCATCGCGCTGGTACAGGCGCTGGTGCTCGGCACGCCGCACCATGCCGCCATCGCCACCGTGCTGCCGCTAATCGACGGGGGGCCGCGCAAGCTGGTCCATGGCGTGTTCGGGGCGATCACCCGGTCGGGCGTGCTGCTGCCCGAACGCCCGGCGCTGCCGCCGCTGGTCGAGGCCCGCTGGGACGCCGCCTGGGGGGCGGAGATGGTCGAGGGCGCGCAGGCGGCGATCGCCGCGCCGCCGCCGCTCGACGTGACGCTCGCCGATCCCGCGGAGACCGACCAGTGGGTCACGGCGCTGGGCGGCGTCAGCCTGATGCCGGGCCACGTGCGCATCCACGACGCCGATCCGGTCACCGACCTGCCGGGCTTCGCCGAGGGGCGCTGGTGGGTGCAGGACATCGCCGCGTCCATCCCCGCCCGGTTGCTCGCAGGGGCGGGCGCGGGGGGCGGCACCGCGCTCGACCTGTGCGCCGCGCCGGGGGGCAAGACGTTGCAGCTCGCCGCGGCGGGGTTCGCCGTCGCCGCGGTCGACGTCTCCAACGCGCGCATCAAGCGGTTGCGCGAGAACCTGTTCCGCACCCGGCTGAAGGCGGAGGTGATCGCCGCCGACGTGCTCAAATGGGCGCCGGAGGCGCCGGTCGACGCGTTGTTGATCGACGCACCGTGCAGTGCCACCGGCATCTTCCGCCGCCATCCCGACGTGCTCCACCGCGTCCATCCCCCGATCGTCGAGGAGATGGCGGGGTTGCAGCGGCGCCTGTTCGCGCGCGCCGCCGACTGGGTGAAGCCGGGCGGCACTCTGGTCTTCGCGACGTGCAGTCTGGAAGCCGCGGAGGGCGAGGCGCAGCTCGCCGATTTCCTGTCGGCGCGCGGCGATTATGCGGTCGACGCCCCCGACGCCACGCTGCTGCCGCCGGGAATTCCCGTGTCGCCCGCGGGTTACGTCCGCACGTTGCCCGGCATGCTCGCCGACCGCGGCGGCTGCGACGGTTTCTTCATCGTCCGGCTGCGCCGCACCGCCTGACGCGACGCTGCGGCGCGGCGTTGCGGGGGCAGGCGTCGCGCCCCCGCAACGCCCGGTCGCAACCCCGCCAACCGCATTGTATTAGGGTCGCCAAAGGCTACAGAAGGCCGGTCATGCAGCCTGTCCGTATCGCACCGTCCATCCTGTCCGCCGATTTCGCCTGTCTGGGCGAAGAGGTGCGCGCCATCGACGCCGCCGGGGCCGACTGGATCCACATCGACGTCATGGACGGCCATTTCGTCCCCAACATCACGATCGGCCCGGCGGTGGTGAAGGCGCTGCGCCCGCACACCGCCAAGCCGTTCGACGTGCACCTGATGATCTCGCCGGTCGACCTGTACCTCGACGCCTTCGCCGAAGCGGGCGCGGATTGCATCACCGTGCATCCGGAGGCGGGGCCGCACATCCACCGCACCGTCCAGCACATCAAGGGGCTGGGCAAGCGCGCGGGCGTCGTCCTCAACCCCGGCACGCCGGCCAAGATGCTCGATTACCTGATCGACATGGTCGACCTGGTGCTGGTGATGAGCGTCAATCCCGGTTTCGGCGGGCAGCGCTTCATCGACAGCCAGCTGAAGAAGATCGCCGCGATCCGCAAGATGATCGACGCGACCGGCCGCGCCATCGACCTGGAAGTGGACGGCGGCGTCGATGCGGAACACGCCGCACGCTGCATCGCGGCGGGAGCGGACGCACTGGTCGCAGGCACAGCGGCGTTCCGCGGCGGGCGAGACGCCTATGCCGCCAACATCGCCGCGCTCCGCGGGACGCCGGTGGCGGCATGAACGACATGTCGCCCGAACCGCAGGACGGCATCGAGGAGGGCAAGCGGCTGATGCGCGTCGGCGGCGACCGCGGGCTGAGCCTCGCCGAGCGCCTGTCCGAACGCTTCCACACGCTCACCTGGCGCACGCCGATCCACACGCTGCGCCTCAAAGGGCGCTATCCGCTGAAGCTGATCGCGGTGCCCGACGATCCCGTCGTCGGCGACGTCCAGCGCGGACGGGTGCTGCTGAAGGGCGAACTGAGCTTCCGCGGCGAGACGCATCCGATCGACACGCTGGCGTTCAAGCGCGGCGAATGGGGAAAGCCGTTCGCCGAATACGTTCACAGCTTCGCCTGGCTGCGCGACCTGTCGACCGTCGCGACGCGCGCGCAGGGTGCGCCGGTCGCCGAACAGCTGATGGCGCGCTGGCTCGACGATTATGCCGAGCGCGTCGATGCGCTGGCGTGGCGCGCCGACTTGTGGGGCCGGCGCCTGCTGTTCTGGACCGCGCATGCGCCGCTGATCCTGTCGTCGACCGACCTCGTCTATCGATCGAGCGTGCTCAACACGCTCGCCCGCGGCGCGCGCCACCTCGATCGCGGCGCGGACAAGGCGGCGCCGGGGGCGCCGCGGATCGCGGCCTGGTGCGGCGTCGTCGCGGCGGGCCTGCTGATCCCCGGTGGCGAACCGCGCCGCAGCTTCGGCGAGGCGGGGCTGGCGCGCGCGCTGGCGGGTGGCCTCGGCGAGGACGGCGGCTCGGTATCGCGCAGCCCGGCGATGCTGCTCGACACGATCATGCTGCTCGCGATGCTGCGCGAAACCTATGCCGCGCGGCGCGAGGAGCCGCCGGCCGCGGTGCAGGCGGCGCTGACGCGTGCGGTGCCGGCGCTGCTGGGCACGATGCACGGCGACCGGATGCTGTCGAGCTGGCAGGGCGGCGGCCCCGCCACGGCCGACGAGGTCGCCGCGGTGATCGACGCGAGCGGTATCCGCACCCGGCCGCTGCGTCAGGCGCGCGAATGGGGCTATCAGCGGCTCGCCGCAGGGGGCGCGGTGCTGATCGTCGACGCCGCGCCGCCGCCGATCGCCAAGCTGGTCGAGGGCGGCTGCGCCTCGACGCTGGCGTTCGAATTCTCCGACGGCGACGCCCGGCTGGTGGTCAATTGCGGCGGCGCGCGTGCGGCGGTGGCGCAGCTGCCCGCCGCCTATGCCGAGGGGCTGCGCACCACCGCCGCCCATTCGACGCTGGTGGTGGGCGATTCGAACTCGACCGCGATCCATGCCGACGGCACGCTCGGCCGCGGCGTCGCCGAGGTCGAGCTGTCGCGCCAGGAATCGGACGTCGCCAGCCGGATCGAGGCGACGCACGACGGCTATGTCCGCCGCTGGGGCTTCGTCCACCGCCGCCAGCTGATGCTGACCGGCGACGGGCGCGAACTGCGCGGCGAGGATGCGCTGTTGCCGCAGGGGCGGCGGCGCCGGCCCGGCGTCGTGCCGTTCGCGCTGCGCTTCCACCTCGGCGCGGGGGTGCAGGCGTCGCCGACCGCGGACGGACTTGCCGCGCTGCTGCGGCTGCCGGGCGGCGCGCTGTGGCAGTTCCGCTGCCGCGGCGGATCGCTGACGATCGAGGATTCGCTGTGGATCGATGGCGAGGGGCGGCCGGTGCCGACCCAGCAACTGGTCGTCGGTGGCGAGGCGCCGGCGGGCGGTGCCAACGTCAGCTGGGCGCTGAAACGGGCGATCTGATCCTCCCCGGCCCGGGGCGGGGGACCATACCGGCATGATGGAGGGGGGCTCCGACGGGTGACGCGCCTGTCGGAGCGCCCCTCCGTCGGCACGGCCGCGCCGCCACCGTCGCGTGCGGGGGCGGAATCAACACCTGTTCGCGCGGCGCATCCGCCGCTAGGGGGACGCGCGACGGCCCCCCCGAAGGAACCCCCATGTCGACGATCCCCATCCGCCGCGCCCTGCTGTCCGTGTCCGACAAGACGGGGGTGGTCGACCTCGCCCGGGCGCTTGCCGGCCGGGGCGTCGAGCTGGTGTCGACCGGCGGCACCGCCGCGGCGCTGCGCGACGCCGGGCTGGCGGTGCGCGACGTGTCCGACCTCACCGGTTTCCCGGAGATGATGGATGGGCGCGTCAAGACGCTGCACCCGATGGTCCACGGCGGCCTGCTCGCGGTGCGCGACGATCCCGCGCATATGGCGGCGATGACGGAGCATACGATCGGCGCCATCGACCTCGTCGTCGTCAACCTCTATCCGTTCGAGGCGACGGTCGCGCGCGGCGCCGACCGCGACACCGTGATCGAGAATATCGACATCGGCGGCCCCAGCATGGTCCGCTCCGCCGCCAAGAACCACGCCTATGTCGCGGTTCTGACCGATCCCGCCGATTACGCGATCGTCGCGGCCGGCGAGACGACGCTCGACCAGCGCCGCCTGTTCGCCGCCAAGGCGTTCGCCGCCACCGCCCGCTACGACGGCGCGATCGCGCGCTGGTTCGGCACCGTCGACCAGGGCGAGGCCTTTCCCGCGACGCTGCCGGTCACGATGACCCGCGCCGCCAGCCTGCGCTATGGCGAGAACCCGCATCAGTCCGCCGCCTTCTACACCGCGAACGACGGCGTGAACGGGATCGGCCAGGCGCGGCAGGTGCAGGGCAAGGCCCTGAGCTACAACAACCTCAACGACGCCGACGCCGCGCTGGAGCTGATCGCCGAATTCCGCGACGCCGGCCCCACCTGCGTCATCGTCAAGCATGCCAATCCCTGCGGCGTCGCCACCGCCGACACGCTGGAGCAGGCCTATGCCGCGGCGTTCGCCTGCGACACCGTGTCGGCGTTCGGCGGGATCATCGCGGTCAACCGCCCGCTCGACGCCCCGACGGCGCGTGCGATCACCGGCATCTTCACCGAAGTCGTCGTCGCGCCGGATGCGGATGCCGAGGCGCTGGCGCTGTTCGCCGCCAAGAAGAACCTGCGGCTGCTGCTGACCGGCGAACTGCCCGATGCGGCGCGTGCCGGCCTGTTCGCCAAATCGATCGCGGGCGGCTGGCTGGTGCAGGACCGCGATGCGGGCACGCCGGGTGAGCTGACGGTGGTGAGCAAGCGCGCGCCGACCGAGCGCGAGCTCGCCGACTGCCGCTTCGCCTGGACGATCGCCAAGCACGTCAAGTCGAACGCGATCGTCTATGCGAAGGACGGCGCCACCGCCGGCGTCGGCGCGGGCCAGATGAACCGCCTCGAATCGGCGCGCATCGCGGCGTGGAAGGCGAAGGACGCGGCGGACAAGGCGGGCTGGGCGGAACCGCGGACGATCGGATCGGCGGTGGCGTCGGACGCCTTCTTCCCCTTCGCCGACGGCCTGCTCGCCGCGGTCGAGGCGGGGGCGACCGCGGTGATCCAGCCCGGCGGATCGATCCGCGACGACGAGGTGATCGCCGCCGCCGACGCCGCCGGACTCGCGATGGTGTTCACCGGCATGCGCCACTTCCGCCATTGATCGTGCGCGGTCGCGGGCGCGGCGCTCGTGACCGTCCGCGCCGCGCCGGCGGTCAGCGCACCGGCGATCCGACGTTGGGCAGCGTCGCCTCGTCCGCCTTCGGCATTTTGCCGAACAGCGCGCGGTCGGCGGGGCCGAACGCCCATTTCCACAGCACGAACAGATAGGTCGCGGCGATCGCCGGTTCGCCGCCGGCGAGTTCGAGCCATTCGAACCGGTGCGGCAGCATCGTAAAAGCACCGCCGACCAGCGTCGCGGCGAGGATCGCCCACAGCAGCGGCCAGCGCCACGGCGAAACCGGCGCGGCGAGGATGCGGCCGAGCAGATGCGCCTTGATGACCGACGTCATGCCGACGCTCGCCATCAGTGCGACCGCGGGGCCCGCCGCCTGCCACGTCGTCGGCCAGCCCGCGCTCCGCATCGCTGCGATCAGCGCGAAGCTGAGGCCGATCTGCACCCCCAGCATCGCGATCGAGATCATCAGGTTGCGGTGGCGCGCGGTGTAGACCAGCGCCGATTCGCACACCGCCCCGGTCGAGGCGAGCACCTCGGCGGTGAGCAGGAAACCGAGCGCCGCGCTGCCCGCGACGAACTGGGGCCCGACGACGCCCATCACCGCTTCCGCGGGGATCGATCCCATCAGCGCCAGGCCCGCCTGCGCCGCCATGATCCAGAAGGCGACCTGGCGCACCTGGTTGGCGATCGCCGCGCGGTCGTCGATCGCGAGGCTGCGGGTGATGACCGGGCCCAGGATCGGATCGAAGCTGGTCTTCAGCTTCTGCGGCAGGCTCGCGACCTGCTGCGCCATGTAATAGATGCCGACCACCTTGGGTTCGAACATCACGCCCAGGATGAAGCGGTCGACGTTGCGGCTGCCCCATTCCAGCGCGTCGGCGCCGGCGAGCGGCGCGTTGGCGCGGGCGAGCGCGAACAGCGGGCCGATACGCGGCGACCAGCCGTGTGGCATGCCGTAGCTGCGCAGGAACGGCACCATGCTGGCGACCAGCGCCGCGACCATCGACGCGACATAGGACAGGACGAGCCCGTCCTTGACCGTCACGAACGAGAAGATCCAGGCGGCGATCGAGATCGTCCATGGCTCGACCACCGCGCGCGCGGTCACCGCCGCCTTGACGTCGTGGCGGTAGGCGAGCGCGGCGAGGCTGACGTCGGACCAGGCGATCGCGACGATGATGCACGGCAGGAACCGGTCTAGCCCGGTCACCCGCGTGTTGGCGTACATCACCTGGGGAAACGCGATCAGCAGCGCGCTGGCGGCGATCGACAGGACGAAGGCGAGCGCGAGCGCGTCCCAGACGACGCTGGCGTGTGGCTGGTCCGACGACGACAGCGCCTGCGCGAGGCCGCGCTTCAGGCCCAGCGTCGCGACCAGCGCGGCGAGTTCGACGACGACGACCGCCAGTGCGAACCGGCCGACGAGGTCGGGCCCGTACAGCCGGCCGGCGATGAACAGGAACGGGATGCGCGCGGCGAGGCGCAGCACGAAACCGGCGATGTTGGTGCGGCCACCCTTGGCGAGCGCGTCGATGTCCCGGGTTTCGGTCACGCAGACCCGATCATCAGCGTATCGCCCTCACCCTTCGCCGCCTTCGGCGTCTTTTCCCTCTCCCATTGGGAGAGGGAGGGAGGCGCGCAGCGCTGGAAGGGTGAGGGTGAGCGGATGACGCTGGCGATCAATGCGCCGCCCCCCAGCTCGCGCCCGTGCCGATCTCGATCCCCAGCGGCACCGACAGCTCGACCGCCGGTGCGGCGGCCTCCGCCATCACCCGCTCGATCACCGGCTTTGCCGCGTCCACGTCGCGTTCGGGCAATTCGAACACCAGTTCGTCGTGCACCTGCAACAGCATCTGCACGTCGGGCAGGCCGGCGGCGGCGAGCGCGGGTTCCATCCGCACCATCGCCCGCTTGATGATGTCGGCGCAGGTGCCCTGGATCGGCGCGTTGATCGCGGCGCGCTCGGCCCCCTGGCGTTCGTGCTGCACCTTCGACCGGATCCGCGGGAAATGCGTCTTGCGGCCGAACAACGTCGTGGTGAAGCCGCGCTCGCGCACCGATTGCGTCGTTTCGGCGATATAGGTCTTGATGCCGGGGAAGCGATCGAAATAGCGGTCGATCATCGCCTGCGCCTCGTCCGCGCCGACGTCCAGCCGCCCCGCAAGGCCCCAGCGGCTGATGCCGTAGAGGATCGCGAAGTTGATCGTCTTCGCGCGACCGCGGGTGTCGCGATTGACCTCGCCGAACAGCTCCATCGCGGTCAGGCTGTGGATGTCGTCGCCATTGGCGAACGCCTCGCGCAGCTGCGGCACGTCGGCCATGTGCGCCGCCAGCCGCAGCTCGATCTGCGAATAGTCGGCGGCGAGGATGACGTTGCCCGGCTCCGCGACGAAGGCGTCGCGGATCTGGCGGCCGACCTCGGTGCGGATCGGGATGTTCTGAAGGTTGGGCTCGGTCGACGACAGCCGCCCGGTCTGCGCGCCGGTCAGCGAATAGCTGGTGTGCACGCGGCCGGTGCGCGGGTTGATCTGCGCCTGCAACGCATCGGTATAGGTGCTCTTGAGCTTCGACAATTGCCGCCAGTCGAGCACCCGCGCGGCGATCTCGGCGCCCGGCGAATCCTTGTCCGCCGCGATCCGCTCCAGCTCGGTGACGTCGGTGGAATAGACCCCCGACTTGCCCTTGCGCCCGCCCTTGATGCCCATCCGCTCGAACAGGACGTCGCCCAGCTGCTTGGGACTGCCGATCGTGAACGGCGCACCGGCAAGGCCGTGGATCAGGGTTTCGAGTTCCGCGATCTGGCCGCTGAATTCGGCGGATAGGCCCGACAGGCGCGCGGCATCGACCTTGATCCCGCGCATCTCCATCCGGGCGATCACCGGCACCAGCGGGCGGTCGACCATCTCGTAGACGCGCGTCGATCCCTCCGCGGGCAGGCGCGCGCGAAACCGCTTCCACAGCCGGTAGGTGACGTCGGCGTCCTCCGCGGCATAGCGGGTGGCGGCGGCCAGATCGACTTCGTGGAAGCCGCGCTGCGACTTGCCGGTGCCGACCACGTCCTTGAACGCGATGCAGCTGTGCGACAGGTGCGTCGCCGCCAGTTCGTCCATGCCATGCCCGTGCAGCCCGGCATCGAGGTCGAAGCTCATCACGATCGTGTCGTCGTGCGGCGCGATCGCGATGCCGTGCAGCCCCAGCACGATCATGTCGAACTTCAGGTTGTGCCCGATCTTGAGCACCGCCGGGTCCTCGCACAGCGTCTTCAGCCGGGCGAGCGCGGCGTCGGTATCGATCTGCGGCGGCCGCTCGCCGAACAGGTCGCTGCCGCCATGGCCGAGCGGCACGTAGCAGGCGCGGTTGGCGCCAAGCGCGAGGCTGACGCCGACGAGGTCGCAGCGGGTCGCGTCGGTGCCGGTCGTCTCGGTATCGATCGCGATCCAGCCCTGATGCCGCGCGCGCGCGATCCAGCCGTCCAGCGTCTCGAGGTCGACGACGGTGTCATAGGCGTCGTGCTCGCACGGCGGATCCGCCTCGAACGGCACGTCGGCGGGCGGGGGCACGGGATCGTCGGCGACGCTGCCGCCATGCGCGCCGAGCTTCGCCAGCAGCGAACGGAAGCCGTGATGCTCCAGGAACGCGCGCAGCGGCGCGTCGGGTATGCCCTTCAGCTCCAGCTCGTCGAGCGGTTCGGGCAGCGCGACGTCGCAGCGCAGCGCGACGAGTTCCCGGCTCAGCCGCGCCATGCCGGCATGTTCGATCAGATTGTCGCGCAGCTTGCCCTTCTTCATCCCCTCCGCCGCGGCAAGGACCGATTCGAGGTCGCCGTGCTCCAGGATCAGCTTGGCCGCGGTCTTCGGGCCGACGCCGGGGACGCCGGGCACGTTGTCGACACTGTCGCCCATCAGCGCGAGCACGTCGCCCAGCTGCGTCGGCGCGATGCCGAAGAACTTCTCGGCGACGTGCTCGGCACCGAGGCGGCGGTTGTTCATCGTGTCGTAGAGGTCGAGCCCCGGCTCGATCAGCTGCATCAGGTCCTTGTCGGAACTGACGATCGTCACCGACCAGCCCTGCGCCAGCGCCGCCTTGGCATAACAGGCGATGATGTCGTCCGCCTCCAGCCCCTCGGTCTCGATGCACGGCAGCGAGAAGGCGCGCGTCGCGTCGCGGATCATCGGGAATTGCGGCACGAGGTCTTCGGGCGGCGGCGGCCGGTGCGCCTTGTACTGGTCGTACAGGTCGTTGCGGAACGTCTTCGACGATTTGTCGAGGATCACCGCCATGTGCGTCGGCCCCTCGGCGGCGTGCAGCTCGTCCGCCAGCTTCCACAGCATGGTGGTATAGCCATAGACGGCCCCCACCGGCTCGCCATGCTTGTTGGTGAGCGGCGGCAGCCGGTGATAGGCGCGGAAGATGTAGCCCGAGCCGTCGACGAGGTAGAGATGAGGCATCCGTCAGGCGTTTAGCGGATCGGCCGGTCCGCACCAACCTCTGCGTGGCGGGTCGAACGGTTTCCCGCATCGTCCTTATGGTCGCCGTCGGGGCATGCCCCCGACGTCGGGGTTCAGGCGGCGCCCGACCCCGCATAATCCGCCACCGCCGCGGCGACCGACTGGATCAGCTGCTGGCGTTCGCGGATCGGGCGGCGGCTGTCGCCGATCATCACCGCGATCGCATAGCGGCGGCCGTCGGGGGCGGTCAGCAGGCCGACGTCGTTGAAGCCGGCGTTGCGTGCGCCCAGATCCTGACCGGTGCCGGTCTTGTGCGCGATCTTCCACCCGGCGGGCAGTGCCGCGCGTAAGCGGGCGCGGCCGGTGACCGACGCGCCCATCGTGTCGAGCAGAATGCGGGTCGAGGTTTCGGTGAACAGCTCGCCGCGCGCCAGCCGCGCGAGCGCATCGGCGATCGCGAGCGGGGCGGCGCCATCGGGCGGATCGGCGACATAGGCGTCGAGCGCGGCGGCGCGCACCGCCGGGTCGAGCCGCGACCGGGCGAGCTCGAACCCGCCGCCCGCGGCCATCGACTGGTTCCAGACGAGCCCCGCGGTCTTCGACTGCAACAGTCGCTCGCCGGGGCCGAAGCGGATGTCGCCCAGCTGCTTGCGTTCGATCATCGCGCGCACCGCCAGCGGCCCGCCGACATAGGTCAGCAACCGGTCGTTGGCGGTATTGTCGCTGTGGGTGAGCGCCCGGGTGAGCAATTCGCCGACGGTGGTGTGATAGCCATCGCCCTTCACCAGCATCGCGATCGGCTGGTGGAACAGCGTCAGGTCCTCGGACCGCACGACGACCGGATCGTCGAGCCGCGCCTTGCCCTGGTCGCGCAGGTCCATCAGCGTCATCGCGACCCACAATTTGCTGACCGATTGCTGCGGCATGCGTGTGCGCGCGCCGGGCGACGTCACCGTCCAGCCTTCGTCGACGGCGCGGATGGCGATACCGAACTTGCCGTCGAACCCTTGCGCGAGCGCGTCGATGCTTGCGGCGAGCCGGGCCGGGGCGACCTTGCGCGCGGGCGGCGCGGTCGCGGGGATCGGGATCGACACCGCGACCGGCGGCGACACCGCGGGGGCGCTCGCCCCGGTGCCGGGGCGCGAGGTCTGGCCGCAGCCCGCCAGCAGCGCGAGGCCGGCGGCGAGCAGGATCGGACGGGCCGGCCGGACGGACGCTGTCATGAGTGTGGAATGGCCCCGCTTCGCATTGCCGGCGATCCTTATCGACGGATCGCCGTGCGGAAACCGGCTGTGCGGCGTCCTGCGGTGAAGCGCGGCAGAGGCAAGGCGAGTTGCGCCACGCAACATCGCCGCCCGTCAGGGCACCAGCACCGTATCCACCGCCTGCGGCAGCGTTTCGGGATAATCGAGCGTATAGTGCAGCCCGCGGCTCTCGTGCCGGTGCAGCGCGGACCGCACGATCAGCTCCGCGGTCTGGAGCAGGTTGCGAAGCTCGATCAGGTCGGGCGTCACGCGGAAATGGCCGTAATAGTCCGCGACCTCCCCGGTCAGCATCTGGATGCGATGCTGCGCCCGCTCCAGCCGCTTGGTGGTGCGGACGATGCCGACATAATTCCACATGAAGCGGCGGATTTCGGTCCAGTTCTGCTTGATGACCACCTCTTCGTCCGAATCGGTGACGCGGCTCTCGTCCCACGGGCGGATCACCGGCACCGGCGGCAACGCATCGTGATGCGCGGCGATATGGTTCGCGCACGCCTCGCCGAACACGAAGCATTCGAGCAGCGAATTGGACGCGAGCCGGTTGGCGCCGTGCAGCCCGCTTTCGGTGCATTCGCCCGCCGCATAGAGGCCCGGCAGGTCGGTGCGCCCGTCGCGATCGATGACGATCCCGCCGCAGGTGTAATGCTGCGCGGGCACGACCGGGATCGGCTGTTTGGTCATGTCGATACCGAGCCCGAGCAGCTTTTCGTGGATGTTGGGGAAATGCCCCTTCACGAAATCGGCCGGCTGGTGGCTGATGTCGAGATGGACGTAGTCGAGCCCGTAGCGCTTGATCTCGGCATCGATCGCGCGTGCCACCACGTCGCGCGGCGCCAGCTCCATCCGCTCGGCGTCGTATTCGGACATGAAGCGCTTGCCCGTCGCAGGGTTTATCAGCCGGCCGCCCTCGCCGCGCACCGCCTCGGTGATGAGGAAGTTCTTGACCTCGAGATGATAGAGGCAGGTCGGGTGGAACTGCATCATCTCCATGTTGGAGACGCGGGCGCCGGCGCGCCACGCCATCGCGATGCCGTCCCCGGTCGCGCCGCGCGGCGCGGTGGAGAACAGATAGGTGCGCCCGGCGCCGCCGGTGGCGAGCACGGTCGCCTTCGCCGTGTACAGGTTGACGCGGCCCGTGCCGCGATCGACGGCGTAGACGCCCCAGACGTTGCCGGCGCCCGAATAGCGCTGTTCGTGCCGGCTGGTCGCCAGGTCGATCGCGACCTGATCGGGCACGAGCGTGATGTTGGGATGCGCCTCGGCGGCGCGTTGCAGCGCCTCCTGCACCGCCCAGCCGGTCGCATCGGCGACATGCACGATCCGCCGGTGCGAATGGCCGCCCTCGCGCGTCAGGTGCAGCGCATTGCCCTCGGTTGCGAACGGGACGCCGAGCTGCGTCAGCCGCGCGATCGCCGCTGGCGCGCCCTCGACGACGAACTCGACGATGTCGCGGTCGTTCAGGCCGGCGCCGGCGACCATCGTGTCCTCGACATGGTGTTCGAACGTGTCGCCGGGTTCGAGCACGGCGGCGATGCCGCCCTGCGCCCAGGCCGTCGACCCTTCGTTCAGCGCGCCCTTGGCGAGCACGGTGACGCGGAAGCGATCCGCCAGGTTGAGCGCGGCGGTAAGCCCCGCGGCACCCGACCCGACGATCAGGACGTCGGCGGTCATCGAAGCCCCTCCCCTTCAGGGGAGGGGTTGAGGTGGGGGATTCGCCAATTGGTTCGCGGCGGCAGCGACCTTGCGAACGCCAATAGCGTCATCAGCACGCCTTTCATGTTCTGCATGACGTCCGCATTGGTAAAACGGATGACCTGGAAGCCTTGCCGACGGGAAACGGCATCCTCGCGTGCATCCGCTTCCGGATCATGCGTGTCGCCGTCGATCTCGACGATCAGCCCGATGGCAGGACAGAAGAAGTCGGCGATCCGCGACCCGAGGTTCGCCTGTCGGCGAAACTTGAAGCCGCCGAGCTGGCTGTTCGACAGGTTGCGCCACACGCGTGCTTCCGGCTCGGTAGGTGCGCGGCGCATCGCCTTCGCAAGCGTGTCGAGATCGGCGGGCGTTCCCCACCCCAACCCCTCCCCTGAAGGGGAGGGGCTTCTTCGCGGGTCAGCCATTCGACGCCCGCGTCAGGCTGAGGAACACGTCTTCGAGGTCCGGTTCCTTCGTCGTCACGTCGACGATGCCGAAGCCGCTGCCCTGCACCGCGGCGAGCACCTCGCCCGCATTGACGCGATCCCTGGCGTAGGTGATCTCGAGCGTCCGTGCGCCCTTCAGCACGATCCGGCCGAAGCACGCATTGTCGGGAAGCGTCGCGACATCGCGGTCGACGGTTACCGCGACGACCTTTTCCTGCGCCTTGCCGACCAGCTCGCGGGTCGGCTCGTTCGCGATCAGCCGGCCATGGTTGATGATCGCGATCCGGTCGCAGAGCTGTTCGGCCTCCTCGAGGTAATGCGTGGTCAGCACCACGGTCACGCCGGCGTCGTTGAGCTGGCGGACATAGGCCCACAATTGCTGGCGCAATTCAATGTCGACGCCCGCGGTCGGCTCGTCGAGCACCAGCACCGGCGGCGAATGGACCATCGCCTTCGCCACCATCAGCCGCCGCTTCATGCCGCCCGACAGCGTGCGCGCATAGGCCTTCGCCTTGTCCTCCAGATGCACCGCGCGCAACAGCTCCATGCTGCGCCGCTGCCCCTTGGGAACGCCGTACAGTCCGGCCTGGATCTCCAGCGTCTCGACGGGCGTGAAGAAGGGATCGAACAGGATTTCCTGATTGACGATGCCGATCGACGCCTTGGCGTTGCGCGGGTGCGCGTCGATGTCGAAGCCCCATATCTCCGCCTGGCCGTCGGTCTTGTTGACGAGGCCGGCGAGGATGTTGATGAGCGTCGACTTGCCCGCCCCGTTGGGGCCGAGCAGGCCGAAGATCTGGCCGCGGGGCACGTCGAACGTCACGCCGTCGAGCGCGCGCTTGCCGCCCTGATAGGTCTTGCAGAGGTTCTGGATGCGGATCGCGGCCTCGGTCATGGGCGCGGGAATACGCCCGTGGCGGATTGGCGCAACTAAATCCTCCCGGTGCCGGGGAGGATTGAAGCGGATCGCCGCCCTTGCTAATCGCACGCCATGATCCCGCCGCCCGAAACCGTCCGCGTCTCGCATCGCCGTGTCGCCTGCGACGGCGCCACCGACATTCCGGGCGGTGCCGCGCTCGGCCATCCGCGCGTGTTCCTCCAGATCGACGACGAGGGCTATGTCGACTGCGGCTATTGCGACCGGCGCTTCGTCCTGATCGGCGGGCCGGCGGATGGCGCGGACCAGTCGCGATTGCCCGATCATCCGGATGGCGCCAGCGTCTAACGCGCCTATATTGGCCGCATGACCCCACAGTCTCCTGGCGCTGCCGATCCCCGCTCGTTCCTCTATCGCGACGCGCTGTCGCCCGATGCCGCGCTGCGGCTGACGGCCGAGGCGCTCGGCCGTGCCGATGACGGCGAACTCTACCTGCAATATCGCAAGGCGGAGGCGTTCGGCTTCGACGACGGCCGGTTGAAGACCGCGAGCTACGACACCAACGCCGGCTTCGGCCTGCGCGCGGTGTCGGGCGAGATGACCGCGTTCGCGCATGCCAACGAACTGTCCGAGGCCGCGATCCGCCGCGCCGGCGAGACGATGGCGCTGATCGATCCGACGGCCAGCGCCCGGTCGGCGCCGCCGCAGGGCAACAACCGTCACCTCTACACCGATGCCGATCCGCTCGACCTGGTGCCGTTCGCCGACAAGGTGAACCTGTGCCAGACGATCGACGCCGCGGCGCGCGCGCGCGACCCGCGCGTGGTGCAGGTGTCGGTCGGGCTCAGCGGCACGTGGAGCGTGGTCGAGATCGTCCGCCCCGACGGCTTCGTCGCCACCGACGTGCGGCCGCTGGTGCGGCTCAACATCCAGATCGTCGTCGAACAGAACGGCCGCCGCGAGACGGGGACGTTCGGGATCGGCGGGCGCTATCTCTACGACCGGCTGTTCGACGCGGCGGTGTGGAACCGCGGGATCGACGAGGCGCTGGCGCATGCGCTGGTCAATCTCGCTTCGGTCGCGGCGCCGGCGGGCGAGATGACGGTGCTGCTCGGGCCGGGCTGGCCGGGGATCGTGCTGCACGAGGCGATCGGCCACGGGCTGGAAGGCGACTTCAACCGCAAGGGCACCAGCGCCTTTTCCGGCCGGATCGGCGAACGCGTCGCCGCGCCGGGCGTGACGGTGGTCGACGACGGGTCGATCCCCGACCGGCGCGGCTCGCTGTCGATCGACGACGAGGGCACGCCGACCGGCGAGACGGTGCTGATCGAGGACGGCATCCTCAAGGGCTATATGCAGGACCGGCTCAACGCGCGGCTGATGGGCGTCGCCGCCACCGGCAACGGCCGCCGCGAAAGCTTCGCGCATGCGCCGATGCCGCGGATGACCAACACCTTCATGAAGGGCGGGCGCGACGATCCCGCCGAACTGCTCAGCCGCGTGAAGAAGGGCATCTTCGCCAAGAGCTTCGGCGGCGGTCAGGTCGACATCGTGTCGGGCAAGTTCGTGTTTTCCTGCACCGAGGCCTATCGGATCGAGGATGGCCGGATCGGCGCGCCGATCAAGGGCGCGACGCTGATCGGCGACGGGCCGACGGTGCTGACGAAGGTGACCGGCATCGGCAACGACTTCGCGCTCGACGAGGGCATCGGCGTCTGCGGCAAGGGCGGGCAGAGCGTGCCGGCGGGCGTGGGGCAACCGACGCTGCTGGTCGACGGGCTGACGGTGGGCGGAACGGCGACCTGACGCGCCGGGATCAGACGCCCGTCAGCAGCATGTCGAATGCACCGACGATCTGGATGCGGAAAGCCGAGAGATCGGCGACGGTGTCCCCCAGTTCGTTGCAGCTGACGGCCGCCGCGAATTGCGTGACCATGACATGGGGCACGTCGCCGATGTCGAAGACCGGATTGAGGCCGGGCCGTCGTTCGGGCGACCGGTCCAGCGGGATCAACGGTACGGTCAGGCGCACGGCCAGGTGTTCGAACGTATCCGACTGGCAATCGATCAGCAGAAGGCCGGTCGCGGTGCGATAGACGTCGCCCTGCGCCATCAGAACAGGCGCAGCGGCGCGAGCGGCAAGCCATTCTCCTCGACCCAGCGGTTGACCGATTCCGCCCAGGCGCGATTGTCGTCTTTCCAGCGCCGGTTGCGTTCCGCCGTCGCTGCGTCGCGCAATGCGGCCTCGCAGGCCTGCGACAGGTTGATCCCGACCTCCCGCGCCGCGGCGACGACGCCCGTATCGAGCGACAGGTTGACGGGCTTGCGCTTGCCCGAGGCGATCGGATCGTGCTTCATGCGGGAAAGTTATGCGCATGCGGAATGCGCGTCAACGGAGCGCGTGCCATGAGCCTCGTCGAACTCGGTCGCTACGATCGCAACCTCGCCAACATCATCGTCGGGCGGCTCGATGCGGAAGGGATCGATGCGATCGCGTTCGACGGCGGGGCGAGCATCGCCGATGGCAGCTATCTGCTGATCCCGGTGCGCGTGATGGTGCATCCCGACGATCTCCCACCGGCGCAGGCGATCGTCGATGCTGCCCAAATTTGAGGCATCCTGGCGCCACTGCCCAAATTGTTAACGCCGACCCCCGGACCTGCGAACCGAATTCCCGCCCGATCGCGTCGTTTCGCGACTGGCATGATCGTTGCGATGCCGTTTCCCGGACAATCGAGGGGGCAGGGATGAAGCTGGTCATTGCGATCATCAAGCCGTTCAAGCTCGACGAGGTGAGGGAAGCCCTCACGACGTTGGGCGTGGCCGGAATGACGGTTACCGAGGTCAAGGGGTTCGGGCGGCAGAAGGGCCAGACCGAAATCTACCGCGGCGCCGAATACAGCACCAACATGGTGCCCAAGATCAAGATCGAGGTGGTTTGCGCCGCGGACCTTGCCGATCGCGTGGTCGAGGCGGTGCAGGCGTCGGCGAACACCGGCGCGATCGGCGACGGCAAGATCTTCGTGCTCGACGTCGGGCAGGCGGTCCGCATCCGCACCGGCGAAACCGACGATTCGGCGCTCTGAGGGGGGTATGATGAAGCTGACACACACATTTGCCGGCGCCGGCGCGGTCTGCGCCGCCGTCCTTGCCGCCACGCCGGCCTTCGCCCAGGCGGCGCCGGTCGCGGCACCCGTCGTCGCGACGGTCAACAAGGGCGACACCGCCTGGATGATGACCTCCACCGTCCTCGTCATGATGATGATCCTGCCCGGCCTCGCGCTGTTCTACGGCGGCCTCACCCGCGCCAAGAACATGCTGTCGGTGATGACGCAGATCGGCGCCGTCGCCTGCCTCGCGATGCTGCTGTGGGTAATGTACGGGTACAGCCTGGCGTTCGGACCCGACGTGACCGGCGGCCTGTCGAACGTCATCGGCAGCCTCGACAAGGCGTTCCTGAAGGGCGTCACCGCCGCGTCGCAATCGGCGACCTTCACCGCGGGCGTCGAAATTCCCGAATATGTCTTCGTCTGTTTCCAGATGACCTTCGCGGCGATCACCGTCGCGCTGGTGCTGGGATCGGTGGTCGAACGCATGAAGTTTTCCGCGGTGATGGTGTTCGCCGCGGTGTGGCTGACGATCGTCTATTTCCCGATCGCGCACATGGTCTGGGCCTCGTCGGGCTTCTTCTTCAAGGCGGGTGCGCTCGATTTCGCCGGCGGCACCGTGGTGCACATCAACGCCGGCGTCTCGGCGCTCGTCGCCTCGATCATGCTCGGCAAGCGCATGGGCTATCCGACGACGCCGATGCCGCCGCACTCGCTGACGCTGACCGGGGTCGGCACGGGGCTGCTGTGGGTCGGCTGGTTCGGGTTCAACGCCGGTTCGGCGCTGGAGGCGAACGGCTCCGCGGGCCTCGCGATGATAAACACCTTCGTCGCCACCGCATCGGGCGGGCTGTTCTGGATGCTGGTCGAGCGCGTGCGCGGGCACAAGGGTTCGGCGCTGGGCTTCTGCTCGGGCATCGTCGCCGGCCTCGTCGCGGTCACGCCCGCGGCGGGCAATTCGGGGCCGTTCGGCGCGATCGTCCTCGGCGCGGTCGCCTCGATCGTCTGCTTCTTCGCGGTATCGGTGCTGAAGCCGCGGCTCGGCTATGACGACGCGCTCGACGCGTTCGGCGTGCATGGCATCGGCGGCATGATCGGCGCGGTCGGCACCGGCATCGTCTACGCCCCCTCGCTCGGCGGCCCGGGCGCCGCCGATTATGCGATGGGCGCCAAGCTGCTGGTCCAGCTCGAGGCGGTGGTGACCACCATCGTCTGGGCGAGCATCGGCACCGTCATCGCCATGCTCATCGCCAAGGCGGTCACCGGCCTGCGCGTCGCGCCCGAAGTCGAGCAGGAAGGCCTCGACCTCGGCGAACACGGCGAGCGCGCCTACAATTGATCGCATCGTTCTGATCGGGCGCGGGGGCGGCAGACCCCCGCCCCCCACGACGTTCCTCCTGCGGACGACCTTGACCCGGTACGGTAACGTGCCGGGTCTTTTTTGCATGATATCCGCGCCGGGTTCAGCCGCGGCGGCGGGGCATCGCACGCTCGTCGCGGCGCAGCGTCAGCACCTCGACCCCGTCCTGCGTCACCGCGACGGTATGCTCGAACTGCGCCGACAGCCTGCCGTCGTCGGTCACTACCGTCCAGCCGTCGTCCGCGGTCGACACCCGGCGCGTGCCCTGGTTGACCATCGGCTCGATCGTGAAGACCATCCCCTCGCGCAGCATCAGGCCGGTGCCGGGCTTGCCATAGGCGAGCACCTCGGGCGCCTCGTGCATCTCGCGGCCGATGCCGTGGCCGCAATAGTCGCGGACGATCGCATAGCCGTTGCGCTTCGCATGCCGGTCGATCGCGGCGCCGATGTCGCCGAGCCGCGCGCCGGGGCGGACCTGGCCGATGCCCTTCCACATCGCCTCCTGCGCCACCCGGACCAGCCGCCGCGCCGCGGGGGCGGCATCGCCGACGATGTAGGTCTTGCTCGAATCGGCGATGAAGCCGTTCTTTTCCAGCGTGATGTCGAAATTGACGATATCGCCGTCGCGCAGGATCGCGTCGCCGTCGGGCACGCCGTGGCAGACGACATGGTTGATCGAGCAGTTGAGCACATAGGCGAAGCCATATTGCCCCTTGCTCGCCGGCCGCGCGCCGAGATCCCGGGTGATATAGGCCTCGACCCGGTCGTTGATCGCAAGCGTCGACAGCCCGGCGAGATCGAGCGCGTCCAGCATGTCGAACACCGATGCGAGCAGCGCACCGGAAATCCGCATCAGCGCCAGTTCCTCCGGCGTCTTTATCATGTCAGGCGGCGGCGACGGCGAGCGGACCGGCCGCCACGGTGCCGCGCTGCATCGCGACGATGGCATTGTAGGACAGGGTCGGGTTGGCCTCCGCCAGCATGCCGATCTTCATCCAGAACTCCGCCTGCGCGTTGATCGAGCGGCACAGCACCGTACTCGCCCGGCGCGCTTCCTCGTGCAATGCGTCGTCGATCTTGACGATACCCATGTCGTTCGCTGCCTCCGTCCGGACGATATGAAGCGTGTATGCTTCGTATCGTCTCGCCGGTCAACGCGAGCCGTTCAGCGCAGGACGAGCAGCGGTTCGGCGGCGACGTAGCGCCGCTGTTCGGGGAAGGGGGCGCTGCGCGTGTCGACGTCGATGATCTGGCGCCGGATGGCGCCCTCGTCCGCCGTCGCGCGCGGCCAGACCGGCAGGCCGGCGCCGTTGGGATCGCCGGTCGCCACGAAATTCGCCCAATAGCCGCTCATCGTCGCCGATACCTGCCGATCGGCGGCGGTCCAGGCATAGATCGGATTGGTGTCGAGATTGCCCAGCGCATATTCGATCTCGGCGCTGTGGACCGCGCCCCACGCCGCGCGGCTGCCGGGATCGGCGAGGAAGCGGGGCCGGACGCGCTCGTAATTGTACAGATAGGTCGGCGCGCCGCTGCGGCGCTGAAGGTCGAACCACTTCCATGTCGGCAGCGCCAGGAAGTCGTCGCTCGCCACCGCCGTCGCCATCGCGAGGACGTCGGCATCCGAGCGTGCCGGATAGAGCGCGAATACCGCATCCGCGCCGGTCCCGAGCCGGCGGGCCAGTCCGGCGCGATAGGCGGCGAGCGTCGGCGCGGCCTCGCCGAGCAGGGCCGCGGCGGGGGCCTCCTGCGAATTCGATCCGACCAGCAGCGGCACGTGCGCCGCGCGCCCGGCGGCGAAGGTGACCGCCGGCGCTTCGGTCAGCAGATAGCCGTCGACCACGGGCCGTGCCGGCAGGTCGGCCGCGGCGGCCTGCGCCGCGAGCAGCCGGTCGGCCGGCAAGGCGCGCAGCGCGGCAAGGTCGTTCGCGCCGATCGCGGCTGCGAAGGCGGTGCCCTTCGCCTCGAACGCGGCGAGCGGCTGCGGGCTGTGCTTCTGCATCGCCGCGCCGCTTTCGCCGATCGCGCCGGCGATCGATCCCCGCGACAATGGCGAGGCCATCAGCACGCTGACCGACATCGACCCCGCCGATTCGCCGCCGATCGTGATCCGCGCCGGATCGCCACCGAAAGCGGCGACGTTGCGCTTCACCCAGTCGAGCGCCGCGACCTGATCGAGCAGGCCGTAATTGCCCGACGCGTGGTGCGGGCTTTCCGCGGTCAGCGCCGGGTGCGCGAGGAACCCGAACGCGCCCAGGCGATAGTTGAGCGTGACCACGACGATGCCGCGCCGCGCGAGCGCCGCGCCGTCGTAGCGCCGCTCCGACCCGTCGCCCGCGACGCACCCGCCGCCATGGATATAGACCAGCACCGGCAGCCGCGCCGCCGTCCGCCGCGCGGGCATCGCCGCCGTCCGCCCCGCGGGCATCGCCGGCGACCAGACGTTGAGGTACAGGCAATCCTCGCTGATCCCCGGCGAACGGAACATCATGTCGGAGAACAGCGGCTGCTGCATGCAGCGCGCGCCGAACGCGGTGGCCGGACGGATGCCGTGCCAGCGGGCGACCGGCTGCGGCGCACGCCAGCGCAACGCGCCGACCGGCGCCGCCGCGAAGGGAATGCCGCGGAACACGGACAGGGGCGCCCCGCCGGCTTCGGTCGAGCCCGCTACCCGGCCGCCGTCGACGGACACGACCGGCGAGGCATCGGCGGCGCGGGCCGGTGCCGCGAGTGGCGCGGCGGCCAGCATCCACGCGGCAATGGCCCGGCGTGCGACGCTGCCGACGCGTCGATGGTAACCCGCTGATGTCATTGCGATCGGCCTCTCGGTTCGCCCACCGGTGCTGGCGGGCGGCCGGTGTATGGCCGCGCTCGCGCCGCCGTCAACGCCCGCGCCGACGCCATGACGCCGGCGGCGTCGGCTCAGCCCATGCGCTCGCGCAGGCCGAGCATCGCCAGCGCCGCCAGCGCCGCGCCGCCGCCCTTGTCGAGCTGCGCCGGGTCGGCGCGGGCGATCGCCTGCGCCTCGGTTTCGGTGGTCAGGATGCCGTTGCCGATCGCGAGCCCGTCCATGGTCAGCGCCATGATGCCGCGTGCGCTCTCGTTCGCGACGATCTCGAAATGATAGGTCTCGCCGCGGATCACGACGCCCAGCGCGACGAAGGCGTCGTAGCGGCTGCTGTCCGACGCCAGTGCGATCGCGCCCGGGACTTCCAGCGCCCCCGGCACGGTGACGGTTTCGTGGCTGTGGCCGGCCGCCTCGATCGCCGCCCTGGCGCCGGCGACGAGCATGTCGTTGAGGTGGTCGTAGAAGCGCGCTTCGACGATGAGCACATGCGCCATGTCAGCCGTCCGTCCCGATGGCCCGTTCGCCGACGATCGACAGGCCGTAGCCGTCGAGCCCGACGAGGGTATGGTGGGTGTTGGTGAGCAGCACCATTTCCTCGACGCCGAGCTCGGTCAGGATCATCGCGCCGACGCCATAGTCGCGCAATTCCTCCATGTCCGCCTGCGGCAGCGTCCCGGCGCGGGCCTGCAACGCGACGGTGAACTGGTCGGCGCGCGGCCGGTTGATGACGACGATGACGCCGGCGCCGTCCTCCGCGATGATCTCCATCGAGCGGCGCAGCAGCCCGGCGCGGTCGCCGCCCTCGCCGAAGATGTCGGCGAACGGCGACAGCGCGTGCATGCGGACGAGCGTCGGCTTGGCGGGATCGACCTTGCCCTTCACCAACGCGATCTGCTCGGTGCCGGTCGCCTTGTTCCAGAAGGTCAGCGCGGTCCATTCGCCGCCCCAGTCGCTGACGAAGCGCGCCTCGGCCCGCTTCTCGACGAGGTGGTCGTAGCGGCGGCGATAGGCGATCAGGTCGCGGATCGTGCCGATCTTGAGGTTGTGGAACTGCGCGAAGGTGACGAGGTCGTCCAGCCGGGCCATCGTGCCGTCGTCGTTCATGATCTCGCAGATCACGCCGCTGGGGTTGAGTCCGGCCAGCCGCGATACGTCGACCGCCGCCTCGGTATGGCCGGTGCGCACCAGCACGCCGCCGTCGCGCGCGACCAGCGGAAAGACGTGGCCAGGCGTCACGATCTCGTCGGGCGACTTGGACGAATCGATCGCCACCGCCACCGTCCGCGCGCGATCGGCGGCGGAGATGCCGGTGGTGACGCCGTCGCGCGCCTCGATCGAGGTGGTGAAGGCGGTTTCGTAGCGCGTACCGTTGTTGCGGCTCATCAGCTTGAGGCCGAGCTCGTCGACTCGCTTGCGGGTCAGCGCCAGGCAGATCAGGCCGCGGCCGTGGCGGGCCATGAAATTGATCTTCTCGGGCGTCGCCATCTGGGCGGGGATGACGAGGTCGCCCTCGTTCTCGCGGTCCTCGTCGTCGATCAGGATGAACATCCGGCCGTTGCGGGCCTCGTCGATGATCTCTTCGGGGCTGGACAGGAACGCGTGGCGGATGCGTCCCAGCTCGGCGTTAGCGGCCACGATAATGCTCCATCCGTTGCAGGTAGCGGGCGAGCACGTCGATCTCGATGTTCACCGCCTGGCCGGGGGCCAGCGTGCCGAGCGTGGTGACCGCCTGGGTGTGGGGGATGAGGTTCACCGAAAAGTGCGTCACCTCCCCGTGATCCTCGACCGTGTTGACCGTCAGCGAGACGCCGTCGATCGTGATCGAGCCCTTGGGCGCGATGAACGGCGCAAGCGCGGCAGGCACCGCGAAACCGATGCGGTGCGACTCGCCGTCGGGCTGGATGCCCGTGACCTCGGCGATGCCGTCGACATGGCCGGTGACGATATGGCCGCCCAATTCGTCGCCCAGCTTCATCGCGCGTTCGAGGTTGAGGCGGCGTCCCTGCGTCCACTGGTCGCGTGCGGTCCGGGCGATCGTCTCGCCCGACACCTGTACGTCGAACCGGCCCGCCGCCTTGTCGATCACGGTCAGGCAGACGCCCGAACAGGCGATCGACGCGCCGAGGTCGATCGTCGCCACGTCATAGGCGGTGGCGATCCGCACGCGGGTGTCGCCGCGGTGCTCGACCGATTCGATGGTGCCGATATCGCTGACTATGCCGGTGAACATGCGTCGCGCTCGTAGACCTCGAGACGGTCGGTGCCAAGCTGCCGCGCGTCGACCGCGCGCCAGCGCCCGTGCGCGGTGGCGAGGTCGGCGAGGCCGATGTCGCCGATCGACGCGATGCCGGCGCCGATCAGGATCGGCGCGCGGTACAGCAGCAGCCGGTCGACCAGGTCGGCGCGCAGGAACGCCGCCGCGGTGCGCGCACCGCCCTCGACCAGCACATGGTCGCCCGGCAGGTCGGCGATCGCCGCCGGCGATGCGATCCGCAGCATCCCGTCGCCCGCCGGCGCCGCCCGCGCCGACAGCAGCACGCGCCGCGGCGCGCGGGCTTCCAGTCCGGGCAGGCGCACGTCGAGTGCGGGCGCGTCGGCGTCCCATGTGCCACGCCCGACCACGATCGCCTCGTGCCGGCTGCGTTCGAGGTGCGCGTGCGCGCGCGCCTGCGGGCCGGTGATCCAGCGGCTGCTGCCGTCGGGCAGCGCGATACGGCCGTCGAGAGAGGTGGCGAGCTTCAGCGTCACGAACGGTCGCCCGAGCCGCTGTCGGGTGAGGAACCCCGCCAGGCTGCGCGCGGCGGCGTCGGCGCAGACGCCGTCGGTCACCACGATTCCCGCGGCACGCAGGCGGGCGGTACCGGTTCCGTCGGTGCGCGGATCGGGATCGCCGCGCGCGACGACGACGCGCGCGACCCCCGCGGCGACGAGCAGATCGGCGCACGCCGGCCCGCGCGGCGACACGTGCGCGCAGGGTTCCAGCGTGGTGAAGACGGTCGCGCCCCGCACCGCGTCGCCCGCCGCGGCGAGCGCCATCGCCTCGGCATGCGGCCGGCCGCCGGGCTGCGTCCAGCCGCGACCGACGATCCGGCCGTCACGGACGACGATACAGCCGACGTTGGGGTTGGGTGCGGTCCGCCCGCGACCCCGCTCGCCCAGCGCGAGCGCGACGCCCATCCAGCGCTGGTCGTCGCTCACAGCCCCCATTTGGTCATCGCGTCGTCGACCGACTTGAACTGGCTGCGCAGCTTTTCCTCGCGCGCCTTCTGCGCGGCGATACGCTTGTCTTGGTCGACCTTGTCGATCGCCTGCTGCGCCTTGATCTGCGCATCGGTGCGGTCGGCGCGGTAGTTGTTGAAATAGATGATGTTGGGCGAATAGGGCTCGGGCGGGATGTCGTTGCGCATGAAGGCGTAGACGAAGAAGCCCGTCACCGCGATCGCCGCGACCAGAAAGCCGAGGTCGCGCGGTTCACGCTGCGACAGGAACAGGCGCAGGTCCTTGTAGGCGCGGACCGGCGAGAAGCGGCGGAAGAACTGCATGGCCGCCAAGATAGGTCGCGCGGGGCGGCGAGGCCAGTGCCTGCGTCGGCGGTGCTCCGTGCCCGAGGCGTGCGACGGGTTCGCGCGAAGAGGCGGAGACGCGAAGGCGGGCCGTGCCGGCGATCGCGGTGCGCTTTATTCTCTGAGCGAGGGGGGCGCCATGCGGCGAACCATGGCCCGCGTCCCCCGCGCCTCTGCGCGAACATGCCCCGACCCGGACGGACACGGCCGGCGGGGAAGAAACCCGCCGGCCGGTGCGTCAGCCGGCGTCTTCCATGCGGAAGGTGAGCGTCATCGTCCGCCATGCCTCGACCGGCACGTCGCCTCGGGTGGCTGGCCGGAAGCGCCACGCACGCAGGGCACGCTCCTGCGTCACCTGCCAGAAGGCATCGCTCGTTGCGGTGATCCGCTCGATCTCGCGGACGCGGCCGTCGATGCCGACCAGCACGCGTACGGTGACGCGCCCGTCGCGATTGGCGCGGCGTTCGGCGGGCGGATAGGTCGGCTGGAAGGCGTTGGCATAGCGCGGGTCGACCTGCGGGCCGATCAGCGGCGGCAGCCGCGGGGCGGGCGGATCGACCGCGACCGGGCCGGGGTCGTTGCCGACCACCGGGCCGGGGGCGGGGGGCGAGTCGATCGCGGTCGTGGTGAAGCCGGTGGGTGCCGGCATCGGCATCGGCGGGATCGGCGCGACGATCCGTTCGTCCGGCCGGCTCGCCGTCACCTCATGCGGTTCGGGTCGCGGCTTTGGGGGTTCGGGGGGCGGCGGCTCATCGATCGGCACGGTGACGATCGTCGGGCCATGGCCGGCCGGGCCGGGCAGGGTCGTCGGCCCCGCGAACATCAGCGCGGCGACCAAAGCGGCGTTGATCGCGACCGCGGCGGTCAGGCCGCCGGGGTTGAAGCGGGCAGGCTGGGCGTGACGATCGGCATACATGGCTCCGTCTCCTCTCGAACTGCGATGGACTCGAACGCGTCTCCTCTGGACCTCGTGATGTTACGATGTATCGTTACGCTGTCAAGGCGCCGAGGTCAGCCGGCCGCCGCGAGCCGCGCGATCGTGCGGTCGCGACCGATCAGCGGCAGCAGCGCCGCCATGTCCGGACCGTGATCGCGTCCGGTCAGTGCCTGACGCAGCGGCAGGAACAGCGTCTTGCCCTTGCGCCCCGTCGCCGCCTTCAGCGCGTCGGTCAGCGCGTGCCAGGGATCGTCGCCCCACTCCATGATGCGCGCGACCCCGGCGGCCTGCGCCAGATAGGCGGCGGTGTCCGAATCGGCGGCGGGGGCGTCGACCGGCCCCTCGATCACCCGCCACCAGTCCGCCGCCTCCGCGACGCGGGACAGGTTGGGGCGGACCGCGTTCCATTCGGCGACGCCCATGCCGGCGGGCAGGCGATCGGCGACCGCGCCATACCAGCTCTGGTGGACGATCCGGGCGTTGACCTGCGCCAGTTCGGCCTCGTCGAAGCGCGCAGGCGCGCGGCCGAAGCGGGCGAAGTCGAACGCGGCGATCAACGGTTCCGGACTGACCACGGCCTCGACCGGGTCGCTGGTGCCGATCCGGGCGAGCAGCGCGATCACCGCCTGCGGTTCGATCCCCTCGTCGCGGAAATGCGCGACGCCCAGCGACCCCAGCCGCTTCGACAGCTTGCCCTCCGCGCCCGTCAGCAGCGCCTCGTGCGCGAACCGCGGCGGGGCGACGCCCATTGCGTCGAACATCTGCAATTGCAGCGCGGTGTTGGAGACATGGTCCTCGCCGCGCACGACGTGGCTGATGCCGAGGTCGGCGTCGTCGATCGCCGAGGGCAGCATGTACAGCCACGATCCGTCGGCGCGGCGGACGACGGGGTCGCTCATCGTGCGCGGATCGAACGCCTGCGGGCCGCGGATCAGGTCGTCCCACGCGATCGGCGCGTCGTGATCGAGCCTGAAGCGCCAGTGCGGGCGCACCCCGTCGCCCTCGATCCGGGCGCGGTCCGCCGCCGACAGCTGCAACGCGGCGCGATCGTAGACCGGCGGCAACCCGCGACCGAGCAGGATCTTGCGCTTGAGGTCGAGTTCCTGCGCGGTTTCGTAGGCGGGATAGATGCGTCCCGCCGCGACCAGCGCGTCGAAGCGCGCCTGATATAGCGCGAACCGCTGCGACTGGCGCACCGCGGCATCGGGGTCGAGGCCGAGCCAGGCGAGGTCGGCGTGGATCGCATCGACGAACCGTTCCTCGGAGCGTTCGGCGTCGGTGTCGTCGATGCGCAGCAGGAAGCGGCCGCCGTTCGCGCGCGCATACATCCAGTTGTGGAGCGCGGCACGAATGTTGCCGACGTGCAGGCTGCCGGTGGGCGAGGGCGCGAAACGGGTGATGACGGTCATGGCCGACGGCCTAGTCAGTCGCCCGCGCGGCGACAACCGGTCTGTGCCCGCGGGGCCGGGCGGCGCCGTCGCGATCGCCGCTTTCCGTTCCGTGACGGTTTCTTTAAGGCGCGCGCAACCACGGGGCGGGAGCACATCCATGAAACTGATGACCGGCAATTCGAACCTTCCGCTTGCGCGGGACGTCGCCGCCTATCTGGAAATCCCGCTCACCGACGCGCTGGTCCGCCGCTTCGCCGACGAGGAAATCTTCGTCGAGATCCAGGAAAACGTCCGCGGCGAGGATGTGTTCGTTCTCCAGTCGACGGGCTTTCCCGCCAACGACAATCTGATGGAGATGCTCATCATGATCGATGCGCTGAAGCGCGCGTCGGCGCGGCGGATCACCGCGGTGATCCCCTACATGGGCTATGCCCGGCAGGACCGGAAGCCCGGCCCGCGCACCCCGATCTCGGCCAAGCTGGTCGCCAACCTCATCACCGTGGCGGGCGCCGACCGGGTGCTGTCGGTCGACCTGCACGCCGGCCAGATCCAGGGCTTCTTCGACATCCCGACCGACAATCTGTACGCCGCGCCGGTGATGTCGGCGGACATCAACGCCCGCTTCAAGGGCAAGAACATGATGGTCGTCTCGCCCGACGTCGGCGGCGTCGTCCGCGCGCGCCAGCTTGCCAAGCGGCTCGACAACGCCCCGCTCGCGATCGTCGACAAGCGCCGCGAGCGCGCCGGCGAATCGGAGGTGATGAACATCATCGGCGACGTCGAGGGGCGGTTCTGCATCCTCATCGACGACATCGTCGACTCGGCGGGGACATTGTGCAACGCCGCGGCCGCCCTGCGCGAGGCGGGTGCGGAGGACGTCGTCGCCTATGTCACGCACGGCGTGCTGTCGGGCGGCGCGGTGGCGCGGGTCGAGGGGTCGGCGCTGCGCGAACTGGTCATCACCGATTCGATCGGCAACCACGAATCGATCGGTCCGAAGGACGGCAAGCCCAGCCGCATCCGCCACCTGCCCATCGCGCCGCTGCTGGGCGAGGCGATCAAGCGCATCGCCGACGAAACCAGCGTATCGTCGCTCTTCGACTGATCGGCGCAGGCGCGGTCACGCCCGCGCCGATGCGCGGCACGCGCAGCATCCGGCACGGTCAGCGAGCGCGCGTTGTGCGGCCCGTCTGACGGCAGCTTTGCCGTCGTCCTGTCAAGCCGGCGTGGATCGCCGCTACTGATCTTTTATTACAAAGGGCTGGTGCGCTGCCTATCCCCGAGCGTGAAGGTACGCGACGCCGGTCAGCGCTGCGACAGGGCGATGATGTGTTCGAACACCGCGGGGTGGAGCGGCTTTGCGAAGGCGCAGCCGTATTTGAACTTGTCGCGCCATGCGACCACCGCCTCCAGCCCGGCGAGGCCGGGCAGCGTCAGCCACACCACCGTGCCGGGCCACAGCGTGAAGCTGGTTTCCGCACGGAAGCCCGACAGCGACAGGTCGGTGACCTCGATCTCGAACCGGGTCTGGCCGCGGTCGCGCAGGTGCGCGCGCATCTTGACCGCCTTGCGCAGCGCCTGGCGCGATTCGTCGCTGCTGTCGCCGGCGCCATAGGCGACCGCGTCATAGGGCGGCGTGAAGAGCGGCTGTTCCATGGCATGCGGGATGCCACGACAATGGTTACTTTTCTGCCAACGCCCGTTTGCTGTCCGGGGCGGCTTCGGGGGCGCGCACCCCCTGGCGGCCGCGCCGCTTGAGCTCGGCCTTCAGCGCTTCGGGCCGGGGCGCGACGAGGAAGCCGAAGCTGACGTTGCCCTCGCGCGTCTCGACGACGTGGTGCAGCCGGTGCGACTGGACGATGCGCTTCATATAGGCGGAGCGGGGCAGGTAGCGCGTCGGGATGCGCTGGTGGACGATGACGTCGTGGAAGCCGAAGTAGATCGCGCCATAGGCGGCGATCCCGGCGCCGATCCACACCAGCCCGGGCCACCAGCCGAGCTGCAACCCGCCGAAGATCAGCAGGAACGACGGCACCGCGAAGATCGCCGCATAGAGGTCGTTCCATTCCCAGGCGCCATGGCGCTTGCGGTGGTGGCTGGCGTGCAGGAACCACCCCGGGCCATGCATGACCCAACGGTGCGCGGCATAGGCGAACGCCTCCATGCCGATCACGGTGGCGAGAAAGAGCAGGGAGCCGATCGGCCAGGACATGCGTGTTCCATCTAATGCGATGCGTTTGCAATAACGCCGGTGCCCCGATCAGATCGGGGTGGATTCGTCGCGCCGCCTGTGCAAAGGGCGGCACAATCTCCTCTTAATAGCACAATGCGAGGCAGGCCATGAACATCCACGAATATCAAGCCAAGGAACTGCTCGCCAAGTTCGGCGTCCCCGTCCCCGTCGGCTTTGCCGCATTGAGCGTCGAAGAGGCCGTCGCCGCCGCGGCCAAGCTTCCCGGGCCGCTGTACGTCGTCAAGGCGCAGATCCATGCCGGCGGCCGCGGCAAGGGCAAGTTCAAGGAACTCGGCCCCGATGCGAAGGGCGGCGTCCGCCTCGCCAGGACCGCCGACGACGTCCGCGCCGCGGCGACCGACATGCTCGGCAACACGCTGGTGACGATCCAGACGGGCGATGCCGGCAAGCAGGTCAACCGCCTGTACGTCACCGACGGCGTCGACATCGCCAAGGAATTCTACCTCGCGCTGCTCGTCAACCGCGCGACGGGTCGCGTGTCGATGGTGGCCAGCACCGAAGGCGGCATGGACATCGAGACGGTCGCGCACGACGAGCCCGAAAAGATCCACTCGATCGACATCGACGCCGCGACCGGTTTCCAGCCGCATCACGGCCGCGCCGTCGCCGCCGCGCTGGACCTGACCGGCGACCTCGCCAAGCAGGCCGCCAACGTCGCATCGAAGCTGTACGACGCGTTTCTCGGCACCGACGCCGAGCAGATCGAGATCAACCCGCTCGCGGTCACCGACGACGGCAAGCTGATGGTGCTCGACGCCAAGGTGGCGTTCGACGGCAACGCGCTGTTCCGTCACAAGGACCTGCTCGAGCTGCGCGACACGACCGAAGAGGATGCGATGGAGCTGGAGGCGTCGAAGTACGACCTCGCCTACATCAAGCTCGACGGCGACATCGGCTGCATGGTCAACGGCGCCGGCCTGGCCATGGCGACGATGGACATCATCAAGCTGAACGGCATGTTCCCCGCCAACTTCCTCGACGTCGGCGGCGGCGCCAACAAGGAAAAGGTGACGGCGGCGTTCAAGATCATCCTCGCCGATCCGGCGGTGAAGGGCATCCTCGTCAACATCTTTGGCGGCATCATGAAGTGCGACATCATCGCCGAGGGCATCGTCGCCGCGGCGAAGGAAGTGAACCTGTCGGTGCCGCTGGTCGTCCGTCTGGAAGGCACCAACGTGCAGGCGGGCAAGGACATCCTGGCGAATTCGGGCCTCGCCATCGTCCCCGCCAACGACCTGGGCGACGCGGCCAAGAAGATCGTCGCCGAGGTGCAGAAGGCGGCCTGATCCGCCGCGTCCGGACGGCGTCCGGCGACGCGAACACGTGAAAAAACCGTCGGGCTCGGGCATCATGTCCGGGCCCGATTCGTTCGGACGGGGCGGATGCCGTTACGGCAAGCGGCGATTTCCGTACCGGACTTGCGAAAACGACGGAAAATAGCCATGTGACCCGCCGATACGGTGCCGGAAAACGGCATCGGAGGCGCAATCGGAAGGAAGCTGATGAAGGTGCTGGTGCCGGTCAAGCGCGTGCTTGATTACAACGTGAAGCCCCGCGTGAAGGCGGACGGGACGGGCGTCGACCTGGCCAACGTCAAGATGTCGATGAACCCGTTCGACGAGATCGCGGTCGAGGAGGCGATCCGTCTCAAGGACAAGGGCGTCACCGAGATCGTCGTCGTCTCGATCGGCGAGCAGAAGGCGCAGGAAACGCTGCGCACCGCGCTCGCGATGGGTGCCGACCGCGCGATCCTCGTCACGTCCGAGGAAAAGGTCGAGCCGCTCGGCGTCGCCAAGATCCTCGCGAAGATCGTGGAGGAGGAACAGCCCGCGCTGGTCATCCTCGGCAAGCAGGCGATCGACGACGACAACAACCAGACCGGCCAGATGCTCGCCGGCCTGCTCGGCTGGGGCCAAGGCACCTTCGCCTCGAAGGTCGAGCTGGGCGACGGCACCGTCACCGTCACGCGCGAAGTCGATGGCGGGCTCGAGACGGACAGCTTCCCGCTGCCCGCGATCGTCACCACCGACCTGCGCCTCAACGAACCACGCTACGCCTCGCTGCCCAATATCATGAAGGCGAAGTCGAAGCCGATGGCGCAGAAGACCGCCGCCGATTACGGCGTCGACGTCACCCCGCGCCTCAAGACGCTGAAGGTCGTCGAGCCTGGCAAGCGCCAGGCGGGGATCAAGGTCGCCGATGTCGACGAACTCGTCACCAAGCTGCATGCGATGGGGATTGCCCGATGACCGGTAACCTGAAGACGCTCGTCTGGGTCGAACACGACGGCACCGCCGTCAAGGACGCCACGCTCGCCGCGGTGACCGCCGCGTCCAGGCTCGGCGAAGTGCATCTGCTCGTCGCGGGGCAGGGCGTCGACGGCGTCGCGCAGGCGGCGGCGAAGATCGCCGGCGTCGGCAAGGTGCACGTCGCCGACGACGCTGCCTATGCGCATGCGCTGGCCGAGAACGTCGCGCCGCTGGTCGTGGAACTGATGGGGCATCACGACGCCTTCGTCGCGCCGTCGACCACCACCGGCAAGAACGTCGCGCCCCGCGTCGCCGCCCTGCTCGACGTCATGCAGATCAGCGACATCCTGTCGGTCGAGAGCGACGACACGTTCACGCGGCCGATCTACGCCGGCAACGCCATCGCGACGGTGCAGTCGTCGGACGCCAAGAAGGTCATCACCGTGCGCGGCACCGCGTTCGACAAGGCGGCGACCGAGGGCGGGTCGGGCGTGGTCGAGGCGGTGGCATCGCAGGGCGACACCGGCAAGTCGCGCTTCGTCGGCGCCGAGATCGCCGAAAATGCGCGTCCCGAATTGACGAGCGCCAAGATCATCGTGTCGGGCGGCCGCGCGCTGGGTTCGGGCGAGCAGTTCCACGCGCTGATCGATCCGCTCGCCGACAAGCTCGGCGCCGGCGTCGGTGCCAGCCGCGCGGCGGTGGACGCGGGCTATGCGCCCAACGACTATCAGGTCGGCCAGACCGGCAAGATCGTCGCGCCGGAAGTCTATATCGCGGTCGGCATCTCGGGCGCGATCCAGCATCTCGCCGGGATGAAGGACAGCAAGGTCATCGTCGCGATCAACAAGGACGAGGACGCGCCGATCTTCCAGGTCGCCGACATCGGCCTGGTCGGCGATTTGTTCAAGATCGTTCCCGAACTGACCGGGAAGCTCTGACCGACGACGCCCGACGCGCAAAAAGGCGGCCCGACACAGCAATGTCGGGCCGCCAGTCTACGCCTAGGGAGCTTGCCTGGCGTGTCCGGAAAATCGGTGAACTAGAGGGCGTTGCCCGCGGCCGGCGCCAGTGCGTTGTCACCGATGGCGTTGTCGGGCGCCGGATCGGTCGCATTCGCCTCGAAACCGTCGCTGTTGGCGAGGGCGGCGTCGCCCTCCTCGTTGAGCGTCAGCGTCTCGGTAGCGGCGGCATTGGTGGCGCCGGTGTCGGCCTTGGGGCCGCAGCCGGAAACGCTCAGCGCGGCGAGCGCCAGCGCCGGTGCCAGGATCACGATCTTCATTCCATCCTCCGTGTTGAAACCCGTGGCGCGCCGTCGCGCAGGCCCGCGCCGATCAGCGCGAAGAAGGCGCGGCTGGCGGGCGCGGTGGCGGCATCCCATTCGGGATGCCATTGCACGCCGAGCACATCGCCGCCGCAGGGCCGCGCCGACACCGCCTCGATCAGGCCGTCGTCGGCGGCGATCGCCTCGACCGACAGGCCGCCGCCGAGGCGGTCGATACCCTGCTGGTGCACCGAATTGACCCGCATCCGCCGCGCGCCGGTGGCATCGGCGAGCCGGCCGCAGGCACTCAGTTCGACATCGTGCCCGTGGTGGAACAGCGCGTCGTAATCGCCCTCCCACGCGCCGCGGTGGTGGCGTTCGGCATGCGCGGCGGCGCAGAGCGACCCGCCGAACAGCACGTTGATCTCCTGCAACCCGCGGCAGATGCCGAACACCGGCTTGCCCGCCTCGATCATCCGTCCGGCGAGCGCCAGCGCGACCTCGTCGCGCGGCTCGTCGACGACCTGTCCGCTGGGCAGCGGCGCGCCGCCGTAGCGCCATGGCGCGACGTGCGAGCGCGATCCGGTCAGCAGCAGCCCGTCGAGGATCGCGGCGAGCGTCGCGACGTCCGCGGTATCGGGCATCGCCGGCACCAGCAGGACGGTAGCGCCCGCGAGCCGGGTGAGCGGTTCGACGAAGCGGCTGGCGACGACCTGCACCGGTCGGTCGGCGACCTCGTTGCAGCACAGCACGCCGATCACCGGGCGGCGGGCGGGATCGGCGGCCCGGCCCATCACACGATCGCCGCGACGAGCGTGTCGCGCAGCGCATGGCCGGCGGAGGGGGCGAGCAGCGTCGCCTCGGGCTGCACCACGACGCCGCCGGCGGGCACGTCGTCGAGCAGCCAGACGTTGCCGCCGATCGTCGCACCCGCGCCGATCGTGACGCGGCCGAGGATCGTCGCCCCGGCGTAGATCACGACGTCGTCGCCGACGATCGGATGGCGCGCGAAACGGTCGCGCGGACCGCGGTGCGCGGCGCCCAGCGGACTGCGCGCGCCGAGCGTGACGTGCTGGTACAGCCGCACGCCGCTGCCGACGATCGCCGTCTCGCCGATGACGACGCCGGTGCCGTGATCGATGAAGAAGCGTTCGCCGATCGCGGCGCCGGGATGGATGTCGATCCCGGTGCGTTCGTTGGCGAGTTCGGAGATCATCCGGGCGACGATCGGCGCGCCGAGCGCATGCAGTTCGTGCGCGATACGGTGGTGCAGACTGGCGATCGCGCCGGGATAGCAAACGAGGATCTCGTCGGTGCTGCCCGCCGCGGGATCGCCCAGGAACGCCGCCTCGACATCGCTGTCGACCAGCCGGCGGATGTCCCCCAGCGTACCCGCGAACAGCCGGACGATCGTCGCGGGCTGGTCCGCGTCGAACCGGGCGCGCGCCTCGGCCTGCCAATAGCCGATTTCCTGCCCGATCTCGCGTTCGAGTTCGGTGAAGGCGGCGGCGAGCCGGGCGGCGACGAAGCGGTCCTCGTCCGCCGCGGTGATCCGCCGGAGCCCGAGCCGGCGGGGGTAGAGCGCCTCGGACAGCAATTGCACGATCCGTTCGACCGCGCCGCGCGAGGGGAAGGCTTCGGCGGCGCGCGCCGCCGACGGCTGGCGGTCGCGCCACGCGATCCGGGCGGCGCGCAACCTATCGACGGCCTCGCCCAGATCGGTGCCGGCGGCCGCGATCGGCGGGGGCGACGCCATGACGATCAGCCTCGCGTGCTATGCGACAGGGGGGCGGGTTCGGTGGTCGTCATCACGGATCCTCCAGGCCGCCGAGAATATCCCATCGATCGAGTGGGAATAGAAAGAAAAGCTTTGGTGGCCTCAAGCAATGCGGGCGCAGGCTGGTGGATCGGCCACGAAGCTGCTTCACTGCCGCGATGCTGATCCTCGCCCTCCTCCTCGCCGCGCAGGCCGCGCCCGATGCCGCCGTCGCCGCCCGCGTCGACCGGTTGCTCGCGCGTACGCCGGTGATCGACGGGCACAACGACCTCGCCTGGGAATTGCGCGACAAGCAGGGTGGCGCGGTGGAGGCGACGGACCTGTCGCGCGACACCGCGGCGCTGCCGCATCCGTTGCAGACCGACATCCCGCGGCTGCGGCGCGGTCGGGTCGGCGGGCAATTCTGGTCGGTGTGGATCCCCGCCGACACGATCGGCCCGCGCGCGGTCGAGATGACGCTGGAAGAGATCGACATCGTCCGCCGCTTCGTCGCGGCGCACCCGGCCGATCTGGCGCTGGCGACCACCGCCGCCGACGTGAAGCGGATCGAGAGGGCGGGGCGGATCGCGTCGATGATCGGGGTCGAGGGCGGTCATCAGATCGACGGCCGGCTGTCGGTGCTGCGCCAGTACAAGGCGCTCGGCGTCGGCTACATGACGCTGACGCATGGGAAGAGCCTGGAATGGGCGGACAGCGCCACCGATGCGCCGCGGGCGGGCGGCCTGAACCCGTTCGGACGGCAGGTGGTGGCCGAAATGAACCGCATCGGCATGATCGTCGACGTCAGCCACGTCGCGGATACGACGATGCGCGACGTGCTGGCGGTGTCGACCGCGCCGGTGATCGCGTCGCATTCGGGCGCGCGCGCGGTGACGGTTGCGCCGCGCAACATTCCCGACGACCTGCTCCGCGCGATCGGCGCGAAGGGCGGGGTGGTGATGGTGAACTTCTATCCGGCCTTCCTGTCGAACGCCTGGCGCGCGTGGGATGCTGCCCGGACCGCCTATGCGCGGTCGGCCGGAGTGGCGGCGGACGTCTATGGCGCGCGCGCGCCGGCGCCGCTGGTGGCGTGGGACGCCGCGCATCCCGAGCCGGCGGTCGGGGTGAAGGAGGTCGCCGACCACGTCGAGCATGTCGCGCGGGTCGCCGGGCATGGCGCGGTCGGGCTGGGCGGCGATTACGACGGCATCAACGGCACCGCGCCGCAGGGGCTGAGCGGGGTCGACGGCTATCCGCTGCTCTTCGCCGAACTGGTAGGGCGGGGGTGGAGCGACGCCGATCTGGCGCGGCTGGCGGGGGGCAACATCCTGCGGGTGATGGAGGCGGTCGAGGCGGTGGCGGCGCGATCGGCCAGGCTGCCGCCGGTGGACGCGATGGCGCGGTGACCTATGGCTCGACCGGGGCGGCGTTCGGCGCCTCGGGCAGCGGCAGCGGCGCGATCCGGGCGAGCAGCACCGCGAGCGCCAGCGCGATCCCGCCGAGCGCCAGGCAGAACAGCGTCACCCCGCGCCAGCCCGCATGCGTCCAGGCGATGCCGCCCGCAGACCCCAGGACGCTCGACCCCAGGTAATAGAAGAACAGGTACAAGGCGGCCCCCTGGCCGCGATTGCCGACCGCGCGCCGCCCGACCCAGGCGCTGGCGATCGAATGCGCGCCGAAGAAACCGATCGTGACGAGCGCGATGCCGCCGACGACCAGCGCGAGCGGCCGTGCCGCACTCGCCGCCACCCCGGCGATCAGCAGCACGATCGGCAGCCAGAACACGCGGCGCCGGCCGACCCGCCCCGCGAACGACCCGAACAGCGCCGAACTCGCCGACCCGAGGATGTAGAGCAGGAACACCAGCCCGACCGCGGCCTGGCTGAGCCCGTAGGGCGGCGCGAGCAGCCGGAAGCCGGCGTAATTGTAGACGGTGACGAACACCCCCATCAGCACGAACGCCTCGGCATAGAGCAGCGGCAGCGCCCGGTCGCGGAACAGCGCGGCGGCACCGGCGATCGGACTGCCGCCGCCGCCCGCGACGAAGCCGCGCGACGGCGGTGCGAGCCGGCGGAACGCCTCCGCCATCGCCACGCCGGCGAGGCCGACGCAGCCCAGCGCCCAGCGCCAGCCGGCGACGTCGGCGACGAGGCTGGCGACCAGCCGCCCGCCCATGCCTCCGATCGCGCTGCCGGCGATATACAGGCCCATCGCCGCGCCGACGGAGGCGACATCGACCTCTTCGGCGACATAGGCCATCGCCACCGCCGGCACGCCGGCGAGCGCGATGCCGGTGAGCAGGCGCAGCCCGAGCAGCGCGTGCCACCCCGGCACCAGCGCGGCAGCAAGCGTCAGCATGCCGGCGAGGAACATCGCCCACACCATCAGCGGCCGGCGCCCGACCCGGTCGGACAGGATGCCGGCGAACAGGATGCCCACAGCGAGCGGCCCGGTCGCGAGCGACACCGCGAGCGACGCGCCCTCGGCGCTCAGCGCGTAATCGTGCGCGAACAGCGGCAAGAGCGGCTGCACCGAATAGAGCAGCGAGAAGGTCGAGAAGCCCGCGAACAGCATTGCCAGCGTCAGCCGGCGATAGGCGGGCGTGCCCCGCCGCAGCGGGCCGTCAGAAGCCGGCAAGGAAGCTCGCGACGTTGGCGCCGAGCGCGTCGACCGCATAGCCGCCCTCCATCACGATCACCGTCGGCCAGCCGCAGCCGGCGATGTCGCGCGCCAGCAGGCGGTAGCCGGCGGTGGTGAGCGCGAAGCGCGAGATCGGGTCGCCCTCCCATGTGTCGGCGCCGAAGCTCACCACCAGCAGCCCCGGATCGAACCGCGCGATCGCTTCGAGCGCGCTCCCCTGCGCCGCCCGGAACGCGGCGAGGCTGGTGCCGTGGGGCAGCGGCAGGTTGCACGTCGCGCCTTCGCCCGCGTCCGCACCGGTCTCGTCGGCATGACCCCAGTAGAAGGGGAAATCGGTGGCGGGATCGGCGTGGATCGAGGCGTAGAAGACGTCGCCGCGATCCCAGAAGATATCCTGCGTGCCGTTGCCGTGGTGATAGTCGATGTCGAGGATCGCGACGCGGGCGATGCCGGCATCGCGCGCCGCCTGCGCGGCGACCGCGGCATGGTTGAGGTGGCAATAGCCGCCGCAATAGTCGCGCCCGGCATGATGGCCGGGAGGCCGGCTGAGCGCGAAGGCGGCGCGGTCGCCGCCCAGCACCGCGGCGGTGGCGGCCAGCGCGGCCTGGCTGCTCCAATAGGCCGCGGACCAGGTGTCGTCGGTGATCGGCGTCACGCTGTCCATCGCGTGCGCGCCGAGCAGCGCGTCGACCCGCGACGGCGTCAGCGACCGCCGCCGCACGATCGGAAAGGCGTAGGGGATGGCCTCGCCCGCCCGCCCCGCCGCGCGCCACAGCGCCGGTACCGCCTGCAACGCGTCGCAATAGGCGGCGTCGTGGACCGCGAGGATCGGCGCCAGCCCCGCGTCCGCAGGCGTTTCGACCGGTCCCAGCGCCGCGAGGATCGTCGCCAGCCGCGCCGGCACCTCGGCATAGGGCGTCAGGGCGCCGTTGTGAAATTCATGGGCCGGGTGGTGCGCGGCCTGCGCCGGATGCGCGAAGATCCTCATGCCGGTCGCCCCCGTCCCGCCGCCAGCAGCACGATCACCCCTGCCAGCGCCGAGGCGATCGATCCGGCGAGCACGCCGATCTTGACCTCGCCGAGCAGCGCCGGGTCGGCGAAGGCGAGGCCGCCGATGAACAGGCTCATCGTGAAGCCGATTCCGGCGAGCAGCGCCATGCCGTAGAGCTGGCCCCAGCCGATGCCCGCGGGCCGTCGCGCGATGCCCAGCCGGTCCGCGCCCCAGATCGCCGCGACGATCCCCAGCTGCTTGCCGAGGAACAGCCCGAGCGCGATGCCGAGCACCAGCGGCCGGCCGAGCGTCTCCGCGCCGACCCCGGCGAGCGACACGCCGGCATTGGCGAAACCGAACAGCGGCACGATCGCAAAGGCGACCCAGGGGTGCAGCGCGTGTTCCAGCCGGTGCAGCGGCGAGGTCGCGTCGTCGGGTGCGGCGGGGGAGGGGCGGATCGGGATCAGCGCCGCCGCCGCCACCCCGGCGATGGTGGCGTGGATGCCCGACATCAGCACGAGCAGCCACAACAGCGCGAAGGCGGCGAGATAGGGCCACAGCATCATGACCCCGCGCCGGTTGAGCCCATACATCCCCGCCAGCACCGCCGCGGCGCCCGCCAGTGCGGCGACGTGGATCGTTTCGGTATAGGCGACGGCGATGATCGCGACCGCCCCCATGTCGTCGACGATCGCGACCGTGGTCAGCAGCAGCTTCAACGCCGAGGGCACCCGGCTGCCGAGCAGCGCCATCACCCCGATCGCGAAGGCGATGTCGGTCGCCGCGGGGATCGCCCAGCCGGGCCGGAGCGCGGGGACGCCGCCCGCCACGGCGAGGAAGGCCAGCGCCGGCACCGCCATGCCCGCGGCGGCGGCGATGAACGGCAGCCGCCGCCGCTCGACGCTGGCGAGCCGGCCGTCGACGAACTCGCGCTTGATCTCCAGCCCGACGAGCAGGAAAAACAGCGCCATCAGCCCGTCGTTGATCCACAGGTGGACGCTCATCGGCCCCAGTTCGGGGGACAGCATCGGCCCGGTGGTCCGGTGCAGCAGCGCCTCGTACCCGTGCGCGGTGGCGGGCAGGTTGGCGACGATCATCGCCAGCACGGCGGCGGCGATCAGGACGACGCCGCCCGCAGCCTCGCTGTGCAGGAAATCGCGCAGCGCGCTGTGGCTGCCGCGTCGGGGCGTGCGGGACGTCATCCGTTCCCGCGTAACGGCTCCGCCGCGGCGGGCAAGCCGATACCGCCACGCGCCGCGGCAAAGGCGATGGCCCAGATCGCCAGTCCGCCGAGCGCGAGGCCGCAGCCGACGATTCCGGTCGACGTCCAGCCGAACCCGGCCGCGATCGCGAGGCCGCCCAGCCACGGCCCGATCGCGTTGGCGGTGTTGAACGCCGAATGGTTGAGCGCGGCGGCCAGCGCCTGCGCCTCGCCCGCCACGTCCATCAGCCGCGTCTGCAACACCGTGCCGAGCGCGCCGCCGAGGCCGATCGCGAACACGTCGAGCGTCATCGTCCAGGGGTTGCCGGCGGCGAGCGGATAGAGCGCCAGCGCCGCCGCCGACCACACCAGCAGCGCGCCCGCGGTCGGCATCAGCGCGCGGTCGGCGAAGCGCGGCACGACGAGGTTGCCGATCGTCATGCCGGTGCCGAACACGGCGAGCACGACCGGCACCGTCCCTGCCGATACGCCGGTCACCTCGGTCAGCGTCGCGGCGAGATAGGTATAGACCGCGAACATGCCGCCAAAGCCGATCGCGCCGGTGCCGAGCGTCAGCCAGACCTGCGGCCTCGTCAGCGCGGTCAGCTCGCGCAGCGGGCTGGCGGCGGTGTCGGGGGCGTCCGCGGGCGCGAGCCATGCGACCAGCGCTGCGGTGGTGAGCGCCAGCACCGCGACGAGCGCGAAGACCCAGCGCCAGCTCGCGACCTGGCCGAGCAGCGTCGCGAACGGCACGCCGACGATCGTCGCGACGGTCAGCCCCAGCATCACCCGCCCGACCGCCTGCGTCCGCCGGTCGTCGGGCACCAGCGACGCGGCGACGAGCGAGGCGATCCCGAAATAGGCCCCGTGCGGCAGGCCGGCGAGGAAACGGAACGCCAGCATCCAGCCATAGCCCGGTGCGAGCGCGGACAGCGTGTTGCCGATCGCGAACAGCGCCATCAGTCCGACGAGCAGCACCCGTCGCGACAGCCGCGCGGACAGGATGGCGATCGTCGGCGCGCCGACGACGACACCCAGCGCATAGGCGCTGATGACATGCCCGACCGTCGGCGCGTCGATCCCCAGCCCGCGGGCGAGGTCGGGCTCCAGGCTCATCGCCGCGAATTCGGTGGTGCCGATCGCGAACCCGCCCATCGCGAGCGCAAGGTGGACGAGGCCCGGATGCGCCGCGGCGGTCTGTCGTAACGTCATGAGATCTGCCCTAACCGGCTTTGCTGCAATGCAGCAAGGGTAACGGTCGAGCACCGGAACGGGTTCATGGACGCGGCGTCTGGGTCGCGACGCGCGCGGTGGCATCGGGCGTCGGCGCGCCGTCAGCCGTAGGCACGCCAGAAGAACACCGCGGTCGTCACCACCGTCACCAGCAGCGTCCAGCCGCGGATCGCCGCCGGGGGCAGGCGTCGCCCGACCAGCGCCCCCAGATAGCCGCCGGCGATCGATCCGGCCATCATCGGCACGCAGAGCGCCCAGGCGATCATGCCGCTCGCGACGAACACGATCGTCGCCGCGGTGTTGGCGACCGCGAGCATCAGCGTGCGCGGCGCGGCGAGCTTCGCCGGGCTCGCGCCGGTCAGCAGCCCCCACATCGCGGTCAGCATCATGCCGACGCCGCCGCCGAAATAGCCGCCGTAGATGCCGAGCAGCGCCTGTCCCGCCGCAAGGCTGCGCGGTCCGGCGACGAAACGGGTGCTCAGCCAGTCCGATGCGTGCCGGCCGAGCGCGATCGCGATCGTCGCGGCGAGCAGCAGCCAGGGCACGATGACGTCGAACGCCGTCGCCGGCGTCCAGGCGAGCAGCAGGCTGCCCGCGAGCCCGCCGGTGAAGGTGATCGCCGCGAGCGGTCGCACCCCCACCCCGCCGATCGGCGCGAGGCCCCGGCGATAGGCCCAGGCGCTCGCCACCGCGCCGGGCTGGACCGCGACGTTGCTGGTGGCGTTGGCGACGGTGGAGGGCAGGCCGAGCGCGATCAGCGTCGGCATCGTCGCGAACGATCCGCCGCCCGCGAGCGCATTCATCGCGCCGCCCAGCACCCCCGCCCCCGCCGCCAGCGCGAGGCCGGCGGCATCAGCCAAGCGCGGCCATCTTCTCGTCGGCTTCGCGATCCATCTGCGCGCGGCTCTTTTTCTCGGCGGCGGTCTTGAGCTGGCCGCAGGCGGCGTCGATGTCGCGACCGCGCGGGGTGCGGACGGGGGCGGAGATGCCGCCCTCGAAGACGATGTCGCTGAACCGGCGCACGCGTTCGGGCGTCGAGGTGTCGTAGGGCGCGCCCGGCCACGGGTTGAACGGGATCAGGTTGACCTTGGCGGGCAGCTTGTACTTGCGCAGCAGGCGGACGAGCTCGTGCGCCTCGGCGTCGGAATCGTTCTTGTCCTTCAGCATGACGTATTCGAACGTGATGCGGCGGGCGTTGTTGGCACCGGGATAGTCGGCGCAGGCCTGCAACAGCTCCTCGATGCCGTATTTCTTGTTGAGCGGCACGATCTCGTCGCGCACCTCCTTGGTCACCGCGTGGAGCGACACCGCGAGGTTGACCCCGATCTCCTCGCCCGCGCGCGCCATCATCGGCACGACGCCGCTGGTGGACAGGGTGATGCGCCGCTTCGACAGCGCGAGGCCGTCGCCGTCCATGACGAGGCGCAGCGCGTCGCGCACCGCGTCGAAATTGTACAGCGGCTCGCCCATGCCCATCATCACGATATTGGTGAGCATGCGCCCTTCGGGCTGGCTCGGCCATTCGCCCAGCGCGTCGCGCGCGAGCATCACCTGCCCGACGATCTCGCCCGCGGTCAGGTTGCGGACGAGCCGCATCGTGCCGGTGTGGCAGAAACGGCAGTTGAGCGTGCAGCCGACCTGGCTCGACACGCACAATGTGCCGCGATCCGCGTCGGGAATGAACACCGCCTCGTAATCCTGCCCGTCGGGCGAGCGCAGCAGCCATTTGCGCGTGCCGTCGGTCGACACCTGCGCCTCGATCACCTCGGGCCGGCCGATGACGAAGCGCTGCTCCAGCCACGGATGCATCGTCTTCGAGATGTCGCTCATCGCCGAAAATTCGGTCGCGCCGCGATTGTAGAGCCAGTGCCAGATCTGCTTGGCGCGCAGCTTGGCCTGGCGCAGCTCCATCCCCGCGTCGAGCAGGGTCTGGCGCAATGCGTCCTTGCCGAGGCCGATCAGGTCGATGCGACCATCCTCGCGGAACGTCTGCGGGCGCGGAACGGGGACAGGATCGATGTGGCCCGGAATGGGCATGGGTGGGGCAACGCTGTCGAGCATCGCCGGGATATAGACGAAAACGGCCGTGGTTTCCATCCCGCCCCGGCGGGCGGTCAGCGCACGCAGCCGAGCGCCGCCGCGTCGATCGCGGTGGCGGCGCCGGCGAGCAGGTAGACGTCGGCGAAGGGGCGGCCGCCGGGGGCGACCGCCTCGACGCTCATGCTGCGCCCCGATCGGATCGCGGCGACGACGGCGCGGTCGCTCGGCGCGTCGGCGGCCCAGGCGTCGAGCGTGTTGGCGGTGAGGTCGAAGCGGCGCTCGCCGATCGTCAGCGTGACCGGCGCCGACCGGTCGCGCTCGCGCGACAGGCGGATGTGCAGCGATGCGCGCAGCCCGCGATCCGGCCAGGTCGCGACGCTCGCCCAGCCGCCCGCACGCCCGCCCGCGGTCGCGGGGCGGGCGATGGCATAGCAGCGCGCGGGCACGGCGTCGCGGAAGGCGCCCCAGCTCCTGTACACGCCGATCGCCTGGCGCGCCGGCGCCGCCGCTGCCAGCAGGGCGAGCAGCAGCACGGCGTAGCGCGCGTCGCTCACGCCGGGGCGTGCCCGCTGCCGAGATGCGCGACCGTTTCGCGGCCGTGCGCGATCTCGACCAGCGACCCCTGCGGCAGGCCCGCCGCGATCGGCGCGCCCCATTCGGGGTGGACCGGCGCCCCCGTCATCACGCCGCGCAGCACCCGGCTCGATATGCCGTGCATGATGACGAGGCGGTCGCCGGGATCGTCGCCGGTGTCCGCCAGCCAGCCGGTGACACGGGCGGCGATGGCGCGATAATCCTCGCCATCGGCGGCGGGGCGCAGCAGTCCTTCCGCGGTCACCACCGGTCCGACCTCGTCCACCACGTCGGCGTAATAGCGCCCGCCCCAGCTGCCCATGCCGATCTCGACCAGCCGCGGGTCGGTGCGTGCCGCGTGCCAGTCGAGGCCGAGATGCTCGGCGATCACCGCCAGCGTCTGGAGCGCGCGGCCGGTCGGCGACGCCCAGAGCGTCAGCGCGGGCCGGTGACCGAGCCGCTCGCGCAGCGCGCGCCCGATCTCGTCCGCCTGCGCGAAACCGGCGCGGGTCAGCGGCGTGTGGGGGTGATCCCCCTGCAACCGGCGCGCGGCGTTGAATACGGTTTCGCCGTGGCGGGCGACGAAGTCGCGGCCCTTGCGGTCGGAACGGGCCGGGGCGGCGGAAACGGACGGCGTCATGCCGCCGGTGTCGGGGCGCTGTGGCGGAAAAGCAACGGTTTTCCGCGTTTAGCTGAGGTTCATGCAACGGCCGCCCGGTTCGACCATTGGAGCCGTCCGCCCCGCGTTCCCGGGGGCGAAACATGGAGTTGTTCATGCGTATCATCATCCTCGCCGCGCTCGCCACCACCGCGTTCGCCACCCCCGTCCTCGCCCAGACCGCGGGCGCGCCGTTCACCGGGCTGCGCATCGAAGGCGTCGCCGGCTACGATGCGCTGAAGGACGGCCACGACCAGGGATCGAGCACCAGCGACGGCGTCGTCTATGGCGGTGCGGTCGGCTACGACGTGCAGCTCAACAACCTGATCGTCGGCGGCGAGGGCGAACTGACCGGGTCGACTTCCGACACCCGGACCGACAATCTGCTGACGCCGGGCGACCGGCTGCGCGTGTCGGCTGGGCGCGACCTGTATGCGGGCGCGCGCGTCGGCTTCGTGCTCAACCCGACGACCCTCGCCTATGCCAAGGGCGGCTATACCAATGCCCGGGTCGAGGCGCGCTACGACGTCGGCAACACGCGGACGACGGATCGCGTCGATCTCGACGGGCTGCGGCTCGGCGCCGGGCTGGAGCACCAGATCGGTTCGAACACCTATGTGAAGGGCGAATACCGCTATTCGCATTACGGCAAGGCGGACGGGTTCGACATCGACGCCGACCGGCATCAGCTGGTCGCGGGCGTCGGCATGCGGTTCTGAGGTCAACGCTTCGTTAACCCGAATCGTCGGAGGGGTCGGGGCGCTTGCTCCGACCCCTTTTTCATGGGTAGGACAGGCGGGACATGTCCCGGACTCGGGGGACGACCCGGTTTCGGGGGAAGACCCGGTTTCGGGGGACAGGGGTTTTAAAGATCATGAAGGCGACGATCGAACGCGCAACGCTCCTGAAGGGGCTGAGCCACGTCCAGTCCGTGGTGGAGCGGCGCAACACCATCCCGATCCTGTCGAACGTGCTGCTGGAAGCGACGGCGGAGGGCCAGCTGCGGCTGATGGCGACCGACCTCGACCTCCAGATCAACGAATCGATCGTGGCGGCGGTCGACCAGCCGGGTTCGACGACGGTATCCGCGCACACGCTGTTCGACATCGCCCGCAAGCTGCCCGAGGGCAGCCAGGTGCAGCTGCACGCCGCGGAAGGGCGAATGTCGATCGTCGCAGGGCGCGCGCGCTTCAGCCTCGGCACGCTGCCGCGCGACGATTTCCCGGTGATCGCCGAGGGCGAATTGCCGACGCAGTTCGAAATCCCGGCGGAAACGCTGAAGCAGATCATCGACAAGACGCGCTTCGCCATCTCGACCGAGGAAACGCGTTACTACCTGAACGGCATCTTCCTGCACGTGCAGGACGACGCCAGCGAACCGACGCTGAAGGCCGCCGCGACCGACGGCCACCGGCTGGCGCGCGTCACGCTGCCGCGGCCCGAGGGCGCGGCGGGGATGCCCGACGTGATCGTGCCGCGCAAATGCGTCGCCGAACTGCGCAAGTTGCTCGACGAGGTCGACGGGTCGGTCGGCGTGTCGCTGTCGGGGACCAAGATCCGCTTCGACCTGGGGCAGGCGGTGCTGACGTCGAAGCTGATCGACGGGACCTTCCCCGATTATTCGCGCGTCATCCCGACCGGGAACGACAAGATCCTGAAGCTCGATCCGCGCAGCTTCGAGGAAGGCGTCGACCGCGTCTCGACGATCGCCACCGAAAAGACGCGCGCGGTCAAGATGGCGCTCGACCGCGACAAGATCACGCTGTCGGTGACCAGCCCCGAAAACGGCACCGCCGCCGAGGAAGTGCCGGGCGACTATGCCGCGATGCCGTTCGAGATCGGCTTCAACAGCCGCTATCTGCTCGATATCCTCGGCCAGATCGACGGCGACGTGGTCGAGGTGCATTTGAACGATGCCGCCGCACCGACGCTGATCCGCGAAAACGACAAGGCGCCGGCGCTGTACGTCCTGATGCCGATGCGCGTCTGATCCGCCGCCGGGGGATCCTTCCCCCCGGGCCGGTCAGCGCTGGGCCAGCTGTTCCGACGCGATCAGCTGGAGCGAGGCGGCAAGGTCGGGGGACAGGCCCAGCTCGTCGGCGGCACGTTCGCCGCGCCCCAGCGTGCGGGGATCGACCCCGGTGATGCGGCCGAACACCACCAGCGCCTCAAGATAATAGCCCGCCGTGCTGGCGTGATACTGGTCGTAGGACCACAGGTTCGCCTGACCGAAGGCGACGCCGTCATAGGGATCGGGATCGGCGACGCGCGCGGCGAAGGCGCGGTTCCATGCCTGGCCGACCGGAATCACCCCGGACACCGACCGGTTGGTGATCCGCGCCCGGTCGGCGGCGCTGCGCAGATCGTCCGCCATCGCGCCGATCGGCCGGCCGTACCACGCGCCGCCGGGCTGATAGACCTGATCCGCGCGGCTCCACGTCGCCATCAGCTCGACGCGCACGGCATGGTTGCGGACGCGGAACAGCGATCCCAGCTGACCGACGCTGCGGATATATTGGGTGGGGTTGCCGGGGCGGTCGCGGTCGAGCGTGCTGTATTCCTGCAGTACGACGACATCCCATGCGCGGTCGAACAGGTGGCGGCGCTGGTCGTAGTGGAAGGCGAGGCTCTGGCCGCCCTGCGTCTCCAGGCTGACGGCATAGGCCAGCCCCGCCTCGTCGGCGAATTCCTTGAACAGGGCGGGTACCCCGCCATAGCCCGCGCCGGTCAGGTCGGTGACGCGATGCGCGTGCCAGTTGCGCACCGGCGAATGCGCGCCCTGGGTGAAGCTGTTGCCGATGAACAGGATCGTGCGCGGCAGCGCGACCGGCGCGGGCGCCCGCTGTGCCGCCGCCGTGGTGGACACGGTCATCGCCAGCATCACGGCGGCCGCCATCTTGATCGTCATCGTTACGTCCCTCGCGCCTCCGGCCGACGGCGCGCGATTCGGCGGCCGTCGGCAAGGGGGGTGTCGATGCCACGCTGGCGCCCGCCTGTGGAGCCGTTAAGGGAGCGGCGATGCTCCAATTCTATCGCGACGATCTGGCGCGGCTCGACGCCAACGACCGGTTGCGCAGCCTGCGCGCGCGGACCGGGGTGGATTTCGCCTCCAACGACTATCTGGGCCTCGGCGGTTCGGCGCGATTGCGCGATGCGGTGGCGGCGGCGATCGACCGCGGGGTGCCGATCGGGTCGGGCGGATCGCGGCTGCTGCGCGGCAATCATCCCGAGCACGAGGCGCTGGAGGCGGAGGCGGCGGCCTGGTTCGGCAGCGAGGCGGCATTGTTCTTCGCCAACGGCTATGCCGCCAACGTCGCCGCATTCGCCACGCTGCCGCAACCCGGCGACCTCGTCGTCCACGATGCGCTGGTCCATGCGAGCGCGCACGACGGGATGCGGTTGGGGCGGGCGCCGCGGGTGGCGGCGGCGCACAACGACCTCGCCGCGTTCGACGCCGCGATCCGAGGGTGGCGGACCGACGGCGGCACCGGCACGCCGTGGATCGCGGTCGAGAGCCTGTACGGCATGGACGGCGACCGCGCGCCGCTCGCCGCCCTGATCGATCTCGCCGACCGGCATCAGGCGATGCTGCTGATCGACGAGGCGCATGCGACCGGCGTGTTCGGCGCCGGCGGGCGCGGACTGGCCGCCGCGTGGCACGGGCGCGAGAACGTCGTCACGCTGCACACCTGCGGCAAGGCGCTGGGCGCGGAGGGCGGGCTGTTGTGCCTGCCGCGCGTGCTGCGCGACATGCTGGTCAACCGTGCGCGCGGCTTCGTCTTTTCCACCGCGCCCTCGCCCCTGGTCGCGGCGGCGGTGCGCGCGGGCCTGCGCATCCTCGCCGACGAGCCGGAGCGGCAGGCGCGGCTGTGGGCGCTGGTCGCGGAGGCGGAGCGGGCGTTCGGCTTCGCGACGGGATCGCAGCTGTTCCCGGTGATCCTCGGCGACGATGCCGCGGCGGTGTGGCACGCCGCGCGGTGCCAGGCGGCGGGCTATGACGTGCGCGCGATCCGCCCGCCGACGGTGCCCGTGGGCACCGCGCGACTGCGGATATCGATCACCTGCAACGTCGACGCGGCAGCGATCGCGGGACTGGCGGAGGTGTTGCGATGAGCCGGACGATCGTCGTCACCGGCACCGATACGGACGTCGGCAAGACGGTGTTCGCCGCGGCGCTCGCCGCCGCGCTCGACGCAACCTATTGGAAGCCGGTGCAGGCGGGGCTGGACGACGGCGGCGATGGCGCCGCGGTGCGGGCGCTGGGCGTGCGCCGGGTGCTGCCGGAGGCGTACCGGCTGGCGACGCCCTGTTCGCCGCACCGCGCCGCACGGATCGACGGGGTCGAGATCGATCCCGCCCGCCTGGCGCTGCCCGCGGTCGCGGGGCCGCTGGTGGTGGAGGGGGCGGGCGGCGTGCTGGTGCCGCTGTCCGACGACCTGCTCTATGCCGATCTGTTCGCGTTGTGGCGCGCGCCGGTGGTGCTGGTCGCGCGCACCGCGCTCGGCACGATCAACCACAGCCTGTTGTCGATCGCGGCGCTGCGCGCGCGCGGGGTGCCGATCCTCGGCATCGCGTTCAACGGCGAGGCGCAGGAGGACAGCGAGGCGACGATCGCGCGGATCGGCGGCGTGCGGCGGCTCGGCCGTCTGGGGCGGGTCGACCCGCTCGACGCGGGCACGCTGGCGACGGCGTTCGCCGCCGGATTTTCGCGGGGCGCCTTCGCATGACCTCGCCGATCTGGCACCCGTTCACGCAGCATGGCCTGCGCGAACCGATCCCGACGGTGGTGCGCGCCGAGGGAGCGGCGCTGTATACCGCGGACGGGCGGCGCGTGATCGACGCGATATCGAGCTGGTGGGTGACGACGCACGGCCATCGCGAACCGCGGATCATGGCCGCGATCGCCGATCAGGCGGCACGGATGGACCAGATCATCTTTGCCGGCTGGACCCATGCGCCCGCGGAGGCCGTTGCGGCCGGGCTGCTGCGGCTGATGCCCGACGCGCTCACCCGCGTGTTCTTTTCCGATTCGGGATCGACCGCGGTCGAGGTCGCCCTGAAGATGGCGCTCGGCTATTGGCTCAACCGCGGCGAGCCGCGGCACCGCATCCTCGTGCTCGACCATGGCTATCACGGCGATACGATCGGGACGATGTCGGTCGGCGCGCGCGGCGCGTTCAACCGCGCCTACGAACCGTTGCTGTTCGACGTGGCGACGATCCCCTTTCCCGCCGCCGGGGCCGAACAGGCGACGCTCGATGCGCTGGAGGCGGCCTGTCGGCAGGCGCCGGCGGCGCTGATCGTCGAGCCGCTGGTCTGCGGCGCGGGGGGCATGCTGACCTATCCCGCCCGCGTGCTCGCGGCGATGCGCGCGATCTGCGCCGACCATGACGTGCTGTTCGTCGCCGACGAGGTGATGACGGGATGGGGGCGGACCGGCACGCTGCTGGCGTGCGAGCAGGCCGGGGTGGTGCCCGACATCCTCTGCCTGTCGAAGGGGCTGACCGGCGGTGCGGTGCCGCTGGCGGTGACGATGGCCAGCGAAGCGATCTATCAGGCGCACCTGAGCCAGGACCGGGCGCGGATGTTCTTCCATTCGTCCAGCTACACCGCCAACCCGATCGCCTGCGCCGCCGCGGCGGCGAACATCGCGATCTGGGAAGACGAGCCGGTGCCGGATCGGGTCGCCGACCTGTCGGCCCGACAGGCCGTACGGGCGGCGGCGCTGGCCGGCGTGCGCAACGTGCGGACGCTCGGCACGATCGCGGCGATGGACCTGGGGCCGGACGGTGCGGACTATCTGTCGGCGCTGGGGCCGGCGTTGCTCGCGTTCTTCCGCGAGCGCGACCTGTTGCTGCGGCCGCTGGGCAATACGGTGTATGTCATGCCGCCCTATTGCATCACGGATACGGATCTGGACGCGGTCTACGCGGCGATCGGGGAGGCGGCGGTGCGGTTCGGCTGAGGCCGCCGTCCGATGGGCGCCGCGGGTGGTTCGCGCGAAGACGCGACGCCGCGAAGAAGAACGGGGTTCGCGCGGAGGCGCGGAGAAGAAGGCCGTGCGGTTTTGCTTCGGACGGGGTCTGTGCGGCGATGCGGGTGTTCGCGCGAAGACGCAAAGCCGCGAAGAGGGCGCGCGCGCGGAGGCGCGGAGGCGCGGAGAAGAATGAAGGCCGCGCAGCGGCTATCCCGCTCCTTTGGCCCATTGGCGATAGGGGCGCTTCGCGCCGGGCGTGACACCTCCGCGTCTCCGCGCCTCCGCGCGAACCCCCTTCTTCTTCGCGGCTTCGCGGCTTCGCGCGAAAACCCCCTTATTCCACGAACGGATCGACCGTGATCCGCCGCCCGCGCAGGAAGGCGTCGGCGACGTGGCGCAGCGGCGCGATGTCGACGTCGCTCGTCCCCGCCTGCACGATCTCCGCGAAGCGGCGGTAGAGGCCGGCATATTCGCCGTGCAGCGCATGCGCCTGCGCCGGTTCGCTGCCGTCGGGCAACACCAGCCGCGCGCCGCCGTCGTGCAGCGTCAGGGTACCGCGGTCGGTTTCGACGACGATGTCCCAGCTTTGCGGCCCCTGCTGGAGGAAGTCGAAATCCGCCGCGATGCGCAGCCCGGCGTCGTCGGTGAACGCCAGCCGCGCGGCGATCGGCGCATCGCGATTGGCGGGAAAGTCCAGCGCGGCATCGGTGATGAAGAACGGCCGCGGCAGGATGCGCGTGACGATCGAGAGCGCGTTGATGCCCGGATCGAACACGCCGAAGCCGCCCGCGTCGAGGATCCACGTCTGGCCGGGGTGCCAGACGCGGATGTCCTCGCGCCAGGTCACCGTCACCGCATCGATCCGCGCATCGGCCAGAAACGCGCGCGCCGGCTCGACGCCGGGCGCGTAGCGCGAATGCCAGCTCGCGAACAGGCTGACGCCGGCCGCATCCGCCGCCGCTTGCAGCTGCGCGACCTCCGCCAGCGTCGCGCCGGGCGGCTTTTCGAGGAAGACGTGCCACCCCTGCGCGATCGCCTGCGCGGCGATGGCGCGGCGCACCTGCGGCGGCGTGCACAGCGCGACCGCATCGATCGCGACGCCGCTCGCGATCAGCTCGGCGATGTCGGTGAAATGCGGCACGCCGTCGACGCCGCCGCCATGCCGGCTGACCGTCGCGGCGAGTACGATGTCGGCTTCGTCGGCGATCGCGGGTACGTGTTGGTCGTGCGCGATCTTGCCCATGCCGATCAGCGCGAGGCGGATCGGCGCGCTCACAGCGGCCGCACCGTGACGGGCGCCCCGTCGGCGGTGGCGAGCGGGTTGCGCAGCGGCAGCGCGAAGGGCTCCGCGGCGATCACGAACACGTCGCCGTCCTGTGTCTGCACGGCGTCGGCGCAGGACAGCGTCGCGGTGCCGAAGAAGTGGACGTGGATGTCGCCGGGCCGGCGGAACGCGGCGTATTTGAAGTGATGGTGTTCGAGGTTGGCGAGGCTGTGCGACATGTTCGCCTCGCCGGTCAGGAACGGCTTTTCCCACAGCGTCGCGCCGTCGCGCTCGATCCGGCTGGTGCCCCGGATGTCCGCCGGCGGTTCGCCGAGCAGCAGTTCCGCGCCGAGCGACGCCTGGCGCAGCTTGGAATGCGCCAGCCACAGGTAATTGTGGCGTTCGGTGACGTGGTCGCTGAATTCGTTGGCGAGCGCGACGCCGAGCCGGAACGGCGTGCCGTCGTCGCCGATCAGGTAGATGCCGGCGAGTTCGGGCTCCTCGCCGCCGTCCTGCGCGAAGGCGGGCGAGGTCAGCGGCGCGTCCGGCGCGACCAGCGACTGGCCATCGCCCTTGTAGAACCATTCGGGCTGCGCGCCGGTCGCGCCGGCGGCGGGACGGCCGCCCTCCATTCCTTCGAGAAACAGCCGCATCGAATCGGTCTGCTGGCCGGCCGCGGCGGCCTTGTGCATCGCGTCGCGCCCCGCGGCGGAGCCGAGGTGGGTGAGGCCGGTGCCGGCGAGCATGATCCGCGCGGAATCGGGATGGTCGATCGCCGGCAGCAAGGTGCCGTCGGCGAGCGCGGCGTCGAGATCGACGCGCGCGTCGGTGCGGCGCGCGCGCGCGGCGTCGAGCAGCGTCCCACCCGTCGCGATCGCCGCCTGCGCGAGCTCGCGCGTCGTGGCGACGCCGGACAGGACATGCGCCTCCGCCTCGGCAAGGAGGACGCGGCGCGTGCCGTCGGGCAGGCGTTGCTGGAGCAGGCGAGCGTAGGTCATGCGAGGGCCCTTGCGGCAGTGACGAAAGCGGCGGCGTCGCGGGCGACGTCGGCGGCGGGCTTGCCCGCGCGGTACAGGTTGGAGCCGAGCCCGAAGCCGTCCGCCCCCGCGGTGCGCCACGGACCCATCGTGTCGGGCGCGATGCCGCCGACCGCGAGCACCTTCAGGTCCCTGGGCAGCACGGCGCGCTGCGCCTTCAGGAACGCCGGCGTGGCGCCGTCGGCGGGGAACAGCTTCAGCGCGTGCGCACCCGCCGCGAGCGCGGCGAAGGCTTCGCTCGGGGTATAATAGCCCGGCATCGACACCAGCCCGCGCGCCACCGCGGCGCGGATCACGTCGGGGTCGGTGTTGGGTGAGATGACGAGGTCGCCGCCCGCCTCCGCCACCGCGGCGACCGCGGCGGGGGTGAGCACGGTCCCCGCGCCGACCATCGCGCGCCCGCGATAGCGCGCCGCCATCCGCGCGATGCTGACCAGCGGATCGGGCGAATTCAGCGGCACTTCGAGCAGGGTGAAACCGGCATCGACCAGCGCGTCGCCGACGCCGTCGCATTCCGCCGGCGTCAGCCCGCGCAGGATCGCCACGAGCGGACAGGCCGCGAATGCGTCGGCGAAGCGGGCGGCGGGATCGGTCATGGGCGATACTCCTGGATACGTGATGCGAACGCGCGCAGGCGGTGGGCATCCTGCGTCGGCCCGATCCGGCCGCCGCGCGGCCAAGCGTCCGCCGGACCGCGGCCATACGTCGCGGCGAGCCCCGAAACGGGCGCCGGGCGACGGACCGTACGACGCGACCGCGACGTCACAGACGGGGCCGCAGATGGTGGACGCCGCCGACGAAGGCGGCGGTGGCGTCGACCGCCACGGTGGTGCCGCCGCCCGTCTCGATCGCGACGCGATACAGGTCGGCGAGCGCGCCGTCGGCGAGCAGGTGGACGGTCGTTCCCGCAAGGTCGCGCGCGCCGACGTCCGAGCCGATCAGCACGCCGCTGGCGAAGGCGGCGGCATCCTCCGGCGCGCGGCGCGCGAGCAGTACCGCGGCGCGCACCTCGAACAGCGCCGCGCCGAGGTCGCGCGCGCCGGCGCCGCGGGCGAGCCCGTCGCGGAACGCCGCTCCGTCCGCCACCGGGCCGTCGAGCATGCCCGCGAGGATGCCATGCGCCTTCAGCAGCGCGAACAATTCGCCGGTCATCACCGTGGTGACGTCGACGATCCGCGCATCGGCGCAGGCGATCCATTTGTTGTGCGTGCCGGGCTGACAGAAGGTCGCATCGGCGGGGGCGAGTCCGGCGGCGATCGCGCCGAGCACCTGCACCTCCTCGCCGCGCATCACGTCGGCGCGCGCCCCGGCCGACAGCGCGACGCCGGGCACGATCGTCGCGCGCGCGTCGTCGATCCGCAGCGCGGCGGCGGCCAGCGCGGCGAGATCGGCGGGGGCGGCGACATAGGCCGCCTCGCGCCAGCCGCGCGTCGATCCGACCATGCCCGCCGCGATCACCGGCCAGTCGCCGAGCTGCGCGCGCAACGCGGCGAGCGCCGGCGCATAGTCCGCCGCCGCCATCGCCAGCACGCCCGACCCGTCGCGGACGCTGCCGGAGACGCCGCCGTCCGCCTCGATCCGGTAGGCACGCCGGTTGGTCGTGCCCCAGTCGATGGCGATCACCGCGCCCGACATCGCGCCTGTCCCGCTCATGCCCCGCGCCTTATTCGGCCTGCGGCGTGCCGAGGTCGGCGGTCGGCTTCGACCCCCAGAGCGCATAGGCGAGCACGACGACCTCGCACGCCATCGTCAGGAAGAACGAATTCTGAAGGCCGTAGCGGTCGGCGAGCCAACCCTGGACGACGACCAGCGCACCACCGGCGATCGCCATAATCATCAGCCCCGAACCTTCCTCGGTCAGCGGACCGAGACCGCGGATCGCGAGCGTGAAGATCGTCGGGAACATGATCGAATGGAACAATCCGACCGCGATCAGCGACCACATCGCCACCGGCCCGGTGGTGAAGGTCGCGATGGCGACCACGACCAATGCCCCGAAGGCGAAGACGCCGAGCACGCGTTCCGGCGCGATCGTCTGCATGACGACGCTGCCGAAGAAGCGCCCCACCATCATGCCGCCCCACAGCAGCGCGAGATAGCGCGACGCCTGTTCGTGCGTGATCGCGGCGATGTTGGGCTGCGACACGAAATTGACGAACAGGTTGGCGACGCCGATCTCGGCGAGGAGGTAGGCGATCATCGTCGGGATGCCCAGCGTCAGGTTGCGGTGCTTCCACAGCGAATGCTGGTGACGGTCCGCCTTCGCCGCGCGCTGCGTCGCCGCGCCGAGCGAGGGCAGCGGGAAGCGCGCGATCACGATGGCGAGCACGACCAGCACGATCGCGACGAGGACGTAGGGCAGGATCACCGAATGTGCATCGGCATAGCGCTGCGCCTGGCTGATCTGCGCACCGGCGGCGGCGGTGCCGCTCTGGCTGCGGCCGAGGATCAGATAGCCGGCGAAGAGCGGCGCCAGCGTCGTGCCGAGCGAATTGAACGCCTGCACCAGGTTGAGCCGCGACGATCCCGTCTCGGGCGGGCCGATGACGGTGACATAGGGGTTGGCCGCGACCTGGAGCAAGGTGATCCCGCTGGCGATGACGAACAGCATCACCAGCGTCACGCCATAGGAGGGCAGGCTGGCGGCGAGCGTCATGCCGAGCGCGCCGGCCGCCATGACGAGCAGGCCGATGACGATCGCGCGCTGGTATCCGATGCGCTCGATCAGCTTGGCCGAGGGGATGGACGCGAAGAAATAGGCGATGAACCAGACCGACTCGATCAGTGTCGTCTGGGTATAGTCGAGTTCGAACACGGACCGCAGGTGCGGCAGCAGCACGCCGTTGATGACGGTGATGAAGCCCCACATGAAGAACAGGCTGGCGAGCAGGCTCAATGCCTTGGCGTAGGATCCGCCCCCGCCGCTCGCCGTCACGCCGCCCCCGCCGATCGGTCCTGCCATTCGCTCATCCTCTTCCGCTGCAGGCGCCGTTCGCCGCCTTGCGCCCTGATTATTTGTCAGACTATAAAGCCGCCATACGCCGGGTCAATGCCGGGGCACGGTCCGAGGAGGGATGCGATGAGGGTGTGTGGAACGCAGGTGCGTGGGACCTTGGGCATGGCATTCGCCGGATTGATGACGCTCGCGGCGGCAGGTGCGGCGGACGCCGCGACCGCGACGCGCGAGCCGGCGGGCACGCTGCCCGACGGCACCCGGGTCGAGGCGGTGACGCTGACCGCCAAGAGCGGCGTGTCGGCACGCATCCTGACCTATGGCGCGACGTTGCAGACGCTGAGCGGGCCCGACCGGGACGGCCGGCAGGCGGACGTGCTGCTCGGCTACGACGATGCCGCCGATTATGCCGCGCATCCCAATTTCTTCGGCGTCACCGTCGGCCGCTACGCCAACCGGATCGCCGGCGGCCGCTTTACGCTGGACGGCAAGGCGTACCAGCTGCCGCTCAACGACAAGGTCAACTCCCTCCACGGCGGCACGCAGGGCTTCGACAAGCGGCCGTGGCGGATCGTGTCGGTGAAGGACGGCGCGGTGACGCTGGCGTTGACCAGCGCGGATGGCGACCAGGGTTATCCCGGCAAGCTCGACGTCACCGTCACCTATGCGATGGGCGACGACGGCGCGCTGACGATCACCTTCGGCGCGACGACCGACCGGCCGACCGTGGTCAACATGACCAACCATGCGATCTTCAACCTGTCGGGCGAGGGATCGCCGATGGGGGCGACGGGGCACCGGCTGACGATCCCGGCGCAGGCGATCACGCCGGTCGACGCCAACCTCATTCCGACCGGCGCGTTGCGCCCGGTGCAGGGGACGGTGTTCGATTTCCGCAACGGCCGGGTCGTCGCGGACGGCCTGCGCGACGGCCGCGATCCGCAGATCGTGATGGGCCATGGCTACGACCACAATTTCGCGCTCGACAAGGGGCTGACCGCGACGCCCGGCCTCGCCGCGCGGCTCGAGGACCCGGTGTCGGGCCGCGTGCTCGAAGTGTCGAGCACCGAACCAGGCGTGCAATTCTACACCGGCAACTTCCTCGACGGGACGTTCATCGGCAAGTCGCGCCACGTCTATCGGATGGGCGACGGCATCGCGCTGGAACCGCAGAAATTCCCGAATGCGCCCAACCAGTCCGCCTTCGCGTCGGCGCGGGTCGATCCCGGCAAGCCGTACCGGCACGTGATGATCTACAAGCTATCGGTGGCCAAGTAACATGACGCCAAATGACATGACGCCAGATGACGTGACGGACGCGCGCACGCCTCTTCGCTCCAGGGCCTGGTTCGACAACCCGGCGAACATCGACATGACCGCGCTGTATCTGGAGCGGTACCTAAATTTCGGCCTCTCGCTGGAGGAGCTGCAATCGGGCAAGCCGATCATCGGCATCGCCCAGACCGGCAGCGACCTCAGCCCCTGCAACCGCCACCATCTGGTGCTGGCCGAGCGGGTGCGCGAGGGCGTGCGCGAGGCGGGCGGCATCGTCCTCGAATTCCCGGTCCATCCGATCCAGGAGACGGGCAAGCGGCCGACCGCCGGGCTCGACCGCAACCTCGCCTATCTCGGGCTGGTCGAGACGCTGTACGGCTATCCGCTCGACGGCGTCGTACTGACGATCGGGTGCGACAAGACGACGCCGGCGTGCCTGATGGCGGCGGCGACGGTCAACATCCCGGCGATCGCGCTGTCGGTCGGGCCAATGCTCAACGGCTGGCACAAGGGCGAGCGCACCGGTTCGGGCACGATCGTGTGGAAGGCGCGCCAGCTGCTCGCGGCGGGCGAGATCGACGATGCCGAATTCATCCGGCTGGTCGCCTCGTCGGCGCCGTCGACGGGCTATTGCAACACGATGGGCACCGCGACGACGATGAACTCGCTGTGCGAGGCGCTGGGCATGTCGCTGCCCGGCTCGGCGGCGATCCCCGCGCCCTATCGCGACCGGCAGGAAGTGTCCTACCTGACCGGCAAGCGCATCGTGCAGATGGTCGCGGAGGACCTCAAGCCCTCCGACATCCTGACGAAGCCGGCGTTCCACAATGCGATCCGGGTCAATTCCGCGATCGGCGGGTCGACCAACGCGCCGATCCATCTGTCGGCGATCGCGCGCCATATCGGCGTCGACCTGCCGCTGAAGGACTGGGAGACGGAGGGGCACGCGGTGCCGCTGCTGGTCAACCTGCAACCCGCGGGCGAGTATCTGGGCGAGGATTATTACCGTGCGGGCGGCGTGCCGGCGGTGGTCAACCAGCTGATCGGGCAGGGGCTGATCGACGAGGACGCGCTGACCGTCAACGGTCGCACGATGGGCGAGAATTGCCGGGGCGTCGCCATCGAGGACGAACGGGTGATCCGCCCGTTCGACCGGCCGCTGGTCGCGGACGCCGGCTTCATCGTGCTGTCGGGCAATCTGTTCGATGCGGCGGTGATGAAGACCAGCGTGATCTCGCCCGAATTCCGCGACCGCTATCTGTCCAACCCGGACGACCTCAACGCGTTCGAGGGGCCGGCGGTCGTGTTCGACGGACCGGAGGATTACCACCACCGGATCGACGATCCCGCCACCGGGATCACGCCCGAGACGCTGTTGTTCATGCGCGGCGCCGGCCCGGTCGGCTATCCGGGCGCGGCGGAGGTCGTCAACATGCGCCCGCCGGCCTATCTCATCACCGAAGGCGTGCACGCCCTGCCGTGCATCGGCGACGGCCGCCAGTCGGGGACGAGCGGGTCGCCGTCGATCCTCAACGCCTCGCCGGAGGCGGCGGCGATGGGTGGCCTCGCCTTGCTGAAGACGGGGGACCGGGTGCGCGTCGACCTCAACACCGGCTCCGCGAACGTGCTGATCCCCGAGGCGGAACTGGCCGAACGCCGCGCCGCCCTGATCGCGGCGGGGGGCTATGCCTATCCCGCGTCGCAGACGCCGTGGCAGGAGATCCAGCGCGCGGTGGTCGGCCAGATGAACACCGGCGCGATCCTGGAAGGCGCGGAGAAATACCAGCGCATCGCCCAGACCCGGGGCCTGCCGCGCGACAATCACTGACGGGGCCGTAGCATGGCGCCGTCGTGATGCGCGACGGCGTCTGTTGCTTCGCCTTGGGATGAGGGCGGTCCCCGGCCGCAATCGTCATTTCCGCGGAGGCGGGAATCGATACATGGGGCGGCCGGAAGACGCCGCGATGCCGGTGTGTATGGATCCCCGCCTGCGCGGGGATTACGAGCGATCGCGGGTTTACGGGCGTTGGGGGAGAGGGGGCGTTGACTCGTCGCAAAAAGCATGGTCTGCCGCGGGGCGTTAGCGCATCCGCACGTCTTCCGCGCCGCTCGGCCTCGTGCGGTCGCGGCCAGACGGTGCCGTAAGATCGTTATCGCATCGACTGCGGGACGACGTTGGGCTTCGCGTCGCTAGCCGATCATCACCATGCCCCGGCATCAGCCGTACGGCGTCGTGAACCGCCGCGATCCACGATTCTCCTCGTCATTCCCGCGAAGGCGGGAATCCATAGACGGAACGCCTGGAAGGAGCCGCGACGTCGGCGTGTATGGATCCCCGCCCGCGCGGGGATGACGAAGAGTGTTGGCGGGGGACGGACGTGCCTCGTGATGCCGTGCGCGCGCCATACGGCAAGCGCCTCCGCCCACCAGCCGGCGCGCACGACGCCGCCCCCCAAACCGGCGCCCTCACACCCGCAGCGAGCGTTCGGTATCCTCATGCGCCTGTTGCAACAGGACGATCGTCGCGTCGCGCGCGGCGGCGGCGTCGCGGGCGGCGATCGCGTCGAGCAGGCGGCGGTGCTGCGGCATCGGGTCGCGCGGGCGGCGGCTGCCGCGATATTTGAAGATGGTCGTCCAGCGCACCGCCGCGCCGATGCTGCCCGACAGGCTGACGAGCAGCTCGTTGTCCGTCGCCTCGAGGATCGTGTTGTGGAACGTCTGGTCCGCCGCCTGTCCCTCCGGGCGGTCGAGGCCGTGCGCCGCCATGCCGTCGAGCGCGGCGGCCATCCGGGCGAGCTGGTCGTCGTCGCGCGACAGTGCCGCCATCTCGGCGGCGGCGGGTTCGACGATCATGCGCAGCTGGAACAGCGCGCGCACGAAGCTAGCGGGCGGTTCGCCCTCGAACATCCACGCGAGCAGGTCGGGATCGAGCAGGTTCCATTGCGCCCGCTCGCGCACCCGCGTGCCCGACTTGGGCCGGCTTTCGACCAGCCCCTTGGCCGACAGCATGCGCAAGGCCTCGCGAACCACGCTGCGCGACACGCCGCGACGGGCGGCGATGTCGATCTCGCCGGGGATGACGCTGCCCGGCGGATGGCCGCCGGTGACGATCGCGATGCCCAGATCGCGCGCGATCAGCGTGTGAGACGGTTCGCGCCGTTCGCCCTTCGCCAATGCCGCTCTCCCCTGTTGCGTCCCACCGCCTAGGGCCATGGCGGGGGGATGGAAAGCCCGGGCCTTGCCGCCGGTGCCCGCGCGGCTGTAGCGGATCGGGATGGCCGTCACCGATATCGCCACGCGCACCTGGGACCATCACTGGCGGCTCGACCCGATCGTGCGCAGCCTGCTCGACACCGATTTCTACAAATTGCTGATGCTGCAGATGATCCGCCACCTGCACGGCGACGTCGATGCGACCTTCCGGCTCATCAACCGCAGCACGCGGGTCCGCCTCGCCGACGTGATCGACGAGGACGAACTGCGCGCGCAGCTCGATCATGCGCGCACGCTGCGCTTCGCCAAGAAGGAGCTGATCTGGCTTGCGGGCAACAGCTTCTACGGTCGCGAACGCATGTTCTCGCCCGATTTCCTCGCCTGGCTCGCCGCATTCGCGCTGCCGCCGTACACGTTGCACCGCGTCGACGGCCAGTTCGAGCTGACCTTCGAAGGGCCGTGGACGCACACGACGATGTGGGAGATTCCGGCGCTCGCGATCGTCAACGAACTGCGTGCGCGCGCCGCCCTGCGCGACAAGGGGCGGTTCGCGCTCGACGTCGTCTACGCCCGCGCCAAGGCCAAATTGTGGGACAAGGTCGAGCGGCTGCGCGCGCTGCCCGACCTCGTCATCTCCGACTTCGGTACGCGGCGGCGACACGGTTTCCTGTGGCAGCGCTGGTGCGTCGAGGCGCTGAAGGAGGGGCTGGGTGACCGCTTCATCGGCTCGTCCAACGTGCTGCTGGCGATGGACAACGACCTGGAGGCGATCGGCACCAACGCGCACGAACTGCCGATGGTGCTCGCCGCGCTGGCGACCGACGATGCCGGCGTGGCGGCGGCGCCCTATCACGTGCTGGAGGAATGGCAGGCGCATTACGACGGCAACCTGCTGGTCGTGCTGCCCGATGCATTCGGCACCGCGGCGTTCCTGCGCGATGCGCCGGACTGGGTCGCGGGCTGGACCGGCTTTCGCCCCGACAGCGCGCCGCCGATCGCGGCGGGCGAGCAGATCATCGCCTGGTGGCGGCGGCACGGGCAGGATCCGGCCGAGAAGCTGCTGATCTTTTCCGACGGGATGGACGTCGATTCGATCGAGCGCGTCTATCGGCATTTCCATGGCCGGGTGCGGATGAGCTTCGGCTGGGGCACGAACCTGACCAACGATTTCCGCGGCTGCGATCCCGATGGCGCGGCCGGGCTGGAGCCGATCTCGCTCGTCGCCAAGGTGACGCGTGCCAACGGCCGGCCGGCGGTGAAGCTGTCGGACAATCCCGCCAAGGCGACCGGCGATCCGGCGGAAATCGCCCGCTACCTGCGCATCTTCGGCGCGGATGGGCGGGCGCCCAGCGCGGTGGAGGTCTAGGCCGGAAGCGGTTCGCCCGGAACGACGGCCAAAAGCAAAATTATATTCGCGCGGAGGCACGGAAGATGCAGGGATCGAGGGCGCGGCAGCGTCGCGAATCTCTCCGGCCGATGATGGAAGGGCGCCGCTGGCACCGGGCGGATCGTCTCCGCGTCCTCGGCGCCTCCGCGCGCAAAATCGCGTCCTGTCCGCAACCCATCACCCCGCCCTGCGCGTTGCCGCAGGATGATCGACGTCCTCGCGCTCTCGCCCCTGCCCGCCACGCTCACGCCCGCACTGGAGCGCGCATTCGCGGTCCATGTCGGGGAGGATCATGCGCCGCTCGACCGGGTGCGGGCGCTGGTCGGCGGTGGCGCAATGCGGGTCGATGCGGCGCTGCTCGACCGGCTGCCCGCGCTGGAGATCGTCGCGGTCCATGGCGTCGGGCACGACGGGATCGACCGGGCGGCGCTTGCCGCGCGTGGCATCGCGCTGGCGATCACCGCCGACGTGCTGACCGACGACGTCGCCGACCTCGCCATCGGCCTGTGGCTGGCGGTCGAGCGCAACATCGTGGGCAACGACCGAGCGGTCCGCGAGCGCGGCTGGTCGGTGCCGCTCGCCCGGCGGGCATCGGGGCGGCGCATCGGCATCTACGGCCTCGGCGCGATCGGTCGCGCCATCGCGGTGCGTGCGGCACCCTTTGCCGGCGAACTGCTCTACACCGCGCGGTCGGCGAAGGCGGTGCCGTGGCGGTTCGTCGCGGATTTGCCCACGCTCGCTGCGGAGAGCGACGTGCTGTTCCTCGCCGCCGCATCGGGTGCGGACAATGCCGGTGCGGTCGATGCCGGCGTGCTCGCGGCGCTGGGGCCGGCGGGGGTGCTGGTCAACGTCGCGCGCGGAGGGCTGGTCGACGAGGCCGCACTGGTCGCGGCACTGGAAGCGGGAACGATCGCGGGGGCGGGACTCGACGTGTTCGCGGACGAGCCCGCGGTACCGGCAACGCTGCTTCGGGCCAACGTGGTGCTGTCGCCGCATCAGGGCTCCGCCACCGTCGCGGCGCGCGCGGCGATGGCGGCGGCGGTCGTCGCCAACCTGCGCGCGCATGTCGCGGGCGGGTCGCCGCCGGGCCTCGTCGCACCGGACTAGGTCCCGGACTCCGCCAGCCACGCATCGAGCGCCGCCGCCGTCCCGCCGGGCACGTGCAGGCCCAGCTTGCTGCGCCGGTACAGGATGTCCTCCGCGGTCCGCGCCCATTCGTGCGCGACGAGATATTCGACCTCCGCCGCATACAGGCCGCCGCCGAAATGCCGGCCGAGGTCGGCGACGGACCGCGCCCCGCCGAGCAGCGTGTCGGCGTCGGTGCCATAGGCGCGTGCGAGGCGATGGAGCAGCGCCCGCGGCAGGCCGGGCCGCGCGGTGGCGAGCGCAGCGTCGAACGCGGCGAAATCGCCGTGCGGCATGCCGCCGCCGGGCAGCGGTGCGGCCGCGGTCCAGTCGCCACCCGCCAGCGGGAAGGTCGCCGACAGCCGTTCGAGCGCATGTTCGGCAAGCTTGCGATACGTGGTGATCTTGCCGCCGAACACGCTCAGCAACGGCGCGGCGCCCTCCGCCGCGTCGAGGTCGAGGACATAGTCGCGCGTCACCGCGGAGGCGCTGGCGGCATGGTCGTCGTAGAGCGGCCGGATGCCCGAATAGGTCCAGACGATGTCCGCCGCCGTGACGGACCGGGCGAAATAGCGGTTCACCGTGTCGATCAGATAGGCGGTTTCGGCGGCGTCGATGATGGCGCGGCCGGGCGGGCCTTGCCATGGTTCGTCGGTCGTGCCGATCAGGGTGAACGCGCCTTCGTAGGGAATGGCGAAGACGACGCGGCGGTCGGGGTTCTGCAACAGGAAGGCGTGGTCGCCGCCGTACACGCGCGGCACGACGATGTGGCTGCCCTTGACGAGGCGGACGCCGCGGTCGCGATGCGTGCCGGGAATCCGCGCGAGCACCTCCGCCACCCATGGCCCGGCCGCGTTGACCAGCGCCCGCGCGGTGACGCGTGCGGTGCCGTTCGCGTCCGCGATCGTCGCATGCCAGCGGTCGCCTTCGCGCCGCGCCGCGATCAGGCGCGTGCGGGTGCGGATGTCGGCGCCGCGGTTCGCCGCGTCGCGGGCGTTGAGCACCACCAGGCGGCTGTCCTCCACCCAGCAGTCGGCATAGACGAAGGCGCGGGACTGGCCCGGCTTCAGGCCGGCGCCGCGCGGATCGCGTGCCAGATCGATCGTCTGCGTTGCGGGCAGCCGCCGCCGCCCGCCGAGATGGTCGTAGAGGAACAGCCCGAGCCGCACCATCCACGCCGGCCGCGGCGACTGCGCCTGCGGCAGCACGAAGGCGAGCGGCCAGATGATGTGCGGCGCGATCGCGAGCAGCCGCTCGCGCTCGATCAGCGCCTCGCGCACCAGCCGGAATTCGCCGTATTCCAGGTAGCGCAGGCCGCCGTGGATCAGCTTGGTGCTGGCCGACGAGGTGTGGCTGGCAAGATCGTCCTGCTCGACCAGCAGCACCGACAGCCCGCGCCCGGCGGCGTCGCGCGCGATGCCCGCGCCGTTGATGCCGCCGCCGACGACCAGCAGGTCCACGTCCGCCATCCCAGTCTCCTCGTGCGCCCGCTTTACCGCAAAGCGGCGAGGCGTCACCATGATCGTCGATACGACACGAAGAGGATGACCGGATGGCCGCAGCGTGCCACGTCCTGGCGATCGACCAGGGGACGACCTCGACGCGCAGCATCGTTTTCGATGCGCAGGCGCGTGCGGTGGCGACGGCGCAGGCCGAATTCGCGCAACATTATCCGGCGCCCGGCCGGGTCGAGCACGATCCCGAGGACATCTGGCGCGACACGCTGGCGACGGCGCGCGCGGCGATCGCGCGCAGCGGCGTCGGCGCGCGCGGCATCGCGGGGATCGGCATCACCAACCAGCGCGAGACGGTGGTCGTGTGGGACCGGGCGAACGGCGTCGCGATCCACCCCGCGATCGTCTGGCAGGACCGCCGCACCGCCGACGCCTGTGCCGCGCTGAAGGCGGACGGCGCGGAGGATATGGTGCGCGCGCGGACCGGCCTGCTGCTCGATCCCTATTTCTCCGCGACCAAGATCGCCTGGATCCTCGATACCATTCCCGGCGCGCGGGCGCGGGCGGAGCGGGGCGAGCTGGCGTTCGGGACGATCGACAGTTTTCTGCTGTGGCGGCTCACCGGCGGCGCGGTGCATGCGACCGACGTCACCAACGCCGGGCGGACGGCGCTGTACGACATCCGCGCGCAGCGCTGGGACGAGGCGCTGTGCCGGCTGTTCCGCGTGCCGGCGGAGCTGCTGCCCGACGTGCACGACAATGCCCATCTGTTCGGCACGACCGCGCCCGGTCTGTTCGACGCGCCGATCCCGATCGCGGGCATGGCGGGCGACCAGCAGGCGGCGCTGTTCGGACAGGCGTGTTTCACGCCGGGGATGGTCAAGTCGACCTATGGCACCGGCTGCTTCATGTTGCTCAATACCGGCACCGACGCGATCGAATCGCGGCACCGCCTGTTGACGACACCCGCCTGCCGGCTCGACGGGCGGATGACCTATGCGCTGGAGGGATCGATCTTCGTCGCGGGGGCGGCGGTGAAGTGGCTGCGCGACGGGCTCGGCGTCATCACCCACGCACGCGAGACGAACGACCTCGCGACGCAGGTGCCCGACAGCCATGGCGTCTACATGGTCCCGGCCTTCGTCGGGCTCGGCGCCCCGCATTGGGACCCGGCGGCGCGGGGCGCGATCTACGGGCTGACGCTCGGCGCGACCGCCGCCCACCTCGCCCGCGCCGCGCTGGAAGCGGTCGCCTACCAGACGATGGATCTCGCCGCCGCGATGCGCGCCGACGGCGGCGCGGCGCCGGGGACGCTGCGCATCGATGGCGGCATGGCGGCGAACGACTGGCTGTGCCAGTTCCTCGCCGACATGGTCGGGGTACCGGTCGAGCGGCCCGCGCATCTGGAAACGACCGCGCTCGGCGCGGCGTTCCTCGCCGGGCTGGCGACGGGGGTGTGGCCCGACCAGGCGGCGCTGGCGCGCACCTGGCACCGCGGCGCGACCTTCGCGCCGCAAATGGCGGCCGCCGACCGCGCCGGGCTGGCGGCGGGATGGCAGGACGCGGTGCGCCGGACGCTGACCGCAACCCATTGAGCGCTGCGCCGTTGTGCGGGGGACGCCCCCAACCGACAGGATATGCCCCGCATGCTTCGTTCGATCCTCATCGGCCTGATCGCCGGCCAGCGCGCGATGACGCCGCTTTCCATCGTCGCGGCGGAGGCGGCGAAGGGGCGGCTGGACGCGGACCTGCCCGGTGCGGCGCTGATCGCGCATCCGCTGGGGCGGACCGGCGCGGTCAGCCTCGCCGCGGCGGAAATGGCGGGCGACAAGATGACGACCGCGCCCGATCGCACCGTGATCGCCGGGCTGACGGCACGCGCGCTGACCTCCGCCTATGCCGGCGCGGCGCTGGCGCCCAGGGACCGGCGCGTGGCGGGTGCGGCGCTGGCGATGGCGGCCGCGATCGCCAGTTCCTACGCCGGACTTGCCCTGCGCAAGCGGGCGATGCGCCGGTTCGGCCAGACCGCGACCGGTTTCGTCGAGGATGCGGCGCTGCTCGCCGGGGGCCTTGCGGTGACGCGGCTGCGGCGCGCCTGACCACCGCCGGGGCGACGGTTTATCGCGGCGGCGCTTTGCCCTAGGGTCGCGCGATGCAAGCTGTGATCCTCAGCGCGGGCATCGGCTCGCGGTTGCTGCCGCTGACGCGCGAAATCCCCAAATGCCTGGTCGAGGTGGACGGACGCAGCATCCTCGATCACCAGCTCGCCGCGCTGCATGCGGCGGGTGTCGAGAGCGCGGCGATCGTCGGCGGCTATCGCTATCGCCAGATCGGCGCGCATCTGGCGCGGGTGCGGCCGCCCTTGCCGGTGCAATTGCTGTTCAACCCCTTCTGGTCGGTGGCGAGCAGCATCGGCAGCGTATGGACCGCGCGCGCGCTGCTGACCGGCCGCTTCTGCCTGATGAACGGCGACACGGTGTTCGATGCCGCGCTGGTCGCGGCGGCGGTGAACGCGCCGGGCGAGGGCGTCGGGCTGCTGGTCGAACCGCTGCGCGCGGCGGTGCCCGACGACATGCTGGTGACGGTCGCGAACGGACAGGTATGCGCGGTGGCGAAGGACCTCGCGCTCGACGTCGCGACGCACCGTTCGCTGGGCGTGATCGTGTCGACGGGCGGCGATGCCTATGCGCACGCACTGGAAAGCGTGATCGCGCGGCCGGGCGGGCTCAACGCCTTCCACCACGCGATCATCGCCGACCTTGCCGGCTACGCGGCGGTGCAGGCGATCGTCGCGGGCGACGGCGCGTGGCAGGAGATCGACCAGCCCGAGGACATCGCCGCCTGGACCGGGCAGCATCCGCGGCCGGCGGCGTGAGCACCGACGTCGCCTTCCTGTTCCTCGGCGAGACGCTGCTGATCCCGCACCTGTTTCCCGTGCTGGAGGCGGTGGCGGCGCGCGCGCCCGGCATGCGCATCGACGCCTGGGTCGCGACATCGATGCACGAGGGGTTGCTGCGCGGCTGGCTGGGCACGGACAGCGGCGTGCGCATCCGCCGCGCACCGGGGTTCCGCGACCTCGGCGCATGGGAGGCGGGGCGCAATCCGCCGCTGCCCGCCAAGCTGCCGCTGCTCGCCCGGCTGGCGCCGCGGCTGGCGACGACGCGGGTGGTGGTGTCGGCCGAACAGACCAGCCTGTGGATCCCGACGATCCTGCCGACCCGCGCGCGCTTCGTGAACATGCTGCACGGCGCGGGATCGATGATGAACCGCGACGACCGGCGGCGAAAGGCGGCCGCACTGACCATCGTCGCCGCCGAGCGCGAGCGACGGGCGCTGGCGGCGCACGGCGTCGATCCCGCCCGGATCGCGGTCGTCGGCTATGCCAAGGCGGGCTTCCGCCAGCGCACCCACGCCGCGCTCGGCTTCGCCGGCGCGCGGCCCGGCATCCTCTACGCGCCGCACTGGCAGCGGCATCGGTCGTCGTGGTGGGACTGGGGCGAGGCCGCGGTGCGGCGCATCCTGGCGGCGGATCGCTACGACCTGATCTTCGCGCCGCACCAGCGGCTGGTCGAAAAGGCGCCCGAGGTGCGCGCCTTCGCCACGACGCTGGCGGACCGGCCCGACGTCCACGTCGACCTCGACAGCTTCGCGATGGTCGACGGCAGCTATACCGCGGCGGCGGACCTGTACCTCGGCGACACGTCGAGCCAGGTCGTCGAATTCCTGATGCGGCCGCGCCCCTGCGTGTTCCTCGATCCGCGCGCCACCGCGTGGCAGGGCAACGCGAGTTACGACATGTGGCAGGCGGGCGAGGTGGTGACCGCGCTCGATGCGCTGCTGCCCGCGCTCGATCGTGCGGCGGCGCGGCACGGCGGCTATCTGGCGGCGCAGCGTGCCTTCGCCGCCGAATCGCTCGGCGATACCGGTGGCGCGGCGCCGGGCCGTGCCGCCGACGCCATCCTGACGCTCGCGGCAGGCGCGTGACCGGCGCCGGCTATCCGGATCGCGCCGACGCCGCTATCGGGACCGCCATGGCCGCCTCCGTTTCCTCGCCCCGACCGATCGTCGTGCCCGTCGGCGACAATCCGACGCCGATCTGGGGCATGACCGCGGCCGAGCGGCTGCGCCGGATGGCGGTCGCACGCAAGCTGCCCTTCACGGACGACATCGCGACCGGTGACGCGGGGCAGGGCGGCGTCCTGCTCGCGAACCTGCGCTTCGCGTTCGATCCCGCGTGGCTGGCGCATCTGGTCGCGCGGCCGGACACGGTGCTGACCCGCGACGGGGTGCCGGTGCTGGCCCATGTCGCCGGTGCCGACGCGCGCGCCGCGGTGGCGGCGGCGATGGCCGCCGACGGGCCGCTCGCCGGTACGACGCTGACCGTCATCGCCGCGGAGGCGGAAGAGGGCATCCTCAACGAGGCGCTGCGCAAGCGCGAGCGGCCGTTCGCCGAGCGGCTGGTTCCCGCCAGCGTCGCCGCGATCGAGCGGGCGAGCTACGTCGGGGCCTACAAGGGCGTCACCGACCTGCTGACCAAATATCTGTGGCCGGAATGGGCACTGTGGATCACGCGGCTTTGCGCGCGCGCGGGCATCTCGCCAAACCAGGTGACGGCGATCGGATCGCTGCTGTGCATCGTCGCGACGATCGCCTTCTGGCACGGCTGGTTCTGGAGCGGGCTGGGGATCGGCCTGCTGTTCATGGTGCTCGACACCGTCGACGGCAAGCTCGCGCGCTGTACGATCACCTCGTCGGCGCTCGGCAACGCCTGGGACCATGGCGTCGACCTGGTGCATCCGCCGTTCTGGTGGTGGGCGTGGGCGGCGGGCTGCACCGCCTATGGCCGGCCGCTGACGCACGACGCATTCGTCGCGGTGATCGCGGCGATGCTGTTCGGCTATGTCGCGCAGCGGCTGATCGAGGGGGCGTTCATCGCCCGCTTCGGCATGCACATCCACGTCTGGCAGCAATTCGACAGCCGCTTCCGGCTGGTCACCGCCCGGCGCAACCCGAACATGGTGATCCTGTTCGCGGGGCTGCTCGTCACCCGCCCCGACTGGGGCATCGTCGCCGTGGCGGCATGGACGATCGCGTCGCTGGCGGTGCACCTCGTCCGCCTGTTCCAGGCGATGGCGGCGGCGCGGCGCGGCGAGGCCGTCGTCAGCTGGCTGGCGTGATGCGGCGATGAACGCCGCGATGGTCCAGGGCGGCCCGATGCGGGCGATCGCCCGCAACCTCGGCTGGATGCTGGCGAGCCGCGGGGTGCTCGCGGTGCTGAGCCTCGTCTATCTCGCGATCGTCACACGCACGCTGGGGGTCAGCGGTTTCGGGCGGTTCGCGCTCATCACCGGCGCGGGCCAGGCGCTGGCGACCGTCGTCGGCTTCCAGACGTGGCAGATCATCGTCCGCTACGGCCACCAGCACCTCGACCCGGGCGACGAGACGCGGCTGGCCCGGCTGTTCCGCGCCTGCGGGCTGCTCGATCTCGCGAGCGCCGCGCTGGGCGTGGTGCTCGCCGCGGTCATCATCAGCACCTGGGGCGAGGCGTTGGGGGTGCGGCCGGTGCACGCGCGCGCGACGATGATCTTCACCGTCGCGCAGCTGCTGTCGATCCGCTCGACGCCGCTCGGCATCCTGCGGCTGCGCGACCGCTTCTCGTTCGCCGCGGCGGCGGACAGCGTCACCCCGGTCGTCCGGCTGGTGGGCGCGGTCGCGGCGGCGGTGTTCCTGCCCAGCGTCACGGGCTTCCTGATCGCCTGGGGTCTTGCCGAGGTGCTGACCGCCGCGGCCTATTGGGCGGCGCTGTCGCGGACCGGCGACCTCAGGCTGCTGTTCGCGCGCCACGTCGGCGTGCGCGCGGTCGTGACCGACCACCCCGGGATCGTCCGCTTCTCGCTCGCCACCAACGCCAGTTCGTCGCTGGGCCTGTCGAGCAAGCAGATCCCGCTGCTGCTGGTCGGCGGCACCGTCGGCACCGCGTCGGCGGGTGCGTTCCGGCTTGCGCTGCAACTGGCGCAGGCGCTGACCAAGGTGTCGCAGCTGCTCGCCCGCGCCGCCTTTCCCGAAATCGTCCGCGCGGTGGCGGCGGGCGGGCTCGCCCGCGTGCGCCAGATGATCCTGCGATCGTTCCTGATGGCGACCGTCGTCGCCGCCTTCGCCTTCCTGATCGTCGTGCTGTTCGGCCATCCGGTCCTGACGCTGATGGGCGGCGAGGGGTTCGGGCGCGCCTATCCGATCCTGTTGTGGCTCGCCGCCGCCGGCTGCGTCGACCTGGTCACGGTCGGGTTCGAGCCGCTGCTGCTCGCCGCGAACCGGATCGGGGCGACCTTCGTCGCGCGACTCGCCGGCATCGCGGCGCTGTTCGGGGTCAGTTTCTGGCTGAGCCCGGCGTTCGAGGTGATCGGCGTATCGATCGCGGTGCTGGTCAACGCGCTGGTCGTCGCGGCGCTTTTATGGCTGGCGACCTGGGCGGTGCTGCGCGCCGACGCACCCGTCGCCGCGATCCCACCCGCTGACGGATCGACGTAAAACGCAACAAATTTCCTCGAAATCGGTTGGATTTCTTGTTGGGGCCGTAATCCTGCCCATATTTCGCTCTGTGACAGTTCGATGAAGAACGCGTGACGGAGTGTTTACGTTTGGCCACACCCATGGATAGCCGGCTGCTCGCCGGACCGGCCCGAGACGGTACCGCCCTGTTGCGGCGTGCCGAGGCCGTGCCGGTCATGGACCGGTTGCCGGGACGCGAGCCGGCGGCGCGACTGCCCGCGCCCCTGCCCGCCGCGCTGCTGGTCGGCGTCATCGCCAACGGGCGCAGCCATCGCAACCTCCGGACCGGCATGCGGCTCGATCACTGGCCGGACGTGCTCTATGCCGCGCCCGACACGTTCGAGGCGCTGGAGGCGACGCTGCGCGATTATGCCGCGCGGCGGATCGGGCTGCTCGTCGTCAACGGCGGCGACGGCACGCTGCGCGACGTGATGACCGCGGCGGCGCGCGTCTTCGATCGCCTGCCGCCGATGGCGATCATCCCGTCGGGCAAGACCAACGCGCTCGCCATCGATCTCGGCATTCCGGACGACTGGACCGTGCGCGATGCGATCGCCGCGGCGCGTGCGGGCCGGTTCGTCCGGCGTGCGCCCGTCGAGATCCTGCGCGGCGATGCGGCGCGGCCCGATGCGCGCGGCTTCCTGTTCGGCATGGGCGGGTTCGTCCGCGCGACCGAACTGGCGCAGAGCACGCACCGTGTCGGCGCGTTCAACGGCATCGCGGTCGCATTGTCGCTCGGCTGGAGCATCGCGCAGACCGCGTTCGGCGGCGCCGGCAACGCGTGGCGGCGCGGCATGACGATCGACATGGCGGTCGACGATGCCGCGCCGGCGCCGCGCCAGCTCTACTTGCTGCTCGCGTCGACGCTGGAGCGGATGCCGGTCGGGCTGAAGCCGTTCGGGCGCGAACGGCCGGGCCTCAAGCTGCTGACCGTCGATGCACCGCCCCGCAACCTGTTCCGCATGGTCCGCGCGATCCTGGCGGGAACCGATGCCAGCCCCGCGGTCGCCGCCGGCTTCGCGCGCAGCGATCCGCGCAGCGTGCGCATCCATGCCGGGGACGGCTTCATCCTCGACGGCGAACATTATGCCGGCGGCGACCTGACGATCCGGGCGGGAGAGCCGATCCGGTTCGCCGCCCCGTGACCGCGGCGCCGCCGAGCCTGCTGTCCTTCGTCGCCGACGAGCTGGAGGCGGCGGTCGATACGAGCGTCGCCACCGCCGCGCGCGCGGTCGTGCGCCGGATCGGGGGCGTCGCGGTGCTCTTCTACGGATCGGTGCTGCGCACCGGCGACCTCGACGGGGTGCTCGACTTCTATGTGCTGACGCCGCGGCCGAGGGGTTGGGGGCTGCGCGCCTGGGCGACGCGCACGCTATGGCCCGACGTGAGCTTCCACGAGGTCGTGGTCGGTGCGCGCACGATCCGCGCCAAGGTCGCCGCAATGCCGCTCGACACCTTCTGCCGCGCGGCGGAGGGGCGGACGCTCGACACGACGGTATGGACGCGCTTCGCGCAGCCCGCCGCTCTCGTCTGGGCGGCCGATCCATCGATCCGCGTCCGCGTCGTCCGCGCGGTCGCCTATGCCGGGGCGAGCGCCGCACGCTTCGCCGCGGTGCTGGGCCCCGATCGCGGCCGGCCCGCCGATTTCTGGCTCGCGCTGTTCCGCCAGACCTATTCCGCCGAACTGCGGGTCGAGGCGCCCGGGCGCGAGCGACAGATCATCGGCTTCGCCCCCGCACGGTTCGACGCGCTGCTGCCGCTCGCGTGGCAGGGGGCGGGGATCGGCCACGAGCGCCGCGGCGGCGAGCTGGCGCCGATGCTCGGCGAACGCGACCGCCGCGCGATGCTGTCGGCGTGGCTGCTGCGACAGCGGCTGGGCAAGTGGCTCAACGTCGCGCGGCTGGTGAAGGCGGCCTTCACCTTCGATGGCGCCGCGCGCTATGGCCTGTGGAAGCTGGAGCGGCATACCGGCGTCGCGCTGCCGCTGACGCCGTGGCGCGAGCGCCATCCGGTGCTCGCGGCCCCCGGCGTGATGTGGCGCGTGTGGCAGACCCGCGCGTCATGACCGCCGCGACCTTCCATGCGCTGGTGCTCGCCGGATCGCGCGGCGGCACGGATCCGGTCGCCGCCTATGCCGAGGTGAGCGACAAGGCGCTGGTCCGGATCGCGGACGCGACGATGCTGGCGCGGGTGGTCGGCGCGCTGCGGGCGGCGGGGGCGACGCGCATCGCGGTGTCCGCCAACGCACCGGCGGTGCGGGCCGAGGCGGTGCGGCTGGGCTGCGAGCCCGTCGATGCGGCGGCGGGGCCGAGCCTCAGCACGCTGCACGGCATGCAGGCGCTCGGAACGCCGCTGCTGGTGACGACCGCCGATCACGCGTTGCTGCGGCCCGAGTGGATACGCGATTTCCTGACCGATGCGCCGGGAGGGGCCGACGTCGCGGCCTTGCTCGCGCGCAGCGACGTGATCGCGCGCGACGCGCCGCCGACCCGGCGCACCTACTTGCGCTTCGCCGACGGGGCCTGGTCGGGATGCAATATGTTCCTGTTGCGCACGCCGCGGGCCGAGGCGGCGGTGCGGCTGTGGATGGCGGTGGAGCGCGACCGCAAGCGCCCGTGGCGGATCGTCCGGCGCCTCGGCGTGGGGGCGTTGCTGCGCTACGCCACGGGACGGCTGACGCTGGCGGCGGCGCTCGACCGGCTCGGCGTGGCGGCGGGGGTAAAGGCGGTCGCGGTCGCGGCGCGCCACGGGCTGGCCGCGGTCGACGTCGACACGCCCGCCGACCTCGACCTTGTCCGCGGATTGCTCGATCAGCCGTCCCAGTCGACCTGACGCCAGCCGCGCGCGCGGGCGACGCGGGCGAGCGCGGCATGCGGATTGACCGCCACCGCCTCGTTCGCCCAGTCAAAGGTTGGCACGTCGGAGACATGGTCGGAATAGAAGCGCACCGTCGCGTCGGCGCGCGCGATCCCCTGATCGGCCAGCCACGCCTCGATCATCGCGCGCTTCGTGGGGCCGTAGCAGTTCGCGCCCGCGATCCGGGGCAGCAGCCGGCCGTCCGCGTCGGTCGCGGCATGCGTCGCGATCAGCGCGTCGGCGCCGACTTCGTCCGCGATCCCCTGCGCGTAAAAGCCATAGGCGGCCGTAGCGATGACGATGCGGTAGCCCGCGGCGGCATCCGCGGCGATCTGCGCCCGTGCGGCGGCGCGGATCTGCGCCGGCCCGAACCGCGCGAGCCAGCCCGCCGCGATCCGTTCGGCGCGCGCCGGCGTCAGGGTGCCGAGCGCGGCGCGATGCATCACCTGTTTCAGCCGGTCGCGGTGGATCAGCCCGACGCCCTTCAGCGCGACCGCGCCGAGCACGACCGGCACGAACGCCAGCCGCCACGGCGCGTGGCGCAGCACCGCGTGCAGCAGGAACGGCGTCCAGGTCGGCAGTCGGGTGATCGTGCGATCGAGGTCGTAGATCGCGAGCTTGACGGGATCGGTCATGCCGCCGGACTGGCGCCGGAACATGGCCGGGGGATGGCGGCCAGGCGATGGCGCGGATGCGGTTGCGGCGCATCGCGGGCCGCGCTAGGCGCGGCGTTCCATGCGGTCCTATCAGCCTTCGTCGGACCGTCGTCGTGCGACCTCGCTGGCGCTGACGATCCTCGCGCACCTCGTGATCGCGCTGCTGCTGTGGCGGCTTGCCCCCGTGCTCGACCCGCCCGAGGAGCCGGGGCGCTCTCTGACCGTCAACATGCTGCCGGTCGGCGACAACCAGTCGACCGCGACGAAAAGCGCCAAAGCGCCGGCACGTGCG
>NZ_JAJLPA010000019.1 GCF_025548555.1 Sphingomonas sp. A2-49
CCGCCACGGCGGGTTAATGCAGCGTTTCTATAAACGGCATTGAGCCTGGAGGCCGGGGAGACGATCTCGGCATCCGAACGGGGCGCGGCGTCGTAGCTGCGCTCGAACAACGAACAGGTGCGTCATGCGCAAGGTCATCAAGAGCGGCTTCTTCTGGCAATTCGTCGGCGGCTTCGCCATCGGCGCGGTCGGCGTCGTCACGCTTCAGCCGGCGAGCGCGCAACCGCCACAGCCGCTGCCCGCCGCCTCGCCGATCGTCCAGGTGCGCTGATCGTGGCGCCCGCACACCTTGGTGGAACGCGGGCGGCTCCCCATCTCGGTACCATGCTGAAAATCCTGATTCCCGTCGCCGGCATCGCCGCCGCCACCCTCGCCTCCACCGGCTTTGCCGCGGCCGAACGCGCCGTGCCCATCCCTGCGGCGCGCAGCGACGTGCCCGCGACCGGCCGCGCCCAGACGGCTGTGTTCGCCGGGGGCTGCTTCTGGGGCATGGAGGCGGTGTTCGAACATGTGAAGGGTGTCCGGTCCGTCACCGCGGGCTATGCCGGCGGCAGCGCCACGTCGGCGAGCTACGAGCAGGTCTCGACCGAGACGACGCGTCATGCCGAGGCGGTGCGGGTTGTCTTCGACCCCGCGCAGGTCAGCTATGCGACGCTGCTGCGCGTCTATTTCTCGATCGCGCACGATCCGACCCAGCTCAACCGGCAGGGGCCCGACAGCGGCACCAGCTATCGCTCGGCGATCTTCCCGCAGGACGCCCGGCAGGCTGCGGTCGCGCGCGCCTATATCGCACAGCTCGGCGCGGCCAGGGCGTTCCCGCGCCCGATCGTGACCCGGATCGAACAGGGCGGCTTCTATCCCGCCGAGGCCTATCACCAGAATTTCTACGACCGGAACCCGACGCACCCCTATATCGTCCATTGGGACAAGCCAAAGGTCGCGGCGTTCAGGGCCGGTTTCCCGACGCTGTATCGCTGATCCGCGATCGACCCCCTCGATCGTGACGGACCCGAACCGGCCCTGATCGGTTATGCGACCCGAACGCATCGATGCGCAGGGGGATTATCGTGATCGACAGACGACGGCTCGAATCGGGCGGGCTGATCGCCTTTCTGGTGCTGGCGACGCTGGGGCTGATGCTGGTGGTGTCGTCCTTCGCCGGCGCGCTGCTGTGGGCGGTGCTCGCGGCGATCCTGTTCCAGTCGCTGTTCCGCTGGCTGCTCGCGCGCTGGCCCGGGCATCGCAACCGGGCCGCGGCGACGACGCTGCTCATCATCCTCGTCGCGGTCATCATCCCGGCGCTGGCGATCGCCGCCATGGTGATCGACCAGACCGCCGGCGTCTATGCCCGCGTGCAAAGCGGCCAGATCGATTTCGCCACCTATTTCCAGCAGATGCACGACGCGTTGCCGCAATGGGTGCAGCGTCCGCTCGACCGCTCCGGGCTCGGCAGCTTCGATCGCGCGCAGGCGCGGATCGCCGAGGGGCTGCGCAACAGCTTCCGCTCGATCGCATCCCAGGCGCTGTCGATCGGGCGCAATGCCGCGGCCTTCCTGCTCGCCTTCGGCGTCGGGCTGTACGTCACCTATTTCCTGCTGCGCGACGGCGAGACGCTGGCGCCGGCGATCCGCGACGCGCTGCCGCTCGAACGCTCGGTCGCCGACCGGCTGCTCGGCAAGTTCGTCGCGGTGGTGCGTGCGACGGTGAAGGGGTCGGTGGTCGTCGGGCTGGTGCAGGGCGCACTGGGCGCGGTCACCTTCTGGATCGTCGGCCTGCCCGCGGCCTTGCTGTGGGGCCTGCTGATGGCGCTGATGTCGCTGCTGCCCGCGGTCGGGCCGGCGATCGTCTGGGTGCCGGTCGCCGCCTATCTGCTGGCGACGGGCGCGGTGTGGCAGGCGATCGTGGTGGTGGTGTCGGGCGTCGCGGTGATCGGCCTTGCCGACAACATCCTGCGGCCGATCCTGGTCGGGCGCGACACCGGCATCCCCGACTGGCTGGTGCTGGTGACGACGCTGGGCGGGATCGAGGTGGCGGGGCTGAGCGGCATCGTCGTCGGCCCGCTGGTCGCCGCGCTGTTCATCGCCGGCTGGCAGATCCTGACCGAACAGCGCCGCGGCCATGCCATCGCCAATCCCGACGCGGCCGACGCGCCGCGCGACGACGGCGGCTGACCGTCACCGCCCCTCCAGCTTCGCCTTCAGGTCCTTCAGCGCGCCGAACGGACCGGCTTCCTCTTCACTGATGACACCCGCCTCGCGCAGCGCGGTGGCGGCGTCCGGGCTGCGCGGAAACGGATCGAGCGCCAGCGCCATCGTCTCCGCCGCCGCCTCGCCCAGGTCGACCGCGCCGCCCTCGATCTCCACGGTGTCGAGTGCGCCGGCGTCGAGCTCGACCTCCTCCTGCTCGTCGAGTCGTTCGACGAACAGCAGGGCGACCGGCTCGTCGATCGTCGCGTCGAGCGGCACGCCGGTGACCGAGCACGCCTGCACCACCGCGCCGGATACGTGACCGCGCACCGCGATGCCGGCCGATTCGCGCCGGACCGCCAGCACCGCCTCCAGCCGATCGACCGCGAGCACGCCGAACCGCGTCGCCAGCGCCGCGCGCTCGGCGGGGTCGGCGGCGATCCGCACCTCGCGCTCGCCCGCGCCGATCGCATCGAGCCGTTCGGGGCGGCTGAATTCGGGGGTCATGCGATCTCTCCCGCGGTCAGCCGGTCGAGTGGCATGCCGGCAAGCCCGGCGTGCAGCGCGGTCAGGGCGGCGGCGACGTGCGCGACCGCCGCCGCGTCGGGCGCGGTGCCGCGATACAGGTTGCGGACCAGAGCCGGGCCGAGGTCGCCCGCGGCGATGCCGTCGCGATAGGCGCCGATCCGGCCGCCCAGCATGCTCATCATCTTGCCGATATGCTTGCCGACGACGATGTCGCCGATCCCCATCTGGCGCAGCTGGCCGTCCATGTCGTCGACGAAGCGCTCGGTCAGGTGCGCCGACAGCGCCGCCGCCGCGGGCTCCGCCTCCAGCCGGATCAGGACCATCGCCAGCACCGCGGCGATCATGTCGAAGCGGCCGTCGACGGTGTCGGGCACCGCGCCGTCGAGGTACCAATGCTCCGCCCGCCCGCGCGTCACCACCGCATTGTAGAGCGGCAGCGCGTCCTCGCGCCGCTCCCCGAACAACCGTCCCCACCAGTCCACGTCGCGTCCTTCACCTGTGCGCGGCGACAGCCGGCGCTTGATGCCCATCCGTCCTTCGCATATCGAGGCGATCGGCGGGCGATGCAATCGACCATGCACGCGGCCGCCGCTGGAGATAGTGATGAGCGTATCCTTTGCCCGTGGCGGCCTGATCCTCGGCCTCGGGCTGACCGTCGCGGCGGGCGCCTGCGCGCCGCTTCGCTCGCACCAGGGCTATATCGTCGACGTCGACCTCGTCAATTCGGTGCAGCCGGGCGTCGATACGCGTCAGTCGGTCGCCGCGGTGCTGGGCCGCCCGACGATCGCGAGCCAGTTCGGTGCCGAGGACTGGTATTATGTCGCGCGCGACAGTCGCAACCTGAACTTCCAGAAGCCCAGGGCCAAGGACCAGATCACGCTGAAGATCAGCTTCGATCCCGCCGGCACGGTCCGGACGATCACGCGCACCGGCGTCGACCAGATCGCCAGCGTCGATCCCTATGGCAAGACGACGCCGACCCTGGGCAAGAAGCGCGGCTTCTTCGAGGACCTGTTCGGCAACATCGGCACGGTCGGTGCCGCGGGTGCCGGTGGACCGGGCGGTGGTGGCGGCGGCGGCGGTCGCGACCAGCCGTAACCCGTACCCGACACTCTGGACTTCCCGTCGCCTGGCGTTGGCCGCGCCGCCTGCTACGCATCGGCGCGGCCGTGCCGTGCTTGGACCGGCACTGATCCCGAAAGGGGAAAGGGATCAGTGACGGCAAACGCGCCGGTCGCCGATTGGTTCGCGGCGTTGCACGGCTGCGCAATATTATTTGCTTCGCCATAACGCCCGGGTGCGGTGCTAGTCGCGCGTGGTTCGTGAACCGCCCTACGTCGGCCCGCAGGCGTTTCCATCATTCCCCTCCAAGCCGTCCTACTGTTCGCATTCCGCGTCCGGGATGACGGGGGGCGTTTGCGTCCGATCCCGGGATCCGATCGCACCGAATCGGACCATGCCATGTCCCCGACGCGACGCGCCCTTTCGATTCGGCAGTCGATCGTGCTGTCATGCGGCGCGGACCGCCGCGGATTGCTGGCGCGCATAGGGACTTGAGCGAAACCCCTTGCGCCAATCGTATCCGAAATGGTCATATCGGTGCGAAGGGGCGGGGGCTCGATGGATGTTCTGACGGGCGCGCTCGATGTGATGGCGCGCGAAACGATGCTGTTCGCCGCCGCCGGGCTGCTGATCGGCGGGCTGGACGATCTGGCGGTCGACCTGTGCTTCCTCGTCCACCGGCTGTTCCACTGGCGTACACCGCCGTTGCGGCTGGAGTCGCTCGCCGCCCCCGTCGTGCCGCGCCCGTTCGCGGTCTTCGTCGCGGCGTGGGACGAACAGGCGGTGATCGGGGCGATGCTGTCGGCAGCGGTCGCGCGGTTCGATCATCCCGACTACCGGCTGTACGTCGGCGTCTATCCCAACGATCCCGGCACGATCGCCGCCGCCGGCGCGGTCGCGGCGACCGACCGGCGCATCCGGATCGTCGTCGGCGAGCGCGACGGGCCGACGACCAAGGCGGATTGCCTGAACACGCTGTGGCACGCGCTGGTCCGTGACGATGCGGCCGACGCTCGGGCGACGGCGGCGGTCGTGCTGCACGATGCCGAGGACATGGTGCATCCCGCCGAACTGACCGTGTTCGACGCGCTGGTCGACGCACGGGCGGTGGTGCAACTGCCGGTGCTGCCGCTGATCCGCCGCGGATCGCTGGTGTCGGGCCATTATGCCGACGAATTCGCCTATGCGCACAGCGTCCAGCAGCCCGTCCGCGCGCTGCTCGGCGCGGCGATGCCGCTCGCCGGCACGGGCTGCGCGATCGCGACGGGACTGCTCGCGGGGATCGCCGAGGAACGCGGCGGCGCGCCGTTCGACGACAGCAGCCTGACCGAGGATTACGAGCTGGGCCTGCACGTCGCCGCGCGTGGCGGCATCGGCCGCTTCGTGCGCGTGCGCGATCCGCGCGACGGCAGCCTCGTGGCGGTGCGTGCCTATTTCCCCGAAACCCTGGTCGCGGCGACGCGGCAAAAGGCGCGATGGATGACCGGGATCGCGCTCGCGGGCTGGGATCGCACGGGGTGGGCGCGGCCGCGCGCCTTCGCCGACCATTGGATGCGGATGCGCGACCGGCGCGCGCCGCTGTCGGTGCTGGTGCTCGCGGTCGCCTATGTCGCGGTGATGCTGTGGCCGCTGGCGCTGGCGGCGCACTGGCTCGGGGGGCGCGCCGACGGGGGCGACCGGCTGGCCGACTGGCTGCTCGCCACGACCACCGCGCTGCTCGGCTGGCGGCTGGCGATGCGGATCGCCTGTACCGGCCACGCCTATGGCTGGCGCGAGGCGGGCTGGTCGCTGCCGCGCTTCTTCGTAGGCAATCTCGTCTCGCTGGTCGCGGCGCCGCGGGCGTTGCATCGCTACTGGCGGCTGCTGCGCGGCGCGCCGCTGGTCTGGGACAAGACGACGCACGTGTTTCCGGACGATGCCATGCCGGCCCCTGCGGCGCCGTTGCCGGCGTGACCGGCGGCCGGCCGCTGCGGTTTCTCGCGCTCCTGCTGTGCGGCTGGGCGGGGGCGCGCGGCGTGGACATCTATCGTCGTGGGATCGCGGTGCCGGCGGCGGTCATGCAGGTGGCGGAGAAACTGGCGTCGGCGATCGGCGTGCCCAGGGCGATGGCGGCCCCGCTGGGCCTGCCGCCACGGTACGCGATCCGCACGGCGGCGACGCGGCCGCGCGTCCGGACGCCCATGCCACCGGCCCCGGTGACCGCCGCGGCGACGGACCAGCGGCCACCGGGCCGCGCGGCGTCGATCGCCGGACCGCCCCCTGTGGACGGGCAGGTCCCGGCACTCGCGCCGGCGGTCCTGCCGCCGCCCCGCACCCCCGCCGGTTCGCGGTGGAGCGGCAGCGCGTGGCTGATCGCGCGCGACGGCAGCACGTTGGGCGCGCCGGGTGGCCAGCTCGGCGCGTCGCAGGCGGGCGTGCGGGTGCTGCATGCGCTCGGCGGCAGCCGGCGGCTGGCCCTCGCGGCACGGCTGTCGGCGCCCCTGTCCGGACGCGGGCGCGAAGCCGCGATCGGCGTCGACTGGCAGCCGACGCGCGCGCCCGTCCACCTCGTCGCCGAACACCGCCTCGCGCTCGACGGGGGGGCGAGCGGACCGATGGTGGGGATCGTCGCGGGCTTTGGCCCGGCGGCGGTGGTGCGCGGGGTGACGATCGAGGCCTATGGCCAGGCCGGGGTGGTCGCCCGCACCGGCGGCGGCGGCTTTGCAGACGGAGCGATGCGCGTCGCGCATCCGCTCGCCACCGTCGGCGGGCTGGCGATCGACATCGGTGCGGGCCTGTGGGGCGGCGCGCAACGCGGCGCGGCGCGGCTCGACGCGGGGCCGTCGCTGGGCGCGGTCGTGTCGCTGGGCGGGCGGCGTGTCCGGCTGGCGGCCGATTGGCGCCAGCGCATCGCGGGCGACGCCCGGCCCGGATCGGGGCCGGCGCTGTCGATCGGCACCGACTTCTGATCGCTTTGGGGGGGGCGGCAGATGGCGTCTCGCGGACGACACGGACGCGTGGCGCGCCGGGCGCCGGCGCGCTCCGATCCATGGCGATCGCCGGCAGGCCCACGCTGTTTCGAGGTCACGCCGCACGCGGGCAGGGTGCGGCTGCGTCGATGGGCAATCCGGCCGCGTCAATCGGATCGGGGCCTGCGCCGACGCGCGAGCCCTGCCGCCCGCATGTCGATCCCGCCTAGTGCGATGCGGACGGCGGGCTATAACGCGGCGTGGACGTCTACCTTCCCATCGCCAACCTGTCGGTCAACGCGCTCGTCATCGTCCTGCTGGGCGGCGGCGTCGGGCTGCTGTCGGGGATGTTCGGGGTCGGCGGCGGCTTCCTGACGACGCCGCTGCTCATCATCTACGGCATCCCGCCGACCGTCGCGGCGGCATCGTCCGCGAGCCAGGTGACGGGTGCCAGCGTGTCGGGGGTGGTCGCGCATTTCGCCCGCAACGGCGTCGATACCAAGATGGGCGGCGTGCTGGTGGCGGGCGGTATCCTCGGCAGTTTCGCGGGCGCCTGGATCTTTCGCCTGCTCCAGGCGAGCGGCCAGATCGATACGGTGATCGGCATCGTCTACGTCGTCATGCTGGGGTCGATCGGCACGCTGATGGCGCGCGAATCGATCGGCGCGATCGGGGTCGCGCGCGGGCGGCGGGCCCCCCGGCCACGCAAGCGCCGCCATCATCCGCTGGTCGCGGCGCTGCCGCTGCGCACGCGCTTCTACGCCTCGGGGCTCTACATCTCGCCGCTGGCGCCGCTGTTGCTGGGCTTCGGCACCGGCATCCTCACGATCCTGCTCGGCATCGGCGGCGGCTTCATCCTCGTGCCGGCGATGATCTACCTGCTCGGCATGGCGACCAGCGTCGTCGTCGGTACCTCGCTGTTCCAGACGCTGTTCGTCACCGCGATCGCGACGATGGTGCATGCGACCACGACCAAGGCGGTGGACATCGTCCTCGCCGGCCTGCTCCTCGTTGGATCGGTGATCGGCGCGCAACTCGGCGCGCGCTTCGCCACCAAGGTGAAGCCCGAATATCTGCGCCTGGCGCTCGCGGTCATGGTGCTGCTGGTCGGGCTGCGCATCCTGCTCGGGCTCGTCTGGCGGCCGGAAGACATCTTTACGGTCGAACTGACGTGAGGCGCACGCTGCCGCTGCTGCTGGCGCCGCTGCTGATGGGGCAGGCGCCCAAGCCCGTGCTGGTCCCCGACGTGTCGCAGCGCAATATCGAGATCGCCTACAGCTTCACCGGCGCCGAACTGCTGCTGTTCGGCGCGATCCTCTACCCCGGCGGGCGGCTGCCGCGCGGCGAGGCACCGACCGACATCGTCGTGGTGGTGAAGGGGCCGACGCAGCCCGTACTGGTGCGCGAAAAGCAGAAGGTCGCCGGCATCTGGATCAACGCCGAGCACCAGCGCTACAGCTCGGCACCCAGCTTCTACGCGCTGGCCTCGTCGCGGCCGATCGATCGGATCGTCGACGAGCGGACGCGCGCGATCTACGAACTGGGTCTCGGCAGCCTGCAACTCTCGCCCGGATCGAGCGCGACCAGTTCGGTCGAGCATCGCTTCCAGCAGGGCCTCGTCGCGCTGCGCCGCCGTGCCGGCCTGTACCTGGAGGCGCCGCGTGCGGTCGAGATCACCGACGGCGTCCTCTACCGCGCGCGGCTGACGATCCCCGCGCGCGTCCCCGTCGGCCGGTTCACCGCCGAAACCTTCCTGATCCGCGACGGCCGCGTGCTCGCGGCGGCGGTGCGCGACATCGACATCCGCAAGTCGGGGTTCGAACGCTTCGTGGCGCGCGCCGCGGACCGCGAATCGGTCGCCTACGGATTGGTTGCGGTCGCGCTGTCGATCGGGCTGGGCCTGTCGGCGGGCTGGATCGCGCGGCGTATCTGACTCACCCTATCTTAACCGCTCGACCGTACGTCCTGAAGCCGAATGGACGAGGATAGACCGTGATGACCGAGATGCCGGGGCCGGGCGCGTTCGCAGGTGCCGTGCCGCTCGCCATGGCCGCGATGGGCGGTCCGGGCGGTGGAGCGACGCCGATCGGTTGCGTCCTCGCCGTCGCGGGCGGCAGCAGCCGCGTGCTGTTCGATCGCAATGCCCTGGACCTCGTCGCGCAGGATGCCGATCCCGTGATCGCCAGCGCCGGCCAGGTCGGCGGACAGATCAAGATGCGCGTCGGCGGATCGTGGCTGGTCGCCAATATCCGCAGCCTGACGCTCCAGGACAACGGCGGCGACTGGGTCGCGGCGGAGATCGACTTCCTGGGCGAGGGCGACGAGGAGCGGCTGACCGGCAAGCTCTACAACTTCCGGCGCGGCGTCACCCGGTATCCGATCCCCGGCTGCGACGTCTTTCCGGTGGCGACGATCGACCTGAAGCAGATCTACTCCGCCGCCGACCAGCCGCATATCCAGATCGGCACGGTGTATCCGACGCGCGACGTGCGCGCGTCGCTGTACGTCGATGCGATGCTGGGCAAGCATTTCGCGCTGGTCGGGTCGACCGGCACCGGCAAGTCGACGTCCGCGGCGCTGATCCTGCACCGGATCTGCGAACTGGCGCCGCAGGGCCATATCGTCATGATCGATCCGCACGGCGAATATGCCGCCGCATTTCGCGGCAACGGCGCGATCTACGACGTCAACAACCTCCAGATGCCCTACTGGCTGATGAACTTCGAGGAGCATTGCGAGGTCTTCGTGACCAGCAGCGGCTCCGATCGCCAGATGGACGCCGACATCCTCGCCAAATGCCTGTTGATGGCGCGCGCCAAGAACCGGCTGGGGCAGGAGATCGCGAAGCTGACGGTCGATGCGCCGATCCCCTATCTGCTCAGCGACCTCACCAACCTCATCAGCCTCGAAATGGGCAAGATGGATCGCGCCGGCGACACCGCGCCCTATCTGCGCCTCAAGACCAAAATCGACGAGATCAAGGCCGATCCGCGCTACGGCTTCATGTTCTCGGGCATGCTCGTCGCCGACACGATGGCGGATTTCCTCGCGCGCGTGTTCCGCATGCCGGGCGACGGGCGACCGATCTCGATCGTCGACGTCTCGGGCGTGCCGTCGGAGATCACCTCGGTCGTCGTCGCAGTGCTGAGCCGGATGACGTTCGACTTCGCAATCTGGTCGCGCAACGAACCACAGCGGCCGATCCTGCTCGTCTGCGAGGAAGCGCATCGCTACATCCCGAGCAGTGCGAAGGGCGAAGGGCGCAGCGCGTCGGTGGGGCGGATTCTCAGCCGGATCGCCAAGGAAGGCCGCAAATACGGCGTCAGCCTGGGCCTCATCACGCAGCGGCCGTCCGATCTCGAGGAAGGCGTGCTGTCGCAGTGCGGCACGATCATCGCGATGCGACTCAACAACGAACGCGACCAGGCGTTCGTCCGAGCGGCGATGCCGGAAGGCGCGCGCGGGTTCCTCGATTCGATCCCCGCTTTGCGCAACCGCGAATGCATCATCTGCGGCGAAGGCGTCGCTGTGCCGATCCGCGTGAGCTTCGACGGGCTCGACGAAAACAAGCGCCCGGCGTCGGGCGATCCGCTGTTCTCGCAATTGTGGCGCGACGCCGGCGGCGAGGATTCGATCATCCAGCGTACGATCATGCGCTGGCGCGCGCAGGGGCGCTGAGCAGGACGGCGGGCCGGAACGCAGGCTGGCGTCGACCCCGATGGCGGGGCGGCGGCGGGGTCAGCCGCCTTGGCCGACCTTCACCGCCAGCAGGCCGGCGACGCGTGCCCTGAACCGGCGCAGCGCCTCGCCGGACAGCGCCTGCATGCTCGCGAAGCTGATCGCGCGCGGGTTGATCGTCTGGCCGTTGCGCCACACCTCCCAATGCAGATGCGGTCCGGTCGACAGGCCGGTCGACCCGACATAGCCGATCACCTGTCCTTGACGGACATGCTCGCCGCGCGCGACCGCGATGCGACTCATGTGGCCGTAACCGCTGGCGAGGCCGCCGCCGTGAACCAGCTTGACGAAATTGCCATAGCCGCCCGAACGCCCGGCGCCCTGCACCACGCCGTCGAGCGCGGCGTAGATCGGCGAGCCATAGGGGGCGCCGATGTCCAGCCCCTTGTGCATCTTGAGATAGCCGAGCAGCGGGTGCATCCGGTAGCCGAAGGACGAGGTGATCCGTCCCGCGACGGGCATGCCCATGAAGCCGCGCCGTTCGCTCTGCCCCTTGGCGTCGAACCAGGCCGGTTTGCCTTCGTCCTGCCAGCGAACCAGTTGAACCTTGCGTCGCCCCTGGTCGATGCCCGCGAACAGCAGGTCGCCGAGCCGCGTCTCGCCGGTCGCGGCGCGTTGCTGTTCGACGATCAGGTCGAAGCTGTCGGCGGCGCCGACGTCACGCCCGATCGACAGCCGGGTGGCGAGTGCCTTGATATAGCTTTCGACGACGCGCGCAGGCGCGCCCGCGGCCCGCGCCGAGCGGTAGAGGCTGGAGCCGACGAGGCCCTGGATGCGCAGCGGCGTCGCATCGATCGCGATTGGCCGGCGCGTCATGACGAGGCCGGCGCCGGCGCGGTCGAGGCTGACCGCGAGGTCGAAGCGCGCGCGCAGCGCCAGTTTCTCGAGCGGCCGCGCCACCGTCCTGGCCGGGCGGCGGCCGAGCGTCAGCGCGATGCGCGTGCCCGGCTGGATATCGCCCAGCGGCACGGTCTGCGCGATCAGCGCGGCGGCGGCCCGGGCATCGCCGCGGCCGACGCCGGCGCGCATCAGCACATGGTCGAGGTCGTCGCCCTCGCCCAGCGTCGCCGCAAGATCGACGATCGGGCGTTCGGGCGCTTCGGCGAGCGGCGCGACGAGGTCGTTCGCCGCCATGCGGCGGCCGGTGTCGCCGCCCCAGGCGAGCGGCGCGATACCCTGGCCGCGCACCTCCTCGAAGGCGGCGCCGGAAAGGGGCGAGGGGGTGGCGCCGACGAGCGGACGCATCGTCGGGCCGAGTGCCCAGGCGGTGCCGCACAGCGCGGTGAAGGTGGCGAGGCCGCGCCACCAGTCGCGGCTGCCGATCTGCGCGCCGAGGTCGGGCGCCCAGTCGATGCCCGCGGCGGCACTGCGCAGCCAGTCGAGGCGGCCGGGGTCGGGTGTCGCGACCGACACGCGGCCGAACGCGCGGTTGCCGACGCTGCGGGCGGCGCCGCCGCCGGCCAGTTCCAGTCCATGATCGTTGCGCAGGAACACGCGGGCGGCGCCTCATCGGTTGCTCGCCGTCTTCCCCCCGGCGCTGGTCGAAGCGTTGTGGGGGCGAAAGTCTAAAGTCAAATTAACCGCAGCGGCTGGCAGGCCGGGCTGCGACGGATCGTTTCGCAGGCGCGGCGGTCGGGGCATTCCTCGCGAAGGCGCGACGAAAAGAAGGATCGGGTTCACGCGGAGGCGCGGAGAGCCGCGCTCCGGGCCGCAGGCCCTTTCCCGGCCGGACGTCGGTGACGGGCAAGCGGCTGGGCCGTTCGCAGTTCCTCCGCGCCTCCGCGCCTCCGCGTGAACCCAATCACCTTGGCATCTGCGTGAACCAGCCCGACCGCCCTGCCGCAACGTTGATTCACCTCATTGCGCGCAAGGCCGCCAGCCCCGATGTTGGCGGGATGAAACCGGCGGTCACCGCGGTCCTCGGGCCCACCAACACCGGCAAGACGCATCTGGCGGTCGAGCGGATGTGCGCGCATTCCAGCGGCGTCATGGGGTTTCCGCTGCGGCTGCTCGCGCGCGAGGTCTACGACCGCGTCGTCAGGCTGAAGGGGGCGGATCAGGTCGCGCTGGTCACGGGCGAGGAAAAGATCGTTCCCCCCAACGCCCGCTGGCACCTGTGCACGGTCGAATCGATGCCCGAGCACGACACCGCGTTCGTCGCGCTGGACGAGGCGCAGCTGGGCACCGATGCGGAGCGCGGGCACGTCTTCACCGACCGGCTGCTGCGGCGGCGCGGGCGCGAGGAGACGATGATCCTGGGCTCCGAAGCGCTGCGGCCGATGATCCGCGACCTGGTGCCGGAGGCCGAGATCATCGGCCGCCCGCGCTTTTCCAGGCTGACTTACGCCGGCGCGAAGAAGATCAGCCGGCTGCCCAAGCGGTCCGCGATCGTCGCGTTCAGCGCCGAGGAGGTCTATGCGGTCGCCGAGATGCTGCGGCGGCTGCGCGGCGGCGCGGCGGTGGTGATGGGTGCGCTGTCGCCGCGCACCCGCAACGCGCAGGTCGCGATGTTCCAGGCGGGCGAGGTCGATTATCTCGTCGCGACCGATGCGATCGGCATGGGCCTCAACATGGACGTCGCGCACGTCGCCTTCGCCGGGCTGCACAAGTTCGACGGTCGCCGCACCCGGCGCCTGACGGTGGCGGAGATGGCGCAGATCGCCGGGCGGGCCGGGCGGCACCAGCGCGACGGCACGTTCGGCGGCATCGTCGAGGAAGGGCCGGGGGCGTTCACCCCCGAAGAGGTGTTCGCGATCGAGGAGCATCGCTTTCCGCGGATCGAGCACCTCTATTGGCGCAACGGCGAACCCGACATGGCGGGCGTCGACGCGCTGATCGCCAGCCTGGAGCGGCGACCCGAGCCCGGCGTGCTGCTGCCGGCGCCGCAATCGACCGACCTCGCCGTGCTGAAGCGGCTGGCGGAGGAACCCTGGGTCCGCGACCGCGTCCGCACGCCCGCGATGGTCAGGCGGCTGTGGGCGGCGTGCGGCCTGCCCGATTTCCGCAAGCTGGGCCTCGATCCGCACACCCGCTTCGTCTCGCGCGTCTTCGGCTATCTGTCCGAAGGGCGCGGGGTGGTGCCCAACCAGTGGTTCGCGGACGAGGTGGCGCGGCTCGATACGGTCGCGGGCGATGTCGAGACGATCGCGGGACGCATCGCCGCGATCCGCAGCTGGGCCTATATCGCGCAGCGGCCCGACTGGCTCGCCGATCCGGCGGCGGGGGCGGAGCGGACCCGGGGCATCGAGGAACGCCTGTCGGACGGACTGCACGCCAGCCTGACGCAGCGCTTCGTCGACAAGCGGACGACCGCGCTCATCCGCCAGATCGGCGCCGATTCGTCGCTGTTGCCGGTCGTGATCGGCGCGGAGGGCGAAGTGCTGGTCGAGGATCACCCGATCGGGCGGCTCGACGGGTTTCGCTTCACCGTCGATCCGGCGGCGCGTGCGGGCGACCGCCGGCTGCTGCTCGCCGCGGCCGAGAAGCGGCTGGCCGGCGAACGCTCGCGCCGCGCCGACGCGCTGGTCGCGGCGGAGGATGCCGGCGTCTCGCTCGACGGTGCGGCGATCGTCTGGGCCGGGCATCCGGTGGCACATCTGACGCCGGGCCCGTCGCTGGCGCGCCCGCAGATCCGGCTCGACCGCGCGCTCGACTGTCTGACCCGGCCGCAAAGGGATGCGGTGCAGGCGCGGCTGGTGCGCTGGCTGGCGGCGGCGATGGCGCGGCACCTGCCCGCGATCGCCGCGCTGGCGGAGGCGGCGCGCGATCCGCAGGCGACGCCCGCGCTGCGCGTGGTCGCGGGCGAGCTGGAGGCGGCGGGCGGCCTGATCGCGCGGCTGGCGGTCCGTGAACCGCTCGACGCGCTCGATCCGGACGAACGCAAGCGGCTGCGGCGGATGGGCATCGTCATCGGCGCGCTCGACCTGTTCGACCCGCGCCTGCTCAAACCCGGCGCGGCACGGTGGCGGCGGGCGCTGCTGGCGGTACGCGGGGACGCGCCCGACCTGCCGCGCGAGGGGGCGAGCGTGCTGCCGCGCGGCGCGGCGGGGGCGCGGCTCGCCACCGGTTTCCGGCCGCTGGGTGCGCAGGCGGTGCGCGTCGATCTGGTGGAACGGATCGCGCGCGCGGCGCATGACGCGCGACAGGGGCGCAAGCCGTTCGCGCCCGACCCGGCGCTGGCGACATCGATGGGGGTCGAGCCGGCGACGTTCGAACGGCTGATGGCCGAACTGGGGTTCCGCACCGTCCGCCACGCCCCGCCCGGCGATGCGCCGGCGACGCCCGCCTGGGTCTGGCACGGCCGCCGCCCGCCGCGGCGCGAGGAGCGGCCGGTACCGCCGCCGACGGGTGCCTTCGCGGCGCTGGCGGGCTGGAACCGCCATGGCTGAAGCGGGCGCGAGCATGCGGCTCGACCGCTTCCTGTGGTTCGCCCGGCTGGCGAAGACGCGGACGCTGGCACAGGCGCTGGCCTGCGACGGGCGGCTGCGCATCGACGGGCGTGCCGTCGATCGCAGCGCGGCACCGGTGCGGATCGGCAACATCCTGACCTTTGCGGTGCACGATCGCGTCCGCGTGCTGCGGATCGAGACGCTGCCGGTGCGTCGCGGCCCCGCCCCGGAGGCGCAGGCCTGCTACCAGGAACTGACTGCAAACGTATCGCAACCGTCCGCGATCGATTGACGCGGGCGGGAACGCGGCATAGCAGCCTCGCGTTCAGGCCCGGATCCGGTCGGAGCCGACGCCAACGATCAAGGCCGCTAAGGAACCCCAATGACCTACGTCGTCACCGATGCCTGCATCCGCTGCAAGTATATGGACTGCGTAGAGGTGTGTCCGGTCGACTGTTTCTACGAGGGCGAGAACATGCTCGTCATCAACCCCAGCGAGTGCATCGATTGCGGCGTGTGCGAGCCCGAATGCCCGGCCGAGGCGATCCTGCCCGATACCGAGAGCGGGCTGGAACAGTGGCTGGAACTCAACACCACCTTCTCCGCGCAATGGCCGAACGTGACGCGCAAGCTGGACCAGACGCCGCCGGACGCGGATGCTATGAAGGGTGTCGAGGGCAAGTACGACCAGTTCTTCTCGCCCGAACCCGGGGCCGGCGACTGACCGTGCGATAACGGACCAAAGCGCAAGTGAGCCAGCATAGCTGTCTCATGTGGGCTGGTAATTTTGTTACGAGTGTGTTAAAAGGGTCCATGACGGGCATGATGACTCATGCCTGCTCAGGAGACGCTCGTACCAACCATCCTCGCACGGCCCGATCGGCGGTCTTCCGTCACGGCCCGCCCCCATGCGAGCGATGCGACCTTAGAAAGGCCCGTTCATGGCTGCCAAGGCATTGTCCTTCGATGTCGGTGATTACGTTGTTTACCCGAAGCATGGCGTCGGCCGTGTGATCGAACTGCAGAAGCAGGAGATCGCCGGTACCAGCCTGGAGCTGTACGTGCTGCGTTTCGAGAAGGAGCGCATGACGCTCCGTGTCCCCACGAACAAGGCCGAATCGGTCGGCATGCGCAAGCTGTCGTCGGACAAGACGATGCGCGAGGCGATGGAGACGCTGAAGGGCAAGCCCAAGGTCAAGCGCACCATGTGGTCGCGCCGTGCGCAGGAATATGAGGCGAAGATCAATTCGGGCGACCTGGCGTCGATCGCCGAGGTGGTCCGCGACCTGTTCCGCGCCGACGACCAGCCCGAGCAGAGCTATTCGGAGCGCCAGATCTTCGAGGCGGCGTGCAGCCGCCTGGCGCGCGAGCTCGCCGCGATGGAAGAGGTCGACGAGCCCAAGGCGCAGGAAAAGATCCTCGACATCCTCCGCGCCGCCGCGGCGATCTACAACAAGGAAAAGGTGCCGGTATAAGTTCGGCACCGGCATCCGGCGATGCGAAAGGGCGGTCCCGCAGGGGGCCGCCTTTTTTGCGTTTACAAGTGTAGGCGTCGCGACGTAGCATCCGGCTGACACAGCCAAGGATGTTCCGCATGAAGCCCGTCGCCCTCGTCCTCCTTCCCCTCGTCGCCGCGGCCGCGCTGGCGAGCGCCGCCACCGCCGGCGAGCGCGATCGCGGTCCCGGCCTGCCGGGCCAGCGGCAGGGCAATGCGCTGGTCTATGCCGTCCGCGGCTTCGACGCGGTCAGCCTTGGCGGCAGCGCCCGGATGATCGTGCGCGCCGGCCCGCAATTCGCGGTCAGCGCCGAAGGGCCGGCGGAGGCGTTCGCCAATTTTCGCGTCGTGCAGGAAGGGCGGACGCTCAAGGTCGGCCAGCGCTATGAGGGGCGCCGGTGGATTCCGGCGGACGCCAAGCTGATCGTCCGCGTAACGCTGCCTGCGCTGGCGGCCGCGAGCGTCGGCGGATCGGGCAGCATCGATATCGACCGTGCGGGCGGCGAACGCTTCGCGGGTTCGGTCGGAGGGTCCGGCGACCTCCGGATCGCGCGCCTCGACGTGCGCGCTGCGGACCTCAGCATCGGCGGCTCGGGCGGGATCGCCGCCACGGGCCGTGTCGGCGCGCTCGACGCGAAGGTCGGCGGCTCGGGCAGCATCGACGCGGCGGGGCTGCGCGCGGACCGTGCGTCGGTCGCCATCGGTGGATCCGGCAGCGTCCGCGCCGCGGTCGCCGGCCCCGCCGACGTATCGGTGGCGGGCAGCGGGAACGTCGACCTGGGGCCGCAGGCCCGCTGCCGCGTCAGCAAGGCCGGCAGCGGCCGGGTTCGCTGCGGCGGCTGACCGACCGGCTTGCCATGCCCCTCGGTTGTGTATTATATAGGCAATACACAACCGAGGGGTGAATGCCATGCGCACTGTCGCGATCATGATGCTGGGGGCGGCGAGCCTGTCCGCCTGTTCGATCGGCCATGACGACGGGCCGGGCGTGACGCCGACGGGCACCGGCACGGCGCGCACCTATGCGATCGACGGTTTTTCGAAGATCGACCTCGGCGGCAGCGAAGACGTCGACGTGCGCGCCGGCACCGGCTTTTCGGTTCGTGCAGAGGGGCCCTCCGACGAACTTGACCGCCTGCGGATCGCCAGGGACGGCGACACGCTGGAGATCGGGCGCAAGCGCGCGTTCCTGGCGTGGGGCAGGAGCGCGAAGGTCAAGATCTTCGTCACGCTGCCGCAGCTGACCGAGGCCAACATCGCCGGATCGGGAACGATGGCGGTCGATCGCGTCGAGGGCGGCCGGTTCGACGGCAATATCGCCGGGTCGGGCGACCTCAACATCGCCGCGCTCGCCACCGACACGGCCGAGGTGTCGATCGCGGGGTCGGGCAGCGTGCGCGCCGGCGGCGCGGTGAAACGGCTGGAGGTCAGCATCGCCGGATCCGGCAGCCTCGATGCGGCCGGCCTGCGCGTGGAGCAGGCCGCCGTGTCGGTGGCGGGGTCCGGGGACGTGCGCGCGGCGGTGAGCGGCCAGGCGAAGGTCGACCTGATGGGGTCGGGCGACGTCGATCTGGGCGCCCAGGCGGTGTGCAAGGTATCGAAGATGGGGTCGGGATCGGTCCGCTGCGGCCGCTAGCGGGGCCGACGGCGCCGCTTGCCCCCCGGCCGTGCCGGTGCGAATGTCCGGCGCCATGCTCCGCCCCCTGATCGCGCTCCTCCTGTTCGTCCCCGCTGCGGCGGCCGCCGACGAACGCCACGTCACCCTCGGCAGCTTCGACGCGCTGCGCGTCAACGGTGCGTTCGAGGTGACGGTGACCACTGGCGGATCGCCCGGTGCGCAGGTGATCGCCGACCGCGACGCGATCGGCGACATCGACCTGCATGCGGAGGGAACGACGCTGACCGTGCGCCGTAGCGTGGCCGGCCGCTGGGGCGAGCGACCGCGGACGGCGGCAGCGACGCCGGTGCGCATCGTGCTGACCACGCCCCGCCTCGGCAGCGTGACGGTGATCGGCGGCAGCCGCGTCGCGGTGTCGCGGCTGACGGGGGCCCGGATCGACCTGTCGGCGACGGGGACCGGCTCGATCGTGGCGGGGGCGGTGCAGGGCGACCGGGTCAACGTCCAGCTGATCGGCGAGGGCCGGGTCGCGCTCGCCGGCCGGGTGCCGACCGCGCGCCTGCTGGCCAACGGCGCCGGCACGATCGACGCGGCGCAGCTCGACGCCGGCGACCTGACCGTGCATCTCGACGGGCAGGGGACGATTTCCGCGCGCGCCCGCTTCACCGCGCAGGTGTCGAGCACCGGCCTGGGGACGGTCACGGTGGCGGGCCGGCCGAAATGCCGCGTCACCGCCGCCGCGGGCGCACCGGTGACGTGCGGGACCGGCGACTAGGGATTGGCGAGGCGGACCGAGTCCGGACGCGCCGGCGCCCGGCGGACGGCAAGCGATCCGACCCCGCGACCCTGTCCGCCGTCAGATCAGCGCCAGTTCCGCCAGCCGGCCGACGAGAGCGGGCGGCATCGCCGCCAGTCCGTCCGCCGCGCCGCCGAGGTCCGGGGGCGCGTCCGCCGCCTCCAGATAGCGCCAGCCCTGATGCGCGCGCTTGGGGCGCGCCTGGACCAGCACGAGCGCGGGGTCGATATGGATCGCCACCCGGCCGCCCTCCGCCTCGCCGAAGCCGAGGATCGGCGAGCGGGCGATCAGCTGATGTTTCAGGATCCAGAACAGCGACCCGCCGCCATCGGCCACCGCGGCGCCGGCGATCTCCTCGTGCCGCTTGGGCAGATAGCGCGTGGTCAGGAACACCGGGCCGTCCGCGATGCGCGCCGCCAGCCGCTCGGCGAGATGGTCTACGCTCGTCGCGCCGAACGCCACTTTGGTCAGGTGAAGCATGGACCTGGCATGTGGGTCGCGCCGCCGCGTGCCGCAAGGTTCGGCTAGGTGCCGAGCCCCCAGAGGGTCGCGAGGCCGAGGAATGAAAAGAAGCCCATCACGTCGGTCATCGTCGTCACGAACACCGCGGAGGATACCGCGGGGTCGATGTTGAGCCGGTCGAGCGTCACCGGCACCAGTACGCCGCCGAGGCCGGCGACGAGGTTGTTGGTCACCATCGCCAGCGCGATGACCAGCGACAGGTCGGCATTGTGGTAGAAGACCCAGGTGCCGAGCCCGATCAGCACCGCGAGGCTGAGGCCGTTCGCCAGCGCGATGCGGAATTCGCGCAGGATCATCCGCGCGGTGTTCGAACTGGTCAGCTGGTTGGTGGCGAGCGCGCGCACGACGACGGCGAGCGTCTGCGTGCCGGCGTTGCCGCCCATGCCCGACACGATCGGCATCAGGACCGCGAGCAGCGCGAACCGCGCGATCGTCCCCTCGAACGCGCCGACCACCGATGCGGCGAGCATCGCGGTGCCGAGGTTGACGACCAGCCACGACAGGCGCGTGCGCACCGTCAGCCGGATCGGTTCGTTGATGTCGCCTTCGCCCGCGCCCGACAGGCGCAGCACGTCCTCGCCCGCCTCCTGCTGGATGATGTGGACGATGTCGTCGACCGTAATCATGCCGACGAGGCGGTTGGCGGCATCGACCACCGCGGCGCTGATGAGCGCGTATTTCTGAAAGCGCAGCGCGACCTCTTCCTGGTCCATATCGACCGGGATCAGCGTCTGTTCGCGCTGCATCACGTCGGCGATCGCGATGTTGCCGGGGGTGCGCAGGATCCACGACAACTGGCAGGTGCCGACCGGATGATGGCCGGCATCGACGACGAAGATCTCCCAGAAGTCGGTCGTCAGTTCCTCGTGGTGGCGCAGGAAGTCGATCGCATCGCCGACGGTCCAATGCTCGGGCACCGCGATCAGCTCGCGCTGCATCAGGCGGCCGGCGGATTCCTCGGGATAGGACAGCGCCTCCTCGATCGCGGCGCGATCGTCGGGGTCGAGCGCGCGCAGCACCGCGCGCTGCTCCGCCTCGTCCATGTCCTCGATGATCGCGACCGCGTCGTCGGTGTCGAGTTCGGAGGCGAGGTCGGCGACCTCGGTCGGGGTCAGCGCGTCGATCAGGTCCTCGCGGACGTAATCGTTCATCTCCGCGAAGACGTCGGCGTCGAGCAGGTCCTTCAGCGCCTTCGCCAGCGCGCCGCGATCCTCGTGCGGGGTCAGTTCGAACAGGTCGGCGATGTCGGCGGGATGCAGCGGCTCGACCAGCGCGCGGGCGGCCTCGTCGTCGCCGTCGCGGACCGCGTCGCGGACGGCGTCGACGAATTCGGGACGCAGCCGGTCGTCCTCGTCCAGCTCGTCCTGCTCGGGTGCGGGGGCTTCGTGAAGCTCGGTCTCGCTCACTTGCTGCCTCCTGCCATGCCGGGTGTGGGGTGGTGTGGGCGGGCTCTACCGCGCTGCGGCACGAATGGCCACCCTCGTGCATTTGCCCTTCGGCCCGACCGACACTAACTGCGGATCAACCATCAAAGGACAAATCAATGGCGGATACCTTCAACACCCTGACGCTGACGCTGGACGACGGCGACGTCACCATCAAGCTGCGTCCCGACCTGGCGCCCGAGCATGTCGCCCGCATCGGGGAGCTCGCCAACGAGGGCTTCTACGACGGCGTGCCCTTCCACCGCGTGATCCCGGGCTTCATGGCGCAGGGCGGCGACGGCGGCCGGGGCGATGGCACCGGCGGGTCGAGCAAGCCCAACCTGAAGCAGGAATTTTCCAAGGAGCCGCACGTGCGCGGCGTGTGTTCGATGGCACGGACCAGCGATCCCAACTCGGCGAACAGCCAGTTCTTCATCGTCTTCGACGACGCGCGCTTCCTCGACAACCAATATACGGTGTGGGGCGAGGTGACGTCGGGCATGGAGCTGATCGATGCGCTGCCCAAGGGCGAGCCGCCGCGCGCGCCGGGCAAGATCGTCAAGGCGAAGGCGGAGTAAGACCGCCACGACCGGGTGGGCGCCGCCTCTGTCGAGGCGACGCCCGTCGGGTCGACTGACGATCGCGGATACGCGGGATGGTGCCCCGCGGACCGGTCGGCGACGATCAGCTGGCCGTCATGTTCGACGAAACGTTGTTGAACGTTTGCGACAGCTTGGTACCCAGCCCTTGCATGGCGGCAATGGCAGCGACCGAAATGAGCGCGGCGATCAGTCCGTATTCGATCGCGGTCGCGCCGCGGATGTTCTTTGCGATGGTGCGGATGTGCATCAGCATGTTATGTCCTCCCGTGTGACAACTGCGATCTACGGGACGGATCCCTGCCAATGTCTTAAACAGGTCCATAACAGACTAACTTTGTGGCGCGGATGGGCGCGACCGATTGATTCGACGGCTAAAGAATCTCGATCGTCCGGATCAGCCAGTCGTGGAACATACGCACCGGACGCTGTTGCAGCGCGCGGGGACGGCAGACGAACCAATAGCTGTAGGGGCTCTCGACCTCGATATCGAAGAGCCGGACGAGCCGTGGGTCGCGTGCATCCTGGAAATGGCTTTCGTGCATGAAGGCGACGCCCAGTCCCTGCGCCGCCGCCTCCAGCATCAGCGCGCCCGAATCGAAATAGTCGATCGCCAGCGGCTCGACGTCGTCCACCCCGGCCGATTCGCGCCACGCGGTGAAGGTGTCGGGCATCTCGCGGTGGATCAGCGCCGTCAGTTCCGCCAGCTGTGCGGGGCGCGTCACCGGATCGGGCCCGTCGAGCAGCGTTTTCGCGCCGATGACATAGACCGAATTGCGATCGAGCCGCTTGGCGTACAGCGTCGGATCGATCTCGCGCGACAGCGCGATGACCGCGTCGAGGCCTTCACCCAGCCGCGCGACGCCATGGCCCGCGGTGTCGATGTCGAGGTGCAGTTCGGGATGCGCCGCGCGCAACTCGCCCAGCCGGGGAAACAGCCGCTGCGAGGCGAACAGCGGCAGGATGCCGAGCCGCAGCCGCAGCACCTCGACGGTGCCGGTCATCGCCTCCACCGCATCGGACAGGCTGTCGAGCACCGGCGCGATCTGCGCGAGCAGCCGTTCGCCGTCCGAGTTGAGTACCATCGCCTGATGCCGCCGCTCGAACAGCGGCCGGTCGATGAAGCGTTCCAGCGATTGCACACGGCGGCTGAGCGCGGGCGCGGACAGCGCGAGCTCGGTTGCGGCGGCCTTGACCGATCCCAGCCGCGCGACCTGCACGAAGGCCTCGATCGCGCCGAGCGGCGGCAGTCTGCGCATGACGATCCTCCTCCCTCTGCCCGGTCAGGCGATTGCAACTTCTGCAATCGTATCGCATCTTTTCGCACTTGCAACATAAAGCTGCCGGCGACAAAAAGGGCGTGCCTTTCAGGCATCCTCTCCTAAAACTTTCACGGGCCGGCGCTTTTGCGCTGGCCCTTTTTTTGTCTCCCGGCGCTTCTGCGCCGGCCCTTTTTCCATCTCCCGGCGCTGCTCCGCCGGCCCGTTTTTTGTCCCGGCTCCGATGGCGACCACTCTCGCACAGCTGGAACCGGCTTCCTATCTCGCGCGCTTCGAAGGTTCTTCGAGGAACGGATTTTGATGGCCGACAGCGATACCCCCACCCGCAAGATCCAGGTGGCGAACAGCCGTCCGGAGGATTCCGGCCGCGGCCTCGCGCACCTGCCGCGCAGCCTGATGGCGGCGCTGGGCGTGGGCGAGGGCGACGTGATCGAGATCGTCGGCAAACAGTCGACCCCCGCCCGCTGCGTCGGTCCCTATCCCGAGGACGAGGGGATCGAGGTGCTGCGCATCGACGGCCTGCAACGCGCCAACGCCGGCGTCGGCGCGGGCGATTTCGTCGAGGTCCGCGCGGTCGAATCGAAGCCCGCGACGCGCGTCGTCTTCGCGCCGGCGCAGGCGAACCTGCGGCTGCAGGGGCAACCGCAGGCGTTGAAGCGCACCTTCTTCGGGCGGCCGCTCTGCCAGGGCGACGTCGTCGCGACCGCCGGGCACCAGCGCGTCGGCAATATGCCGCCGGGCATCCAGCAGTTCATGAACGCCCCCGCCTATGCGTTGCAGGAGATCCGGCTGGTCGTCGTCTCGGCGAGCCCCAAGGGCATCGTCCATATCGACGAGAATACCGAGATCGAGCTGCGCCCCGAATATGAGGAGCCGACGCAGCGCCGCGCCGACGTAACCTATGACGACATCGGCGGCATGGGCCAGACGATCGACCAGCTGCGCGAGATGGTCGAATTGCCGCTGCGCTACCCCGAACTGTTCCAGCGGCTGGGCGTCGATCCGCCCAAGGGGCTGCTGCTCTACGGCCCGCCGGGCACCGGCAAGACCCGGCTGGCGCGCGCGGTCGCCAACGAATCCGACGCGTCCTTCTTCCTCATCAACGGTCCCGAGATCATGGGATCGGCCTATGGCGAATCGGAAGGCCGCCTGCGCGAGATCTTCGAGGAGGCGGCGAAGTCGGCGCCCTCGATCGTTTTCATCGACGAGATCGATTCGATCGCCCCCAAGCGCGGCAACGTGCAGGGCGAGGCGGAAAAGCGCGTCGTCGCGCAGCTGCTGACGCTGATGGACGGGCTCGAATCGCGCGCCAACCTGGTCGTGATCGCCGCGACCAACCGGCCGGAGGCGATCGACGAGGCGCTGCGCCGGCCGGGCCGCTTCGATCGCGAGATCGTCGTCGGCGTGCCCGACGAGCGCGGGCGGCGCGAAATCCTGGGCATCCACACCCGCGGGATGCCGCTGGGCGACCATGTCGACCTCGCCGAGCTGGCGCGCACGACCTATGGGTTCGTCGGCGCCGACCTCGCCGCGCTGACCCGCGAGGCGGCGATCGAGGCGGTGCGGCGGATCATGCCGCAGCTCAATCTCGAGGAGCGGACGGTACCGCCCGAGGTGCTCGACACGCTGTCGGTGACGCGCGAGGATTTCCTGGGTGCGCTAAAGCGCGTCCAGCCGAGCGCGATGCGCGAGGTGATGGTCGAGGCGCCCCGCGTCCGCTGGGAGGATGTCGGCGGGCTCGACGCGGCGCAGACCCGGCTCAAGGAAGGCGTCGAGCTGCCGCTGAAGGATCCGGACGCCTTCCGCCGGCTGGGGATTCGCCCGGCGAAGGGGTTCCTGCTCTACGGACCGCCCGGCACCGGCAAGACGCTGCTGGCGAAGGCGGTGGCGCGCGAGGCGGAGGCGAATTTCATCGCGACCAAATCGTCCGACCTGCTGAGCAAATGGTATGGCGAGAGCGAGCAGCAGATCACGCGGCTGTTCCAGCGGGCGCGGCAGGTCGCGCCCTGCGTGATCTTCATCGACGAACTCGACAGCCTGGTGCCCGCGCGCGGATCGGGCGCCGGCGAGCCGCAAGTGACCGAGCGCGTGGTCAACACGATCCTGGCGGAGATGGACGGGCTGGAAGAATTGCAGTCGGTCGTCGTGATCGGCGCGACCAACCGCCCGAACCTGATCGACCCGGCGCTGCTGCGGCCGGGCCGGTTCGACGAACTGGTCTATGTCGGCGTGCCCGACGAGGCCGGTCGGCGGCGCATCCTCGCGATCCAGACGCAGAAGATGCCGCTGGACGCGGACGTCGACCTCGACGTGGTCGCGCGGCGCACCGACCGGTTCACCGGGGCGGACCTGGAGGACGTGGTGCGGCGGGCGGGCCTCACCGCGCTGCGCCGGTCGTTGCAGTCCGCGGTGGTGACGATGGCGGATTTCGAGACGGCGCTCACCGAATCGCGTGCGAGCGTGACGCCGGAGATGGAGAAGGATTACGAGCAGATCGCCGCGCGGCTGAAGCAGGACGCGGCGGCGATCCAGCCGATCGGCTTCATCTCGCCTGGACAGTTGCAGAGCCGCGGCGGCAAGGCGGACGTATAGGCGCGGTCGGAGAGCGGCGGCGCTTGCCGGCGCAATCCGTCAGCGCTCCCGTTCCGGGCGGGATCCGGGCGTCCGCCGGTCGTGGCGGGGCGCGTCCGGCATTCCTCCCGGACGCGGATAGGGAAGGCCGCGCTTCAGGCGTGGCGGACGCGGTGTTGCGGGACCGCATCGCTCGCCAAGCCCGCTCCGGATCGCGTTACCCCCGCTCGCGCAGGGCGATCCAGGCATAGGCGAACAAGATCGTCAGCGCCGCGGCGGCGGCCAGATAGGGGAGCGGCCTGGCGATTTCGTACAGGCCGACGCCGATCGAGGGGCCGAGCACGAAGCTGGCGCCGTTGACGCTGGTGACCTTGCCCGCCACCGACCCCTGCGCCGCGGCGCCGACCGCGAGGCTGGATCCCGCGGTGAACCCCGGCCGGGTAAAGCCGAAGCCGAGGTTGGCCAGCGCATAGGCGGTGGCGATGCCGTACAGCGACGTCGCGAGCCCGGTCAGCGCCACGCCCGCCGCCGCGAGGACGAGCCCGACCAGCACCAGCCGGCGCGGGCTTAGGCCGAGCAGCGGGATCACGCCCCATTGCACCAGCAGCGCAGCGCCTGCGCCCATCATCAGCACGATCCCGGTCGGTTCCAGCGCCAGCGCGGGCGCGATGGCCAGCCGGTCGATGACGAGGAACCCGATCGCCTGGCTCGTCATCGCCTGCGCATGGCCCATCACCAGCCCGGCGATCATCCAGGCGCGGACGCGCGGGTCGAGATACCCGACATGCTCGACGTGCGGCTGCGTCGCGGCGGTGACGCTGGCACCGGTCGGGGCGCCGCCGATCGACGGATAGGCGGACGAGGCGCCGTGTTCGGGATGCGGCGCGGTCCGGTCGTCGGGCAGCATCAGCCGCACCGTGGTCCACACCGCCACGCCGAACAGCGCGAAGACGAAGGCGGGTCCGGCAAGACCGATCTCGATTCCGCGCACGCTGCCGAGCAGCAGGTAGGGCGCCACCGCCGGGCCGAGGATGGTCCCGAGCCCGAATGCGCTCGCCAGCAGGGTCAGCGCCCGGGTGCGATCCTCGCGGCTCGTTTCGCCGGCAACGAGCGCCTGCACGGCGGGCGGTGCGGCGGACCCGAAGGCGCCGTAGATCAGTCGCCCGGCGATGAAGAGGCCGAACGCCGCGGTGCCGCCGATCCAGCCGTTGATGCCGGCGGCCAGGAACACGCCGCACAGCCCGAGCGACACCGCGAACCCGCCCAGGCCGAGCAGGATCATCGAACGGCGCCCGCGCGTGTCGGACCGGCTGGCCCAGACGGGGGCTGCGATCACCCACAGCAGCGCCGACACCGAAAAGGCCGCCGCCACCGCCCGGTCCGCCACCCCGAGCGATCGGCCGAGCGCCGGCAGGATCGATTGCAGCGCGGTGTTGCCCGCGGCGATCGTCAGCATCACGAGGAACATCAGCGCGAAGCGGCGGTCGATGCCGGCGCCGGGACGGGGGCGGGGGCCCCGTCGCGTGGCGGCATCCCGATCGGCGGCGATGCCGCTCACGCGGCGGTCCAGTCGTAGGCGCGGGTGACGGTGCAGACGATCGCGCGATAGCCGTCGTACCACCGGCCGCGGCCCGCATCGCGGATCGCGCGATGCTCGGGATCGTCGCGCCAGGCGGTGGCTGCGGCCTCGTCCGCCCAATAGCTGACGGTGATGCCCAGCCCGTCTTCGCCCCGCGCGCCGTCGACGCCGCGATAGCCCGGCTGGCGCGCGGCGCGCGCATCCATCGCCGCGGCGGCGGCGGCATAGCCCGCCTCGTCGCGGCCGTTGCGCTGCGATACGAAGATCACCGCGACCTCGCCGACCCGTCGCTCGTGCATCCCATCGTCTCCCTCCGCCGCCCTTCCTAGGCGTGCCGTTCCGCAGGGCAAGCGGGCCGTGCCGCGACGAACCGTCTTGCTTTACGCAACCGCACGTCTTGAAAGACGTTCGGGAAACGTGGCACGGGGAAGTCACCCGCGTGTTCGCGCGGAACGATCACGCGAGAACGACAGGATTCCGATGCCCAGTTCGACCACCGCCGCCCGGCGCCGTACCCGTCCCGCCGGCGTGCCGAGTCCGGTCGCGATGTTCTTCCAGGGGTTCCTGAAGCATCCGGTGATGGTGGGATCGATCATTCCCTCGTCCGACAAGCTGATCCGCAAGATGCTGAGCCCGGTCGACTGGGGCGCGTGCAAGCTGTTCGTCGAATACGGGCCCGGCGTCGGCACCTTCTGCCGCCCGATCCTCGAACGGATGGCGCCCGACGCGACGCTGATCGCGATCGACACCAACGGCGATTTCATCCGCTATCTCGACCATACGATCACCGATTCGCGCTTCGTCGCGGTCGAGGGGTCGGCGGCCGACGTCGAGCGGATCGTGCGCGAACACGGCCACGACCATGCCGATTATGTCCTGTCGGGCCTGCCCTTCTCCACCCTGCCCGCCGGCGTGGGGCCGGCGATCGCATCGGCGACGCATCGCGTCATCCGTCCGGGCGGCGCTTTTCTCGTCTACCAGTTCTCGCCGAAGGTGAAGGACTTCCTGACCCCGCACTTCCAGACGATCGACCACGACATGGAATGGTGGAACGTGCCGCCGGCGCAATTGTACTGGGCCTGGAAGGACTGAGGACCCAAGATCAGAACGGGACAGTTTCTGTCGGTCGCCCTGCGATCCGGTCTTTCAATCGATCGCATACTAGGGTAGCGCGTCCGTTATGGACGCACCGAAGCTCTCGTCGGCCTTGTTTCTGCATGATGCAGCGATTCGGCGCGGCATGGAGCTGATGATCTTCGCGCAGTCCCGCTTCGTGCGCAGTGCCGACGAAAAGCTGGCGGAGATCGGGCTGGGGCGCGCCCATCATCGCGCGATGTATTTCATCGGTCGCAAGCCCGACATCACGGTCGGCGAATTGCTGACGCTGCTCGGCGTCACCAAACAATCGCTCGGCCGGGTGATGAAGGATCTGGTCGACCGCGAACTGGTGCAGATGCGCCACGGCGATCTCGACCGCCGCCATCGCCTGCTGCGGCTGACCGATGCCGGCGTGGTGCTGGAAACGTCGTTGTACGAAGAGCAGCGCGAGAAGATGGCGAAGGCCTATTCGTGCGCGGGGCAGGATGCGGTCGCGGGCTATTGGACCGTATTGGAGGCGCTGATCCCCGAAGCGGCGCGCGTCCACGTCGATGCGCTGGGGCGATAGCGCGCCGCGTTAACCGCTTGCCGGCGCGGCCGGTGCCGCTAGCATAGGTCATCCTTCCTGCCGGAGACACCCATGCGCCATTCCGTCCTGCTCCTGACCACCATCGCCATGCTGTCGGGAGGCGTGCAGGCGCAGGAACGGCAAAAGGCGCCGGCCCGGCCGTCGGGCGGCGATGCCGCGGGCCAGACGACGCCGACGGGCGACATCCCCGCGCAGTTCAGGCTGGTCGATACCGCCAACGATTATATCAAGCGCGAGGTCATGGTCCCGATGCGCGACGGGACGAAGCTGTACACCGTCATCGTCATCCCCAAGGGCGCGACCAACGCCCCGATCGTGCTGACCCGCACGCCCTACAACGCCAAGGCGCGCGCCAGCCGCAGTACCAGCGCGTCGATGCTCGCGACGCTGCCGCTCGCCGACGAGGCGTTCGTGCGCGGCGGCTACATCCGCGTCTATCAGGACGTGCGCGGCAAATACGGGTCGGAGGGCGATTATGTCGTGACCCGGCCGGTGATCGGGCCGCTCAATCCGACGAAGGTCGACCACGTCACCGACGCCTATGACACGATCGACTGGCTGGTGAACAAGGCGAACCTGCCCCAGTCGAACGGCCGCGTCGGCATGATCGGATCGTCCTACGAAGGGTTCACGGTCGTCATGGCGCTGCTCGCGCCGCATCCCGCGCTGAAGGTCGCGGCGCCCGAATCGCCGATGATCGACGGCTGGATGGGCGACGACTGGTTCCATTATGGCGCCTTCCGCCTCGCCAATATCGCATGGCTGGGGGGACAGACCGGTTACAAGGGCGGCGGCACCGTGCCGCCGACCGGCGGCTGGGACGATTACGACAATTTCCGCGAGGTCGGATCGGCGGGCGACTGGGCGAAGAAGTCGGGCTACGACCAACTGCCCTATTGGACGCGGATGTCGCAGCACCCGGCCTATGATGCGTTCTGGCAGGGGCAGGCGCTCGACACGATGCTCGCCGCCAATCCCTCCAACGTGCCGACGATCTGGGAACAGGGATTGTGGGACCAGGAGGATATGTACGGCGCGATCACCAGCTGGGAAGCGCTCAAGGCGAAGGGCAAGATCGGCAACAATTTCCTGGTGATGGGGCCGTGGCGGCACAGCCAGGTCAACCGCGAGGGGCGCAGCCTGGGGCCGTTCCAGTGGAACGGCGACACCGCCGCCCAATTCCGCGAACAGATGGTGCTGCCGCTGTTCGACCAGTATCTGAAGGACGGGCCGGCCGCGAACCTGCCCGCCGCGGCGATCTACAACACCGGCGAGAACCATTGGGATCGCCTCGCCAACTGGCCGCTCGCCTGCGAGACCGGCTGCGCGGCGTCGTTGAAGCCGATCTACCTCCAGGCGGACGGCGGGCTCGGCTTCGCCAAGGGTGCGGCGGGCGGCGACAGCTACGTCTCGGATCCCGCCAAGCCGGTGCCGCACCTGCCGCGGCCGGTCAATTTCAACGACGGCCGCTGGGGCGACTGGCTGGTCAGCGACCAGCGCCACGCCGACGGCCGGCCCGACGTGATGACCTATACGACGCCGGTGCTCACCGCGCCGATGCGCGTGTCGGGCGCGCCGATCGCCGATATCTATGCCGCGACGACCGGCACCGACGGCGATTTCGTGGTGAAGGTGATCGATGTCTTCCCGGCCGAGAATGCGACCGATCCCAAGATGGGCGGATACCAGCTGCCGATCAGCCTCGACATCTTCCGCGGCCGCTATCGCGACAGCTTCGCGAAGCCGTCCGCGATCCCCGCCGGCAAGGTGCAGCATTACAAATTCCGCCTGCCGACGGTGAACCACGTCTTCCAGCCGGGGCACCGGGTGATGGTGCAGGTGCAGTCGAGCCTGTTCCCGCTCTATGACCGCAATCCGCAAACCTATGTGCCCAACATCTTCTTCGCCAGGCCGGGGGATTATCGCAAGGCGACGGTAACGCTGCGCCGCGGCGGCGCGACGCCCAGCGCGGTGCTGCTGCCGGTGGTGCCGGTGGCGCAGCCGCAGGCCCGGTAACCGTCCCGGTAACCGGCCCGGTGACCGTCCCGGTGACCGGCGCCGTCAGTCCGCGGCGCGGGGCAGGGTGACGACGAAGGTCGTGGCCGGTGCCGCGACCCGGTCGATCGTGCCGCCCCCCGCCTCCAGCAGCGATCGCGCGATCGACAGGCCGAGGCCCGTGCCGCCCTCGGCGCGGCGGGTGGTGAAGAAGGGTTCGAACAGGCGGGCGGCGTCGGCGGGCGCGATGCCGGGGCCGTCGTCGGCAACGTGGAGGACGACCGCGGCGCCGATCGTGCCGGTGACCTGCACCCGGCCGGCCCCGGCCTGGCGCGCATTGTCGAACAGCGTCGCCAGCGCGGTCTCGATCGTCGCGGCGGGCAAAGCGACCGGCGGCGGCGTCGCGGCCCACGTCACGGCGATCGCCAGCCCTTCGCCGCGCCATGCGTCGGCGGTGCGGGCGACGACCGGCGCCGGATCGGTCGCATCGTCGGCGGGCGCCGCCATGTCCGCCCGCGCCAGCTCGAGCAGCCGCGTGACGAGCAGCGCCAGCCGGCCGGCGTCGGCGTCGGCATTGGCGAGGAAGCGGCGGCGGTCCGCCGCGGCCATGTCGGGATGGTCCTGCATCAGCTCGATCGCGCCGCGGATGCCGGCCAGCGGCGTCTTGAATTCGTGGCTGACCGCATAAGCGAAATCGCGCAGGTAGCGGGACCGGTGGTCGATCGCGGCGGTCATCGCCGCGAAATCGGCGTAGAGGCCCTGGATCTCGACCGCGGCGGTCGGCGGCACCTCGGGGACGCTGCCGCGGCCGCTCGCGACCGCCCGCGTTGCCTGGCCCAGCCGTTCGATCGGCCGCGTCACCCCGCGCGAGATCACGCCGCTCAGCACGACGAGCAACGCGAAGATCGCGGCGATGCCAATCGCGATCTTGCCGCGATCCTCGTACAATCCGCGGAACAGGGCGCGCGCGGATCGCGACAGCAGCAGCACGCCGACGACGCGCCCGCCGACGACGATCGGCCGGGCGTGGTGGACGCGGATCGCGGCGGCGCGCGACAGCCATTCGAAGCGATAGACCGCCCGATAGGCGCCGTTGCGGCGCAGCACCGTCTGCGGTCGGCCGTGCAACGCCGCCGCGACCTCGGGCAGGGCGGCATAGCTGCCACCGGTCGCGCCCGTCCCGACGATCGTGCCGCGCGCATCGAGCAGCCGGATCCCCGCCAGCGTCGTCATCCGCGTCGCGCGCAGGATCGGCGCCAGCCGCGGCGCGGCGGCGACGGCATCGGGTGCCACGGCCTGCGCCCGCGCCGGCGCCGGCCGCTCGGGCAGGATCGGCGTCAGGCTGAGGTCGACGCCGTCGTCCGGCGGCACCGGCTGCCGTGGATAAAGCGCGCCGCCGGTCGCGCCCGGCCATTGCGCCGCGGTTGCGGCAGCGAGCGCGGCCCCTTGCGCGACCAGCTCCGCCTCGGTCTGGCGGACGAGCGTGTTTTCATAGACGCGCAGGAACACCGCGCCGAACCCCGGCAGCGCCGCGACGAGGAACAGCGTCGCGAACAGGATCGTGCGTAACCGCAGCCGCGGCCAGTGCCGCCGCACCCAGGGTCGCAGGGCGGCGATCATCCCTCGCCGCAGGCGCCCAGGCGATAGCCGATGCCGGGTCGCGTCTCGATCAGGTCGCCGCCGCCGGCAGCGGCGAACTTGTGGCGCAGGTTGCGGATGTGGCTGTCGATCGTCCGGTCGGTGATCGCGAAACCGGGACCGTGCAGCCGGTCGATGATCGCGTCCCGGCTGAACACCTTGGCCGGCATCGACGCGAGCAGCCGCAGGATCGAGAATTCGGTGACGGTCAGCCCCACCTCCGCCCCGCCCCACAGCGCGCGCCAGCCGTCGAGGTCGAGCCGCAGCCGGCCGTGCTCGAGCCCGCGGCCATCCTCGATCGCGGGCGGGCGCGCGGCGGTGCGGCGCAGGATCGCCATCACCCGCGCCACCACCTCGCGCGGGGAAAACGGCTTTGTGACGTAATCGTCCGCGCCCAGCTCGATGCCGAGCACGCGATCGATCTCGTCGTCCCGGCTCGACAGGAACAGGATCGGCACGTCGCCGTCCGCGCGCAGCCGGCGGCAGACCTCCAGCCCGTCCATCCGCGGCATGTTGATGTCGAGGATGACGAGACTGGGGCGATGCGCGCCGGCGAGCGCCAGCCCCGCCTCGCCATCGCCCGCCTCGATCGTGTCGAGTCCGGCCTTTTGCAGCGCGAAGACGAGCAGCTGGCGGATATGGGGGTCGTCGTCGACGATCAGGACGGTGCGCGGCATCGGACACAGGATCATCGTTGCGCTCCGTTCGTCAACCGCGTTGCGGGCGGGGGGACGATGCGGCCGTCGCAGCCGCGACCATCGGGCGCCGGGCGCAGCCGCTGCGGCTCGGCGCCGACCATCGCGCCCGCCTGGCCGAGGCGGCGGGCATCGCGCGCCGTCCAGCCGCGCCAGTCGCGCTGCGTTTCGAGCATGCCCGCCTGCGTCTGCCAGCGCAGGAAGGCGATGCGGTCGCGAACTGTCGCGTCCTTCGCATGGCGTTCGAGCCGCGCCAGTGCCACCAGCCCCTGCGGCCCGAGTCGGGCCAGATAGCACAGGTCGAGCGGCGGCCCCGCCCGGCCCTGCGCCAGCGCGACGTGCACATTCCATGCCGCGGCGCTCGCGCCGAGGTCGACGATGCTCGCCCCGCCGAGCACCAGCGCGGCGCTAAGCGCGTTGGCGTTGACGAGCCACGCCGCCGATCGCGCGCGCAGCAGACGCCAGAGGATCAGTGCGAGGCCGATCCCCACCAGCGCCATCCACGCCATCGCCGCGAGGCGCAGCGTCGTCAGCGAATAGGCCGCGACGTAATCGACCAGCCGCAGCGCGCTGGAGGCGACGAGCAGCAGGTTCTGCGCGATCCAGACGGTGACCAGCCGGCGGATCGCGGGGCTCGCCGCGGCGGCGCTGCCGGGGCGCAGCGTCGCGAGCACGAACACGCCGGCGAGCAGCGCGGTGACGATCAGCGCATAGGCGCCGCGATGCGCATAGTCCGCCATCGTGACCCCGGCGGGCAGCCCCGCGCCGCTCCACAGGAAAGCGAGGTCGAGCACGTTCTGCACCGCGAAGATCGCGTTGAACGTCGCCAGCGACAGCACCAGCGTCGTCGTCCCCGGCATGATGCGTATGACCGGATCGAGCGCGTCACCCGGCGTGGCGACGGGCAGGCGCGGGCGCAGCGTCGCCCAGATGGCGGTGAACACGATCCCGCCGATCGCGACCCGCCAGATCGTCGTGCCGAGATCGGGCAGCACCATCGTCGCAAGCGCGCGATCGATCAGCGGGTTGGCACTGGCGAACAGCGTCAGGAACAGGCCGCCGCCGACCACCGGCAGCACCAGCATCGCGGCGATCGCGCGCGGCCCCGCGGTTTCGCCATGCTTCCGGCGCCGCGCGGCGCCGGCCCAGGCAAGGTCGCGCCACAGCCGCGGCACCGCGGACAGCGCATGCCGGACCAGCCGCGGCACCCAGCGCAGCGCATGGTCGAAACTGCGGTGCGGCAGCAGCGTCGCCAGCGAGAGCGCGATCGCGAACAGCAGCAGCGCAAGCGGGTTGGGATCGTCGACCAGCACCATGGCATAGCCCGCCGCCGCCAGCGCCGCGATCCGCGACGGCCCGTGCCGCAGCACGACCGGCCGGGTCGATACCAGCGCCACGATCGCGGCCAGCGCCAGCAGCCCGAGCACGCTGCCGATCGCGCTGTCGGGATCAAAGATCGTTTCCGCGATCCCCACCACCCCTGCCGCCGCCGCGACCTTTGCGGCGAGCGGCATCGCCGTGCCCGTTCGTGTCATGTCCCTGCCTCCATGTCCGGAAGCGTCGGTGATGACGTGGCGTGATCGAGTGGTGGCGGCATCCCCCGCCCGGACGTGGCGGGTATTCGGTGCAGATCCGGTGCAGCCTATCCCTCGCGCGCAGCGCGGCGGGCCGATCCGTCGCGCAGCGCCCAGCGGAGCACCGATCCGATGCCGGCCATCCCCGCCCGCACCGCCGGCCGGGCGACCGCGGGCCGGTCGAGCCCGTGCATGCGCGCCGCCCACGCCGGCAGCAGGTCGATCCCGCCCTCCATCAGCACCGTCTGCGCCGGCGCCATCGCACGGCTCGACGGCGGCTGGCGCAGCAGCGCGCGCGCGACCTCGCGGGTGCGGTGATCGGCGCGCAGGCGCGGCCGGATCGCGGCCAGATAGGCGTCGACCGCTGCGACCGATTTCGGCACCGCGGTGGCGCCGAGCCGTTCGGCCACCACCGCATATTCGGCGAGGTAGCGGTCCTGTTCCGCCACCGGATAGGCGGGGTCGCGATAGCGGCGATGCGCGGCGAGGAAGCTCGCGACCTCGGCGACATGGACCCAGGTCAGCAGCTCGGGATCGTTGGCACTGTATGGCGTGCCGTCGGGCAGCGTGCCGGCGACGCGATCGTGGATCGTGCGCACCCGGTCGATCAGCGATTCGGCGGTGGCGGTCGCGCCATAGGTCGTGCCCGAGATGAATTGCGCCGTCCGCCGCAGCCGGCCGAGCATGTCGCGGTGGAAGCTGGAATGGTCCCACACGCCGGCAAGCGCGCCGGGGTGCAGCATCTGGAGCAGCAGCGCCGCGACTCCGCCCGCCATCATCGCGGTGAAATCGCCGTGAACGACCCAAGCGGCCGATCCCGGCCCGAACAGCCCGTCGTCGCCCGGCGGCCGCGTGAGGTCGACCGTGCCGTCGCCGAATCCGACCAGCCGATGCACCTGTCCCTGGATCGTGTCGCGAAGATCGCCCATGCTGCCAATCTCGTATAGGTCGGTATGGAACCACCGAGGGGAGACGAAGGATGCGCCTGGCAGTATCGATGATCGCGGCAGCGGCGATGACCACCGCGGTGCTGGCGCAGGACAGGGCGGCGCCGGCGGGCCCGGCGATCACCCGGGCGCTCGCCGATCCCGACCGCGCCGACCAGGCCGGCGACGACACCCGGCGCGCGGCGGCGGCCGTGCTCGCCTTTTCGGGGGTGAAGCCGGGCGACACGGTGGTCGATTACCTGCCGGGCAGCGGCTATTGGACGCGCATCTTCACCGGCATCGTCGGCGCGAAGGGCAAGGTCTATGCGCTGTGGCCCGCCGCGGGCGCGAAATACGCCGAAAAGAGCCTGCCGGCGTTGCAGGCGCGGGGCCTCGCCAACGTGACGGCACAGGTGCAACCGACCAACCTGCCGACCGCGCCTGCGCCGGTCGACCTGTTCTGGACGGTGCAGAACTATCACGACATTCCCAACAAGGGCGCGGGCGAACCGGCGCTGCGCGCGTTCGACGCGGCGGTGTTCAAGCTGCTGAAGAAGGGCGGGACGTATGTCGTGATCGACCATGCGGATGCGCCCGGCACCGGCCTGACGGGCACCGAGACGCGGCACCGCATCGATCCGGCGGCGGTGCGCAGCCAGGTCGAGGCGGCGGGGTTCCGGTTCGCCGGTGCCAGCAAGGTGCTCGCCAATCCGGCGGACGATCACGGCAAGAACGTCTTCGACCCGGCGATCCGTGGCAGGACCGACCAGTTCGTGCTCAAGTTCCGCAAGCCCTAGGCGGCGGGCGCTCCCGAACCGGACCCGCATCCGCGCGCGCGCGTTGGGGCGGGAGATTCGGGAGAAATGCCAATGCCGTCCGTGACCCAGACCCTCGCCGCCGGTGTAGCCGGCGGGTTGATCGCCAGCCTGGCGATGGACCTGTTCCAGAAAGCGGCGGCGCCGGCGTTCGGCCAGGGCGGTAGCAACGACGATCCCGCCACGGTGAAGGCGGCGGACAGCGCCAAGGCGCTGGTCGGTGCGACCCCGGTGACCCAGAAGCATCGCGAAAAGGCGGGCGTGCTGGTCCATTACGCCACCGGCGCGGCGCTCGGCGCGGGCTATGCGCTGGCGGTGCGGCGCTGGCCGGCGGTGGGCACCGGGTTCGGGCTGGCGTTCGGGCTGGCCACCGCGACGGTGCTTGACGATGCGGTGGTGCCCGCGATGGGCTGGGGTCCGTCACCCGTCGACACGCCGCCGGCGACGCATGCCTATGGCCTCGCCAGCCACGCGGTATTCGGTCTGGCACTCGAGGGCACGCGCCGCGCGGCGGCGGCGCTGTAAAGGCCGGCCGTCGCGCGAGCCGTCATCGCGGGCGGCGACCGGCCGGCGCCGCGAAACGCGGTCAGATCGCCGCGCGCAGCGTCGCGCGGACGCCGTGGTCGCGCGGCTCGTATTCGACGATTGTCTGGAGGCTCTGCGCCATCGCCCGAATGAGCTTGGTGCCGAGGCCGGTGCCCTTCGGCGCCGCGGCTTCCGGCATGCCGCAGCCGTCGTCCTCGACCGCGAGCAGGAACAGGTCGGTGCCTTCCAGCGCCAGCATCACCCGGATCTCGCCGCCGGTGCCGGTCGGATAGGCGTATTTGCAGGCATTGGTGACGAGTTCGGTCACGATCACGCCCAGCGACACCGCCTTGTCGGTCGACAGGCGGATCGGTTCGGCGGCGAGGCGCAGCGCGTGCGGTGCGGCGTCGGACGACAGCGTCGCGGCCAGTTCCTCGATCAGCGACCCCAGGTAATCGCGCATGTCGACGCTCTCGACGTCGCTCGCCGAATAGAGGCGGCGATGAACCTGTGCGATCGCGCCGATCCGCCGTTGCGTGTCGTCGAGCGCAGCGCGCGCGGCCGGATCGGCGAGCGCGCCGGCCTGCAACCGCACCATCGCCGACACCAGTTGCAGCGAATTGGCGACGCGGTGGTTCACTTCGCCCAGCAGCGCCTCGAGCCGCGCGTTGCTGGCGCGCAGATCCTCTTCGGCGCGCGCCTTCTCCTGCGCCAGCCGGCTGCGGTCGAGCACCTGACCGAAGCTTGCCGCGAGCAGGTCGAAGAAGTCCTCGCCCACCGTCTTGACGACATAGTCCGCGGCGCCCGCCTTCAGCGCGGCGACCGCGATGCGGCCCTCGTCCGATCCGGTGACATAGACGACCGGCGGCGGCGAGGGCAGCGCGCTCAGCCGTTCCAGCGTCTCCAGCCCGTCCATGCCCGGCATGTAATGGTCGACCGCGACCAGATCGAACGGCTGCGACGCCGCGAGCACGACGCCCTCCGCACCGCTTTCCGCCATCGTCACGCGATAGCCGCGGCGGGTCAGCGCGCGCGCGGCGAGCCGGCGGATGCCGTCGTCGTCGTCGATGTACAGAACGCTCGGTGGGGCGGGGGCGTCGGTCAGGATCAGTGCTCCTCGACCTCGGGCACCTGGATCACCGACAGGAACAGGCCGAGCTGGCGGATCGCCTGTGCGAAGCTTTCGTAATTGACCGGCTTGGTGATGTAGACGTTGCAACCGAGGTCGTAGCAGCGCTGGATCTCGATCTTGTCGTCCGTCGTGGTCAGCACGACGACGGGCGTGCGCTTCAGCGCGCTGCCCTCCGCCTTGATCTGCGCCAGGATGTCGGTGCCGCTCATGTCGGGCAGGTTGAGGTCGAGCAGGACCAGCGCCGGGCCGCTCTTCGCGGGGCCGTCGGCGGCCTCGAACAGATAGTGGAGTGCCTGCGTGCCATCGGTGAAATGCTTGATGTCGTTCAGGATGCCCGCGCGACGGATGTTCTTCTCGATCAGCCGGGCATGGCCCTCGTCGTCCTCGATCATGACGATGCCGACGGATTGATGGGGGGCGTTCATGATGGGCTGTCCTGCACGTCAAAGGCTTTGGGAAGGTTGATGCGGAAGGTCGAACCCCGGCCGAGCGCGCTGTCGACGTCGATCGTCCCGCCGAGACGATAGGCCAGCGCCCGGACGTGCGCCAGCCCGATGCCCTCGCCCGGCTGGTCCTGCTGGCCCGAGCGGCGGAACAGGTCGAAGATGCGCTGGTGGTCGCGCGGATCGATGCCGCGGCCGTTGTCAGCGACCGACAGGATCACGCGGTCGCGCCGCGATTCGCCCGATACGGTGATCGTGCCAGGGCGACCGGGCTGGAGGTATTTCGTCGCATTCTCGATCAGGTTGGACAGGATCTGTTCCAGCGCGACCCGGTCGGTGACGAGGCCCGGGATCGGCCGCTCCACGGCCAGCGTCACGCCGCGGTCGTCGAGCAGGTGGCGGATCGATCCCGCGATCGTCTCGGTCACCGCGGCGGGATCGATCGGTTCGGGGGTGATGACGCGGCGGCCCTCGCGCGACAGCTTCAGGATGGCGTTGATGAGCCGGTCCATCTTCTGGGTCGAGGTGCGGATGAAGCCGATCGCCTCGGGCAGGTCCTCGCGCACCGCGAGCCGCGCGTCCTCCCTGACGATTCCGGGGCATTCCGCCTCCGCCCGGTCGAGCATCTCGGTGAGCGGCGTGGTCGCGGCGGACAGTTCGGCGGTGAAGCCCATCACGTTGACCAGCGGCGAGCGCAGGTCGTGGCTGACGATATAGGCGAAGCGCTGGATCTCTTCGTTCGCACGGCTGAGGTCGGCGGTGCGCTCGCTCACCGTCTCTTCCAGCCGGGCGTTGAAATCGCGCAGCGTGTCGCGCGACTGCGACAGGTCGCGGGTGTAGCGCAGCACGGTCAGCAACGACGCCAGCGCCACGAAGGCGAGCAGCACCGCGGCGATGGCAAGGATCACATAGAAGGCGCGCACGTTCGCCCGTTGCGCGGCGTCGCGCTGTTCGAGCAGCCGCCGCTCGGTGACGGCCATCCCCTCGAACGCGTTGCGGATGACGGCGAGCCGTCGCACGCTCGCCTCGCCGCGGAACAGCGCGGTCGCGGCCTCGATCCGGCCGGCGTCGATCAGCGCCATCGTCCGGCCGCGCTGGACGAGCAATGCGGCGATCTCCGTCCGCAGCACGCGCAGCGCGGCCACCTGGCGCGGATTGTCGCGGGTCAGGCGTTGCAGGCGGACCAGCGCGGGGGTCAGCGACGCAGCCCAGCGCCGGTAGGCATCGCGATATTCGACGTTGCCGGTGAGCAGATAGCCGCGCCGCGACGCCTCGCCCTGTTCGATCAGCCGCCGCGCGTTGCTGACCGACAGCTCGACTTCATACGTGTGGTTGACCCAGCGGGTATAATCCGCGTTGCGCGACGTCGCCCAGCCGGCGGCGATGCCGGCGCCGACCAGCGCCAGGAAACCCAGCGCCATGAACGTGACGAGCACCCGCCCGAAGCGGCCTTCCGAAACGACGAACCTGTTGCGCACCGTGGTAATCACATACCGCCTTTAGGCGAGCGGAGGTCGTTACGCCAGCGGTGCGACCTACCGCGGCGGGTCGGTGGCTACAGCAGCAATTCCTGCGGGTTGGCGCGGCCGACTGCGCCGCCGCCGCTGCGCCGGTCCATTTCGGCATTGGCGGTGAAGCGGATGTCGGGATCGCGGTCGGTCAGGAACGCCATCAGGCTTTCGTGGTCCAGTTCGCTCCACGCCTTGCCCCGATGCGGGCCGTAGCGGACGCGGGGGATGAGGCCCGGGTCGCGCGACCAGTCGAGCAATTGCGCCACCCCCGCCTCGTTGAGCTGGTCGCGCAGGTGGTGCGCGGTGACATAGGCGTCGGGAAACGCCCGATGGACGGGCAGGCCGCGACTCTGGTCGAGCCCCTCCGGCTTGCGCCAATAGCGCAGCACCTGATTGGAAAAGCTGGGGGAATCGGGCCACAGCCGCAGCGCGCACTTCCAGGTGCAGATCCAGTCGGCGCCGTGGGTCAGGTTGGGCGTGCAGAATTGCTGCTCGAAATCGGCACGATGCGCGGCGAGCGCGACGCGGCGGGGATAGGGGTCGAGCACCCGGCGGGCGACGTCGTGCCACCAGGGCGCGTCGGCGACGTCCTCGTCGAGGATATGGTGGATCGCCTGCGTGATCGGCGGGATCGTGCGGCCGGGATTGACCAGGATGGCGCCGCCGTCGCCCTCCAGCGCCCAGCGGCCGTCGGGTTTCAGCGCGACGTCCTGCCACCCGATCTCGCACACCCCGTGCGCGGGCGGCGCGCTGCCGGTGGTTTCGAGGTCGACGACGCGGATGATCTGGGGAACGGGGCGCATTGAAGGCTACATGGGCGCGCGGGGCGGAATTTGCCAGCGGCGCGGGCGCTCAGCGGAAGCCGTCCTCCGCATCCACGTCGAGTTCGCGCACGCCGCGGCGCTGGCGGGCGCGATCGACCAGCTTGCGGATGCCCTCGCGCCGTTCGCGTGCCGCGGGCACGTCGCGCAGGACGAAGGTGCCGTTGCCGGTCGTGCGGTCGCTCGACGTGATCGTGATCGTGCCGATGTCGGTCAGCTGGTTGATGAGCGAGAAATCGACGCGGACGTCCTTCACCCGGTACAGCTCGATCTCGTCGATCGACTTCATGATGAGCCCGCGCCGGACGATCAGACGCTGGTCGGTGACGTCATAGGCCGCGGCCATGTTCTGCAGCCAGCGCACCGCGATCACAACCAGCCCGACGCCGATCGCGCAGGACAGGATCGTCAGCCAGCCGGTGAAGCTGCCGAGCAGCCAGCGGTTGGTGCTCGACCGGAAGCTGTCCACCTGGCGTTCGGCGCTATAGGTCCCGGTCATGCCCGAAATCCTATCGGGCGCCGCCTGCCTGTCAATCACGCGCGATGCCCGACAGCGCCAGCTCGGCATCGACCTCCGCCAGCAACGCGTCGAGGTCCGCCGGGCTGCCGGCCTCGGCGCGCGCGGTCAGCACGTCCTGCGTGTTCGAGGCGCGCAGCAGCCACCACCCCTGCGGCGTCCGGACCCGCACGCCGTCGATCGCGGTCACCGCCACCCCGCGCGCGACCAGCCGGTCGCGGACCTCGTCGATCACCGCGAACTTGCGCGCCGGATCGACCGGAAAGCGCAGGTCGGGGGTGTTGACCAAAGGCGGCATCGCATCGTGCAGCGCGGTCAGCGAGCGGCCCGATCGGTGGACGACGCCGATCAGCTGCACCGCGGCGTGCAGCGCGTCGTCGAAGCCGTACCAGCCGTGGCCGAAGAAGATGTGCCCGCTCAATTCCCCCGCGATCGGCGCATCGTGCGCGATCATCGCCTCCTTCATCAGGCTGTGTCCGGTCGCGCCCATCACCGGGTTGCCGCCGAGCGCGGCGATCCGGTCGAAGACATATTGCGACGACTTGACGTCGGCGACCACCGTCGCGCCGGGCAGCGCCGCCAGCACCGGCTCGATCAGCAGCGCGAGCAGCTGGTCGCCCCACAGCACCCGGCCCGCGCCGTCGACCACGCCGATCCGGTCGCCGTCGCCATCGAAGGCGATGCCGAAATCCAGCCCCTCGTCGCGGACCAGCGCCTTGAGGTCGGCGAGGTTGGCCTCGTCGGTCGGATCGGGGTGATGATTGGGAAAGCGCCCGTCGACCTCGGCGTAGAGCAGATGGTGCTCGCCGGGCAGCTGCGCGACCAGCCGCGCGACCGCGGGACCCGCGGCGCCGTTGCCGCAATCCCAGCCGATCCGGAAGGCGCCGCCGCCATAGCCCTGGCGCAACCGCGCGACATAGGCGTCGCCCACGTCGACGTCGCGCACCGCGCCCGTGCCCTCGGTCCAGTCGCCCGCCGCCGCGATGCGGGCGAGGTCGACGATGTCGGCGCCGTAGAACGAGCGGTGGCCCAGCACCATCTTGAAGCCGTTGTCGTCGCGGGGATTGTGGCTGCCGGTGACGTGGATGCCGGCATCCACCGGCAGCGTCGCCTCGCCGAAATAGAGCATCGGCGTCGGGCCGATCCCGATCCGCAGCACGTCGACGCCGCCCGCCGCGAGGCCCGCGACCAGCGCCGCCTCCAGTTCGGGCGAGGACAGTCGCCCGTCGCGCCCGACCGCGACCCGGCGGCCGCCGGCGCGGAGGACGCGGGTGGCGAAGCTGCGGCCGATCGCCACCGCATCGTCGGGTCCTAGGGACCGGCCGACGGTGCCGCGGATGTCGTATTCGCGCAGAATCCCCGGCGCCAGCACGTGCGCCATCAGCCGCGCCGCAGCGTCGCCAGCAACAGGTCGCGCGCGGCGTTGATCTCGGTGCTGCGCTCCGCGGAGCCGCCGCGGTCGGGATGGACGTCGGCGAGCAGGCGGCGGTGCGCCGAGCGGATCTCGCCCTCGTCCGCGCCCGCCGCGACGCCCAGCACGCGGCGCGCGCGCTGCGTGTCGCTCAGCGGCGGGCGCTTCGGCGCGGGCTTCAGGTAGCGCCATGCGAGCCAGATCAGCCCGATGGCGAGCAGCCATTTCATCACGCGGCGAACAGCGGCATGGCGGGTTCGGGCAATTGCAGCGCGCTCATCATCTCGCGCAGTTCCTGGCGCGAGGCGACGTGGCCCAGCCCCATCGCGCCGAATTCCTTGGAATCGATCATGGTCAGGCCCGACGGGAACAGCTCGCGATAGATCACGCGTTCGCCGAGTCCCGGAATGATCCGGAACCCGACGCGCTTCGCCAGCTGTCCGAGCGCATCCGACACGCGGCGCATGTTGCGCGCCTCGATATGCTGCAACCGGTTGCGCAGCACGACCCAGTCGATCTGCGTGCCGTCGGCGCGCGCGCGCTGCTTGCGCGCATCCCAGATCAGCTCGGAATAGAAGCTGGGGCGGGTGACGTTGAACGTCTCCGGATCCACCTGTCCGATCAGGTCGAAGTCGACGAAGCTGTCGTTCATCGGCGTCACCAGCGTATTGGACAGCGCCGCCGCGGTGCGCGCGAAATAATCGTCGCGGCCGGGCGTATCGACGATCAGGAAGTCCGCCCCCTCGCTCAGCCGCTGCCACTTGTCCTCGAACACGCTTTCGGTGGTGCCGTCGTGCGTGTCGTGGACGGGCATCGGCAGGTCGCTGCCGGTGCGCCGTATCGTCGCGGCGCGGTTGTCGAGATAGCGGCCGACGGTGCGCTGGCGGTGATCGAGGTCGAAGCAGGCGACCTTCGCCCCCTTGGCGGCGAGCGCGATCGCGACGTGGACCGCCGTCGTCGACTTGCCGGTGCCGCCCTTTTCGTTGGCGAAGACGATCACGTGTGGCCCTTCGGGCACGGTTCGTTCCTTATCGAATGGTCGCGGGTTGCCCGCTCTCTCCCCGCTTCATAGAAGCCGCGCGCTCATTGCACGAGGGGGTATCGGTGCGGCACGTTCGAGACTTGCAGGCGTTGCGCGACGCCGTCGCCGAATTCCGGGCCGATGGTGCGGCAATCGCGCTTGTGCCGACGATGGGTGCGCTGCACGCCGGGCACATGGCGCTGGTCGAGGCGGCGCGCCGGCCGGGCACCCGGGTGATCGCGTCGATCTTCGTCAACCCGAAGCAATTCGGCCCGGGCGAGGACCTCGACCGCTATCCACGCCGCGAGGCGGCCGACGCGCGGCTGCTCGCGGAGCACGGCTGCGACCTCCTGTGGATGCCCCCGGTCGAGACGATGTATCCGGCGGGCTTTGCCACCAGCATCGGCGTGTCCGGGGTGAGCGAGAGCTTCGACGGCGCGGCGCGGCCCGGGCATTTCGACGGCGTCGCCACCGTCGTCACCAAATTGTTCAACCAGACCGGCGCCGACGTCGCCTATTTCGGCGAAAAGGACTTTCAGCAGCTGGCGGTGATCCGCCGCGTCGTCGCCGATCTCGACATGGGGATCGAGATCGTCGGCGTGCCGACGCAGCGCGACGACGACGGGCTCGCGCTGTCGTCGCGCAACATCTACCTCGATGCGGAGCAGCGCGCGCGCGCGGTGGCGCTGCCCCGCGCGCTGGGGGTGGCGGCGCGGGCGATCGCGCGGGGCGACGATGCCGATGCCGTGCTGGCGGAGGCGCGCGCGACATTGATCGCGGCGGGGTTCGCGGTCGATTACGTCGACCTCGCCGATGCCGGGACGCTGGCGCCGGCCCCCGCGGCGGGGCGCCCGCGCCGGCTGCTCGCCGCGGCGCGGATGGGTACGACACGGTTGATAGACAATATCGCAATCGAGGCCAATTCTTGACCGATACGGTTTGAATTCCGTTAACCATTTCGAAGTAAGACTCGGGCCAATGTACCCCCATGATAGACAGGGGTTACCGATGGGCCAGAGTTTCAAGAGTGCGCAGTTTCTTCTAGACAGCCGGATCGAGGATGCGATGCGCGGGCGACCGGAAGCGTTGTTCGACCTCGGCATCTGCTACCAGACCGGAACCGCCGGCGCGGCGATCGATCTGGTCGAGGCGCATAAATGGTTCAACCTCGCCGCCGTTGCCGGGCTGTCCGAAGCCGCCGACGCCCGCGCCGAGGTCGCCGAGGACATGACCGCGCGCGAGATCGCCGAGGCGCAGCGCCAGGCGCGGGCCTGGCTGGGCATGACGCAGCGCCGCGCGGCGTAACGTAGCGTAGCACGGGGAGATCCGACCGGGTCGTCGGCACGAGCGGGGGCCGGGACGTGTGAACACGGTCGCCGCAAACCCGCGCAATCCAGATCGCGCCGACGCCATCGACCCCGCGTGAGGCGCGGCACCGGCCCCGTCCCGCACCGGTGTCATCCCCGCGCAGGCGGGGATCCATACGCACCGGTGTCGCGAGGAGGCCGGACCGTCAGCGCAAAGGGGTTCCCGCCCTCGCGGGAATGACCCGGGCCGGGCGCCAGCGACGCTGCTATTCCGACGCCGCCTTCGTCCTGGCGGGTGCCTTCTTCGCCGCAGGCTTCTTGGCTGCCGCAGCCTTCCCCGCCGTCACCTTGGCAGCCGGCTTCTTCGCCGCCGCCTTCTTGGCCGGTGCCTTCTTCTTGCCCTTGGCGGGGGCCGCCGCGGCGCGGTCGTCGATCAGCTGCGCCGCCTCCTCGAGCGTCAGCGCCTCGGGCGTGATCGACTTGGGCAGCGTCGCGTTGGTCTCGCCATCGGTGACATAGGGGCCGTAGCGCCCCTCCATCAGCCGGATCTCCAGCTCGGTGCGCGGATGCTTGCCGAGTTCCTTCAGCGGCGCGCGCGCCGCGCCGCGCGCGGGCCGTCCGCCGCCCGCCGCCGCTTCGGCCAGCTTCACCACCGCCGCATTCATCCCCGTCTCGAACACGTCGGCGGTCGATTGCAGCCGCGCATATTTGCCGGCGTGCGCCAGATACGGGCCATAGCGCCCGATCGATGCCGTGATCGGTTCGCCCGTTTCCGGGTGGTTGCCGACGGTGCGCGGCAGGCTGAGCAGCTTGAGCGCCCATTCGAGGTCGAGTTCGCCGGGCAGGTCCTTGGGGATCGAGGCGCGCTTCGCCTCCTTGCCCTCGCCGAGCTGGATGTACGGGCCGAACCGCCCCGACTTGCGCTCCACCTCGAGGCCCGTCGCCGGGTCCTTGCCCAGCCCTTCGGGACCGCTGTCCTCGCCCGCCTCGCCGCCCGGCTGGGCGAAGCGGCGGGTGTATTTGCACTCCGGATAGTTGGAGCAGGCGATGAACGCGCCGAACTTGCCGCCGCGCAGCGCCAGCTTGCCCGCCTCGCACTTGGGGCACAGCCGGGGATCGCTGCCGTCCGCCTTGTCGGGGAAGAGGTAGGGCGCGAGGAAGATGTCCAGTTCCGCCGTGATCGCCGACGGCTGCTGCTCCATGACCTCGCTGGTGCGGGGCTTGAAGTCGCGCCAGAACGCCTCGAGCACCGCCTGCCATTGCGCGCGGCCGCCGGACACGTCGTCCAGCTCCTCCTCCAGCTCCGCGGTATAGTCGAAGCCGACGTATTTCTCGAAGAAGCGTTCGAGGAACGCCGTCACCAGCCGGCCCGATTCCTCGGCGAAGAAGCGGTTCTTCTCGACGCGGACATAGGCGCGGTCCTTCAGCGTCTTGATGATCGAGGCATAGGTCGACGGGCGGCCGATCCCCAGTTCCTCCATCCGCTTGACGAGGCTCGCTTCGGAAAAGCGCGGCGGCGGCTGGGTGAAATGCTGTTCGGCATCGACCGCCTTCTTCGCCGGGGCATCGCCCTCGCGCAGGCGGGGCAGGCGACGCGCCTCCTCGTCCTGCGTGTCGTCGCTGCCTTCCTCGTAGAGCGCGAGGAAACCCGGGAAGAGCACGACCTGGCCGGTGGCGCGCAGCACGTGGCGGCCGGTCCCGTCGGCCATCTCGATCGTGGTGCGCTCCATCCGCGCCGACGCCATCTGGCTCGCCAGCGCGCGCTTCCAGATCAGGTCGTACAGACGGCCGTGGTCGCCCGATCCGGCGCGGTCCTTGCCGAAGTCGGTCGGCCGGATCGCCTCGTGCGCCTCCTGCGCGTTCTTCGCCTTGGTCTGGTACTGGCGGGGGCTGTCGGGGACGTAGCCGCCGTCGTAGCGGTTGGCGATCGCCGCCCGCGCCGCGCTGATCGCGCTGCCGTCCATCTGGACGCCGTCGGTCCGCATATAGGTGATCGCGCCGTCCTCGTAGAGGCCCTGCGCGATCCGCATCGTGTGATCCGCCGAAAAGCCGAGCTTGCGCGCCGCCTCCTGCTGCAGGGTCGAGGTGGTGAACGGCGGCGGCGGGTTGCGCGTCGCGGGCTTGGTCTCGACGCTCTGGACCGAGAAGCGGCCGTCCTCGACCGCGGTCTTCGCCTTCAGCGCATCGCCCTGCGTGCCGATCGACAGCCGGTCGAGCTTCTTGCCGTCCCATTGGACGAGGCGCGCGAGGAACGGCGTGCCGTCCTGTTCCATCTGCGCGGTGACCGACCAATATTCCTGCGCGGTGAAGGCGTCGATCTCGCGCTCGCGGCCGACGATCAGGCGCAGCGCGACCGACTGGACGCGCCCCGCCGACTTGGCGCCGGGCAGCTTGCGCCACAGCACCGGCGACAGCGTGAAGCCGACCAGATAGTCGAGCGCCCGCCGCGCGCGATAGGCGTCGATCAGGTCGGTATCGAGTTCGCGCGGCGCCTTCATCGCCGCAAGGATCGCGGGCTTGGTGATCGCGTTGAACGTCACCCGCTGCACGTCCTTGGGCAGCGCCTTGCGATTGCGCAGCACCTCCTGCACGTGCCAGCTGATCGCCTCGCCCTCGCGATCGGGATCGGTCGCCAGGATCAGGCGGTCGGCGGTCTTCGACAGATCGGCGATCGCCTTCAGCTGCTTGGACTTGTCGGCGTAATTCTCCCATTCCATCGCAAAGCCGTCGTCGGGATTCACCGATCCGTCGCGCGCCGGCAGGTCGCGCACATGGCCGTAGGAGGCGAGGACGCGGAAGTCCGACCCCAGGTACTTTTCGATGGTTTTCGCCTTGGCGGGCGATTCGACGATGACGAGCTGCATGGCGGAGGTTACGGTCCTTACGTGTACGCGCGAGGGTGGAAAGCCGGCGGGGCGGCTGTCAACCGGGACTGTGGGGTCGTGATATGATGTGGGGTGCGACGAACCGGAAGCGCAAGCCGGTCCGCGGCTGCGGGCAGCGTCGGGATCGCGAGCGATGAGCGACGGCGGCGATGGCGCCGGCCGCGACCGGCGGCAGCTGGAACGGCTGACCTTCTTTTCCGATGCGGTGTTCGCGATCGCGATGACGCTGCTGGTCGTGGAGGTAAAGCTGCCCCACCTCGACCATCCCGACGGTACGGCGCTGGCGCAGGCGCTGGCGAACCTCATCCCCAATTACATCGGCTTCCTGGTCAGTTTCCTCGTGCTCGGCCGGTTCTGGCTGGTGCATCACGAGGTGATGGGGCTGCTGCGGGCGGCGGACCGGCGGCTGACGACGGTCAACCTGCTGTTGCTGCTCGGGGTCGCGTTCATGCCGTTCCCGACCGCGGTCATCAGCGAATACGTGCAGCTGCGCGTCGGCATCGGCTTCTACACCGGGTGGCTGATCGTGCTCGGCATCCTCAACCGCCAGCTGATCCTGCGCATCGTCGCCGCGCCGGAACTGCTCGACGCCGGGCTGACCGCGGCGGACATGCGCCCGTTCCTGCGGCGCAGCTGGACCGCGATCGCGATCGGGGCCTGCGCCTTCGCGGGCGGCATGGTGACCTGGGTCGCGGCGCTCGTCGTGCTGACGGTGGGCAGCCCGATCATCACGATGGTGATCGGCCGCTATGCCGCGCGCCCCGTCGCGGCGGCCGGATGAACGGTCAGACCGACAGGGCGACGCGGCCGCCGGCATGGCGCTCCAGCCGGCCGCCGAGTTCCAGCTCCAGCAGCACCGTCTGCACGATCGCGGGGGCGACGTGGCTCTGGCGGATCAGTTCGTCGACGGTGACCGGCACGGGGCCCAGCAGAGCGGTCACCCGCGTCCGGTCGGCATCGCTCGCATCGGCGGGCGGCGGCGCGGCATAGCCCGACAGCGGCGCGCGGACGCCGCGGGGGTCGATCGGGCGCAGTTGCTCGATCACGTCCGCGGCGCTCTGGACCAAAGTGGCGCCGTCGCGGATCAGCAGGTTGCACCCTTGCGCGCGAGGATCGAGCGGGCTGCCGGGCACGGCCATGACCTCTCGCCCCGCCTCGGCCGCCAGCCGCGCGGTGATGAGCGATCCCGATCGCGGCGCCGCCTCCACGACCAACGTGCCCAGCGCGAGGCCGGCGATGATCCGGTTGCGCGAGGGGAAGTGGCGCGCGAGCGGCGGCGTGCCGGGGGGTTGTTCGGCGATCAGCAGCCCCTCGGCCGCCACCTGTTCCTGCAAGGCGGCGTTTTCGGGCGGAAAGACGACGTCGATGCCGCTGGCGATGACGCCGATCGTGCGCGGCATCGCGCCGGTATGCGCCGCGGTATCGATGCCGCGGGCGAGGCCGGAAACGACCGTCACCCCCTCCGCCGCGAGCGCATGGCCCAGCATGCGCGCAAAGCGGCAGGCCGCGGCCGATGCGTTGCGCGCGCCGACGATGCCGACGCACATCGCGCCTGCCAAAGCGATGTCGCCGCGCACGATCAGCGCCGGCGGTGCCGAATCGAGCTCCGCGAGCAGCGGCGGATAGTCGGCATCGTCGAGGAAGATGTGGCGGGCGCCCAGGCGGTCGACGGTCGCGATCTCCCGCGCGATCGCGGCCGCGTCGGCCAGCGGCGGTGCGGTGCCGCCGCCACGTCGCGCGAGCGTCGGCAGCATGTCGATCGCCGCCGCCGCGCTGCCGAAGCGGGCGATCAGCTGGCGATAGGTGACCGGGCCGATGCCCGCGGTCCGCAGCAGGCGGAGCCGCGTCGCATCGCGGTCAGCCATGCGGGCGGGCGTCCGGATCGGTTCCGCCGTCCGCTGCGCCCGTATTGCGCCCGCGCCCGATGCGCGGCTCGGTCCCGGCGACCAGCCGTTCCAGATTGTCGCGATGCTTCCACAGCACGATCGCCGCGAGCGCGAGCAGCAGCATGACGAGGTCGAACCGGCCGAACAGCGCGCCGCTGACCGGCGCGCTGACCGCCGCGGCCATGCCCGCCACCGACGAGATGCGCACCAGCGCGAGCAGGCCCAGCCACACGACCGCGTAGACGAGCCCCATCGGCCAGTGGAGCGCGAGGACGATGCCCATCAGCGTGGCGACGCCCTTGCCGCCGCGAAAGCGCAGCCAGACCGGATAGCAATGCCCCAGGAACGCCGCCGCCGCCGCGACCATGCCGTCGCCGGGGCACAGCCAGTCGACGAGCCATACCGCCGCCGCTCCCTTGGCGAGGTCGAGCAGCAGCGTCGCCGCGGCGAGCCCCTTGCGCCCGGTGCGCAGCACGTTGGTGGCGCCGATGTTGCCCGAGCCGATCGTCCGCAGGTCGCCCGCGCTGGCGAAGCGCGTCAGCAATACGCCAAAGGGGATCGAGCCCAGCAGATAGCCGAGCACCAGCGCCACGGTCGGTGCGACCCAGAGTATCTCGGTATGCAAGCCTGCCCCTTCTCGTCCGGCGCCGATATAGCGGCTTTGGTATCTATTCGCCAATGGCCCCCTTCGGGCACGGCGGCTTGCGGTCGCCGGCGCCGGGACTATGGGCTGATGCGATGGACACCGGCCCGATCCTGTTCTTCGATTCCGGGGTGGGCGGCCTGTCGGTCGTCGCGCCGACGCGGGCGCTGCTGCCGCACGCGCCGATCGTCTATGCCGCAGATTCCGCGGGCTTTCCCTATGGCGTCAAGAGCGAGGCGGAGATTGCGGCGCGCGTGCCCGCGCTGCTCGGCCGGCTGGTCGAACGCTATCGCCCGCGGCTGGTGGTGATCGCCTGCAACACGGCATCGACGATCGCGCTGCCCTCGGTGCGCGCGGCGCTCGACGTGCCCGTGGTGGGCACGGTGCCCGCGATCAGGCCCGCCGCGGCGCTGAGTCGCAGCCGGACGATCGGCGTGCTGGGCACTGAGGCGACGGTCCGCCAGGCCTATGTCGACGATCTCGCCGCGCGTTTCGCGGGTGATTGCACCGTGCTGCGCCACGGCTCGGCGGCGCTGGTCGAGCTTGCCGAGGACAAGCTGGCGGGGCAGCCGACCGATCCGGCCCGCTACCGCGCGGTGCTGGCCGGGCTGTTCGACCAGCCCGGCGGCGACGCGATCGACGTCATCGTCAACGCCTGCACGCATTTTCCATTGGTCGAGGCGGAGCTGGCGGCCGCGGCGCCCGCCGGCATCCGCTTCGTCGACGGCGGGCCGGGCATCGCGCGCCGCGTCGCGTTCCTGACGCAGGGACAGGCATGGCCGGCCGGCGAGCCCCGGCACCGCGCGGTGTTCACGCGACTCGGCGAGCGCGAGCGGGCGCTCGCCCCGGCGCTGGCGCGCTACGGCATCGCCACGGTCGAGCCGCTGTAGCGGGGCGGGGTGGGACGATATGTCCACCCCCTCGATCACCGTGATACCTTTTATCCACTGGCAACCCGGTGCGCGCCCCGTTACACGGCCTGTCCATGAGCAGCGACGGCACGGACGAGCGCGTGGACTATACGCGCGTCTTCACCCAGGCGATCGATCGCCTCCATGCCGAGGGCCGGTACCGGGTCTTCATCGACATCCTCCGCAACAAGGGGGCGTTCCCCAACGCGCGCTGCTTCGCCGGGCACAACGGCCCCAAGCCGATCACGGTCTGGTGCTCGAACGACTATCTCGCGATGGGCCAGCACCCCAAGGTCATCGCGGCGATGGAAGAGGCGCTGCACGACGTCGGTGCCGGATCGGGCGGCACGCGCAACATCGGCGGCAACACGCATTACCATATCGATCTGGAGCACGAGCTCGCCGACCTGCACGGCAAGCAATCGGCGTTGCTGTTCACCAGCGGCTACGTCTCGAACGAGGCGACGCTCTCGACGCTCGCCAAGATCCTGCCCGGCTGCATCATCTTTTCGGACGAGCTCAACCACGCCTCGATGATCGCGGGCATCCGCAACGCGGGGTGCGAAAAGCGCATCTTCCGTCACAACGACCTCGCGCATCTCGAGGAGCTGCTCGCCGCCGAGGATCCCTCGGTGCCCAAGCTGATCGCGTTCGAGAGCGTCTATTCGATGGAGGCTGACGTCGCGCCGATCGTCGCGATCTGCGACCTCGCCGACAAATACAATGCGCTCACCTATCTCGACGAGGTTCATGCGGTCGGCATGTACGGCGCGCGTGGCGGCGGCATTTCGGAGCAGGAAGGCGTCGCGCACCGGCTGACGATCATCGAGGGGACGCTGGGCAAGGCGTTCGGCGTCATGGGCGGCTATATCGCCGCGGACCAGACGATCGTCGACGTCATCCGCAGCTACGCGCCGGGCTTCATCTTCACCACCTCGCTGTCGCCGGTGCTGGTCGCCGGCGTGCTCGCGAGCGTCCGCCACCTGAAGGCGTCGAGCGTCGAGCGCGAGGGGCAGCAGGCGTCGGCGACGCTGCTGAAGGCGATGCTGGACGAGGCGGGATTGCCGGTGATGCTGGGCGAGACGCACATCGTGCCGATCCTGGTCGGCGATCCGGTGAAGGCGAAGCGGATCAGCGACATCCTGCTCGCCGAATATGGCGTGTACGTGCAGCCGATCAATTATCCGACCGTGCCGCGCGGCACCGAGCGCCTGCGCTTCACGCCGGGGCCGAGCCACACGCCGGCGATGATGCGCGAGCTGACCCAGGCGCTGGTCGAGATCTGGGGCCGGCTGGAGCTGCGCAAGGCGGCCTGACCGCGCGTCAGGCCATCGACAGGCCGCAGATGATCCCGCACGCGATCGTCAGCACGCCGAGCCCGACCGACAGCGGCACGCGCAGCGCCATCCATCCCGCCGGCGCGATATGGTCCTCGACCAGATGGCGATCGATCAGCAGCGTGGTGACGATCGCCGAGCCCATCAGCACCAGCGCCCAGCCCATCGGCAGCACATGCGCGATCGACAGCAGGATCACGGCGGTGCCGAACAGCGACGGCAGGACGGCGAGCGTCGCGATATGGCCCTGCCGCTGCGTCGCGCGCATCGCGAAGCCCCACCAGATACCGCCGAGGAAGCTCAGGATCAGCGCCGCATAGCCGAACGCGAACATCGGCCCGATGTCGCTGTCGCCGGCGAAGACACAGGTCGCGACCGCCGCGATCTGCGGAAACAGGCCCGCATAGCCCAGGATCAGCGGTGATTCGCCGACGCTGCCGCGGGTGGCGGCGGCGTCAGGCACGACGGTTAGCGGCGGCGTGATGCATGTCGGTATCCCGGGTGCGCAGGTGCACGGGTTCCAAGCGCGCGAAGCGCACATCGCGTTCCGCTCGACTGTGGCATTCTTCGGCATCCCCGGCTAAGGCGCGCGGGACCCGCCTTTCACCGTTCCGGGACATTTGCCGTGCGCATCGCCTTTGCTTCCGATCACGCTGCCGTCGCGCTGAAGGCGCTGCTGGTCGCGCATGCCGTAACGCTCGGTCACGACGTCACCGATCTGGGCCCGGACAGCGACGCGCGGGTCGACTACCCCGATTTCGGCTACAAACTGGCCGATGCGATCGCGGGCGGGGATGCCGATGTCGGCGTCGCGCTGTGCGGATCGGGGATCGGCATCTCGATCGCGGTCAACCGCAACCGCGCCTGCCGCTGCGCGCTGGTGTCGGAGCCGCTGTCGGCGACGCTGGCGAGGGCGCACAACGATGCCAACGTCGTCGCGATGGGCGCGCGGCTGATCGGCCCCGATCTCGCCAAGGCCTGTCTCGAAGCCTTCCTCGCCACCCCGTTCGAGGGCGGCCGTCACCAGCACCGTGTCGACAAACTGTCGGATAAGGACTGACCCCATGAGCACCCAGCCCAACGATTTCAGCGATATCCGCCCCGACGGCTTCTTCAGCCAGGGCCTTGCCGAGGCCGATCCCGCCATCTTCGCCGGGATCGCGCACGAACTGGAACGCGAACAGACGCAGATCGAACTGATCGCGTCCGAGAACATCGTGTCCAAGGCGGTGCTCGAGGCGCAGGGGTCGGTCTTCACCAACAAATATGCCGAGGGCTATCCGGGCAAGCGCTATTATCAGGGCTGCGCGCCGTCCGACGAGGTCGAGACGCTGGCAATCGAGCGCGCCAAGCGGATCTTCGGCTGCGGCTTCGCCAACGTCCAGCCGCATTCGGGCGCGCAGGCGAACGGCGCGGTCATGCTGGCGCTGGTCAAGCCGGGCGAGACGATCCTGGGCATGAGCCTCGATGCGGGTGGCCACCTGACGCACGGCGCGCGCGCGGCGATGTCGGGCAAGTGGTTCAACGCGATCCAATATGGCGTCGATGCCACGACGCACCTGATCGATTACGACCAGGTCGAGGCGCTGGCGGTCGAGCACCGGCCGAAGCTCATCATCGCCGGCGGCAGCGCCTATCCGCGCGTCATCGACTTCGCCCGCTTCCGCGCCATCGCGGACAAGGTCGGCGCCTATTTCATGGTCGACATGGCGCATTTCGCCGGCATCGTCGCGGCGGGACTGCACCCGACGCCGTTCGGCCATGCGCATGTCGTCACCACGACGACGCACAAGACGCTGCGCGGTCCGCGCGGCGGCATGATCCTCACCGACGACGAGGCGCTGGCGAAGAAGTTCAATTCCGCGGTGTTCCCGGGATTGCAGGGCGGCCCGCTGATGCACGTCATCGCCGCCAAGGCGGTCGCGTTCGGCGAGGCGTTGCAGCCGGGCTACAAGAGCTACATCGCCGCAGTGGTGGAGAACGCCAAGGTGCTCGCCGCGACGTTGAAGGAGCGCGGGTCCGACGTCGTGTCGGGCGGCACCGACACGCATCTGGCGCTGATCGACCTCACCCCGCTGGGCGTCACCGGCCGCGATGCGGACGAGGCGCTGGAGCGCGCCGGCATCACCTGCAACAAGAACGGCATTCCCAACGATCCGCTGCCCCCGGTCAAGACCAGCGGCATCCGGGTGGGATCGCCCGCCGGCACCACCCGCGGCTTCGGCCCGGCCGAGTTCCGCGAGATCGGCCATATGGTCGCCGACGTGCTCGACGGCCTCGCCAAGAAGGGCGAGCACGGGGACCCGGACGTCGAGGCGAGCGTTCGGACCCGCGTGCGCGCCCTGTGCGCCCGTTTCCCCATCTATCAAGGATAAGTCATGTCGAAGATCGAAGAGGTCCAGGCCACCGTCCGGAACACCCCCGGCCTTGGCAAGAAGATGGCCAAATACGGCGCGATCGGCGCGGTCGTGGCGATCCCCATCCCGTTCGTCGGTCCGGTGCTCGGTGCGCTGGTCGGTGCCGGCGTCGCCTACGCCAAGCGCAAGGATTGACCGCCTGAATGCGATGCCCGTTCTGCGGCCATGACGACAGCCAGGTGAAGGACAGCCGCCCCACGGAAGACGGGGCGGCGATCCGTCGACGCCGCCAGTGCGAAGGCTGTGCGGCGCGCTTCACCACGTTCGAACGCATCCAGCTGCGCGACCTGTGGGTGATGAAGTCGACCGCCGCCGGCGGGGTGCGGCGCGAGGCGTTCGATCGCGAAAAGCTGTTGCGATCGGTGTCGATCGCGACGCGCAAGCGGCCGATCGAGCCGGTCAGGATCGAAAAGCTGGTCAGCGGGATCCAGCGCCAGCTGGAAACGCAGGGCGACAGCGAGGTGTCGTCGAAGCGGATCGGCGAGATGGTGATGGACGGGCTGAAGGGCCTCGACTCGGTCGCCTATATCCGCTTCGCCAGCGTCTATCGCGACTTCAGCGAGGCGCGCGACTTCGAGGAATTCGCCGGCACCGTCGAACAGGCGGGGCGCGCGGAATGACCGGGGCCTCCACGCCCGAGGCGGCGAAGCCGGCGATCGTGCTCGTCCGGCCGCAACTCGGCGAGAATATCGGCAAGGCGGCGCGCGCCATGCTCAACTTCGGGCTCACCGACATGCGGCTGGTCGCCCCGCGCGACGGCTGGCCCAACCCGATGGCGGGCCCGGCGGCGAGCGGCGCCGATGTCGTGCTGGAGCGCGCGCGCGTGTTCGACAGCGTCGCGGACGCGGTGGCCGATTGCGCGCACGTCTATGCCACCACCGTCCGCAAGCGCGGCGTGACCAAGCCGGTGGTGACGCCCGAAGAGGCGGCGCGGGCGATCCATGCCGCGACCGACCGCTCGGCCATCCTGTTCGGACCGGAACGCTCGGGCCTCGAAACCGACGATGTCGCGCTCGCGCGCACCATCCTGACGGTGCCGATCAATCCCGAATTCGGCAGCCTCAACCTCGCGCAGGCGGTGATCCTCGTCGCCTACGAATGGTCGAAGGGGCAGGGGCTCGCGCAGCCCCCGATCACCCCGATCGAGCCCGCGGCGGCGCACGAGGATCTGGAGGGGATGATCCTGCAGCTCGACGCGATGCTGGAGCGGGCCAATTTCTTCTTCCCGCCCGAACGGGTGGTGACGACGCGGCGGACGCTGCGCACGCTGCTGACCAAGCCGGGCTGGTCGACGCAGGAGGTGCGGACGATGCGCGGCGTTCTGTCGGCGCTGGACGGCGCCAAGGCGCGGCGGGTCGCGGCGCAGGGTTCGGCCGACGGCCCCGATGCGGCGGCGCCGGTGGATCAGCGTGCGTCGAACGCCGCGAGTTCGTAGGCGATCGACGCCTCGACGAGGCGCTCCCACAGATCCGCGATCGCATCGCCCGGCAGGCCGAGCCGTTCCGCCTCGGCCCGGGCGTTGGCGATCACCTGAGCCTTGCGATCCTCGTCGCGGACGCGGCCGCGGGTCGGCTTGATGCGGGCGGCGGCGTCCATGTAGGCGAAGCGGCGGGCGAGCAGCGCGACGAGCTCGCGATCGAGCGCGTCCACGCCGGCGCGCACCTCCGCCATGCTGGAACATGCGGGGCCGGGCAGGATGTCGGTAGCCATGGCGCTTCCTTAACGGTCCGGGAAACGATGTCGAGCGACGGCGCCGGGACTTTCCTTCGCGATAAAGATGCGTCATCTATCCTGCCTTACCTGTCAGGATGCCGTGCCCCATGATCGTATCGCTGCTGTCCCTGCTTCTCGCCGCCGTGCCCCAGGCATCGGCAACCCCAAGCCCCGCCGTTCCGAAGGCCGACAAGCCGGTCTGCCGGCGCGAGGTGCCGACCGGATCGACGCTGCAGCAGCGGGTCTGCCATAGCCGGGCCGAATGGGCGGCAATCGATGCAGCCAATGCGGGCAGCGTCGATGCGATGCAGGGCGCCCGGCGCGGCAGCCTGCCTCGGAACTGATTGACCTTTCCCGGCGACGCCGCTAAGCGCGCGCCTTCGCAACAGCCCCCGCATCCCGGTGAAGCGGTGGGCCTGCCCCCCGGACGCGTGTCCCGGGCCAGCGGAGCGAGACCGGGGCCAGCCCCGCGGGCCGCAGGCTTCCAGCCTGGCGCGCGGGATCACGTCGTTACAGTTGCCAAGGAAATATCATGTCGAAGCGCCATAGCGCCAAGCACAAGCTCGACCGTCGTCTCGGCGAGAACATCTGGGGCCGGCCGAAGTCGCCGGTCAACAAGCGCGAATACGGCCCGGGCCAGCACGGCCAGCGTCGCAAGGGCAAGGTGTCGGACTTCGGCATCCAGCTGCGCGCCAAGCAGAAGCTCAAGGGCTATTACGGCGACGTCACCGAGAAGCAGTTCCGCGCCTGCTACCACGAGGCCGCACGGATGAAGGGCGACACCAGCCAGAACCTGATCGGCCTGCTCGAGCAGCGCCTCGACATGATCGTCTATCGCGCCAAGTTCGCGCCGACGATCTTCGCCGCGCGCCAGATCGTCAGCCACGGCCACATCCGCGTCAACGGCGTCAAGTGCAACATCGCGTCGCGCCGCTGCTTCGTCGGCGACGAGATCACGCTGGGTACCAAGGCCAAGGAAATGGCGCTGGTGCTCGAGGCGCAGAACCTCGCCGAGCGCGAGATTCCCGATTACGTCGCGCCCGACGGCAATGCCAAGATCACCTTCGTCCGCGTACCGACGCTCGACGAGGTGCCCTATCCGGTGAAGATGGAGCCGAACCTGGTCGTCGAGTTCTACTCGCGCTGATTTCGGGTCTTTCTCCGTTTTCGAATGTGGAAGGGGCGGTCCTGCGGGGCCGCCCTTTTCGTTTGCCGCGCCGCCTGCTCGGATCGCGCGGAGGCATCGCGTCGACGGGGGGCGCGTTCGTCCTCACGCGCGTGGCCCTCGTTCTCCCTTTCGGCGCCTCTGCGTCGTCGCATGATTTTGTTTCGCGCGAAGGCGCGAAGACGCGAAGGTGTTGCGGCGAGGGCGTGCTTACCCGTCGGCATCCGCTCGGCCCTCTTCGCGTCTTCGCGGCTTCGCGAGATTCCTGTTTCGCGCGGAGGCGCGGAGGACGCGGAGGGTGTCCCGTCCGGGCGATCCGTGCGGGTTCCGGTCATCGGCGATGCCACGCAGGCGAGCTGGTGCCGATCTCGACGCCGAGAAGGGGGGGATCGCGCGAAGGCGCGAAGGCGCGAAGCTGCGAGGAGGTTGCGGCGAGGGCGCGCTTAGCCGTCGTCATGTGCGGGGTCCTCTTCGCGTCTTTGCGTCTTCGCGTGATTCTGATTTCGCGCCGAGAAGGGTGAGGGCGTTCCGCACGGGCGATCCGGGTGAGTCGCGAACAGTGGTGATGCGCCTCCGGCGATAGGCACGTCATGCTCTGCGTCCTCCGCGCCTCTGCGCGCGAAACCTCCCGCCTTCCCGCCAGCCGCACAGAGCAAGCGTGGACAAGGCGACAGCCCGGCGGCAAAAGGCCCGCAACGCTGCCCATCCCATGCGGAGTATCCGATGCGTCGCCTTCTTATCCCCGCCCTGCTCGCCGCGCCTGCCATGGCATCGGCACAGAGCGCGCCGCAGATCTCCGTCGACACGCTGAAGACGGTGACGAAGACGCTGTCGTCCGACGCGTTCGAGGGGCGCGCGCCCGGCAGCGCGGGCGAGCAGAAGACGCTCGCCTACCTCCAGCAGCAGTTCGAACGCGCGGGGCTGAAGCCCGGTAACAAGGGGCGGTGGTTGCAGGACGTACCGCTGGTCGAGATCACCGCGAGCAACGTCACGCCGCTGACGATCACCGGCGGCCGGACGCCGCTGTCCCTCGCCTATGGCCCCGACATGGTCGTCGGCACCTATCGCGTCACCCCGCACAGCGCGGTGACGGACAGCGACGTCGTCTTTGCCGGATACGGCATCGTCGCGCCCGAAAAGGGGTGGAACGACTATGCCGAGCTCGACGTGAAGGGCAAGACGGTGATCGTCCTCATCAACGATCCCGACTGGCAGACGCTGGGGCTGACCGGGCCGTTCAACGGTCGCGCGATGACCTATTACGGGCGCTGGACGTACAAATACGAGGAAGCGGCGCGGCAGGGCGCGGCTGCGGTGCTGATCGTCCACCAGACCGAACCCGCCGCCTATGGCTGGAACGTCGTCCAGTCGAGCAACACCGGCGCCGCGCACGTCGCCGACGCCGCCGACGGCCATAGGAACGATACCGCCGCGCACGGCTGGATCCAGCTCGACAAGGCGCGGGCGCTGTTCGCGAGCGCGGGCAAGGATTTCGACAGCCTCGCCGCCGCGGCGAAGGTCAAGGGGTTCAGGGCCGTGCCGCTGGGGGTGAAGGCGTCGGTGGCGTTCGACAACCGGATCGCGAAACAGGTGTCGCACAACGTCGTCGGCATCCTGCCCGGCCGCGAGGCGCCGGACGAATATGTGCTGCTGTCGGCGCATTGGGATCACCTGGGCCGTTGCACGCCGGTGGCCGGGGACGGCATCTGCAACGGCGCGGTCGACAATGCCGACGGGACCGCGGCGCTGGTCGCGCTGGCGGAAGCGAATGCGAAGGCGGGGGCGGCGCGCCGGTCGATGGTGTTCGTCGCGCTGACCGCGGAGGAATCGGGGCTGCTCGGTTCGGCCTATTACGGCGACAATCCGGTCTATCCGCTGGCCAGGACGGTCGGAGGCGCCAACATGGACGCGCTCGCCATGTACGGTCCGGCGCGCGACGTGATCGTCATCGGTCCCGGCAAGTCGCAGCTCGATGGCTATCTGGCCGCCGCGCTGAAGCGGCAGGGTCGCCATGCGACGCCCGAACCGACGCCGGAAAAGGGCTTCTATTACCGGTCGGATCACTTCAGCCTCGCCAAGCACGGCGTGCCGATGGTGTATTTCGAGACGGGGCAGGATCTGGTGAAGGGCGGCCTCGCCGCGGGCCGCGCCGCAGCGAAGGATTACGAGGAACATCGCTATCACGCGCCTTCCGACGAATACGACCCGACATGGGACTGGAGCGGCGTGCAGCAGGACGTCGCGCTCTATTACATGCTCAGCCGCGATCTGGCGGAGGGGCGCGACTGGCCCAACTGGACGCCCGGCGACGAATTCCGCGCGATCCGCGACAAGAGCCGCGCGAGCGTGACCGGAGCGGGCAAGTGAGCCGCGTTCCACCCGCCGAATGGGCGCCGCACAAGGCGGTGTGGATCGGTTTCCCGAGCCATCCCGAGCTGTGGCAGGACGACCTCGACCCGGCGCGCGACGAGGTGGTGGCCTTCGCCCGCGCGGTCCATGCCGAGGGCCGCGGCGAAACGGTGATCCTCGTCTGCGCCGATGCCGAAGCCGGCAGCGCGGCATCGGCGATGGCGCCGTTCGCGGAGGTGGTGGTCGAGCCGTTCGGCGACATCTGGCTGCGCGATACCGGGCCGATCGTGCTCGGCGACGGCGAGGCGCGCGATTTCGGCTTCAACGGCTGGGGCGGCAAATACGACCTGCCGGGCGACGACACGATCGGGCTGCGGCTGGCGCAGCAGCGCGGCAAGCCGGTCGGCTATTGCAACTGGGTGCTGGAAGGCGGCGCGATCGACGGCGACGGCACCGGGATCGTCGTCACCACGCGGCAATGCCTGCTCAATCCCAATCGCAACCCGACGCTGGACCAGGCGCAGATCGAGGCGCGGCTGCACGAGGATCTGGGCTTTACCCAGGTGGTGTGGCTGGGCGACGGGCTGCTCAACGATCACACCGACGGCCATGTCGACAATCTCGCGCGGTTCGTCGGCGAGGGGCGGCTCGCGTTGCCGGAGGCGGCGGAAAACGACCCCAACTGGCAGGTCTATCAGCATGCCGCCCGCGACGCGCAGGCGGCGGGGCTGGAGGTGGTGACGATCCCGTCCCCCGGCCGCGTGCTGCGCGACGAGGAGGTCGTGCCGGCGAGCTACATGAACTTCTATATCGGCAACGCCGCCGTGGTGGTGCCGACCTATGGCGCCGAGAACGACGCCGCGGCCGTGGCGGCGATCCAGGCACTGTTCCCGGACCGGCAGGCGGTCGGCCTGCGCGCCGACCACATCCTGACCGGCGGCGGCAGCTTCCACTGCATCAGCCAGCAGATCCCGGCACGCGACTAGGGCGGATCGTTTCCGCACGCCCGCGGGAAGGACGTTATGCGCGCGGAGGCGCGGAGGTGTATCACCGCCGCGTCAGCGGCCCCCCCCTTGCCGGTCGAGGGGGGCGTAAACCGCGCGGCGATCGATACCCCTCTGCGTCCTCCGCCTCCGCGCGCCTATCATCGACGTCTGATCGACGCCGGTGCCTTGGCAGGACCTTTGCGGCCCGTCCTGTCGGCCGGCGTCCTGCAAGGGGTGACGACGGTCATGCGCGTGCCTATGTGGCGCGCATGACCGAGATCACCGTCGCCGCGCTCCAGCTCGCCTTTTCGAGCGATATCGATGCGAACATCGCCAACGTATCGCGCCTGGTGCGCGAGGCGGCCGGGCGGGGGGCGCAGGTGATCCTGCCGCCCGAACTGTTCGAGGGCGAGTATTTCTGCCGGGTCGAGGACGAGGGGCTGTTCGCGCAGGCCGCGCCCGTCGGCGCGCACAAGGCGGTGCTGGCGATGCAGGCGCTCGCCGAGGCGCTGAAGGTCACGATCCCGACCAGCTTCTTCGAAGCGGACGGCCCGCATCATTACAACAGCCTCGCGATGATCGGCCCCGACGGCGAGGTGCAGGGCGTCTATCGCAAGAGCCATATCCCCGACGGGCCGGGATATGAGGAGAAATTCTATTTCCGCCCCGGCAACACCGGGTTCAAGGTGTGGCCCGCGCCCCCGACCGCGCCGGGCTGGACGCTGGGCGTCGGCGTCTGCTGGGACCAATGGTATCCCGAGACCGCGCGCGCGATGATGCTGATGGGGGCGGAGCTGCTGTTCTATCCGACCGCGATCGGCAGCGAGCCGCACGATACCTCGCTCGACACGGCACGGCTGTGGCGCCGCGCGATGGTCGGCCATGCGGTATCGAACGTCGTGCCCGTCGTCGCCGCCAACCGGATCGGCACCGAACACGGCCAGACCTTCTACGGCACCAGCTTCATCACCGACGAACGCGGCGACGTGCTCGACGAGCTGGGCCGGGACGAGGAAGGCGTGATCGTCGCGACGCTCGACCTCGCCCGCATCCGCCGGCACCGCGCCGCCTTCGGGTTCTTCCGCGATCGCCGGCCGGAGCTGTACGGCCGGCTGGTTCAGGACATCTGACGCAGTTCCAGCGCGCGCGCGAACACCGCGTCGAACATATCTTCGTTCAGGCGACCGGTGTTCTGGTTGTAGCGCGACGGGTGGTAGCTATCGATCAGCACGCGGCCGTCGGGCATGCGATGCTCGGCGAGATGCGCGAACTGCGCCTTGGGCAGGCGGCCGCCGAGCACCTTCACCGCCGACTGGTGCGCGATCTGGCCCAGCGCCACCACGACGCGCAGGTTGGGCAGCGCAGCCATCTCGCCGTCGAGGAACGGGCGGCAGGTGCGGATTTCCTCCGGCGTCGGCTTGTTGAGCGGCGGCAGGCATTTCACCGCGTTGAGGATCATCGCGCCGGTCAGGGCGACGTCGTCGTTGGCGCGATTGGCATAGGTGCCGGTGCACAGGCCGAACCGGCCGAGCGTGGCGAACAGCAGCGCGCCGCTGTGATCGCCGGTGAACGGCCGACCGGTGCGGTTGGCGCCGTGCAGGCCGGGCGCGAGGCCGACGATCGCGAGCCACGCCTCCGGATCGCCGAACGCGGGCACCGGCGCGTTCCACCAGGTCGGATTGTCCCGGCGCAGCGCCTCGCGCGCGGCGACGAGGCGGGGACAGCGCGGGCAGTCGCGGGGCGGGTCGATCGTATCGAGCGGAACGGGTGCGGACGTCATGCTTTTCGCCTAGGGCCGCACAATGACGGGGGCAATCTATGCGATCGGAATCGGTTCCAACCGGCGCGGCCGGCATGGCGCACCGGCGGACGAGGTCCGCGCCGCGATCGCCGCGGTGGGAACGGTCGTCGCATGGTCGCCGATCGTCGCCTCGGCACCGCTCGGGCCATCGATCCGCCGCTTCGCCAATGCCGCGATCCTGATCGAAAGCGACGAATCGCCGCCGCAGTTGCTCAAGCGGCTCAAGCGGATCGAGGCGGCGTTCGGCCGCCGCCGCGGGCGACGCTGGGGCGCGCGGGTGATCGACCTCGATATCCTGCTGTGGTCGCTGGGGTGCTGGAGGGAGCGCGGGCTGACCGTGCCGCACGTCGCGCTGCGCGATCGCGGCTTCGTGCTGCTGCCCCTCGCCACGATCGCGCCTGCGTGGCGCGACCCGGCGAGCGGGCGAACGATCCGGCAATTGGCCCATGCGGTTGACCGACCGCGCGCCCGCCCCTAGGTGCCGCGGGTCGATGGCGGGGGTCCGTAGCTCAGTCGGTAGAGCAAGCGACTTTTAATCGAGAGGTCCCGGGTTCGAGCCCCGGCGGACCCACCATCGACACTTTCCCTCGGAACCGCATCCCGACGGGCCCACGATGCGCGCCGCGGTCGCCCGTGGCGGGAACCTCCGGTCGGAATCGGAATTATGGTGGAAGCGCGCGGCGAGCCATGCCGCGGCATCGACCTGGGGATCGTATGAGCCGTTTGAAGCTGGGCCTGTTCGGGGCTGCACGTTCGACCGATGAGCAGCACGTGCCGAAGACGGATGTGCGGGCGGCCGAACTGAAGGAACGGCTGGCGGGGCTCACCCCCGTGGAGCGCGCCGCCTTTGCGGGATCGGTGCAGCCGGCGGGCTGATTGACGGCGACGAGCGGCAGGATCGGTCAACCCGGCGGCATAAGTCGTCGGGTATTTGTTGGTTTCGACAGGCCGTGCGTCCGGCGTTGCGCAGGCGTCGTACGCGAGACGACGGGCGTCCGGAGCACCGCCGCAAAAACCGTCGGCCTCTCAATCGGCGAAGAGGCGTTCCCACAGCGAGCGGGGCTTGTTGCGGACCGCCTGCCATTGCGCGCGTGCTTCCGCCGATCGCCGGTAGAGCGCGCTAAGCCGCTGTTCCCGCGGAAGATCGGATATGCGGACGGGATAGGTATGCTGCGTCATAGGAAGGCGCAGTTTGCGACGACGAGGCGGTGCAAATCAACGATGATGCGATGAGTCGAGTCGGCGTCATCGCGCTCTGCGCTGGCAAACCTGACCGAAAACGGGACAATCGTGTTTGGTGGCGCAGATCGGATGCATGGCCCCCGGCCACCGGTCGCCGTGCCCGGGTGGGCGCTGGCGATCGATGATCGGGCGCGGATCGTCAACGACAGACGCGGACGCGACGCTGATGGCGGATCACCGTGCGGCAATGGTCGTTGCGATCGCGGCCATAGTGGCGACCGCGATCGTGCCGCGCGTTCTGGTAGCCGCGGTGCCCGCGATCGTCGCGATGGTCACGCTGGTCGTACCCCCCGCGGTCATGGTCGCGACGCTGTGCGTCCGCGGTGCCCGCGGCGCCGACGGTCGCGGCCATCATGCCGATGGCGGCGAAGATCATGCTGATTTTCATTCTCTGTCCTTTGACGACCAGCGACCGGGTCGTGTCAGCCATTACGCGGGCGACACGACATCGTTCCTGACCAATGTGCGACAAGGCGCGGTTTCGCCCGGACTCAGCGCGTCGCGAGGGCCGTGCCGGCCGGTCGATGCGTGATGAACACCCCGCGCTTCGCCCAGCGGGCGCGGCTGTGGCAGGCCGGTGCCGCGACGTCGGGTCGCGATGACTCGAGCGTGTCCGAGAAGAAGCGTATGCAATAGTCGCCGTGCGCCGGACGGAACGACGCGGCATAGCCCCGTGCCTCGCGCGATTCGCGGGCCTGTGCGGGCCTGGTCGCGCCGAGCGCGACGGCGGTCGCGGCGATGATGGCTAAGCCTGGGTGCATGATCGTCTCCCCTATACGCCGCCCGTTATGGGCGGCGGTCGCGGGACGCCATGCGATAAGTGTGCCATTTGCATAATACACCTGGCAGCGGTACCGGCGTGCCGCGGCTTTCGCCGTCATTCGGTGCGATACGCCACGGATCGGTGGACGGTGCCGGCGATCCGTCGCCATCGACGGAACGGCCGCAAGTCCTGCGCATGCCGGGACGCGTGCAGAGGGCATCGTCACCGCGCACCGGTCCCCCGATGGGCGTGCGGAGACGGTGCGAAGCGATCCGACGGGCCGGAATGTCGGACGGTGTCAGGCGTACTGGAAATGGGCAGGCCCGCGCTGACGCTGGGCGAGGCGATGCTCGAGCCGCAGCAGGTACAGCTCGAGTTCGGCCTTTTCGACCCCGTCGGCCATCGTCGCCGCCTGATCGCGGGCGTCGACGATCGCCTTGCGCAGCCCGTTCGTGACGTACATCGGAACCCCGTTTCGCCGCCGGGCCATACATCGGCCCGGGAAGGACGTGTGCCAGCGCCCGGTTGAATGAAACCGGAATGAGTCAGGTTGCCCCGTGATTCAGCCGAACGGTTCGTCGCATCCCCCGGGGTGCTCCATTGGGCCCGTCATCGCGTCGCGCCCTCGATCCGACGCCGCCACGCCTGTACTTGCGCAAGACGGCGATCGGTCCGTCGGAACGCCCGGTCAGCTTTGCCTATGCTTGGGCCATGCCCTTGTCCGCACTGCCGGCCCCTGCCGCTTAACACTTTGTTAACCAGCCGGGTTTAGAGTGCGTTAACGTTCCGGGGGGCCGGAGAGAAGTCATGGACACCAGTGAAATCCAGCGGGAGATCGCCGCTGCCCAGCGCATCGCGCTCTACCTGGACGATCGGGTGTCGACCCGCGCGATCGAACGCTACCTCGCCGAGCTGCACACGCGCCGGCTATTCACTGCATGTGGTGCGCGCCGGCCGGCGTTTCCCGGCGGACGGGCGGGGCGGCAGGGGCCGTCGACCTGAGCATGGCGGCGGCGCTGGCCCTGGCACTCGCGGTCGGCCGCTGCGTCGGCAGCGCCGATCCGGGCACGTTCACCGTCGTCGTCGATCCGGGACACGGCGGGCGCGACCGGGGCGCCTTTTCGACATCCGCCGGTCGCGCGGAAAAGGAGGCCAGCCTCGCCATCGCACGGCGGGTCGCGGCGCGGATCGCGCGGCGCGGCGACGTCCGGGTCGTGCTGACGCGCAACGACGACCGCTACCTGAGCCTCGTCGCGCGGCGTTCGATCATCCAGTCGTGCCGGGCCAACCTCGCGGTGTCGATCCATGCCGACAGCGGGCCGGCGGATGCGAGCGGCGCATCGGTCTTCGTCCTCAACGAGGCGGGCGAAGCGATCGTCGCGGGGCGCATGGCGCTCGCCGCGCGATCGCTCGATGCGGACGCCGACACCGCCTATATCCTGGCGAACCTGCAACAGCGTGCGTCGATCAACTATGCGATCCCGATCGCGCTCCGGATCCGCGCCGGCATCGGCGGGCGCGACCGCGCCGACGAGCGCCCCTCGTCGGCCAATTTCGCGTTGCTGAAGGCGCCCGGCGTGCCGTCGATCCTGGTCGAATGCGGATTCCTGACCAATGCGCGCGATTCCGCGCGTCTGTTCGGCGACGACGGCCAGGACGCGATCGCTCGCGCCATCGCCGATCCGATCCTGCGCGAGGCCAAGGCCTATGGCCGCGGAACCTAGCCGCCGCCGCCGATCGCATCAGCGCAATGCGGCGCGCACATAGTCCATGCTGCGGGCGGCGAGGGCGATCAGCCTGTCGCGCTCCTGCACGCCACATCCGTGCCGCGCCGCCGGATCGAAAACGCAGATCGCTCCAAGCGCGAAATCGTCGTCGCTCATCAATGGTGCACCAGCATAGAAACGCAGCTGGTCGTCCGAAACCGCCGGATTATTGGCGAAGCGAAGATCGGAATGCGCGTCGGGCACGCAAAAAAAGGTTGCCGGCTCGACGATGACATGGCCGCAGAAAGATGTGCGACGACTATACGGCCCGGTCGGCAGGCCGGCCGCCGCGACGAGATATTGCCAGTCCTTGTACACGATCGAAATCGCAGCCATCGCCGTCCCGCATTCCCGCCGCGCCTGCAACGCAATCGACTGGAGTACAGGATCCTGGATCATCGTCAGGAAGCCGGAGCGCTCGACCGCTTTTTCTCTTCCGGCCTCGTTCGCGGGGAGCGATGACGGTTGGTATATTGTTATGCCCATCGGTAATGCATCCCGCGATCAAGCGGAACAGAGACATAACCGGTCCGGACGCAAAGCAAAGGTCTTTCGAAACGATAAACGATATCGTCTCGATCCGGACCTAAAAACCCAATGCGACGGCTATTTGGCTGGCGACACCGCCTTGGCGACCCGCCCGCGATGCATCACGAACGCGACGTGTTCCAGCCGGGTGACGTCCTCCAGCGGCGATCCCGCCACCGCAATGATGTCCGCCGTCTTGCCGGGCGCGAGCACGCCGATGTCGTCGCGACCCAGCAGGTCCGCGGCGGCGACCGTCGCTGCGGCGATCGCCTGCATCGGGGTCAGCCCGTTACGGACGAGCAGCGCGAATTCGGTCGCATTGTCGCCGTGCCTGGACACGCCCGTATCGGTGCCGAACGCGACCTTCACGCCCGCGGCATAGGCGCGGCGGTGGTTGGCCGCCATCGCCGCCGCCGCCGCTTCCGCCTTGGCGATCGTCGCCGGCGGCAGCGCGCCGCCGCGCGCCTGCGCCAGCGCGGCAACGGGTGCGATCTCGGTCGGTACCAGATAGGCGCCGGTGCTCCTGAACAGCCGGATCGTGTCGTCGTCCAGGAACGTGCCGTGCTCGATCGAATCGACGCCTGCCTCCAGCGCCGCCTTCGTCCCCTCCGCCGCATGGCTGTGCGCGGCGACCTTGCGACCGAGCGCGTGCGCGGTCTCGACGATCGCGCGCATCTCGTCGGGGGTCATCGCACGGCCCAGCCCGCCGCTGACGTTGGACAGGACGCCGCCGGTCGCGGCGAACTTGATGACGCGTGCGCCGAGCGCGACCTGCGCCCGCACCGCGCGACGACACGAATCGGGGCCGTCGCACAGGTTGATCTCGGTGGCGTGCACCGCGTCGGCGAAGGTTTCGGCAAGGCCGTTGCCGCCATCGCCATGGCCGCCGGTGACCGAAATCATCTCCCCCGCGTTGGTGATGGTCGGACCATCGACGATCCCTGCGTCGATCGCGTCGCGCAGCGCCCGGATACCGCGCGGGTCGCCGCCCAGGTCGCGCACCGAGGTGAAGCCGGCGGCGAGCGTCGTGCGGGCGTTGGCGACCGCGGTCATCTCGTCGTCGAAGCGGTCGCGGGTCATCGCTTCCAGCCGCGCGCGCAGCGGGTCGCCGCCGATGCCCCACAGGTGGACGTGCATGTCGACCAGCCCGGGCAGGACGAAGGCTTCGCGCAGGTCGACGAGCGTCGCACCCGCCTCCGGCGCGACGAAGCCGTCGCGCAGTTCGGCGACCTTGCCGTCGCGGACGACGATGGTGGTGTGTCCGCGCGGTGGCCGGCCGGGGCGGTCGAGCACATTGCCCGCCTGGATATAGGTCGTCGCGGGGGGCTGTTGCTGCGCCACCGCCGGCGTGGATGCCACCGCTATCCCGATCAGCCATGCTTTCGTCATCATTCGCTTGCCCCCTGTCGTTGCACGCCCGCCCATGCGTCAGCCGCGGCAGGCTCCCGCCACATGCTTCGCCTTCTGGTCGATCGTGATCGCCAGCGCCCCCTTGGGCGTTCGGCCCGTCATCGTCAGTCGTCCGGCAAAGCCATCGGCGTCGTAGCTGCCGGCGCGGACGATCGACATCGGGTCGCCCTTCTTCTGCGGACAGCTCAGCGTCTGGGTGTAGCGGCCATCGGCGATCCGCTGCGATTCGATGCGGCACCGGGCCTTCGGATCGGGGGCGAGCAGCGCGGCGACGCCGGCCGGCGCGTCGGCGGGGGCCACGCATTTGCGCTCGGTCTTCGATCGTCCGCGCATCATCCGCAACAGGAAGCCGGGCGCACCGGGGATGGTCAGGTCGACCGCGGTCGACACGACGTCCCAGCGCCCCGGCGCGATCGCCTGCGCCGCGGCGACGCCGGGCGAGGGCAGCAGGAACAGGAGGATCGGAAGCCAGCGCATCGCCGCATCGTGCGGGCTGCGCGCGCCCGACGCAAGCCGTCGCGGGTCGCCGAAGGCCGTTCGGGTGCGCGCGCGAACCGGTTGCCGCGGTGTCAGCGGCCAACGCACCGGCGGGTGGTCGATCCCGGCGTGGACGGACGGACCGCGTGCACGCGCATGCCGGTACAGGATTGGCGCCCCGCCTTGTGGTGCTGTCCGTAGGACGAGGCGCCGGTCTCCGTAGTGACCGTGCGCAGGCCTGACCGCTTCGGACAGGCGGGGCAAGCACAATCGGACGGACCCACCCGATCCCCGGACCGGCCGTTCGCCCGGCGCGCAGCCCGGACATGACAAAGGGGGCCGAAGCCCCCTTTGCGCGCATCATGCGCTCGATCCGCCGATCGGCCCCGCGTCTTGGGAACGGGACGGGCCGATCGGCGCCCGGTCTTAGTTGCTGTCGGAGTTGTTGTCGTCGGCAACGATCACGATGCCGGCGACCACGGCAGCGGCCGCGACCAGCGCGATGATGACGCCGCCACCGGCGAGCTCGTTCTTCTTCGCCGACGCCGAACCGGTGCGGACCGACTTGGCGACCGACAGGCTGGCGGCGGGGTTGGCAGGCGCCGCGGCGACCGGAGCGGCGACGAGGGCGGTTGCAGCGACGGCTGCGAGATACTTGCTGATCATGGAAGGCCTTCCAAAGGGTGAGCGTGCCGCATAGGGCATCGCATCAAGGATGGCGAGCGTTTTCTGTCGCACTCGGCCGGGCGCGGCAAGCATGCCCATGACGTCGACAAGTAGAATGCAGCATCCGGCAAGGATTACGCCCCTGTTGACCCGTGACAACTGTCGGACGAACAGATGTTATGCCCGGGCGGTGCGGCCCGACACCCGCGATGGCACGATGCGGGTCGGCGATGTCCCGCCCGTCGGGCGTCCCCGCATTGGTGCCGCACGGCCGAACCCTGCGGTCAGGCGGTGGCGGCAGCGCGACCGGCGTCGGGCGGGTCGAGGCCCGCGTACCAGTCGGCATAAGGCGTGTTGCGGGCGAGGTGGCGGTTGAGATCCGCGGCGCCATCCGTCCACCAGACCGGGCCGCGTTCGCCGAGCGCGACCTTCGCCGCATCGACGCGCGCCCGCGCCGCCCGCATGGCCGCCGGATCGTTGGCCGCGCCCGCCGCGCGCACGGCGCGGCGGGCGGCCATCAACCGGTCGACCTGCTCCTGCCGTACCGATTCGGCCAATCCGGGATCGGCGCGTCGCCACAATCGCCCGCGGACGACCAGGTAGCGGCCGTCGGGCGTGACGGGCGGCGACGGCGTCACAGCGGTGGCGGCGCGGACAGGCCGGTCGCGCTCACCGCCCGATCGCGTCCTTCACCGATTCGGCCACCTTGGCGAGCAGGCCCTGTTCCGCCGCCTCTGCCTCCTGCTTGGTCCGGAACGCTGCGCCCTCCGGCTCGGCGGGCGGCGCATAGACCGAGTACAGCTTGAGGTCGCCCGACCCCGTATTGACGATATTGTGCTCGGCGCCCTTGGGCACGACGACCAGATGATTCGCCGTGGCCTTGGTGGAGTGACCGTCGATGACGACCCTTGCCTCGCCCGCGACGACGAAGGTCGTCTGGTCGGCAGGATGCGTCTCCATGCCGATCTCTTCGCCCGCGGGGATGCTCATCAGCACGATCTGGACCTTGCGATCGCGATAGACCTCTTTCTGCCACAGCGTGTTGGTCGTTGCGAGGACGATCATGTCCTTGTTGAAGATCGCCATATCCGGGACTCCTGAATGTATCGATGCACGGCCCGACGAACGAGGAGGCGCTCGCGTTCCGCGAATCGCGATCGCGGGTCGTCGGCGTCAGGACAGCGGCATCAGCGAATCCGCATAGCGACGGGCATTGGCGACATAGGTCGCCGCCGACAGGCGCAGGCCGGCGATCTCGGCCTCCGTCAGCGCGCGCAGGACGCGGGCCGGGGCACCGACGATCAGCGATCCCGCGGGAAAGCACTTGCCCTCGGTCACCAGCGCATGCGCGCCGACCAGCGAATCGGCGCCGATCACCGCGCGGTTGAGGATCGTCGCGCCCATCCCGATCAGGCTGTTGTCGCCGACGGTGGCGCCGTGGACGATGGCGTGATGACCGATCGTCACGCCGCTGCCGATCGTCGTCGGCATGCCCGGATCGGCATGGACCATCGCGCCGTCCTGCACGTTGCTCTCCGGGCCGATGACGATCGCCGCCGTGTCGCCGCGCAGCACCGCGCCGAACCATATCGAGGCGCGCGGCCCCAACGTGACGTCGCCGATCACATGCGCGCCCGGGGCGATATAGGCGTCGG
>NZ_JAJLPA010000002.1 GCF_025548555.1 Sphingomonas sp. A2-49
TTGGTCGTTCGTAAAAGCTATTCGCCACCTGTGCCCCCTCGTTCCGGCTTCATGATCGAGAGGCTAGAACTATGTCCTGATAGAGGATCGTCTGCCGTTCGGCGAGCGTTTGATCGTTCGCTTCGACATCTGTTCCGTCATCCCGAATCCACTTTTCTAAGTGCCGTAGGAATGCATATTCCCGATCGGACGGAACGTCGAAATTGCGGCGTAAGAGCTAGAGCGCCCAGTCGGCTTTGCGCATAGCCTCCGCGGTCTCGTCGGCGTTAATCGTAATAATGTGCTGAGTTCTCGCAGGTTTGCTCTCTGGATTGTCCAGAAGCCCAAGCCGCCTCAGCACATAGAACAACATCGCGTATCGGATTTCGAGTGGTTTCGTCCCTCCATCCATTCCGTAATCTTTTTCAACACCAGCACGTTGATTCTGACTGAGCCCGGGATGTGAGCCAATGATGACAACGAACCGGTCATTCCACATCGTGTCGCTGTCTCCACCGAGACCAGGCTCGTCGAAATCCCGGACTCCAGTTATGCGTGGAATGAGGAAGTCTTTGAAGCGATCGCTTTTGTGACAGTAGGCGCGCACGTGCCAGCGGAAGCCATCGAAGCCAAAGGCGTGCGGAGTTATCCGCCGCCAGCCGGGGTCAGGCGTGCTCATGGACTGGTATCGCACCTCCAGCGAGCGCTTTTCCCGCACGGCCTTTAATACGGATTGAAGGCATCCGGCATCGACGTCACGGGCCGGATTGAGCACGATGTCTATTTCTGGAGGGGAGCCAAGCCAAGTTTCAGCCGGCTCCATCAAGCCCTCTCCGAACGATCGAAGCCGAACCAGATATTCTGACGGTCCTTCCGTTAGGAACACGGAACTGAAGTGAGGACCAGCCACGTACCGCTTCGACGTTTTGTCGTAGACGGCGTTTCCTGGCGCACGCTCTTGGTACAGCGTCAGATCTTTCGAGGCCTGCGGCTCTGACACGTCAAACGTCGTCATTATGTCGGAACGACGCACGCCGCCTTCCCAAAAAAGGCGGAACTCGATGAATTCGAGCCGTCGCTCGACCCCCCACTTTATCTTGCTTGCAGGTGTCAATGTGCAATTCTCCATGTGGGTATCGAAACTATATGGACAGCTTTATGCGTCCCGTGTATTTCCTATCCCCATAGACGAATCGAGTCAATCGCCATCCCGTATGGGGAGCGGTCACGTCACGGTTCAGGTGGAAGGATTTCAAATGACTGCGGCGCTCACCTTCTTCCCGGTTTGCAATGGCGACATGACGCTGTTGGAGTTCGATAACGATCAGAAGCTCCTGATCGACATACATGTTCGCAAAGCGGCCGACGATCCAGAAGACGACACGCCTGATGTGATGTCGCAGTTGCGCGATCGCTTGAAGCGGGACGAAAAAGGGCGCCTGTATGTTGACGGCTTCCTGCTCAGTCACCCAGACAAGGATCATATTGGCGGACTTGTCCGTCATTTTCACCTTGGGCCGCCGGACGACTGGGTGAAAGCTGACGACAAGATATTGATCCGCGAGATGTGGTCGTCACCGATTGTGTTCAGGCGGTCGTCGAAGACGCACGTTCTGTGTGACGATGCCAAGGCTTGGGCGAAGGAAGCGCGCCGGCGCGTCGCGCTTTATCGCGCAAACAAAGTGATCGGGATCGAGGGAGATCGCATTCAGATCATGGGCGAAGACATTGACGGGAAGACCAACGACATACTCGGTATCGTCGTCAAAACTGACAGCCTAGTCACGAGCTTGAATCGTGTGTCGGCCGGAGCGTTCGAGGCACGCCTGCTCGCTCCTGTGCCGAAGGGCGACGACGAGGCGCTAGACGAAATGCTTGCAAAGAACCGCTCGTCGGTAATTCTTCGCTTCTCCATTCGCGGCGCGGGATATGCAGACAAATGCCGGTTTCTGTCTGGGGGCGATGCCGAAGTCGCTATCTGGGAGCGGCTTTGGGACAAGCATGGGACCTACAATGCGAACTGGCTTGAATATGACATTCTTCAGGCGCCACATCATTGCTCCTGGCATAGCTTAAGCTACGACAGCTATTCGACATATGGCGAGGAGGCCGAAGTCTGCGACAGCGCGCGTAGCGCCCTTGCGCAGACCCGCAAAGGTGCGATCGTGATCGCCAGCTCCGAGCATATCGATCCCGAAGATGCGGATCCCCCGAGCGACCGGGCGAAGCGCGAATACATATCGATCGTGAACGGCAAGACAGACCGCTTCATCTGCGTCACGGACATCTGGGACGATGAGCAGCAACCGCTCCGTTATGAGATCGGAGCGAGCGGGATTGTGAAAGCCGTGAAGAATGCTGCGCGGGCGGCCACAGCGGCCTTGGGCATCGGTGCAACCGCAGCCCAGGCGCGCCCGCACGGTAGCTGACAGTGGTGGCATCGAGGTCACTCGCTGCTGAGCATCTTCTCCGGGTGGCGCAGAGCCACCCGGAGTGCTGTGGTGGCTCGGTGCTCAGCGCGGATGCCGTCCGTCTCGACATCAGAGTCGAAATGCCTCTCCACATGAAAGCTGACGGCCTCAGCGCTACCGGTGTTCGCACTGTTGAGCCGGTAACGTTTTCGATCCCGGCTAGCTATCCTTGGCAATCACCCAGAGTGAGCCTGCGCGCAGACTTCCCGAGGACCTTCCCGCATCTCCTGCCCGGCGCCTCTGACGCTCCGCCCCGCCCTTGTCTCGTAGATGGCGATCAGAACGAATTCTTTCTCCAGTTTGGCCTCGTCGAATATGGTCTTTTCCATTTGGTCGAGCAGATGGCGGTCTGGTTGCGTAAGGCGGCGATCAGCGATCTGATCGATCCCGCGCAGGGCTGGGAGCCGATGATGCGCCGCAGCCTTGTTGATGTTGTGGCCATCGATGCAGAGGCCGCGCGTGGAGCGGTCCGGAAGGCCGGCGGTTATGTCGCCTGGCGCGCGCGCTTTCTCCGGCGCGGCGAACGCGACGGTCAGCTATTGGCTGACGCGTCCGCGTGGATCGACAGCGGCGCCCTCAAAACGCCTTTAAATCGAGAAGACGGCACACTCTTCACCGGCAGCCGGGTCAGCAACGGTGTCAGCCGCGGCGCAACCGTCGTTGGGATTATGTGGCCGGACAAGCCGCCGTCCGGAGGCGAATTGATCAACGACCGCTATCTCCCGGAGGACGTTACCGATCTGCAAGGTCTGCGCACGCGCGCCGAGCTCTACGGTTGTGCGCGGAGCCTCGACCTGTTCTTGTCCAGCGTCTCGCGCTGTTTCGAAGGCTACCATATCGATGCGGTCATCCCGGTGGGCGTCATTTTATGTGTTCGGCGCCCCTTCCATCTGATCGGTTCATCATCGACGGTCGAACTGCTTCCTTATATTATAGAGCTTCGTCCATTCGCCGGTCGCAAGGCGCTGCTTGCCTATGGGGATGATGAGCCGGTCGCTCCCGCACTCCACTTTCAGGCCTTGACTCCTGGTCTTTTGCGGACGCTTTCGGGCGCTCCGAAGCGCGCTCCTCTTGCTCTGCTCGGGTGCGGAAGCGTCGGTTCCAAGCTTGCCCTTCACGCTGCGCGTGCGGGTCAGCCGATAGTGGCCGTTAGCGATAATGGGTGGCTGCGGCCGCACAATATGGCTCGCCATGGCCTCGGCCCCGGCCGAGATGGAACGAACAAGGCAGAGGCGCTTGCTGGCGAACTGCGCGAGCTCGGTCAGGAGACAGCGCATAACGTGGAAGACATCGCCTTCGGGTTGCGGGATGGGGACCTGCGCACCCAGATCGTTCCCGCGTCGGCGAAACTGGTGGTCAATGCGACAGCCTCGCTGGCCGTCCGCGAAGCGCTGACGGCGACCACGAGACCGCGCGATCGCAATCGGCAAATCGAAGCCGCGCTGTTCGGTCGGGGCCGGGTGGGCTATCTGTTGATCGACGGGGCGGACCACAATCCCAATCACTGTGATCTGATGGCGGAACTTTACGCGACGGTCGACGATCCGGAGGTGGCTTCACTATTATTCGACCCTGATGAAGGCCTGGCGGAGGTTCAGATCGGTCAGGGGTGCGGATCACTCACTATGACCGTCGACGACGCCCAGCTGTCAATGATGACGGCAGGGCTCGCGAAGGAAATAAACAAAGCGGACGACCAGCGCGATAAAGACGGCGCCATCGTGATCGGTATCTCCGGGAGCGACGCGCCGACCATGCGATGGTCGCGCCGCACGGTTCCACCGTTCGAAACCGTTGCCATTGAGGGGAGCGACGGTTGGCACCTGCGCATCGCAGCCCGGGTTGCAGAGCGTATCCGGTCCGAAGCTGCCAGCTTCAAGAATGTCGAGACTGGCGGATTGATGGTCGGACTGAGCAGTGCGCGCCTCAAGTCCGTGACCGTCGTAGACATCCTCGACGCGCCGCCTGACAGCGAGCGGTCTGCGACTTTGTTCCTTCTCGGAACCCAGGGCCTTCGGAAATCCATCGAAAGCCGTCATCTTGCCAGCGGGCGGACGCTATTTGATGTCGGTACGTGGCACAGCCACCTCGCCGACGAGGGGCCATCTGCCACGGACTGGAATACCGCCGCCGATCTGGCCATCAGTCGCGCACCGCCATCGATCTTGCTTATCGTGACGCCCAGACGTTTCCATGCGCTGATCGCGAAGGATAAAGCCGTTGGCTGAGACAAAATCTCTGAAAGAGCAAAATGCGTGGCTCATTCGCGCAGCCATGATCGCTCATATTATCGCATTCGTGTGGATAGCGCTTGAACCGGGGAAGCTGTTCAAGGCCGGCTCGGTTGAGTTGGGGAAAAGACTTGAGGGTCTTGCGCTGCCCGGATCGGCGTCGCTCGGGATCATCGTCATCGCGTCGCTTCTGCTGCTCGGGCTGATCCCACCGGATTGGCGCGACCGGATTATTCATTTGCGGTGGTACAATCCTTTGCCTGGTTGCCGTGCATTCTCAGTGATTGGTCCGAAATCGAGCCACGTCGACATGCAGGCCCTCACGGCACGCATAGGCCTGCTACCAAACGATCCGGCTGCCCAGAACCGCCTGTTCTATCGGCTTTATAAGCCGCTGCGCGACGATATCGGGGTTTGCGATGCTCATCGACGTTATCTCGCAGCACGAGATATCGGCACGATTTCCGCCTTACTGGTCATGCCACTGCCGATCATGACGATGATCGTGACGCATAACGCGGCCCGGTCAGGGTGGTATGGGGTGCTTTTGCTGCTGACCTACCTTTTTTCCGCCCTCGCTGCGAAGAATTATAGCTACCGCATGGTCCAGCACGTGCTGGCGCTTACAGCCGCGCAGGACCTGACATCTCCGGCAACACCTTCACCTTAGGACGGTCTAGGCTTGGCGAGGATATTTACCTCACCACGAGCGAAACTCGGGTGCCTTCCACATGGCGAAAAGCCCGATCGCGACAGGTTAAAAGGATCACTTGCATCCGTTCGGCGGCCTCGCTCAAGATCTCGACCATCAGATCGAGCCGAGCGTCATCGGCGTAGACGAGCGGGTCATCAAGAATGAGCGACACCGGCCGGCCCTGCTCGAGGAGCATGTCCGCGAAGGCAATCCGCGTCAGGACTGCCAGTTGCTCCTGAGTGCCACGCGAGAGATCCCTGCACCCTTCGCTGATCCCGCCCCGGACGACCGCATCGAGCATAAGATCCTCAGAGAACGATAGATCACAGCCAGGCAGCAAACGCTCGATGTGTCGTTTCGCTCGCTTGGCGACGGGGCCGACGAACTTGGCGGACGTTTCGTCGCGTGCCTCATCGAGCGTTTCGCGCAGCAGCTTCAGGGTTTCGGCCTCTTCGGTGACTCGTTGAAGAGCAGCGCGTGCGGCCTCAGCTTCCTCGCGGGCGCTTGCCTCACGGTCTGCAAGACCCTTGCCGCCCTCGCTCTCGATCGTCCCCTCGAACCGGGCAATCTCCATCTCAAGCTTTGTCCGCGCTTCCCCCGCCGCCCTGCTCCGCGCATCGACCGTCTCGATCTTCCGCGCGATCGCCGCGGCGTCGTGCGCTGTTGCGTCGCGGATCGCATCTTCCAGCTTCACTGCCGCTTCGGCGGTTTGCTCGCGGGCACGAACGAGATCCTCTGCCAGGCTCGGGAATTCCGGCCGGCTCTCGATAGCGGTGATCTGACCAGTAGCGTTGGCGAGATCGCTCGTCGCCCCCGCTTCGGCGGCGGCAAGCGGTGCATCCTCCTCCTCGGCACGCCGGAGTGCGGCGAGCGCGCTATCCTGAGCGCCTTCGGCTCGCGCAAGCGCCGTGTCGGCCGCCTCCAGTGCCGTTGTGAGGGCTGCGATATCGGGGAGATCGCCCTCACCCGTTTCGGCTTCATCGGCGAGCTCGACGATGAAGAGCTTGAGCGCACCGGCGCCAGCGGCCAGCCCAAGATTTTCGTCGGCTGGCGTCGTCGCTTCGATCCGCGCCGCGATGGTGCGCAGTTCGCTGGCAGCATCCCGCGCTTTGTCGTTGCGTGCGCGCGCAGCCGCGAGGTCAGCAACATCGAGATCCGCCAGCGCAGATTGCTGCTTCTTCAAAGCCGACGACAACGCCTCTTCGGCGCTGGCTGCCCCGGCGGCCGGTATAACGACGAGCTCGGCACCGCCGAGATTGAAATGGGTCGTGCCGGTGAGAGTCCGCTCTCCGGGACCCGCGGGTTCGCCGTCAATCAGGATGCCGGCAGTGTCGCCGGTCAGCGCGATGCGCGTCGCGCCGGCGCTCTGCGCTGCACGCGCCTCAGCAATCGCTCGCTCATTCGTCTCGAGCAGTTCGATCGTCTTTGCAGGGATCAATGTCGCCGCGAGGATGCTGGCCTCGCTCTGAAGCCGTTCAAGCTCGACCAACTCCACATGCCGTTTGCGCGCCGCTGCGACGCCAGTCTTACGACGTGCAGCCCGCACGCGATCGTCACCAGCGCTGAGAGCGAAGCGCGCGTCCTGACGCGCCGTTCGGGCGTTTTCGAGGGCTGCACGCGCATCGACAAGGCGCTGCTTCGCCGCAGCCAATCCTTCGCCGAGGTCTGTCCGCTTCGCATGCGCCTGCTCCACCGCGAAGCTCGCCTTCTCACGAGCTTCCGTCGCCGAACGGTGGCGCTCCGAAAGGTCCTCGAGCCCCCTGCCCTTCGCGCCGACAGCTTCATGCTCGGCACGACGGGTCGCGAGGATCTGTGCGGCCGCACGCGCGACCTCTAACGACGCGACCAGATCCTTCCGGGTCTGGACATCCGTGTCGTCGGCAATCTCGCGCTGAACGACCTTCAGCCTGGCGCGCGCGGCTTCGAGTTCGGCAAACGTCTTCTCTAATCCCGCGAGCCTGTCAGCGGCGTCTCGCGCGGCGGCCTCGGCGCTTTCGACCCGCTCCCTCACCTCATTTTGTCGGTCGCGCTTCTGACCCGTTGGCGACCAATACCGCGCAAACTGTTCGTCGATCCGGGTGCGCACGCGCTTGTAAGCGGGGCCGCCCATGATCGAGCCGACCTCTGCTTCCAGGGTAGACCGGACCGTATCGCGGACGATCTGCCCGGGTGCGCTGACCGATAGCGCATCCGTTTGCGCCACCCATAGGAGGCCCAAGGCTCCATAGGTCCCGGCATCACCCTTCTGACTGGTGTCGCGGACGGACCCGAGAAGGGCATGAAGACGAGCTTCGGCTTCTTCGCCCTGTGCCTTACCCTGCGGCCCCGTTAGCTCGATGGTTGCGCCCCGCAGGAACCGTTTGGTGACAGTCCACGGCGCCCCGTCGGCTTCGAACGACACCTGGATCTCCGGCCCGACCGCCTCGCCATAGGGCGCGAACGACTGGGCGAGCTGGTTCTTGGTCCCATGGCGCACGAAGAAGGCCGCCCGAAGCGCCTCGAGCAATGTCGATTTGCCTGTCTCGTTCGGCTCGATGATGATGTTGAGGCCATCGGTCAGGCCCTCGATCGCCATCGGCTCACGAAACTTACGGAAGCCGTCGACGGCGATCCGGCGGAGCCGCAGGCTCATGCCTTCTCCTCCCGGCTATATTCGACGAACAGGCGCTCGAGCGCGCGTTTGGCGACCGATGCCTCAGGTCCACCAGCATCAATCCGGGCGGAGAGTTTTGCGGCGGCAACGCCGAGCATGCCTTCGACGGCGAGTTGTGCGAGATCGTCTTCGCTCGGCCGACCGACGAGGTCACCAGCGCGGGCATCGAGATAGCGGACGCGGTGGCCGACATCATTTTCGAGCCTGCCGAGCATCGCCACGCGATCGGTGAGATTAGTGATCCCGGCGAGCGATAGTTCGAGAAGCGTCGCTGGTGGGTCTATCGACGCCAATAGCTGGTCGCATTCCGCGTCGAACGCAGCCTGATCATTCACGGTCCAGCTGCGCCTGATCCATTGGAAACGACCGGTGCGGATTGGCGTGACGATTGGCTCGCGACCCTCGTCGACGTCGACCAGCAGGATGTGCCCCGGCTCGTCGCGCTGAAAGCGATCGGTTTCAGGCGTGCCTGAATACCAGGTGCGCGCGTCGATCTTCAACGTTCCATGCCAGTCGCCGAGAGCAAGATAATCGAGACTGGACCTGCGGGCACGGTCGGGCGCAATCTGGTTCTTCGTCTCGCCCTGCGTCCCGAAATCACGGATCGACCCGTGAGCCAGGCCGATCCGCAGCCGTGCGCCGGGCGTTGCCATTGTATCAAACAAGTCGGTCGGGTCGTCGAGGTTATGCCGGTGCGTCAGTGGCGCGGGCAATACCCATAAGCCTGTCTCGATCTCTTCGGGCTGCGGCTCCGTGAGCACGGTGATGTTGCCTGGCGCGCGCTGACGCACGCGATCCCAAAGACCGCCATTCCGCGCGAAATCGTGATTGCCGGGAAGGAGCCACCACCGACAGGAATACCGCTCCATCCGGGAGATCAACTGAACGATCGTGCGATCCTCGGGCCCCTCAGTATCAAACACGTCGCCGGCCACCAGCACATGCGCAGCACCGTGAACCGTCGCTGCCCTGCCGATCGCGTCGACCGCGTCAAAGCGCGCCTCAGTCAGTGCTGCGCGAACCTCCGGCTCGAAGCGTCCGTAGGGCTTGCCGAGCTGCCAGTCCGCGGTGTGGATGAGTTTCATGATGCTTCTACAGGTTGCCGTGTCGTTTTACGGCCTTGATAGCTTCAGCCGTCCGGCTGATCAGAGCCGGCCCGCCAAAGCTCCGGCAGCCATGTCGGTGATCGTATAGACTGCCTCGCGCTGCGCACCACGATTATGGTGATCGACACGATAGCCTTGGTAGTGTCCCGCCGCCTCACGCCACTGGAGCTGACGCTAGCGAGCCCTCCGATGAACCTGTCATTTCTGCTGGGGCCAGCTTCGCGTCGCCTTCCGCCGCTTCGTCCTCGTCCGCGTCGCTGATCCGCATCATCATCCTGTAGTGGGCGATATGGCCGGTCTTCTCGAAGACCCGCTCGAACACGCGGAGGTAGTTCTGCACGGCGTTGTCGTCGGCTGCCAGGTAGATGTCGTCGTGCGCGCTGTGGGATCCGTCATTGATCCATGAGAACAGCGAGGCGCAGACTTGCGCGTCGCGACCGGTGAAGAGCGCGACAATAGCATCCTGTCGCCAGCCGCCGAGGACAACGAGGTAGTTCTCGACGATCCGACGCAAAGTGTTCTGGATGGTGAGGTTGGCACGCTCGGAATCACGCACGTCCTCCCAAAGTAGCTCGTAGGACGTCTTCACCGGATTGAATGCATAGTGGTGGAACGACGAGACGTTGTCGCGCTTCCGCACAACCCAGAAGGTCTCGTCCTTCCTGCACCCGGAGGCAGGCCGATCTCTGTCGTAGCTCACCTCCTTGTGGAAGTAGATGTTGTGCGTCAGCACGAAAGCCTGTCGCACCGAGCCCTTTCCAGCACGAACGTCGCTGACCACCTTCCGAATAAGCGCGCTGACAATGAACAGCACATCGGAATCAAGGCTCGAGACGGGATCGTCGAACACAACCACCTTCTCGACAGTGGTACCCGTGCCGGACGTGCTGCCGGCCAGCATGTGATAGAAGTAGAGGAAGGTAATGAACGACCGTTCGCCTTCACTCAGTGTCTTCGCGGCGTCAGATCCGTCGAGGCGGACAATCCGGTACATGTCCTGGCGCTCGCCAGCGACAGCCAGCTTAAAGCTGGTGAAGCCGAATGAGGCGAGTATGCGGTTAATCTCGTCGACTGTCGGCTTGACGCTCGTAATGCTGGCCTCCTTGCCCTTCAGCTGGACATCGAGCCGGGCACGCTCGCCCTTCTTTTCAGCGATCGTGGCTCCGAGGCCCTCGATCATCTTGCCGAGCTTGGTCGCCGAAGCCTCATAGGTCGCGAGGTCGGTGCGGCGCTCCTCGACGATAAAGCGCCATACCTGCGAGGTCAGGGTGCGCTTCGACTTCGACAGATCGCGAACGGTCTCGTTGTATCCAGCGATCGCCATGTTCGCCTGCGTCAGCAGGTCGCTGATCGCGTCCGCGAACTCCTTCGTATCCTCGAGCATGACCGCATTGCTGGGTTCGCGGCGCTTTGCCACCAGCCGCTCATGGTTGAGTTCGAACGCCGTCTTGAGGGCGTGGTAACGCTCGTTGAGCGTCTCCGGATCGATGAACTTGCCGGGCGAGGCCACGAGAGCATCGAGACGGTCGCACACGGCCTTCGTGGAGGCCTCGTATCGCGTGATCAGCTGGACGATCTCCGCGAGATCTGCCTCATACTGCTCGTCGAAAAACGCGTTGAGATCTTCCAACAGGTTCGCTGGGGCATCCTGCTGGCAGAAAGGGCACGGGCCACCCGCAGCCGTAAGATACTCCACGCCCTGTTTGACCCAGTCGCTGTTGCCCAGCCGTCCTATCAGGCCGGCGACGACGACGTCGTCACGGCCGACAACCTTCCGTCCGAGGATCGCCGACTTTTCCAATGTGGGGAAGGCGGTAAAGGCGATCGGCTGGATAGCGGCTTCCGGGGGCGTTGCATCCTGAAAGACGGTAGCGGCACGCGCGATGAGATCCTCAAGAGTGGCGACGTCGGTCTCGTTCTCTGCCGCCTCCTTCAACACCTTGGTGCAAAAGGCGACCTTGCCCTGCCGGTGACCGGTCATGGCCTCATCGAAAACCGCCTTGTGGGCCTGCTGCGATTTCCAACATGCCTCATCGAGAAGCGATCGCGCGTCTGCGAGATCCTTACGGCTACCACCCGTGCCATCGTCGCCTTCGAGCTTCTGGCGCAGCCCGTCGATTTCGCGGTCGAGCTTGCCGATCTGTTGCTGCAGGCTCTCGATCTCTTCAACTGCCTTGGTCGAATTCTCGCCAAGCGTGAAGATGCCTCTCATCTGCTCTCCGAAGTTGGCTTCGGCGAAATCGCGGTTGTAGACGAGCGTCGGTATCGCCCGGCCGTCCTTCCATGAAACGCTGTAGCCGGTACGAGCGGCAGTATCATGGATGGCACGGGATACGGTTGTCTTCCCGCAACCATTGTGACCGAATAGGTAGTTGATCTTTCTAAGGTTGGTGAGCTTCTCACCTGCGGCTGGATATGTCGCCTCGCCAGCAATCCCAATTGAAGTCAGCACGACACCCCCACGAGATAGTTTTCCCCTTGACCGATCTAGCCGCTGGCGCGCTTTGCTTCCAGCCGCGTCAGATCCGCCGCCGTGATATCAGGAAGCGTGCCGAGATCGAAAGCCCGCTGGATGATAGACCGGAAGATCAGCCCGATCGATCCCGGGTGCAGCGCCACGGTGCCGATGTCATATTCGACTCGCGCCTTCACCGCAGGCTTGGAGAGCATCTTGCGCAGATCCCAGGTTTCCCGGCCCGAGATGCGGCGGTGTCGATCAGGCGTATCATCGGATCCTTCTGGTGGCTGCAGTTCGAGACGCCGAGCCCTGCATCATGCCAGCACCGCCCGTGCCGCGGCGCGCTCCGCGTGCTCGAAGGCATCGGCAAAGCTGTCGAGGTCGGCGCCGGTCATCCCGAGTGCCCGCCCCTCATCCTGCCAGCCCGCGACAGCCTGCTCAACCTGAGCCAGCATTTCCCTGGCGCGTGGCGGAGTGATGCGGAAGTAGGGCAGCACAGACATCAACGCGTCGATGGTTGCCTCCGGGCCGACCTCTTCCGAGACCCAGGTCTTCAGCTCACGCATTCGCTCGGGGAACGGATTGACGTCGAAGGCTGGCGCCAGCCGCCACAGGCCACGATCGACGTGCAGGAAGCCGTGGTTCATCAGATGATCGTCGACGTTCGTGATCAGGATCGAAAAGGCGATCCTGCGCCACAGCTCTTCGATATCGGCGGAGGGGGCGCTCCCATTCACACGGAGCGCATCGACGATCTCGGTATAGGCATGCTCCTGCGCATCGCCGGGCTCCGCACCGATCATCGTCGCCGCCGAGACGTACATGAGCCGACCGCCCCCTTTGGGTCGGTCAAACCGCCGGATCAGCGCGATCGCGTCGCCATCGCTGTCGATCAGTCGGGCATCGGCGGCGTCGATCCCGGCGCGACGGGCCAGCCGCATCGCCAGTACCTCCCCTCGTGTGACCGAGCGCTCGTCGGCGACGCTCGGAAACTTGCCGATCGACAAGCGCCCCTCGTCATCGACGACGGTGCATTTGGGGCGCAGTCCGCCAAGCGATGTGCCGCGACCGCGCAAATAGGCGAGATCGGCTGCGGTCTCGGTGTTCGTCTCCACCGCACGACTGGCGGCTAGGAGGTGGCCCAACTCGATCAACGGCGGCGTAGTTCGGCGACCATCCTCGGTCGCCCGCTGGGCAACCCCCTGCTCGTCGACAAGGCGTAGTGCCCCCACCCGGCTGACGTCGTCGACCGCCAACAGATAATCGAGGCCATTCAGTGCCCGAGCATCGACCTCCTCACCGCGGCGGCGGGCATCCTGCCGCCGCTTGGCATGGTCGCGTTGGATGACGCGCTTCCCCCAGCCGTCCGGTTCGGTGTCGGCGATCGCGGCATGGAAGACAGAACCGGTGCCGATCTTGCGGTGGAACTGCGGGCCGGCAACGAGCGGCAGCGCGGGCTCAAGGGCGAAGCGGTCGGGGTCGGCCAGCCAGCCGTCATCATATTCGAAGCCCGCGCTCTCGCGACTTCCTTGCTGATTGTAGTGCAGCGACCCGACGCTGCGGGCTTCGTCGCCGATCTGGATGCCGATCGTCCGCCTCACAGCGAAACCGGCGGCTTGGGTCTGCGGACGCGTTGCGGCATGCGTTCCACGTCGAGTAACAGACCCTGCTCGTCGTTCCTGGCGTCGAGGATCTCTCCAAGGCTCTCGCCAAAACCCAGAACGAAGAAGGTCATGGCGTATGTACCCAACGCGACGGTCGGGTCGCCTTTTTCCAGCTTGAGATATGTGCTCTTGGCCACACCGATGCGTTCGGCCATCATGACCACCGTGAGGCTGCGCTTCTTGCGCGCCAGCGCAATATCGGCGCCCAACTTCGTCAAGCTGCGCCTCACGCGGGGCGGAAGTGTATCAGCGACAGTCGATCGCATCTAGCGTCTCATATAAGCGCCCATCAGGCTAATACGGTACGTTATACACGACCTTACGTTGCCAGTCGAGATAGCCGGTTCGAGACGCGTTGCCCGGGTTCGACAGGCGCGGATGCAACTGACTGCTCGGGCGGCATCGACAGAACCGGTAATCTCACACAGAGCGTCGGCCGTGGCGGGTTGTTCTTCAGGTCGCCGGCATCGCGGGGCGTGGCACGTGCAAGTCGCATGGCGCGGCGCTATGTCTTTGGTCTACCGATCGGACCGAGCAACCTTCATGAGGCAGAATGAAAGCCCTAGACGCCCTGAAGGCTGCACCCCCTGAGGTGCGCGCCGCCGCGCTTGCCGTTCTCGATCAGGTGTCGGCGCCATTGACCGAGAGACAACTCGCGAGCGCCTTTCGCGCCCATGGCATCGGGCTACTCGATGCCAAACGCCTGGCACGAGCCTTGCGCAAGCTCGATATCATCGCGGTCGCCCCTCGCGGCCCTTGAAGCTCGCGCATTGTGGGCTTCGGACTGGCACGGACGCGCCCTGTCGGGCTATATTCGAAATCGCGCCCAGAACCACACGCGAGAAGGTAGACGATCATGACCGAAGCGACCTGGGGTGAAAGCGCGAAGACACCCGAGATCAACTGGCGGATGAGCGCCTCGCTCGAAAACGTCCCGCGCGGCGATAGCGACGTGGCCGAAGTCACCAACCTCGAACGGGCAGTTCGCGATTGGCAGAAACTGGACCCCGAGCATCAAGCCGCGGCCGTCTTGACGGTAGAGCATCCTGTCCAGATCGAGGGCGCCTCCAGCACGACCTTTACCGGTGAGGGTATCGCAGCACTGGCGGAGCACCTGCCGGCTTCCAGCACACCAGAGGAGTAAGGCGGCATGGCCAATCCCAGCGTCCGTTTCGAGATGGGGGACTATTACTGGGTTGCCGAACGCGAGAGCGTCGGGTTCACGGGTGCCACCAACTTAGGAGTCGTCGAGTTCCTCATCACCAGCGAGGCTTTGACGCAGCTCCTCGATCCCGATCGCGATACGCTCGATTCCGAAACTGCCCTCGAGGTCTTCATCGAGTTCGAGAGCGACATTCACCGCATAGCACAGCGCGAGTTCGTCAAGCGGCTCGGCGGGGAGCCCCCGATCCTGCTGACTGCGGCCGACGTAGAAAGCTGAAGCCGTGGCGGAAGGAAGCGCCATCCGGATCGATCCATGCCATCCGACGGGCACCATCCCCGAGGTGCCTCAGCTGAGGATGCGGGCGGCACGCTTTCTCACTGATCCAGCACTTCCTCATATCGGCCGGCGCGGCGCAGCTGACGGACAATGCCGTTGAACGCGGCGGTCACCCCCTGCGCCCTGCCAATCTCATTTTCCTGGCGCGCCGCATCCCAATAAAGCTCGAGCGGCCAACGCTCCGGGCAATGCGGTAGCAGGCACCGAAGCGCCAAGCGAACCTCCACGCCGTCCACGCGCGTGTCCGAGCAGCGGGCGACGCCGCTCCGCAGGATATGGACCGATAGCGCGATGACGACGCGCTGGTGGCGAGCAAGCTTTGCCATCGCTCAACGAAAGTCATGCGATTTGAAGCGTACGGCGTCCTCGGGATCCATGCCCTCAGCGTGCGGCGGCCAGTAGCAGTTGCGCGGCTCCGGCTTCCAACCCGCGTCACCGCGGTCAGGCGATCCGGCATGCTTGGCCCCATCGCCGCGGCCGGTCCGATGGGGGAACGACATCTCGCCCACTCGGTGCAGCAGGTCACCATGGTCGATGATCCGGTCGCAGATGACGTGGATCACCTCGCCCTCTTTCTGCACCCTGCCCTTCATGCCGATCATCGACGCGGACATGATCGTGCGGCGTTGCCGCTCGAACCGATCCGGCCACAGGATGCCGTTGGCGATCCCCGTCTCGTCCTCGATCGTGATGAACAACACGCCCTTGGCCGAGCCGGGCTTCTGGCGGACCAGGATGATGCCGGCGACCTCGACGTGCCGGCCATCCCGAATGTTCGCGAGTTCAGCGCATTCGGTCACGCCACGTCGCGCGAGCTCACCCCGAACGAACGTCAGAGGATGCGCCCGCAGCGAGAGCTGCAGCGAACGGTAATCCTCGATCACTTCGCGACCGTCCGTCAGCGGTCGTAGGTCGACCGACGGTTCGATTCCTTCGGCGCTAATCGTCTCCGCAGCGCGGTCCGCAGCCGCGAATAGCGGCAGCGGCGCCTCGCCAAGGCCCCTCACCTTCCACAGGCCTTGCCGCCGATCCGCGCCGAACGCGTGAAACGCATCGGCATCCGCGAGCTTTTCGATCGCGGCACGCTGGACGCCGGATCGACGCCACACGTCCTCGATGGAATCGAACAATGTCGTGCTGCGTGCGCCTACGATCGCGGCACCGTCGGCGTTCGACAGCCCGCGCACCTGGCGAAGCCCGAGCCGCACCGCGAGGTAGCGGCCGCCTGTCGGCTCCAACGTGCAGTCCCAGCGGCTCGCGTTGATGCACGGGGGCCGGACCTGGACATCGTGCGCTTGAGCGTCGCGCACGATCTGCGCGGGCGCATAAAATCCCATCGGCTGCGCGTTCATCAGCGAGGCGCAGAAGACGTCGGGATGGTGATGCTTCATCCAGCTTGAGGCGTAGGAGATCTTGGCGAAGCTCGCCGCGTGGCTTTCCGGAAAGCCGTAGGAGCCGAAGCCCTCGAGCTGGCGGAAGGTGCGTTCGGCGAAGTCGCGCGGATACCCGCGCGCGACCATGCCCTCGACCAGCTTCTCCGAGAAATGCGATACGCCGCCGGTGACCTTGAACGTCGCCATGGCGCGGCGCAGCTGATCCGCCTCGGCCGGCGTGAAGCCCGCACCCACGATCGCGACCTTCATCGCCTGTTCCTGGAACAGCGGCACGCCGAGCGTCTTTTCTAGCACTGCGCGGAGCTCGGGCCGGGGATACTCCGGCTTCTCCAGTCCCTCGCGCCGACGAAGATAGGGATGAACCATGTCACCCTGGATCGGCCCGGGCCGGACGATCGCGACCTGGATCACGAGGTCATAAAACCGGCGCGGCTTCATCCGCGGCAGCATCGACATCTGCGCGCGGCTCTCGATCTGGAACGTGCCGAGCGTGTCCGCCTTCTGGATCATCGCGTACACCGCCGGATCGTCGTCCTGGAGGTCGGCCAGGCCGACGCGGATGCCCTTATCCTTCTCGAGCATGTTGAAGGCACGGTTCATGCAGCCGAGCATGCCGAGGCCGAGCACATCGACTTTCATGAACTTCAGCGCATCGATGTCGTCCTTGTCCCACTCGATGATCTGGCGATCTTCCATCGCGGCGGGCTCGATCGGCACGAGATCGTCCAACCGATCATGCGTCAGGACGAACCCGCCCGGGTGCTGGCTCATGTGGCGGGGCACGCCGATCAACTTGCGGGCCAGTTCCAGGGTCAAGCGGAGCCGTCGATCGCCGATATCGAGGTTGAGTTCCTCGACCTGCTTCTCACCCACGCCTTCGGCGGACCAGCCCCACACCAGCCCCGCCAGCGAGGACGTCAGGTCTTCGGGCAACCCCAACGCCTTGCCGACATCGCGCACCGCACCGCGCGCGCGGTAGCGCTGGACGACCGCGGTCAACGCGGATCGATCACGCCCGTAGGTTTCATAGATCCACTGGATGATCTCTTCGCGGCGCTCATGCTCGAAGTCGACGTCGATGTCGGGTGGCTCGCGCCGTTCGCCCGACACGAAGCGCTCGAACAGAAGCTCGTGCTTGATCGGATCGATCGAGGTGACGCCGAGCACGAAGCACACGCACGAATTGGCGGCCGAGCCTCGGCCCTGGCACAGGATGCCGCGGCGACGTGCTTCGCGCACGATCGCATAGACGGTCAGGAAATAAGGCGCGTAACCCAGCTCGCCGATCAACCGCATCTCGTGGCCGATCTGGTCGGTATAGGCAGCCGGCACGTTGCCATCGAACATCCGCTCGACCGCCTCGGTGGCGAGCTTCTGCAGCGCGTCCTGCGCGCTCAGGCCGTCGATCAGCCGCTCGTGGGGATATTGATAGGCCAGCTCACCAAGATCGAAGGTGCAAGCCCGGGCGATATCGACGCTGGCGCGGAGCGCGTCGGGATAATCACGAAAGCGTCGGACCATTTCCTCCGGTGATTTGAGCGCGCGATCGGCGTTGATCTCACGGCGGTAGCCGAGCTCATCAACGGTGCACTTCTCGCGCACGGCCGTAACCACGTCCTGCAGAAGGCGGGCTTCGGGCGCATGGTAGAGGACGTCACCGGTTGCGACCGCGCGGACGCCGGCGCCGCCAGCCTGCCTAGCCAGCGCATCGATACGGACGGCGTCGTCCGGCCGCCGGCGCTGGAACAGCGCCATGTACCCGCGCCGCCCATAGACCGTCTTCAGGTCGGCAAGTGCCGCAAGGTTCGCTTGGTCCGCCTCGTCCGGCAGCAGGATAGCGATGATCCCCTCCGACCATGGCTCAAGGTCGTGCCAGTGCAGGAGGCAGCCCCCCTTCCCCGCCCGTTTCTTCCCGACGGTTAGGAGCCGCGTGATCCGTGACCAGGCGGGGCGATCGGTCGGATAGAGGATCAGGCGGCGCCCGCAGGAGAGATCGACACGCGTACCCGCGATCGAGCGGACGCCGGTAGCCTTTTGCGCCTCCCAGGCGCGCACGACGCCCGCCACCGTACCGATGTCGCTGATCCCAATCGCGGAATACCCGAGCAGTGCCGCCGCCGCGAACAGCTCGTCGGGGCTCGACGCGCCGCGCAGCAGCGAGAAATGGGTGAGCACCTGAAGCTCGACATAGGGCGCGCTCATGCGAACACGCCGTGGATCCACCAGCTGAGATCGCCGGTATCATCATGGGTGCCGTCGCCGCGCCGGAATACCCAGAAACGGCCGCCTGCCTCATCCTCGACGCGGTAATAGTCCCGTACTGCCCAAGTCTCAGCGTCGCGGCGCCACCATTCGCCGTGGATCCGCTCGGGGCCATCGCCAGCGACGACCTTGTGCGCCTGGCCTCGCCACTCGAAGCGCCGCGGCGGTTGATCGGGGAGCAGCGCGATGACGCCCTATAGCGGCTCCGGTCTGGCGAACAGCCGCACCGGCCGCCGCCATGTCGGCCAACCTGCCGGCATTTCGACCGGGTCGGCGCGCGCGACCGCTCGCTCAGGTACATGGCTCGGGATCGGCGCGATCCGATAGACTGCATTCGCGCCGATGCGACCGGCGACGACATCGACGAGGCGCGCGGGGTCGCGCACCAGAACCTCGCCAGCTAGCACTGCGCCCAGGTCCACTGCATCGAGCGGCTCGGTATGCGGCGCCACCAGCAGGAACTGCTCAAGCCCCAGTCCGGGATCGATGCGCTCGATCCTGAGCTTCATGAGGCGCAAGAGATGGGAGACGTCGCGTGTCGGCCGCGATGTACCGACCGCCACGACCTGTTCGGTCCCATCGACGCACAGTCCCGACAGGCGGAGCGATCGCGCACCGAGCCCGCTCGCCTGCAGTACCTCGGCCAAATCGCCGAGCAAATCCTCCATCACCTGCGCGATTGCCTCGGCCGTGCCGATCGGCTCGAGCAAGCGGCGCTCGACGGCTGGAACGGTGACATCTTCGCGCGGCGTGATCGGCTCCGCAACGCCGCCCAGCGCCTGATCGAGCCGGGTGATGGCGGGCAGGCCCAGCCGCCGCGCGAGCGGGCCGCGCGCGACCGGCAAAAGGTCTGCGATAGTCTCGAAGCCGAACCGCTTGGCCGCGCTGAGCGCCGTGCCGGTCAGCCGCAAGGCGGCGATCGGAAGCGGCGAAATCGCTTGGACCGTACCACCGGCCGGCACGATCGTCAGATCTTCCCGGCCGTACCGGGCAAGCGCGTGTGCGGCACCAGGCGTGTCGGCGACCGCAACGCGCGCGGTGAATCCGGCACGCTCGCAAAAGGCGCGCAGGCGTCGGCAAAAGCGCTCTTCTCCCCCGTAAAGGTGATCGCATCCGGCGACGTCGAGCCACACGCCGTCGGTCGGCGTCGCGGCCGCAATGGGCGACCAACGCCGAACGGCAAGCAGCGCCAAGCGATCGAGCAGGACCGCGTCCGCTTCTGGCTGGGCGGGCCGGAAGTCGAGATCGGACACCAGAGCGCGGGCATGGGTCGCGGCCATTCCGACATGGATACCGAGCGAGGCCGCCGCAGCGCACGCCGCCACGACTTCCTCACGCCGCCCGACCTTGCCGACAAGCGCCAGCGGAGCATGAGCGGTTGCGGGCCGTGTCACGATCATGGCCGGTCGGGTGACCGACTGAGCCTTGTACGGATGGCTCGCGGCTTCCGATCGCCGTCCGAGTTCGCGCATAGGCGGCTTCGCATGCGCCGGAAGCGCGGCGATCTGCCCGGCAACCTCGACCTTGGTCGGCGATTGCGTTCGCGCCCAGCGCGCACCCGGGCGCCATCCGCCACCCCTCGGGACAGAGCATTCACCCGGATCGTCGTCGACCGGAAGGGGGAGCGCTAACCGCTCAGGCCGCGGCGTGGCGTGCCGGTCCAGCCGTCTCAGCCGCTCGATGGCCAAGTGCGGCAGGAACAGCGAGACAACCCGTCTCATCGCACCCCTCCACGATCAATGAGAAGGACCCGCCGGTGCGTTGACGCGCAAGCTCGACCGACCAACGCGCGCGTCCCACCCCGGCAACCGTGAGCCGCTGCGACGGGGCGCTGGCGACCCGCCAGCGCGTCCAGGCAGCTGAGGGCTCGCCGAGCGGGTCTTGCGAGCGGCCCCGCCAGCGTCGCAAGAGCAGCACAGGAATGTCGGCTTCAGCAGCGACAAGCTGCAGGCGGCGCGTGGCGACCATCGAAACCTTTGCCGCCTCGGCCACCACCGCTGCCGGCGTACCATCCCGGATCGCGTCCTCGACGACCGCCAGAAGTGCTGCGTCGTCCTTGGGCTGGGCGTAGATCACGTTCGCCGAGGACAAGCCGGCTTGCGCCAAGCCGGGGGCGTAGAGATCGTTCCGGCAGCTTGCCCAAAGCACCGGGGCACGCGCGTTCCGCGCTTCTCGCGCGGCGACACCGGCAAGGAACAGCGTGGCAGCCGCATCATCGACCAGCGAACAAGTCCGTGCGGCGACCTCGTGCAGCGCTCCAGCCCGGAGCCCTCCCCCGTTCACACGATTGTCGAGGTCACTCACGCCGAATGGCAGGACCCGGTAATCGGCGAGCGGCATCGCGATGCTTCGCAGATGGGCGATGCTCTGGGGAAGCGAATCGAGGACGGCTGACATGGTGGCTAGACTCTACGTGTTCGCTTTATGTTCCGTTACCGCCGACGCTTGGTCAACGGATTTATGTCGGCCGGATCGAGTCTTTGCACTTGACCGCAGCCGAGGGCCGAACGGTACGGAGTCGTAACGAATACGAGGTCTACAGCGCGATCTCGAGTGAGTTGCCAGTATCGCCGCGCACGATCACGGGCATCAGCACGAAAATTGACGGTACGCACCGTGTGGAACGGTTACACAACAGACCAAAAACAAACCGAGAAGATTTCGCTTTCGTTCTGCCATCGGCTGACTCATAGAATCGAGATGCCGATCCGCCCTGAAAACCGCTGGCTTTACCCGATCGACTGGCGCCAGCTGTCGGACGTGATCCGGTTCGATCGGGCCGGCGCGCGCTGCGAGCACTGCTCGAGGCCGCATATGCGTCGGGTCGCACATCTTGGCGATGGTCGCTGGTGGGATGCCGATGGCGTGTGTTGGCGCTCCGGCCGTGGTAAGCGGATCGCGCTCAAGGGCGGCTTCATTCTGGCGTCGGTACGAACGACTTATGTCGTGCTGGCTTGTGCGCATCTCGATCACGATCCAGGCAACAGCATGCCCGGCAATCTCGCGGCGCTCTGCCAGCGTTGCCATATGATCCACGATGCGGCCGAGCATCGATGGCAGCGCTGGTGGAACGTCTTTCGCCTGCGCGCAATCCGCGACCTGTATGAAGATCCGCGCGTCACGCGAGAGCGCAGCGCGCATTAGAAACCCGGCCGAAGTCTTTGCGTTGGCTCGGGCGCCAGCTCCGCGATCGCCCCCTGTCCGCACCCGGGCTGATACACCTCGACCACGTCATGATTAGCCAGTTTGCGGACCATCCGGCGGGCGCCCGCGACATGCGCATCGTCGAGGAGCATCATTGTATCGGCGCTCGGCACGGCTAAGGTCCGGCCAGATCCACTAGGGAGAGTAAGTAGCATGAACATCGGTGAACTGGCGAAGGGCGTCGCTGGGACGACAGGCACGAGCGAGGCAGAGGCCAAGGCCGCAATCGCCGCCGTGTTCGACCAGATCGCAAGCGCGGCCGCAAAAGGCGAAGACGTCTCGATCGCCGGCTTCGGCAAGTTCTCGGTTAAGGATCGTCCTGAGCGCCAGGGCCGCAATCCGTCGACCGGCGAGGCGATGACGATCGCTGCATCGAAGAAGGTCTCGTTCACACCCGCCAAGGGTCTGAAGGACAAGCTCTAAGGCCAGAGTGCCGGCGGGCGGAGCTTGCCGGCACCGAAAGGGTGCTCGGATGTGCAATCGATACAGGTTGACCGCGAAGCAGGCGGAGATCGCCGCGACATTCGGCATCCGCCCGCCTTACGAGCCCGACGAGACGTATCCGGTCCCCGACATCTTTCCAACGGGCAAGAAGACGCCGTTCTACGGCCAAGTGGTCATCCAGGACGGCGCCGACCGGAAGATCGAGCGGATGGAGTGGGGTGTACCGACGCAGGTGCCGAGCAAGCGCGATCCAGCGGTCAAGCTCACCAAGTACGTGACCAACGTGCGCAATCTCAGTTCGAGCTTCTGGCGGTCGATGCTGACGACGCCGGGGCGTCGTTGCCTGGTGCCGGTGACGGCGTTCTCCGAGTTCGGGATCGCGCCTGGCGAGGACGGAAAGAAGCCGCTGCACTGGTTCGACGTGCCTAGCCGCCCGATTTTTGCCTTTGCCGGAATCTGGCGACCGACCGAGCGCGGGAATGCCTATGGGTTCTTGACCACCGAGCCGAATGCGATCGTCGCGCCGATCCATCCAAAGGCGATGCCGGTGGTCCTTCACGACGACGACTATGATCACTGGCTATCGGCACCATGGGACGATCTGAAGGGGCTCGTCGCCCCCTACCCTTCCCAGTTGATGCGGCTTGGCTGACACGCCCATGATCCGCGTAATTCAGCTGCCGCAGTTGCGGTTTCATGCGCTCCGCTGGTGCGCGCGCCAGGCGTCGTTCCAGTCGTCATGATCCTCGGGCACGCGGCTGATGAGCTCGCGCCCGTTCGCTGTCAGGTGATCGCGTGCCTTTTCAAAGAGGCGCTCGGCGGCTCGGCCGCGATCGCCGTAGACGATCACACGGCGGACCTTCTCCGGGATGGCGACGAAGGCGAGGCGTTCGACGCCGCCCAGCGCCCATGTCGGCGTCCCGAACCATTCAGTCGCCGATCGGGCGTCCTCGATCCCCTCGGCAAGGCCCAGCTCGTGCGTCGCAGGCGCAAGACGGATCGCTGCTGTGCCGAGCAGTCCGAGCGCAACCTTCGGCTTTGGGATGGGCTTGCGCAGCACGTCGACAGGATCGAGGAAGGTCCGCTGGACGGCAACCAGTCCGAGGTCGTTTTCGACTGCGGCGATCATCGCGGGCATTACGCGTCTGTCGGCACCAGAGCCGAATATGGTCGCCGGGTTGAAGCGCAAGGCGTTGGGATAGGGCGCGGAGAGGCCGCGGGCGACGAGATAGGCTTCGGCGAGCGTGCCCGCGACCGGCACGCTGGCATTCCAGAGACGCAGGGCGAGCGCGCCCATGTCGCGCTTTGGTTTTCCCTCCGGCATTGCCACCGCAGAACGGTCATGGAGCTTTTGGCGCTGAAGCGCCTTCAGCACCTCGAGCGCTGTACAGCCGGCAAAACAGTGGAAGAGGATCGCCGAATCGCCGAGGCGGACGGACAGGCTGGGTGAGCCATCGTCATGGGCAGGGCAGCGGCATTCGCCGCGAGTGCCGCGCCACACCCCGCCGAGCTGTTCGACGATGTTCTTGGCTCGGATTTCGGCATCGAGCGGTAGTCTCGTCATCGGCCATGTCCTGTGAAGTTGGTCGGTTTCGGTCACTTTAGCCTCCGGAAAATATCACCGAAGGCACAGGCGGCATCCTCCACTCTGGATGGTCGGCATGAGAAGGTGGGCCGCGCGCGGCGCGACGATCTCTTTCGTCCGGGTGGCAACCAAGCGAGGATCGTCACCCGACCGGGTTGGAACGGCCACGCTGGCTCGACCGCAACGCGGCGGAGGTGGAGCCGTGCCGCCAACCCGCTTCCGACCCCCAATCAGCTATGCTCGGCGTCGGCCTTGGTCAGGATCGAGAAGGTGTCGGCGATCAGCTCGGTGCGGTAGGAAACCTCGTTGCCTTCGCCGTGGTTGCTCTCGCGGACCCGGCCGGTGACATGCACCAGATCGCCCTTCCCGGCTGCTTCGACTTGGGGTCCGATATTGGAGAAGCACACGACGCTGTTCCACAGCGTGTCGGTCTTCCAGTCGTCGCCGTCGCGGCGGTTATAATTGGCGGCGACGCTCACATAGGTGACCTTCTCGCGCGCCGTGATTTTGCCGATGCGACCGATGATCCGGAACTCGGCAATATTCTGTGGCATGATTTCCTCCTTCGTTGATGTTCGGATCGGATCCGGCGGGCCTGTGCGAGCCTAGTCGCGCTCCTCTTGGCGGTGCGCTAAGTGGTAGCGCGCCAAATTCTCGGGCGTCGCGTATGTATCGTAGGCCGTTGTCCAGTCGCGCCGGATGGCCTGCTGCGCCGTCCGAAGTGGCACGCGGCGCTCGCAAACCAGTCGCCACAAGACATAGGCCAAGGCATTCTTGTCGGCCGCGTTCGCCTGGCCGCGCCGGGGCTGGAGCCACAGATCGCGTAGGTCGAGCGGCGCGCCGCCAAGCGAGATCGGGATCAGATGGTCGAGTTCGTAATTGGCGAAGGACTCGCCCGGATGCTGCGCATCCATCAAGCGCCGTTTGACGGGCGCGGTAACCGCGAAGGCGGGGCGGACCGATCGGGCATAGCCGGGTCGGCAGATCGTCGCGCCGATCTTCGCCTGAGTGATAGAGGGATCGACGGCCCCTGTTGTGTCGCTGGGCGGCAGGATGCTGGTTCGGTCCACCCGCAAGAAGGGATTGCGGAGCGCCGTCGATAGGCCGGCAACGGCATCGCAGAAGTCATGCGTCGCAGCGACGCTGCAGGCCGAAACCTCACCGCGCCTCCCAGCCCGCTTGTCGTCGAACGGCCGATACCAGAAGCCGATGGCGATCAAGAGCGCCAACCCGCCCGATATAGCTTGCAGCTTCAAGAGCGCATGGCCCGTATATCCACCCTCGTCCCAGTCACCTCGAAACCACTCGACAACTGAATTAGCTAGGTGCTGGCCTAGCTGACAATTACCTAAAGCCGTTTGAAACACATCGCGTACGGTCATCGTGCAATACCGCGCCTTTAGTCGCAATAGATTACCCCGGACCACTCCATAATAGCGGCTGGATCGCTCCAGATGTGTTGTTGTTTGCCTTATGATTCAGGTTTAACCTTTCGATGTCGATGTCCTGTAGTCGCTGACATCTGCCTGGGTTCAATTTAGCATTGGTGCATTGATGTGCTTCCGGCGAGTATCGTAGCGAAGGCAATTCAACTCTGTGCCGCCGGGCTAGTCGGGGCCGGAACGCCGTCTCCCGCGTCGCTCGCAGTCGCCGTTCGTTCGGGTGCCGTCCTCGTTCGGCAGCCGGGCAACGCAGCTGACGCCGAGGCGACGGTGCGTGATCTGATCGCGTTGGGCGCGGACTTCGTGGCGGGGCCGCTGGGGATCCGCGGCCGTGATTTCGCGACTTACGGAATCACGGCGGCAACGGTTTTTGATACCTGCGCGCTCGCGCATATCGACGACGACCAGTCTTCTATCGGCTCCATGGGCGCGCCCTCGGTGTCGAACGTCGCAGCCCTCGTTCGTCGCGCCTTTGGCTCGCGGATCACCGATACGATCCGCCCAATGAACGCCAGCTTCGGCGCGCGGTATAGCTGGCACAAGTTCGGCCAGGCGGTCGATTTCGTTCCCGCAGGCGGCGTCCACGCGATCGACCGCGAGCAGATCCGGGCGCTCATGGCACACAGCGGTATCCGGATCATCGAACTGCTCGGGCCGGGGGATCGCGGTCACTCGAACCACTGGCATGTGGCGTTCGCGCGACCCGGGCAGGTCATCGACCGGACCCGACCGATCGAAGGCGACGAGGACTGGATCATCACCGTCGCACAGGGCGACGCGCCGTCCCCGCCGACGCCCGCCGGAGTTGAGGCGGCCCCCGCACCGACCGCGCAGGCCTCGGCCCTCGCCCTTGCCGCCAATGCACCGGCGCAGTGGGACGTGTTCGCAACCGAAGAGTGGCGCGCATCGCATGGAGGTGGCTCATGATCCGATTTTTGATGACCAAGCTGGGCGGCACTACTGGCGCCATCGCGCTGTGCGTGGCCGGCGTCGTGGCGGTCGCGGCCCCACAACCCGCCTACGCGTCGGAATGGGGGTGTCAGATGGTCCTCTGCCTCGCGACACCCGGTTCGCCGACGAAATATGTCGAGTGCGTCCCGCCGATCACGAAACTCTGGAACGCCCTCGCCATCGGCGGCTCGTTCCCGACCTGCACCGGGGTCGGCGTCAAAATGAAAAAGGCCAAGCACGGCTACGACCTGACCGTGACGCCGGCCGATGGCGGAACGTCGCGGTACGCGCTCGACACCCGCTACCAGACGGTGACGCAGCAATGATCCACGCCATCGCCGCGATCACCATGCTTGCGCAGCAATGCGCGCCTGAGATCGCGACCGAGGCGGTTGTTCCCCTCGTCGTGACCGAAAGCGGCGGCGACGATCTGGCGATCAATATCAACAAGGGGCCGCGTGTCCGCGCCGCGTCGATCGCTGACGGTGCCGCGCTGGTGCGCCGGTACATGGCGGCCGGCTACACCGTCGATGTCGGGCTGGCGCAGGTGAACTCGGCCAATTTCGCGCGGTTGGGTGTCACCGTCGAGCAGGCCTTCGACCCCTGTACGAACCTGCGGCTCGCATCCTCGATCCTTCGGGCGGGATATGGCCTCGCGATCCAGCATTATACGGGGCTGGACGCGATCTCCGCGACCTATTCGCTCTACAACACCGGCACGCTGACGCGCGGTTTCCGCAACGGCTATGTCGGTCGGGTCTGGTCGGCCGCGAGCGGAATGGGGACGATCCAGACACCCCCGCCCATCCCGGGCTCGGCGTCGGCGTCGGCGTCGGCGCCGACCGCCACGCCCGCCTCGGCAAAGCAAGGGATCGCCGAAGCTAGCTGGGTGGTGGGGCAGATCGATTCCAGCGCGGTTCAGGTCTTCAAATGAGCGCGGATAACAGCGTTGCGCGGGGCGACCTCGATGCGCAAACGCAAGCCGAACAGGCTGCGTTCCAGATCCCGCCTGAGCTGGCGACACGTTATCAGGTCCGGATCATCGAGCCGTCCGACGGCAGCGAGCGCCGCGTCGGCATGTTCCTGCCGACGGATCGTGAGAACCCGTCGATCGAGATTGCCGGCGATCGCATCGTTGCTCGAAACGAGGATCCCGAGACCGTCTCGGCTCTGGTCACGATCGCCAAGCACAATGGCTGGGCGGGCATCGACGTCGAAGGTTCGCCTGAGTTTCGTCAGGCCGTGTGGACGGCGGCGTCGCGCGAAGGCCTGACGGTGCGCGGCTATGAGCCGAGCTTCGACGAACAGGCGCGATTGGAAGAGCTGCGTCGCGCCGATGCTGCACGACGCGACCGTGAGGTGGCGGAAAAGCCGGCGCCGACTGTCGAACCCGTCGCTCCGACGGCGGCTGTCGGGGCGACGGAGGCGACTATCCTCGCGCCGTCGGCCGACGCGGAGAGGAACGGCGCGCCTCAGCCGTTGCCAAGCGGAAGCAGCACCGAATTGTCCGACGCAGACAAGCGCCTCCTGTTGACGGTGAGCGTGCACACGCAGGATCGCAAGGCGCTCTACGCGGCCGTCAACGAGGACATGGACCCCGTGCGGAGGGAGGTTCAGGCCGAACGTATCGATCTGAACAGGGATGCGCTGAACGGGGCGCTGGAGCGGGCCTTGGAAAGCCCGACGCTGGTCAACGCCTTCTCAAGGTCCGGTTATGAACCCGACGGTCTGCGCCAGATGGCGCGCGACGGCGCGTGGGACGGCGAGGTCGCCGATGCGATCTACATCGTCCGCTCCGGGCTCAACCGGCACGAAGTCGCCCGCGAAGCCGGTGCGAACGTGCCGCTCGGCGGCGCGCTCGCCGCCACGCCCGAAGACCGCCTGGCCGGCGAAGCGACGGCTGCGCCCGAGCGACAGCCCGAACAGGAACCCCATATCGTTCGGGAGGAGCGCCTTCGTCAGGCCGCGCCTGAGCGACGTCACGAAAATGACGAACTGGCCGAACTGTTCCTGCATGGCGGGGCGGAGCGTATTGCCGCCGAGCCGCGCCTCGCCAACGCGCTACAGGCGCAGGCGGCGATGGATCAGCACCTTGGTGCGGCGTTCGATGGCGACGCGGAACGGATGACGTCCGCGAGCTTGGAGAGCCGCCACATGATCTCGGACGTGCTGCGGCGCGGCCTGGATGTTTCGGTCCGCGAGCCGACGCCTGTTCGGCAGGTCGAGCCGATCCGCCCCACCCACGATCTCGAGAGGTAAACCCCAAGCCATGGAGACCCGTATGAAGTTCACTCAATCCATGGGCCGGATGTTGTCCGACGCCCGCGCGCGGCAGGTCATCGGCTTTGCCGGTGCGCTCGCCCTCATTTCGATCGCACAGCCCGTCCTTGCACAGAGCAGCGGCACGTCGATCGAGACCGGGCTCGGCACGATCAGGACCTGGATGACCACCGTCGCGTCCGTTGTCGGCGTCATAGCCGTCATGGCGGTCGGCTATGCCAAGCTGACCGGCCGGATGGATTGGGGGAAAGCGGTCACGGTGCTGATCGGCATCGGCATCATCTTCTCGGCAGCGACAATCGTCGGCTGGATGGGCGGATCGGCGTAGCATGGAAGACAAGCTCGCCGAGGATAAGGTGTTCCTTGCCCTGACCAGACCGTCGGTGTTCATGGGATTGCCGCTCGAGGCAATCCTGCCAATCATCATGGTCTGCATGGTGGTTTGGGGGATTTTCCACAATCCGTTCTACCCCCTGGCCTTGTTCGGAGCGCTCTACTTCCCGGCGCGCATGATCTGTCACTACGACTTCAATGCGTTCCGGCTGTGGGGCCTGTGGTTCCAGACCGGCTTCCTATCCAAGAACCGCAAGTTCTGGGGCGGCGGGAGCTACTCTCCCGTCCGCCTCGCCAAAGGCGTGAAGCGAAAGCATTTCGGCAATGACTGATCCCAGGCTGAAGCATAAGAAGATCGCTGTCCGCGAGACGGATGACATCAAGTTCATTCCCTACACGCGGCACGTCGACGACACGCTGGTCGCGCTCGAGGACGGCTCGCTCATGCGCATGTACCGCGTCGATGGGCGGCCGTTCGAGACCAGCGACGTCGGCGATCTCAACACCTGGCATAACAAGCTCAACATCGCGTGGCGCTCGATCGGTGACGATCGCGTTGCGTTGTGGACCCATCTCGTGCGGACAGCCACAGACCCCATTCTCGGCGGCGACTTCCACTCCGACTTCGCGCGAACCTTGCAGGAGAAATACGCCGGCACGCTGAAGGAGAAGGTCCTCTACCACAACGAGTTCTACGTCACGATCATCGTCCGGCCGTCGAGCATGGCCGGCGAGCAAGTGACGCGGCTTTTCTCCAAGCGAAAAGCGAACGCCGAGATCGACGATCGCGCGCTCACGATCATGGCGGACAAGTGCCGCGACTTCGAAACGCTGCTTGCTGATGTCGTTCCGGAGCCGCTCTCGATGTATGAGCACAACGGTATTCTATTTTCACGACCGATGGAGGTGCTTCACTTCATCCTGACCGGCGACCGCATCCGCGTGCCGCTGCTCGACGGCAGGCTGGGCCAAGCCCTGTATGCCTCACGCGTGGTGTTCGGTCGCGAGGCGGCCGAGATCCGGCTTCCGCACACGTCCCATTTCCTCGGAATGTTCGGCGTGCGCGAGTATGTCGCCAGCACGCGGACCGGTCAGTTCAACAGCCTGCTCACGCTCGACTTCCCGTTCGTGCTGACCCAGAGTTTCGCGCCGTTGGTGAAGTCGGTCGCGAGCGAGCGGTTCACCAAAAAATACAAGCAAATGGTCTCTTCGGACGATGCCGGCGTCAGCCAGGCGGAGGAACTGCTCGACGGCGTCGACGATCTCATGGCGAACCGCTTTGCCATGGGCGAGCATCACCTCTCGATCGCGGTAATCGACGAGAACCCGAAGCGGCTGCTGGAACGCTTGTCGATCGCACGATCGGCAGCGGCCGATACAGGTATGGTGATGGCGCGCGAGGACGTCGCGCTGGAGGCCGCCTTCTGGGCGCAGCTTCCCGGCAATTTTCGGATGCGCGCGCGCCCCGCGGTCATCAACACGCGCAATTTCGCAGGCTTGAGCCCGTTCTACACCTTCCCGGCGGGTCGCAAGTCGGGAAACCACTGGGGCGAGGCGGTGACGCTGCTCAAGACGCGCGCGGGCTCCTCCTTCTGGTTCAACTTCCACCGGGCCGACATCGGCCACACGCTCATCATCGGGCCAACGGGTGGCGGCAAAACGGTGCTGCAGAACTTCCTTCAAGCGCAGCTCGAAAAGACCGGTGCGAAGCAGGTATTTTTTGACAAGGATCGCGGCGCCGAGATCTTCGTCCGCGCTTGTGGCGGCACCTATCTGGCGCTGCGCGACGGCGAGCCCACCGGGTTCGCGCCGTTGAAGGGTCTCACCCCGTCGCCGCACGACATTGCTTTTCTGCGGCAGTTCATTCGTGTCCTGGTACGCCGGGACAACCGCCCGCTCAGCGTCGCCGAAGAGCGACTGATCGACGAGGGTATCGAGGCGGTGATGCGGCTGCCGGCGCCGTCGCGCTCGTTCAGCGCGTTGCGCGAGATGCTGGGCTACGCCGATGCGGAGGGCATTGGTGCGCGGCTGGAGCGCTGGTGTCTGGGCGGCCCGCTCGGCTGGGCTTTCGATGGTCCACAGGACGAGGTGTCGATGTCGGCGCGGTTCATCGGCTTCGACATGACGGACTTCCTAGAGAACCCTGAGATCCGCACTCCCACGATGTTGTACCTCTTCCACCGCGTCGACGAGCTACTGGACGGGCGGCGTGTCGTGGTTGACGTCGACGAGTTCTGGAAGGCGCTTCAGGACGAAGCCTTTCGGGCGTTCGCGCAGGACGGTCTCAAGACCTTCCGTAAGCGCAACGCCTTCATGGTATTTGGCACGCAGTCCCCGGCCGACGCGCTGCGCTCGCCGATCGCGCACTCGATCATCGAGCAGACCGCGACCAAGATCTTGCTTCCAAACTCGGACGCCAAGCGATCGGATTATTGCGATGGGCTCGGCCTGACGGATGCGGAGTATCGGCTGATCCGTGAAGACCTGACGCCGGAGAGCCGGACCTTTCTGGTCAAGCAAGGGCATACCTCGATCGTTGCGAAGCTCGATCTCGGCGGGATGCCCAATGAGCTGAAAGTGCTTTCTGGCCGCGAGGAAACCCTCGTCGCCATGGAGGAGGCCATTGCCCTGGCGGGCAACGATCCTGCGGCGTGGCTGCCGCATTTCTATGCCAACCAAAGGAGAAGCTGACATGTCGCTCAAGCGCATCATCATGGTTGCAGCCGCGCCGGTCGCGATCGTCGCGTTCGCGTCGCCGGCCGCTGCACAGGGCATCCCTGTGTTCGACACCTCTACCTATGTGCAAGCGCTCGCCCAGGTCCAGAACACGATCAAAATGATCCAGCAGGGCGAGCAGCAGATCCAGACAGCGACGACGACGCTCAGCTCGCTTCAGAAGCTGACCAACGTCAACGCGCTCGCCCCGCAATTGCTCAACGCGCAGGTGCGCAACATCCTGCCCAACACGACGATCGACGCCTCGACGTTGCTCAGTGGCGACCTGTCGAAGATTGGTTCGCTCGGTTCGCTCGCATCGAGCATCCAGTCTCGTTACGCGCTGCCGGCAACGTCGTCCTCCGACGCAGACCTAGCCTACACCCAGGCGCTCAAGGATGCGACCAGCTCATCGGCCGCCACGGCCGCGCTGGGCGAGAATACGCTCAGCATCGCCCAGACCCGGATGCAAGGCCTCGACCAGCTCCGCGAGCAACTGTCGTATGCCAAGGATCCCAAGGACGTGATGGACCTCCAAGCCCGGATCTCGGTCGAACAGGCACAGCTTCAAAACGATATGCTCAAGATGCAGGCGATCCAGATGGCGCAGGCCGGTCAGGCGAACATGCAGATCAGTGCGGCGCAAGTGGCGGCCGGTCGCGATGAAGCAGCCTTCTTCAGTGCCAACACGATCAGGAAGTGATCATGCGCAAGATACTATCGCTCTGCTCGTTGCTCGTCGTCTGCGGATGCCAACAGAACGTCGTGGTGCCTACCGCCAAGGATCTGATCGCCAGTCCTCAACTCCTCTCGCAGTGGCAAGCGAAGTGCGATGCGGGGGAGTACAGCCATCTCCCTGCGGATCAGAAGGCCAAGATGTGCGCGACGACCGGCGACGCGACCATCTCGGTCGCCCAGACCAAGGCCGGCAACGAAGAGGCGGACTTCTTCAAACAGAACACGATCCGCAAGAAGTAGATTTACTCGCTGCGCTTTGATCGCCGAAGATCGGAACCTCACCCAATGGCTGCCGGCCCACCCAACATCATGACGCTGTTCACGACGATGTATTCGTATGTGGAGACCGCCATAGCGACCTCGGTTGCGAGCTTCGGGGCGGGTCTCGTCAGTTTCGTTGCAGCGCCTTTGGCCCTGGCGGCGATCATCTACTTCCTGCTGCTCGGCTTTGCCGTGCTACGAGGGGCTATCCAGGCTCCACTTCGCGAGCTGGTATTCCAGGCCGGCAAGGTCGGGTTCGCCCTCGCGGCCGCCAGTGCGGTTGGCTATTCGGCGTTTGTGGTGAACGTGGTCACCAACTTGCCGAGCGAAATCATCGCGGCTGGATCCGGCACGCCCGTCACCAACCCGGGCACCACCTTCGATACCTATGTCGCCGATACCGGCAAGCTCTCGGAGAAGTTGGTCAACGCGAACCTGAAAGTTCAGTCGCAAGAGCAGAAGGGCATCACTGACTTTCGCACGCCAGTGATCCAGCTCAGCGCCACGCTGATCACCTATCTGTGCGTCGCCGTCCTCTACATCTTCGCGTTTATGTCGGCGTCGATCGGCTTTTGCATCGTCATTTTTGCCAAGCTGTCGGTTGCGATCTGCGTCGCGCTCGCGCCGCTCGCGCTGGCGTGTCTGCTTTTCAACTCCTCCCGCTGGCTGTTCGACGGGTGGCTGAAGCAGACCGTCAATTTTATCCTGCTGATGGTCGTCATGGCGATCATGACCAAGTTCATCACCGGCCTCCAGGAAGCCGCCATGGACGGCATCATGGGATCGATCCCCGAAGACGGCTCGTCCTTCGTCATGGCGCAGAACGGCTACATCGTTCTGAAAGCTGCCGTGATGCTCGTCGCGACGATCGCCTGCGCGGCGATCTACATCGTCGGCACGATCTTCTTCTTTCAATCGCCGGCCATCGCCGCGGGTATCTCGGGGGGTGCGTCATCTGGCGGCCATGGCTTCCTGCAGACCGGGGCGAACATGTTGACCAACCGGCTCATGTTCCGGCGCGCGACGCAGGCGAACCGTCCTCCGCCAGGAGGAGGCGGCACGGGCGGCTCGGCCTCTCGGTCCACTTGAGGACCGCTGGCCCGTCCAAGACCATGCATCACGGAACCGCCGGGCGCGGGACCTTACGAACGGAGACCGTATGAAAAGGCTGACCATCGTGGCGATCGGCACGCTTGTGCTTGGCGGCTGCACCGGGACTCATATCAGACCTGTCTCGGTGTGCGACGGCAAACACCGGCGTCCCGCCAACCTCTACGGGTCGATCCTGCCGAGCTTGCCGGTGCCACTGCCGGCGTCACAGCAGGGCGTAGGGCAGTCGATGGTGGCGCCGCCATCACGCGAGCTAACACCGGCGCCTCGCCCCGCCCCGGCCCCGACGACCGGTGCAGGGGGCGCGCTGGCCCCTATCGGACCTGGGGCCATGAATATCCCGCGATCGGCGCCACGGACGTCCGCGCAGGACGTCGCGCCGACCTACTCCTCCTGCTGAAGGGATCGACGCCATGGGCGCGGTGAAGGCCGAAGATAAAGAGAAATACTACGAGACATCGAGGACGTGGGAATATGACCGTATGCGTGCGGCGATCCAGTCCAAGCGGCTCGCTTGGGGCGTTGCTACGGGTGCCTGCACGCTCGCTGTGGCGTCGGTTGCGGCTGTCGCGATGCTCAGCCCGCTGAAGACCGTCGAGCCCTATGTCATCAGGGTCGACAAGAGCTCGGGCGAGACGCAGGTCGTGACGGCGCTCAAGGGGCCGCAGCCGCGCACCTATGAGGATGCGGTCAACCGCTACTTCATCTCGCAATATGTACGGTTGCGCGAAGGCTGGCTCAACGATGCCGCGCGCGAGAACGCCTATACGGTCATGCTCACCAGCGATTCCGCCGAGAGCGCTCGTTACCTCAACAGCGTTCAGGCCAACAACAGGAACGCGCCGTCCAACATTTACGGCGACAAGGGCTTCGTCTCGATCTCGATCCGGACGATCAGTTTCCTCAGTCCTACCGTGGCGCAGGTCCGCTTCACGAAGATCATCACCTTCGGGCAGAACACGCCGATCGCGCAAAATTGGAACGCGATACTGACCTTCAGATACACGACAGCGCCGGAGCATGAGAAGGATCGGAACATCAATCCGCTCGGCTTCCAGGTCGTGAATTATCGTTCTGACCCGGAGGCGTGACATGAGCGATCAGCCAAATACGTCGGACAATGGCGACCGTGTCACTGTCCCCTTCCTGCCCGCGCTGCGCAAAGAGCTGGGTCTGCGCCTGTCACCGCCGACGACGGCGTTGATGCTGACGGAGGATGGCGCCAGGAACCGCTTCTGGCGCGGGGTCGGGGCGGTGTGGCACCGCCTCGTCGCGTTCTCGGTTCTGGGTGCCGCGGCAGTCACGCTCGCGCCGCAACCCGCGTTCGCCTCGGAGACCCCCGTCCCCGGGGCCAAGGACGCCCGCGTTCGCAACGTCAACTACGATCCGGATCAGGTGGTGACGATCGTCGGCAGTTTCCGGCACGCGATCGAGATCCAGTTCGGGCCCGGCGAAACGGTCACGCAGGCCGCCCTGGGCGATACCGTCTCCTGGCAGATCGCGCCCGTGGGAAACATCGTCTTCCTCAAACCCCGCGAGAAAGCTGGCGGCACCAACCTGATCGTCGTCACCAACGCCGGCGGCGTGCCGCGCACCTATCATTTCAACCTCGCACTAGGAACGGGCGCCACGATGTACGGCGTACGGTTCCGCTATCCGCGCGAGGAACGGGCGATGGCGGCGTTGCAGGTGCAGCTTGCCCAGGTCCAGGCCGCCAAGGCGATCGAGACGACCATCACCACCGCCGCGCTCGACCATGCCGTGATCGAGGGCACCCGGAATATGAATTACACCGTGCAGGGCGACGTCGCGCTGCAACCCACCGAGATCTCCGACAACGGCGAGTTCACCGTGCTGCGCTATCCGGGCCACGCCGACATCCCCTCGATCTTCGCGGTCGACGTCGACGGGACCGAGACGATCGTCCCCTATGATGTCCGCGAGGATTTCGTCGTGATCCATGCGGTCTACCGGCAGCTGCGCCTCCGGCGCGGGGCGACGGTGCTGTGCATCTACAACGAGGCGCCGCTGCGCAACGATCGCGGCGATCGAACGGGCACCGTCTCCAATGTCGTCGAACGCAAAGTGAAGGGGCAGTAACATGGTCGGGACCGTGATTGACCGCGGGGGCGATGTCGCTGCCGACACCGTTGCTCCAGGCGAGGTCGATAGCCCGGTCGCGCGTAGCGGCGGGTGGGGCAACCTCGCCTTCATCGGTGCGGGGATCGGCCTGCTCGGCGCCATAGGCGGCATCGTGATAGGCTATGGTGCGTTTCACCAATCGGCCAGTACCGCGGCTGCCGCGCAGCCCGCGAAGGCCAGTGACCGTGCCGTGGACGACGTGATGGGATCGCCGAACGCGCAGCGAGCGGCGCTCGCGGGTCAACTCGGCCAGCCCGGCGCGGCGCAGACCGATATCTTCGGGCGGCCGATCGCCGCAGCGGCGGGGACGCAGGTCGCCGATGCCAACGGCAATCCGGTGCCGACAACGGGCGGGACAGCCTCCGCCACGGCGAACGGACAGCAATCTCCCGAGCAGCGACGTGCCGAGCAGGCGCGCGCCATGGCCGATGCGGCCCGGCGATCGCCGATCATGGCCTTTGGTAACACCGGGCTGGCCTCGACCGCCCTTCCCGCCTCCGTGCCCGGTGCGGACGCTCAACAGAGTACGGACCTCGAGGACCGGACGCGCGGCGCTGGACAATCCACCGTCGCGCGGCGGGGTCTCGGTGCCAGTGGCTTCGGAGCGCCGGGCGAAGACAATCCGGCCGAGGCGGGCAAGGGTTCGACCGACTTCAGCGATCAGCTCGGCCATGCCGCGATCCAGACGGTCCGGGCAACGATGGTCGCGGACCGTAACCTTCTGCTGAGTGCGGGCACGGTCATCCCCTGCACGCTCCAAACGGCGATCAACTCGACGCAGGCCGGGTTCGTGTCCTGCGTCATCAATCACGACGTCTATTCCGAGAACGGCCGCATCGTCCTGCTCGACAAGGGGACCAAGGTGCTGGGGCAGTATTCCGGTGGCATCACGCAGGGGCAAGCGCGCCTGTTCGTACTGTGGACGCGCGCCCTGACGCCGCGTGGCGTCGCCATCGACCTCGGGTCGCCGGCAGCGGATAGCCTTGGCCGGGCCGGGTTGCCAGGCGGCGTCGATACCCAGTTCTGGGCACGTTTCGGCGTTGGGCTCGTCATCTCGGTGCTGGAGGATGCCTCGCAAATTGCTGGTCGAGCGGTTGCCAATGAGGGGAGCAACACCACGCAAGTTCCCGGACAAACCGGGCAGACCGTCCTTCAGCAGACCATGAACATCAAACCGATCCTGAAAAAGAACCAGGGCGACACCGCGGCGATCTTCGTCGCCAAGGACTTCGATTTCCGCTCAGTCTATGACGTAGGATTGAGACGTTAAGGCCGTGGCATCCAGTCCGACGTCGCTGATCTACGAGCATAATGCCGAACCGATCCGACGGCACCTTCTGCGCGACGATGTGACCGAATTGGTCATCAATGAGCCGGGGATGATCGGCCTCGAAACACGGAACGGCTGGGAGTGGCACGAGGAGCCCGCACTGGACAATGCGGCCCTCATGACGCTGGCGAAGCTGATCGCGGGGCTGACCAAGCAGGACATCAACTCCGAATATCCGATCTGCTCCTCGGTCTTGCCGGGCGGCGAGCGCGCGCAGGTCGTCGTCCCCCCGGCGGTCGAGCAAGGCTTCATCTCGATCACGATCCGCAAAGCGTCGGGCGTGACGATGAACATCGACGATTTCGAGCGTGCCGGCCTGTTCAGCGAGGTCCGCGCGCACGGCCTGTACGAGGAGGTCGACCCCGATCTGCTGCGACTGCGCGAGGCGGGCGACTGGCGCGCCTTCTTCAAGCTGGCGGTCGAAGCCCGCAAGAACATCCTCATTTCCGGCGCGACGGGCTCCGGCAAGACGAGCTTCTCTAAGGGTCTCATCAAGCTGATCCCGGACTATGAGCGGATCCTGACGATCGAGGACACGCGCGAGCTCGTTGTACCCCAGCGCAACCACGTCCACATGATGTACGCCAAGGATGGGAAGAGCCTCCAGAAGGCGGGCGCCAAGGAGTTGCTGGAATCGGCGCTGCGGATGCGGCCCGATCGCATCCTTCTGCAGGAGCTGCGGGACGGCACCGCCTTCTTCTACCTGCGCAACGTCAACAGCGGTCATCCCGGTTCGATCACCACGGTCCACGCAAACACGGCGGAGGGCGCGCTCGAGCAGCTGACGCTGCTGGTGAAGGAATCGGAGGGCGGCAACGATCTCGACCGCCACGACATCCGGGCGCTGCTGCGCTCGCTGGTCGATATCGTCGTGCAGATGCACCGCCTGCCACCCGGCGAGGGCCAGCCGGCGCGCTATCGCATGACCGAAGTATGGTTCGATCCGGCGAGCAAGCCGACCGACTGAAGGGGGTATCGGCATGAACGGAAAATGGGTGCGAAGCGACGAAGGGTCGCAGCCGGGCGCGATCGCGTTCCTCGGCATCATCGGCCTGGCGCTGAGCGCCACGATCGGCGCCCTCGCCGTCCTGTGGCGTGCCCACCTCCTCAACGCGCATACGCCCTGGATTAAGGTGCCGGCCGCGCTGTGGGCGCTGAAGGGCTATCCGATCGTCTATCAGCCGTTCCTGATCGGCGTCGGGATCGGCCTCGTCCTGACGGTCATCACCATTCTCTCCACGCTGTTCAAACGGCAGAAGCTCCACGGCGAGGCGCGCTTCGCACGAGTCGGCGAGGTCCGCAACGGCAAGATGCTCGCCTCGGCCGGCATCGTGCTGGGCAAGTTCGGCGGTAAGGTGATGCGCTTTGGCGGACCCGAGCATGTGATGCTGGAAGCCCCAACGCGCGCCGGCAAGGGGGTGGGCGTCATCATCCCGAACTTGCTCGACTGGCTCGATTCTCTCGTGGTGCTCGACATCAAGCAGGAAAATTACGACAATACGGCGGGGTATCGGCTGAAGGTGCTCGGGCAGCAGGTGCTGCTCTTCAACCCGCTCGATCCCACGGGCCGCACCGTGCGGTGGAACCCGCTGAGCTACATCAACCGGCATGATCCGGTGGAGGTCATCAACGAGCTTCAGAAGATCGCGGCAATGCTCTATCCCGATCCGCTCACGGGCGAGAAGTTCTGGGCCGAGGGCGCGCGAACCGCTTTCCTCGGCATCACCGCATATATCGCGGCAACCGTCGACGATGGGGAGGACGCCCTCCCCTTTACGCTCGGCGAGGTGTACCGCCAGTTCGCGGCCAGCGACGCCCAGCGGCGTTTCCCGAAGATCATCGCCGATCGTAAGAAGGCCGGTAAGCCCCTGTCGGAAGGGTGCGTATCGGCGATCAAGGATTATACCGGCTCGTCGGCGAACACATTCTCTGGATTGCGCCAGTCGGTTACGTCCAAGATCAACGGCTGGCTGAACCCATATGTCGATGCGGCGACCTCAGAGAGTGATTTCGATCTCAGTGACTTTCGGGACAAGCGGATCTCGCTCTATCTCGGCGTGTCGCCGGATGACCTGGAGCGGGTTGCGCCGATCTACGGCCTGCTCTTCCAGCAACTCATCGACCGCAACGTCCGCGAGCTGCCGAAGGGCGACAAGCATCAGATCAAGGTGCTGCTAGCCCTGGACGAGTTCGCGAGCCTCGGCAAATGCACCGTGCTCGCGAACGCCTTCAGCTATGTCGCCGGCTACGGGTTGCGGATGCTGCCGGCATTCCAGTCGCTCGAACAGATCCAGGGCGTCTATGGGGACAAGGTGGCGGCCGACATCGAGCGGAACTGCGCGGTGCGGCTCGTGCTTCGTCCGGCCGGTTTGGCCGAAGCGAAGAAGATTTCGGACCAGCTCGGCAGCTACACGTTCAAGGCTCGCTCGCGCTCGATGGGAACGTGGGGTGGCGGCGGCGGCTCCACCTCGGACTCCGATCAGCGCCGGCCGCTGATGCTCCCTCAGGAAGTCGAGTTGCTGCCGGAGGACGATCTGATCGTTTTCCGGCGAGGCATGTACGCGACCTATGGAAAGAAGGTCCGCTACTATGCCGAGAAGAAGCTCTCGGCGCGGACCAAGATACCGGCCCCCGAGATGCCCCAGATCCGCGTCGACCCGGCGGTCGCTGCTAACAGCCTCCGCGTGATCGAGGCCACGCAGGCCCCGGATGACGTCAATGCCGCCTCGTCAGCGCCAGGCGCCGCGCCGATGGCAGGAGCGGTTGCGACTAACGGCGCTCCCGCAGTAGGTCGGCATGGATTGAACCAAGCCGCGATCAACGCCGCCTTGGCCGTTCCGTCAAACGAGCGTGTCGCCAAGCTCTTCGACGGCGTCCTCATGGTGCGAGGCAGATCTGGGTGACCAATGGGAATGCCTTCTCATCGAGTTTTAAAGTGGGAACGAGCAAGGTTGTCCCCGGAGGGCGTCAGTTGGGGACTTTCCTGCCAGACAGCTTTCAGGATTGGAACGGTCGAAAGCCGCCGGCACGTGGTGTCACAACCGTTCGGTTGTGACACCGGCCGCATTACGGCTCATTGCGGCGCGACTCTTTGCCTTCGAATGGCAGGGCCACCGACTCCCGTCCAAGTGGCCCAATCAGGCGACGATACTCGGCTTCCGGCACACCGTAGCTGTCGCCCGCCAGCTCTTCGAGCTTATCGCGATCCCGGATGATGACGCGCCCGCGCTTCGAACGGATCATGCCTGCTCCCTCCAGGATGTGCAGGGTGACAGTAACCCCGCTGCGATCGGCCGAGATCATCATGCTCATGAACTCGTGAGTCAGTGCGATTTCGTCGCCGTCGATCCGATCGTGGCACATCAGCAGCCAGCGGGCGAGCCGCCCCTCCACACGATGGCTGGCGTTGGTGGCCGTGCTCTGCGCGGATTGGACGAGTGTCGTCTGGACATAGCGGAGCAGCATCGTGCGCAGGCTCTCGCTCTGCCTGAAGGCTGCGAGATACTGATCTGTATCAATGCGCAAGGCGGTCGAGCCATCGACCTGCACGAAGCTCTCGTGCGGCGAGCGGTCGGTCCCGAGCAGGAGGCAGGTGGCGGACACGCCTTCCCGCCCAAAGATGCCCGCCTCTGTGCGCCCGCTGTTCGCCATCACCGAGACGATCGAGACGATCCCACCCTCGGGAAAATAGACGTGCTCGATCGGCTTGTTCGGCACGATCAGCATCTGCTCACGGGCGATTTGCACACGCGTCAGATGCGGTTTCAGTAATTCGAGATCGTCGGCGCTCAGCGCGCTGAGCAGGGTGTTGGGAGTGAAACGCTCATCTGGTCGCGACATGATCGCCCCTCGAACCTTGGGGCGAAAGCACGACGCATCTTCCAGTCATTCGCGCCCTGGATATCGGCGAACGATCTACCGAATTATAGTCACAGGTGCCCTTGCGGCCAGCTAACTCTCTGTGTGCTACCCAACAGTCCGCGAAGTGGCGTGCCGCTTCACAGCGGCGGGTTGGCGCGGCCGTCGAACGGGAGCACGGCCGATGGCGGCCCCAGCGGCCCGATCAGCTGCCGGTATTCGGCTTCTGGCAGCCCATAGCTGTCGCCAGCCAGTTCCTCGAGCTTGTCGCGATCACGGATCATGACGAGGCCCCGCTTCGAGCGGATCATGCCCGCGCCTTCGAGGATGTGGAGGGTGATGGTGACGCCGCTTCGCTCGGCCGAGATCATCATGCCCATGAATTCATGCGTCAGCGCGATCTCGTCGCCGTCGACCCGGTCGTGGCACATCAGCAGCCAGCGGGCGAGCCGGGCCTCGACCCGCTGCGTGGCATTGGTCGCCATGCTCTGCGCGGTTTGGACGAGAACGGTTTGCACGTAGCGCAACAGCATCGTGCGCAGGCTCTCGCTCTGCCTAACGGCCGCGAGATACCGGTCCGCATCGATGCGCAGGGCGGGCGAACCGTTGACCTGTACGAAGGTCTCGTGCGGAGAGCGATCGGTGCCGAGCAGGAGACAGGTGGCTGAAACCCCTTCACGCCCGAAAATGCCGGCCTCGATGCGCCCGCTCTGGGCCATGATCGACACGATCGAGACGACCCCGCCCTCGGGAAAGTAGACATGCTCGATCGGCGTGTTCGGCGTCACGAGCACTTGACCGCGCGCGAGATCGACACGGATCAGATGCGGCTTGAGGAGTGCGAGATCATCATCCGAAAGAGCATTGAGCAGAGTATTGGTAGTGTAAGGCTGATCTGGCTGCGACATGATCGCCCCCGAAGTCGGGGCGAAAGCGCGAAGCATCTTTCAGCCGCTCGCGCCCTGAATGTCGGCGAGCGATGACACTCATATAGGCGTTGTTGGCGGATTACCTAATGAGAGCCTTTGTGGGCTACCCAACATTTCGTGATCCAGGGTGCAGCAGATGCCTCACCGGCGCCAAAAAACCACCGAAATCCGCCATCCAGGTGCCCGTAGGCTGAACGCCACGCCCCAGAACGCCCTCGGCAACATGGGTTAGGGAATGTTGTGCACTCCACAGTTGGCCGCGCGCATCTTCCGCTGAGGGAACCAGCCGATATGTATCGGTGGTGAACTGATCTTGCGGAAGGAAGGCCGTATGTTCGAGGATGACAGGTCCTATTACCAGCACCGGGCCGAGGTCGAGCTTGAGATTGCTCAGAAGGCGACGGCTCCCGAGGTAGTAAGGGCGCACCATTTGCTCGCGGAGGCGTATCTCGAAAAGCTCGCCTCGGCTGCGCCTACCCAGGCGGACGCATCGTGATCGAAGCTCAGCAGTCCGAGAGTCCGTCCGGCACTCGTGTCGCACCGCGCTACTCATCGCGGTTAGCGGGCACCCGCCTTTGGGCATCCCGCTATCTTTCACGCGAGGAACGGGACGCCCTTGAGGCGGCCGTCGTCTCGACGCGTTCGGTCAACGCCAACACCGACCTGGTGCGCGAGGGAGAGCGCACGGACACCCTGTTCATCGTCGCCGATGGCTGGGCGTGCCGGTATACGACGACGAGGGAAGGCGGTCGCCAGCTTCCGGCGCTGCTGGTGCCCGGCGACGTCGGCAACCTCGACTCGCTGATGTTCGACCGGCTCGATTACGGCGTGCGCACGCTTATCCAGGCGACGATCGTCGCGCTCCCGCGTGATCGGGCGCTGGCGCTCGCTGCACAGCATCCCGGCATCGCACGGACGTTCACTTGGGCAGCGCTGGTCGAGAATGTGATCCTCAGCAAATGGGCGCTATCGCTTGGCCGCCGGTCGGCGAAGGAACGGCTGGCGCATCTTCTCTGCGAACTGAGCGTCCGCCTCGATGCCGAGGCTGGGAACGAGAGCAGCTTCGCGTTCCCGCTGACGCAGGAGCAGGTCGCGGACGCGCTCGGGCTCACGTCCGTTCACGTCAACCGCACGATGCAGCAGCTCCGCACCGAGGGCATGATCGCAACCGCGAACCGGACCATGACCTTGCCCGATGTGGCGGGCCTTCGTCAGATCGGCGGGTTCGATCCGCGCTATCTGCACGCTGACCCGTCCACAGAAGCCCAAGCGGCGTAGCGGGGAGGACGGCGTGGCGAGCAACGCAGCGACGATGTCCACCAGCACGCGTCAGCCGGCGCAGAGTGATGACCTATTGCTGCGCGAGACTAACCATCGGTGCAGCAACGATCTTCAGCTCGTCGTTAGCCTGCTGGCACTGCAAAGCCGCCGGGTGACGAGCCCCGAGGCTCGCGAGGCACTGACCGATGCGACCTCGCGTGTTGCGGTGCTCGCGCGGTCGCGCGCCGAGCTGAGCCAGCAGCGCCAGGCCAGCCTGCAAACCGCGCTCCGACAGGTATGTGAGGCGCTTCACAGCCTAGCCGAGACGCGTTCGATCCTGATTTCCCTGGAGGCCGAGCAGGACGTTCAGGGCCTCACATCGAACCATGTCGCGACGCTGGCGCTGGTCGTCAACGAGCTGGCCACGAACGCGATCAAGCACGCTTTCGAGGAGGGTAAGGCTGGACGCATCAGCATCTCGATTCGCCGGAGTGGCGGGCGCGACGCTATCATCATCGTCGATGACGATGGCCTGCCCTTTCCCGAACCGACCGGTTCAACGGATGGGGGGATGGGCCTCGGGCTCGTCAAGCGACTCGTTGCGTCGGTCGATGGCTTGCTGATCCCTCCGCCGAGCGGAACAAAACGCTTCGAAATCAGGGTGCCCGTTCAATCTGCATGAAGGGACGTCGGCGCAAAAGGATTGAATATGACTGAGAACAATCTTGAATATTACGAGCGCCGGACTCGCGAGGAAGCGGCATCCGCCGCAGCGAGCACCAGTGTTGAGGCGGCATCCGCTCATCGGCTGCTGGCCATCGAGTATGAGGCCCAGGCGCGCGAGTTGCGTGCGAGGCAGCAGTCCCGCCCCAAGCTGACCCTGCGCTCAAGCTGACGGTCGAAAGGACAGCAACGATGCCCCAAGGTGACAAGGACAAGTATACCGATAAGCAGAAGCGCAAAGCCGAGCATATCGAAGAAGGCTACGAGGATCGCGGCACCCCCAAGGAAGAAGCAGAACGCCGTGCCTGGGCGACCGTGAACAAGGAAAGCGGGGGCGGCAACAAGTCCGGTTCTGGCCGCGGCAAGCTCGATACCCACGAGTCCTCGAAAGCAGGCGGCAAGAAGGGCGGCGAAGCATCCGCCCACCGATCGGCTGCCGATCGCTCCGCCTCAGCCAAGAAGGCCGCTGCGACGCGAAAGCGAAACGCCGAGGGAAAGTGACAAAGGTGGCGACCGTGCTGCCACCCCCGTCGACGTCAGATAAAGGCTTGGCGCGAGACAATCCGAAGAAGGCAACCATCTACCGAATGGTCATGCCGGAGCACATTTGCCCTTACGGGCTGAAAGCCGTCGACCTCCTGAAACGGAAGGGGTTCGAGGTCGATGACCATTGGCTTCGCACGCGCGAAGAGACGGATGCATTCAAGGCGAAGCATCAGGTCAAAACGACCCCGCAGACCTTCATCACCGGTGAGCGGATTGGCGGCTATGACGATGTGCGGCGCTATTTCGGCAAGGACGTTCCCGACCCAAAGGCGACCAGTTACCGGCCGGTGATCGCGGTGTTCGGCATCGCCGCGGCGCTGGCGTTGGCGACGAGTTGGGCGGCGTTCGGCGCGCTATTCACCATGCGGACGGCTGAGTGGTTCGTCGCGATGAGCATGTGCCTTCTTGCCATGTTTAAATTGCAGGACGTGGAGCGGTTCTCGACCATGTTCCTGAACTACGACCTGCTCGCGCGGCGCTGGGTCCGCTATGGCTATCTTTACCCGTTCGGCGAGGCGACCGCAGGCGTGTTGATGGTGGCAGGCGCACTGACCTGGCTTTCCGTGCCGATAGGGCTGTTCATCGGGACGGTCGGGGCCGTGTCGGTCTTCAAGGCCGTCTATATCGACAAACGCGAGCTGAAATGCGCGTGCGTGGGCGGCAATAGCAACGTGCCGCTTGGTTTCGTGTCGCTGACCGAGAACCTGATGATGATCGGCATGGCGCTTTGGATGTTGGTGCGGTGAGCCGGCCAAGCAGCAAGGAAACCGAGATGCAGCAGCAGGACAGCGGCAAGAACATGGGCATGGGCTATGGCCGCTTCGCCGCCATGATCGCGACCTCGACCGTCGTGATGTTCGGCTTGATGTATCTGAACACCTATGCTTTGAGCGACGTCGAATACAGTCAGACCCGGACGTGGATGGCCCTGGTGATGGGGGCGACGATGGCCGTCATCATGCTCGGCTTCATGTGGGGCATGTACAAGAACACCCGCGCCAACGTCGGCATCGTCGCCGGGGCGATCGTGGTGTTCGCCGTCGCTTTATGGCTGGTCCGCAGCCAGGAGACGGTAGACGACGTGAGCTATATGAAGGCGATGATCCCGCACCACTCGATCGCGATCATGACGAGCGAGCGGGCGCACATCAAAGACCCCGAGGTTCGGCGCCTGGCAGACGGCATCATCGACGCCCAGGTGCGCGAGATCACCGACATGAAGCGGCTGATCGCGCGGCTTGAGGCGCATCCCACGCCGAACGGCGCACGCGATCTTCCCTCCTATCGCGACGAGCAGGTGCCCCCACCCGCACCCGAGACGGACGAGAGCACCGGAGTGAATACCCTACAGCCGATCCGTTAGGGGCCAGGATTGTCTTTCGGTGTCAAAACCGGTCGGTTTTGGAACCGCTGTCCGGAGCGCGGTTTTCCGTCTGTTTGTAGGTATCAGAACCGCGTGTCATAATCAGGCTTCCAAGGCTCTTAGATTTTGGCGCTAACGACCGGGACTTGGCGAGTGCCGGCAGACAGTTTCGTGAAGCTCGGGCGGCCGCTCCTGTCCGATCCGGACATTGGCGAAACGCCAGTGAACTTCGTAATCTGGTCGGAAGCCGTCAATTCACTCTACCGGACGCCGTCTAACGGTCCTTGCTGGGCTCGACCGTAGTCGCACGTTCGCTGCTGTAAGCCGGGCCACTGTCACCTATGCTCGGCCGTTCGCCTGCCTCGATGCGGGTTGCTAGATCGCTGTGAAGCGAGCCGAGCTCGGGTGGAAAATGCACACCAGCCGCAGACCCCAGCCTGCGCTCCGTATCGTCGAAGAGATCTATTGCGCCTGCCAGTTCGGGTTCACTGTATAGCGCTGCGCTTTCCCCTGCTCGCCATAGGCCGGCAAGTTGGTGGGACCGGATCATGCAAGCCGAGGCCGTTCGATCGCCCGCAACCGTGGTGTCCGGCGGTCTTGGCGGCGCGGCCCCCCTCCCCTTGATCTCGGCCCGCGTAATTGCCACCAGGCGGTAGCGCAGGACCCGGGATTCTGAGGTATCCGTTGGTGAGGGCTGCTGCTGATGGTTCAGGAAAGAGATAAGCTCCGCGGTGGTGGTGGTCGACGCGGCGTTGCGCCAGTCCGTCAAAGCCCGTTCCTTCGATGCCAGATCCGCAGGCTGGGTTAGGATAAAGCGCTCGAGGAGCGGATCGCTGGCTACTGCGACAGGCAGGGGTGCCCGGTTACCGTTAGCGGCGGCATGGGCGAAGCCGATCGCCGCCGCAATCGTACCCAGTTGCGTTTTCATGATCTCACGATCGTCGATCGATCGCGCTAGGATCATCTCGAGGATCGGCGTTAGATCCGTCACGGCGGCCTGGCCCGCATCGATCGTGTCGAGCCTGCTGACGATCTCTTTGTGTGTCGCCTCAATGCGCTCGCTGCTCTCGGTCAGCGCATCGAGCTGCTCCTGAACGAGCGTCAACGCGTCCAGAACGCCCGCCAGAGCAACGCTTACCTGGTCCGTACTCATCGTTCTGGCCTCCCCCTATCCGGCGAACGCGCGCGGTCCAGAGTTGAGCGATCACGATCCAATATCTCGCGAAGGACCTCCTCCGGCTTGCTTGGCGTCGGTGCTGTGGCCTGCCGTTCGGCCTCGGCCATAAGCGAACGAAGGCGCTCGGATACCACTGAGGGTCGGTGTTCATGCGGAGTGTCTTCGGTCCGCTCGGGGCTCTCCCGGAGTGCTTGCTTGGCCTCCAGCTTTCCACGCATGACGCGTGAACGTTCCAGTGCTGCGGTGATCGGATCGCGCCCGGGGTCCGCAACAGCCGGGCGCGTCCGAGCATCGACGACCGCGTCGCGCCTGCGGGACGGTGAAACGGCACGCATCGCCCGGGCGGAGTTGGGCTCGGGCGGCGGCAATGCCGCGACGAACCGTTCGAGGCTCTGTGCGACCACCTGATCGGCAAGGGAATGCGAAGCCGATAGCTCCGCGACGGATCGCATATAGGTCGCGCGAACAATGGCCTGCTGACTCGCAAGAACGGCCTCGACCGGGTCGGAAATACCCTGGTCGCGAAGGCGCCGGGCGCGCTCGGCGCGGCCCGTATCGATCTGCGGAACCTGCCCTTTGTCGCGCATCTTCCGTACCGCGATGTGTTCATGCGCGGGGTCGATACCGCGCGCTCTGGTCGGCGTGGCGTTGGCCTGGATGCCGCGTTCGCGGAGCTTCTCGGCGAAGCGCTGCCGCCATCGAAACAGATCATCCCGGTCCGGATGGAAGCGGCGCCCATCGTAATCGCGACGTGCGATCGTGAGGTGAACGTGCGGATGGTCGCGATCGACGTGAAGGCCGGCAACCCACGACCGGTTCGCAAACTCCTCGGCTGCGAAATCCAGAGCTGCCGCTTTCAGACGCTCCGGATCGGTCCCCGACGGCATCGAAAGGATCATCGATATGGACGTCGCACCCTTGCGTCTGGCGTCCCCGTCCATCTCGAAGTTGTGCCAATCCTTCGCGAGAATCTGCATGTCCCGTCCGTCGCGCAGCACGACGCCCTCGCCGGTTTCAAGCCCGAGTTCCTCGTCGGGACCATGCCCCAGCCGACTGATGTAGGCGAAGTTGGCAAGGACGTGTCCGCCGCCATGCTGACGCCCCGTGATCCGCACCATAACCTCTGGAACTCGACGTGATGTGCGATCCGCAGCCATGATCGCCCGGCCGCTCATCCGGGCCTGCGGTCCTCCCCCGAAAGCATGTTTCGCCTGCGCACTGGGACGCGAAGTGGCCAAAGATGATGCGGCCTTCGGGAACATCGATGCGACGGCATGGCCGAGCATTGTGCCCCCCGTTTTCGGGCCCTTTGCGCTGCCGCCTCCAGTCCCGAGGCGGTACTTCTTCGGCGGCGCGAAGACGCCCGCCATGGAGTCCATCGTTCCGGAAGAGAAGCGGAAGCTCACGCTACTGAACCTCGGTGAGTTTCGGTCCAGTACCCGACCTCTGCCCCGATCACGGCCGAGAGGGCCAGCCGGGTCGTAAACAGCAGCGCGTTCAGCTCTTCACATTTTTCGATAAAGGGACCGGCGATGCGGGCGATATCGAGCGAGCTTTCGGGCTGGTTCGCTGCGTTCATCGCGTGGACCGCCTGGTTGATGTTTCGGCCGATCAGAAGCACCTGCTTGCGCAATTTGACGATCTCAACCTGGGTGGCCGGAGCCAGCCTCAGCACGCCCGCCTTGTCCCAAAGCTGCCAGCGAAGCGTGCGTTTGATCCATTCGTTTCGCGTCATCTTCATCGGCGCCGCTACGGTGTCGATGCCTTCGACCTCGCTCCGGTCGAGTCGGACGGTGACGCGAACGAGGTCGTCGGGATGCCCCCTGCCCTGAATTGGCAGCACCGGGATGTCATCGTTCTCCGGGGCCAGCACGGCGTTGGCCAGTACGCTTGCCATCCAGCTGCTGCGGGTTTGCCCATTCGCCGCGGCAACGCGGTCGATCTCGGCGACCAATTCGTCCTTCAACCGCAGGCCTACATTCATCCTAAAAGCCCCGTGCAGCGGCCCCCACAAGCCAATGTTAAACATTGGTGCCGTGAGGCATATCCTGCCATCCCTAGTAATTGCCTATCCTCATGAAACAACGACCTCTTTGGAGCTAAATCACTCCAAACGCGGAGGTGAAAAGTGATTGACTGTGCGCTTGCGACAAGTAGCTTTCGGCCTCGTGGTCCCGGCGCAAGGCGTTTGCATCATTAGGCACGGCTACCTGCTATCTCCTTGATTGCCCGCAAACTCCTAAGTTGTTCTCTATTGGAACCGGATTCGAAGAATGGCCCGAACAAGAAACGCCGTCGATCTCGCAACTATCGAGGCTCGGCGGGAAGCTCTAAAAGCGGAACTTGCTCATCTGGACGAACAGGCAAAGGCGGCGGAGCAGACGGCTCGAGACGCTGGTCGTCCGGTTCTTACCGCAGCGCTCGAGCGGGTTAAAATTGCAGCGATCGACAAAGCGGATGCCCGGGCAATCGCGACGGCTATCTCGAAACACGGCGGCAAAGCGGTGGCAGGCCAGCTTGCGTCGCTACGCTAGACTTCCCGATCCACCCTCCGGACGAGAAGCCGGCGTTGGCTTGGCATCCAGATTAGGGCAGCCTCATCGGATGCCTCAACGCTTGAACCTGACCACTCTCCTTGTCGACGAATATGACACCGCGCTCTCCTTCTTCGTCGAGAAGCTTGGCTTCGAAGTGCGTGAAGATACCGCGCTGACTGATGACAAGCGGTGGGTGGTGGTCGCGTCGCATGGTGCGGCGAACGGACTGTTACTAGCGCGAGCTGTTGGCGACCGGCAACGTGAGACGATCGGCTATCAAAGCGGCGGTCGCGTGTTCCTGTTTCTCGAAACAGACGACTTTGCCCGTGACCACCTCGCTAACACGCAGCGGGGCATCCGTTTTGTCGAAGCGCCTCGACATGAACCATATGGCACGGTGGCGGTCTTCGAAGACCTCTACGGAAACCGATGGGATTTGATCGAACTGAGCGTGGGCAAGGGATGACCTTCGATCCGCCATTCTATGCGGTAACGGGATTGGGTGGGATCGAACGTAACGATGCCCCAATCTTGGTAGCCACGGGCTGTCCGGGCGTTCCTTTGACGGGGGCTCAAGGCCGGCGCTCGCTTCAGCGCGGCCGAGCAGGATATCCGAAAGCAGATTGACGGCGCCAAATCAGGCTGTCCCCTCCCCTGCCGGCCGACCGCAGATTGCGTCGTGTCGGTGGCCGGCAATCGCCCGTGCGCCGCTGCACGCTGGCGCCGTTCGTATGGTGTTTCGGGCGCCGTCTCGGTCCTGCCAAGCGGGGTATCACGCCCTATCCATTCGATCGTGGGGCCGCCTTTAACGAGGTTCTGCGGCGCGCGGGCGGTCAACCAGGATTGGGTTGCGTCGCAGCGCTAACGGCCATGCAAGGCCCCTGCCCTACCTATTGACTAGCGCCATCGATCTCGCGTTCGTAAAGCAAAAGCGCCGCATCAGCGACGACGTCGGCGAGCACGCGTTTGCGTGCCGGGTCGGCGTCACGAAGAGCATAGAGTCGCGCAGCGGTCTCGGGATCTACCCTCACGTTGATCGCGATATTGCGATTGCCGGTTACGCGTGGCGGCCGTTGAAATGTCCCGGCTTGGGGACGCTCTTGAGGCACGGGCGCCGCTACAGGCGGGGCAGCTACAGCTGGGACAGCCGGACGCGACGGAAAGCCGGCCCCGTCGCTGATCTCGCGTAGCTTGGCTGGATCCTTGTTCGGGGGCGTATCATCGAACTCCGAGAGATCGAGCCGGGACCGGGTCATGCTGCCTCCTTCACGCTACGCGCCTTACGCAGCCTTGCGATCACCGCTGCCGCATAGGCCTCGGCGTTCTCGAGCGCTGCCTTCATGTTACCGACGCCTTTGTCGTTGATGGTGCGAAGCGTTCCACCAGCGGCGAACATCGCGCGATAGGCCTCGCGATTGTAGATCATGACCGGAAGGACTGGAATTTCAGCATCGTTGAACTGCTCCGCGATGTCCTTCTGATTGTTCGAGCGCAGTGCCGGCGGGATTTGGCTGAACAGGATCGCATAATCGATCTCTGTTCTGGTACCGCGCGCCGTCTGCTTGACGAGCTTGATAGCGCGGGCAGCCTGGGTGGCATCCAGATGCGACCCCTTGCAAGGAATGATCACCAGATCGCTTTGCGCGATTGCGAACGTGACGGTCGCGGTCGCCGCGCCTTCGAGGTCAACGAGTGTGAAGCGCGCCTCCGACGCGCCCCTCTCAATTTCATCGATGATCGCGTTTTCGTCGCGGCACCCCACGACAGTTATCGCATCCGGTCGTCCCGGTAACTGGCCCCAGTCGACCAGCGGAAGGTTCGGGTCAGCATCGATCAGGCGTACGGTACCCCCCGCCTCCGCCAACTCTCCGGCGAGCAACAATGTCGCGGTGGTCTTGCCCACCCCGCCTTTCGGTGACACGAAGCTGATGACTGGCATGCTGCTCTCCCGTTGCGGCCAGGTTGCTACCATGTAGCAGCCAGCGTTCATGAAGCTGCTATATCGCAACCTAGCAGCTAGCGTCTAGCGACTTTGACGCAATCTGACAGCGAGCAGCTTGCGGTATAATTGCGATTTGATCGCAACTAGGCAGCCAGTTGGTAGCGAGTTTATCGCGAGCTGATTGCAGCTTGGATGCGACCATGTTGCGACTGGAAGGCGACGTGCTGGCGATCTGGTTGGTAGCGTGTTGCTGCTTGCTACCAACCAGCGATGCTCGCCCTTGCGATACCGTCGAGACGCGGTTGTAAACGCGCGAGAGGCAAGGCTACCAACCGTGTATGAACATGCCAGATCGTAGCTATCGGGTTGCTACCCGAACGCAATCCGCGATCAGGTCGCTACAATGTCGCTAGCTCGTTGCTACCAAGCAGCTACCAGACGAAGGAACAAATTCCCTCAGTTCGCGTGTCGCCAAATCAATTGATGAAACCGCAGTGCAAAGCCACAAATCGACAAAAGATTGAGACGCCGAACGCGACAAACGCGATCGGCGTTCACCAAAGCGCAAAATGGCGAAATCGATCGTGAAGTACCCACGGCCCGATCTCGTTCGACACGACCTGCACCACACCGGATACAACGACGCTCAAGAAGAAGACCCAATCTTCTAATCGGGCGGCCGAGGCCGCCCGGACGATGCTCATTCCTCCCAGAGCGGCTTGAGCTTGCGAGTTCGCTTTACTGCGGGGAGGGGTGCCCGCTCGGGCATCCCGTGTGCTGCGATCTCCGCTTGGATGCTTGCAAGTTCAGCGAGCCATGCCTGGGTGCGTGCGGTTTGCACGTGCATGTGAACCTCCGTCTGTTCGTTGAGACGGATGCCGGCTGACGATCGGGTGGGGTCAGGGTCACAGGACCGCGCAGCGGCCGCGCAAGCGGGGCGTGGGGGTGCCGATTTTGTCGTGGTCGAAGCGCAGCGAACGCCGCGTCAAAATTGGGGGAACCGCGCATCCTTGACGCTGGCTCCGCCCGGTCGTCACGATGGACAGAGTCGACGACAGAGCCTTTCGACGTTGGCAGGGCAGGGGAGGCGCCGACCCTAGCGACGGTCTTGCCTCCCACGCGCGCCAATCACCCTTCCCGTACAACCGTCGTTGCCCAAATCGCGACCGTCAGCTGGTCGCTATCGAACTCCGCGGCGAGGTCACGGGCATTGAGGCACTCGATCTCATCGGGAAGAATGCCGCTTCATGACGGACGTTTCCCCGAGCGAGGGCGACCTCGTGTTCACGCCGCGCGCGCTCGGCCGCGTTGATCGACGAGCGTGGAGGGGGGGGTCTCGACATTCATGATCCGAGCCTTTCGGCAGAAATGGGAAGCCCCGGCGCCACTACGCCGGGGCGACGCGTCAGCGTTCGTCGACGCGCATGATCGTTAGGACGCGCGTGGTTTTAAAGGGATCTGCCGGATCATCCGAGCCCGCGCTCAGGTCGTGATTGTAATAGTCGATCTTCCAGTAGCAGTCGGTGCCTTCAAACCGAAACCGGCCCAGGTCGTGCTCGCCGTACGGATCGATCGCGTCGTCAAAGGCATCGAAGTCGCGAACCGCGCGGAGCAGCTCCGCCCGCTTGCGGAAGTTCCGGAAGAGGCTGATGTCGCCGATCAGGTCTGCGATCCCGCTGGTCATCACGACACGGTTGTTGCCCGGGGCGGTGAGATGCTCGCGCAGCCAGTCGTTGAGGCGGGCGATCTCCGCTACGCCACCCTTGGCGTGGTTCGATTGAGGCGTTTGCTCGGCCATGATGGTCTCCTGCCATTGACCCCGACGATCGGGGCCTTTCGACAGGCGACAGGACGGCCGGGGCATAGGTCGCTCGCGCACCCATAGGGTCGAAACGGAGTGGAGAAGCCCGCTGGCGGGCTTGCGCGGGGGAGCGCCCCGGCCAGGACGTACGAGCCCGAAATGCCGCGCGGATCGTCGACACGGGGAGACTTCACGTCGAGGCTGATGCTGGACGACCACGCCGATCGCGGCGTATCGTGGAATCATGAAAACGGCTGCCAACATCGTTGCCCTGTGGCCCCGCTGGATGGACAGCGCTGGCGATATGCTCCGGATGAAGGCGTTGGTCCGGACTCGCTGCTGCAAATGCGGGACTCTGATGCGCGCCGAGCTGGAAGACATCGTGGCACGCCACGGCTCCGATTATTCGTTGGTCGACAAGCTGGAGCGCTGCCGAATGGTCGAGTGCGAAGGGTCTACCTTCTATCTGGCGTCGCGAACCTATGGCCGCGAATGGGTGACGCTCCTGCGCGACCCGCGGCTGATGAAGGTGTTCGAGGAACTGACGCCTGTCCGGACGGCGTGGAGCTGATCGCCAGCCTCCGGAAGAGATACCGTCTGAATTTGGATCCCGCACCCAAGCGGTGGATAGAAAGATGTAGAAGCCCTTCGTCTCGCGGCGCTGCCGTGCTTGCGCAGCAGGGCCGGGGCGGGCTCGATGCCCACTCCGGCGCCTTCACGGTTGACGAGCGGAGAGGGGAGGGGGGCCGAAGCCCCCCGGGAGGCTCAGGCGTAAGGGTCGTACTCGTTGACGATCGTGAGCGAGCTGTCGTGATCTTCGGCGGTGATGACGGAATATTGGGTGCCGACGGCGATGACCATGGTTGCCACCATCAAGGTTCTTGCGAGGCCCATGGCGTTTTTGCGGGCGATCCAGATATCGTTGAACATGTCCGAGGCTCCTGTGAAGCCGGCGGGGTTCATCCCCGCTCGACAGGCGCCCGACAGGACGGGGAAGGGCCGCGATCACTTTTTTCGCATGCGAAAAAAGCCGTAGCGAAGCGCCCGGACCCCTTGCGGGTTGATCGTACAAGGCCCTGAGCCGGCCCAAGGATTGCGCCTCAAGAGCGGGGTGAAGCCCGCCTGCACGAAGCGTCGCGACGCAACGCTGGGTCGCCGGAGACGCGCCCCATCGCGCAGGCGCGGTGGACACCTGCCCAGTCCGTGCCCCTTCTCTGCGCTCCAATGTCGACGGGCACAGTGCGCTGCTCGGCGGTGCAGCCCAGGCCGGGCCAAGATGGAAGGACGTTGCCGCTTTCCGGAAAGAAGTTTCCGCGCTGCGCGCCCGTCAGTCGATCGTCACCCGAACGGGCCGAGACCGGCTACGGGCTCGGTGGAGCGAAGCGGAATAGAGCGACGGTCCCGGCTTTGCCGGGAGACGCCAACTCGTTTCGAGACAGCAACCCAAGGCTACCCGGCTTCATGATAAGGCTTTAGACTGAATGGCGATCCCTACCGTCCTCTATGCATTGGTAGTCGACGACGATCCGCTCATTCTCAGGCATGCGTGCGACATTCCGGAGGTAGCGGGTTTTAACTTTCACCAAGCGGGTACGGTCGAGGAGGCTAAGGCCTTCATGGGCGATGATGCCGACGGTGTGACGCTCCTGTTCTCCGACGTGGCGATGCCCGGCGACAGCGACGGGTTCGCGCGAACCCATTACGTTGCCGAGTATTGGCCCTGGATCGAGATCGTGCTCACAAGCGGCAACGTGACGCCATGTCCGGGGGACATGCCCGACAAAGCAACGTGCATCGGCAAGCCTTTCGACGATCGCATGCTCCAGCAACGTCTCACGGAGACGGTGCCGGACAACAAGCAACTCGAACAGCTCAAGCGCGCGGTGTAGCTGCGTCTTCGTGAACTTGTGACCTTGCGGTCCTGATTGCCGGTGAACGCGAGAAGAGGCCCGGAGCGTCAGCTCCGGGCCCGTACTGCCTCCCTCAGAAGGGGACGTCATCCGCCTCATCGTCCTGCGCGGCGCCTTGGCGTTCCTGGCGGCTTTTGCCGTAGGAGAGGAAGGTCACTTCGTCGGCGATGATCTCGACACCGTAGCGCTCGATGTTCTGATCGTCGGTCCAGCGGGTGTAGTGGATGCGGCCCCGGACCATGACCTTCTGGCCCTTCTCGACATACTGCGCGACGGTCTTGCCGACGCCGTTGAAGCAGGTGATCCGGTGCCATTCGGTGTCCTCGACCCGGCGACCTTCGCCATCCTTCATGGTCTTGCCGTCCTGGTCGCGCTTGGGGCGCGAGGTGGCGAGGGAGAAGTTGGTGATCTTGGTGCCGCCCTGGGTGGTGCGGACTTCAGGCGTGGCGCCGACGTTGCCGGCGAGGATGACGAGGTTCTGCATTTCGAGGTTCCTTTTTTGCTCGCCGGGGGGTCCGTCCCCTCGACTGAACACCAAAAAAGACGGCCAGGACGCCCTCTCCACCGAAAGCGCGAAGACGCGGAGGGGAACCCCGATCGAAGGGGTGGTGCGGGCAGCCGTGGCACACGGCAACTCGGCCCGAATGATCGCGGGTTGGAGGGGGTGGACGGCCGGATTAGGTCGTTCAGGAAAGAGAGGGGATGGACCCCCACCGGCGGGCAACGGACATGGAACCGTGAAGCAGGGCGCCCTTGTCGCGTCGCTCGTCCGGCAGTGTCACTTTTCCTGGTTCCGCTATCCAGGCGCTCTCTGACACCCTCCCTCGCTGGTGCTCGCGCCCTGCGCCGGTGCCTGTCGTGAAGGATGATGGTTGCGGCGTGGACCTTGGTGCCGCCTTTCGCCGTCACGGCGCGCGCGCGTCGTGCGTGTCGAGATGACGATGGGGGTTCGTGCTGCGCAGCGTCCCGCCCGGACGGCAGGAACCAAGCGCGGCTGACGTGCCTGCCGGCAGTGCATCCTACCTGGCACAACGCGGCGAAGCCGGCGCAGAGACCAACGCGGTGGAGGTGGCGTGCCCCCTGTCCGGGAGGAACACGGCCCCGGGGCAGGCTCCGGCCTCGCCCCAAGGAACCGCTCCGCGTCGGAATCGCGATTTAGGCGCGATAAGTCCCCGTCAGTCGAGCGTCACCCGAACAGGCCAAGACCGGCTAGGGGCTCGGTGGAATAGCGCGCTGGTCGCGACACTATTCACCCGAACCTTCGCAAGATTGCCCATAGGAACCAGTCATCACCGCTCGGCTGTTCGCCTTGGAAAGCCTGCACGACCGATCATGGCATCGACAGCGCGATCCGCTTCCTCACCATTCAGGCGGGAGGCCGGGGCCGGAGTCGGCGACGGTGTCGAAAAGCCTCGTTTCGCGCGCGCGAGGAGCGCTGTGGTTGTCCGTCATGACGACGTGGTAGGTGTCGCCGTCAGCTGAAGCGCGAAGCGCCAGCTTTGCGCAGGCGTATGTAACCGTTTGGGCGGGGCATTGGTTTGCTCCTCGATGGGGTGGAAGTAAGTGGATTTCTGCGGGAGCCCGCAAAGGGCGAGGCCGCTGGCTTTGCCAGCGGCCGAGCCGAAGCTCAGGCGACCTCTCGGTCGCGCTGAACGTTCTGAGCTGCGGGCGGGGTGCCGAGCGGGCCGCGGCGGTCGACCACGCGGATACCGGCCTTCTTGGCGTCGATTACCAAGCGCTCGGTCACGCCGTTACCCTGGAAGGCGATGACGTAGCGAGGTTTCAGCGAGAGCATCTGCTCGTTGCGACGGAAGCCGGCACGATCACCCAGCTTGCGATCGAGACCGAAGCGGACTTGCTGGATACCGTTCTGTTCGGCCCACGACGCCGCGATGCGCTCGATCCCCTTCATGTCGCCGCCATGGACGAGATACATGTCGCCGACGCGCTCCCGAACCGCACCCAGGGTGCGCAGCAGATTGTCGCCAAACGCCTTCATGTCCTCGTCGGTCCGGAAGGTCAGCCGTCCCCCGGCAAACACGACCGGGGTGCCCTGTGCCGTGTTGGCGTCGCGGACCCGCTCGCGGCGAGCCTGAAGGAAGGCGCGTCCGTCAACGATTGCCGACGTCACCCCGAGCGAAATGCGGTTGCCGGTCGACGGGATCCAGGAACGGCCGGTCTCGCGGATATAGTGTGCCGCTGCGGTGTCGCGCATGTGTTCGTAGCAGGTGGCGGCCTCCTCGATCTTCTTGGCAAGGTCGATCTTGTCCTCGAGGTTGGCGGTGTTGATCTCCGAACCGTCCTGCTCGGCCAGGAGGAGCCTGATCTCGTCGGTCAGACGGTCGATGGTCGCGTGCTTCTTCGCCGCGGCCCGGTGGAAGAGGTTGACCAGGCCCCAGCCCATCTCCTCGATGTCGCGCTCGAGCGACGTATTCTGGAGGGTTGCGAACAGGTCGCTCCAGATGGCGGTGGTGGTCTGCTCCAGTGCTTCGGTCGAGGGCGGGCACATGCCCGAAACGTCTTCGGCGCGGGGTTCAAGGTGTCCAAGCTCCAGAGCGGAGAGTGCGGCAGCGAGGGAAGTGGTCATGGGGTCAAGCCCTTCATCTGATCGAGGCCGGCGGCCTATCCGCCGGATGCGCACCTCCTGGGCGGCCGAATAAGAGGCGCCCGCACCGGAGCGAAGCGCAGGGAAACCGCAAAAACCGGGGTGGTGCGGGCAGCTGCAAAGCGGCAACTCGGCCCGGATTTTTGCGGTTGCGGGGGTCTCGCGGCCGCCCATGTGCCGCATCTCCCTGGCGGAAGGCTGTCGGGCGTCAGGTGTCGTCGAGCGCAGACGTGACCACGCTTGCTGCTACGGTTGACGTGGGGCTCAACCCGAACGTCGCGATATCGTTGAGAAGCGCTTGCCACGTTGCACACAAGCGGACCATCGCCGCTGGGGTGATCCTCAGCGCTCCATCGGCGCCCATCGCATCGACCATGATGCGCAAGCTGGTCGACCAGATCCTCGCGCCGGGTCGCCGCATAGCCCGCGCACGCCGCAACTTGCGAGAACAGGCCCGGGACGGGCAGGACGGAGGCATCGCCGCCATCTGGGACAAAGCGCCAAGGATTGACGTCCGCACCTTCAGCGACAAGCGCTGACATAAGTGGAATGCTTTGTATCGAGGCTTTTCCACCCGTCGGTCGTATGCAACGCATCGTCAGCGGAGCGGCAAGCGCTGACGACATCTTCCGCCTCGACCGTGATTTCCGCACGGTAATGGGCAGGGTGTTCGCTCAGGGGCGGGCAAAGGTCATCATGGAACCCGGCTCCTGAAGGTTGGCAAAATGGAGACCCAAGCGGTTCGGGTCGTTCGTAGCGGGGACGCCCGGCCGGAAAGGCGAGAGGGGGCCAGCCATCGTGAACGCGGGCCTCGAAGCGACCAGCGGAGAGGACGCTGCTGATCTCGCGCGCCTGAAACTCCAGTTCCATCGTCCACCCGTGGTCCTCGTGACCCTCGGCAAAGGTGACGCCACAGGCGGTCAGTGCCGGTTCGGTGCAGAGTTCGCCGGAATCTTAGAGCGTTTTCCGGCCGACATGAGTCGAAATGGATTCACAAGGGCGTGCTGATCTGATTCACGGTGCTGGCTGGGATGGGGGCCGGCATGAATGGGCAAGCCGTTGTCGATGGACCTGCGATCGCGAGCATTGGCCGCGGTTGACGATGGGATGAGTTGCCGGGCGGCTGCGCGTCGGTTCGGAGTGGCGGCGGCCACGGTGATCCGCTGGCATGACCAGCGCCGCAGCACGGGCGGCTATGCTGCCAAACCGCAGGGCGGTGACACGCGGTCGCGGCAGATCGAGGCCCACCGGGACAGGATCCTGTCACTGCATGAAGCGCGCCGCGACATCACGCTGGACGAGATACGCCGCGAGCTTGGTCAGTCGGGCGTGACAGTTGCGATCTCGACGCTGCACCGCTTCTTCGCCCGGCACGGGATCACGCGCAAAAAAAGACCGGCCACGCGACCGAGCAGGACCGCGCCGACGTCCTGAGCCAGCGCGAAGCATGGTTCGACGGGCAGCTCGATCTCGACCCCGCGCGGCTTGTGTTTATCGACGAAACCTGGACGGCGACCAACATGACCCGCAGTCACGGCCGCTGTCGGCGGGGCGAGCGGCTGCGGATGGGCTATCCGCATGGTCATCGCAAAACGACCACGCTAGTTGCCGGCCTGCGCATGACCGGCATGGTCACGCCGATGGTGCTTGACTGCCCGATCAACGGTGACTGGTTCGAGGCCTATGTCGGCCAGGTTCTCGTACCCGACCTCAGGCGCGGCGACGTGGTCATCATGGACAACCTGTCCAGTCACAAGCGTGCCAGCGTTCGCGACCTGATCGAGGCGGCTGGGGCCCGGCTCATGTTCCTTCCGTCCTACAGCCCCGACTTCAACCCGATCGAGAAGGCCTTTTCACGCCTCAAGGCCATGCTGCGAAAGGCCGGCGAGCGAACCGTGTCCGGCCTGTGGTCTCTCATCGGCAAGCTCGTCGACCTCTTCCTGCCGCAGGAGTGCGCAAACTACTTCAGTTCCTGCGGCTATGACCCGGATTGAAAGGAAATCGCTCTAGTACCATGGTGATGGTCTTCGGCCAGCGCGTCCGACGCGCGATGAAAGTCGTCGAGCCAGCGCCCCATCGGGACGCGTTGCTCAGGGAGAAGCGCGGCCTGCGCGGCCTGAAAATCGAGTAGCGCCAAGGGCGCCGTCTCGATGATGCGGTCGACTTCGGCCGGTGATAGAAGGCCGCGTTCGCGGATGAACTCGGTGATGCTGCCGGGACGCGGCGTCGCACCGCGACGGCCAAGCACCGGCTTGCGCCACAGGCCCGCGACATTGCGAAGGCGAGGCCTGGCTCGCGCTTCCATCAACACGATGATGCGCAGCTCCTCGGTTGAAAGCTCCAGCACCTCGTCGGGCTTGATGCTGCCACAAAAGTAGCAGCTCGATTTGGGGGGGACGGGGAGTTCGGCGCGCGCGATGCGCGCCTCGCAGTCGGCGCGCGACCATTCCCATTCCCGCAAGGGGTAGCGGTAGGCGTAGCGAGGATCCTCGCACCCGACCGCGTGATTGTAACGCTGCGTGTCGCGTCCCGAGGCGTCGTAGCCGATCAGCTTTACCACGCGCCCGCCTGCGTCCCAGCAGCGGCGCGCGGGTTCCCACTGGGCGGTCCAGGCATCTTGCGGGGCCGCCTTCCATTTCTGGCTGCACGACCCGCCACCAAATACCACAGAGGGCAGGGTGGCGTTGGTCAGCATGTTCTCGGCGATGCCCGCATAGGGCGGCCAGTGTTTGAAGTTGCGGGGCTGGTAGCGGACAATCTCGGATGCGATGCCGCGTTCCGACATCCAGGCCCGGAACACGGGGATGAACGCATAGGTCGCCGATTTCTCGGCGCCGGGATCGGCGAAGAGAACCATATCGACGGGCTCGCCGCGTTCGGCGAGCTCGACGATCATGGCGGTGGAGTCGACGCCGGCCCCCCAGGCAGCGATGACGGGCGGGCGGTCAACCATTGTTCGTATCCCGGACGATGATCGCCGCATGAACGATGCGGTAGGCGCGCTTGCGAAACGCCGGGATGCGGCAGATCGCACGGCTTTCCGGGTCACGGAACAGCGGCGTCTTGCCCTTGGGGTTCGCGACCACCTCGAAGCGGCTGCGGTCGCTGCCGTCGCTGAAGCGCATGGGCTCATCGAAGATGATGGTCTGCCCGGGCTTCGGGGTCGGCTTGGCCCGGTCGAGCTTCTTCGCGAGCAGGTTGGCGCGGCACCGCGCGCGCCAGGCCAGGGCATATTCGCTGTCCGTGGCGGTCAGCTCGTCGAGGATCGCAGCCGGACACTCGCTCTCGTTCGGCCCGACCGTTTCATCCATATCCTTGTACCCGAACGTGCAGCCGTCGCGCGCGCCGGTGCTGGTCTTGGTGAGGCAGACGATTCCGAACACGATCCGTTCGGCGTCGTCCGCGAGGCGCTCGCAAGCGGCGTAATAGGTCGATCCGACCATGGCGGACGCCAGCACGGTCAGACGATGCGTCTCGCGCTGGTAAGTGAACTGGTTGTCGAGATACGAGCGCGGTGTGGCGTAGCCGCCCATATCGCGCATGAAGAGCCAACCCATGATAAGTCTCCGATGACGTGAGGATCAGGCGGCAGCGGCGAGGCGCGGAGCGCCAACGTCGCCAACCGTCGCGGTAAGCCGGCGCTGGAACGCGGCAGCGTCCAGCAGCTCGGCGATCGGCGCGCGTTGAACGGGGCCAGCGTGTTCGCCGCCCCGGCAGCAATTGAACGTGATCTCGCTGTCGGGGAGAAAGCTGTGCGGCCGCACCCGGATCGAGAGATCGACGTGGCGCAGCTCGGTCGTACCATCGTCCGCGATACCGCCCATGTCGGTATCGATACGGACGTCATGGGCCTCGAGGCCGATCGCCTCGGCGAGCGAAGCGAGCGCGAGGCGTGCCTGCCGATGGAATGTCCGTTTCGCCGTTGAATCGCCGGCGACGGTGTTACCGGCGATGTCGAGCAGCGCGGATCCGGCGACGAGGCTGTTGCGGTCTTCCGCACAGCGCAGACGCAGTTCATTTGTGCTGGGCGCACTACGTTCGGCGACGGACGCCAGATTGCGGATCAGCAGCAGGATCGACGCATCGCGGTGGATCGGCTTGCCGGCGCGCCGGCAGTCGTCGACGCCCGCGTTCAGGGCATGGAGCGCTGCGGGCAGTGTGCCGAGCGCGTCGGGAGACAGCGCCTCATTGTGGCGGTAGTGGGTGTCGTAGAGCATGGCCGAACCTCCTGAGCGCCAGGGCGCGCTCAAAAGGCCGAAGGCTCCCTCTCCTCCGTGCACGGGGCCGTGGTCAAAGCATCCCGCCAACAGGATCGGCCGATCGTGAGGCCGCGTCATAGCCGGACTGCCAAGCCGTGCGGAGCTTGCTCCCTCGGCGGTAATGGCATCGGTCGTTGCCCATGACGAAGCAGCGCCATCCCGATTTCTCGGCTTCCCACAGCGGGTCTTCCCGCGTGGGAGCGAGCAGGTCCATGAGGTCGACGCGCGTGGCGGCGTTCATGGGGGGCCTGCATGATCGCCGAGCGCGCCGGCAGGGAGCGTCCAGCGATCCGCCAGGATCGAGAGACGCCAGACCGGATCATCGGCTTGCGCCAATTCGTCGGGATGGAGCGTCGCAGCCGGGAACGCGGTGCCGCGATCAGCGAGCTGCGTGACGGTGAGCGATCGATGGATGGTCTTCCCGCTCGCGGCTTCGCGAGCCGCGACCCGTCGGAAGGCGGCAGGGAAGACGAGCCGAAGCGTCGCCCATTGGTCGGGCGAGCCGAAGATGCAGGCTCGGCAGGACAGGCGGCCCCAACCCAGGACGTAGGCCGGGTGGGGACGGATCCGCGCTTGCGCGATCGCGTCCCAGATCAGGCGCTCGGTCCAGTCATGGACCGGGCGCCAATGATCGACCGCACGCGCGAGGGTAGATGTGCGATGCGGCTCGAGCGTCGCATAGCGCGCACGCGAGGGACTTTCCTCGGCGCGCTCGCCGGTGATGACGAGCGTGCGGCCGTCGAGGAAGCGCGGCTGATTCCGGATCGCGGCCGCGAGCACGTCGATCTTCAGCGCGGGGCTGCACCAGCGCACCCGAAGATCGGGAGAGGTCTGGGGAAAGATCCCTCGCGTGCCGGCTGGGCCGTTGCCCCCGGCACGGCCGATGCCGGTCGGCGTCTCGAACGCGATCGGCGCGGTCGGCGCGTCGTCGCGCGCCAGCTCGCGCGCGAAGCCGCCCTCGCGCCACGAGACGTAGAGCGCGATGCCGAAATGGTCGGCGATCGCGCGGACATAGGCAGGCGTGCACGGCCAATCCATGAAGGTCGGGCCTTGGCCATCGACATCATGATGGTGCAGCTCGATCGCGTGCGCCGGCACGCCGCGGCTGAGGAGGTGGAGCAGGGCGGCAAGGCTGTCCTTGCCGCCACTGAATGCCACGATGAAGCGCCGGTAGGCGCCGAGGTCGGGGAGGGCGGCCGGAGCGGTCATGCTGCTTCACGGATCTGTTCCTCGGGTTCGGCCAAGGCGTCGAGGCCGGTTGCGCGGAGCAGATAGCCGGCTGCCGCTTCTGCTTTCGCCGCGGCGGTCATGATCGCGCGGCTGTCCTTGCGCAGCACCTTCAACCACGAGCCGATATAGGCGGCGTGGTCGTCCATATGCGACGTCGGCAGACCAAGATCGGCACCGAGCAGCGCTGAGGTCATCTCGGCGCAAAGCTCCTCGAACGCGTAGGAGTCGTCGCCGAACCGCTTGCCGAACGTGCGATCGAGCCGGTCGGGATGGCCGGTCCAGTGGCCAGCCTCATGGGCAAGCGTGGCGGCGTGGTAGGCGCGGGTCGAGAATAGCTCGACGGGCGGCATGGTGATGGTGTCGGCGGTGCGGTCGTAGAACGCGCGATCGCCGCGCGTGTGGACCGTAGCCGGCAGCGCATCGAGGAAGCGCTGCGCGCGCTCGGGGAGCGCATCGGCCGGGGGCACGATGCTGACAGGGCTCGGGTAGAAGTCAGGAGACAGCCCGTCGATCTGGTCGCAATTAAACACGGCGTAGGAGCGCAGCACGCGCCGCATCTCGTCGGTCGTGTCGCCGGTGACGACGGATTCGACGGTCTTGCTGTAGGATTTGTAGAAGATCGCGATCTGCGAGCGCTCGCCCTCGCGGACCTGGCCGCCAAGGGCCTGCGCCTGTTTGTACGTCATCCAGGTGCGCGAGTTGTAGCCCGCGCCCTCGGCACACAGCCACAGCCAGAAGCAGTTGATGCCCTTATAGGGGTCGCCGGTCGCGCGCAGCGGACGGCCGCCAAGGCCGGGACGCCATGGCTTGACCCAGGGACGCACCCCGGATTCGAGCTTATCGATGATCGTGTTGGTGATGATGTCGGCAGGCGAGGGCTTGTCGGTGGTCTGTGCCACGATCGTTCTCCTGATTGGGTTGAGGCAAACCCGCGTGAGCATCCTCCCCTCTGAAAGGGCGGTGCCGGGTCACAAAAAGAGGGGCGACACTTTGCGCGAAGAGTGCCGCCCCAAGGGTGCCTCGAAATGTGCAAGCCGGCGTCAGGCCGCTTGGCTGAAGTCCTCCTCTTCCTTGTGATCGATCACTGCGTCGTCACCGGTGTCGAGGTCGGTATCCTCGTCCTCGTCCGGATCGGTGCCCGTCTCGTCATCGGCGAAGCTCGAGCGTAGCGGCATGCGTGCCGCCTTCTCTTGTGCCTCGAAGCGCATGGCTTCCGGCAACCAGGCCGTCGCCTTCTCGCGGATCTCCGCTTCGACGATGCCCTGGCCGTTGCACAGCGAGGCACAGGTGCCGGCAAGGTCGCCCTTCTTGGCGTCCTTGTAGCGGCCGCGCAGGATCGGGCCTCCAATCTCCTCGAGCGCGTCGAGCATGACGGTCTTCTTGACCCGACCGAAGAAGTTCTCGGCCGTCGGGCGCCACCAATTCTCGACCTGGATGTCGAGGAGGCGACCGAGATGGTCGTGGAAGCCGTTGCTCCGATAGCCCCCGGCGACGTTGAGCGTCGGTTCGAGAGTTCGTGCTATCGAGTATGCAACCCAAGCGCCCCGGGCCTCATCATCGAGCGACCGGAAGGCGTCGAAGCGGGCGGTCATGGTCGGCAGACCCGCCCAGCTCGTGTCGAGCCGCTGGCGCTGGTCGTCGATCGTCTGCGACGCCATCGATCCCTCGTCGCGGAACCCGAAGATCGGGAAGCCCGCGGCGCTCGACTTCAAGGTCGAGTGGTTCGGGATGTGCGCCTGCTCGAACACCACGTTCTGCGCCATCAGGAAGATGGTCAGGTCGAGTGCCATAGCCGGGTCGCTGGCGACGTGGGCGGCGAGGATCTGGCGGCGCTGCGTCGCAAGTTCATCGATCAGCGTGGCGCTGAGCTTCGGACCCTGCTCGCCGTCACCGGCATCGCCGTCCCCGGTTGCGCCGCCCGACTCCTTGGGCGGGGCGTTCGGATCCACGACCGGCTTTTCGCTAAAGAGGCGGGTGTGGACGCGGGGTTCGCCGTCACCCCCGATATAGACGAACGTCCCGATCTGGCTTTTAAGCGCCGGATCGATCTCGTGACGGGCGTCCTCGATCGTCTCCAGCTCGCGCTCGATCGCCTCGATACGCGCGTTCGCCGCCTCGGCTTCGGCGCTGCCGTCGGGCAGTTCCTGCTCAAGCTGGTCGATCAGCGCGTCGTTCTCGGCCGACAGGACCTCGACACGCACGGTCTCGTCCTCGGTGAGGGCGCGGGCTGGGGCGTGATACTCGTGAAGCTGGCGCTCCAGGTCGTAGGGGACGTGCGTCGCCGCAATTGGCGTGACGAACGCGAGGCCCTGGTCTCGCGCCAGTTCGGCCGCTGCGGCTTCGAGTTTCGAGGCGGCGAGCGTCTCGATCAGGTCGACGTCGATCCAGTTCTCATCGCCCTCCGTGGCGAACAGGTCGCCCTCGATGCGACCGCCAGCGGCGACATAGGCTTCGCGACCAACGAAGCGGGCCTTGGCGTCGTTCGCCTTGACGGTGCCGTTTAGAATGGCGCGACGGATGTTGTCGGGGTTGTCGCCGTAGTAGGACGATTTCATCTGGGCGAACACGCGCGTCTGGCGATCGACGTCTGTGGTGACGGCGTAAGCCTGCGCAACACCGAGCGTGATCTCGCCGGCAGCGAGCGCTTCGAAGACGCATGGTGCCAGTTCAGCGAGGCGGACGCGCTGCTCGACGAACCGGGTAGTCACGCCCTGCCGCTTGGCAACGTCCTCGGCGGTCATGCCCTTCTGGATCAGGAAATTGAACGCGGTGCATTCGTCGGCCGGGTTCATCGGCACCCGCTGGAAGTTCTCGGTGAGGCTTGCCTCGATCGCGTTGTCGTCGTCGCTCAGCACGAGAACCGGGACGGTGTGGTCAGCGGGGAGGGTGCCCTGCTCGATCAGGAGCTGGAGCGCGCGCAAGCGCCGACCGCCCGCCTTCACCGTGAACGTACCCGCCTTCTTGAGCGGAGTGACGATAAGGTTCTGCAACAGCCCCTGGGCTGCTATGTTCGCGGCGAGGGTGTCGATCCCTGCATCACGGTTGGATTTACGCACATTGTCCTTCGACAGCGACAGGTTCTTGACCTTCACGGACTGGATCATCGGTCGTCTCCGTTTGGAAATAGCGCGCCGCGTGCCGCGGTCACGCGAGCCTGGTCCTCCAAGCTCACAAAGCCGAAGGCTCCCTCCCCTCCCTTTGGTGAGTGGAGAGAGAGTTCTGTTCGGGTCAGGCGGTGACGCGGTCGATCACGGTCGCGGCCGTCGCGACGGGCACGAACATGCGCGTCTTGTGCTGGATGATCTCGGTGAAGCATCCGGCTGCCTTCAGCTCGGCCAACCGCGTGTGCGGCCAGTCGAGCAGTTCGAGGCGCTGCTGGCCGGCGACCAGGCTGCGCTTCAGCCGGTACGCACCAAGCGCGGTGATCTCAGCCGTCCCCATGACGTGCTTGGCGGTCTCGGCACCCGACACCTTCATGGTCGCGGCGATGCCGAAGGCGTCCGCGAGCCTGGTCACGAGCGGCGCAGGGACGATGCGGCCGAGGAAGGACTGGCCGTCATCGGTGTTGAGACGCCAGACCTGGACGTGATCGTCGGGCAGGCGGTCCCAGACCGGCAGGAGCAGGCCGGTGACGAGGTAGAGCGTATTGGTGCGGGTTTTGCCCGACATCTCCTCGACCTCGGCCTGCCAGAGCGCGGAAAACTCCGCCTCGCTCGCATCTTCCCACATCGTTTCGAGAAGAAGATCCTGCCGCATCCGTTCGGTGCGCGTCGGGCGGACCAGCTCGTAGCGGCGCACGATCTCGCCATCGTCGTCGGTGAGCGAGTAGGTGCTGCACCGGATCGCGGCCTTGCCCGACTTGCGGTTGACGATCGGACGAGCGTCGTCGCCGAGGATCCGCATAGCGCGATCGAGCGCGAGCGGCTTGTAGCGTTCCTCGGTCTCCAAGCGGAGGATCTCGGTCTCGGCGCCGCTGGTCTGGTCGCGCCGGATGACGGTGCGATCAAGGATCGTGATGCGCTCGGCGTTGATGCTCTCGACGCCGAGATCGAGCGTGCCGGCCTCCTTGGCCGCCTCGATCCGCGCCTCGATCAAGCCGAGATACTCGTCGAAGATCGCGTTCTGCATGGCGATGCGCAGCGCGAGGATGCGATTGAGCCAGCGCTGGATCGGGGGCATCTCCTCCTTGAGCCCGCCACCTTCGCCCTCCAGCTCGAGGCCGGTCAGTTTCTGAAACTCGTCCAGTGTGGTGGAGCGCAGCTTGCCATTGGCGAGCAGGCGAAACCACTGTTCGAGCGACTCCTTGGCATAGTCGCTTTCGAGGTTGTCGCGCGGGTCGAACAGGCCCTGACCGCCAGTCTGGCGCTGGCCGCGGGTGAGCGCGCCCAGGCTGTCGAGCCGGCGCGCGATCGTCGAGATGAAGCGACGTTCGCCCCGGCAGTCCGTCGACACCGGCCGAAATAGCGGCGCGGTCGCCTGATGCGTCCGGTGCGTGCGACCGAGGCCCTGGATGGCGGCGTCAGCACGCCAGCCCGGCTCGAGGAGGTAATGATTGCGGCGCGATTGGTTTTCGCACGTCAGACTCGCATGATAGCTGCGGCCGGTGCCGCCAGCGTCGGAGAAGATCAGGACCTTCTTGGCGCCGCGCATGAAGGCGTCGGTCTCGGCGAGATTGGTGCGGGGCGAGCGGCTTTCGACGCGCTGGCGGCCGTGGGTGTCCATGATGACGCGCCGGCTGCGCCCCGTCACCTCGGCAACCGCGTCGGTGCCGAAATGCCCGATAATGTGATCGAGCGCGGATCCGACGATCGGCAGCGCGCAGAGCTGCTCGAGGAGATTGTCGCGCATCTCCAGCGCCTCCTGGCTGAAGACGGGGCGGCCGTCCTCGTCCGACATCGGTTCGGAGCGGGTCTTGCCGGTTTCGTCGACAAAGGTTTTCATCTGGCGAACCGGGAAGGCCGCGGTCAGATACGACATGAGAAACTCGCGGGGCGACAATTCGATGTCGAGGTTCGCGCGTTCTTCCACCGTAAGGGCCGCCAGTGCCCGGTTGAGCATGGCCTCGGACGTCGAGACGAGCTGGATCACGACGCTCTCGCCGCGCGCGAGATCGGCGCGGATCGCGGGCACGAGTGAGGGCAGCTTCATGCCGATCAGGAGTTGGCAGAAGAACCGCTGCTTGGTGGACTCGAAGATCGACAACGCAGCGGCCTTGGCGCCGCTGTTATAGGTGTCGTTCGAGAAGCTGTCCGTCACGCGGGTCGCGTCGAGGGCCGCGCGAAGGTTGCTGTGGATGATCGCCCAGGCGTCGGCGTAGGCGTCGTACACCTCGATCTGGTCGACGGTCAGCTTGTGTTCGAGGATGTCGTACTCGACGCCGGCGAAGCTCAACGCACGCGAGACGTAGAGCCCCTGCATTTTCAGGTCGCGCGCGATCAGCTCCAGCGCGGCGATCCCGCCCCGGCGCAGGGAGTCGACGAAGGTCCGGCGATCGGCGAACGCCGTGCCCGGACCCCACAGGCCAAGCCGCGTGGCATAGGCCAGATTGTTGACGTCGGATGCGCCGGTCGCGGACACATAGAGGACGCGGGCGCGGGGCAGGAGGTTCTGAAGACGGACGCCGGCGATGCCCTGGTCGGAGCCCTGTTTGGTGCCGAAGCTACCTTCGCCGCCTGCGACACCGGCCATCTCGTGCGCCTCATCGAACACGATCATGCCGTCATAGTCGTCGCCGACCCATTCGAGGATCTGCTGGAGCCGGGTTCCCTTGTCGCCGCGATTGGAGCGCAGCGTCGCATAGGTGAGGAACAGCACGCCCTCGGCCGCACCTACGGGCGTGCCGAGTTTCCACTGGTTGAGATGCTGGATGTCGAGCGCGAGACCGCCAACGGCGGTCCAATCGCGACGCGCATCTTCGAGCAGCGTCTCGGTCTTGGAGACCCAGATGTGCTTGCGGCGACCGCGCAGCCACTGGTCGAGGATGATCGCAGCGACCTGGCGGCCCTTGCCGGCGCCGGTGCCGTCACCGAGGAAGAAGCCGGTCCGGTACGGACGGCCATCCTCGAATGGTGCGATCGAGAGACCTTCCTCGACAGGTTTGAACAGGCCGGGAATGTTGCGCTCGAAGGCGTCGCCGGCATAGATCAGCGTCTCAAGCTGCGCGTCGGAGAGCGTCTTCGCATCGACGACCGCGTGCGAAAGCGTGGGGACGTAGGTCGGCCGTGGCGCGGTGATCGAGCCCATGGCGATCGATTCCACCAGCGCGGTTGGATGCGCGGATGCGCAGCCGATAGCGATGCGGCTTGGCCGATAGGGCAGGTACACACCGACAGACTCGCCGGTCGGCAGTGGCTCGGCGAACACGGTGTAATCGATCGGGGTCGCGGTCAGCGACCTCGCGGCTTTTGCGGGTGGTGCGCTCAGGCGCGGTTTTCTCGCCAAGCCGCCAAGAAGCGAGCTGTGCCCGCTGGGGCGGGCGGGCAGCGACGCGGTGCGCGGAACAGGCGCGGACACAGGCGGAGCGGTCTTGGCGGTGATCGCCGCGAGCGCATCGGCGAGCGTCGCGCAGCGGATCAGCTCGGCAGGGGTGCCGGTCGCCTTTTCCAGCACCATGATCTTCAAGGGTTGGCTGGTGCCATGCTTCGCATAGGCATTCGCCGGCAATTCGAGGTGCAGCGTGACCGTGCAACCCTCGGTCGCCTTCGCCCAGGCGCGGCTCGAGGTATCGGTGCGGTCGGGCAGGATGGCGGCGCAGCGGCCTCCGGTGCCGAGACGCATCAAGGCGGCGCGAAGATGCCGGAACGCTGCTTGTCGGTCGGCGTGGCGACCGATGCTGCGCGAGAAAGGCGGATTGATAAGAACGGCCGTAGGCCGAATGCTCGGCGCCAGCAGGTCATGAATCAGCTCGGCGTCGTGCCGCGTAACGGCAACCCCGGGGAAGGCGGCGCCAAGCATCTCGGCGCGAGCCGGATCGATCTCGTTAAGGACCAGGCGAGCACCGGCGCGGGAAGCGAAAGCAGCGAGGAGACCAGTGCCGGCAGATGGCTCGAGCACCAGGTCAGTGGGGGCTATGCGCGCAGCGAGCGCCGCGAGGTACGCGATCGGCGCCGGTGTCGAGAATTGCTGGAGCTCGATCTGCTCTTCGCTGCGAACAGTGTGGGTCGGCAGATTGGCGACCAGTTCGGTAAGCGCCGCGAAACAAGCGCCGGGATCGGCGGGAAGGTCTGCTTTTGCGAGGTATATGACCTCGGCGAGCTCGAGCATGTCGTAGGCGTCGCGGAGCGACCAGCGACCATCTGCAGACGAAGCGCCATAGGCTTGCTCCATGACCCACAGTAGCGTGTCGCGTCGGAGCGATCCGTTTCTGCCGATGGTGTCGGCGACCGCCCTGGCGGCGGTGATCGACGGTTCGGTGAAATCGAGTTCGAGAGCTGCGGTTGAGGTGCGCATCGAGGGCTTCCTTCTTGTCGCCCGGTGCTCATCACCGGATCAACAAGCCGAAGGCTCCCTCTCCTCTGAACGCCTTGTGCCCGAAGCATCGCTACAGCGAAGCCATCTTCCAATCCCGGTCGGGACGCGTCGGCCGCCGCTAGTCGCGCAGCATGTCAGGCATATGGATCGGTATCAGGCGGCCAACGCGGCTCGACCTCCTGTCAAACGATCCTTGGGCTTCATCACGACGACCGTCTCGGGCTTCCCGACCCGTCGGCCTAATTTATCACGCGCAGGGACTTCCGGGACAACTTCCCGCACTTCGATTGAGTAGCTCGGCATTTTATTCTCGGCTGCGATCTTCTTCAGCTGACTTTTCAACGTGCGGAGCGGCGACGTTGAGCCGATCTTCGCACCCAGCATTTCCAGAGGCATTTCATATTCTTCATCACGACAGTAGCAGTGCGCCAACTCATAAAGGCGTCGTTCAATCGAGCCGAGACGGAAATAGTCGTTGTGGTAGTCATAGATACGGCTGTCACGCGAGACCGCGCGGACGAGCCAGTCACAGAGCTGGACGCGGACCGGCATGAGTTGATCGACGCCGCTCGCCGTTTCGCGAGTGGTCGCCTGCGCTTCCGCGAACCAGGAGAAGAAGCCCTTCGTCCCCACGGTGCCAGTTTTGATGTTCGTGCGGATCTGCGTGCCCTGCAGACGACCGAGCGCTTCGATGAAGCGATCGTAATCACGCTTCGATGGGCGTCCGACGCCAGTCGCCCGGAAGAAGTCGTGTGCATTGAAGGTGAAGACGTTCTGTACTTCACCCCCGGTCCGACCAATATGCTGCACCATCAACGACAGGACGTAGATCAGGACTTCTTTATCCCACATCGTCGCGATACCGCTCGAACTGGGCTTGATCTCGATTTTGACGCCGTCCATCTCGTAGGTCATCGCCTCCATCTGAGGCCGCTTCGCTAACGAGAATAGTGGAAAGTCCATGATGCTCTGCTCGCCACGGACTTTGCCGTGCAGCGGGCTGTCGAGATAGTCGAACAGCTTGCCCTGGGTGAGAGTGACTTCTCGCGAATCCATCGTCGGGGCTCCCACCAGCTTCATCTAGCAAGGCCGCTTATAGCGGATCGGTCGCAAACCTGCAGTCGGATAAGCGACCGCGTTATCGATAGCACGAGGATTTGGAGCGATTTAGCCGGTAAATCGGGGTGTGTTTCACATTTCGGTAGGTGCGGGCCACCGCAAACTCGGTCGGGACTCGTGCTATCGGTAACGCCGTGAAAGCCGTTCAAAGACCAGGTGTGCAGTACGACCTCCAGGCCTTTGAAAAGATGACGAGATCCCGTCATCGTAGTCCGGCTCCCCGGGAGACCAGCCGCGACATCAGGCTCCCGATCGGCGTCGCATCGGTCCCATCGGACATCCCCCGCATGGCGACCGCACGGCTCGTGTCCTTGAGGCCGTGGAGCGTCCGACCGAGGTTCAATTCGCCCTTGCCAGCCTTGCTGCTCATTCCGCGGAGATACGCGCCGGGCCGCTGAACCTCGCCGCGCCGGTATTTTTGGATGGTGGCGATGACGGAGGCAGCAGCACCTCGCTGGCCCATGATGCGACAGGCTTCCTTGAACGCGTGATTGCTGATCCCCGACTGGCCCGCAAGCCGCTCCGCGGTGGCAACCACCTCGCCCCACGATCCATCGCGGTAGGGCAGACCGGAACAGAGCTCCGGCGCGATCGACATCATGAATTCCGGATCGACACCGTGTTTCTCCAGATCGTCGTCGACTGCAGTTTGAGGTTGAGAGGAGAGGGCGTCCCCATTTCCACTACTCTTTTTCGCCAAGCCGCTACGGGTATCTGCTTTAGCAGATTGGAGTTGGTTTGTAGTTGTAGAGTGAATGTCCTCAGGTCCATCCCAGCATGAACTATCAACCTGATCACTACCGGTATTTGGGACGGCAATCTTGGCCGAAACAGCCCCGGCAAGACGACGCGCACGCTCTTCGATCTGCTCCACACAGGCCGTCAGAAGGCCGGCATCGCGGACGCAACGCATCTGGTCGGTGGCCACCAACGCCAACGCGAGATCGTCACCCGCCTTCAAATCGTGAAAATCGGCGTCGAATGCCGTTTGGGCCAGAGCCCTGATATTCCTTCGGGCAGCAGCAAGGCGCTTGCGGAGCACTGTCAGTGCCGCGTCCTCTGCGGCTCCCTTGGCCGCGCGGGCAGCAAATTCTTGAAGCCTTGTGCCGATCGGAGCGAGGACGATACCGTAGCCCCACGTGATGAAGCCGTCGCTCCCGCGGCGTCCACCACGATGACCGTTCGGACTATCCCGAAAGCTGACCAGACCGAAGGCTTGTGCCTGGTTCAAGAGCTTTTGAACCTGTCGAACGGTTACGCCCAGCTTTTGCGCGAGCAGGTCGTTCGATGGCCAAACGACGGGGATTTGTCCACCCTGCCAGTCCTGCGGCTTCGTCCAGGCAAACAGGAGATCGATGACGGAGACCACGCGCAGGGGGACGCCCATATAAGGAGCCGCCCGTTTGAGCGCCGCAAGCGCGTTGGAAGGTGCCATTCCGGTCTCGAGCCCGCAAAATTCGTCGACAAGCTTCGTCGCCCTGGCGGCATGCTCGTCAAACCGGCGAAGTCCCCGGCCGGGGCTATGGGCAGCAGCCATCGTTCGTTCTCCCTGGCAGGGGAGCCCGTGCAGACAAAGCGACACCGTGGCGCCATGGCCGGCGCTTTGGGGTAGCAATATGAAAGGGAGCCAGCTAAAGTGAGGGTTCTCACATCCGCCCTAGCAGGCGTCCCGAAAAGCCCGGCCTCGTGCCGGGTTTTTCATGTCCGCACAGCGTCCCCTTGATCGTTGTGGCGCCCGCCCGGGTGGACGGCGGCGGTCAGCGTTGAGCCGATCCACAACGTCGATTGTTAAGCATCGCTGGCGGGGCGGTCGTGCGCGATGAATCGTGCTATCGGTAACGGAACGGGCAATAATCACGTGCTATCGATAACGAAGCGTCGATCTCCGCTCGTGCTATCGATAACGCCGTGCCGCTGAGGCACGTGCTATCGGTAACGCCGTCGCGCTCTCGCTCGTGCTTTCGGTAACGGCGTGAGAATCGGGCGATTCGGCAGCCCCACGTAACATGTAGCCCAGAAGGAGAGGGTCCTCCTTAGCGCCGCGCCGGGTAGGCGTGGCGGGGAAATGGCAGTTGAGTCGGCGAGGAATTGCAAGTTCACGCTCGAAATTGGCTGACGTCGTCTGTCCATGCGGTAGATCGAAGGCGACTTTTTCGGGCGTTCGATATGTCACTGGCGACCGAAAGAACGGAGTCTTGTGTGACCCGTAGAAATCGTCAGCCCGATCTCCGATCCTGTATTCGGGACTCGGCGATCTGAAGATCGAGCCACTGCTCCGAAGCCGCAAGAAGGGGAGTGAGCGTGCCGACAATCAGGCGGCGTCCGTCATCGGGATCCGTTTGTCTGACTATGTATCCAAGCGCCTCGAGATGCTCGATGTGGCGCAAAGCGGTGGTCGTCGAGCCTCCACTGAGCTTACAAAGCTGGGACACAGCGATGCGGCGCCGCTCGCACGTGGCCACGTAAAGCTCCAGGATCATGTCCCAGCTCGGATCATAGAAGCGGACCCCGTTGAAGTGGGTCGCCCGCCGACGCCGGCCGACCAACACCGCCCTGGCCTCGGCAAGCCTGCGCTCAGACAGGTCTCTCGCGTCTGGCGGCATAGCCAGCAAGGTGTCCTCGATCGCCTTGCGCGGCAGCCGCACGACGACGTCGATCAGGTCGTCTCCTTCAGATGCTGCACCCATAATCGTCTTGATCCATTTCGGATGTAGGGCTCAGCGTTCGCCGGTAAGCGGAACGTGCCGAGCGCAAGCGCGCCGAGCGCGAGGTAGGCGTAGATCCCAAGCCCGGTGTGGTAGGCAAAGAGCGGCACGCGTGGCAGCAGGGCGCCGAAGATGCTCATGAAGAGGTCGGCGACTGCTAAACCGGCCGCCCAGATGGGCCAGAAGCGGATTGTAGTTACAGCGAGCCAATAGAACCCGCCCGCTACAGCGAGATCTATCAGCAAGGTGATCGTTTCCGCGGGCGCGAAATACGCTGCGTCCATCAGGCGAAGGGCGGTCGTTACGACCGAGGCTGTAAGATTTATAGCCGCTCCGATACGCTCAGGTCGCCCGCCCTTCAGTGCGGCATAGCCACAAGTGAGCAGCAACGTGACGTCGAACAGCAGAGCTAAAATAATCTGCAGCGACATCACTTCTCCTGGGCGGGTCGCCCCTAAATTGGAATGCTCTCAAATTCGGGCAAAGTGGCCATTGCGGGCTTCGGTGCGCCTTCTCCCCAACTCGTCTCGGTCAGCCCCAGCTGTCGGCCGACCTTTTCGATCGAAAGATGCGCTCGTATCGTCATGTGATCTTGGCCTTCGATGAGGGAGGCCAGAGCTGCGACCGTAGCTTTGACGGTCCGCTGTGTCATCGCGGGAGATAGGCGGTGCGCCTCCGTCGCATCCAGCGTCGTCAGCAGAAATTGCGCCGTGTCACGCGCGGCCAGGTTGATCGATCGCTCCGCTTTGCGCAACTCATCGGCGATAATCCGGCTCGTATTCGATATTGCTTGCATTACGCCTCCTCGGACGTCGGGCGCCCATTACAGTGTTTTAAGCCCAAGCAGGAGGAGCAGCGTTACGATCGCCATGCCGGCCGCAGTCAGCCCCAACGGGGTCACGATCGAAATGATCGCGGTCCAGAAGGCAACCTGCTTCCAGGTGAGCATATTCGCTGCCGCCCCAGCGGTCGGCAAAGGGAGGGGAAGCGGGAAAGTTGGCGGCGCGGAAGGTAGGTCGTTTGCAGGGGGTAAAGGCTCTACCCCTCCGTCGTGATCTGCAAGAAGTCGTGCGGCCTCGAACCGAGTCGGCACGCCGAGGACATTATTGGCCTTTAACAGCTGCTTATCGACCGCCCGGTGGCTGCTGCCCGTGACCGCAGCAATCTCTTTCGAGTTGCGGTTCTTAAGCACGAGGCGGAGATAAGACCGCTGACGTTCGGTCAGGCGGGCAATGCGATCCGCCGCGCTTACGTCTGAAGTAGCAGCCGCGAGCGTCTGTTCGGCAGGGTACGAGCCCGGTTCGTTTGTCAGCATGCTCTTGAAATTACTCGCATCGCGGAATGATTCGGCTCCATTTCAGGGATAACTCCTGACGAGCCCGGTCGATCAAATCCACAGAACGAATGGGTTCAGGCGGCGCGCGAACGCGACGAACAGGTCACGTTCCAGCGCCCCACGACGCCCCGCCCGAGTTCTCATTTCGAAGCAGGCCGAAGCCAATCACAGCTTAGCGACCAGCCGCGACCGCCACTCAGCATGGGTCATAGCCCTAGTGAACGGACGGAAATTTGCCGATAGTTGCGGCTGTGTCGTTCAAGCGCGAGGCCCAAAAGGAAAGGATCTGTCCTTCGGCAGGGCGATCTTCGGCTGTATGCGCGGCAAATTCGGACAGGGTGCGGGCGAGTTCGGCGCCTGAAATCACGCGTTCGCGTTCCAGTATCGTGGCCAGAAGGGCCATCCAGTCGCCATGTGCCTGCACCAGCGCTTCAATCTGAAGTATTCCCGAGCCGCTGCCGGAGAAACCCTGTGAAGGGCTTCGGCGCCGGCGGAATCTCGTAAGCAACCTTTTGATCAAGGACATGGCGCGCGTTCCATCAACCGCCCGCAGCCGGGACGGTTGAACACGCGGGAACACTGGTAACCACGCCCCACGTATTCCCCGCACCGACAAGCGGTAGCAAGGTCTTGTATTTCGCGGGCCGCCCGACGGAAGTCGGGGACCCAGCATTCGACCGCACATGCGGGCCAAGGATGGTGTTCAAGCCATGCCCAAGCCACACCGCTATGGCACAAGGCTCAGGCGAAAACACGCTGTCATTGCAAATCCAAGCAAACCCCAGCGCACTGGAAGCAGGCGTCGCGCTCGTTGCCGGATCGATATGCCGCATGGCGGACCGCGCGGGAGCGCCGCGCAATGACAGCGCGGGAATCGCCCTGACGATCGGCGCGTCGGTCGCCATGCTCTACCGGCACCTCCCGCGCCTGTGCATGAAGCGAGTAATGCAGAGGAGGGTAGCGAGACTTAGGCGAAAGGGCAGCAGCACTTGGCGTCCCCCCCGCGCACGGTTTCCGGGGCGACGTCGCCCATATTCGGTCATTGCTTGCGCGCTGCGCGTCCAAAGGTGTGCCACGTGGCACACCTCACGCGAGGATCGTCACCTATGTGGGACGAGACGCCAGAGGCGGCTCGGTCGACGCTAGCGCGTCGATAGAGCCGTACGCCCGCTTGCTTTCATGGACCCCGCGGAAAGCATCTCTTGACCACCCGCTGGCTGTGTAACAGCAAGCATGTCGCCCGCCCCGAAAGTAGTCAGCCAATGTCCCGAACGTCACTACCATCCTTGATGGCAATCCTGAGCTTCGGCATCGCGAACGTACTGTCGACCGCGCCAGCGCATGCGCAGTCCGACGAGGATTACATCAACCCCGACCGGCCGGGGATCGCGGACGGCAGCACGACGGTGGGCCAGGGCCGCTTCCAGATTGAGACAGCGATCCAGACCGAGTTCCGCCATGACGGCGGCGAACATGATACCACGATGTTTTTTCCCACGCTGCTTCGGTACGGCTTCGCCAACAAACTGGAAGTTCGCGTGGAGGGTAATACCTACTCGTGGATGCGGCAGAAGGACTCTTCCGGAACATCGCACACGGATGGTTTCGCCCCCACCTCGATCGGACTTAAATACAATTTTGTAGACGCCCCCGAAGGTTCAAAGCAGGTCTCAGTTGGTGCGATAGCACGTGTATTCCCACCATCCGGGTCAGGCGACTTTCGCGACTCTCGAACAACTGGTGATTTTCGGTTAGCTGCGGATTGGAAGTTTGCCGACAAGTGGTCGTTGAACCCTAACATCGGTGTTGGCGTCTTTCAGGACGACACGAGCCGCACTTATACGGCCGGTCTTTTCGCTGCCACGCTGAACTTCAATCCAAGCAAGACGGTCAACTTCTTTGCCGACACTGGCATTCAGACGCCCGAGGAAAAGGGTGGGAAGACCTCCGTTATCATCGACGGAGGAATGGCTTATATAATCGGGCACGACATTCAGCTCGATCTTAGTGTGGGCACCGGGATTTCGGGCTCCACGCCACCGCACCCATTCCTCGCCGCCGGATTTTCGAAGCGCTTCTAGCGCAGGGCGCAATTCGTTCATTCAGCGAGATCGGAAGGGGCTTGCTCCTCCAGCGGCTGTAGCTTGTATGCAGTGTCCGCACCTTCTCATGAAGGAAGGAGGGAGATTGCTTTGTGTCGCTTTCACAACCGGGCGACTTCACCGTGTCCCGACGCTCGCTGATCGCTCGCCTGCTGGGCTTCGGTGCGGCTGCGGCCATGGGCAAGCCTGGCCTGGCGACCATCGCGCCGCATCTCGTTGGCCAGTGGAATTTCGGTCGGCTACCTCTCGACTGGCAGCCCCTGGAGGTCGCAACCGGCGACACGTTGCTGGTGAAGGCCCGAGTGGCCGGATCGCCTGTCGAGGCGGTGCTGGATAGCGGAAGCGGCGCGTCAATCATCGACCTATCGCTGGCCCAGACCCTCGGGTTGGCGAACGTCGAACGGCGCACGATAAGCGGTTTGGGCGGGAAGGCTCCGGTCCGCCTGATCCGTGATGTTGACGTGCTGTTTGGTAACCGGACACGCCGCTTGCCGTTCGCGGTGGTAGCGGACCTGAGCGCCCTGTCAGCCGCTTTCGGAAGACGGATCAACATGCTGCTCGGCGCAGATATGTTTGTTGAGAATTGCATAGCTCTGGATTTCGGACAGCGGCAGTTCGCACTCATGCCGACCGGCAGTTTTCCGGGCGGTGCAGACTGGACTCCGGTCGCTTTGGGGCATGGTGCGAAGCAGGAATTGTATGTCTCTGCCTCGATCGGAGGATCGAGCCCGGTGCCGCTCATGATCGACCTCGGCAGCTCGGCGGCGCTCATGCTGTCTTCGACCTATGTCGATGCGCATGGCTTGACCCGCGGGCGAGCGACATCGACTGCGGCGCTTGGAGGTGTCGAAGGTGTTGCTACCGTCGACGTTTTCACAACGCCGAAGTTGAGTATCGGCGGGCTCTCGGCCGAGAACATTCCGACGCTGGGTAACCGCAACTGGCTCCCGACCAGCACGGTCGGCAATATCGGATTGCCGCTGATCGGCCAGTTCGACGCCATATTCGACGTGACCGCCGGGTTTGTATGGCTCCGCCCTCCGGCTTCGGGACACCGCCTTCCCATGTTGAAGGATCGAAGCGGCCTCGGGCTCACAGCGTCCCCAATGGGCCTCGACGTCGTCCATGTGGCGGCGAACAGCCCGGCGGCGAAAGATGGTTGGACAGCCGGGAACCGCATCGTTGCGGTGAACGGGTTCCCGATCGATGCGGATTACACGCACGGGGCGCGTTGGCGATGGCGCTTCATGCCACCAGGAACGGTCATAAAAATCAAGGATCAGGCCGGTCGTGACCGTCAGCTAAAACTTGCGGATTATTACTAAGCCCTTGCGCACGGACCTCACCGATCGCCTGCATTATCCGGCAATCCGCTATTTGTTCGTTCGTGCAGCTCTGGGTAAGGGCCGCTAGCTCGTCGCGTAAGGAGGCGAGCTGCTTAAGACGGCTCTCCACATCAGCAAGGTGGTGGGCGGCAATGGCCGATGCCGCGCTGCAATCCTGGGCTGGGTTCTCCGCCAGGTGGATCAGTGAGCGAATCTCGTCGATTGAAAAGCCGAGCCTACGGCCATTGCGGATGAAATGAAGCCGCTCCGCGTCCGCGGAGGCATAGGTCCGGCGTCCAGACGCGGTTCGCGGCGGGGCCGCAAGCAGCCCGATCGTCTCGTAGAAGCGAATTGTCGTTACCTTGGTCGCAGTTTCCTGCGCGAGCTGGCCGATCATCATGGGCGCAATCGTCATCGTGTTACCCTGCTAATGCGAACGGATCGCAGATTCCGCTTGATCCTACAGTTACTGTAGCATGTAGGAGGAAAATATGACCTCCAATGAAGCAAGCTGCGGCTGCGCCGGCGAACCGGCTCGCGCGCAACACGATCCAGCCTACCGTCGCGCGCTACTGATCGTCGTGGTGCTCAACCTCGGCTTCGGTGTTGCCGAGCTATTCGGCGGATTTATCGCCGACAGTCAGGCGCTGAAAGCGGACTCGCTCGACTTTCTGGGTGACGGCTCGATCAGCCTCCTTGGCCTGCTTGCGCTCGCTTGGGCGCCCCGGGCGCGGTCTAACGTTGCGCTCTCGCAAGGGGTGTTTTTGGGGGCTCTCGGAGTGGGCGTGATCGGCTTCGCGATCTGGCGAGCACTCAACGCAACCGCACCTGATGCCGAGCTGATGGGCGCGATCGGCGCCGTCGCGCTGGCCATCAATGTCGCCTCGGCATTGGTCCTGTCACGCTTCCGGGAAGGAGATGCCAACGTCCGTGCGATCTGGCTGTTCAGCCGCAACGATGCACTTGCAAATGTGGCGGTGATTGCCGCTGCCGGGCTGGTCGCTTGGACGGGGAGCGCATGGCCGGACTTGGCCGTCGCCGGTGTAATCGCACTCCTGTTCCTCCACTCGGCTTATGAGATTGTCACAGGCGCGTTGCGCGAACGAGGGCAGCGATAATGCGTTTCCTCGACGTGATCCGGGCGCTGCTCTCGGTTCGGTTTTTGGCCACGATAGTTGCCTTGCTCGTCCCAACCGCGGCGATGGCCGATCCGGTTGATGTGCAAACCGCGTGGCGGCTGCTCGACTATGTGGCGGTCGATTATGGTGGTGCCGTTGAGGCCGGCAGGATCAAGAGCAAGTCCGAATATTCCGAAATGAATGAGTTTGCTGCATCGGTTTCGACACGGCTTCTGAGCTTGCCGGCGAAGCCCGAACGGCAAAGCCCGAACGGCAAAGCCTCATTCAAGGCGCCGCCAACCTCCAAGCGCTTATTGGCCGCAAGGGATCGGGCGAACAGGTCGCTACCCTCGCGCATGGGCTCGCGGCCGATCTGCTGCGCGCCTATCCGGTGCCGCTCGCTCCCGACAAGGTGCCGGATCTCGCATCGGGATCTGCCCTGTTCCAGCAGACCTGTGCCGCTTGTCACGGCATGACAGGGAATGGGCACGGTCCTGACGCAGCCAAGCTTTCCACGCCTCCGATTGCGTTCACCGATGTAACCCGCGCCCGGCAACGGAGTGTGTTCGCGCTTTATCAGGTGGTGACGCAGGGCATTGACGGGACGGCGATGCAGAGCTTCGCTGATCTGCCGAACGATCAGCGTTGGGCGGCTGCGTTCCGCGCTGGCAGCTTTGCCTTTACCGACGAACAGGCGCGAGAAGGGGCGCGGCTGTGGAAGTCGGACCCGGCGCTTCGCAGACGTATTCCGGATTTGAAAACGCTGGTCGCGCTCACCCCGGCTGCGCTCGCCACCTCAATCGGCGAAGCCAAGGCCGACGCCGTGCTCGCGTTCCTGCGTCGCCACCCCGATCAGGTGGTGCAACAGGCGCCCGGATCGCTCTCACTCGCCCGTGCCAAGCTCGCCGAAAGTGTCGCTGCGGCACGGCGCGGCAATGCGCACGGGGCAAAGGAGCTGGCCCTGTCGGCGTATCTCGACGGGTTCGAACCGATCGAACCGACACTCACGGCGCGCGATGCGACCCTGATGGGCCGCATCGAGGGCGCTATGGGCGAGTTCCGCGCCGCGATCGACCGCGGTGCCTCGCCCGAAGATCTCGCAGAAAAGGTATCGGTGCTCGACGGTTTGTTCGATGATGCGGAAGCCGTGCTTGCACCTGATGCAGCCACAGAGGCGTCCACCTTCCTGGGTGCGTTTACGATCCTGCTGCGCGAGGGGCTCGAAGCCCTGCTCATCGTCGTTGCCATGATCGCATTTCTTCGCAAGGCCGATCGCGCCGACGCGCTGCGCTACGTTCATGGCGGATGGATTGGAGCGCTCGTCGCCGGGGGCGTTACGTGGGCGATTGCGACCTATGCGATCGGGATTAGCGGCGCGAGCCGCGAGCTGACCGAAGGTTTCGGGTCGCTGTTTGCAGCGATCGTGCTACTCTCGGTCGGCATCTGGATGCACGGCAAGGCGCAAGCCGATCAGTGGCAGCGCTACATTCGCGAGAAGATGTCGCGCGCGCTTTCGGGCGGGTCGGGCTGGTTCCTGTTCGGATTGGCGTTTGTCGTGGTCTATCGCGAGGTCTTCGAGACGATACTGTTCTATGCCGCACTCTCGGCACAGGGGAACAACGCGATGCTCCTTGCCGGTGCGGGGTCAGCCGTTGCTTTGCTAGGCGTGATCGCCTGGGCCATGCTCCGCTACAGCCGAAAGCTGCCGATCACGCAGTTCTTCCGCTACAGCTCGTGGCTGATGGCGGCGTTGACGGTGGTCCTTGTGGGCAAAGGTGTTGCCGCACTCCAGGAAGCTGGGATCATCGACATAGCGCCGCTTGCAGACGTACCACGGCTGTCGATGCTCGGTCTGTTTCCGACCTGGCAATCGGTGCTCGCGCAAATTCTCATGGCGGTCGCTATCGCCATCGGGTTCGCATGGAATCGGCGTCGCGGAGTAGGCCTCGAGAAAATAGCTTCAGCTTAGGCTTGGGGCGGACCGCTCTCGGCGGTCCGCTTGCAACACCTCAACGTGGCTTGATAGCGGTTACGGTCGGCCCCGTCGCGGTCACCTTCACCATAAAATCGATCCGCTGCCCGACCTTGACGCCCCTAAGGAGCGTTGGCGGGCTGACGATGAAGGCCATCGTCATCCCGGGCCATGCCAATGCGGCGATCGGCCCGTGCTGGATCGTGACCTTGGCCGTCTTCGGATCGAGCGCCTTGACGATGCCGCTACCGTTGCCGGATTTCGCGGCCTTCGTCGCCATGCCCGGCATCTGTTTCGCTGGCTGCGCTATCACGGGGGTAGCCGTGAGGCTGGCGGTGATGAGTAGGACGATCGGTTTCATGTTTGCTCCTGAGTTGCAGCGGGAAGGGGAAACGTAGAAGCGGCAGGCTGGCGCGATCGTCGCAGCAGCAGATAGGCGGCGGGCAGAACCAGCATTGAGAGCAGCGGCGCAGTCAGCATCCCGCCGATCATCGGTGCGGCGATCCGGCTCATCACTTCGGAGCCGGTGCCTGTCCCGATCAGGATCGGGAACAGACCGGCCAGGATCACCGCGACCGTCATCGCCTTGGGCCGGACACGAAGGAGGGCGCCTTCACGCACCGCCGCTTCGACAGCGGCATCGTCCGGGGCCGGGCCGCGAACATCCAGCGCGTGCTTCAGGTAGATCAGCATCACCACGCCGAACTCCGCTGAAACACCGGCGAGCGCGATGAACCCGACACCGGTTGCGACCGATTGATTGTAGCCGAGTAGATAGAGCAGCCATAGACCGCCGGTGAGCGCAAACGGCAGGGTGCCCATCACCAGCGCAGCTTCATCGAGCCGACGAAAGGTGGCGTAGAGCAGCAGGAAAATGATGACCAAGGTCGCCGGAACGACGATCTTCAATCGCTCGACCGCACGCTGCAAATACTCGAACTGGCCCGTATAGGTGACGCTGACGCCGGGCGGCAGTTTCACCTTGGCGGCGATCACGTTTTGCAGATCGCGAACGATGGTGGTGAGAGGCGCGCCGCGTCCATCGATGTAGATCCACGTCACCGGTCGGCCGTTCTCGCTGCGCAGCATCGGCGGTCCATCGGTGATGCGGACGTCGGCGACGGTGCCGAGCGTAATCTGCTGCCCTGCCGGCGTCAGCACGGCTAAGTTTCGCAAGCCCTCGATGCTATCGCGCAGCTCGCGCGGGTAGCGCACGCTGATCGGATAACGCGCGAGTCCCTCGACGGTCTGGCCGATCGTCTCTCCGCCGATCGCGCTCGACACGATCGACTGCACGTCGGCGACGTTGAGGCCATAGCGTGCCGCAGCGGCCCGGTTGATATCGACATCGATATACCGCCCGCCGGTGAGCCGTTCGGCGAGCGCCGAGCCGACGCCGGGCACGGTCTTCGCGACCTGTTCGATCTCACGCGCGGTCGCATCGATCTCGGCGAGGTTCGACCCTGCAACCTTGATACCGATCGGGCTCTTGATGCCGGTCGACAGCATCTCGATCCGGTTGCGGATCGGCGGAATCCAGAAATTGGCGAGGCCCGGCACCTTCACCGCCTTGTCGAGCTGATCGATCAATTTGTCCTGCGTCATGCCCGCGCGCCACTGATCCTTGGGCTTGAAACGGATCGTGGTCTCGAACATTTCGAGCGGGGCAGGGTCGGTCGCGGTGTCGGCGCGGCCGGCCTTGCCGAACACGCTTTCCACTTCGGGTACGGTCTTGATGAGCCGGTCGGTGAGCTGGAGAAGCTGGCCGGCCTTGGCGGTCGAAATGCCTGGCAGCGCGGAAGGCATGTAGAGCAGGTCGCCCTCATTCATCTGCGGAATGAACTCGCCGCCTAGCTGGCCGATCGGCCAGAGGCTGGTCGCAAACACGAGGCCGGCGATGACCAGCGCCTGTTTTGGTCTCGCCAGTACCCAGTCGAGCGCGGGACGGTAGATGCGGGTGAGGACGCGATTGATCGGATTGGCATTCTCGCCCGGGATGCGACCGCGGATCAGCAACCCCATCAGCACCGGGATCAGCGTGATCGACAGGATCGCAGCGCCCGCCATTGCGTAGGTCTTGGTGAAGGCGAGGGGCGCGAACAGCCGCCCTTCCTGACCCTGAAGCGAGAAGATCGGCACGAACGAGAAGGTGATGATGAGCAGGCTGAGGAACAGCGCCGGGCCGACCTCGACCGCTGCGGCGGTGATCACGCGCCAGCGCTCGGCACCCGCCAATGTCTCATCGGGATGATCGTGCGCCCAATGTTCGAGATGCTTGTGCGCGTTTTCGATCATGACGACCGCCGCATCGACCATCGCGCCGATGGCGATGGCGATGCCGCCCAGCGAGAGGATATTGGCGTTCAGTCCCTGCACGCGCATCGCGATGAATGCGATGAGGATACCGAGCGGCAGCGTGAGGATGGCGACCAACGCCGAGCGGACGTGCCAGAGGAACAGCGCGCAGACGAGCGCCACGACGATGAACTCCTCGATCAGCTTGCTGCGCAGATTGTCGACGGCGCGATCGATCAGGCCCGAGCGGTCATAGGTGGTGACGACCTCCACGCCGGGCGGCAGGCTCTTCTTCAATTCGTCGAGCCGGGTGCGAACCCCGTCGATCACCTCGCGCGCGTTCTTGCCCTGGCGCATCACGATGACGCCGCCTGCAACCTCGCCCTCGCCATTGAGTTCGGCCAACCCGCGCCGCATTTCGGGACCGATCTGGATCGTGGCGACGTCGCCGAGGGTCACGGGCACGCCGCCAACCGTCTTGAGCGGCACGCTGCGGAAATCGTCGAGCGTCTTCAGATAGCCGGTCGCGCGGACGATATATTCCGCCTCGGCCATCTCGAGGACCGATCCTCCGCTCTCCTGGTTGCCGCGCTTCAGCGCGTCAGTCACCGCCTCGTGGGTGATCCCGTAGGCGGCCAGCTTCTGCGGATCGAGGACGACCTGATACTGCTTCACCATGCCGCCGATGCTCGCGGCCTCAGCAACCCCCGGCACGGTCTTCAATTCGTAGCGCAGGAACCAGTCTTGGATGCTGCGGAGCTGTGCGAGGTCGTGACGCCCGGTCCGGTCGACCAGCGCATATTCATAGACCCAGCCTACCCCGGTAGCATCCGGGCCAAGCGATGCCTTTGCGCCCTCGGGCAGGCGGCTTTGCACTTGGCTCAGATATTCGAGCACCCGGCTGCGCGCCCAATAGAGGTCGGTCGCGTCGTCGAACAGCACATAGACGAAGCTGTCGCCGACGAACGAATAGCCGCGCACCACGCGCGCACCCGGCACGGACAGCATCGTCGTCGCGAGCGGATACGTGACCTGGTTCTCGACGATCTGTGGGGCTTGGCCCGGATAGGTGGTGCGGATGATGACCTGGACGTCGGACAGGTCGGGCAGCGCATCGACCGCGGTCGAGCGGAGCGCGCCCACCCCGATGACGATCAGCGCGAGGGCTGCGAGCAGGACGAGGACGCGCGCCTTGACCGACGCCTCGATGATCCGCGCGATCACTTCGTGTCGCCCGTGATCGGCCGCGCGGCAATGCCGGTCAGGCTCGCCTCGCTGTCGAGCAGGAACTGGCCCGACGCGACGACCTTCTCACCTGGTGCCAGTCCGGCGAGGATTTCGGTCCTGCCATTTGCCTCACGGCCCGCCTTGACCTCTGCTGGCCGATAGCGGCCCTTGTCCTCGGCGAGCATGACCAGCGTCCGCGTGCCGGTGCGGATCACGGCTTCGCTCGGCACCAGCAGCGCGGTATCGGACGCGCCGCCTAGATGGACCGTCGCGAACATGCCGGGGCGCAGGCGGCCACCTGGATTGCGCAGCTCGATCCGTACCGTCAGCGTTCGGCTGTCGGCCTGCGTCGTCGGTAAGACGGCGATGATCCGTCCGGTAAAGCGCTCGGCAGGGAAGGCCGCCAGTTCGGCAGTCGCGGTCTGCCCGACCTTGACGGCGCCTGCGCGCACTTCCGGCACCGCGGCATTCAGCCAGACCGTGGCGAGGCCGTTGACCTGCGCCAGCGTTTGACCCTGTGCGAGCGTAACTCCGGAACGGGCGTCGAGCGTCTGGATAACGCCGGCGATCGGACTGCGCACCGTGGTCAGGCCGCGCCCGTGTGCCGTACCGCCGGGAATGCCCAGAAGACGCAGGCGCTGGGCCGCGGCAGCGGTGAGCGCCCTGTCGCCAGCCCGCCGCACGGCCTCATACTCAGCCTGTGCGCCGCCCCATTCGGGCACCAAGATGTCGGCGATCGGCGCACCGCGCGCGATCACGTCGCCCGGCGCACGATTATAGACCCGCTGGACGAACCCGGCTGCGCGCGACTGGATGATCGCAACATCGCGTTGGTTGAAGTCGATCGCGCCAGTCGCATCCAGTGCGCCGGCCAGCGTCCCGGTTGTTGCCGTGGCGACCCGGATGCCGAGATTTTGCATCGCAGACGGGTCGATCGAGATGCCGGGCTTGGGGTTCGCCCCCACGGCACTTGCATCGGGATATTTGGGGATCGTCTTCATCCCCATCGACGAGAGCGAGTCCGGATTGTCGTAATGCTCCTGCGGCACCATCGGGTCGTAATAATAGAGTGGCTTCGGTTTAGCCGAGGAGGCCGGATCGGCAGTCGCCGATGTCACCGAGGCTGTCGTAGCTGGGCTGGTCAGCCGCGCGGCCACGAACCCGATCCCGCCGCTGGCTAGGATCGCGAGAACAACGGCGCGGGAAGCGGGCGTGCGGGGGACGAAATTGCGCGGGCTCATCGTGGATCGCTCCGATAGGTGAGGGTGAGGCGTGCGCCGTCGATCACGACCAGTGCCTCACGATCGAGCGTTTCGAGGGCCGCATTGGCAAGCGCACTATGTGCGTCGACGACATCGAGCAGTCCGGCACGTCCGCCAGCATAGCTCGCGGTCTCGAGATCGACGCGCTCGCGCGCCAACGGCTCGAGCGTCTCCTTCGATCGCATCCACTGCGCATGGTGCATCACATGATCGGCAAGGCCCGCATCGAGGCCTGCCGCAAGTTGGCGGGCAGTATCTTCCTGCTGGGCGCGCTGTTTCGCCGCATCCGCGACGCGTGCGGCGATCAACGGGTCTTGGCGATGCGATTTGAACAACGGCAGGCCGATGGTGACGCCGGCCGAGACATAATCGCCAAAGCGCGGATCGCGGCGCTGGTAGCTGACGTCGACACCAAAATCCGGGCGGCGATCGGCCTGCGCCAACCGGACGTCGGCATCGGCCTGGCCGACACGGGCGGCGATCGCCGCCAGCATTGGGTTACGGTCGAGGGCACTGCGCAATTGCGCGGGGTCCACCATGAAGTCTGGCACCGGGCCGGCGACCGCAGGGGCCGGATCTCGGGTCCAGCGGATCAGGTCAGAGCGGGCGCGCGCGACTGCGGACACCAGTTCGTCGCGGCGATCATCGAGGGCTGCGAGACCTTGGCGTCCGGCAAGCGTCTGCGCCGGGCGAGCGCTACCGGCCGACACCGCACTTGGTGATGTCCGTACCAGACGATCCAGCCTGCCGCGCACGGCATCGAGCGCCACCAGACGGCGCTCGGCATAGGCCAGCGTGATCCAAGCAATTGCGGTTTCGACCTCGACGGTGCGGGCTTCAGCGACCGCCTCCGCATCGGCGGCCGCGATATCGGTATCGGCACGTGCCTGTTGCGCGTGGCGCTTGGCGGCGTTCGGAATGTCCTGCGACAGCCCGACCCGCGCCCAGGTGAAATTGTCCCGATTGGGCTCGAACGCGAGCGGCCCCGAAACCGGGAAGCTGTCGACCCCGAGCGCGAGCTTCGGATCGGGGAGGGCGCCTGCAGCTCCGCGTGAAGCACGGGCGCTGTCGGCACCGAGGGTACGAGCGCGTAGTGACGGTGCATGGCCCTTCGCTGCGGCGAGCGCCGCATCGAACGTGAGCGGTCCGGCCGTGGCTGTGGTGGTGGTAAGCGCAGCGATCAGCGCGGCGCTCGGTATCGTGTATCTGGACATGGTTTCCCCGCTGGCAGATCGAAGGTTAGCGAAAGACCGACCGGCAGGGTCAAAGCCCCGCCGGTCGACTTTCAGCGCTCGATTAGGAGCTCTGCGAGGCGCAGCAGGCCATAGCGCCGGACTTGGCCGCCATCATAGACTGGCAAGCGTCGGCGTCGGTCATCGAAATGGCCGCCGGCACCCAGACGCGACGCGCCACGGCAAGCGGCGCGCGAGGACCGGGAGCCTGGATACTCGCCCGCCATTCGTAATGACCGGCATCAGGACGCGGAGACGCGGATGCGGAGGTAGCAGCAAACACGGCGATCATACCGACGAGGACGCCGGAAAACTTGATATTCATGACATTGAATCCTTAATCTGAGCAGTGGCCGCCAACACGCAAGTGCCTCGAAGGAGGCCTGCGGCAGACGGAATCCGGGTGTCAGATCAGGAAACTGGGTGGGTCGGGGTCGGGGCCGTAGGTCCGCCCATCAAGGCGCGCAGTCGGTGGCCATGCTGGATCAAGGCGATTGAGCTGGCGGGTAGTGAGAGTAGCACCTACCGGCTCGGTGATCGCCGCGGCGGGGCATCCCATCGCCGCGATGCATTGGAGCGTCATCTTCTTACACGGCACCGAGCCGTGCATCTGTCCCGCCGTCATGCCATCGCAGCAATCCATTGAGGCCATTGTCGCCATCGACATGGTCTCGCTCTGAAGCGGACTCATCGCCATCGCCGTGGACTGTCCGAACAGGCCGACGACCGCGAACAATAACAGGAAAGGGCGAAGAAAGCGGGTCACGTCGTCGTGTAACCTAATGCAATGGGGTTAAAGGTCAATTCGCCCAAACGAGCAGTCGGTTACACGCCAAGATCAATGCCGTAGAATCAACCAGCTCTATCCCCCATGATGCGCGAAGACGCGGCCCCCAGCTGGGCCAAACGCGATCACGTCGTAGGCTTGCGGCTTTGCCCCTGCGACCTCCATGCCAAGGGAGCCCATCGGCATTCCCGCGACCGCTAGTCCGCGCACGCCGTTCGGGTGCTGCGCAAGCACGCGCTTCATGTCGGCGATCGGAACGTGTCCCTCAAAGGCCATGCCGTCGATGATGGCGGTGTGGCAGGACGCGAGGGCGGCCGGCACGCCAACACGACGTTGGAAGGCGGCGCGATTGGCGTCGTCGATGACCTGAACCTTGCGGCCGAACTGCTGGCGCACCTGAGCCGCCCATTTCTCGCAACAGCCGCAGCCCGGATCACGGTGCATGGCGATGTCTGCCGCGGCCGATGCTACGGCAGGAATTGTCATCAACAAGGCGGCAGCGATGCCGCGAAGGCCGTGCTTCATAAGTCAGCTCCGAATGAGAAACCCCGCCCTGCCGGGGGGAATAGGGGGATCGACAGGGCGGGGGAAAGCGCTCCTTACTGGGGGCGCTTACCGTGCTTGCTGAGCCAAGCCTGTAGCTCCGCAATATCCTTTTCCTGCTTCGTGATCGTCATCTGCGCCATCTGGCGGGTCTGCGCGTCCTTGGCGTCGCGAACCGCGACGCGCGACATAGCGACCGCGCCGCGGTGATGCTCGATCATCTTGCGGGTCCACATTTCGGCCGCGTCGCCCTGCTTGGCCGCCATCATCTTCTGATGCATGTCCATCTCGGCTTGGCCGTAGGGATTGCCTGCCATCATCTTGGACATGTCACCGCCGTTCATGCCGCCCATCTTGCTGTGATCCATGCCCTGCATCCCTCCGCTCTGCTGCGCGAGCGCGGGCGTGGTGATCAGGGTAAAAGCTGCTACTGTCAGTGCAAATCGCATTGTCGATCTCCTCGGGTTCTAAGTCTTTTACGCGTGCGGGTACGCTACCCCTCACCCACGCTGCTAAAACGCTCGAGATGTCGGCTGGAAACGAGACTTTATTTCCAAGGGCCGCGCGTCTGCGTCGCGTATATTATGCGCCAGTCCCGGCGCTGCGACGTCGCCGCTTAGGCCATCGCATGTAGAGAAGGACCGCCCCGCCCAACCATAGAAACAGGCCGCCGATCGCGAAAGCGAGCAGCCAGGGTGTGTTGAAGTTCTCGTGGTTCGTCCAATCCATGATGTGAAGGCCCCAGAAGAAGTCATAGAGCCGCCACGTCCCGGTCCTTACCGCCATGATCCGGCCGGTGTCGGCCGCGACGAATACGCGAGTGGAATCAGGGTCGTTGAACGCGACGCGCCAAGCGGGAAGCGTTCCTCGATATTCGGGACTGGCGCGTTCGATCCGCTCAACCGTTGCCTCCGGTCGTGCGCCACCGCGCCAAGCGGATCGTACGATCGATTCGGCTTGGCGCGCCGTCGGCGCTGGAAGCATCAGGCCCGTCGAGGCGTCGAACAGGCGAGTACCCTTGGCGGTCGTGACCTCGGCGACGAGGCGGCCTAGCCACATGCGATAGGAGATGGCCTCGATCGGCGCATCCGTCGCCGCGACGATCGCCGATGGCGGTGCGATCGCTACTCCGCGGGGAAGGGCCGCCACGGCTTTGCGGTCGACGAGATGATCGCCATGCACCCGATCGATCGGCAGAAAGCTCATCAAAGCGCCGCTCGTGAACCATAGCAGCAGCTGCGCGCCGATGATGATCGCAAGCCATTTATGTGTGCGGCTCGCAAGTAGGTGCAGCCTCAATTTCGCACTTTTCAGAATCACCCCTCCATCAACATCGTCGCCGGCGTCATTTCATGCCCGGCATGTCCTTCATCATCTCATCGTGATCGGCCGGGGCGCTCGCGACCAGTGCCTTATATTGCTCGGGCGTCATGCCGGGGAGCTTGCGGACGAACGCGACCATATCCCAAATCAGCGGGTCGGGATGCGTCTTGCCCCACGCCGGCATGGCGCTGAGCTTCACGCCGTGCTTGATGATCCAGAATTGCTGTGCGGGAGTGAGATCCTGGGCACGCGCGAGTTCCGGCGCTTTGGGATAGAGGCCCTGGCTCATCTCGGACTTCTCGACGCCGGGGCCTAGATGGCACCCTGAACACATCTCGCCGTATAGGCCAGCACCGACCGACACGCGCTGCGCCGACGCAAGATCGGCCGGTGGCGTGATATCGCGGGCGTGCGCCTCGATCGACCGATCGCGCAGGCGTTCGAGCACCGAATAGACCGCAGGCGTGTGGGGCTCGTCGGCCGCGATATTATACACGCCGAAATAGATGAACGCGGCTGTGCAAACGGCGACAAGAACCGCGACCACCGCAACGAAGGACAAGCTCGGCAAGTGCCGTTTTAGCGTGCCCGATGCCTCGCGTTCCATTGCTTCCTCCCCTCGATATCCCAGTTGCTTATGGTCGCGAGCGGCCTAGGGGCGCTCGAGTTGGCAGGCTCAGAACCACATGCGGATGCCGGCAACGATGCTGCGTGATGTGGCCTTATCGCCCTCTGCGCGGACGTAGCGGGCGGTGTCACCGAACCGACGATCCAACGACACGCCGATATAGGGCGCGAACTCGCGCCGAATCTCATATCGGAGCCTCAATCCCAGCTCGGCATTGGACAAGCCCGATCCGATCCGGTTTTCAGGCACATCCTGAGCCGCGAAATTAAGCTCGGCGCGCGGCTGCAAGATCAGTCGCTGGGTGACGCGCTGGTCGTAGTATCCCTCGAGCCGACCAAGCACATCGCCCTTGTTGGACAAAAACAGCGCGCCCTCCAACTCGAAGAAACCTGGCGCCAGCCCCTCGAACCCCACGGTCGCATAAGTGCGCTTCGGGGAAGGCCCCAAGTCCTGGCGCACGCCCGCCTGTAGATTGAAATACGGGCCGATTGCCCGGCTATATAGCGCCTGCACCTCGGCACTCTCGATGCCCTTGCGAAACGCTCCCTCGCCCTCGCTTTTGACGAACAGGCGGTTGATGTCTCCGCCGAACCACGCTTCGCCATCCCAGCGATAGCCGTCGCGACCGTTGCGGAATTGATACTCGGCCAGATTCAACAGCACTTGGCTAAAGTTCTGACCGCCATGCTGCCGAAGATGATGGCGGCCCATTGCCATCGTCTCAGCGCCGTAAACGTCGTCGGCCGCATGGTCGGTCGGGATAGGCGGGGGCGGTCCGTTCCCGGCGGGAAGCGCGGTGCCAGTCTGCTGCACCCCTTCCATCGCCATGCCTGGCATGCCGGCCATGCCGGGCATCCCCTGCATGTCGTGGCCGCTGCTCTGGTCGGCCGGCATATTCATGCCCGGCATTGCCGAGTGATCCATGCCCTGCATCGGCTGCTGAGCGCCCTGGGCGGGCGTCTGGCCGCTTTTGGGCATCTGCATCCCCGGCATCGACTGCATGTCCTGCTGGGAGCCCTGCGGGGCGTTCTGGTCCATCCCGGGCAGGGTCGAATGATCCATGCCCGGCATGGTCCCGTGATCCATACCCTTCATACCGGCCATTGGCGCGGCGCGGCGCTTCGCCGTCGGGGCGGCTTTCCCCCTCGGGGTTGCGGTGCGCGTGATAGCCTTCGCCTTTGTGGCGGGCTTCTCCTTCGCTGCGGGTTTGGTCGCGAGCTTCTTCTTGGCGGGCATCGGCATCGTCATGCCCGGCATGTTCATGCCCTGCATCGACTGAGCGGCGACGGGGGCGGTCATGCCGAGCATGGTGGTGGCGGCAAGCGCCGGGATCAGCCGGTTCATGCCGCTACTCCCTCAAGCGGCCGGACGGTGACGACACGCATCATGCCCGCGGTCATGTGATAGAGGTTGTGGCAGTGAAACGCCCAGTCGCCCGGGGCATCAGCCGTCAAATCGAAGGCCATCTTGCCTCCGGGCGGCACGTTCACCGTGTGCTTGCGCGGGGCGTGGTCGCCGTGGCCCGTCACCAGCTCGAAGAAGTGACCGTGGAGATGGATCGGGTGCGGCATCATCGTATCGTTGATCAGCGTAATCCGCACCCGCTCGCCATTGCGAAACGGGATGGGATCGGCCGGGTCGCTGAGCTTCTGACCGTCGAAGCCCCACATATAGCGTTCCATGTTGCCCGTCAGGTGAATTTCAAACTGGCGCGATGGCGCGCGCACGTCCGGGTTGGGCGCGAGCGCCACAAGGTCGCGATAGGTGAGGACACGGTGGTCGAGGTCTTCCAGGCCCTGCGGCGGCTCGCCGCTGCGATCTGTAGGGCTCGGGGAAATGGTCTGCACGCCCGGCCCCATCTTGACGCCCGGCGCATTCTTCGGGTCGCGCATGCTCATGTTCATGCTGCCACCCGAGCCGTGATCCATCCCGGCCATGCCGCCAGCCTGGCTCGAGCTGCCCTGCATGGCGCTATGATCCATTCCAGGCATAGGAGCGCCGCTGCTCATCTGGCCCTGATCCATGCCGGCCATGCCGGCACCCCCTGCGGCCATCTGGCTATGGTCCATCCCCGGCATGGCAGCGCCGCCCATCTTGCTATGGTCCATGCCGGCCATGCCCGCCATCGCGCCGCCTACCGCCACCGTCCCGTGATCGGTGGGCTCTTTCCAGCCGGTCAACTTCCAGAGATTGCGCGAGGCATTCTGCATCAAAGTGGGGTCGGCCCCGCGCTTCACGACCGGGCTCTCGTCCGACATGCCGGACATGCCCTGCATCCCGCCCATGCTCCCCATGTCCATGCCCATATCGGTCATGGTCAGCAGCGTACGCGGGCGGAGCGGGGGCACGGGCGCGATCATGCCTTCGCGCGGAGCGAGCGTTGCCCGGCCCATACCCGAACGGTCGATCGCCTCGGAAACGAAGCTGTAAGCCCGGTCCTCAGGCGTCACGATCACGTCGAACGTCTCGGCGACGCCGATCTGGAACTCGTCCACCTGAACGGGACGGACATTCTGACCGTCGGCCTGGACGACGGTCATCGGCAGGTCGGGGATGCGAACATTGAAATTGGTCTGCGCCGCGGCGTTAATGATCCGCAGGCGAACGCGCTCGCCTGCCTTGAACAGCCCCGTCCAATTGTCATACGGCCCATAGCCGTTGACCAGGAAGGTGTAGGTCGATCCGGTAACATCGGCGATGTCGGCGGGGTCCATCCGCATCTTGCCCCAATCGATACGGTCCTTCAGGGGCATTTCCCGACCGGCGAGCAAGCCTGCGAGGGTCGGACGCTGGTAGTTGAAATAGGCACCGCCCATCTGCTTCAGTTTGCGGAAAATCTGGTCGCCCGTCATCTGGCTATGGTCGGACAGCACGATCACATGCTCGCGGTCGTAAGCGATCGGATCTGTGCCGGCCGGATCGATCACGATAGGACCGTAAAGCCCGCCTTGCTCCTGCGCGCCCGAGTGGCTGTGATACCAATAAGTGCCCGCCTGGATGATCGGGAACTCGTACACAAAGGTCGAACGTGCCTTGATGCCGGGGAAGCTGATGCCGGGCACGCCGTCCATGGGGAAGGGGACTAGCAGTCCATGCCAGTGGATCGAGCTGTCGACGTCAAGGTTGTTGGTGACGGAGAGACGGACCTTCTGCCCCTCTTTCAAACGAATGAGGGGTGCCGGCACAGTGCCATTAACGCCGATCGCGGGCGTCGACTTGCCATCGACGGGAAGTGCAAAGCTGTCGATCGTCAGCGCGATCTCAGCGCCTGACACGACCGGCAACGGCTTGACGATCCCGCCCGACACAGGCTGCGCCCATGCAGGCATATAGGCAGTAAGCGCCACGCCGCCGCCCGCCAGGGCAGCCCCGCGTAGCATCTGGCGGCGATCGAATATGCGGCTCATACGGTCCTCAAGGCTCTCGAACGGGAGTGTCCCTCTAGCCTTGATACGCGGCAGGGCGCGCTCCCCCTCATCGCTTTGGTCGAAGGCGATAGCATGCGCTACCGCCCTCCTGGTTATTGCTTAGCGGACGAGTCTTGGCGGCTTAGTAGCCATAGCGGTTGGAATAATCCCGGTCGTGGTCATCGCCATGCTCGTCCCGGAGATCGCGATGCTCGTCGCGGTGCTGGTGGCGAAGGTCACGATGAACCTGGCGGTGCTCCCGACGCGTCAGCCCATAGGCGTGTGCCTCGGAGTGCTCATAGCCGAGGGCATCGTGATCGTCGTGATGCTCGTCGCGCAATTGCTGATGTTGCGCGGCGTGTTGCCAGTCGCGTTGATACCGCCGATCCTGATCGTGGGCCATCGCAGGAACGCCAATGCCAAGCGTCAGTCCCAGTCCAAGCGCAGCCTTACTGAATACATCCATGACACCTCTCCTCACAGTGGAGAGTTCTGGCCATGCGCTGTTGAACCGCTACTGAAGTCGCTCGTAACCAATTGTTCAGGCTAGGGTAGAGCGGCCGCTGACCCCAAGCCTGTCTGCCAAGGTGCGCCGCGCCCGATAAAGGCGGGTTTCTACCGCCTTTTCGCTGATCCCTAACGCATCGGCCGTCTCGGCTTGGCTCAATCCCTCAATGGTGCGCAGCACCAAGGATTCTTTTAAGGCGGTCGGCAAGCCCGAAATCGCGCGTGTCACGCGGTCGAGTTCCTGCCGGTCGCCCGTTGCGTCGTCGATCGCGACTTGATCGTCTGCAATCGCTTCAGCTTCGGGACCGATCGGCGCGGCGAATGCCAGGAAGCGCCGGACAGTGCGCTTTCGTCCCCAATCCCGGCATTTGTTGATCGCAATCGTCGATAGCCACGCACGCATGGATCGTTCGCCGTCGTAGCGGGGCAGGGCCTGATGCGCCGCGACGAATGTCTCCTGCAACAGGTCCAGCGCCTCATCAGCCTCTCCGACGCACGCGCGCACCATGCGAAAAATGGACTGCCTATGCCGGCGCATGATCTCGGCGAAAGCGGCTTCGCGCCCGGCGATGCTGAGTGTCGCCAGCTCGCCGTCCGTGAGCGTGGTCCAGTCGAGGCTCACGCGCCGAACCTCAACGTGCGTCGTCGGTGAGCGCCTTCACCACGGCCTGATCGAACTGGCCAGTTTGATTGGGCCGCAAGATCTGCCGCATGGAAAAGATGTGCGCCAGCGTCGCTTTCTGTAGCTCGCCCATGACAGCGTGGCTCTGGTCGACCGCTGCGGCGACCCGCGGCCCATTGCCGTGCTCGGCCTCGATCGCTTCGGCGAGCCGGGCGTTGTCGGCCCGCAATTCCAGCTCGAACGCGCGCCGCTGCACCGCGAACCGCTGCTCCAACACCGCAAGGCGTGCTTCCTGGCTGGCGTCCAGCGCCAGCTTGTGATGCAGCACATCGTGAAGCTCTGCCCCCGGCTGCGCGCGCAATGGGAGAAGCGCCCGCCCGACGAACACGCCGATGATCGCCGCGACGAAACACGCGAGAACGCTAAGCAGCAGGCGGGTGCGCCCGCTCATGGCGCCCCCAGAAGCAAGGTCGAGGGAGCGAGCGGCGACACCGGCCCCAAGGGGGATAGGGACGCCGCGCTGGCCTGCCCAGCTGGTAGGCCAGCGCCAACCATTCCCATAACGAGAGCCGCGGCGATCGTCATGGCGCCGACGCCCATACCGACCCGCACGGCAGGTCGCGCCGCGATGCGCGCAAGCACCCGGGCTTCGATTCTGTCGAGGCTCGCCGGCACGGGTGCCTGCGCCAGCCTCATCAACACTGCGTCGAGGTCGTCCATATCGTTCACTCCACCCCTCTAGCATGGATTACGCAAGCGAAGCTCCTACCCCTCACTTCGGTCGTGTGAGGGGTAGCCGATTGCAGCGCGTAATGAAGGACAGGAACCCTCCTGTCGAAAGGCACCTTTATGCGCCGCGTATCTGTTCTGACTGCCGCTGCCGCTCTCGTCATGTTCGCCGGTGCGGCGAACGCGCATCCCAAGCTCGTGTCCGCAACGCCCGCGGCCAACGCGACAGTCGCGAAGCCCGCGCGTATTCAGCTTCGCTTTAGCGAGAAGCTGATGCCGGCCTTCTCCAAGGCCGATTTGGTTATGGCGGCGATGCCCGGGATGCCGGAGATGAAGATCGCCAGCACCGCGGCGCTCGCGTCTGATGGGCAGACGCTCGTCGTCACGCCCAAGGCACCGCTCCACGCCGGCCGCTACAATGTCGCGTGGCACGTCGTCTCAACCGACACCCACAAGGTGGCCGGCAACTATGCCTTCGCGGTGAAGTGAGCCGATGGACGACTGGTCGCTGATCGGCGTCCGCTTCGCGCTCTACCTGACGCTGGCGGCGCTCTTCGGCCTTACCGCATTTAGCCTCTATGGGCTTCGTGAACGCGAGCGCGTTGCCGCGTTCGCGTTGCGTCCCTGGTTGATCGCCAGTGCCGCTCTTAGCCTGCTGTTCTCGGCCGCGTGGGTAGTGCTGATGGCTTCCTCGATGGCGGGAACGCCAGCTTGGCCGATCGACCGTGACGCGGTCGGCGCGCTCCTTACGGGCTCCTCCATTGGGCTGGCTTGGAAGGTCCGCATGGTCGCGATCGTCGCTGCCGCAGTCGCAGCAATGTTGGCGGCCGGTCGCAGCTTCTGGTTGTTGGGCGCCGCGCTATGCTCTGCCATCGCTTTGGGGACACTGGCCTGGACAGGGCACGGCGCGATGGACGAAAGCGCAATCGGCTGGGTCCACCTCGCTGCCGACATTCTCCACCTGATCGCCTCGGGCGCTTGGGTCGGCGCACTGCTCGGGCTGCTCCTGCTCGTCTCCCGCCCTGCCACACGCGTTGATGCGGCGCATCTCGGACTGACACACCGAGCGCTGCATGGGTTCGGCACGGTCGGCACGATCGTGGTGGCGACAATCGTCGTCTCCGGCCTGGTTAACGGTTGGATGCTTGTTGGAATTGGCAATATCGCAAGCCTCGGCGCGACGCTCTATGGTCAGCTCCTGCTTGCGAAGCTGGCGCTGTTTGCGGCTATGCTGGGGCTGGCCTCGCTCAATCGGTTTCGGCTGACGCCGGCATTCGAGCGGTCGATCGTCGCCTCGGATCATGGCAGCGCGCTCGGCACGTTGCGGGCCAGCCTCGCGATTGAGACAGCCTGTGTCGTAGCGGTTCTCGGGCTTGTCGCTTGGCTCGGGACGCTTGCACCCCCTGCATCGACGATGTGATGCGACGCCGGGGAGCCCTCGCGTGCCCCGGCCCACCAGGTGGATTCACCTGATGGATCAATCCATCCTCCTCGATGAAACGGGCAGGATGCTGGTGGTGGCCGGCCTGATCTGCGTGGTGCTGCTCGTGCCGATGATGATCGTCGGCCTGGTAATCAGCATCATTCAAGCCGCAACCTCGATCAGCGAACAGTCGCTGAGCTTCGTCCCCAAGCTGATCGCATTGGGCATGTGCCTGGTGGTATTCGGAAGCGCCGTGGTTGAGCTGCTGACGAAGTTCACGGCGGAGCTTTTCGACGTGATCGCGCGGATGGGGCGTTAGTCCTGCGCGGAAGTGCGCGGACGGCCGAACCGCCCGCGCGAGCGCCGCTTAGGCCGCCATCTTGTCGCAAGCCTCGGCACAGTTGCGGCACGCTGCCGCGCAATCTTCCATCCCCTCGAGCTGCTCGCAGCTCGCAGCGCACGCCCGGCAGATCTCAGCGCATTCGCGGCAGATGTGCTGATGGTGAGCGGACTTGCGCGCCATGAAGTCGATTGCGACCGCGCAAATCTGCGCGCAATCGGCCATGATCTTGATGTGCGCGGGCGCGGCGTGCTCGCCGCCCATCTCGAGGCAATGGTTCATCGCCATGTGAAGGCAGGTGATATGACATTCGTGGCAGGCGTCCATGCACGCCTTCATGTCGGGGTCGATCTGGTGCATCTTACTTTCTCCGTCTCAGCCCCGCCCACCCTAGATACGCGGCTCGCGCGATCACCCCTCGCCGGGATCGCCATCGTCGGACTTGGCTACAGGGCCCATCGGCCGAACAGCGTTGCAACGATGACCCCCGCCCCGAGCATGACGAGGGTCAGCACGGTCATCGCGGCAATCTGCGGCCCGGTCACACGCGCGCCCGTTGCCATGCCGCTCATCCCCGCCATCATGTCGTGCCCCATGTCCGGCATCGGTGTCGCCGATTGCCGGTCCGCGCCGACCTCGTGCCCGCCATGTCCAAGCGCGCGAACCGTGCCCATGCCGTGCTTCAGGCGGACGCCGACAAGCCAAAGGTTGATCGGATAGGCGACGGCGAAGCCGACGAGCGTCGCCAGCGACATGACGCCCCAAAAGCGCAGTGAACTGGCGTGCATCGCGGCCATGTCCCGGCTCATCAACACCACCATCGTCGGAATCATGCCGGCCATGACGGCATTCATCGAAAGCCACTCGGGAATAAACGACATGCGAAGCGCGCCCCAATAGGAGCCGCCCGCCATGTCGCGCATGAACAGCGCCTGGAAAATCAGCAGCCCGAAGGCGAAGCCGAACGCATATTCGGCGATTACGTCCTGCCACATCGGCAGGCCGAGCGCCGTGGTGATCGCGGCCGCGGCGATGACGCCGGTCGCATCACCCGCCATGCAATGAATGGCCGAGCCCAACGCCTGCTTCCACAATGGTCGAACGAAGTCCTCGTGCCGCTCGTTCGCTGGCTCCTGGCAGGATAGCACATAGGCTGCGGCCATGATCGGGCCGCCATAGAGCGTGACCAGCAGCCACCCCCATTTCATCACCCGCAGCTCGGGGTTGCGGGTGAAGGCATCCCACGCGACGTGGGCGACCGAAAGTGCGGTCAGCACAAACCACCCGATCAGCACGACATCGAGCCAGGGGGCCGGGGATGGCATCGTCACGGCAGCTCTCCTCTACTGCTAGAGGATACGCGGCTCCCGGCCCTAACCCTTGGCTGCGTGCCTCACGCGAGCTTGCTGGACACGGCCTTAATCGCTTTCAGCCCCGATCCGAACCGGGCGATGGCCTCACGGTTCTTCTCCAGCTCGCCGTAGGGGAGATAGGATATATCGAGGTCGGCGACGCGACTGAACGCGGGCCGCTGCAACTGCGCGCGAACGTCAGCTTCGCGTGCGTCGGGCGCGACCAAGAACAGCCCTGCGGTCGCGTGAAGGTCGCTGCCGCTCAAAGCCAGGTCGAGCATCCTGACGATCCCCGAATAGATCGACGTGGAATGCTCCACCTCGAACGCCGCAGCGACGTGATCGCCGCCCTTCTCAAGCCAAAGCACGTCGATCAGGCGGATAGAGTCTGCCCCTCTCGACGTCGCGATGGTGTCGGGCAATCGCTCAAGGCATCCGTGTCCCAAAGGAGCGCTGTTGAAAGGACGGCTGCGGTCGTTGGCGGCAATCCAAACGTCGTAACCGAGCGCCAATCCAAGATCGCGAAGCCAGGCCTGGATTTCAGTATGAGTACGCTCGTTCTCGCCTTCGCGCTGGGCCGCCTTGCTGAGAGTGCGCGCTTCCTCGCGCGCCGCTTCGAGCCGCGCGCTCCAGTCGCCGATTGCAGCACCATCAAGGGGAGGCGCAGGATAGCGCTTCGATCCTACGTCGAACAGCAAGCCGCCTATTGCACCTAGGTCGTTCGACAAGAGATCGCGGTGCCGGTCGTTCAGGTCGAGAATGCCTGTGCGCATCGCAAGGAAGTGCTCCCAGCTTCCCAGCTTCACATTCGCGCCGGTGAGCGCATTGTAGCCATTCACGATCGCGGTATTGAACGGCGGCACAAGCGTGGGATGAAGGAAGTAGAGGAGGTTCGCGACCGCTGGCCCGAGCCCCTTGATCTTCAAGCGGTCGATCGTGTGGATATGGCCAATGATTTCCTCAGCCGTGTCGCAACACGAACAGGCGTCGAGCAAGCGACCGAACGCGCGCTGGTTCTCCGGACTCTCGTAAATGTCGGGGATGCGGAGCTTCGGTTTCCAGAGGAAGGCGTGGTCGGCGCCTTTGAAAATTTGCCGCTGTTCGGCGACGGAATGAACGACGGTCTCGAGCGACGATCCACGGTAGGCGACACCGAACGTGCCGCGCTCGATCTCCGCTACCACTTGGCCGATGCCGCGCCGGATCGAGCGAAAGTTTTTCAGGCGCTCATCCCAAAGAAACCAGCTCCGATAGGTCGCGCTTGGGTCATCCCGCCATCGTGCAATGAGACGTCGCACGAGGCCGTCGTGATCGTCGCCAATGGTCTGCAAGCCGAGTTCTGCCGCCATTATTCCCCCGTGCGCTTCCCGCTGCGCTGTCAACCGCGGTTCTAGTTCGACGGGTAGATATCGTTTTACGCGGGAAGGGCAAAGCTGATCCGGGCGGTCACACCCCGGCGCTCCGCTCCTACAGCCCACTCGCGATAGACGCGGCAATCGCCGCGATCAGCCGACCATCGGTTAGGGTATCGACTGCATCGTCATGATCTTCCCTTTGCGGCTAGCCAATCAGCGGCTTTTGGCGAGGATCTGACGACATTTACCATGGGTTAAGTTCATGGAACTTCTGCCCATTCCCTTTTGCTCGCTGTGATCATGACGATCATCGGTTCCCATCCCACTTTCCATCTTTTCGTAGCTCGCACGTTGTTCTGCGGTCGAAGTCGTGGCGCAGGCACCGAGCAACACAAACGGCAGAGTGCCGGCGAGAAAAAGACGTTTCATAGCGGGTTCCTCAAGGATCGCTCTGGGAGATTCACGCTCTGATACGATCTCACGAAGAGGCTAAAAAGACTCGGGATTTACATACCGCAGTGATCCCGAATTGCAGAGCTTGCCCAAACCACTGCGTTAGCTTGAACACGTGGCGACGGGCTGGTTGCTGCCCAAGGGCGCGGGCATGAATTTCCGGTCTGCGTAGTTTCCGACCCTTCATCGTGTTCGGTCGCCGGTCCAGAACACCGGGAATCTTGCAAGGCGATCCCGCACATCCAAGGAATTCTTTATGACCGCACGCCGCTTTTTGATTGCAGCCGCATTTCTCGCCGCGCCCCTCATGGGCACAGTGCAGCCGGCCATCGCCGCGCCCGGCATCGGCCATACCTTTTTCATGCGCGGAAGCGTGGTGGATGTCTCGGGCAAGAATCTTGTCGTGTGCATCGGATGGGCAGACGGCGCCGAGGCCGGTCAGGTTCTCAAGGTCTATCGTAATGTGTCGCGGCCTGGCCCGCGTAGCGGCGCGAGCTTTACGCGTACCGAAATCGGCACAGTGCGCATCGATTCTACTCTGAACGACCATTTTGCGACTGCATCCCCGCTCACTGGCAGCGTGAAACTGCATGATATCGTCGAACTCGAGCGACCCGTTCGTTAAAGGCATCGTGCCCTAAAATCAGGCATTAGCCGGTGTCATCGAGAGCGGGCTGATCCCCGTTCTCGATACAGCGACCGTTGAGGGAAACAGGTCGCGGACGCGTAACACTAGTGAGAAGGGGCGGGGGTTGACCTTGACACGATGTCAGACCCTACATGCCTTCGGGTCGAAGGAGTTACGCCATGAACGATCCTCATTCTCATTCCCACGCCGGGGGTTGCGGCTGCTCAGCGAAGCAAGCAGCCGAACCGGCTGCTGCGCCCTCGTCATGCTGCTCGGGGGCGTCGACCGCGCCAGTGGCAGCCGAACAACCGGGCAAAACGGGTGGCTGCTGCTCGGCAAATAAGGTGCCCGACGACGCGGCGAGGGTGACGGACCCGGTGTGCGGCATGACGGCCGATCCGGCGACGACGGCGCACCATGCCGAGCACGCCGGCCATGAATATCATTTTTGCAGCGCCGGGTGCCGGACCAAGTTCGTGGCTAACCCAAACGCCTATCTCGGCGATCAGGCAAAGCCTGAGCCGATAGCGACGCCGGGGGCGGTGTGGACGTGCCCAATGCACCCGCAAGTGCGCCAGGAAGGGCCGGGGACGTGCCCGATTTGCGGCATGGCTCTCGAACCGGAAGAACCGTCTCTCGACGACGGCCCCAATCCCGAGCTGGTTGATTTCACGCGCAGGCTATGGGTCGCGGGCGCTCTTACGATCCCGCTGCTGATCGTCTCCATGTTCGCCGAAATGACGGGCTTGCATGTGGTCAGTCCTGCGGCCTCGCCGTGGGTCCAACTCGCACTAACCACGCCGATCGTGCTGTGGGCGGGCTGGCCGTTTTTCGAGCGAGGGTGGACCTCGATCCGCACCTGGCATCTTAATATGTTCACGCTGATCGCGATCGGGGTCGGCGCGGCGTTCCTCTACAGCGTGGTCGCGACACTCGCGCCCGGCATCTTCCCTGCGACGTTCCGGATGCACGGGGGCATGGTCCCCGTCTATTACGAGGCTGCCGGCGTCGTGGTGACGCTGGTGCTGCTCGGGCAGGTGCTCGAATTGCGCGCCAGGGCAGCAACCGGGCGCGCGATCCGCGCGCTCATGGATCTCGCTCCCAAAACAGCGCGACGGTTGAGGTCTGACGGCTCGGAGGAAGAAGTCGGTCTCGCCGACGTGGCGACCGGCGACCGGCTGCGGGTCCGCCCGGGCGAGGCGATCCCGGTCGACGGCGTGGTGGTCGATGGTCGCTCTTCGGTCGACGAATCCATGCTCACCGGCGAACCCGCCCCTGTACTCAAGGAGGTCGAGGCGGCCGTCACTGGGGGCACGATCAACGGGACGGGCAGCCTGGTCATGGAAGCTCGCGCGGTTGGTTCGGATACGATGCTCGCGCGCATCGTCCGCATGGTCGCTGAAGCGCAGCGGAGCCGCGCCCCGATCCAGGCGATTGCCGATCGCGTGTCAGGATGGTTCGTGCCGCTTGTCGTGCTGATCTCGATTGCAACCTTCATCACGTGGTCGCTGCTCGGCCCTGAGCCGCGTATGGGCCATGCCATCCTCAATGCCATTGCGGTGCTGGTTATTGCCTGCCCATGTGCGCTCGGGCTCGCCACGCCGATGTCGATCATGGTCGGCACCGGACGAGGCGCGACAGCCGGTGTGCTGGTCAAGAACGCGGAAGCTTTACAGGGGCTGGAGAAGGTCGATACGCTGGTCATCGACAAGACGGGCACCCTTACGGAAGGCAAGCCCAAGCTGATCGCTGTCGAGACGATCGGAGCGGTCGACGAAAATGATATGCTCGCGCTCGCCGCGGCCGTCGAAGGTCAATCCGAACATCCGCTCGCCCATGCAATCGTCGTTGCCGCCAAAGAACGCGGGCTCCAGCTCGGCACGGTCGAGGATTTCACCTCACAAACTGGCCTGGGAGTCAGCGCTACGGTGAACGGCCGTTCGGTCGTGATCGGCAACGCGGCGCAAATCAGTCGGATCGGCGCTGATCCCATGCCGCTCGACGCCGCGGCCGATCGTCATCGTGGCGAAGGCGCAGGCGTCATCCTGGTCGCTATCGACGGAGCACTCGCGGGGCTGCTCGCGGTCGCCGATCCCGTGCGGCCATCGGCGCGCGACGCCATCGCCGCGCTCCGCAAGGAGGGCCTGCGCGTCGTCATGCTCACGGGCGACAATCGTGGAACGGCCGATGCGGTCGCTCGTGCCGTGGGCGGACTCGACGAGGTGCGGTCCGATCTGCTGCCGGAAGACAAGGCCCGTATCATCGGGGAGCTGAAAGCGTCCGGTGCCAAGGTCGCGATGGCCGGCGACGGCATCAACGATGCCCCCGCACTGGCGGCGGCGGACGTCGGCCTTGCGATGGGCACGGGAACAGACGTGGCGATCGAAAGCGCGGGCATGACGCTCACGCGGGGCGATCTGTCGGCGATCGTGCGGGCGCGCAAGCTCGCCCAGGCAACGATGCGCAACATCCGCCAGAATCTGTTCTTCTCGTTCTTGTTCAACGGCATCGGCGTGCCGGTTGCGGCCGGGGTGCTCTACCCGGTCGCCGGCATTCTGCTCTCGCCGATGCTGGCCGGGGCGGCGATGGCGCTCTCGTCCTTCACCGTCGTTCTGAACGCTTTACGCCTAAACGCGGTGAAGCTGTGAACATTGGAACGGCGTCGGACGCCAGCGGCGTCTCCCAACGCATGATCCGACACTATGAGAAGATCGGCCTCGTGCCTTCGCCGCGACGGCGCGGGAGCTACCGGGATTATTCCGATGCCGATCTTCACCGGCTGCGGTTCATCGCCAATGCGCGTGATCTGGGATTTCCGATTGAGGAAATCCGCACACTGCTCGGCCTCTGGTCGGATCGCAGCCGATCTAGCAGCGAAGTAAAGATGCTTGCCCAGGCGCGCGCTGATGAACTCGGGCGTAAAGCGGCTACGCTCGAAGATATGCGATCGACGCTGCTAGACTTGGTGAACCGCTGTCACGGAGATGATCGACCGGACTGCCCGATTCTTCGCCGCATGGAAGCATAAGGCCGCGCCTGCCAAGCGACAGCTTGCCCCTAAGCCGCCTGCTTCGACATCAGCCTGCTAATAATGCCGCAATCGTCGGTGAGAGGGCCGACGCAGCATTCCAGTCGTTTTGCCAGTTCGCCTCTTAGCCCTTGCAAGGCAACCAGCTTGCGGTCGATTTCGGCGAGGTGTTCGAGCACGATGACGTCGACATCCGCGCAGGAGCCGCGCGGATCGTCAGTCAGCCGGAGTAGATCACGAACTTGTAGGAGCGTAAATCCCAAGTCGCGCGACTGCTTGATAAATGACAAACGACCAACGTGCGCCCGCTCATAACTTCGATAGTTCCCTCTGGTGCGTCGGGCTTCGTCAATCAGACCCTCCGCTTCATAAAACCGGATCGTGTCGACCTTGAGCCCGGTGAGTTTGCGACCTCGCCGATCTTCATTCGCTTCTCCGCTTGACCCTCGAGTAGGTCGAGCGTCCATATAGAGCGGCCGACCCGGCATTGCGAGGCGAGACATGGCGGACGATTGCTGTTCCAGAAAAGGCGATACCATCGCCGAGCTCGGCCAAAAGCCCGAGCAGCGCCGCGTGCTGATCATCGTCATGGCCATCAACTTTGCGATGTTCGTGGCCGAATTCGGCGGCGGTCTGGTGGCGCGTTCGTCAGCGCTGATGGCGGACTCGGTAGACATGTTTGGCGATGCGGTGGTTTATGCACTCAGCCTTTACGCGCTCAACCGCGGTCCTCGGTGGGAAGCCGGGGCAGCAATTGCCAAAGGCGGGATCATCCTCGTGTTCGGGATCGCAGTGATTGTCGGCATCGTCCAGAAGATTCTGAATGGCATCCCTCCGTCGTCGACGCTGATGCTGGGGTTCGGCAGCGTCGCTCTTGCCGCGAACCTCACGTGCCTCGTTCTGCTATGGCGCTTTCGAGGCGACAACGTGAATATGTCGAGCACGTTCGAATGCTCGCGCAACGATGTCGCTTCTAACGTCGGGGTGCTAATCGCTGCGGTTCTAGTCGGTTCGACAGGCTCGGCATGGCCCGACTTCGCTGTCGGCGGGCTCATCGCCGTTATATTTCTGCGTTCAGCTTGGCGAGTGCTTGCCGAGGCTATCCCCGCCTGGCGTGCAGCCAAGCGCGTCGATCTCGAGGTGCTGCGGTGATTCGACTTTCAAGGAGGGGTAGAAGGCAGTTCGCCAGCAGCGGTTCGGCTCCTGCTGTATGAGGACCGACGACGAAACTTGCGACGCGCAATGCGACTCGCTCGTAGTTGGCGGGGGACCTGCGGGGCTCACCGCAGCCATCTATCTGGCGCGCTATCATCGACGCGTGATCGTCGTCGACGAGGGGCACAGCCGTGCCAAGTGGATCCCCTTGTCGCATAATCATGCTGGTTTTCCCGACGGCATCGGTGGTGAGGAACTCCTGAAGCGGATGCGGGAACAGGCACAACGATATGGCGTGCGGATCGTCGCTGGGCGCATAGATGCAGTCGAGAGGCGGGAAGATGGATTTCACGCTCATGGTGTAGGCATCGCGATCACCGCACGGGCACTGCTGCTCGCCACCGGAGTGGAGAACCGCCGGCCAGCGATGGACACAGTGACACACCGTGATGCAGTTAACCGCGGGCTGCTGCGCTATTGCCCGGTGTGCGACGGGTATGAAGCCACTGGCCAGGTGATCGGCGTTATCGGCGCCGATAGTCACGGCGTGGCCGAAGCCCTGTTCCTGCGAACCTATTCGGAGAACGTAACCTTGCTTGCTTACGAGGCCGTCGCATTGACGGACGACGATCGGGAGCGGCTGTCCGCGGCGCAAGTCGGAGTACGGGAGAGCCCGCTCGCTACGCTTACCTTTGCCAACTCGGTATCAGCGCATCTGCGCGACGGAACGGAATGCACCTTCGACACCATTTACCCGGCGCTTGGTTCCGACAGCCGCAACGCGCTGGCACGTCAGCTCGGCCTCGTCCTCAGTGATGGCAGCTGCATCCTTACGGACGCAAAGCAGCGGACGAGCCTTGAAGGCGTCTACGCCGCCGGCGATATCGTCGCGGCGCTCGATCAGATCAGTGTCGCCATTGGGCATGCTGCGATCGCCGCCACCACGCTTCACAACGACTTGCGCGAGAACGAAGGGGTCGGAACGCAACGTTAGGTCAATTAACATTCGAAAGGATCGCTTATGACTCGCTCTCTCGTCCTTGCCGGCCTGTTGGTCGCTATACCGGGAGCTGCGCTCGCCGCAGGTCCAATCCTGATACACCGCGATCCTGGCTGTGGGTGCTGTGAAAAGTGGGCGGGGCAGGCCGGGCAGGCCTTGCGGCGGCCGGTCAAGATGCTCGATGACGGAAATCGCGCCGCTTTTCGACGCGCGCGCGGAGTGCCTGCCGGCGTCAACTCCTGCCACACCGCCGTGGTCGACGGACTCGTCATCGAAGGACATGTGCCGCTCGCCGACGTCCGACGCGTGCTTGCCGAACGACCGAAAGGTGTCGCCGGATTGGCCGTCGCCGGAATGCCGCTGGGATCGCCAGGCATGGAGGTGCCGCAGCATCAAGTTGAGCGATTCAACGTCATCGCCTTCGGGCCGGGCGGCAACCGCGTGTTCGCACGGCATGGCGGTTAGCCTCTGGCGCGGCTGCGCATTTGATCGTTCGGCAGCAGGATCGACGGGCCTACCCTGAGGTCGCAAACAGGCAGGCGCATCGGAGTGTGAGGGCGGCATTTGTCCAAAAGGCAGGGGCTGACGACGTGATCCATGCTGTTCAAAAGCGGCTCGATGCCCTTCTCGTAGCAGGCTTTCTCGCGCCCACATCTTGTCGCCTGCGCATTGACGGGGTCGACAGCCCGCTCACGCGCTGACAGCGACCCTGAGCCTTCGGATCGCGCCGCTGCCGTGCTGATCGTTTCGTTGCTGCCGTTGAGCCGGCTCGCGAATGATACTTGTTTAACAACGCTTGAACGCGGAGCCGGAAATGCTTGATACTTACGACCTTCTGATAATCGGCGGTGGGACTGCGGGCTATCCAGCTGCGATTCGCGCGTCCCAGCTTGGCATGAGCGTCGCGTGCATCGAACGGCGCGAAACCCTGGGGGGAACTTGCCTCAACGTCGGCTGCATCCCATCAAAGGCGCTTCTGCATTCGACGGAACTCTATGCGGAGGTAGGTCACGGCCTCAATGAGCACGGCATCGAAGTCGGCGGCGTCGCGCTGAACCTACGCCAGATGCTCGCACGCAAGGATCAGGTAGTCGATGGCCTGACGAAAGGCGTGGAGTACCTTTTCAAGAAGAACAAGATCGAACGGGTCAGTGGAACCGCACGATTCGAGGCTGCGGATCGGCTGCGCATCGAGTTGAACGGAGGCGGCGAGCAAGTCCTGACCGCCAGGAAAGGAATTATCATCGCGACGGGCTCCGACGTGGCGACGCTGAAGAGCGTGGATATCGACGAGCAGCGTATTGTCTCCTCGACTGGAGCACTCTCGCTGACCGAGGTCCCGAAGCGCTTGGCGGTCATCGGCGGCGGCTATATCGGTCTTGAGCTCGGCTCCGTCTGGCGCCGGCTCGGGTCTGAGGTGACGGTCATCGAGTTCCTCGACCGCATCGTTCCTGCCATGGACCAGCAGATCGCCGCACAGTTTTACAAGATGCTTCAAAACCAGGGGATCGAGTTCCGGCTCGGCACGAAAGTAACATCAGCCGAGCGCACGATGGAGCAAGTGGAACTCTCGATAGAGCCGGCGAACGGTGGCCCTTCCGAAATCCTGAAGGCAGATGTCGTGCTCGTAGCAGTCGGCCGGAGGCCCTTCACCGAGCGACTGGCTCTGGACGGCGTAGGAGTCCTCGTCGACGAGAGGGGACGGATTCCCGTTGGGCTCGGCTTCACCACCAACGTGCCCGGGATCTACGCGATCGGCGATGTGATCCCCGGTCCCATGCTCGCGCACAAGACGACGCTCGACGGGGTCCGTTGCGTCGAGGGAATCGCCGGCCAATATCCCGGCGTCGATTATGATCTTGTCCCGGCCGTCATCTACACATCTCCCGAGGTGGCAAGCGTGGGCAAGACGGAGGAGGAGCTCAAGGCAACAGGGGTCGCATACAAGGTAGGCACCTTCCCCTTCACGGCCAACAGCCGCGCCCGCTGCAACGGCGACACGCGCGGGATGACCAAGCTGCTCGCGGATCCATCGACCGGGCGGCTCCTCGGCGCGCACGTCATTGGCCCCGACGCCGGCACCATGATCGCGGAGGCTGTGCTGGCAATGGAGTTCGGCGGCACCGCCGAGGATTTGGCACTTACCGTGCACGCTCACCCGACGTTGCCGGAGTCCATAAAGGAAGCGGCTCTGGTGCTGCGAGGGCAGGGCATGCACATTTGACGCGAGGGTTTGGAGGTATCGTGCGACCCTGGCGTCGTCCGTCAGCGTGATCGGGTAAGATCGGTCCGCAGGCGCAGGAACTGTCGCTTCGACGAGCAGTGGCTGAGTTGCCCGGACGCGTGCCGAGCGGCAGCGCGAGCCGATCGCGCAGGATCGCCGGCGATACTGGCGGTTGGCGATGTTCTTGGCGCGAGCGACAGCTATTGTATAAGTGGGCAGCGCTACCGCGATGACCCGGGGGAGAATGTGATGAAGCCGACAATGATCGGGTCCGATCCCGGGAGAGGCTCGATCGCGACGTCGACCGCGGTCGTCGCCGCTCCGCTTGCGACCGGCGCCATCGTTCTTCGCTCCGAGCAGCGGGTTGAGGCGGAGAAGCAGCTCGCTCAATTTGATTTCGCCGCCATGCCGTCTGGAGACGTGATCAGGATCGGGCTCGATGCGGAACAAGCCCTCCAGCGGACGCTCGACGGTTTCCTCGCCCGGCTCGACAAGAACTCGGCAGCAGCGGTTTTCGCGCTTTTCGGACGGCTGGAGAAAGGGGTCGAAGACGCCAACCTGCCAGAGATTCTCGAGAAGGTACAAAACGGCGAGAAGCCGGGACTGATCGGAAGCCTGCTCGGCCGTCTTCGCGGCAAGCGGCCGGAGCAGCTCGCCGAGGAGCTGATGACCGCGATCGGCAACCTTGTTGCGGGGCGGACCAGAACGCTCGCCGACGAGATGGCGAGGCTCGAAGGCGAACTCGCCAAGGAGATGCAGAAGCTGTTCGCCGAGTTGCAGAATCTCGAGGCGCTCAAGCGGAGCTACGGCACCCATTTCGCTGATTTCACGTTGGCGGCCGGGGTCGCGAATGCTCTGCTGGACAAGGCGCGAAGCTATGTCGCTGAACAGGAAGCTGGGCTCGATCCAGCCGACCCCGTTGCGCAGGGCCGCCTGCTCGAGCTGAGGGACAAGCTGCGGCTGCTCGAAAGTCGCGCCCTGGCGCTGGAGGGAAGCTATACCCGGCTCCCCGCCGATCAGCTTGTAATCCAGCAGATCGAGCAGGCGGGGGTCGCGACGCTGCAGGAGACGGCGACCACCGTCGCATCGCGCTTCGCATCGATCAAGATGACCTTGCTGTCGATCCACGGTGCTTTCGCCGTCAAGAGCGTCCAGCAGATCGCCGGGCGCCAAGCCAAGCTTGATCGGCAACTGACCGAGCTTCGCGGGCGCGCGCTCAAGGACGTTGCCGTTTCGGCGGCGCTCGCGCCCGGTGAAAACCGCATCGCGCAGGCGCAGCAGATCGAATCCATCATCGCAACCACCAAGGAGATCCACGGGCTCGTCGAGGCCGCGCGAAAAACCACGGACGAGAAGTTCGAGCTTGCTCGCCAAAAGTTCGCTGACGCCCGGCGGGAGCTCGCCACCCTCTCCCAGAAATAGCCTCCATGCCCTTCCCCGGACAGAATGAAGGATCCGTGCGACTATGCTCACTCTCTCGTTGGACAAACCCGGTGCGGTAGCACCCAAACTCCAGTTATCGCTGAAGAAGGGCGCTCGGTTCACCGCCAAGGTCGAGTGGCGTTGTGACGCCGAGCACGCCGACGACGTCGACGTTCACGCGCTGGAGGCGCGTAACGACGGCAACGGAGCCAAGGTGGCCGAACTGGCCAGCGTGCTATCGACCTATAACACGACGCGGATGAATCCACGCGGCGGCGTGCTGCAGACCAACCCGGACGGCTCGTTCCAGACGCCCAGCGGTGGCCTGGCACATAGCGGTGATATGCGGGTACAGAACAATACGGAGTCGATCGTTATTGACGGATCGAAGCTACCTGCCGGTGTGAACGAGATCCCCGTGTTGGTGACCGTGCACGAGGCCGAGCACGGCGGCGGTCACGACACCGGCGAAGCAGCGGAAGACGAACCGGCGTTCGGTGACATCGACCTATGCACGATAACCCTGTCGGACGAGAGCGGCCGCGAACTCGGCGCCTATCAGCTTTCCTCCGAATTCAAGGACTTCAACGTGGTCCAGCTCGGCAGCATCCTGCTCGGCCCCGATGGCTGGGAATATGCAGCGGTGGGTCGCGGCTTTAACGGGACTTTCAACGACGTCCTCGCCCATTTCTCCTGATCGGCCCATGTCCGAAGACCCCGCGCGGAACGGCACTTCGATCGGCGAAGGCGGTCGGAGGCTGCGCCCGACCGTTATCGGCTCGACGACCGGCGGGAAGGCGGGTCCCGGGCGCGAAAATGACCGCCCATCCGGTACAGACGCGAGTCCGAGGCCTAACGCTCCCGACGAACGGGCAAGACTCTCATCAACCGCCAAGGCGAGCAGTCCCGCCCCCTCCAGGACAGTCACCGCGCCTACGGCTATTCCGGGGGTCGAGCGCAAGCGAATCGCGGTCACCGCGGCCGACTTGGAGCGGCTTTCCCCGGGTCTTTCACGCCCGGTCGCCGCAAAAGCGATCCGACTCGTCCAGAGTTTCGTGGAAGGCCAAAGCGACCGACAGGTCACCTTGTGGGGGCACGACGCTCAGAAAAACTATGCCGCTATCGTCTCGCGCACGCTGGCGCTTTCACAAGCCGAGGTGCTGAGCAGGGCCCGCGGGTATGTTCGCCGAATGGTTGATCTGCTGGGTGGAATCGATCTGGAGGCGATCTGCGGACTACGGCCTCCGTCGGGGGTGTTCGGCCGCTTATTCGGCGGCGCAGGCGACCGGATCGACAGCCCTCGTGAATTCGAAGCTGCGCGCGTCGAGCTTGACCAACTCATTGCGCTCACCGGCGCAGCGATCGAGCCGCTCCTAGAACTGAAAGAGGCACTCGAAGAGCAGGCGCGTCTCATCCGAGCCGTGACAACGGAGATCGAGGCGGCGGCGTTGGCGGCGGCGTTCTTGTCCGAACATCACACGACGGACCAGCCGGCCCTGTCCAGGCGGTTCCTGGAACGCAGCATGAGCCTCACGCAGACCGTGCTCCAGATCCGCGGCGGCGCTTCGTTGCACGACAACCAGGGGGAGCAGCCTCTGAGGCTGATCTCGGCGATACAGGACGTGGTTCTGGTGGCTATGCCGGGCTGGCTGGGAACAATGGCGGCGCTGACGACCGCCTCTTCCGCACGACGTCAACCGAACCCGACGGAGGTGGGCGAGCATCAACAGCAGCTCCGCACCATCCTGCAACAACTCAAAGCATGAGGAACTATACGTTATGGCTCTGCAACTCGACCTCCAGAAATCCGCCCGCACGCTGCGCGTGTCGCTCGACAAAGCCGGCGTCGCACCGAACGTCAAAGCCGAGCTCGCCTTCGACATGGATGTTTCGGGCTCTTTCGAGCATGAGCATGAGGAGGGCACGACCAGCCGGCTGATCCAGCGCCTCGTGCCCTACGGGATGGAACTGGATCCCGACGGACAGATGGACGTCTTCACCTTCAGCAACGGCAAGGGCAGCGTTCACCATGTCGGCACGGTGACGCCAGAAGATTGCGAAGGGTACATCGTTCGCAACGTGGTCGATCGGGTGCCCGGTTGGAACGGCGGCACCACCTACAGCTACGTTCTGGAACGCAACCTTCGGTATTTCGGCTGGCTGCCGTCAGAGCCCGAAAGCGGCGGCTTTCTCAGTCGCTTCTTCGGTTTGGACAAAGAGCCGGAGGTTCGCGCCAAGAAACGGTCCATCGTCGTGTTCGTCACTGATGGCGAGAACGATCCGGCGGATCACGCCCGAACGATTGAGGTGTTGAAGAACTCCGAACGGCGCGGCGACAAGATCTACTTTTTGTTCGTGGGTGCATGCGAGCACGACGTCGATTTCGGCTTTCTTCGATTGATTGCTCAGCAATTCCGCAATACGGGTGTCGTCATCATCCGTGATCTGGATGCTTTCGTCGAGTTGTCGGACGAGCAACTGAACGCGCAGCTGCTGGGTCCCGAGCTTCTCGATTGGCTGAAGACTTAACCGTCACTTCAGCGCACCTAAGCGTACATGCGGCAGAATGCGGCGCTCAGGTTAGCTTGCACAATGAAAAAAGGGGGAGCGCTACTCCCCCTTCTCCTCAGGAAGCGCCAGCGCCTTTGTCGCGGTGACCGTGCTCGTCGAGGTCGCCGGGCGTATGTCCCGGGTGGTCGTGATGTTGACCGGGTACCTCACTCTGGCCCTGCGTATCGCGGTGGCCGTGCTCGTCCAGATCCCCGGGCGTATGTCCGGGGTGATCGTGGTGTTGACCGGGCACCTCGCTCTGCCCCTGCTTGTCACGGTGGCCATGCTCGTCCAGGTCGCCGGGCTGATGGCCCGGATGATCGTGATGCTGGCCTGGTTTTTCTTCTGTCATTTCACTCTCCTTCTGGCGATGTAACGGGCGAGGCAGGGTAAGGCTCCCGCAAGCGCGGTCGGGAAGCGAGCATAGCTCCTCGCCCGCCTTCCATCGGGCCTGATATGTCAGCGCGTCTGGCGAGCGCAGGTCAGTACGGGTTCCGAACCCCGTCGATACTCGAGTTTGCCGCGTCCGATCACAGCAAAAGAATGTTCGCCAACGAATGGCCGTCCGGGGCTAGGGGCGGTCAGCGTCTCTGGTCTCGCAGTTTCGCTTTCGCGTATTTGCAAGCCGAGACCCTCAGCCTTGAAGTCGACGAGGAGAGTGGTGCCGTCCTCACATAAAAAGTGGTGCCGGCCGGCCACGCCTCTGCCGCCCACCTCGGCCGCGTGCAGTTCCTGCTCGCTGGGCACCTGTTTGGGCTGTTCCGCGGAGCAACCAACGAGAAACAGGACGAAGGCGGAGAACGCGGAAATGACGCCTCGGTTCATTCCTGTACGGTGTTCCGAAGTCAGGATCCTCATAAGCTTTGCATCTATCCGAAGTGCAATGCTTAGAGAACACGCCAGCGCCTCGCGTCAGCGTGACAAGCCGTTCAGTCCGCTGGAGGCGAACCAGCATATCGCCGCAGTGCCCGTTCAACCATCAGGCAGGAATGATCGCCTGAAAGACGTGATGGGCTAGCAACCGCGATCAGGGTCACCAGTGCCGGCGATGATGCCGCGGGCGATAATGCCGATCATAATAGCGCGCTCGCGGGTAATACCGAACCGGGTAAGCGGGGTAGTCGTAGTAGGAGGGCGCATAGTAGGGAACGGCGGGACGGTAGCCGTACCCGCCCAAGGCGATCGATCCGCCATGCCCATACCCGCGGCCATATCCGCCGTGTCCGCCATAGCCGCCACCATGTCCGCCCCCCCCACCATGGTGTTGCGCTGACGCGGTGCTAGGGATTGCAGCTGCGAGCGCAGCCGCAGCCATCAAAAACATCGTACGCATAGCTTACTCTCCCGTCGCCGCCCGGCGCGACCGAACAGCCGATTCTGACGGATCGCCTGAGGCCGTTGAATGAGGGCTGAACGGACCCCTGCGGAAGACCATCGCCATCGCAAATGACAATCTGGAAATTGTCGATCGGTTGAGTTGTACTTGCACCTTTTCAGGTTTCAGTAGGCAATTCGCCAAGCTTACGGCAGCTGGCGATCTACGAACCCATGAATGATGGCTGTCAACACCGTTTTCTGGAGGTTCAATCGCGGCTTTTTATCAGTAGCAATGTGGCATTCGGTCACATCTTGGAGACGATCATGAAGGGTCCTTTGATCTTGGCCGCGGCCGCGCTTGCTTTCATAGCGCCGACGGCGGCAACTGCCCAATCTTGGGGCGGGTATGGCAGCCAGGGCGGTGGCGGGGGTTATGGCCAGCGGGCTGGCGGGCACGGCGATGAGCATGGCGGTTCTTATCGGGGCGATGGCTATCGGCAATCGTGGAGCGGCTATGGCGGCGGATACAATCGCGGCGGCTACGGCTACAACAATCGCCACGATCGACGCGAGGAGCGCCGCGAGCGCCGGCACGAGCGGCGGGAGCGGAATGAACATTACCGCGGGTATGCCTATTAAGGCCTGACCACCGCAGCCCGGGGCGACGGTCCCGGGTTGTGACATCTCGGACGTGAGGAGGCAATCATGACTGACAATACGGCACCTGCGACGACGCGGCCGCAGGGCATGCTCTGCCCCGTGTGCCGCGTCGATCTCGTGCTTGCCGATCGGCAGGGCGTGGAGATTGACTATTGTCCGCAGTGTCGGGGCATCTGGCTGGATCGCGGCGAACTCGACAAGATCATCGACAAGAACGCGGCCTACGAGGCCGCTGCGAAACCAGCCGCGAGCTACCCCCCTCAGGCGACGCCGCCCGCTCCGGGCTATGCGCCGCCTTCGCCCTGGGGCGGCCATGACGAAGGCCATCACGGCAATCGTCATCATGGCGACCGACATCACGGTGGCGGACATCATGGCAGCTACCGGCCTGGCGGCTTCCTCGGTGGTCTGTTCCGCCACTAAACGCGGGCCGATGGCCATTTCGTCCAGCGCTTTCGATATTATATCGGGAACGCGGCAGGAGAAGCGACGTGATCAGGAAGTTGAATGTGGGATTGAGCGCATTAGTCACGGTCGGGCTTGCCGTGTCGCCCGCCGCCGCGCAGCGCAAGACACATGGCGCCGGCGTCAGCTGGAGCGGTTCCCACGGAGGCGTCAGCTGGGACGGCGGCCATGCCTATGAAGGCGGGGGCTATGGCGGCTACCCTGCGGCTGCTCCCCCGCGACCGGCATACAAGATGCCGCAGCTCTCGCCTTACCTCGCCCAAGCTCCGCTCGCACAGCCCGAGCGGCGCGACGATGCTCCGCGTGCGCAACATCGCGGTCCTCGCAGGTCAGATTGAGCGCTTCGCCCGATCCTGAGCGGAGGAAAGAGGGTCGCGGCGACGCGCCAGCCCCGGAGCGGGCACCCACTGGGCAGTCGTTGTGTTGTCCCGCTCAGATGGCCATGCTCATGATGTCCTTGTAGGCGGAAAGGACCTTGTTGCGGACCTGCAGGGTCGCTTCAAACGAGACCGAAGCGCGCTGCTGCATCAGCGCTACGGTGGCGATGTCGGTGGTATCGCCGCGTTCATAGGCTTCGGTGGCGACATCCTCCTGCTCCTGGATCGCATTCACCTTCTGGAGCGCGTCCTGCATCGTCGCGGCGAAGCTCGAGGGTGGAGTAGCGACGTTGCTCGGCCCGCGTAGCGAAGTTGGCGCGGGAGCGGAGGCTACGTCCCGAAGCGCGGCATTGCGCTGAAGAACGGCGTTGCGCAACGCCAGCACGTCGGCCACCCCGTTCACGTTCATCGCCCATCTCCCGCATTCACCAGCGCTGTCCACTTGTTCTGGGGTGTCAAGTTTAACAACTCGTTAGTCATGTTTGGCAGGGCGACGCGCAAGCCCAGCAGCCGACGTGCTCGTCAAGCCTCGCTTGAGCTCAGCAGTTGCTCAAGCACGGCGGTGCCGCGAACGCCCGCGATGCCGATGCCGCAGATGAAAGAGCAGCCCGCGCCGACGGGAGAGCGGTTCGAACATTGCATCCGGCCCTTCCGGGTCGAGCAACTCGGTGTCGGCCAACCATTCTCCCGCGGCGGTGAGCTCGGGAAGCTCATAGTCGCGTAGCGAACGTCCCGATGTCTGTAAGGCGGCGATGCTCGCGATCAGAGAGCCCGTTTCGACCATTTTGCTCGCCACCGCCTCGCGCGTAGCCCCGAGATGCTCGGCCAGGAGCCCGTCGCGAATGTCCGCGATCACCCGCTCGACACCCACGTCCGGCGCACTGGGCGCGTCGATCGTCACGTCGCACTCGGTATCGAGTCGCAGCGAGCGGTTGTTAAAGTTCGACGATCCCACCCGCAGCACTTCATCGTCGATGACCGTGACCTTTGCATGGACGTAGATCGGCACGCCTTCGGCGGTAAACGGGTGGTATAGGCGAAAACGCCCATGCACGTCGCGCTTGCGCAGTTCGGAAACGAGGCGCGCCCGCGCCGTGTCCATCGCGATCGGCTCAAGCCAACCGTTCGCGGTAGTCGGGTTGACGATCACGATCTCCGGACCGTCCGGTTCGTCGAGACGCCGTGCGATCGCCTCGGCTACGCGCCGAGACGCGAAATACTGGCTTTCGGCATAGATGAGACGTCGGGCGCGGGCGATAAGCGTTACATAAAGCGCCTCGATCTCATGCACGGGCTCCTGATCGTCCATCTGCGGCAGCGTCCGTGAGATACCGACCGGCACATTGACGAAGTCGGCAGCGAGCCCGGCGGGCCAGCAATCGCGTCCCCCAACGACCGGATCGAACGCCCGGCCGCCCGCCGCTCGCCACCGTTCCCGGCAGGCGTCGCCAAGGGCACCGGCGATTGGCCCCTCGAGCACCATCGCGGCGTCGTGCCAAGGCCCATGCGGTCGGCCGGCGGGCGTGATGCGGCGCGGTTCGCTATCCCGGTGTGCTCGGGTGTCCCATCGCTCGCGTGTCATGTCGATGCCGCCGCAGAACGCCACGCAGTCGTCGATCACCACCACCTTCTGGTGATGCGAGGCGGCGACTGGGTGATGGCCGTCGAGCTTCAGATGGATCTGCGGATCGCGCATCCAGCGCAGGAGCGTGAGTAGGGTACGGCCGTGGAAGAGCGTCGTCAGCGCACCGGTATCCCACCGAAGGATGTGGATTTCGAGCAGGGGACTTTGCTTGACCAGCCAACTGATGAACGCCCCGACCGTTGGCGGACCCTCATCCTGACCGTCGCCAGCAAAGTGGATGCGGGCATCGAAGTCCCAGCCGATGAGCAGGATGCGCCGCTTGGCCTGGAGCATTGCCGATCTAGCCGCTCTGAAATACTCGTCCGCGTCGACAATGAAGGTCGCGCGTGTCGCCTCGGCGGTCTGCCAGAAGGCGCGCTGGAGGGTTGCGGCACTCATGGGCTTGGACGGCTCAGCGTCCATGGCGAGGCCTCCAGGTCGCCACCCGCCATGCGTACCAGAGCACTAGCACGACGATGATTCCCGTCGAGAAAGGGCCCATCAAACGATCGACCACCCCATAGCGCTGTCCAAGCAGAAACCCGGCGGCGGCGAGGATTGCCGTCCAAGCGGCCGTGCCGACCGTCGACCAGAACAGGAACGGTCCCAAGGGCATCCGCAGAAGCCCGGCCGGGATGGACACGACCGATCGCACGGTCGGAACGATGCGGCCGACACAGACGAACAGCGCGCCATGACGACCGAACCAACTTTTCGCGCGTTCGACCTCTTCCCACCCCAGCGTCAACCATCGGCCGTGCCGATCAATCAACCCGTGTAGCCGGTCGATGCCGAGCATGCGAGCAACCGCATACCAGCAGAGGTTGCCGGTCATGGCGCCGGCAGCCCCGGCGGCAATCACGCCGGGTAGCGACAGCGCCCCACGGGCGGCGCGCAGCCCGGCGAGCGGCATTATGACCTCGGATGGCAGTGGCGGAAACACGGTCTCGACGAACATCAGCACGGCGATGCCGAAATAGCCGAGTTGATCGACAAGCTGCTGGATCCATTGCGCCACTTTTCGCTTCCTCTCGGCTGTTCGTCCGTCAAAAGCGGTTCATCTCCGCCGGAAAGATCAATGGTGGCCGCCTCCGCGGTGACCGCCCCCGAAATAGCCACCTCCGCGATGACCGCCGCCATAGTGATGCCCTCCGATGCCGATGCCGATCCCTAGCGATCCGTAGAAGGGCGACCCATAGTAGCGGCGGGGGTAGCCGCCACCGTAAGAAACGGGGCCGCGCCAACCGCCTCCACGATCGGCAACCGCAATCAGGCACTCGGTCGCCGAGGCCTGGGGAACCCCATCCGGTGTCTGCGGAGCAGCTCGCGTAGGCGGCAGGGCTGCCGGAGGAGCGGCGGCCGGTGCGCCGACTTGGGCATCTGGCGGCGCGATCGGCACCGCCCGGACCGCGCCGGGCGTGTCGCAAGGGACGGCGTAATAGGAGTAGGAGAGGGGTGCTGCTCGATAAGTGGCACAGCCGCCTAGAAGGACCGGCGCGGCGAGCGTCGCGATCAGACATGTACGGTGGTAGGACATCTTGTCGTTCCTTATTCAAGAAGGTTCGAGGTTGTAGAGTGGCGCACGGTCTGTCGTCGCCTGACGCCGGGCCGAAGCTGGTAGCGGCCACGGCCAAACTCCCAAGCCCCGGGCCGACGGATCATTTCGGCGCGCCCGTTACAATGACACGTCCGGCCGGGCGGCAGAGCGCACGCTCGGCGCTCGACAGCGAAAAGCCGATCAGGTGCGTTGTCGCCCGCGCCCTTCGCCGCCTTCGGCGATGTCGGGCATGCGCTATCGGTCGCCGGAACGATCACGGCTTTCGAACGTAGGCGGCAGCTTGACGGGCGCAGAGAACAGACGCGTCCGCGGTGGTGCTCATCATCCGCCGCGACGGTTCTGGGCGCGGGGTTCATCAACCCGGACGCTTGCCCCCACGTCGACCTTGTTCGCTTCCCGATCGTCCTAGCGAAACAGATTCCACGATCAGCCATCATTATCTCCGCGCGGCCAACATGCCGCTTGCGAGCAAGATGATAACGGCCAGGAGCAGGGCGGCCATCAGGCCCAAGAAGAACAGGCGGTTCTCTGCGGACGCGTCCGCAACGTTCCTGATCCGCCAGGCGACATAGCGTCCGCTCTGCTCGTGGGACCGGCGTCGCCATCCCAGGATGCGGCTGAATTCAGCCGGAGACAGCTGGAAGAATGACAGCGCCTCCGCAGCAGAAGAGCCTCGGAGACCTTCGATCCTGAGGATGGGATCGCGAAATGCGATGTCGAGCGGCGAGCCGGCCGGGGAGGGTAAGCTATTCTCGCCGGCATGGATCCGGTCGCGCACGGCCAACAGGTCGAATTGACGGGTAGGCTCCCGCTCAAGCAGCTCAGCCCACCGGAAAAGGCGCTCACGCCGGCACAAACTCGCTCCCGGCGGCGGCTGCGCAGGATGTCGTGTTGAGCTATGAACGCGTAGCATCGCCCGCGATCCCTCCCCGCGCCCAGTTTTCCGCTTCGGCCTTCTTATGCCGCTCGAAAAACCGGTTTTCCGCGGCGAATACGAGCCCTGAGGAAGCAGTGAGCCATTGACTCCACTTGGCGTCACCGACGACTGCAATTCGGCTGAATGTATTGCGGTGCGCGACTTCAGGTCGGCCATCGCCCAAAAGCGGCCCCAAATTCCAGCCGGTGAAACTAGGTCCGAGCTCAATCAGCATTGCAAACGGAGGCGATCCCAGGTCTTCAAAGCGTTCAAAGGCGGGAACGAAGTCGATGTAGTCCCGCGTTGTGAGGAGTCCATCTATGTACAGGTGCAGCAGTCCACCTTCTTCACGAGAATCAAGCATGAGAACCTCTAAGTAAATGGCGCGCAGATGAGGGTGCTGGTGACGGAGGTCGGCGGGAGCTTTCTGACGTGGTCACGCCAGACACCATGTCTTCAGCATATTCGTGCCGAGCCAAGCGTGGGTGCATATTCCCAAGACGAGGACAGCCGCCAATGCGACTGCGTCCTCCCAAACATTCCCCAATTGTGCACGTCGGGCGTCGATCGCTAGGCTCGCGAGCGCCACGACCAGATATGCTGAGAGAAGCAGGAACGCGGCCGCGACTGCCGGCGCCAAATGACGGCTTGTACAAAAACTGATGTGGCTGTGACGAGTCACGCTGCGCATTGCGAGAAGCGCGAGCGGCAGGCCGGCTGAGCTCAGCAGAAATAGGTGCAACGTTCGGCGCTGAAAGTTCCGACGGGCTGCCGTTCGGATCGCGTCGACACGGGCCTGCTCAACATCCTTGGCGGATGCCCGACGTCGTGGCGGTCGACTACGCGGCATGACTGCCGGTGCACGTTGGATGCCCCGTCTGGCCGTACCGCTGATCGCTATAGTGCGTAAGCGATGGGCCATCTTGCCCGCGACCGCATCTTGTACGCCCAACGAACGTGCGGCCCCGCTTCATTGCCCAGATTGACCGGCACTCCGGCTTGGCAAAAGTGAGAATGGCCGCGGATCTCATGACGCCACCGCGAGAATGAGGGAAGCAATGACCGAGATCGCAAGCGTAGCGCTCGCGAGCCAGCCGAGTAGTTGTAGCCAACCTCCGATCGTCCAGTCGCCCATGATGTCGCGTCGGCGCGCCATCAGCATCATCGCGGTCATCACCGGAACGGAGACAATGCCGTTGATCACGGCGCTCCAGAAGAGTGCCTGCATCGGGTTCACGGGTGCGAAGTTGATCGCCATCCCCACCAGGGTGGCCGCAATAATGGTAGCGTAGAACGCACGTGCCTCAAGCGGCCGCCGGTTCAGGCCGGTCGGCCATCGCCGCGCCTCGCCAACGGCGTAAGCAGCAGAGCCTGCGAGCACGGGTACCGCGAGCAGGCCGGTCCCCACGATACCCACGGCGAAGAGACCAAATGCAAAAGGCCCGGCGATCGGCCGGAGCGCCGCAGCCGCCTGCGCCGATGACTCGATGGTGATGGGGCCGGATTTGGCAAAAGCGGCTGCAGCCGCAATCATGATGGCGAGCGCGACCAGATTGGAAAATGCCATGCCGACCATCGTGTCGACCTCGATCCGACCGATCGCCGCAGCGCCCTGCTCGGGAGCCCGCGTCAGCGGCTGGCGCCGGGGGCTCTCGCGCATGTCTTCGACCTCTTGACTGGCCTGCCAGAAGAACAGGTACGGGCTGATCGTCGTGCCGAAGATCGCGACGAGCGCGGTGAGGTAGGTCGTGGACCAGGTTAGAGACGGGTTTACCAGGCGCTTGGCGACTTCGGCCCACGACACCTGAACGAAGAACAGCGTCGCAACGTAGGCCAGCAGTGCGACCGCGAGCCATTTAAGAATGCTGACGTAGCGTTGATATTTGAGGAGGACCTGCATCGCGACGCAGATCCCGGCGAAGACTGCGACCCAGACGAGCTGATCGCCACTGATCAACAGCCGTGTGGCGTCCGCCATGGCGCCAAGATCCGCGCCGATGTTGATCGTGTTTGCCACCACGAGCAATCCTACGAGAACCTGAAGCAACCAGTTGGGATAATGATGGCGCAGGTTGCCGGCGATGCCTCGGCCCGTCGTGCGACCGATCCGAGCGCTGATGATCTGCACTGCCGCCATCAGTGGGTAGGTGAACAGCATCGACCAAAGCAGCGCATAGCCGAACGCGGCGCCTGCCTGACTGTACGTCGCAATCCCGCTCGGGTCGTCGTCCGAAGCGCCCGTGATCAAACCGGGCCCAAGAACCCGCAGGATGCGCGGCTTGCTTGGCTCGACTACCGCACTAGGCGGAACCCCGAGGTTGTCGTCTGCCGCTGCGTTTTCAGGCGAGCTATCAGTCACGTAGCAGCCCGGTCTGCGGCGCGGGCGCGAGCGCGAATTGATAAGTCGCCGTCTTCACGCGGTCGCTCGCTCGTTAACTGGTCTCGAGTCAGCCGGCCTGTCTGGGTCCCGGTAGGCCAACAACCGCAGCGCATTGAACACCACCAGCAGGGTGGAACCCTCATGCATTGCGACCGCGGGACCGATGCCGAGGCCGAAGATTGTCGCGGGCACCAGCACCGCAACCACGCCCAGGCTCACGAAAACGTTCTGCCTGATAATTGATCGGGTTCTGCGGCTCAGGCCTACCGCGAACGGAAGATGCGCAAGGTCGTCTGCCATCAGCGCCACATCTGCAGTCTCCAGCGCGACGTCGGACCCAGCAGCGCCCATCGCGATGCCTACCGTCGCGTTGGCCATCGCAGGGGCGTCGTTGACGCCGTCGCCGACCATGGCCACCTTGGCCTGCGCTCGCAGCTTGCGGATCGCCTCCACCTTGTCATCAGGCATGAGATCGCCCCACGCCTCGTCGATGCCGACTTCCTTTGCGATGGCTTCGGCAACTTTTTGGTGATCGCCGGAGATGAGGATCATCCGCTTGATCCCGAGGTCACGCAGCTTGGCCAGAGTTGCCTTGGCGGCATCGCGCGGCGTATCCATCAGGCCGATCGCGCCCATGTCGCGATCGCCACGCCTGACGACCATCGTCGTGCGGCCACGCTCCCGCAGCCCAGCGATGGCCTCTTCCATCGGTATCGAGAGCGGTTCGACCCCGTCGATGCCGAACATCTCCGCTTTGCCAATGAGAATCCGCTGCCCATCAACCTGCGCCGTGACGCCACGTCCGGTCAGGCTTTCGACGTCGGTCGCGACCGGAAGCGCGGCTTCGCCGATGCGGTCGCGGCCATCTCGCGCGATTGCGCGAGCCAGCGGGTGATCGCTCAGGCTCTCGACGGCCACCGCGAGCGCCAAGAGCTCGGTTTCGGTGCTTCCCGAAGCAGGCAGGACGTCTGTGATCCGCGGGCGACCTTCGGTCAGTGTGCCCGTCTTGTCGAATGCGATCGCGTCCAGCGATCCGAGATACTCGAGAGGGCCGCCACCCTTGACCAGGACGCCGCCTCGCGCGGCGCGAGCTACGCCCGACAATACCGCACTCGGCGTCGCGATCGCCAAGGCGCAGGGGCTCGCGGCGACAAGAACAGCCATGGAGCGGTAGAAGCTGTCTCGGAACGGCTCGTCGATGACGACCCATGCGAACAGCAATAGGGTGGCCAAGCCCAGCACCGCCGGCACGAAAAAGCGCTCGAAACGATCCGTAAAGCGCTGCGTCGGCGACTTTTGCGCCTCCGCCTCGCTGACCATCTTCACGACCTTGGCGAGCGCGCTCTCGTTGGAGCGGCGGGTTACCTCGATCTCGATCGCGCCGCTTCCGTTGATGGTGCCGGCGAACACCCGATACGCTGCTTCGAGCTGGTCCGGATTGGCGCTGGCCGCAGCGTGATCGACGACTGGCCGCTTATCTACCGGTATGCTTTCGCCGGTAACTGGCGCCTGGTTGATGCTGCTCGTGCCTTTGATGACAAAGCCATCTGCCGCGAGGCGCTCGTCCGGCTTGACGACGACGGTGTCACCGACGGCAAGTTCCTCGACTGGGATCTCGCGCACCTGATTGTCGCGGCGCACGAACGCGGTCTGGGGTGCGAGTTTCGCAAGGGCCTCGATTGCGCGTTTGGCGCGCCCCATCGCATAATGTTCAAGAGCATGGCCGATGCTGAACAGGAAGAGCAGCAAGGCGCCTTCCGCCCACGCGCCCAGAGCTGCCGCGCCCGCAGCAGCGACCAGCATCAGCGTGTCGATCTCGAAGCGGCGTAGCTTCAGATTATCGATCGCCTCGCGCAAGGTATAGAAGCCACCAAAGAAGTAGGCGGCGATATAAAAGGCGAGTGGCAGCCAAGCTGGCAGCGAAGCAAGCTTCTGGATCGCAAAGCCAAGCCCCAGCAGAGCGCCGCAGATAAGTGCGAAGATCAGTTCGCTATTCGCGCCGAAGACTCCACCGTGGGCGTGACCGTGATCGTGATCGTGTCCGTCGTCATGCTCGTGCCCTTCCTTATGGTCGGCATGATCTCGGCCGTTCTGCCCAGCGGCGCTGCTATGATCGTGATCATCCGCGTTCGGCTCCACGCTGCCGCTGGTACCTTCTGGTATCCTCGACGACCTCGGCCTCAGGTAGACGCCTAGCTGCGACAGAATGCGCTGGAGCGCGGCCTCGCTGGTTGCGTCACGATCGTACTCGATGCGAACTGTTCCCGCCGGCGTGGCCTCTGCTTCGAGAACCCCCGTGCAACACCGTAGCCGCTCGCCCACGGTGCGAGCGCGACGCTCATGAGGTATGCCGTTGACCTGCCACACGACGTGTCCAAAGCGCTTTGTGATCGCGGCGCCCCGACTTTCGACGAGCCGTCGAATACGGAGAAGCGGTAGAATGGCTGGATCGTAGTGGATGCAGAGCTGCGGCGGGCCATTCGATTGCTCGCGGAGATGGGCGGAGTCCACTCCTTCCCTCTCGCGAATGTCGCCGAGTAGGCGCGTCACGCACGCGTCGGCAGCGCCGGCTATCTCGGGCAGGATCAACGGTATGTCGAGCCGCAGCTTGTTGGTGGTCATGCACTCTTCTCCTTGGTGCCGGTTTCCGCCCTCGCGTCACGTAAGATTTCGATGCCTCCCTTGATCGCGATCAGCGCTGTCGCGAGGCCAACCACGAGGTCGGGCCAGTTCTTGCCGAGCCACAGCACCAGCGCCCCGGCCACGAGGATGCCGCCGTTCGAAATGAAGTCGTTGAAGCTGAATGTGGTCGCGGCACGAAGATTGACGTCGGGGTTCTTCAGTCGTTGCAGGAGCCGCAGGCAGACATAATTCACGACGCCGGCGACCGCCGACATGACCATCATCGTGGGCCCGATCGGCTCACTGCCCTGAATGAACCGGCGACCGACATCGAGCAGGATGCCGGCGGCGAAAATGAGGAGCATGATGCTCGACGCCATCGCGGCTCGGGTCTTCCACGTCGGCCCATGACTGAGCGCGACCAGACTGAGTGCGTACACCGCCGTATCGGAAAGATTGTCCACACCGTTGGCGATCAGGGCGCTGGAATCGGCAATCAGGCCGGTTGCGAAAAAACCGGCGGCGATGGCTGCGTTGAGCAGCAGGACGATCCACAAGGTCCGACGCTCATCTAGACTGGAAGGGGAGGTCATCCCATCACCTCCTCGAGCAACAGAAGGATCAGAAATCCGACGAAGAACATGGCGCTGATGAGCGGCGTGTCCGGCTTTTCATGCGCTTCGGCGAGCAGCTCTTCCGTGACGAGGTAAAGAAGCGCCATCAACCCGAAGCTGAGGAAGCCTGAGACTATAACGGGTGGGAAGGTCGCTACGGGTGTTGCGATCAGCGCCCCGATCGGGAGCAATATCGCCAAAGTGCTGACCGTCGCCACAACCTTCAGACGGGACTTGAGCGTTTCACCGAGCTCCGCTGTCAGCGTCAAGCCGAGGAAGAGCACCTCCAGGGTGAGCGCGATCGTAAGCAGCAGGCCTGCCTTGGCACCGGCGACGAACGCAAGCCCGAGGACGAGGCCATCGATCAGGATATCAAGGCCGATCGCCGCGAGCAGGGCGACTGGCCCTTTGAACCGAGCCTCGATGGCCTTGAGCGCCAGCATCGTGCCAACACCCAATGAGCCTCCGATCAATGTCGCGGCGGGAGAGGCCTGGTGCATGACTTGCGGCAGAATTTCGGTCGCGGCCGCAGCGAAGACCACGCCGGCGGCCAAGTGCTGCATAGCGCTCACGAAACCGGCACTTGGTCGTCGCAAACTGGCCCAGATTGAGCCCAGGATCACTGCCAGCACGGGAATGACGGTATAAAGCAGAACTGTCATGGCGCGGGCCTCAGTTTCGCTGACACGCGACGGCTGGACCTTCGCTGCGTTCGATGGTCATACCGTTCTGAGAGAAGGTGGCGGAAATCCCATCGCCGACGAACGTCAGTCCTTGTGCCGGTGCGTCCAATCGCTCCTGCTTGCCGTTCGGCATGCTCGTAAGCGTGATTGTCAGGCCATCGGCGAGTGAGTCCACATGCCATTTCGAGCCGTCGTTGCAGCTATAGCGTTGCTCGTCGGTCGCGTTTGCACGCGCCGAGCCCTGTCCGTTGGCCGTCCCCCCGGCATTTCCACCCTCTTTCGAGCAGCCAGACAGCGCCGCTACGATTGCCAGCAGCAGGAGGAATGGTGAACTGTGCGTACGCGCGCTGCGCGGAAGCCGACGGTCAGAACCTGCCTTCGAGTTGCAGATCCGCTTACTGACGAATGTCTGCCGTGAACGCGCCCCGGGGTCGGGCGTCGTCCACGGCGCAGTCCTTCTCACAAGCGGGCGATCGGGGACAGATCGCCGGGGTTTAGAGCCGCCTGCGGGGACTATTGAACGAAAGAAGAATGAACAGGAGGCAAGGCCACGCGACTGGAAGAATATGCGATCTCGTGACCTTTCCGCCGAAATGTCAGTTGTGACCATGGCGGGTCTCCCCGGACATCTCGCCTGGAGCTTCGGTCTGAATCGTCGTGTGTTCGATCTCGAATCGCTCGTCGAGCAGCGAGGCGACGGCCTGCCGCACCACATTCGCCTCAGTTCCGGCAGCCACCGCCACGTGCACTGTGCACGAAATGTCATCATTGCTCATCGACCAGACGTGAAGGTCATGAACCCCGGCGACCCCCGGAACGCCTGCAATCGCCGCCCGAACCTCTTTTAGCTCGAGGCCTCTTGGCACACCTTCAAGCAGCACGTTGGTCGTGTCGCGTAGCAGGATCCATGTCCGCGGCAGCACCCAGAGACCGATGCCGACCGCGACCAGCGCGTCCACCCAGGTGTAGCCGGTGAAGCGGATCACAAGGGCACCGGCTATAACGCCGAGGGAGCCGATCATGTCGGCCCATACCTCGAGATACGCTCCCTTGACGTTGAAGCTCTGATCCTTGCCCGCCGTGAGCAGTCGCATGGAGATGATGTTGACGACGAGGCCGATCACCGCGACGATCATCATCCCGGTCGATTGAACTGGCTCCGGGCTGGAGAAGCGCTTGATGGCTTCGACGAGCACGTAGATCGCGATGGCGAAGAGAAGAACGGCGTTGAATGCCGCCGCCAGGATCTCGAACCTGCGGTAGCCGAATGTGCGGCGGTCATCAGCCGACTTTTGGCCAAAGCGAATCGCCAATAGCGCGATCACCAAGGCTGCAACATCGGTGAGCATGTGAGCAGCGTCCGAAAGGAGCGCCAGGCTGTTGAAGTAAAAGCCGCCGATTACCTCGGCGACGAGGTAAGTCGAGGTCAGCCCTAGAGCCCACTTCAGCATGGTCGCATTGGCGCCCGCAGTGTGGTCGTGACTGTGGCCCTGGGTATGATCGTGCATGATGTGGCTCCAGCGGTCAGTCGAAGTCCGCGTCACTCGGGCGCGGCAGGTAACGCTCGCTCAGGCGAACAAAGACGAGGACGAACAGGCCCAAGGCCGTTGTCACTCCCAAGAGAAAATATTGACCGGCGCCCGCCGCGATCCCAAGCGTTGCGGTGAGCCAGACACCCGCGGCCGAGGTGACATTCTTCACCTGATCGCGAGCGACAAAGATTAGCCCGGCAGCGATGAACCCAATCGCCTGCGCAAGGCCCTGAATAACGCGCAACGGGTCCGATCGCGTCCGCCCATCGGCGTCGAGGGTGTCATGGAGCAGCAGCGCGGAGAGCGTGATCGCGGCAGCACTAAGACCGACAAGCGCGTGCGTTCGTAGCCCCGCTGGAACCCCGCGCATCTCTCGATCAAGCCCGATGGCCAGGCCGACAAGCGTAGCGCAACCGAGGCGCAGGACCACGTCACCTGAGGAAATCATCGGTTCTGCTCCAGCCTCGTGCTTCCAGCGCTGGTCGACCGTCGCGCGGCGTTAATCGATGTTGTCTCCAGTGGTCGCGGCGGTGCTAATCCATGCCGCCCACGGAGCCGGACGATTTGATGGGAGACGGATCCCTTGGTCAATTGAGAGGCAGCCGTCATAAGGCGCATCGTTGCTGCAGGAGAACAACCGCAACCGAGATCGAGCCAGCCGATCCCGCGAACCCTACAAGACTAAGCCGCAGCATAATTCGCCGCTCGAATGGACCGTGCAGGAACCAGGTCGCGTAAGCCACGCTCAGGCCGGCAATATAATAGGAACCAATCAGTTCGAGCGCTGCGGCGATCGCCGTATCCAGAACCCAGGAGAAGCAATCAGCAGCGACCGATGGAACCAGACGCGTTAGGGCGAGCACAGCTGCCGAGCCTGCAGGGATGATGATCAGGCGCCTAAAACAGTCGAGCCGCCGCTCCAGAAGGAGCTCGCGGACGGGCGCAATGGAAGTCCGATTGTTGCGCGCCATTCCCCGGATCATCGCGAGCCGCCTCGGACCGGGTCAGGCTTGGCAGTGAGAACGGCCCGAGAAATGGCAGGCTCGGCCGAGACTTCTTGCTCAGCTATCCCCAAACCAGATGCCTCACCTGGTGCCCGGATCTGAGACCGGTCATTCGTCGCGGGGGCTCGATAGCCTAGTCGGGGCTGGAACAACGCACCGCCAAATAAGCCGAGATCGCCCGCTTCGGCGCGTCCCATGGCGGCGAGCAGCGCGAAACTGGCGACATAGGCATCGCGCTGGGCCGTCACGAGCTGAACGCGACTGTTCAGCAATTCCTGCTGCGCGTTAAGCACGTCCAGCACATTGCGGGTTCCGACACTGTTCTCTGCGCGGACGCCCTCGAGCGCGAGCTCGTTGGCGGAAACGGCTGCCCGCGAGGAGCGGATCACCGCTTCCGTCGCAAGATGGCGCGTGAAGGCCGCGCGCGTTTCCGCAACGACACGCCGTTCCACGAAAATCACCTGTTCCAATGACTGGCTGGAAAGCGCTTGGGCGCGCCGGACTTGTGCTCCCGGCAGGCCACCTTGGTAGAGAGGGATGGTTGCAGACAGCCCGACGGTCGCGGTCCGCTGCGCTTGCAGGAAGGTGCGGCCGGGGATCGTGCTGATCAGGGAACCCAGATAATTGTTATAGTTGCTTGAGGCCACGGCGGAGAGGCGTGGCAGTCGGGCCGCCTCTGCGACCCTGATATCGTAACGTGCCGCCGCAGAGTCCGCCTTTGCAGCGATCAGAAGCGGATTGTTGCCCAAGGCGATCGCCAGCGCCGCGTCGACAGTTGCCGGCAAGCCTGGGAGCTCCGAAGGCTGCTCCAGCTCGTGGGCAGGTATTCCAACAAAGCGCAGATAATTCTCGAGACTGGTGACCAGCTGTGATCGCGCCAACTCGAGTTGCCCCCGCGCCAGTTCGAGGCGCGCCTCGGACTGGGCAACGTCGGTTCGGGTCAGGTCACCGATCTGGAAACGGTCCCGAGACGCCTGCAGGTTGACCTCAAGCACCCGGATATTCTGGGCGTTAAGCTCGGCGATGGCGCTGTCGCGGAGGACGTCCATGTACACCGAAACGATCGCCGTGAAGAGATCCGCCTCGGTCGCACGGAGGTTCGCACGACCGGAGTTGACGCGGGCGTCGGCTGCCCGGATTCCGTTCTTGACCCGACCTCCTTGGAACAGAGGCACTGACAGATTGGCCGAGGCATTCGTCGCCCTCAAAGGAGCGGAGAAGCTATTAGCCGAGCGCACGACGAATTCTTGATAATCTGCGGTCGCCGACAGCGCCGGGCGGGCGGCCGCCTTGGCGATCGGAACCCCTTCGTCGGTCGCCCGGAGTCCGGCTCGGGCGCCCGTCAGGCTAGGATTGGTCTGATAGGCGGCCACGAGCGCTTCTCGCAGCGTATCCGCTTTTGCCGGAATCGCGACCGTGAGAAGAAGGGCAGATGCAGCCGCAGAGTTTGCAAAAATTTTCATCGACGCCCCCGTGTGTCCGACCGCTTCCGCGTTGGGGCGGAGCCCCGCATCGGGGCGGCGCGAGTGATCGTCGTGCCGCGTGCGAGAAAGTTGGACAAAGATCGGTTGGTGAGGGCTAACGCTCGATCCATTCGACGTTGCACTGGTCCGATGCCGAGCAGTGCTACGATACCGCTGCAGCGCATACGGTGCTTCACTTCGGTGCCATGCTCGGTCTTCTGGAGCTCAAACCCTTCTTCAACACCAACCAAGCCTCCCAAGCCGATCTTCCAGGCTATGCTGGCGTTCGGCTCAAACCGCGTTACCTTCGCTTGCGCGGCGATCGGCGGCAACGATCGGATGCGGGTCTTGTGCTCCAATTCCAGAACTGACCCCAGCGTCGCTTCACCCTTGAGTGTGACAAACGGATGCCAGTCCCGGTAATGATTGAAATCGGACAGCACGCGCCAGACGCGACCGACCGGCACCGGGAGAGCCAGAGAACTGTCGACCTCGAACAAGCTGCCCTCCTACGCGACAGAGCTGGATTCAGGATAAAGCGATGAGGCGCCGCCAATTACCTCGATGGCTTCCACCGTAATCAAGCCAATGCCGGTGATGTCTGCCAACTGCGCCGCGAAGGCGCGGACGCGAGCCTCGTCCTCGACGATTTCGATCACGACGGCGCGGTCGCTCTCAAGAACGTGCCGCTGGTGCATGTGCACCGACTGGCCGAACCCGATCAGCGCTTCCAAGATCGTTACGCCAGCAAGCCGGGCGTCTTTTGCCCTCGCTGCAATCTCCTGGAACACCTTGCGATCGCCGAAATAGGCAGACTCGTCGGTGTAGATGCGGAGCAGTTTCGTCTGCATGCTTATCACTCCGTCACTGGTGAACCGGGTGGGGCCGGTTGTTTGTTTGAGCGCCGTGCTGCCCGGCGCTCACCGGCACCCAGCACGACCTTGGCGATGGCCGGCAGCACCAGCAGCGTCAGGATGGTGGCGGCGATAAGACCACCGATGACCGTCGTTGCGAGTGGCTTTTGCACTTCGGCACCGGTGCCGTGGGCAAGCGCCATCGGCACGAAGCCGATCGCGGGCACGAAGCCGGTCATAATAACGGCCCGCATCTTCTCGGCCATGCCGTGCCGGATCGCCTCCGCTATCGGCTCCCCATTTTCGCTCCGTTCGCGGATCGCGGACATCACCACGAGGCCGTTCAGGACCGCGACGCCGGCGAGGCAGATGAACCCCACCGCCGCCGACACCGAGAAGTTGATGCCTGTCAGCGCCAGCGTAAACACGCCGCCGGCAAGCCCCAGCGGGACCGCCAGGAATACCGACGCGGCCCTGCCGAACCCGCCAAGCGCCATGTAGAGCAGCCCGAAGATCGCCAGGAAGCAGAGTGGAACGACAATCGACAGCCGCTTGGATGCCGCTGCCAGATTCTCGAACTGACCACCCCATTCAAGGTAATAACCCGCGGGCAGCTTGACCTGTGCGATCTTGGCCTGCGCTTCCTGGACGAACGAACCGGCGTCGCGACCGCCGAGGTTCACCTGGACGACGACGCGGCGCTTACCGTTCTCCCGGCTGATCTGGTTCAGCCCCTCAGTCAGCCGGATTTGTGCGACTTGCGCGAGCGGCACCTGGCCACGCGGCCGACCCTCCACTTCAGGCAGCAGAACGGGAAGCACCCGAATGTCGTCGAGGTTGGCTCGTGTCGCCTCTGGCACGCGCACGGTGACATCGAAACGTCGATCGCCCTCGTACACAAGCCCCGACTCACGGCCACCGAGCCCTGCAGCAACGGTGTCCGCAACGTCACGGACGGTGAGGCCCAGACGGGCGATTGCCGCGCGATCGAGTCTCACGTCAAGCGCCGGCGCGCCACCGACCTGTTCGGCCTTGACGCTGGCTGCGCCGGGTATCGTCTGGAGCACCCGCACCATCTCGTTTGCGGTCAGCGCCATCTTGTCGAGATCATCGCCGTAGAGTTTGATCGCGACATCGCCCCGGACACCGGCGATCAGCTCATTGAAACGGAGCTGGATTGGCTGACTGACCTCATAGAGATTCCCGAGCAGCCCGCCGGTCGCCTTCTCAATCTTGGCGACCACGTCGGCTTTGGTCGTCCCCTCGGCCCACTCCTCCTTCTCCTTAAGGATCACGAACCCGTCGGAGACGTTCGGCGGCATAGGATCGCTTGCGACTTCCGCCGTACCGGTCTTGGAAAACATCAAGGCGACTTCCGGAACCTTCATCACCGCCTCCTCGACCTTTCGTTCCATCGCCAGCGATTGATCGAGGCTGACCGAGGGCACGCGCGTCGATGCGAAGGCGAGATTCTTCTCGTCGAGTTGAGGAATGAACTCCGAGCCCAGCAGCCCAAAGGCGGGAATCGCCGCCAGGAAGAAGGCCAGCCCACCGAGGATGAACGGCCACGGGCGCGCGATCGCCTTGTCGAGCAACGGGAGGTAGCGGTCCTTGGACTTGCGGATCAGCCACACGTCCTTTTCCGCGACCTTGCCCCGGATCATGATCGCGACCAGCGCCGGTACCAAGGTGATTGCAAGGATGAACGCCGCCACCAGTGCGAGCATGATGGTGATCGCCATCGGCGAGAACGTCTTGCCTTCGGTCCCCGTAAACGTCAGCAGCGGAGCAAAGGCGAGCAGGATGATCGCCTGACCATATACGGTCGGCCTGATCATTTCCTGAGCGGCGCGCATCGTCTCCTCAAGCCGCTCCCGGAGCGACAGCAGTCGCCCTTCATGTTCCTGTCGATGCGCCAATCTGGCGAGACAGTTTTCGATGATGATCACCGCGCCATCGACGATCAGACCGAAATCGAGCGCCCCCAGGCTCATCAGGTTTCCGGGGACATTGAACGCATTCATTCCCATGGCCATCATCAGGAATGAGAACGGAATCACCAACGTCGCGATCACCGCGGCGCGCCAGTTGCCGAGCAGCAGGAACAGCGACGCCGCGACCAGGATCGCGCCTTCGGTCAGGTTGCGCTGAACGGTGGCCACCGTGGCCCCGACCAACGCGGCGCGGTTCAGCACCACCTTTACCTCGACGCCCGGCGGCAGCGTCTTTGCTACCTGATCGAGCTTGGCAGTCGCCGCTTCCGCCACAACCCGGCTGTTCTGACCGATCAGCATCAGCACTGTGCCGATGACCGCCTCCCGGCCGTTCATGCTGCCGGCACCCGTCCGCAGATCGCCGCCAACGCGAACGTTGGCGATCTGGCCGATCGTGATCGGCGTCCCGCCCCGTGTTGCGGCGACGGCGTTGCGGATTTCGTCAACGGTACGAACGCGAGAGTCGACGCGCACGAGGTACGCTTCACCACCGCGGTTGTAATAGTTGGCGCCGACCGCAAGATTGGCGTTTTCGAGCGCCTGGCCAAGCTCGCTGTACGAAACGCCGAAAGCGGCGAGCTTCGTCGGATCTGGTTCGACCACGAAGGTCTTGGCATAGCCGCCGATCGAGTCGACCCCGGCAATACCCTTCACTGACCTAAGCTGAGGGCCGATAATCCAGTCTTGGACGGTGCGCAGGTAGCTTGCCTTGGCAATCGCATCGGTCAGCCGCTCGCCCTCAGGCGTCAAATAGCTGCCGTCAGGCTGCCAGCCGGGTTGGCCGGCGACCTTCTTCGCCCCCTTGCCGTCGGGATTGGCATAGCCAACCGTATACATGACGATCTCGCCGAGGCCGGTCGACACCGGTCCAACCTGTGGCTGCACGCCTTCCGGCAGGTTCTCGGTTGCTTGGCGCAGCCGCTCACCGACCTGTTGGCGTGCGAAGTAGAGGTCGGTGCTGTCGGTGAAGATCGCACTGACCTGGCTGAAGCCGTTGCGCGAGATCGAGCGCGTGGTTTCAAGCCCGGGAATGCCTGCAAGCGCGATTTCGACCGGATAGGTGACGAGCTTTTCAATCTCGACCGGCGACAGCCGAGGATCAATCGTGTTGATCTGAACCTGTTTGGTGGTGATGTCGGGCACCGCGTCGATCGGCAGCTTCGAAAGCTGCCATACGCCGAGGCCGGCGATGACGAGGAACAATGCGAGGACCGTCCAGCGGGCGCGGACGGATAGCGCCATGAGGTTGGCAATCATGTTCTATTCTTCCTCGCCCGCGCCCTTGCCGAGTTCGGCCTTGAGCAGGAAGGCGTTCTTGGTTGCGATCTGGCTGCCCGGTGAAAGACCCTTGACGATCTCGACCCGGCCGTTGCTCCGCTGGCCGATCGTGACGCTCTGGGCACGAAAGCCCTTGGCCGTTCGTACGAAGACTACGTCACGGCCCTCAAAGCTTTGCACGGCATCGTCCGGAACCACGATGCTGTTCGAAATATCGCCGCGGCTCGGCAGGAGCCGCACGCGGACTGCTAGCCCGGGCTGGAGCGAGCCTGGCACGTCCAGAACAGCGGTTGCTGAACGAGTTTCGTTATTCAGACCCGGGGTGACCGCCCGAACGCGTCCTTCTACCGTCCGTCCATCGGGCAATTCGACGATCGCCCGATCACCCGGCGACAGGCGCTGCGCGTCAGCGGGGCCGACCGCTGCCTCGATCTGGATCTTGGCTGGATCTGCGACCCGGAAGAGCTCGGTCTCCGGTTGCACGAATGCGCCAAGGCTGACGTTTTCCGCGGTGACACGACCCGTGATTGGGCTAGCGACGATGATGCTGCGACCGTCACGTGCGACGTTCGCAGCGCCAGCAGCCACTTGTGCCCGCCGCGCTTCAGCGGCGGCAGAAGTTGCTTCGGCTTGGGCCTGTTCGAGATCGACCCGCGCCGACACCTTCTGCCGAAAGAGATACTGTTCGCGCGCCAACGCTTTCTGCGCCAGATTCGCCTTCGCCGCTGCCACTGTGCGGTCCGCTGCGAACTGTGCCGCCTCCCGGCTTTCGACCAGCGCGAGGGTCTCGCCTGAACGCACCGGGTCACCGAGGCGCTTGAAGATGCGCGTGACCGCTCCGCCCGCGCGGGCCGTCACAATCGCTTCTCCGGTCGGTGAGGCCGCCACGAGGGCTTGGCTGACGATTTCGGCGCCTAATCCGCCCGGGCGCACAATTTCAGTTATGATGCCGGCCTGCTGCATGCCCTGCGCCGTCATCGCCAGGGTGTCCGGGACCTTTTCCTCGGCAGGCGCGGCGGCTTCAGTCGTGTTGGCGGTCGCCTCGTTGGCTGCCGGGCCGTCCGCGCTACAGCCGGCCAAGCCAATGCCGCCGATCGCAGCGAGAAGCGCTACTCGGGCCGCGCCGCCTAGCAGGCGCTTATCTTGAGGAATCATAGACAATCTCCGAGGGAAGAAGGGCAAGGCAGAGCGGGGCAGGGGAGCCCGTACGCGTCACAGTCAAATGGCCGGCGAGAGGCCGTTCGTTCACCGCGCATTGTCACCGCTCACCAGCGAGGGGCGCGGGCGTGGTCAGTCGCTGCAGTCGCGCCTCTGCATCATGGTAGGCGGCAAGCGCATCGACATAGGATTGCCGGGTCTGGGACAACGTCCGCTCTGCATCGAGCAAGGCGATCTGGTCGAATTTGCCCTGGGAGTAGCCGACGCGCGCGATGCGGGCCGACTCCGCCGCAGCACTCAATGCCGGACCGCCCGTCGCGCGCGCGGTAGCGGCCGCATTCGCCAGTTCGGTTTGCGCACGCGCGATCTCTTGCCGAGTGTCCAGGACCACCAGGTTCCTGAGCGCCTGTGCCTGCGTCTGTTCGGCTCTGGCTTGGCTGACGAAGGCGCGGCCGTTGTTGAAGATCGGTATCGGTATGCTGACACCAATCACTGCGGCGGTATCATTGGTCTGCTCGAGGCGACGCGCTCCCGCACTGATGGTGATATCAGGAACGCGCAACGTGCGGGCCAGTCGAACCTGTGCATCCGCCGTGCGGACGTCCGCCGTAGCGGCCACAAAAGCGAGCGTCCCTTCCACGTCAACCGGTTGCGCCGGGCCGTAGAGGCTTGCCACCTGATCGAACCAGCCGCGGTCCAGCGAGCCGGTGATCGGCGCACCTGTAAGAGCGGCGAGATTGCTGCGTGCCGCCTGTGCCTGACGCGTAGCGCTGTCGGCCGCGACTTGCGCGTTGATGCGAAGTACGTCGGCACGCTGCTGCTCGATGGGCGATGCCGCTCCGGCACGGACCCGCTCGCTCGCGATGCGCAACGCGTTCGCTGCGATGGTGGCCTGCTCCCCAAGAACTTCGGTGCGGCGTTCGGCAGCGGCTGCTTCGACGTAGAGCTGTGTGATCCGAAGCCGCAGATCCGCGATCGCGATGGCCGACTGGATCTCGGCGCGGGTCAACCGTGCGTTGGCAAGCGCAACACGAGCGCTTCTCTTCCCACCGAGCTCGAGCGGCAGCGCCACGCCGACGGTCGTCTCAGAGCTTCGGAGGCCCTTGTAGACGCCAGTACCCGCGACATTTTCGGTGGTCGCCTGGATCTCTGGGTTTGGCCTGAGGCCGGCTACTGATCTTGCCGCCGTCGCAGCGCGTACGCCAGCGGTCGACGCCTCGATGGAAGGGGAGGCAGCTCCGCCCTGAGCAAGGGCTGACTCGAGTGTGACCACGTCGCCGCCAGCAGGCGCCGCCATCGGCACCCCCGACAAGGGCGCCGTCTGCGCATGCGCGATACCCGCGCACGACGCCGCGGCCATAAGGGCCGCGATAAAACGTTGCATGTAGTAAACTCCTGGCGAATCAATCGCGGCCACCTCTAGGCAGCCGTGCGAGACTCATCAGGCGATGGGGGGCCTTAACCCTGGGTCGGTCGGTGCAGATGTTTGACAATCCGCAGCATCGAGAAACCCGACGGTCGACGTGACCAGCGAAGGGTGGACGGTCTTCGTTGCGGTTGGCTCACCGACTTGATGTCCATGGCAACCGCCATGGTGGTGAGCAAACCCCTTTTCGCTATCCGAAGGGACCTGATCGCGATCGCCCGTGCTATGCCCTAGCTCGGTCGCCTCGGCTGTGCTGAGGCAGCGGACCGGCTCCGTCGCATGCAACACGGATCCGAACACTAACGAAAGCCCCGCGACGACAAGCAAAAGCATAAGGCTCACGCGCCGCGCCGCACGCATCCAGCTTCGCCCATTTGGGCCTTCAGCAAAGAGCGCTAGCGACGTCATGTTCGGATCGGAGTACCTCTACCAACTCGTTCGTAAAAGGGTGTATGCACCCTGAAGCGGCTTCAGGGTCAAGCAAAAAGAGCTTGGCTTCGTTGAAAAGCGTCAAAATTGATTGGAGTGGGTAGTGAGGATCGGTGATCTCGCACGCGAGACTGACACGAGGGTGGAAACGATACGCTGGTACGAAAAGGCGGGCTTGTTGCCGCAACCTCCCAGGACGAGCGGAAATTATCGCGTCTACGGGCAAGCGGAGCTTGGCCGCCTGAGCTTCATCAGAAGGGCTCGGGACCTTGGCTTTTCGCTCGATCAGGTGCGGGACCTGCTCGAGCTTGCGAGCAATGGGGAAGGCGCCTGCGACTCGGTTCATGAAAACGCGAGGGCTCACATCGCGGCAATCGACCGGAAGATCACCGACCTCTCGGCACTGCGGCAGGAGCTTTCCAGGATGAGTGCCGCGTGCGAGCGCGGCAGGATGGCCGAATGCCGTATCCTCGACGTGCTGGCTCCTGCGGCGCGCTCTTGCGGATGAAGTGTCCGAGAGGGTCGGTCGAAGGGTGACGTCTCTTCCTGTCGCGAGTGACCGGCTATCACGCGAGCAATGTGCGAATGCGCTTCTGGCCGGCATATGCTAGATAAAGCGTTGGCGGCGAGTTTAACGTGGCGCCTATGCAGCTTCGGGCCCTCAGCTGGGCGAGGTGGAGGAGACTGTCGTGATGCGTCGTTCAACAAAAGTCGGCTTGGCCTCCCTTTACGCTCTCCTTTCCGCATGTCAGCTCGCGTCACCTCGGGCTCGTCCGGCGGTTGGGCCGGTATATGACCATGTACCCTGTAACACCCCCGGCGCACTTCGTGAGCAAGCGATCGATCCGGCAGTCGGGGCCTCCAAGCCCGGCAACGCGAACTCGAAGGCAGCAGCGAGGGAAGAGGAGCGGTGTGTGGTCGAACGACGGTTCGGAAGGAATTAAGTGCGAGCAGCCGCCTGACTGCCTACCGGGATCAGCAATTTAGCTAAAGCCCGGGCGGGCCGAGCCTTGGCGGTGATACCGGATGACCATCGACCGAAGTGGTGCCGCCCTGGCCGGAGAGCGGCGTTACGAGGCACCTTACCAGCGCCATGCAACCATCGCCGAAGGATAAACAGGATGTCGGACAACGAGATTGAGTTCCTGGAGCGAAGGGCATCCGAGGAACTCGATATGGCCCAATGCGCAACGAAAACTGAAGTGGTGGCGGTCCACTGCCGGTTAGCCGACGCCTATCTTGAGCGACTCGCGGCACTGAGAGCGGCTAGCGAGGCAGACACGATCTCGACGATGGTGAAGGTGGGCCGTAAGCGAGGCCTGCAGGCCGCCTTGTTGGTGACGACGATGCTGCGATGATGGACGTCTTTTTGCGGGCGGAGCGTCGGGCGCGGTGGGTCAGGAAGTCGTAGCGGATGTGAGTGGTCATACGAGCAGTCGTATGACTGGTCGTATCGAGGTGATTGCCCGTGTGTCGGGCCGACGCTTCTGGACGGTCGAGCAGAAGCTGGCGATGCTGCGCGACGCGTTTGGCCCTGGCGGGTCGGTACGCGGGGCGATCGAACGCCACGAGGTGTCGAGTGGCCTGCTCTACACCTGGCGCAAGAAGGCGATGTCGGGTCTGCTGTTTGATCCGCCCGTCGAGGTGTTGCCCGCGCCGGAGCAACCCGGCTTCGCCGAGGTGCGCGTCATCGAGCCGTTGGCGCTCGCACCACCTGTACTCGCTGCATCGCCGTCGGTCGCGGAACCAGCGGGCCGCATCGCGATCGAGTTGCCTTGTGGCGTCAAGCTCAGCGTCGATGCCACGGTCGATGCCAACGCGCTCGGCCGCGTGCTGTCGGCACTTCAGCGATGATCGCGCTGCCACCCGCCACGCCGGTATGGCTGGCCTGTGGCGCGACCGATATGAGGAAGGGGATGTGCGGCCTCGCGGTGCTGGCGCAGGAGGTGTTGAAGCAGAAGCCGCATTCCGGCGCGGTCTTCGCCTTCCGGGGCAAGCGCGGCGATCTCGTCAAGCTGCTCTGGTACGATGGTCAGGGCATGTGCCTGTTCTCGAAGCGGATCGACCGCGGCAAGTTCGTGTGGCCGATGACCCAGGTCGGCGTCGCGCACCTCTCCGCGGTTCAGCTCTCGATGCTTCTTGAAGGGGTCGATTGGCGGCGTCCGGAGCGCACTTGGCGGCCCGCGCTCGCGGGCTGATAATCGGCAGGATTCCGCCGTTTTCGTTGGCCCGGTACGGCCCGATCTGATATAAGATCGACGTGTCGGACGAGGCCTTCTCGACCCCCGATCGGGACCAGCGGATCGCCGCCCTCGAGGCGCAACTCGACGCCCGCGACCGCGTCATCGCGATGCTACGCGCGCAACTCGCGCGGCTGCGGCGGATAACCTTCGGCACATCGTCGGAGAAGCTCGCGCAGGAGATCACCCAGCTGGAGCTGGCGCTCGAAGAGTATGAGGCCGAAGCAGCCACCGTCGACGAGCGCACCGTCGATGCCGCTCCCAAGCCTGCGCGCCCATCACCGATCCGGGCGCTGCCCGATCATCTCCCGCGCGAAGACGTCGTCCACGAGCCGGCGACCGGCAACTGCGCGTGTCCCTCATGCGGTGGCGAGCTGCGCCGGCTCGGGCTCGATGCCGACGAGCAGCTCGACGTTGCGCCGGTCAGCTGGCGCGTCGTCCGCAACATCCGTCCCAAGTATAGCTGCCGCGCGTGCGAAGCGATCGTGCAGGCTCCAGCGCCGGTCAAGGCGATCGCGCGCGGCAAGGCGACCTTCGCGACGCTCGCGCACGTCGTCGTCGCCAAGTTCGATCATCACCTGCCGCTTTATCGGCAGGCAGAGATGATGGGGAGCCAAGGCGTCGATATCGACCGGTCGACGCTTGCCGGCTGGGCGGGCCAGGCGGCGCATCTTCTCGATCCGATCGTCCGGCGCATCCGCGATAAAGGTCTTGAGGCGTCGAAGATCCACGCCGACGACACGCCGGTGAAGGTGCTTGCGCCTGGGACCGGCAAGACCGCGACGGGGCGGCTCTGGGCCTATGTCGTCGACGATCGCGCGTCGGGCGCCACATCGCCGCCGCTCGCCTGGTACCGCTTCACGCCCAACCGCGCCGGCATCCACCCCAAGCGCGAGCTCGCTGGCTTCGCCGGATTCCTGCAGGCCGACGCCTATTCCGGGTTCGGCGCGATCTACGCCGGCAACGCCATCGCCGAGGTCGCCTGCTGGGCACACTTCCGGCGCGAGCTGTTCGAGCGCCACAAGCAGCAGAAGACGGCGCTGACCACCGACCTCCTCGACCGGATCGGCCAGCTTTACGCGATCGAGGCTGAGGTACGCGGCGCGCCCGCCGATGTCCGACGATGCATCCGACAGGAACGGTCGCGCCCGCTGGTCACGGCGCTGCGCGCCGCGATGGACGATGCGCTCCGCAAGCTCGGCCCAAAGACCGAGATGGCCAAGGCGATCCGCTATGGCACGAAGCGATGGGACGCGTTCACCCGGTTCCTCGACGATGGCCGCCTCGAGATCGACAACAACATCGCCGAGCGCGCCATCCGCCCCATCGCGATCGGCCGAAAGAACTGGCTGTTCGCCGGCTCACAAACCGGCGGCGAACGCGCCGCCGCCATCTACTCCGTCATCGAAACCGCCAAACTGAACGGCCTCGAGCCCGAAGCCTACATCGCCGACGTCATCGCCAAGATCGCTGCCGACTGGCCGGCCTCGCGCTGGGATGAACTCATGCCATGGAACTGGTCGCCGCCTCCGCCAATGCCCGTCGCACAAGCAGCCTGAACCGCGGCCTTCAGATCACGCTTACGGTGGGCCTTTAGTACATCGCCGTTCCTGGCCGTTGCCGCCCCGACCGGTCAGGTAACCGCGAAGCGCATTGGTGCCTGGTTGGGCTTTAGAGAGTGTGACCCTCGATGCGCGCGCAAATACGCATCACCTGTCATCCTCATCTGGTTCCTCCAGCGTAGCCGGAATATCCGACCACAGCGAGCCCGACGTGCCGTTCACATCGACACCGGGTGGCGCTTCCTTGTCCCAGATAATGCGCCAGCCATAGATTACGCCATCCTCACGCCATGCCGTCGTGACTGGTGTTTTCTTCACGCTGAAGGGGTAATCCGCGAGCGTCATAACGCTAACGCCCAGTGCACTCGCGATATGTTCATCGCGATGATGTTCCATCGCCTCCTCATCGGGACCGCTCATCATATTCTCTTCCTGCTTCAGGCAGTTTTCCAGAGGGAACGGTTAACTGTTGATTTCTGCTGTCCCGAAAGGTGCTCACGCCACTGACCGTTGAGCGGCTGGCGCGGGGCCTCAGATCCAGCCCGCTCGCTTGAAACGGGCATAGAGGATTGTGCAAACCGCAGCTATAACGGCGAGCACCACGAAATAGCCGTATTGCGTTTTCAGTTCGGGCATGTTCTCGAAATTCATGCCGTAAATGCCTGCAATGGCGGTCGGCACCGCCAAGATTGCGGCCCACGCGGCGAGCTGGCGGGTACTCATGCCGGTTCTTTGCTGTTCAAGAAGATTGCTGACCTCGAACACAGATGTGAGAACCTCTCTCAGTCCACCTACAGTCGTCTCGACGCGTCGAATATGATCGAGGACATCCCTGAAGTAAGGAATGGCCTCGGGGTCGATGCAAGGCATGTCGAGGTGGGTGAGCTTGTTTGCAACCTCGCTCATTGGTCCAAGAACCCGCTGAAACCGCATCAGTTCACGTCGCAGATTGAATATGCGACTGATCTCGGTTCGCTCGAGGAAAGCGTCAAGTGCGCGCTGTTCCATGGATGCGACGTCTTCCTCTATCTCCTCAACAATTGGTAAATATCCATCCACGATGAAGTCGATGATCGCATGCAGTACGTAATCCACGCCGTGAGCGAGCAGTGATGGCGCCGCTTCAAGCTGATGGCGCAGGCTACTGTGAGAGCGAGCGGAGCCATGGCGCACCGTAATGATATGACTGCGGCCAACGAAAATAGCGGTCTCGCCATAGGCGATTACCTGATCTTCAAGCCGGGCCGTCAGAGCAACCACGAACAGCTGGTCGCCGTAAACATCGACCTTTGGGTGCTGATGGGCCTTCAGCGCGTCCTCAACGGCAAGTGGATGCAAGCCATAATGCTCTTGTAGGGCTCGCAACTCCTCCTCCGACGGCTCCACAAGACCGATCCAGACGAACTCGGCCTTGTCATCCGAGCAGAATGTAGGCTCGTCTATGGCGACCGCTCGGACCCGTTGTCCGTGGCGGTACAAGGCAGCGGAAACGAGGCTCATCGGCAGTTCTCTGCGAAAGAAGGAGGCCGGCCTCGATCAGGCCTAGCCTCGTGCGTGTCTTGCCTGCCCAGAGCGCCGAAGTCCAAGGACGAATCGGAGGATCGCTGTGCAACCACCATCACCTGACACAGGGGGCCAAGGTGACAACACTCACCGCAAGCAGCGACGAGGCTCGCGGCGGGGCGGGCGCGCCGGCTTCGAAGATGTTCAAGAGCGTGCTCCGCGGCCGAGACGATGCCTAGTAGGCACGGAGCCGCCGCCGCAACTCTGCGATCTCGCAGGTCGCCGTACCCTGTCCCGCCAAGCCCGCTCACTAAACTTCAGAGTCGGTCCTTGAGCGCCTTGGCGGCCGCGAACGTCAGCTTTTTCGACGCCGCGATCGTGATGACTTCCCCGGAAGCCGGATTACGACCACTGCGTTCGGGAGACTCCTTCACCTTGAACTTGCCAAAGCCCGGCAAGTTGACCTCCTCGCCTCGCGCAGCCGCTTGAGCAATAGCCTCCAGCGCGGCGTCGAGCAGCTCACGGACCTGCTTTTCCGTCATGCCATGCTGGCCTGCGATCTGTTTCGCGAGTTCCTTGGCGTTCATGTGTCGTTGTCCCCAATCTGGTGAAGACCGTGATAGCCGCAGAGCGGGCGTGGGCCAATGCTATCGTTCGCTCGCATCGCCGGGCTGCAACTTAGGGCCGCGGCAATCCCGGATCCGCGCTGCTGCTGAGCAAAGCCCGAGCAATCCTGAGTGCGCAAATCTTGTCCGGGCGTTCGGGCGCAAATCTCTCTCAGCCCAATGCCGAACGTTCGCGCTGCACGTCGGTTCAGATCTCGCGTACCGGCGCGAACAGCTTACCGATGCTTGGGTCGCGACCATCAGCGATGCACCGTACCAATTCTGGAACGAATATCGGGGCATCCGGTCCGATGACCATTTTTCGATCTCCTCGGCCGTCGAACTAGGCGGCAAGCATGAAGGCTTAATGCCTCAAGCCCTTGTCCGCTCCGAGGTACGCCTTCGCACCACCGGGCTAAAATATCGTCACAACAACCATGACGACGCCATCGTGAATTTCATCAGGTAGATCGCCGCCGCCGCTGAGGCCGAGCCGCTTGCGGATGTCTGCGGCCAGGTTCATGCGCCCATTCAGCGTGATGTCCACCGGAATAGTCATGATGGCGGCGTGATCCTGCAAGTGCAATCGCACCTGACTGCCAATCCAGCCGGAACTCGGCGTCATTAACCCATCTAAATCGGTTGAGGCCTGTCTCATCTCTGATCGATGCTCGACCGATCAGTGGCGCAATAGAGATCATGCAGCGTTTCAATCACCTTCGCCGCCTCCGGGCTGGCCAACGAGTAGTAGATCGACTGCCCATCTCGACGCGCGCGGACAAGGCCGTCTTTACGTAACAACGTCAGCTGCTGCGAGACGGCGGTGTCGCGGGAATCGATAAGCCGCGCCAACTCTCCGACCGATTTCTCCCCGTCATTCATATGACACAGAAGCAGCAGGCGGTTGCGGTTGGCCATTGCTTTGAGCAGGTCGGTGGCCTGCTCAACTGCAAGCAGCATAATTTTCATGTCCATGCGCTCGAAGGTTTGCAGATTTTGCAGTCACTCACAATCCATTGTCTCGATATAGTCGATATTGCGCATATGCGCATCTCTCGATATGATGAGGAACGATGCCGCGCGGTGACGGCGACCGACCACTGTGGAGAGAACTATGCGAGTATCAATTCAGGATGTAACGACGAGCGGACGGCTTGCGGTCGCCGCGGGGTTGCTCGCTATCAGCGTCGGTAGCGCCGCTTATGCGCAGCCGCAATCATCAACGCTGTCCACGAGCGCGAGGCGAGCGACTAAAACTGCCGGCTCACCGTCAGCGCCCAAGTTGTCGATCGAGGCGATTATTGCCCGCGTTAAAGCTCAAGGTTTTACTGACATCGAGGAAATAGAACGTGAAGCAGAGGCTTGGGAGGTCTGCGCGAAGGACGCCAAGGGGCAGAAAGTCGAACTTAAGGTGAACGCCTCAACTGGCACCGTGGAAAGCGTCGAACTGGAAGACGATTGAGTTTTCGGGCATTGTTACCGTCCGACTACGCTATGCCCGGCCAAGGATTGCTTGGCGGGATCATGATCGGCCTGGCAGCCGCGGGGATGCTGCTGGGCGCCGGCCGGATCGCGGGCGTCAGCGGGATGGCCGCGCGGGCGAGCGGTATCTCCGGCAAGGGAACTCCGCGCATCATTGCGGTGGCCTTCGTAATCGGATTACCGCTCGGCACTCTGCTGGTCGCGGCCGTCGCGGGGCCGGTCGAAACCCGTTTTCCTTCATCGATACTGACGCTGCTTGTCGGCGGATTCGTCGTCGGCGTCGGCACGCGCATGAGTTCGGGCTGCACGAGCGGTCACGGGGTGTGCGGGGTTTCGCGCCTGTCACCGCGTTCGCTGGCCGCCACCGCCACGTTCATGCTCGCCGGGATCGTCACCGTCACCGCGATGAACGCTTGGGGAGTGACGTGGTGAACCGCGCCTCCTGGATCGCGCTGCTGTCCGGCCTCCTGTTCGGAGCCGGGCTTGCCGTCTCGGGCATGGCGGACCCGTCGCGCGTACGCGCCTTTCTCGACGTGACGGGCCGCTGGGACCCGACGCTCGGCTTCGTCATGGGCGGCGCGATGCTGCCGATGATCGTCGCGTGGCGGATCAAGGCGCGCCTCGATCGGCCGCTGGTCGGAGACGGCTTTCATGTTCCCGCGACGATCGCGATCGACCGCAAGCTGATCGGCGGTGGGGCGCTGTTCGGCGTCGGCTGGGGCATCGCGGGTCTGTGCCCGGGGCCCGCGATCGCCGATCTGGCCGTGCGCCCGCTCCCAGCCGCCATCTTCGTCGCGGCGATGCTCGGCGGCATGGCCGTCAACCGGATGATCTTTTCCCGAAAACCCAAGGAGCCCGCCCATGCCGTTCAACACGCTTGACGCCAACCTGTCCGCGTCGCCGCAGCTGACACCCGACGACGTCGACGCAGCCGCCGCGCAAGGCTTCCGCACGATCATCGACCTGCGTCCTGACGGTGAGGAACCCGGCCAACCCGCCGCCGCGATCATCAAGGCCGCCGCGCGCGAACACGGCCTTGCCTTTGTTCATATCCCGGTCGCCTCCGGTCAGGTCAGCGACACCCAGGTCGACGCCATGACCCGCGCCTTGGGGGAACAGCCCGGCCCCGCGCTTGGCTACTGCCGTACCGGCGCGTCGCGACCTTGTGGGCGCTCGGGCATGCCGGAAACATTGATGCAGACACGCTCGTGACCATTGCCCGCGATGCCGGTTACGACCTGGAAAAGCTGCGTCCGCGCCTGCAATCCGCCTGATGCTCGAGCCGGTTCAATATGTGTTGGGCGCGGGATCGGGCGCGCTTGTCGGCTTCGTGCTGGGCCTCGTCGGCGGGGGCGGGTCGATCCTGGCTGTGCCGCTGATGGTCTATTTCGTCGGCGTGCCCAATCCGCATCTTGCGATCGGCACCAGCGCCTTCGCGGTCGCCGCCAACGCCGCGATGGGGGTGGTCAGCCATGCCCGCGCGGGCACGGTAAAGTGGCGCTGCGCCCTCATGTTCGCGGGCGCGGGGGTCGCCGGCGCGTTCGCCGGTTCGACCGCCGGCAAGGCGTTCGACGGGCAGAAGCTGCTGTTCCTGTTCGCCATCGTCATGGTGATCGTCGGCGTGGCGATGCTCAAAGGCGAGAGCGCCGGCAATCCTGACGCGGAATGCAACGCGCGCAACGCTCCCAAGGTACTGAGCGCAGGCCTGGGCACGGGCGCGTTCTCCGGCTTCTTCGGGATCGGCGGCGGGTTCCTGATCGTGCCCGGGCTTATGATGTCGACCGGAATGCCTATCATCAATGCGGTCGGCTCGTCGCTCGTCGCGGTCACTGCGTTCGGGCTGACGACCGCGTTCAACTACGCGTTGTCGGGTCTTGTCGACTGGCCGCTGGCGTTCGTCTTCATCGCAGGCGGTGCCCTCGGCGGTGCGCTTGGAGCGAGGCTCGCCAAGCGGCTGTCCGGAACCACCGGACGGCTGACGACGATCTTCGCCATCCTGATCTTCGCGGTGGCCGGATACATGCTCTGGAAGAGCGCGGCCGCCTTCGCCTGAATGATTTACGGTAATAGCTGGAGACGAAAAGATGGAAATATTTGATCGAGAAAAGGCCACCGTGGCTTCGTTGTACGACAAGAAGACGGGTAGCTTTCAGTACATCATCACCGACAAGGCGACCCGCTCGGCCGCCATCGTCGATCCCGTTCTCGACTTCGACGAAAAGGCGGCGGCGACGAGCACGCGCAACGCCGACGAGATCGTGCGCTATATCGAGACCGAGCGTCTCAAGGTCGAATGGATCCTCGACACCCACCCGCATGCCGACCACTTTTCGGCCGCGCCATACTTGGCCGAGAAGTTCGGCGCGCCCCGTGCGATCGGAGAGAAGGTCGTCGGGGTCCAGAAGCTTTGGAAAGACATATATTGCCTGCCCGGTTTCCCGACCGACGGCAGCCAGTGGGACCGGCTGTTCGCCGCAGGCGACACGTTGCGCATCGGCGAGCTCGAAGGCCGGGTGCTGTTTTCCCCCGGTCATACGCTCGCCTCGATCAGCTACGTCTTCGACGACGTCGCGTTCGTGCACGACACGCTTATGGTCCCCGACTCCGGCACTTCGCGTGCAGATTTTCCCGGCGGCGATGCGCATGCTCTGTACCGCAGCATCCGCGAAATCCTTGACCTGCCCGGCGACACCGCGACGTTCGTCGGCCACGATTACGGCAAGGACGGCCGCGAACCGACGTGCATAGCGACGGTCGCGCAACATCGCGCCAATAATATTCATGTAAAAGACGGCATCGGCGAGGAAGAGTTCGTCCTTATCCGAAACGAGCGCGACGCGAAGCTACCGCTCCCCGACCTCATGCTAGCCGCGCTTCAGGTCAACATCCGGGGTGGCAGTCTGCCCGATCCTGAATGCAACGGCCGGTCGTTCCTCAAGGTGCCGCTCAACTATTTCGAGCCGGTTGCCGAGGTCCCCTAAGACCCTGGCGCGAGCTTCATCGTGCATCGCACCGTGTCTCGCGCGCACGTTGCTGCCTCATGAGTCCTTCAATCTCCGCGCAGTTAATGCTCACGATCTGTCGTCGGCGAGGATCGTGCGGAACTGCCTCGGGTCGGCGCTCCGTATCATCCGCTGCCCAGCAGTCCAGAAAGCATTTCCAGGGTTCGCGCTACCATGCAGTCGCGCCATCGCAAGTTAGCCGGCGCAGCCTCGCGGCCAACAAGGCCGGCAGACTCGAGGATGCCGACGTCTAATGATGCCAAGCAGAAATACCGAGCGGTTGTTCCGCTCGTGTTTGCTCGTGCCAATCCAGCAAGCGCGAAGTTCGGCCATGACGCGCGCCTTGTCCTCGCCGCATCGGCAAGCGCCGCCCAATCTTCACGCCGAGCGGGGTTGCCGATCGACTAAATATTTTCGGGCAGATCCGCCACGTGGTCCAGCTAGCGCCGCTCCTCGCGCGCCGTCATCGTCGGCCAGGGGCAATCAATGTCGCGCGGCGGACACGCTCGCGGCCAAGACGGATATTTATAAGTCAGGACGACGTTCGCCAGAGCTAGGTGGCCAGCATCCCGATGCGAGTGTCCGCATTCCTCAAGGGAGACCTAATAGCGGTGCCAGCGAACCTCGTCTGCGTGTGAACGGGCGCCTTTCGGTGTGCCACGTGGCACCCCATGCAAGGATCGTGACCCGGATGGGACGAGACGCCGGAAGGCGTCTCGGTCGGCGCCGGTAGGCGGCGATAGAGCCGTGCCCGACGTAACGCACCCCGGTTGCACTTGCACGACAGAAACCCCATCTTGACACTATGCTGGATAGTGCTCGGCAAATTGTTGGGGTTGAACGATGAGCGCGGTCGCACGGATTCGAGAGCTTTTGGGCGGTGAGGTCATTACCGGCCCACTCAACAACGAGCGCGACATCGTGCGCTTGATCCGGCGCGGGGTGCCGACCCAGGCGGTCGATCACTTTCTGAGCGTGGCCCGCCTCTCGTTCAACGCAATCGACCCACAAATCCTAAATCGGCGCACGTTCAAACGGCGCCAGCTAAGTGCCGAGCCGCTGGACCAGGCGGAGTCGGATCGGTTGCTACGTATGGTCGGCGTGGTTGCAACCGCAGAGGAGACCTTCGCCGACAGCGAGAAGGCGCATATCTGGCTCAACCGTGAGAACCGCACATTGGACGGGGAAACCCCGTTGGGGATGGCAGATACGGATCAGGGCGCGCGCGCCGTAGAGGCGTTGCTGGGACGGATTGCGCACGGCATCGCTGCGTGATCGCCTATCGATTGTGCAAGGCCGTCCACAGTGCGTTGGACGGCAAGGGCGCGCGGTTATGGGGCGGCCGCTAGAACTCGGCGGGGCGGCCGATGGTATATGCGGCCGCCAGCCCCAGCCTTGCGGTGCTGGAAGTGCTGGTGCATCTCGATCTGCCGGCCGAGCTGCTGCCCGACGACCTCCGGATGTTGACGATCGAAATCCCCGACGACGTGGCGATGCACACGCTCGATCCGAGTCCGACCGGGGATGACGAATGCCGGGCTGCCGGCGATGCTTTCCTTGATGCAGGCGATGCGGCCGCAATTCTGGTTGCAAGCGTGATGGTGCCGCAGGAACGCAATGTGCTGCTCAATGTGCGCCATGCCGACATGGCGCGGGTGACGATCCAGCACAGGGCGCCGTTCCAATTCGATCGGCGCCTCTTGTCCTGATGGGCGTCGACCGACACTGGACGTCCGTTGACCCAGTATTCAGGGTTACAGCGCAGCTCTGCTATCCGTTACCGTGCCGCGGTCGCCGTAGCATCAGGAAGGCGGCTGGGAGCACCAGCATCGACAGCAACGGCGCCGTCAGCATCCCGCCGATCATCGGCGCGGCGATGCGGCTCATCACCTCTGACCCCGTGCCGCTGCCGATCAGTAACGGGAACAGCCCGGCCAGGATCACCGCCACCGTCATTGCCTTAGGTCGGACGCGCAGTAGCGCACCCTCGCGGACCGCGGATTCCACGTCCTTGCGATCGGGCGTCGGGCCGCGCTCAGCGAGCGCGTGTTTCAGGTAGATCAGCATCACCACCCCGAACTCAGCCGATACGCCCGCCAGCGCGATGAACCCGACGCTGGTCGCAACCGACTGGTTGTAACCGAGCAGGTAGAGCAGCCAAACACCGCCGGTCAGCGCAAACGGCAACGTGCCCATGATCAGCGCCGCCTCATCGAACCGCCGAAAGGTCGCGTAGAGGAGCAGGAAGATAATCAGCAGCGTGGCAGGAACAACGATTTTCAACCGCTCGACTGCGCGTTGCAGATACTCGAACTGGCCTGTGTAGGTTACACTGACGCCGGGAGGCAGCTTGACCCGGCCGGATACCGCACGCTGAAGTCCCCCAACGATCGTCGTCAGCGACGAACCGCGGCCGTCGATGTAGATCCACGTCACTGGGCGGCCGTTTTCGCTGCGCAACATCGGTGGCCCCTCAGTAATTCGGACGTCGGCGACAGTGCCCAGCGTAATCTGCTGGAGCGAGGGCGTAACGATCGGCAGATTGCGCAGATCGTTGAGGCTGCCACGCAGCTCGCGCGGGTAGCGCACGCTGATCGGGTAGCGCGCGAGCCCTTCGACGGTCTGGCCAATCGTCTCACCGCCGATTGCGCCGGAAACGATCTCCTGCACGTCGGCGATGTTCATGCCATACCGCGACGCCGCCGCGCGGTTGATGATGACGTCGATATAGCGCCCACCCGTCAGCCGCTCGGCAAGCGCCGAACTGACCCCTGGCACGGTCTTCGCCACGGCTTCGATCTGGCGCGCGGCGGCGTCGATCTCTGCAAGATTGGGTCCGGCGACCTTGATCCCGATCGGACTCTTGATCCCCGTCGACAGCATCTCGATCCGGTTGCGTATCGGGGGAATCCAGAAATTGGCGAGGCCGGGCACCTTCACAGTGTTGTCGAGCTGCTCGATCAGCTTGTCCTGCGTCATTCCCGATCGCCACTGGTTCTGGGGTTTGAGGCGAATGGTGGTCTCGAACATCTCCAGCGGCGCCGGATCGGTCGCGGTGTCCGCGCGCCCCGCCTTACCGAACACGCTTTCCACCTCGGGCACGGTCTTGATGAGCCGGTCGGTCAGTTGAAGGAGCTGCGCGGCCTTTGCGGTCGATATGCCCGGCAGCGCGGACGGCATGTAGAGTAGGTCGCCTTCCTGAATCTGCGGTATGAACTCCCCGCCAAGCTGGCTGATCGGCCATAGGCTGGTGGCGAACACCAGTCCGGCGATCACCAGAAGCTGCTTGGGCCGCGCTAGCGCCCAATCGAGCGCGGGGCGGTAGAGGTGCGTCAATCCGCGGTTGATGGGGTTGGCGCTTTCAGCGGGTATCCTGCCCCGGATCAGGAACCCCATGAGGACGGGGACGAGCGTGATTGACAGGATCGCCGCGCCGGCCATCGCATAGGTCTTGGTGAAGGCGAGCGGTGCAAACAACCGCCCCTCCTGGCCTTGCAACGAGAAGACCGGAACGAACGATAGCGCGATGATGAGGAGGCTGAGGAACAGCGCGGGACCTACCTCGGCCGCTGCGTCGGTGATGACGCGCCAGCGCTCGGCACCCTTCAACTCGGCGTTGGGGTGATCGCGCTCCCAATGCTCGATGTGCTTGTGCGCGTTCTCGATCATCACAATCGCGCCGTCGACCATCGCGCCGATCGCGATGGCGATGCCGCTGAGTGACATGATGTTGGCGTTGACGCCCTGCACCCGCATCACGATTAGCGCAAACAGGATACCAAGCGGAAGCGTGAGGATCGCGACCAGCGCCGATCGGACGTGCCAGAGGAAAAGCGCGCAGACGAGCGCGACGACGATGAACTCTTCCAGCAATTTACTTTTCAAATTGTCGACCGCACGGTCGATCAACCCAGAACGATCATAGGTGGTGACGACCTCCACGCCGGGCGGCAGGCTTCTTTTCAAATCGACCAGCTTGGCCCGCACGCCGTCGATCACTTCGCGGGCGTTCTTGCCCTGCCGCATGACAATGACGCCGCCGGCGACCTCGCCCTCGCCGTTCAGCTCGGCCAGACCGCGGCGCATGTCCGGGCCGAGCTGGATGGTCGCCACGTCGCTCAGTCGAACCGGGACGCCGCCCGCTGCGGTCCTGAGCGGCACGGCGCGGAAATCGTCAAGCGAGGTCAGATAGCCGGTCGCGCGGACGATATACTCCGCCTCGGCCATCTCGACGCGCCTCGTTGACGGAGAAGTCCGGAACGGGGCCAGCGATTTCGACTCTCGAGTTGCCTGTCCAACGAATCAGGTCGGCCCGCGCTCGCGCGACTGCGGAGGCGAGTTCGTCACGGCGGTCATCGAGCGCGGCGAGCGACTGGCGACCGGCAAGCACTTGTGCGGGCCGTGCGCTGCCCGACGCGACCGCGCTGGGCGTCACCTGTACGAGCCGGTCGAGTCGCCCGCGCACCGCGTCGAGCGCCGCCAGTCTTTTTTCGGCATAGGCCAGCGTGATCCATGCAACGGCGGTCCCGACTTCCACCGTCCGCCCCTCGGCGACGCCTTCGGCATCGGCGGCGGTAATGTCGGTGTCGGCGCGCGCCTGCCGCGCGTGCCGCTTAGCGGCGTTTGGAATGTCCTGCGTTACGCCGAATCGAACCCAGGAAAAGTTGTCGCGTTGCGGCTCGAACGCCAGCGGTCCCGAGATAGGGAAGCTGTCGTAGCCAATCGCGAGCTTCGGATCGGGGAGCGCACCGGCCGCGCCGCGGGCGGCCCGGGCTGAGTCCGCGCCCGCGCCTTTGGCCCTCAACGACGGCGCGTTGTCACGCGCACGTGCGAGCGCTGCGTCAAAAGTCAGCGGCTCGGCCTGTGCCGTTGCCGCGAACAGCACGACAGCCAGCGCCGCGCCGTAGAAAGCCGGTTTAATCATGATGGTCCCCGTCGCGAGCCCAGCCGGTGAAGCATCTGCTTCACCGGCCGTCACATTTATCGCTTGGTCGGTGTCAGGAGGCGCAATGCGCCATGCACGATGCCGCGTCTGTGGCCTCGCTGGTCGCCATCATGCGCGTGCAATCGCTCGCCCGGCTCATCCTAGCGCGATTTGCAACCCAAACGCGCTCGGGCGCTAACAATGGCGCGCGGATTCCGGGGCGCTGTTGCCCTGAAGCACGCCATTCGTAATGACCTTCTGACGGCGACTGTGCGGCAAACGCGGAGCTGGTCGCGACGAGGGCGACGGCACACGCAAGCGCGCGCGTGATAAATTTCTTCATGATGTCTTCCTTGATCTGATCGTGGTCGCCCGCTCGAACCCCAAACGGCTCAGGCAGACGGATTTCGGGTGTCAGATCGGGAAGGCGGGCGGGTCGATCTCGGGTGCGACAGTACGGCCCAGTAGCGCTGCGATCACTCGCCGAGCATGAGGCAATGGAGCGATGTGCAATGCGGTTTCGGTTCTAACGGTGGGCAGCGAAATAGCTGGGGACCCACACCCCATCGCTGCGATGCACTGCCAGGTGATTTTCTTGCAAGGCATGCCACCCTGCATAGGTGCCGCGACCTCGGTGCAATTACCCATATCGGCGATTGCAGCCATCTGCGCACCCGCTACCGTCACTGGTGCCATCGCCATAGCAGTCGACTGGCCCATTAGGCCGATCATCGCGCCGAATAGCAGGACAAGGTGGAGAAGAGTCTTCACGGGAGCCTTGTTTGCGTGTCAGTCGTGAATGTCAATTCGCGAAGCCTAGGTGGTCGGTTACATAATCACCATTCGCGGGGAGACGCACCGAAGGCCCCTAATTGGGAATGCCGCTAGCAAACGCCGCGAGCTGATGTGCCGGATTATGGTCTCCCCGCCCAGGGGCACGGCAGGCGGGGAGTGATCGCACCATTTAAGGCCGCGCGCATTAAGAGCTGCGGCTATGCCCCTGCAACTTTGAACCGAGGCAGATCAGCGTTTTTGCGGGCATTTTATGACCACGGGCGGCACCTTCCCTGATGGTCCAAACTCTCGAACACAGCGCGCATTTTGGCCTGATGCGCGCGCTTGCTGGCCCTGACTGGTGGCACACCCGCTAACAAGTGTGGCCGTTGCGGCGGTCGCTAATGCGATCTGTACACGTAGAGCAATCATGTGATCCTCCTTTGTCACGTGTCCGACCGACCTTCGTGGACGCCGTAATCAGACTGACATAGCTTCTACAGCTACTAAAGGATCAAGCACTTTTTTTAATGCTCCATCGGGCGCGACCGAACAGGTTTGAGCCAAGACGGGCGTATGTCTCTTGGACGTAATCGTAGGGTCTGCGGAGGAAGGCCGCCGTGCGGTCCAGCCGCCCGTCCCGGGGTGGTGGCGCCGACGCTGCCGTTCCGGCCTGTGCGCTTCGCGCCGGGCGTTCGGTGTCATGTTGCGCCTCCTCCAAGCTGGGTGGCGCCGCGGGCCAGGTCAGCGCAGATGTCGATGATGATCCAGGCGAACGCGATGAGGGTCGGTAGTGCCGTCGTCGCCATCCCGAAGGCTTTACCGGTCGCTCCATGTGGATAGCCGCGCAGGAACGTGACCCGTCCTACCGCGAACAGGACCACGGCGCCCGTAATGAATTCGAGCGGGGCGTCGCCATCGAGGGTGGCGAGCGCCAGGAAGGCGATGCTCGCCATCGTCGCCTGCTCGAGCGTGTTTGAAGGAATGCGAGCGGCACCTTCAGCCGGTCGCTTGGCGCGGCGAAGGCGGAACCGGGATTGTCATGCGCCGAGTAGCGCCGGATGGTCGACACGATGCCCACCCCCACTGCGAGCCACAGCATGACGAGGAGGCTCGCGCGCGCAGCGAAGGCGAGCCGCGCGGCGGTCCCCCGTGGCAGCTCGATCTGTTCGGGCAGCCACAAGGTGGCGACGCCCAGCACCACGGCGCACAGCAGGAAGGCCGACGCCGCCCGTCTACGGATGCCCGACCGTTCTGCGGCCATGTTCGAAGGCTTTGGATGCTCCGCCATCGTTGTTCGCTCCAGCTTGCTGCCGTTCACTCTCGCCACCTTCGACGGGGCCGCCCCGAAACGACGCCTCTGTCGCGCTCACGCCCGGCTGCCTATTCGGCGTTCTCGGAATGGCGCTGTCGCCGTGCTTCTTAATCTGCGGGACGGTCGGGCGCGGAAGTCATCGGACAATGGGCCTGCCCTCCGTGGACACCTTCGGGGGATCCTGCGTCGAAGCATCCTCATCCGACGCCTTGAGGTCGTCGGGCACGTTGCTGCGCAGCTCGTTGATCCAAATCTGGCCGTCGGCGTCCGAGGGCGCGCGCCAGTCACCGCGCGGCGACAGCGAACCGCCTGTCGTGACTTTCGGTCCGTTTGGCAGGGCGGAGCGCTTGAACTGGTTGGCGAAGAAGCGGCGCAGGAAGACGTCGAGCCAGTCGCGGATGGTGGATATGCTGTAGGATCGCTTTTGCTCCTCCGGGAAGCCCGGCGGCCAGTTGCCCGCGGCGGCATCCTGCCAGGCGTGAAGCGCCAGAAAGGCGATCTTGGAGGGTCGCAGCCCGAACCGGGTGAGATAGTAGATCGAGAAGTCGTGGAGTTCGTAAGGACCGATCTTGTCCTCGGTGCTCTGCGACTGGCCCTCGGACGACTGCGGGATGAGCTCCGGCGATATCGTCGTCCCGAGCACGTCGAGCAGAATGTCGGTCACTTCGGCGTCGAATAGCCGGTTCAACGCCGTCCGCCGGATGAGGTGCTGAATGAGGGTCTTCGGAAGCGAGCCGTTCACATTGTAGTGGCTCATCTGGTCGCCGACGCCGTAGGTGCACCAGCCAAGCGCTAGTTCCGACATGTTGCCGGTCCCGAGCACCAGGCCGTCACGCTGATTGGCGGCCCTGAACAGGAGGTCGGTCCGGATCCCCGCCTGCACGTTCTCGAAGGTCGTGTCGTAGACCGGCTCGCCGCTCGCGAACGGGTGCCGCAGATCCCTCAGCATCTGAATGGCCAGCGGCCTGATGTCGATTTCCTCGGCTGTCACGCCCAGCCCTCTCATCAGCGCGTGCGCATTGGACCTGGTCCTGCTGCTGGTGGCGAAGCCGGGCATGGTGAAGCCGAGGATGTCGGTGCGTGGACGCCCGAGTAAATCAAACGCCTTCGCCGCGACGATCAAGGCGTGGGTCGAATCCAACCCTCCGGACACGCCGATGCAGATCTTGCCTATCCGGGTCGCCTCAAGCCGCTGCGCGAGCCCACTCACCTGGATGTTGAATGCCTCGTAGCAGTCTTGGTCGAGACGGGCTGGGTCGTCGGGCACGAAGGGGAATCGATCGATGCATCGCCGCAGGCCTAAGTTGCCCTGCGGCGGCTCGAAGCGAAAGGACACGCGTCGGAAGCGCCGGTCTGGCATGCCATTGGCGATCGCGGCCTCGTTAAACGTGCCGGTTCGCATGCGCTCTAATTGCAGCCGCTCAATGTCGATGTCCGCGACGGCCATCTGGGACTCAGCGCTGAAGCGCTCCGTTTCCGCGAGCTGAGCCCCCAGCTCGTAAATACAGGCCTGGCCATCCCAGGCTAGATCGGTCGTCGATTCCCCGTGTCCGGCCGCCGAGTAGATGTAGGCGGCCCAGCAGCGGCCGGACTGGATCTCGCAGAGGCGCCGCCGCGTGTCTGCTTTCCCCACCACGATGTTGCTGGCCGAGAGGTTCGTCAGGATCAGTGCGCCGGCGAGCGCGGCGAAGTCGCTGGGCGGTGCAGGCGCCCAGACGTCCTCGCATATTTCGGTGTGGAAGATCAGGCCATCGACATCTTCCGCCTGGAACAGGAGGTCCATCCCGAACGGGACGGGTTCACCTCCGATGGGGATCTCGCCGCGCACGTCCCGTCCGGAGGCGAACCACCGCTTCTCGTAGAACTCGCGGTAGTTGGGTAGGTGCCCCTTCGGCACGACGCCGAGGATACGACCCCGGTGGACCGCGACGGCACAGTTGTAGAGACGCCCCTCACGGCGAAGCGGCGCCCCGACGAGGAGAACCGGGCGGAGATCGCGGCTCTTGGCGACCAGCTCTAGAAGTCGTCCCTCGACCTCGTCGAGCAGCGCTCGCTGCAGGAGGAGATCGTCGATGGAATAGCCGGATAGCCCGAGCTCCGGGAAGACCATCAGCGCGACCCCTTCATCGCTCCCCTCACGGGCAAGTCTCAGCATCTCCTCGAGGTTGAACGCCGGGTCCGCGACCCTGCACATGGGACGGCAGGCGGCGACCCTGACGAAGCCTTGCTGGTAGATCGACAGGAAGTCGGCTGCCTTAGGTGGCGCTCGCTCGTTCATTCCCGTTCCCGACATCACTTGTCTCCACGGTGCGTGGATCGTGGCTCCGACTTACCGTCGGACGGATCGCTAGCAATGAGCACGATCGCGACGCCTACGGTGATGAACGCGTCGGCCAGATTGAACGTCGGCCAGTGATATCCGCCCCAGTGGAGGTCGACGAAGTCCCGTACGGCTCCGAATCTCAGCCTGTCACCAATATTACCGATGCCGCCACCGAGGATCATACCCAGCGCGGCGCGGCAGATAGGACTCGCCGCCCGCACGATCATCACGAGGACGACCGTTATAACGGCTGCGGCGACCGCGATCAGCAGGATCGGGTCGCCCCTTGTGGCGAGCCCGAAAGCAACGCCAGTGTTCATGCCGGACGTGACGTTAAGGAAGGGGGCGACTTGTATCTCGCCGTGGCTCGCAACGAACTTGAAGGCCGCTGCCTTGGTCAGCTGGTCCACGGTTACGGCAAGCCCGGCCCCCAGCCACGCGGCGGCGCTCCTCATAGATCTACGCTCCAGGGGCTGCGCATTCCCGGGCTTCGATGTCGGGTTGTCAGGTCCACAGTGGCGGGCTTTTTATACAACGAACTCACGCCGCCCGCGGACGTGCCGGGTGGTAGTTTAACCACGTTGACCGTCGCGGCGCCCGGTTCTGCTGAACAGCGCAGCAAGAGCTTGGAGGTTTGTCAGGAACAAGATAGCCGCGAGTACCAGGTAGCCCCAAGCTAGCCATGTCAACGTGTTGACGATGCGGGGTTCGTTGTTCTGCCAAATCACCGCCAAGGTCACCTGGACGACGAAAAGGACGGCCAAAGCAGCCGCGCCTGCCAGACTTAAACGGAAACGAAGTAGCAAGCCGATCCCGAATAGCGATTGCGCGGCGGTGAGGAAAAATTCCTCATGCTGGCGTGCGTCGAGCGGCAGGCTCGTCAGGTGCCCCGCGCCCAAGCCGACCGCCAGCGGCAACATGCCGACAAGCAGCGTCCATTGGTTGATCTTGTCGGACATCATCGTCGCGAGCCCGGTCTGGGCGCGGCCCGACAGCACGAACAGCGCCGCCACGACGACAGCGGGGGCTTCGCTCGCGAGCGGCGCGAGCCACTGAATCAGCAAGAACTCGTCGAACCCTAAAAGGCGGCCTGACTCGATCATCGACTCGGCGAAGGGCTCGGCAGATACAAGAATGATGGCGGCTGCGACGATCGTCAGCGTTCCCATCGCCAACCACTGGCGAAGAGGTGAAAGCAGCATCAGCGCGGCGGCCGGGCCGGGCTCGTCGTCATCGTCGTCGTCGGCGTCCGCACCAATCTCTTTCCGGCTCGCGCGCCACATATACAGGCCGAACAGCGCGACCAGCACGACGGTGTCGATCGGAGAAATCCGGCCTTTTGCCACGATGACGAAGGCGTAGATGCTTGGAAGCAGCAGGAAGAGAATCTCGGTCCGGTTCGCGGGCAGCAGCGAAATCGCGCGCTCTCGCGTGCGACGCCAATGAAGTAGCACGAGCAGCGGCCATGCAAGGCCGACGAGCAGCCGATTTGCACCGGTCATATTGGCTGCGGCATAATGGACGTAATTCGATCCCGGGTTTGCACCCGCCGAATAGGCGTAATAAAAATCGACGGCATATTCGGGCAGTACGGTGATCAGCGCGATGATCGCCACGATCAACCCCGCAGAAATGCGTTTCTCGGCCGCCTCCGCGCCCCACGAAAGGAGGAAGCCTGCGGCAAGAATGGCCGCTCCAAAAACAAAGGTGTCGAGCAGCGGGTTGGGCCGCCAGCCTTCGATCCGCAGGATGACAGCCGGGATCATCGTGGCGCCGACAAGGCCTAGCAATAGCGCAAAGCGGCGTAATGAAGGCGGTGAACTCTCGGGGGAAGTCAAAGCCATCGGCACGGTATCCTTTTGACCATGGTTCTTGTCCGAGCCGCGGTACGCAATAAATTCATTTTGCGTTCCGCTTCCCCGGTCGGTTTTGCAACGGCGCGTAACGGGTAATCGTCGTTCCTCGCGCGAGAAAGCTTGAAAGGCATTTGTTCGTGGCGGCCAAAGCATCGCGCATTCGTCGCTGGACCATCCCAATCCCGAGCACTGACACAATGCCGCCGCACCGCATGTGATGGCGCACCTCCGTGCGTTGATCGATCTTTACAAGCTCGAAGCCCTCTTCGGCCGCGATCAGACGTCCAACGCGCATCTGCCAAGCCACGCTGGCGTTAGGCACATATCTAATCACCCTGGCTTGCGCGCTGATTGGCGGCAGCGAACGTATCCTGGTCTTGTGCTCCAACGTCAAAATGGACTCAAACGCGCCTGCGCCCGTCAGCGATATGAACGGATGCCACTCCCGATAATGGTTGAAGTCCGACAGTACGCGCCAGACGCGCCCTACTGGCGCCGAAAGAGCTATCGAGCTATCGACCTCAAACATAGAGCCACATTCATTTCAATCCGAGTTTGTATTGGAGATGAGGGAGGATGCCCCGCCGATCACTTCGATCGCTTCCAGCGTCATCAAGCCAATACCCGGGATATCCGAAAGTTGGTCTGCAAACGCACGGACGCGTCGCTCGTCCTCAACGATCTCGATTACAACCGCACGATCACTTTCGAGAACGTGGCGCTGGTGCAAATGCACTGATTGGCCAAAGCCAATTAACGCCTCCAGGATTGTCACGCCGGCAACCCGGGCCTCCTTAGCCCGCGCTGCGATCTCCTGGAACACCTTCCGGTCGCCGTAGTAGGCCGACTCATCCGTGTAGATGCGCAACAACTTCATAGTCATTCGTTGTTCCTTCTCTTCACGCCTCAACCGGCTCGGCCAGTGTCGACTTGAGAGTTCGTCTGGCCGCGAGGCGCTCGCCTGCTCCCAGGACGACAGTGGCGATGGCCGGTAGCACCAGAAGCGTAAGAATCGTCGCTGCGATCAAACCACCGATGACGGTCGTCGCGAGTGGTTTCTGCACCTCGGCACCAGTACCGTGCGCAAGCGCCATCGGTACGAAACCGATTGCCGGTACGAACCCGGTCATCACCACGGCGCGCATCTTGTCGGCCATGCCGTCGCGGATGGCTTGTGCAGTCGCCAGTCCTGCCTCCAATCGCTCCCGGATGGCGGTCATTACCACCAGGCCGTTGAGAACAGCGACGCCGGCCAGGCAGATGAATCCGACAGCAGCCGATACCGAGAAGTTGATGCCCGTCAGAGCCAGCGTAAACACGCCACCGGCAAGGCCCAAGGGAACTGCCAGGAACACCGACGCCGCCCTCCCGAAGCCGCCAAGCGCCATGTAAAGCAGCCCGAAGATCGCTAGGAAGCACAGCGGCACTACGATCGACAGCCGCTTCGATGCCGCGGCCAGGTTTTCGAACTGACCACCCCATTCGAGGTAGTAGCCAGCCGGCAGCTTCACCTGTGCGATCTTCGCCTGCGCCTCCTGCACGAACGAACCGGCATCGCGTCCGCCGAGATTGACCTGAACGACCACGCGGCGCTTGCCGTTCTCCCGGCTGATCTGGTTCAACCCTTCGGTCAGCCGGATTTGCGCCACTTGCGCGAGCGGCACCTGGCCGCGCGGCCGTCCGGCGACCTCGGGCAACAGGACCGGCAGCGACCGGATGTCGTCGAGATTGGCGCGTGTCGCGTCGGGCACGCGCACGGTGACATCGAAACGCCGGTCGCCCTCGTATACAAGCCCTGATTCTCGGCCGCCGAGCCCCGCCGCGACGGTGTCCGCAACATCGCGAATGGTCAGGCCGAACCGCGCGATCGCGGCACGATCAAGCCTCACGTCGAGCGCCGGCGCGCCACCGACTTGTTCCGCTTTGACGCTGGCCGCGCCAGGTATTGTCTGGAGCACCCGCACCATCTCGCCTGCAGTCTGCGCCATCTTGTCAAGGTCGTCGCCGTAGATCTTAATCGCGACGTCGCCGCGAACACCCGCGATCAGCTCGTTGAAACGGAGCTGGATCGGCTGACTGACCTCGTAGAGATTGCCGAGCAGTCCGCCGGTCGCTTTTTGGATCTTGGCAACAACGTCGGCTTTGGTCGTGCCCTTGGCCCATTCCTCCTGCGGCTTCAGAATGACAAAGCCGTCCGAAACGTTCGGCGGCGCCGGGTCGGTTGCGGCTTCCGCGATACCGGTCTTTGAAAACATTAAGGCGACTTCCGGGATTTTGATCACCGCCTCCTCGACCTTGCGTTCCATCAACAGCGATTGTTCAAGGCTGACCGAGGGTACGCGCGTCGACGCAAAAGCGAGATTTTTTTCGTCGAGTTGAGGAATGAATTCCGATCCCAGCAAGCCGAAGGCGGGGATCGCGGCCAGGAAGAAGGCTAAGCCGCCGAGGATGAACGGCCAAGGCCGCGCGATCGCCTTGTCCAGCGCGGGCAGGTACCGCTCCTTGGACTTGCGGATCAGCCATACGTCCTTCTCCGCGACTTTGCCGCGGATCAGGATCGCTACCAGTGCCGGCACCAGCGTGATCGCCAAGACGAAGGCAGCCACCAGAGCGAGCATGATCGTGATCGCCATTGGCGAGAACGTCTTGCCTTCGGTGCCGGTAAATGTGAGCAGCGGAGCGAAGGCGAGCAGGATGATCGCCTGACCAAAGACGGTCGGCTTGATCATCTCCTGCGATGCTCGCATCGTCTCCTCTAGCCGTTCCCGCAGCGAGAGCAGTCGGCCTTCATGTTCCTGTCGGTGCGCGAGTCTGGCAAGGCAGTTCTCGATGATGATGACGGCGCCGTCGACGATCAGACCAAAGTCGAGCGCCCCCAGGCTCATCAAATTGCCGGGCACGCTGAACGCGTTCATACCCATTGCCATCATCAGGAACGAGAACGGAATGACCAGAACCGCGATCACTGCCGCGCGCCAATTGCCGAGCAGCAGGAACAACGCCACGGCGACGAGGATCGCGCCCTCAGTCAGGTTGCGCTGGACCGTAGCCACCGTCGCACCGACCAGCTCAGCGCGGTTCAGCACCACCTTCACCTGAATGCCAGGTGGAAGCGTCTTGGTTATTTGATTAAGCTTGGTGGTCGCTTGTTCGGCCACGACCCGGCTGTTCTGGCCAATCAGCATCAGCACCGTGCCGATCACCGCTTCCTGGCCGTTCATGCTGCCGGCACCGGTCCGCAAGTCGCCACCAACACGGACATTCGCGATCTGGCCGATCGTGATCGGGGTTCCGCCCCGTGTCGCTGCTACAGCGTTGCGGATCTCGTCAACGGTTCGAACACGGGAGTCTACGCGGACGAGATAGGCTTCACCGCCACGGTTGTAGTAATTGGCGCCGACCGCAAGATTGGCGTTCTCGAGAGCTTGACCAAGCTCGCTATACGAGATGCCGAAACTGCCGAGTTTGGTCGGGTCCGGTTCGACCACAAAGGTTTTGGCGAAACCGCCGATAGAGTCGACGCCGGCGACGCCGCCGACGGATCGAAGCTGAGGGCCGATAATCCAGTCCTGCACCGTACGCAGGTAGCTCGCCTTGGCCACCGCATCGGTCAGCCGCTCGCCTTCGGGTGTCAGGTAGCTCCCGTCAGGCTGCCAGCCGGGTTGGCCGGCGACTTTCTTCGCGCCCTTGCCGTCGGGGTTGGCGTAGCCAACGGTATACATGACGATCTCGCCGAGGCCGGTCGACACCGGTCCAACCTGCGGCTGCACGCCGTCTGGAAGATTTTTGGTTGCCTGGCGCAGGCGCTCGCCGACCTGTTGGCGTGCGAAGTAGAGGTCGGTGCTGTCGGTGAAGATCGCACTGACCTGGCTGAAACCGTTGCGCGAGATCGAACGCGTTGTTTCTAACCCGGGAATACCGGCGAGCGCGATTTCGATGGGATAGGTGACGAGTTTTTCAATTTCGACCGGCGAAAGGCGCGGGTCGATCGTGTTGATCTGAACCTGATTGGTCGTGATGTCTGGCACCGCATCGATTGGCAGCTTCGTAAGCTGCCAAAGGCCGAGGCCGCCGATGACTAGGAAAAGGGCGAGCACCGTCCAACGCATGCGGACGGAGAGCGCCATGAGGTTGGCGATCATGATCTATTCTTCCTCGCCCGCGCCCTTGCCCAGTTCGGCCTTGAGCAGGAATGCGTTTCTGGTCGCGATCTGGCTTCCCGGTGCCAGGCCCTTGACGATCTCGACCCGGCCATTGCTGCGCTGGCCGATCGTGACGTTCTGGGCGCGAAAGCCCTTCGCCGTACGGACGAAGACCACGTCGCGGCCTTCAAGGCTTTGTACCGCATCATCTGGAACCGCGATCGCATTAGAGAGATCGCCGCGGCTCGGGAGGAGCCGCACGCGGAGGGCCAACCCTGGCTGGAGCGCGCCTGGCACGTCCAGAACAGCGGTTGCCGAACGGGTCTCGCCGCTCAAACCCGGCGTTACCGCCCGGACACGTCCCTCCAACGTTCGCCCGTCCGGCAGTTCGACAATCGCGCGGTCGCCCGGCGACAGACGTTGAGCATCAGCCGGACCGACTGCGGCCTCGATCTGAATTTTGGCGGGATCGGCAACCCGGAAAAGTTCGGTCTCGGGTTGAACGAACGCCCCAAGACTTACGTTTTCCGCGGTCACGCGTCCTGTGATCGGACTTGCGAGGACGACACCGCGACCATCACTCGTGACGTTTGCCGCTCCCGCGGCGACCTGCGCGCGTCGCGCCTCTGCCGCTGCGGAGGTCGCCCCGGCCTGAGCCTGCTCGAGATCGACCCGCGCCGATACTTTCTGCCGGTACAAATACTGCTCTCGTGCCAAAGCCTTTTGCGCCAGCGCTGCTTTTGCCGCTGCGACCGTGCGGTCCGCCGCGAATTGAGCAGCTTCACGGCTCTCGACGATCGCGAGCGCTTCGCCTGCTCTTACGGGATCTCCCAGACGCTTGAGCAGGCGCGTCACCGCCCCTCCGGCTCTCGCTGTTACGATCGCCTCGCCGGTTGGGGAGGCTGCCACCGTCGCTTGGCTGACGATTTCGGCACCCAGACCGCCTGCCTTGACCGCTTCAGTCGCGATACCAGCTTGCTGCACTGCTTGTGCCGTCATTGCCAAGGTATCCGGCTTGTTCTCCTTGACCGGTTCAGCCGCAGGAACGTTGGCCGGGGACACGACAGGCGTCGAACCGCCCGTGGTACAGCGCGCAACCGCAAAACCACCGAGCGCGGCGATCAACGCAACACCGGTCGCACCGCCAAGCACGCGCTTATCTTGAAGCATCATAGGTGTTCTCCAAGATAAGACGAGGCGCAAGCATACGATACATGCCCAAGGCACGTGCGACCGGAACCTGGCGTGTGTTCAGGGTTCATGGCTGCCGCGCCTCGCCATTGGCGAGGGTGGCTGGCGTTGTCAGACGCTGCAATCTCGCTTCTGCATCGTGGTAGGCGGCAAGCGCATCGACATATGCTTGCCGGGTTTGGGACAGCGTCCGCTCGGCGTCTAGCAGCGCGATTTGGTCGAACTTGCCTTGGGCGTAACCGATACGCGCGATCCTGGCTGCCTCAGCTGCAGCGGTGAGGCCTGGGCCTCCGGTCGCGCGTGCAGTTGCGGCAGCGTTGGCGACCTCGGTTTGCGCACGGGCGATGTCCTGACGGGTATCGAGTGCCACGAGCGAGCGCAGCGCCTGAGCCTGCGTCTGCTCGGCTTGCGACTGACTAACAAAGGCCCGGCCATTGTTGAAGATCGGGATGGGGACACTCACGCCGATCACGGCGGCAGTGTCATTAGTCTCCGCGATACGGCGGGCGCCTGCGCTGATCGTGATGTTGGGAATGCGTGACGCGCGAGCCAGCCGAACCTGCGCATCCGCCGCCCGAACGTCGGCGGTGGCCGCGGCAAAAGCAAGCGTCGCTTCAACCTCGACACGCTGAGCTGGTCCATAGAGACTCGCGACCTGATCGAACCAGGCGCGGTCAAGCGATCCCGTGATCGGGCGACCGATGAGTGCGGCAAGATTGAACCTCGCAGCCTGTGCCTGCCGCCCCGCACTGTCGGCAGCAACCTGTGCGTTGATTCGGAGGACATCAGCGCGTTGCTGCTCGATTGGCGACGCCGCGCCGGCACGTACGCGTTCGCTCGCGATCCGCAACGCATTTGCTGCGATAGCAGACTGCTCCGAAAGCACTTCTGTGCGACGCTCGGCTGCGGCCGCCTCGACATAGAGCTGCGTGATCCGGAGCCGAAGGTCCGCAACGGCGATTGCGGTCTGGATCTCAGCCCGGGTCAGTCGTGCGTTCGCCAGCGCAAGCCGCGCGCTGCGCTTGCCTCCTAGCTCCAGAGGCAGAGCAACTCCAACGCTTGATTCAGCCCTGCGGAGGCCTCGATATTGGCCCGAACCCGCTAGATTTTCGACTTGCAACTGAACTTCGGGGTTGGGCCGCAATCCGGCTATCGTCCGGGCAGCCGTGACCGCCTGAACGCCCGCAGTCGATGCTGCAATCGAGGGCGAAGCGGCGCCGCCCTGAGACAGGGCTGCTTCAAGGCTAAGCACATCTGCCCCGGTCGAAGTCGTCGCACCGGTCGGCGTCGTTGCCCCCCCCGATTGTGATTCCGTTTGCGCCTGCGCGGCCGATGCGCCGGCGAGGCACGCGACCAGCGTTGCATTCAATATGCACGACACTGCGCGCAGCGGAACGATCATCCTGCGCACCCCTATGTTGCCGGCCGAAGTTCCGCCCGCGCGTTGCGGACGATGTCATAGGCTGAATGAAGGAAGAGGAGCGCAATCACGCCTGCGACACCGAGGTCGGGCCACGCGCTACCCGTCCAGGCGACGAGCCCTGCCGCGACGATCACCGCGACGTTGGCGATCGCATCGTTGCGGCTGAACAACCAGATTGCGCGCACATTGGCGTCACCCTCGCGGAAGCGGGACAGCACCAGCGCCGCGCTGACATTCACCGCCAGCGCGACGATGCCGATCATGCCCATCAACTCCGCCTCGGGCAGCGTCGCATTGAACGCTCGCCAAATGGCGAACGCTATAACGCCAAGGCCGAGCGCACCGAGGAAAAGCCCTTGGGTCAAGGCGACGTGCGCCCTGGCGCGCGCTGTCCATGCCAGCGCCAGCAAGCCGAGCAGGCTGATCGAGCCGTCGCCGATGAAATCCAGCGAGTCGGCCTTGAGTGCCTGGCTTTCGGCGATGAAGCCCCCCACCAGCTCGCATAGGCCGAAGCCGAGATTGAGAATCACAACGATGGCAAGCGCACGGCGATAAGCCGGGTCATGCTGGGCGCGTTTCTCATCGCCATGACAGGCGCACGCGTCGGTTCGGATGTCGGTCATCCGGCTTCCCTACAATCTCCAGCTACTGTAGAAGCAAGAGAAATGTGAACCGCTTCAGAAAGGATAATCAGATCGTGATGAAAATTGGTGAGCTGTCGCGCGCGACCGCGACGAAGGTGACGACAATCCGCTTCTACGAGCAAATTGGACTGCTCGCGTCACCGGTGCGAACAGCTTCGGGACGACGTACCTATGCGGCTGATGACGTGGACCGGCTGAACTTCGTTCGTAACGGGCGGAGGCTAGGCTTCACGATCGAGGAAGTCCGCTCGCTTCTCGCGCTCGCCGACCAACCGGAGCGTGACTGCGCGGCCGCGGCGGAAATCGCGGCGCGCCATCTTATCGGTGTGGAGCACCGGCTGCGCCAGCTTTCGGCTTTACGCGAGGAATTAGCCGCCATGAGCGCAAGTGGCTGCTGCGCCCGATCAATGATTGACTGCAAGGTCATTCAGGCAATAGCCCGACCGGCTAAATAGCTCCCGCGTTATTCGCCGCGGACCATGGGTGATGCCAATGTAACGATTAATTTATGCTCTTGACCAGACTGGAGTCGTTTTGTCGCCATCAGCACTAAGAACTATTGGTGCGCGCTTCCTAAAACGATAATGATCTCTGAACTAGCTCGGTCGGGATCTCGATTTATTAGCCAGGCGAAAGGAATAGGATAGATTTGGCTGCTCTCCAGCCAAGGGTGCTAGCAACAAGCTGCAAGATCTTCCGGAAGAGGGATCGGTACGCGACAGTTCGGACGCGGACGCCGAGCCACTGGCAATTTAGCTCTAAGCGAGGTGATATGACAATGACAGATTCTCAAGATGTCCAAGCTGGGTTGCCGCAATGGCGCTTCAAGATTGAAGGTCTCGATTGCCAGAACGAGGTCCGAACGCTGCGCGATGCGGTGGGTCCACTGATTGGTGAGGGAACCAACCTCGCCTTTGATACTGCTGACGGCTTTATGACGGTCGAGTCTGGCGGGTCGATCGATATTGCCGCCATCGAGCAAGCAGTCGCCACGACCGGCATGCGTGCGCACCTGACTCCGGAACTGGCATCTCGATCGGCGGATGGTCCTTGGCTCTTTCAGATCGAAGGGCTGGACTGCGCGAATGAGGTCGCGAAGCTTAAACGCGAGATCGGCTCGCTGGTTGGAGGCGACACGTTCCTGTTCTTCGACACCACGCAGGGTCGCATGACCGTCGCGCGCCAAGCGCGCGCAACGGTCGATGATATACTCGATCGTCTGATGTCGGCAGGCTTGCGAGGCACTATCCTCGGCGATCCCATGGTTGCTGCGTTGCTCTTTCGAATTCCAGAACTGCAAGCGCGGGACCAAGTCGCCGCACTGACCAAGGAGCTTGCGCCGCTTGTCGGCGAGGGCGCGCTCGCGTTTGACACCGAGACAGGCGCGCTGACCGTCCTGCCCAACGGCGCGGATCGAGCAGCCATCACGACGGCCATTGGCAACACCGGATTGCAGGCTTCATCAAAGAGCGAACCTTCGCAAGCGACACCGTCACCGGCTTTGCACGCCCAACCGTCTGAAGTCTGCGGCTGCGAGCCGAGCGGGGCGGAGGCACTCTCGCCTCCCGTTCCAACACACATCGTCGGCGGAATGGTCTTTCGCATCCACGGCATGGATTGCGCCGACGAGATCGCGGCGTTGAAACGGGAAGTCGGTCCGATCGTAGGCGAGGAAGCCTTGTCCTTCGACCTGTTGAATGGCCGCATGGCAATCGGCCGAGCGCCCGATACAGAACTCGAAGCGCGGATCGAGAAAGCCGTCCAGCGCGCCGGTCTGCGCGCTGAGCCGTGGATCGAGGGCAGCACCAGCGACGCTTCGGTGGCCGACGACCGTCGGCGGCGACTTCAGACCTGGCTGACTAGCGCCAGCGGGGTCTTTTCAGCACTCGGCTTCGCGGCGCACGCATGGCTGGTTGGCGGCATCGTCGCGGCCTTCGAGGCGGGCGAGGCCGCCGCCGGATCGACACCGCTCATCAGCAAAATACTCTACACCCTCGCGATTTTGGCGGCTGTCCGCTACGTCGCGCCGAAGGCGTGGCTGTCGGCCAGACGGTTGCGTCCGGACATGAACCTGCTGATGATGATCGCGGTTGCGGGCGCGATCGGCATTGGAGCCTGGTTCGAAGCAGCGACAGTGTCCTTCTTCTTTGCGCTCGCGCTGGCGCTCGAAGCATGGAGCCTTGGCCGAGCACGACGCGCGGTCGCCGCGTTGATGGAGCTCGCGCCGCTAACAGCCCGCGTTCGGCACGAGGACGGAAGCGAACACGATGTGCCCGCCGGCGAGGTCGCAATGGGCGCGCACCTCGTCATACGGCCCGGAGAAAAGGTTCCGCTTGATGGAATCGTCTCAACCGGCGAAAGTGAGGTCAACCAGGCGCCAATCACCGGCGAGAGCGTTCCGGTCGCGAAGACCATCGGCGCGGAAGTGTTCGCGGGAACGATCAATGGGGAGGGAGTTCTCGACGTCCTCACGACAAAGGCTGCGAACGACACGACGCTGGCGCAGATCATTCGGATGGTCGGGTCAGCCCAGAGCCGACGCGCACCGAGCGAGCAATGGGTCGAGAAATTCGCCCGGATATACACGCCCGTCGTCATGGCGCTCGCCCTAGCCGTCTTCTTGGTTCCTCCGCTCGTTTTCGGCAGCGGATGGGAGACTTGGTTCTATCGCGCGCTAGTATTGCTGGTGATTGCTTGTCCCTGTGCGCTCGTCATCTCGACCCCGGTTACGATTGTCGCGGCGCTCGCGGGCGCCGCCAAGCAGGGCGTGCTAATCAAAGGCGGAACTTATCTTGAAACGCCGGCGAGGCTGCAAGCCATCGCCATGGACAAGACCGGCACGCTCACCAGGGGCGAACCTCAGGTCGTCGAGTTCCTGCCCTTCGACGGCCGCAGCGTGGCGGAGCTGCTAGGATTGGCGGCCGCGCTCGAAGCGCGGAGCGAACATCCGATTGCTCGCGCCATCCTTGCCAAGGCGACCGAGCAGGCGCTCACCTTTGTGCCCGCCGACGAGCTCAGGGCGATCATGGGTCGTGGAGTTACCGGCCTGGTCGACGGTCGCGACGCCTGGCTCGGCTCGCGCCGCTTTCTCGACGAGCGGACCGGCGGCGCTCAGGCGGCACTGGATCACGCCGACCGGCTGGCGAGTGCGGGGCGCACAATCGTCGCCGTCGGCCTCGATGACAAGGTACATGGTCTGATCGCGGTCGCCGACACGGTCAGGCCGGAAGCCAAGAGCATCGTGACGGCACTCCATCGCGCCGGCGTCAAGCATGTGGTGATGCTCACAGGCGACAATCTGGCAACGGCGCAGGCGATCGCGATGCAGACCGGCATCGACGAGGTTAAAGCGGAATTGTTGCCCGGTGACAAAGTTGGTGCCGTCGAGGATCTCGTGCGGCGCTTCGGATCGGTCGCGATGGTCGGCGACGGCGTCAATGACGCGCCAGCCATGGGCCGCGCAAACCTTGGCATCGCAATGGGCGCCATGGGCAGCGACGCGGCGATCGAGACCGCGGACATCGCGCTTATGTCGGACGACCTCTCCAAGCTGCCCTGGCTGATCCGGCATTCGCGGGCGACGCTTGCTGTCGTAAGGCAAAACGTCGGTTTCTCGCTGGCGGTGAAGCTGCTCTTTTTGGCTCTGACGCTAATCGGCGTTGCATCGTTATGGGGTGCAATCGCCGCGGATGTCGGGGCCTCGCTGCTCGTGGTCCTGAACGGTCTCAGACTACTTCACAGAGGGCAGGGGCCGACCTTGCCAATATCTCCGACCGGCCTTCTCAAGCCTGCTTGATCAACTTTCACCCGACCAGTGATATTTTGGGCTTGAAGCAAATTCTTAGAGGCCGCCTGTGCGCAACTCCGACGAAGACCATGAACGCGATCCGTCGGACGCTCTTGTCACGCTCTTGTCACGCTCTTTCGCTCGATAGGTATATTGTTGGGTCCGGCGCCAGCGGCTGCAGTCGGTACCGAGCTCAAAATATCCCGAAGAGAAGGTTGGGCACGCCTCAGTGGTTCTCGACGTCGTGGCGGCGTACATCATCGGGCATGATATTCAGATCGACTCTGGTATCGGAACACGTGCAGCTGGCACAAAGCATCCTTATCCCTTCCTTGCGGCGGGCTCCTCGAAGTGCTTCTAATCGCTCGACCCGTTACAAGGCGTCTCGTATGTAGTTCGGGGCTTGATCCTCTAGTAGCTGCAGCATGTAACTAGAGCTCAACCCTCTCTGCAAATCGGTGAGAATCGATTGGAAATTTGGTGGAAAACAGAACTGAAATGGAGACTAGCCGGTGCATCGCTCGGCGCTCGGCACTTAAGTATATCGGTGCTGGTCTCATCGTAACGAGCAATCCGCCTCCGCTGTGGGCGGCAAGGACCGAGAGCCGCGAGTCTTGGGCTGGCTTTGCCACGCCCCCAATCTGGCGTCCCCTGGAGGTCGGGACCGGCGACCTGCTGATCGTGCCGGCCAAGATGTCCGGCGTAGCGATCGAGGCGGTGCTCGACAGCGGGAGCGGCGCGTCCATCATCAGCAAGCCGCTTGCTGCAAAGCTCGGAATGTCGAACCTGGAGCCGCGACGGATCAACGGCCTGAGCGGCAAGGCTCCAGTCGGACTGGTCCGCAATGTCGAAGTTGTGCTTGGCGGACAAGCGCGTGTCCTGCCTTTTGCGGTTGTAGCCGATCTCGGGGCGATTTCCGCCGCGTTCGGACGCCCTGTCGATATGTTGCTCGGGGCGGATGTTCTTGCCGGTGGCTGCGTGGCGCTCGATTTCGCAACGCGACGGTTCGCATTCGAGAAGCCCGCCAGCTTCGTGGCGGGACCGGAATGGACGGCACTTCCGCTCGGGCACGGTGCCAAACAGGAATTGTTCGTGCTCGCGTCCATCGCCGGTCTCGACCCGGTGCCGCTGATGCTCGATTTTGGGAGTTCGTCGGCGCTGATCCTCTCCTCCTCCTATATCGAGGCTCACTCCCTTCTTGCGGGCAAGACCGTCTCTACCGCCGCCCTTGGCGGGGTCGAGGGGGTGCAAATCGTCAAGCCGTTTACCGCCGACAAGGTAAGCCTGGGCGCGCTCTCGATCGCCGCGGTTCCGGCGCTTGCACTTGATCGTTGGACCTCTGCAAGCACACTGGGCAATATCGGTCTGCCGCTCCTGGGCCAATTCGACATCGTGCTCGATGTTTCGCAAGGGTGGTTGTGGCTACGGTCCGCACCGCCTCGGGCACGATTGCCAATGTTGAAGGATCGAAGCGGCCTGGGTCTCGCCGCCTCCGCAACTGAACTGACCGTCGTACATGTGGCATCCGGCAGTCCCGCGGCTCAAGCGGGCTGGGGTGTTGGCGAGCACGTCGTAGCCGTGAACGGTCGTCCCATCGACGGCTCCTATACGCGGGGACTGCTTTGGCAGTGGCGCTACGGCCAAGCAGGAACTCGGGTGACGCTCAAGCTCGCGGACGGGACGACGCGGGTGCTCAAGCTCGCCGACTATTACTGAGAAGTCAGTCTGCGGCCACGGATTTAGCAGATGCTAATGCGAGCGGGTCGCAAATCGCTTGACCCTCTACCTGCTAGAGGTTGTAGGACGATCGTATGTTCTCGTTCTACCCAAGCCCTGCCGCGAGTCCCTGCGCACGCGCGCAGGCTATGATCCGCCGTCCGATGATGCGCCTTTTGGCACACGCACTAGCTATTTTGCTCGGCGTCTTAGCCCCGGCCACCCTCCGGGCCGAGCCGGCCGCCAATCCCAACGATGTGCAAACCGCATGGCGACTGCTCGACTATCTGGCGGTCGATTATGGCGGCGCGGTGGAGGGCGGCCGGATCAAGAACACCACCGAATATGCCGAGATGACGGAATTCGCGCACTCCGTATCGTCGCGGCTCGCCACGCTCCCGCCCAAGACTCAGCGTTCAGCGCTGCTCGCCGGCGCGGCGCGCCTGCAAGGCGTGATTGCCCGCAAGGGCACGCCGCAAGAGGTTGCGGCGCTTGCGCACGGGTTGGCGGTCGATCTGCTCCAAGCCTATCCCGTGCCGCTCGCGCCTGCTTCCCCTCCTGACTTTGCGCGGGGTGCGGCCCTGTTCGGATCGACCTGCGCTGCGTGCCACGGTGCGACAGGGAACGGGCATGGGCCGGACGCGGCGAAACTCACCACGCCGCCAATTGCGTTCACGGACGCCGAGCGCGCGCGCCAGCGGAGCGTGTTCGCGCTCTATCAGGCCATCACTCAAGGCATCGACGGAACGGCGATGCAGAGCTTCTCCGATCTGCCAAACCAGGACCGCTGGGCGCTCGCATTTCGCGCCGGCAGCTTTGCTGTGACTGACGAACAGGCGCGCGAAGGTGAGCGGCTGTGGAAGGCCGACCCTTCACTCCACAAGCGGGTGCCGGACCTGAAGACGCTCGTCGGGCTCACCCCCGCCGAGCTGGCGGATAGCATCGGCGAGAAGCGCGCGCTGGCTGTCATGGGTTTTCTGCGCCGTCACCCGGAAGCTGTGGTCGAACAAAGGCCGGCGTCGCTATCGCTCGTCCGCCAAAAACTCGCGGCAAGCGTAGATGCCGCCCGCAAAGGTGATCCCCGTGCCGCCAAGGAACTGGCGCTGTCGGCCTATCTCGACGGTTTTGAAGCGATTGAGCCAACGCTAGGGGCACGCGACGCGACGCTGCTCACCCGGATCGAAGGCGCGATGGGAGAGTATCGCGCCGCCGTAGATCAAGGTGCGGCGCTTGATGATCTGGAGAACCGCGCCCTCGTGCTGAACGGGTTGTTTGACGATGCCGAGGCGGCGTTGGCCCCCGGCGCATCCAGCGCCGCCTCGACGTTCCTCGGCGCGTTCACGATCCTGCTGCGCGAGGGTCTGGAAGCTCTGCTCATCGTGGTCGCCATGATCGCGTTCCTCCGCAAGGCGGAGCGGTCTGAAGTCCTGCCCTATGTGCATGGGGGTTGGGCCGCGGCGATCGTCGCGGGCCTGCTGACCTGGGTGGTCGCCACCTACGCGATCGGAATCAGCGGCGCGAGTCGGGAGCTGACGGAAGGGTTCGGATCGCTGTTCGCGGCCGTGGTCCTGCTCTCGGTCGGAATCTGGATGCACGGCAAGGCGCAGGCCGATCAGTGGCAACGCTATATCCGGGCGAAAATGACGCACGCGCTGTCGGGGCGTTCGGCTTGGTTCCTGTTCGGACTCGCGTTCCTAGTGGTCTATCGTGAGGTGTTCGAGACGATCCTGTTCTATGCGGCGCTGTGGACCCAAGGGAGTGGCGGCGCGCTTTTGGCTGGTGCCGGGGTGGCCGTCGCGATGCTCGGCGTGATCGCCCGGGCGATGCTGCGCTACAGCCGACAACTCCCGATCGCCAAAGTGTTCGCTTATAGCTCGTGGCTGATGGCGGGCCTGACCGTCGTACTCGCCGGTAAGGGAGTCGCGGCGTTACAAGAAGCGGACATCGTTGCCATTTCCCCGATCGCAGACCTACCCCGCCTTTCGATGCTGGGCCTGTTTCCGACCTGGCAGTCCATCGCCGCCCAGCTTTTGATGGCGGTAGCAATCGTCGTGGGCTTCTCACTCAACCGACTTAAGGGATTGCGCCCCCTTAACCCCGCGCCTGCTGAATGACGTTAGCGACCGCTCTATGTTGATTGAACGACCAATAAAGGCGCGTATCCGATGACGGCTGCGTGCTCCTCTGGCGCGGATACCAGCTTCGTGTCGCTTGGCTACATCAAGGTGGCGTGGCTGGGAGTGGTCCAAGGAATAACCGAACTCCTCCCGATTTCCTCAACCGCTCACATGCGGATCGTGCCGGCACTGTTGGGCTGGCACGATCCTGGCACCGCCTTCTCGGCGGCGATGCAGCTTGCAGCGCTAGTGGCCGTGATCAGCTACTTCCGGCAGGACGTCGCCCGGCTGGCAACCGGCTCTGTCTCCGCGATCATGCAGCGAAAATTCCACGATGCAGAACTCCGGCTGTCTCTCTGGATTGGACTTGGCACGCTCCCGATCCTGTTTGCCGGAGCTGCGCTTAGCCCTGTCCTCAATCGATGTGCGTCGCCGCTTCGAAGTCTTACCGTAATCGGCTGGGCCTGCATCGGAATGGCGTGCGTGATGGCGCTGGCGGAGATCAGCGCTCGGCATCGCCGTACGGTCGAGAATGCGTCCCTTAGAGACGCGTTTTTGGTTGGTCTTGCTCAGGTTGGCGCCCTGATCCCTGGTGTTTCGCGGTCTGGTTCGACCTTGAGTGCTGCGTTGGCGCTGGGATTTAAGCGTGAGGAAGCCGCGCGCTTCTCCTTTTTGCTCGGCATTCCAGCGATCGCCCTTGCCGGACTTAAGGAGCTGTGGGAACTTCATCGCGCAGGGCTCGACGTGCATGGCTGGTCAGTGCTGGCCGTTGGCCTGCTCACCGCCTCGATTGCCGCCTTCGCTGCAATTTGGGCATTGATGAGCGTTCTCGAGCGATTCTCGGCCTGGCCTTTTGTGATATATCGCGGCGTCCTGGGTATCTTTCTGCTTGTCATGATAGCACGAGGATCCCTGGGCTGACGCGATCGGCCTAGGTGTTGACGCGCCAATCTGGGGTCAGCCGGGAGCGATTTATCAGTTTGCAAGCAGATCGTACGCGACGGAGTAGGAAAAGCTTGTAGCTTGCCTGACGCTGCTTCGATAAGCTGGTGTACTCGATTGACTGCGGTGCGGGCGAGGGTACTCGATCACAACGCGGGGTCTTATAAGCTTGAGCTGCAGCTTTGCGGCACACCTCCATCAATCCGCCACTGGCGGTCAACATTCTGTCCCCATCGATAAGCCTGTCCGCTTACGCCGTTTCGTGATTATCAGATGCGAGCGCTGACGAACTCCTGAGGCCGACCACGTCGTAAACAGATCATCCGGAAAATGCCTGACATGTTTGTATCCACCACTCCTGACCCTGTCGGCGCACAGCGGATGAGTGCGGCCGAAACGGCGAAGCTGACGGCCCGTGTAACCTGGCTGTCAGTGTCAGTCGGTCTGTCGCTGGCATTGCTGAAGGCAGCCGTGTGGTGGCGTAGTGGTTCGGTTTCGTTGCTGGCCTCGGCGGCAGACTCGGGCCTTGATTTCGTGGCTGCGCTAGGCACATTCTGGGCGGTACGCGTCGCCGTTCTGCCCGCTGACGCCGAACATCGCTACGGGCACGGGAAAGCGGAAGCATTCGCCAGTCTGCTGCAGGCTGGATTAGTGTTCGCCTCTGCGGCGCTAATTGCGCGCGAAGCGATCACGCATCTTCTGCGCCCCCAGCCCGTACAGGACCAGGGCGGCGCTATCATCGTCATGATAGTGTCCGTGGCCGCCACCCTCGCTTTGGTGCGCGCCCAAGCCTCAGTGATCGCACAAACGCGCTCCGTTGCCATCAAGGGCGACCGCGCTCACTATGTTGCGGACCTGGTATCGAACGCTGCGGCGATCGTCGGTATCGGGCTTGCGCGACTCTCTGGCGAAGCAAGGTGGGACGCGCTGGCCGGCGTGCTGGTCGCCGGGTGGCTAATCAAGGGCGCGATCAACGTGTTGCGCGAAGCGTCGAACGAGCTGCTCGATCGCGAGGTCGACGAAGCCGATCGACATCAGATCCTTAAGCTGGCGCTGGACGATCAGCAGGTTCTAGGCGTCCATCAGTTTCGAACCCGCGCCTCAGGGCCGTTCCTCCATATTCAGATGCACATGGAGTTGGAACCTGATCAGTCCCTTGCCGCTGCCCATGAAATTGTTGAGGCCGCAGAGCATCGCATTCTAGCTGCTTTCCCCAGCGCCGACCTTGTCATTCACGCAGACCCTTTCGGTTTATCAGAGCACCACGATCGGGATTTCGACGGGTTGTCGGTGGGAAGATATGCCAAGAACTTTCGCAACTCCGTCTAGCTCGGATTGCCAAAGCCGCGAGCGTTTCCCGCTGAATTATCGTAAAGTCGTTCTCTTCTAACCACGTTCATTTCGCATATATACCTGAGACCTACGTTCAACGACGCTGCGTTCACCAAACATCGCAACATCACGCTCGTTTCTGGCCTTTGCCATCAAGCTTACGTTGACTTATATGGACTTGTGACCGTCAGAAACAATCTAGGGGTTGCAAGCACGCTTTTTCATGCCTCGGACCGGCGTTCTCCATCGACCGCTACCCGACATCTTCAGTCGGCCGAGCGGTTTCACGTGCCGGCACACGCTCGGGCCAATTTCAGCGCGGCCGCGCGAGCACCAGCAAATGACAAAGGCCGGGTGCGGACGCTCTGCCATAACGGCGTCATGGTTGTTCTTTAAGCGGTTGCTAGGAGGACCGACGATGCGCTCGATAAGCCCAGTATTCGATGACGTCGTGATCGAGCGCATGGCAAGCGACCGCGCCCCGACTATTCAGGAGCCGATCCATGTGGCGGAGCGTATCTGGGCAGAAGGCGCTGCCGATTGATCGGCGTTTCGTTGCGGCTGCCTCGCGCCAACCGATCCCGGTAAGTTGATGTCGCTCCGCGCCGCTCAAGTGGCACTGCTAGGATCCAAACTGGTCGACAGCCATGGACTCTAACAATTATCCGGTGACAGTCGACAGCTTCAACTTCGGCCGTTTAGGTGGGCTCGGTTGGGTCGTTGTAATCCGCAAGCCAGGTTTACGGCCCAGGCCAATTTTCTTTGCCATGGCGCGACGCGCAGCTGAGTACGCTTCCGCCACCATCGGATAATCGGGCTTCAACTTATACCGGCGCCGATACTCTTCCTCGGTCAGACCATACCCGCCCAGATGACGGCGTAAGGTCTTGTACGGCTTGCCATCGATCATCGAAATGATGTGTTCCTTGGACGCCAGCGACTTGCGCACTGACACCGCCGGGGTGAACAGGTCAGATGGAGTTTCCTCGATATCTACCGCGCTTGGCTGACCGATCAGTTGCAGCACGCTATCTCGCATCGTGGCGAGGAACGCCGGCACATCCTCGGCCGAAGCGCGAGTGTTGGGGTTACTCAGCCAAGCGATCGTTAGCTCGGTTGCGAGTTCGATAACGCTTGGACCAGTGTCAAACTCTGTAGTCATGAACGACCCTTTGCGACGGGAAACTTGTCCCTGAAGGCTTTGGCCGGGACGAATACGACCTTGGTCGATGCAGCGATCTCCATAGGCTCGCCAGTGCGTGGATTGCGTCCGGTGCGCGCGTTCGTGCCCTTGCTGGAGAATTTGCCGAACCCCGGCAACGACACTTCTTCACCGCGGGCAACCGCATCGCCGATACTGCCGAACACATGGTCGATCAGCGCGCGCGCCTTGACCGTGCTGAGGTCGCTTTCCGCCCCAACACTTCTCACGAGATCATCCAGCTTCATCAACTCTCTCCATGTCTACGATTCATAACGTCGACGCATCTCAACATCGTTCATTCAGACCAATGCACCGCAAAAAATTACGCACGATTGTGCGCACGAGCGAGCGACTGTGTCGAGCCAGTATGTTCATCCGTCGGCGTCCTCCCTGTTTTCTCATCCGGTGTGAGTTCGAGTTTTCAGGCATTGAAGTTTACCGCGAGGATTGACCATGCCGTGAAGAAGTCGAAATATACGGACGAGGAGTTCGGATTTGCATTGAAGCAGGCGGAGACCGGCGCGCCGGCAGCCGGGACTCTTTGCCGAACTGAGCCTTCGGCGCAAGTGGCCCAGGCGCAACGTCAGCGCCGCCGACCGCGGCAGCTTCCTAAGTGGGCGGCGAAAGAGATGTGGTCGATAGGCCTTTGACAAGCTCAGTTGAGCCGTCGCCTCGGACGTGCTGTTAAATGGCCGTCGTCGCCGTGCGCTGACGGTGGTCGGTACGTTCACACGCGAGGCACTGGCGATCGACGTGACCAGGTCATCGACTGCGAGCAGGTGGTATCGGCAACGACGCGGATTGCGCTGGCGCGCGGTGCGCCCGAGACCATTTAGATGGATAGCGGTCCCGAGCTAATCTCGCAGGCCTTGATCGCTGGGGTCACACTCGTCTTTACTCGGCCGGGCGAGCGCGACGGACAATATGTTCGTGGGGTCATCCAACAATCGTCTGTAGGTCGATTGTCTGAACACGCCTTGGTTCTCTCGCTGAAGGACGCTCGAGCCAAGATCGAGGTCCGCGGGAATATGACGAGGTCCGGTGCACACATCGCTTGGCTGGCTGACGCTGATAGAATATGCAGATGCGGCGGCTAAGATAACCGGCGGATGCACGCCGGATACTCACCCTCGACCTGGATGAAATCCGGAGGACCCTCAACCCCGGCCGGTCTTTGGCTGCCGCCGGATTTAATTCGGGATTTTCGTCAATGCTGGCAGTTATAAGTGCGATGCTGATAACGGGCGCGCCCGTACAGCTTGCCGACGATGGCGCAGGAACGACGTCCCAAGTCTCGTCGACATCCTCCGGCGTTGCCGATCTTTCGCCTGCCGCGCGATCACTACCGTCAGAGCAAGAAACCCCAGTTCCGGTTTCGCCAGAGGCAATGCCGGCCTCGCCGACACAGGCGACCCCTCCGATCGGCGTCTCTCCGGTCAGAATGCCGCCCACCCCGCAAAACGACATCGTCGTTACCGGACGCAAGGAGTCGGCGGGGGATCCCTTGCGCGCGGTTAACGCCGAATCGTTCGCGGTGACCCAGAAGGTCGACAACGCAGTGATCGGGCCGGTCGCGCGGACTTACAAGAAAGCGGTACCCAGTCCGATCCGGCACGGCGTCCATAATTTCCTGTATAATCTGCGCGAACCAATCGTGTTTTTGAACTTCCTGCTGCAAATCAAGCCTGGAAAGGCGGCAGAGACGGTTGGTCGGTTTGCGATCAACTCCACACTCGGCGCAGTTGGCGTGCTTGATATCGCCAAACGAAAACCTTTTCGCCTGCCGCGCCGGTCGAACGGGTTTGCCAACACGCTCGGATATTACGGGGTGAAGAACGGGCCGTTCCTGTTCCTACCGCTGGTCGGGCCGACCACAGTGCGCGACCTGTTTGGTGGAGCAATCGATCGGCTGATTCTGCCAGTGGGAGTAGGCAAGCCGTTTACCAGCGCGACCTACACCGCACCGGCAGGCGTCTTGGGCGCGCTCGATCATCGCTCCGAATTTGATCAGACGCTGAAGGACCTGCACGACAATTCGCCTGATCCATACGCGGCGACGCGGGCTTTTTATCTCAATCGGCGGCAGGCGGAAATCGATCGTCTTCATGGGCGCGGCGAAGGGGATCCGGCGGGGATGTCCGAGCCCCCGCCCAGCGTACGGCCGTTTGTGCCGAAGAATTTGGAGCCGGGCGCAGCGCTGCGTCCAGTCTTACCTGGAATACCGGCTTCTGGAACAACGGTCCCAAGTGAGACGCCTTTGGTTGAGTCGACGGCGACGGAGACCCCTGTCGCGGAGGCCGCAGTCGAGCCCGACAGTCAACCCTAAGCTAAGCGCTAGTCATGTCGCGTGATAGCGCACTGGGTACCGCACCGTCGCGAACGCAGCCATTATCATCTGAATAGGCAGTCAGTGGAGATATGAGGCACATTTGGTCGACGATCATAGCCGTGTTTGGACTAAGCCTTGCCACTGCGCCAGCGCTCGCTCAAAATCAGGACGAGCAGTCATGGATCAAGCTTGACGCTTCAACCAAGCTCTTTGAGGGCGTCGAACTGGTGATCGAGACCAACCAGCGCCTCAGCGACGATCTCGGCGGGCTTTATGAAAGCCAGTATTCCGCCGTAGTCGGCATCGAGATTGCTGAAGGCGTCACGCTGACTGGCGGCGTTAACCGCGTCGTCGCGCTCAGCAACGGCCGGATCAGCAACACCGAGTGGCGTCCGCGACAGCAGATCAGCTTTCCGATCATGATGCTGGGAGGGGGCAAGCTGGCGGGCCGCGTCCGCTTCGAGCAGCGCTTTCTAGGGAATGGCCAAGATGTCGGCCATCGCGTCCGACCTGCGATTTCCTATGCGCTGCCGCTCAGCGAGGCGCTCAGTCTGACATTCGCGCACGAGAGCTACTTTAATTTTAACACGACCGATTTTGGCCAGGATGCAGGCCACGAGCGGATGCGCAATTCGGCGACGTTGTCCTTTCCAATCGCCGAAAGGTTGAAGGCCGAAGTCGGTTATATGAATCAGTACCGCTTCAACGGCGCTAATCGCGACCTGATGGAGCACGCGCTGACCTTGGGGTTTCTGATCAGGCTATAATCTGACTTTTCACCGCGAACACATTCGAGCCTCTCGTGCGAACAATCGTTCGCGCGACAATCGAATTGACCACAGCCGAGGCTGCCAAAACAGCCGGTTTGGCTCAATGGCATTCAAAGCGGTCCCCGACGGCGGGAACGAGCTGGCACCGCGACCCGAACTGCCGCGCCACTGAACACCCCTTCTGGTCAGCACCGCAGGCTTTTTTACAGCGCCAGCTGACAGGAGACTGGCGCGGACGACGACGACGAGCCCGGCCCGGCCGCCGCGCTCATGGCGCTTTCACCCATTCGCCACTGGTTGGCGATGGGAACGCTGACGATAGTCGCAGCCGCCGTCATTCTTGTATCCGCCGAGCCTTTCGCCGAGTCGATGATCGAGGCAGGTCGCCTCTTGGGGTTTGGACAAGTTCTTGCTGATCCAGTAGCTCATGCCGTTCGCGAGCGAAGCGCCCGCCGTCGTCATGGCGGCTCTCTTCGTGCTGCGGAACCGCGCCCAGAACGGGCTCGCGAAGATGTTGTCTGACGAGATCAATCAGTGGACTCTGCTCGCCGGCATGTTGCCGCTGATCCGGAATTGGCGCGAGGCATCTGACGGACCTCCCGCTCGACGCACGCCAGCACGAGGAGTTCTTTTTTGCCGCCGCGCGATCGCTATTCGGGATCGGCTTGCTACTTCGTTTTCGTTTAAGTCTTGCAGGTGCGGCTGCTTTGGCCGTTCTCTTCATCGTCTAGGTGACCCTGGAAGTGATTTGGCAGAGCACGAAGCCCTCATCATGAACACACTGACATGGCTAGCGCGGGGACTTCCAGATTCTCGTGGCGAACCTGATCGCCACGCATCTCCCGCCCTTTCCGCCTTGTTCAAATCCGGTGCCCAATCGAAAGCTGCAACCTAGTCCGACCAGACGAGGCACGTTGCGCGCCGTTCAGACCCCCGCACCCGGACAAAAAAACAGCTTGACCCTCTAGTTGCTGTAGAAGCTATGGGAGCTTAACCGCTGTGGACAGAGGCGCGTTGCGGTGGGCGTGTTAGTTCGATGCTTCGACAAAAAGAGGATCAGATGATTGCTCAAGCTGTTCTGATCGCATCGGCCACGATCGCCGCGACGATGTTTGTTAGCGGGTGTGGCACCAACAGGGGCCAGGCCCGCGTCTCGGGACAAAGCTTGCGCTGCGTCAGAGAGCACGGGCCGGCGGGAAAGGTGCCTCCCGTCGTCGTGAAGTGCAGTTACTAGCTGGGTTATTCCAAGTTGCAGGGGTATTGCCGCAGCTCTTAATGCGCGCGGACCGATGGTGCGACAGACTTCCCGTTTGCCATACCCCCAGGCGGGAAGACCATGAAGAGACACGCCTTCTTCGTGTCAGCCGACGCCCTCACGCCAATCGCCGAAGTTGGCATGGTCATGACGGCGGGGACTCCGCCTTCTGATCGGTTGGGGAGCCGGGAGGGGAGCAGCACAATAGGCACTAGGACATTTCTGTCGATGATCGAACATACCTTCCGGAGCCACGGTGGCATCGCGTGGATCTCGCCCGACTCGCACCAGCTCCAGTCCTGATGCTCAATCGTCCCCGACCTATCTCTCCATAAAGAGGAGCTAAGATGCCCCTTCGCCGTTCCGTTCCCGAGCGCCGCGCGCAAAAAGCCGCGCTTGATCGCGAGATCAAGGAAGGGCGCCACGCCGTTCTCATTGTAAACACACGGTCACGAAGTGGTGCCCGTATCTACTCGGAAGCCAAAAGGCTATTAGCGGAGTCTGGGATAGCCCTCGATGCGGCTTATCCCATTCGTTATCCAGAGCGGATGGTGGAAATAGTCAGGGAAGAGATCGCTAAAGGCCGAAAGTTTATCATCGTGGGAGGCGGGGACGGGTCGATTAGCTCTGTTATTGGAGAGTTTGCTTACACCGATGTCGTGTTTGGATTGCTGCCACTGGGCACGGCGAACAGTTTCGCTCGTACTCTGGGCATTCCGCTTGATATCGCTGGAGCAATTGACGTCCTGGTCAATGGCAAGGTCGCTGATATCGACTTGGCCATGATTGGCGACGCTTATTTTGCCAATGGGTCCTCGATCGGAATGCCGGCCATCGTCGGTCGGGCGACACCGCATAACTTGAAGCGCCTGATTGGGCGAGGCGCATACGCGTTCGTCGCGGCAGGGAAGTTCGTTCGATACGCGCCATTCGGTTGTACCGTCACGATCAACGGAAAGAAGACAACCTTCAAAGCATTTGACGTTCGGATCGTGAACGGGGGTTTCCAGGGCGGCGTGTTGGTGGACAGTGACGCCAGCCCCGATGACGGCAGGATTGCCATCCACATTCTCAGAGGGCCCTCCAAGTGGGCGTTGGCGAGAGAATGGGCGCGGCTCGCCCTCGGCGTGCCGTTCGGCCCTGCTGATATCGAAATACTCACCGCGTCAGAGCTGACGATCGACACCGTGCCCAAGCAGCACGTCGCGGTCGATGGCGAGGTGATTACGCAGACGCCCATCCGGGTGTCGGTCGCACGTGAAGCGTTGCTTTTGATGGCGCCAACCGACCTTCCCCAGCTGGAGGACCAGGAACCATAGGTTAGGGTGTCGATCGTCTGCAACTGAAACTCGCTGCTTAGGCCCCCAGCCGAGGGAACAACCAGCAGGTGAACTACAATGGAAACGAAAATGTATCTGCTTTATGGTTTTGCGGTTCTCGCTGGCATGCTCAACGCACTGCAGGCTGGTGCTAACGCAACCTTGAGCAAGTCGTTGGCGACGACCTATCCTGCGGCCCTGGTCGTCGTCGCGGTGAGCGCGACCAGCCTTTTTGCCGCCGGCCTTATTTCAGGCCAGCTTGCTTGGCCAAGCGGCGAGAGGTTGAACGGGACGCCCTGGTGGTCTTGGACAGGCGGCGTCATGGGCGCAGCCGTAGTAATGTCCCAGCTTTTGGTCGCGCAGCGTGTCGGCGCGGCACCATATCTTGGTCTAACGGTCACGGCGGCGGTGATGATGTCCATAGTACTTGATCACTTTGGTTTGATGGGATTCAAAGAGCATCCGGTCACTATATCGCGCGTCCTTGGCGGGATGTTGATGATTGCGGGCGTGGGCCTGATTGCCCGAAACTAATTCAGGGCCCCTGTTCCAGGAGCGACCTGACTGGGCGGTCGGTTGGATGACATATCGGCGTCCGCACAGCAGCCTAGGGGGGGTGGCACTTGCCGAGTTTACGAGCCGCGCCTGGCGAGCGTTTGGGTGGGACGCCCGACATTTATTTTTGGCCGAACGACAATGCGGCAGCCATAGAATAAATAGCAGGGCCATCTATTCAGATTACGCGGTGAGGCAGATTACTTGACCGCCGGCGATCGTGCGTATCGATGTCGTTTATGGTCTGTTAACCATGCGGAAACGACTTGACGCTACGGGTTCCCTAAGTTGAGTGAGAGCTAGGAGAATGGACCCAGTGGGCGACATTTCTATCAATGTTAATATGCTCGCGGCGCGCGGCGCGATCCTTGAGCGTAATGCAGTGCTGCGCAATGTTGCGAGTGTCCCAAGCTCGATCGCAAATCCAACCGTCGTCGGGCGGCCGAGCTTTGAGTCCGCGATGAACGCGGTTTTGCAGAGAGGCGCGGGTGGCCTGAGTGGTCCAAACGGGGCGGCACCCACAGGTCAGGCCTCACCCTCTCAGCCTACGAGCTTCGCATCTACGCTTAAAGCGCAATTGCAAAAGGTCAATCAGCTTGATGAGGCAGATAGCTCCGCTGCTGAGGCATATGAAAGGGGCGAAACGACCGACATCGCCAAGGTCATGCTCGCCGGCCAGCGCTCCTCGATCGCGTTTGAGGCAACCCTGCAGGTCCGCAACAAACTGCTCTCCGCATACAAGGACGTTATGAGCATGCAAATATAACGCGGCGAGATCCTCGGCAAGAGCTTTCAATTACTCAGCCATCAAAAGTCTACGGAGGGCCTGCCGCCTGGGTGACATCGTCGATCATCGGGGGCATTTGCCAGGCACAGGCGAAGGCGCAGCTTGGTCCTGGACGGTCCACTAAACCGCGCGACCAACAGGGGCGGCGATGTCGTCACCCTGACCAAGAAACAGTTCGAAGGCGGACCGCTACAGCGTCGAGAGTAAAGCCGACTTTCGACAACCCCTTTGGCCGACTGGTCCATGGCTACTTCGGATCAAGTCATAACTACTGAGCGAGCGGGGAGACCGCCCCCGCCCTTCGCTCGCCGATCTCGGCTTTGTAATAAGTTGCATTCGCAGGGCCAAAGCGAAGGCGGGGTCGCAATACAATATGGCCGCGGTGCCGGTTTTACTCTAAGCCGCAGGACGTCAGCAACCCTCTCATCAAGCGCCCTCTTTGATGATCCGAAACCCGCTTTTCGGGAGAGCTGGCAGACGGTGGAAGTCGATCTCCAGATCCTGTTCCGGGACCTCGTACCGCATCGCCGACAACAGGCAAACGGCTCGCTCCATCAGCTCAATGACGATCCACTCGCCTGGGCACCGATGACCTGTGAGGTGCCCGCCGCCGCCCTGCGGAATGAACGCGTAGGGCCCGGGATCTCCTTCCAGAAATCGGGCAGGCCGGAATTGTTCAGGATCACCCCACGTCAGCCCGTGATGGTTTGTCCCGTAGAGGTCCAGAAGCACCCGTCGGTTCTTTGGAAACCGCCAATGGCACCAAGTAAAGTTGCGGCTTGCGCGCGCGGCCACGGCGGGGAAGAAGGGGTAGAAGCGTCGCACCTCCTGCACGAATGCCCGCCGATACTCGGGGTCGGCGGCGGCGCGCTCGCTGGCGTGCGGTTCAGCATGCAGCGCGTGTGCGACGAAAACGATGTAGACGCTCGTGGCCACCGTTGGGCGCAGTATGTTCGCGAGCTCGACGGCGGCGATTTTGGCCGGGAGGAGATCGCCGACATGATCGCGCCACCAAGAGATCATGTACGCCGGCGTGCCAGCTGGCGGCGCGTGCCTTCCCTCCCGAACCGCTTCGACGATGTCTGTCAACCAATGGTCGACGCGCCAGCGCGCCCAACGCGACCAGAGATGCCGAGGACCGCGCGCGCCTGCGGCATCGAAGAGCGCCCGAAGCTCGCTCGTCCGGCGGCGGAGGTCCTCCGGGGGAAGCGGAACGGCGGCCCAGGCGCAGACTGCCTCTGTAAAGATGGGATGGAGTTCATCGTAGAGTATGATCTCGTCGCGCCCGCGCCAGCTCGCGGTCATGCGAAGCCAATCCTCCGAAAAGATTCGCCCCAGCTCGCGAACGCGGTCGGGCGCCATGAGCGACATGAACAAGGCTTTACGATGCCGGTGCGCTTCGCCATCGAGTCCCTGCACACCACCTTCGCCGAGCAGTGTCTTGCGCACCGGTGCGGGCATAGCACCGGCGCGCTTGAACGAGTCCGGATTATAGAACAGCTCTGCCGCCTCGGATCCGCGGACGCAGGTCGTGCTTCTCAGAAGCAGCCGAGTCTCTAAGATATCGGCTCCCGCCTCGTCCGCCTGCCGACCAATGAACCGATAAGGATCGGCCAACAGCGCCAGCGTGTGGTCAAGGTGCTTTCGGGAACGCTTTCGACTCATCATCGATCGCCTTTGCGGAATGAGGATCCCTTGGTTTATCATCCGAATTGAGCGTGAGGCTCCGGCGTTCAATTGGCTGCCTTGGCGGCCGCAGCAGCAGCATATTCGACCGGCGTCATTCAGCCAAGCGATGTAAGAGGACGACTCTCGTAATAGTCCCGTCTCCAGATCTCGGTCTTGGCTGGACGCCGTTCCGCTACAGGAACCAGTGCGTGTAGAACACCCGTCGCGCAGGTGGACGTTGGAGCATTCGAAGAGCGCGTTGTCTGTCGGCGTGCCGGGCCGGCTGAAGCCAGCCTCACGCCGTCGTCGACCTGGACGTCTTAAGGGACGTTGATCTAGCCTAAAAACGTAATGATGCGTCCACGCCGAAGGTACGCGGCACGTTGAAGTTTCCGTAATCGCCGAGGATGCCGCCGTTGTTGCCAACCCGCAGCACATTTGGCACGCCGGCTGCCGCCGTGGTTTGTACCGCCGGCAGGCTGTTCGACGGATCACGGCGATAGACGTAATGCTCATTGAACAAATTGCGACTCCAGATGCCGATCGTCAGCGTCTGCCCACCGCCGCTGCCGAGCCCGATGTCGGCGAGATTGATGCGGCCATTGACGATAAAGGATGCATCGGCCTTAGTCGCAAATTGATCGAAGGTTTGCGTCGCCTGCGCATAATTGGCGTCGAGGTGAAACTTAACCCGAGTATCGCCGCCGCCGAAAGGCACCGCATAGTCGATCGCCCCGCTAGCCGCGTTGCGTGGGGTGAAGACAATGAAGAACTTCTGATCGACCGTCGTCAGATTGCCAGTCGGCACGCCGGCGGCGGAGAACTCGCGGTAGGTGACGGGCACTAGCGGGATGTCGGTGTAGGTATAGGCATAGGATGCCGACAGCGTGAGATTGTCCACGGGTTGCACGGTGAGGTCAGCTTCGATGCCGCGGATTTTAGTAGTGCCGGGCGCATTAAACGTGACCAGGTTGTTGAAGTTGCCGGTCGCGGTTGGCTGGATGGTGCTGAGATCGACCTGGCTGCCCTTGCGATTCATGATGTAGGCGGCGACGTTGAAGCGCGCGCGACGATCGAAGAAATCGGTCTTCAGCCCGATCTCGTAGCTCTTCACGTCCTCCGGGTTGAACGCCTGATAGTTCGAGGTGCGCGAGCTGGCACCGCCGGCGCGGTATCCTGTCGCGTATTTTGCGTAACCGTGAACCCGATCGGTAAAATCATATGCGACCGTCACCAGCGGATTGAAGCGCTTGGACTCCTTGTCGAGCGGAGCATAGCCGTTCGCCGCTGCCGCCGTCGGATTGGTCGCGTAGTTGATGTTGCGCGAAAAGGTCAGGGCGCCAGTTTTCTTGTCGATCGTGTAGCGACCACCGACGGTCACATGCAGCGCGTCGGTCGCGTTCAACGTGACTTGGCCGTACGCGGCATAGCTGCGCGAGCGGACGACCGAGGCCCGGTCGATCGAACAGCCGTTGACCGCCGTGCCGACGAACAAGGGGGTGCTCGCGGTGCAGAAAGGGATTGGTGCGTACGTCGCGCCTGTCACCACGCCGTTGGTCAGGACCGCGGTCGCGCCCATCGAGTTCGGCGTCGCGGCGTCGTCGCTGACGCGCTCGTTGAAATAGTAAAGGCCCGCGACGTAATCGACGATGCCAACCGTGCCGACCGCCTGAAACTCCTGGCTGAACTGGCGCTGGCGCAAATCGGCAAGGCTATAGCGGCTGAATCCGCAATTTGCTCCGGCGCACGCCGCGGTCAGGTTGACGACCGGCACACGGTGCGCGCCGCCCGAATTGTCGAACTGCTGCACGTCGACGCCGCGCCACGCGGTGATCGAGCGGAGCTCGATCTCGGGTGCGATCTGCCACTTGAACGCATTGGTGAAGCCGAACGTCTTGTCGACGCTGACTTGCTGGGGGACGCCGATATCGGCGACACGCTGCAACGTGTCGCCATTGACCACGACGCCAGGCAGTAGCGAACGGACCGTGCCCTGCGTGCCGGTGAACGCGGTGCCGGGAGTTACGCAGGTGCTGCCCGCCGGGACCGCAAGCGGCGCGGCGTTGGTGCCACCACTCAGACAGCCGTTCGGGTTATAATTGAGTAGCTGGCTGTAGAACGGCGTGTTCTCGTCACGCGCGACATCATAGGCGAAGTCGTTGGTGATACCATCGACCGGCTGCCAGCGAACGGCGGCGCGCAGGCCCTTGCGGTTATAATAGCCCCAGCCGCGCTGTCCGGCGAGCGGGTTGCGCGTGACGTCGTCCTGATGCTGGATGACGCCGTCGAGCTTAACTGAGAAACCCGCGACCTGCGGTAGGTCGAGATGAAGCGAAGCGTTACGCCCGCCTAGATTGCCGAAGCCGCCCTCGGCCCGCCCGCCAAACTTGCCCGACGGCGCGCGCGTGACCAGCGACAGCGCGCCGCCTTCGGTATTGCGACCGAACAACGTGCCCTGCGGACCTTTGAGGACTTCGATCCGCTCGACGTCGAACAGCGCGGCGTTGAGGCCGTGTTGGCGGCCGAGATAGACGCCATCGATATAGACACCGACGCCCTGCTCGCGCGCAGGTTGGTTGGCGTCGAGCGGCACGATGCCGCGGATTCCGATCGTCAGTGCCGACTGGCGCGCCTCGAACGTCGCAATGCGCAGGCCAGGAACACCTCCGTCGGCAAGGTCAAGCAGACTTTGAATTTTGCGGTCGCGGATCACCTCTGCGCTCAGCACGGAAATCGAGATCGGCGTCTGCTGCAGGTTGGTCTCGCGCTTGGTGGCCGTAACGACAATGTCGGCAAGGCTATCGTCGGCGGTGGAGCTGCTGCCAGATGCTGGGGATTGCTGCTCAACACTCGCATCCATATCGCTTGATGGTACGCTTTGAGCAAAAACCGGGGATGCGGTAGTCGCCAGTAGCCCGCCACTCAGAAGCAATTGCAGGCGGAAGCCCGTCCGAAAGCGCATAAATTCCCCTTGTCAGGATGCATTGTCCTATGGAGGAGCCGCTACCTGACGAATGGGTCAAACATGTGACAGCCGTGTAACACTAATGTGACAATAAACCTCGTAAATCTGGTGTAACGCCGCAGCGCAGAAAATGAAAATGCCTACTTGATGTAATATCCAAGACGGCGAACAGTAACAATAGGGCTTAAGCCACCATCACCTGATAGTTTACTTCTTAGTCGTCGAATGTGGCTATCGATGCTGTTAGACTTTGGAGCATTGTCATATCCCCAAATCTTCTTATAAAGACTTTTGCGACTGACTACCTTGTCAGGCTGTCTAATTAGCTCAATAAGAATTTTATATTCCAGTGGCTGTAAATGCACTTCGCTCTTGTCGTGTGTCACTCGATGATTGCGTAAATTAACCTCTATTGCTCCGATTTTTATGATATCTGGGTCGATCAAGATGGGCGATCGTCTAGCTATGGCCCTTATGCGAGCGAGTAATTCATCGATATCTACGGGCTTTGCGAGGTAATCGTCTGCTCCGGCATCGAGTGCCTCTACTCGTTCTCTCACGCCACTTGGAGCAGTAAGTATTACCACCGGAATCATTAACCCCTGGCTTCTTATCTCCTTTAGGAGTACATTCCCATCAGAAAATGGCAGCTGTCGCTCCATAATTATGCCGTCCAGATCTTCTTGTTCGATTGCGAACCGCGCTTCTCGGACGCAGCCCGCAACTAAAACATGGTGGAAACTTTTTTCGAGTTCCCGCGCAATAGATCTGGCTGTTGCGGTGTCGCTATCGACGATGAGCAATCGCATTTAAGGCCCTAAAGAAGCCTGAGCTCGAGGTAAGAAACGCATTTGCGCATTGCAGGAACGGGGGATGGGTTCTCAGCACAAACACAGCTTGTATAGCAGCGGCTATCATGTCTGTCTCCAAAGCAAAAGGGGCTGCTTCACTGCCGCCGCCATCCACGGGACCGTGACGTACGACGGCTGGCATCGAAGTCAGCCTAGAATGCGCTCCCCGAGCAGGAAAGCGGCGGCTAAGAACGCTGCGACCGGGCGGCGCCCGCCGTGCGAACAGCGGCTTGGGTTCGCGATGACAGGGAGTGCCGAAATGAAAGCGCCGTTTAAGCTCCTCATTCTAGCCGCACCGTTGCTCTGGACGTCGCCGGCTGTTGCTAGCGACAAGGATTGGGATCGCGCAAGTAGCATCGGCCGCGACTTGCTGGTTGGGGCCGCGATCGGGGTTCCGGTAGTCCAGGGTGACTGGCGCGGTGCGCTGGAGGCCGGCGGCGGCATGGCCGTTGCGGGCGGCACGACCTTCGTGCTCAAGGAACTGATCCACGAACGTCGGCCAGACGGAAGCGACGGACGCAGCTTTCCATCCGGACACACCTCGGTCTCGTTCGCCGCCGCTGCCACGCTTGATAAGCGCTACGGATGGAAGGCGGGTCTGCCCGCTCTCGTCATGGCGACCTTAGTCGGTTTCGCCCGGGTGCAGGCAGACAAGCACTACGTCCAGGACGTGCTCGCCGGGGCGGTGATAGGCAGCGCCAGCGGGCTGTTCTTGACGTCGAAGCGCAACGATCGCGTTCAACTGGTGCCGTGGGCGGGATACCGCAGCGGCGGGGTGAGCTTCGCGGCGCGGTTCTGATCCCCGAAGAGCAACTCCGCGCAGAGCTGAGAGCTGGGTAACGGTCATCGTTGGCGGGCAGGGATAGACCCTCGCCGCATGCCGCGATCCAAACAGGCTCGCGCTTCTGTGCCGCACTCAACTGCATGACCTGCTTACGATTGATTGAAGGTCGCGACACGGTACAGATACCATCCGACGAGCAGCACCAGCACTACTGCCGAAATAGGATTGAGGTAGTGAGCTACCGTCCCGTACGCGCTGCGCAGCATGTACCCTCCGGTGGCGAGGACGGCAGACCACACGGTCACGCCTAAGGCCGACAGAACGAAAAAACGTCTGAAAGGCATTCCTGAGAGACCTGCTGGCACCGAAATGATCGATCTGACGGTGGGCACGAGACGCCCGATCAGCACCGCCTTGCCGCCACGGGTTCGGAACCAGTCCGTGGCGCGATCCACGTCGTCGGGCGACATGGTCATCCAGCGGCCATGCCGGGCCGCCAGACTCCGAACCCCGTCGGACCCGAGCCAGACCGCTATCCAGTACCAAAATGTCGCGCCGGCCAGCGATCCTACGCTACCCGCGACAATCACCCCGGCAAACGAGAGCCTGCCGGACGCGGCCTCGAAACCGGAAAGGGGCATGATGAGCTCTGAGGGGATCGGCGGGAAGACATTCTCGGCGAGCATGAGGAGAGCGATGCCGCCGTAGCCGGTGCGTGAAATCAGGGACGTGATCCAGTCGAACATGCAGGCGGCTCCAGGATATGAACAGGGCCGTCGCATGGCCGGCCAGGTGTCGCACCTTAGCTATTCCAAACCTTGCCGAAACTGAACCGCTCGTTGGCTTCCGGAACAACAGCGCACTATCAACAAGCGAGGTGTCCGGGGCGGATTGGCTCTCGGGATTAAGGCTGAAGTGAAGACTTGGCTCGACCGGGTGCGGGCGCGGCGACTGCGGAAACGATACGCGACGGCGTCTCCAGCGCATGAACTTGCAACAGCCCAGCACGAAGAGGGTACGGTCGGCAACGCCACGGCAAACCACTGCCGACAGTGCACCTCCCTCGCTGTGCCTCGGTCAACCCTGCCGATGGGTGATATGAGGATTTTGGTAGTTCTTCGAGGCTACCCCTCGGGCGACAAGATGGCCCTGCTCACGCTCGTGCAGCGCTGGCGCGAGATAGGGCTGAAAGTGCGCATTCTCCGCCCAGCCGACGGGGCGTTCAAATGTGGCAATGAAGGCTCCGCCGAACTATGCGCGCATTGCGGCACGTCGCAGTGGCGCCAGGGCTTGCGGCTTTTCAAAGGCTTGCCAGCGGAGATCCGCCGCTGGCAACCGGACGTTATCTTCTGCCCCGATCCAATGTACGCCGCCGTCGCGATTATCGCCCGCACGGTTCTTGGCCGGCTATGCCCTCCGATCGTGGCCAGCATCAACCACGTGCTCGATCTTCGGCACCGCCCTCGTTTCTCGTCCCCGGAGCGGTCGCACCATCGATCAAAGCTTAGTGAGGAGCACGCTTGCAACACCACGTGGTCTGATAAGCTGCTGGCAAGGCTCGCCGACCGCTTGTCGCTGGTGCATCTCCTATCCGCCCCCGCACCCTCATTTGTCGATGCCACCGAGACAATGAGGTGCACGCATCCCCGCCGCATTCCATCCTCGCATACATCCTACGTGCTGTTGGGCAACTCGAATGACCCCAAGAGCTTTGTCCAGGGCGTGCGGGCGTTCGCGCTTGCCGGCCGTCTTGGCGATCGCTTGACGATCATCGGCTATGGCGGGCTTCGCGCCAGACTGGAGAAGTGGGGGCGTGCGCTCCACGTCGACAATGTCATCGACTTCGCACCACCGAGCAGGGACCCGTTGGAAGAGCTCGAGAAACACGACGTGCTCATGCTGCCGTCGCGCGATCCGGGGGTCCCGAATGCGATGGTGCACGCGCTTGCCGCCGGACTGGGGGTGATCGGGTCGGACACGGATGCCGGCGTTCGCGCGTTGCTCGACGACGGTGCCCTTGGCGCGCTGGCGGTCTGGGGCGACGTCGTCTCGTTGTCGCATGCTATGCTCTCCGTGCCGATGCCGTCTCGCGAAAGGGTCCATGAGAAACTCGTCAGATGCTCGCTTGAAAAGTCCGCGCAGACGTTCGTCGACCAGTTCCGGAGTGTCACGTCGCTTCAGTCTGCCCCAGCCCCTGAAGCAAGGCACCGAGATCAAGCTGCTACGTCAGGGTGAGGAAGACGTTCGCTGCAATTTGCACTTACCGCGTGGTTTCCGGTCTTGTCCTCACCCCGCGGAATACAGGGCGGGGACGCCGGCGCTCGTCGCCGAGGTCAGTTCCTGAACATTCCCGTGCGCCACTTCGCACAGCTGCCGAAGGCGAGACGCTATTCGCGACGACCGGTAAGCTGCCGGGCGTCGCCGGTCGGCGCGCGCGCATGTGGGCGTTCCAGGTTCTGGCGGGGCTGGTGACCGGGTCTTCGTGGCTGCGTTACCGTAGTGCCCTTGAGTTAGGGAACGCCTCGCGGGTCACTCCCGTCGACAAGCGAAATGTGTTCATCGTCGCGCTGATCGGCGCAGGCGTGGTCCTCGTGGCACCGGAGTGAACCGTGGACGGATTGGAGGACCCCTTTGATGTACCTCTCGTTCCACAAGCCAGGCCCGGCTCTTCGTATCACGCTTTTGCCCGGCGCGAAGCTAGACTGACCGTCGCCTTCCTAGTCTTAGCCGCCACGCTGCTCGCGATGGTTGGGCTAGGGTTCCAGATCTGGGTGGAGGGGACGTCGGCCTCCGACTGCTGGCTGCTGCTCGCGATGAGGTCGCCTGCCAATTTGGCCGTACCAGAAGGTTGCGGGTGGCTCCAGGTCGTGGCGATCGACGTGTCGGCGCTCGGCGGAGTGACGGCGCTCAGCTTGTTCACCGTCACAGCGATCGGCTACCTTCTGAGTGCGCGGCGGTTGGACCACGGCCCGCCCTGCTTGCGGCAGCCACGATCAGCGGTAGCCTTGCGCGTGGAGCGGCGTCGAACTGCGACTTCTCAGCCACCGCAGCGTCTTGGCGGCGATATCGAGGAGAGTGGCGACATATGAAATGGCTGGTGACGGTTCTTCTGATCGGGTTCGCGCCCATCGCGATTTTGCACGCCCAACAGAAACAACCGAACTCGCGACGCGAGGCTCGGGCCACTGGCGGCGACGGCTGGATAGCCTTGCCGCTCGCTCGACGGATCGCAGCGGATCGGCACCGCAGCTTTGCGGAGAAGCGTCGCGATCTGGTAGAAGGGATTCGTCGTCAGGTCAGGGAGGCCGATCCGGCCCTCGACGACGCCCAATTCGAGCGCGTGCTGAGCATTATCGGCGCGATCCCGCGAGAAGAGTTCGTTTCGCGCGCGGCGCGACCATATGCCTATCTACCGACCCCGCTTCAGATCGGCTACGGCCAGACCATCTCGGATGCCTACATCCAGGCGATCATGACGGCAGAACTGCGACTTCCGCCGAACGCCGAGGTGCTCGACGTCGGGACCGGCTCGCGATACCAAGCCGCGCTGCTGGCACCGCTGGCCCGGCGGGTGTCCTCCATCGAGATCGTCAAGGGACTCGCCGACGAGGCCGCGGCCCGGCTGCGCCGACTCGGCTACCGCAACATCGAGGTGCGCGCCGGAGACGGTTTCGCGGGTTGGCCCGAGCATGCGCCCTTTGACGGCATTGTCGTCGCTGCGGGCGCGGCCGCGGTGCCGCAACCGCTTCTGGACCAGCTCAAGCCCGGCGGGCGCCTGGTAATGCCGGTCGGCCCGAGCGGGGCGCAGGAGCAGCTGCTCGTCTATAGCAAGCGCGCAGACGGGGAGGTGAGGCGCTGTTCGCTTGGATGGACGATGTTCGTACCGCTGACGGGCACAGGTGAGCGAGCCGCCGATAGCCGCGGTCTCATCGACCGCGGTATTCCGAGCTGCCACGCTCAGCCCCTTACCTGAGGAACAATCGCTAGCCGGTACCGGTGGCGGTGCCCGCGCCGCGCCAACCTCGATGGTTGGGTTCGGCGTTCGTTATGTGGGGTGCAGCACCCGCTCCCTCGGCGCGGCCGCGGTTCTGCGCTACTAATCTTAGGAGGAGCGGCACCAGCCTACAGCATCAACATCGATCGCGGACCGGCGATTCACGCGTTCTGCTGCATTATCTACGTAGGACCCGCCGGATGCGTGCTGTTCGGCGAGTGAGCGGAACGCCGTCTCGCGCCGACCGACCCAGCCGACACGCGACTGCAGCCAAGGCGGTATCCCAGGCTCCCTCACCATTCGTGAGGGCGATAGCAAGATATTCCGGCAACAGGCTGGCCATCAATCGCGACAAGAGCGCGAACGGCGTCCCAGTTCGTTCAACCAACAAGGCAAGCCGGGAGGCGTTCTCGAGCGACATGATGGCGCTCACTATTGTGACCACCGCCGCGAAACGGAGCGCGACCAGTCGCAGCAGATACTTGTCGACCGTGCTCAAGATGCCGCTCCGCAATCACGCAGCCAGGCGACAGGGACTGCGCAGGCCTGCGTACAGCGCGAACAACTCGCCGAAATGCTCGTCCATCGTGCGGGTTGGGAGTGGCCTGGGTTGCGTGGAGCGTCCGTACCGAGTGCAGGCGAACTCGACCAGCACGTCGCGCAGGGAACCACCGTCCGCCGCGCGGTAGTGTCGGCCCGGCGGCAAGACGTGGTCGGCGGCTCCGCCCCGGTCGGGTGCGATGATCGGCAGTCCGCTTGCTGCGGCTTCGGCAGCGACCATGCAGAAGGTCTCGGCCTCACAGCCATGAACCAGCGCGTCGGCGCTCGCCATCATGGTCGCGAGCAGCGACCGGTCGTGGACAGGGGCGTCGACGACCACGTGCGGCGAGCTCGCAAGCGCGGCCAGACCACGGCGGCCGCGTCCGTCACCGACGAGCACGAGGCCGACCGGCGTTGCGTTGCCCGCAGCCGTAGCGGCGTCGATCACCATGCCCCAACGTTTTTCAGCGGAGTAGCGCCCTGCGCCCAGCAGGAGGGTTGCCGATGGCGGTAGGTTGCACTGGGCGAGGAGGCCCGCGCGGAGGGTCGGATCGCGGTGCGTGGGCGAGAACCTTCCCGGCTCCACGCCCATCGGCAGCGTCACCACGCGCGTCAGTCCGCCGGCGACGAGCCGTCCGGCCAGTTCGTCGCTGGCGCACAGCACGGCATCTACCGCGCTGTCCAGCTGCCGCAGGTGCCGCCAGAAACGTTCGAAGCCCCGGTCGATGGTCGCCACGCTCGCGACCCGGCCAAACCAGCGATAGGCGTAGGCGGACATGGGATCGGCGTGCATCACGAGCGAGCGCTTGGCCGCACCCGACCATCGCGTGACCATCGACGCGCTGGACCAAGGGGACGACGCCTCGACCACGTCCGGTCGCCACGTGTCGAGCGCGCGGTGAAGCGCCTGCTCGTCGTTGAAGAACCGATACCGGCGGTCGACCGGCAGCTTGGGCGCCGCGATGGTGGCGAGGATGCCGCCGCCCGACAACTCGCGCCAGCCGTCGCATTCACCCGGCGCGAGCACGACGACCTCGTGGCCCGCCGCGGTCGCCGCCGCCATCTTGCGGTGGACATAGGTCCGCACGCCGCCTCCATGCGGCGTGTAGAAGGCGCATACGTCGAGAATTCGCACGAGGTTCTCCGGGCGGACCCATGACGGGCGCACCTCAGGAAGACGCCGCGCGGGGCACGCACCACAGTCGATAAGGCGGGTTTTGCGTCTTGCCGCGCCTGCCGCGGGGAGGCACAGGTAAATTATCTTATGCGTTCCGTCGAAGCCCAGCCGCCCACATCGGGGCTCTCGCAACTGCTGGGAGAACTACGCCCGGAGCTGCTCCGCTTCCTGATCGCGCGGCTTGGCGATGCCGGGGAGGCCGAGGACCTTCTTCAGGAGCTGTGGATCCGCACCCGTGATGGGGCCGGCGGGCCCGTCGCCAACGGTCGAGCCTATCTCTATCGCGCCGCGCAGAATCTCGTGCTCGACCGGGCTCGGGAGCGTCGGCGGCGAACGGCGCGGGACGGTGAATGGTCGAAGGCGCAAAGCGGCTCTATCTCGGGGACAGAACCTGCCGATCCGCGCGCGAACGCCGAGGATGTGCTTCTGGAACGCGAGAAAGCAGGCGCGCTTGCTACCGCTATCGCGGCGCTGCCGGAAGCCGCCGGGCGCGCATTCCGGATGCACAAGCTCGATGGGCTGCCCCACGCGGAGGTCGCGCGCCGGCTGGGCATCACGCGAAGCGGCGTCGAGAAGCACATCGCGCTCGCGATGGCGCATCTCCGCCGTGCGTTGGCGGACTGAGGTATGCAAAGCGGACGGCGTCTAGGGGTGGCAAGGCAAGAAAGGCGGCGTGGCGACACCCGGGCGACGGGACGGACATGAGCGAGGACATCTTCGAGCAGGCTGCACGCTGGCACGCGATGCAGGACCGGGACGACATGGACTGGGACGCGTTCACTGCGTGGCTCGAAGCGAACCCGCGTCATCGTGGCGCGTTCGACGAGATCGCGCTGCTGGACGAGCGCATCGACCTACACCGCCGCTCGCTCTTGAGCGTCGTCGCCATAGCCGACCAGCAATCTCTGCCGGATTGCGACGGATCGCGACGGCGGCGCAGTGTGCGATGGGGACTCGCCGCGGCCAGCGTGGCGGGGATAGCCATGGGGACGTTCGCGCTGCGGCAGTCGGACCCTCAGGTGGCCAACTCGACCGAGTATCGGGCGGCATCGACGATGCGAGTCGTCGACCTCGGCCGCGGCGTGCGCGCGTCGCTTGCTCCAGGCAGCGCGCTCGTTGCGGGCGGGAATGGCACAGGTCGTCTGACGCTGTCGGGTCGCGCACTTTTCGAGGTCGTCCACGATCCCGATCGTCAAGTGATAGTGGAAGCCGGGGGTTACCGGATCAGGGACGTGGGCACCCGCTTTGAGGTCGTCACCGGCGGAGGCATGGTTCGCGTGGCTGTTTCCAATGGCCGGGTAGCGGTGATGCCCCCGTCTGGCGCGCCTGAGGTAGAGTTGTCGGCCGGTCGGTCGCTCACCGGTTCCGCCGATGGCCGCTCAACGACCATGCCGACCCGTTCCGGCGACGTGGGTGCCTGGAAGGCGGGCCCGATGGTCTACGATCAAACCCCGCTTGCTATCGTGGTGGCGGACGTGTCGCGTACGTCGGGACGGTCGGTGACGGTCGATCCTGCTTTAGCGTCCCGTCCTTTCTCAGGTGTCCTGGCCCCAGCCGCGGGGGATGAAATGGTCGCTGCGCTCGGATCGCTCGCAGGACTCCAGGCGAGGAGGGATGGTGACGCGATTCGTCTACGCGACCGCACTCCTCGCTAGCCTTCTCGTCACCGCCAGGGCCGACGCACAGGATCGAACGTTCAGGGTCGACGTGCCGGCGGGCGACCTGACGGATGCGCTTGCGACCTTCGCGGCGCAGACCGGCACCTCGATCGGCACCGACGGGACCCTGCGGGGGAGAACGAGCGTGGCGGTTCGCGGCAGGATGGAGGCGGGGGAAGCGCTCAGGCGCATGCTCGCGCGATCGGGCATGAGGGCCGAACGTGTCGGTCCGTCGATATGGCGCCTGGTCGCACTCAGGAGAGACGAGGTCGCCACCAAACCGCGTCTCCCCGATCCACCCGCGGCTGATATCGTAGTGACCGGCCGTAAGCTTTCCGAGGCGTTGTCGCGCGTCGCGGCACCCGTTTCGGTTTTCGAGCCCAGCGATGCCGGTCGTCCGCCTGGAGCGCGCGCTGACGCTCATGACGTGGCGCGGGCGGTCGAGGGACTCAGCCTCACCAATCTTGGACCCGGCCGGGACAGGCCCTTCATCCGTGGCATCGCTGACAGCCCCTTCAACGGTTTCAGCCAGGCGACGGTGAGCGTGATCGTCGACGACGCGCGCGTTACCTACGACGCGCCGGAGCCCGGGCTCAGGCTCGTCGACGTAGCGCGAGTCGAGGTTTTGAAGGGTCCACAAGGGCCGCTTTATGGCACCGGCGCGCTCGGTGGGGTCTACCGCATCGTGACGAACCGACCCGTGCTGGGCGCGGTAGATGCATCGGCGACGATCGGATTTGACTCCGTGCGGGGCGGAGGGCCTGGTGCGGACGCGACCGTCATGGTGAACGCGCCCATACTCGGCGATACTGCGGCAATCCGTGCAGTTGGGTACTCCGCGGCGCAAGGAGGATGGGTCCGCAACGCAGGCGGCCGACGTGACCTGAACGCGACATCCGTCGAGGGCGCTAGGTTAACCGTGCGCGTTGCGCCGGCGGCCGGCTGGACGGTCGATCTCGGCGGCGCGCTCCAGCGGGTCTCGCAGCGCGACAGCCAGTATGTCGATCGCGATGCCGAGGACCTGACTCGCTCGATGCGCATCCCGGAGCCGTCGCAGGGGACCTTCAAGCTCCTGAGCGGCACGGCCGAGGGGTCGGTGGGTGATGCGCGACTGACGGTGTCCACGAGCCATGCCTGGCAGAATAGGACCGAGACATACGCGGCAGCGGCTTCGGCGTCAGCGCTCGGGCGTGCCGACGCTCAAGCCTATCGCGATCGCCGGTTGCATCGCGTGTTCGACCAGGAGGTCAGGATCTCGTCCCCACCCGGCAGACGGGTATCGTGGCTGGCCGGCGCCTCTTACCTCTCGGCGACGACTTTGGCGACCGGCGACCTGGCCGGTGCGGACAGGGTGTATTCGCCGTTCTTTCTGCTGCAACGGGAAGTGACGGAGGCCGCGGTATTCGCGGACGCCTCGGCGCCGCTGGTCAGCGGACTGCGGTTAGGCGGGGGAGGCCGGCTGTTCCGGGCGACGACCACCGACGAACGCCGCGAGGAGCGCGGGACGCCGACGACGCGCGCCAAGGCGAGCGTCGTTTTCACGCCGAGCGCTTCCCTGACCTACGAGCTCGCGCCGGACCGGCTGGTCTACCTGCGCTTCGGGTCGGCCTTCCGCCCGGGCGGTCTTGATCCGGCCAACGCGCGAACGGGGCGATACGAGGCGGACGAAGTGCGCAGCTTCGATCTCGGCACGCGCCTTCTGCTGGCGGATGGGCGACTGTCGCTTTCGGGTGGGGCATTTCGATCGACCTGGGCCGACGTGCAGTCCGACTACCTGCAACTAAACGGACTGGTCGCGACGCGGACCGCTGGCAATGCCGAGATCATGGGCACGGAACTGTCGGTGGAATGGCGACCGAGTTCGTGGCGCCTGCGGGCCGGCGGAGCGGCGCAGCGCGCGCGCCTCGAGAGCGGCGTGGACGGAGCCGACCTGCCGAAAGACCGGCGCCTGCCGGTCGTACCTGACCTTACCGGCCGCCTTGAACTAGGCAGGACGCTCGATATCGCGGGGATTCGCAGCGACCTCTATGTCGCTGCCGACTATGTCGGCCGCTCCCGTCTCAGCTTCGACGAGGGCTTGGACCGCGAGATGGGCGGCTACGCTACGACCCGGGCCGGCGCTGCGGCGACGATTGCATCGCTCCGGATCAGGATCGACGTGGACAATCTCCTCAACGCGCGCGCGGACCGCTTCGCGTTCGGAAACCCGTTCATGGTGAGGGCTGAGCGCGAATACACGCCGTTGCGGCCCCGTTCGATCCGACTGGAGCTGTCACGCCGCTTCTGACCGTCGGCGAACATCGGAACTCGCTGCCTGTCGTCACCTGCTCGTCGCGGGGCACGCGCCGACAGACTTTTTTCCATCCGACTGAGGTTCCGCGCGGCGACCGGCGTCTTGTCCGGCATGCAAGGAAGCGTCGAGCGTCGTGATGACCCATATCTGATGGCTGAGCGTCCCAAGCGGCGGCTTCTGGTCGCGATACACGATGTTTGTCCGCGTCACGAGGCGGAAGTGGACTGCCTGCGCGACCACCTGCTGGGCTGCGGCGGCGAGCGGATGGCCATGCTCGTCGTGCCCAATTTCTGGGACAGATCGCCGATCGTGCGCGGATCGGCTTTCGCCGCGCGGCTGCGCGCGTGGGCGGCCGAGGGTGTGGAGATGTTCCTGCACGGCTACGTACATCGCGACGACGCGCAGCACACATCCCGGATCGCTCGGTTCAAGTCTCGCCAACTGACGGCCGGTGAGGGAGAATTCCTCGGACTAAGCCATTTCGAGGCGACTGTGCGGATCGAGATGGGGCGCCGCTTGCTCGAGGACGTCACCGGCCAGCCCATTGCCGGGTTCGTCGCTCCGGCCTGGCTCTACGGCCCCAGCGCGAAGAGAGCGCTTGCCGACGCCGCTATCGATCTGGCCGAGGACCACTGGCGTGTGTGGAACCCGGCGACCGAAGCAACCTTGGCGTACTCGCCCGTTATTACCTGGGCCACCAGAACCCAGGCGCGCATGGCGTCCTCACTCGCCGTAGCCTCTGTGGCGCGCCGCCTCGCGCCATTCAGGATCATGCGGGTCGGTGTGCATCCGGGAGACTGCGGCGAGCCCAAGGTGATGTCCAGCATAGCCGAGACGGTTTCGACGCTGCGGCGATCTCGTGTCGTAAGTCGGTACGCCGACTTGAAAGCAGACGCGGCGTGCGCATCCTGACCTTCCTCCATAGCTTCGAGCCGGGTGGCGTCGAACGAGTAGCGCTGCGCCTCGTGCGGCGTTGGCGCGCATTGGGCGTCGACGCCCCGTTGTTTCTCGGTCGCGCCGACGGCCCGCTGCGTGGCGAGGTGGCAGATGGCCTTGCCTTCGACGTTCCACGCCAGCCTCGATGGGGGACGGCTTGGTGGGAGACGCTGTGGATGATCGCCAAGTTGCCCGGCCAAGTCCGACGAACGCGGCCCGATCTCGTGTTCTGCGCGGGCAGCACATACACTGTGGTCGCAGTCTCCCTCAAACTGGTGCTAGGGCGTAGCTGCCCGCCCATCGTCGCCAAGATCAGCAACGATCTTACCCGTGCCGACCTGCCGCCCATCGCCCGCCACGCGTGGACGACCTGGTTGCGCCTCCAGGCCAAGTACATCGACCGGTGGATTGTGATGGAAGAAAGTATCCTTCCGGATGTCGACGCCCAGCTTGGACCCGTCGATCGGGTCGTCGTCCCGGACCCTGCTATCGACGAGGCTCAGATTGTCGCCTCGGGGGGCACGTCGTTCGGCATGGCCGGTAAGATCCGATTTCTGGCGGTCGGCAGGCTCGTCCACCAAAAAGATTTCTCGCTGATGCTGAGAGCGTTCGCGCTTGGCCGCGGGTCGGACGATACTCTCACGCTTATGGGTGACGGTCCGCTGCGGCTCGAGCTCGGGTCGCTGGCGGTGTCGCTTGGGATCGGCGAACAGGTCACTTTCGCGGGACATGTGCCCGACGCCGCGCGGCGCATGCGAGACTATGACGTGGTGCTGATGTCGTCGCGATACGAAGGGGTTCCTGCTGCGCTGATCGAGGCGCTGGCGGCGGGTCGGCGCATCGTCGCCAGCGACTGCGGCCCAGGCGTGCGTGCGCTGCTCGATGCCGGCATTGGCACCATTGTACCGCGAGGAGATCCCGTCCTGTTTGCCGCCGCGATGCGCGGGGAGCCGAGTCGCCCGCTTGATCGCGCAGCCTGCCGCGAGCGGGCTCGGCGTTTCACTCTCGAAGGTGCCGCCGAGCTTTACCTGGTGTCAATGCAAGACGTCCTCGAGCGATCTCGACGGACGGGTCCGGATCTGATCGAGCCGATGCCTTACGCGGAACATGCTTCGTGAGCGGGATTGCGGTCGCCGTTACCGCCGCGCAAGGTCACTCGGATCATGCCCCGCGTCGCCTGCCTACCGACCCGCAATGGTGGGCAGGCGCGCTACTGTCGTTTGCGATCCTCATCGCTGTCGCCGCGCAGCTGGGTGGTGCCAGGCTGGTCCAAGTCGCCCGAGATGCGCCTGTTGACCCATTTTTCTGGTCGGTCTTCGCGGCATTCTACCTGTTGCCCTCGGCATGCGATTGGATTGTCTTTCGACGCCTGTGGCGGCTGCCGGTGGCAGGCCTCGCTGCACTTATGCGCAAGCAGGTCGCGAACGAGCTGGTATTCGGCTATTCGGGCGAGGCCCAGTTCTATCTGTGGGCCAGGCGACATGCGAAACTCGCCACCTCTCCATTTGGTGCGGTTAAAGACGTGGCCGTGCTGTCGGCCGTAGCGGGCAACGTGGTCACGCTGGGCCTCATGATCGCAAGCAGCGGACTGTTGGCCCGCGTTGTGGTGGGCTCGTTAGGGCAAGCGTTCGCGATCTCGGCCGGGCTTATCGCGGCATCTTCGCTCGCGATGTTCCTGCTGCGGCGAAGGCTGTTTTCGCTTCCAACTAGCGAGCTCTGGGCGATTTTCATAACCCACGTCCTGCGGATCGTCGGTTCGATGCTGCTGCTGGGCGTGCTGTGGCACCTGCTCCTACCCGCGCTACCGGCGACGGGGCTCCTGGTGCTCGTCACCATGCGGATGATGCTCTCGCGGCTGCCGTTCCTTCCCGCCAAGGACGTTGTGTTCGCGGGACTGGTTGCGATCCTGCTCGGGCGGGATGCCCAGGTCGTGCCGGCCATGGCCATGCTCGGAGGCCTGGTAATTGCCGCTCATGTCGCTGTGGCGCTCTGCTCGGCGGCGGCGGGATTGATGAGGAAGGTGCAGGGTTGATGTTTTCGCAAGCGATGCCCGTAGCGATGGTCACAGCGCAGGTCGTCTCCAATCTTGAGCTGGGTAAGGTCGCGGCTGCGTGCCGGCCCGGCGAGCCCGGACCGGCGTTCCTCGTAGACGTGGTCGGCTTGCGAGACCGGACCGGACTGCTGAAACTTGAGGTGTACCCGCCAACGGACGAAGATTTCCTGGCCGACGACAGTCACCTGATCGCTGCCGGGAAGCCGTTCCGCCGCGTCGAGACCGCCGCGCCCACTGCCGGATCGGTCCGGCTCTGCGTCCGGCTGCCGCGGGCCGGCAGGTATGCCGTGAGCCTCCTGCACGACCGCAACCGGGACCACCGGTTCAACCTGTCGTTGGACGGGATCGGTTTCGCGGGCAATCCTCGCCTCGGATGGTCCAAGCCGAAGGCGGCCGCGGCCTCTGCAGAAGCAGGTGGGGGGCTTACCCCGCTCCGCATTGTGGTGAACTACCGGCACGGGCTGGCCATGCGCCCGGACGGCCGATGAGCCGGCTTGTTTTGGAACGGCCGACGCCGTGCAAAACTATTTTGGAACTGGAAGATGACGCATGAGCATCACCGCAGCGGCCGCGCTGATCATGCTGGCGTCCTCGTGCGGCGAACGCTCCGATGCTAACAATGCTGCCTCTGTCCCACAAGCCAGTGATCCGACTGATCAGCGGCGGGCCATTGGACAGGCCGGGCGCGCCGCGCTTCCGGAAGCTTGGAGAAGGCCAGGTGCTGAGGCGGTGCGGCAAGAACAGGCTGTTCCGGCCGCTCCGACGATTGATGCCGAAGTTTCGTCTCAAGCGAACCGAGCGGCCTCTGCGGAAACGAGTGCCCCGCAAACAGGCGACATCGTCGTGACCGCCAGGCCGCCCGGCGATCCGATCAGAGCGGTGAACGTCCGCTCTTTCGCAGCTACACAGGCGGTCGACGAGGCTATCACCGGTCCGGCCGCGCTTGCATACAAGCGCGTCGTGCCCGACCCGGTGCGAAGCGGCTTCCGCAACTTCGCCAACAACTTGCACGAGCCGAACGTTGCGCTAAACTACCTGCTACAGCTCAAGCCCGGCAAGGCCGCCGAGACCGTTGGCAGGTTTGCGATCAACAGCACCATCGGCATCGCCGGCATTCTCGACCTTGCGAAACGCCGACCGTTCAAGCTGCCCCGTCGCCCGAATGGTTTTGCCAACACGCTGGGCTATTATGGCGTCGGACCTGGTGCCTTCGTGTTCCTTCCCCTGATCGGGCCGACGACCGTACGCGACATCGCCGGCGGAGGAGTTGACCGGCTCCTGGGGCTATCGTTCCTGCCGCTGGGTGGACGCGCCTATGTCGTGTCGACCGGTACCTTGCGGGTACTCGACCGGCGAGCGGAGCGTGACGGCCAGTTCCAAGCGATCCGGGAAAGCGCTGATCCGTACGAGAGCCGCCGCGCGCTCTACATGCGCACCCGGCAGGCCGAGATCGATCAGCTTCACGGCCGAAAAACCGTATCGAGCGATGCGATTCGCCCGTTCGAAGACGCGGCGCAACCTATGTCTTCCGCCCCACAGGACCCCGCAGCGGAAGCGCCGAGCGATGCCAGTCCGGCAAGCGCACCAGCAGCGACACCGAGACTCTGACCGGTCTGACGCCGGCGCCTCAAGTACGCCTCCCACCATTGTGGCGCGAGGCGGTGATCGCACTGACGTCGCTTGCGCTGCTCGCGATCGTCGCCCGAGCGCGCACCTTCGGCAACCCGGTGCTGGGCTTCGACGAGCAGTTCTACCTGCTTGTCGGCGATCGCATGCTCCAAGGAGCGGTTCCATTCGTCGACGTATTCGACCGAAAGCCAGTCGGCCTCTTCCTGATCTATGCGGCGGTTCGTCTGCTTGGGGGCGATGGTTTTCTGCAATATAAGCTGGTCGCAACCTGCTTTGTCGTTCTCACCGGCGTCGGCGTCTTCTTGCTCGCGCGACACCGCGCAAATAGGTTCGGCGCACTTGCCGCCGCGGCCACGTATGTTCTCTGGCTGAACTTCATGGAAGGGGAGGGCGGACAAACTCCGGTCTTCTACGATCTTCCGATGATAGCCGCCGGCGCCGCAGTAACGACTGCGGCCATGCGAACCGGCATGACGCGAGCGGCGGGCTTGGTGGCGATGACTGCCGTCGGACTGGCGATTCAGATCAAGTACAGCGTGGCCTTAGAGGGTGTCTATTTCGGGTGCGTTCTTCTCTGGCTGGGCAGCCGCGACCGGGAGCCTTTCGCAAGGCTTGTCGTCTCCGGGATGCTTTGGATCGCTGCGGCTGCGCTGCCGACGCTGCTCGCGTTTGCTTGGTACGCTGCTGATGGGCACATTCACGACTTCGTGTTCTCGAACGTCACGTCGGCATTGGGGCAGCGTCGGCGACCGCTCGGCACTGAGATTACCGGCTTAGCAGTGATCGGGGCGATACTGTTGCCGTTGCTGGTCGGGGTGGCGATCGCACGGCCATGGCGCGACCGCGACGTCGGACGGCGTATCCTTGCCGGTTGGTTCGTTGTGGCGATCGCCGCTATGCTGGTCTACGGTCGCTTTGACAGCCCGCATTATGGCATTCCGCTCCTGGTGCCAGCATGCGTCCTGCTTGCACCGGTGCTGGACGGCACCCTCAGGAGGAGGATCGGCATCGTTCTCGCGCTCGCAACGACCTTGGCTGCCGGTCAGGCCGTGCTTGCCGTTAGTGAGCGATACAAAGGCGGCCGGGAAGCAGCCATGGCAGTGGCTGCGGCGGCGAAACCGACAGGCGATTGCATCTATGTTTATGACGGCTATCCGGCCCTCTACATGCTGACCGGGTCGTGTCTGCCGACAAAATGGTCGTTTCCCGGTCACTTGGCGACGCGGGATGAATCGACCTCCGCCGCGATCGGTGTCGACCCCGTGCAGGAGGTGACGCGCACCCTGGCAACCAGGCCCGTCGCCATCGTCGACGACTATCCACGATTTGCCTTTGGCAATCTCGCCACCAGGCGCATCGTCGATCGGGCGCTTGCGAGCGACTATCGTCTGGTCGCCTGCATCAGCACCGGCCCTGAACGTACCCGCCTTGTGTATCGGCGGGATGCTCCGAGCGCAGCCCGTCCTCCCAAGTCTTGTCCACACGCGCTGCTTATGCGGCCCAAGCAGGATGCCGACGCTGGTCGACCAACGGCAAATGCGCAAAACAGATAAATCGAAATGCAACGATTTTACATAACAGATGTATCGGACTAAAGGATTATCTTTTCAGAACAGATACTTAAGGTATCTACCGTGTGATCGGCTGCACACGGGATCGGTCTCCTACGGCTCCCATGACCGCTGGTCCTTCGGTAGCATATCATCCGGGTCGTATACCGCAAGCCGGTCGACGCTCGCCAGGTTGGCGCTGAACACGACGAGGTTCGTACCGCCGGCATGATCGGTCGACGGAAACAACAAGCCGGCAGCACCCGACCGGATCGCCTCATCGCCGAGCTGCCACGACGGTGGCACTTTGTGCTCGACCCGCGCGATCCAGCGCCAGTCGTAGGTCCAGGCCGCCCACGGCGCTGCCCAATGGTCCGGATCGTAGCCGGCGGACAGGTCGAAAACATCGGTCAGATCAAGCTCATAGGCTGCAAGCGTCGCTGGCCGAGGCAGGCTCGACCCCTGCTTGTACTCGGCAAGCGCCGTCTCAGGCTCCGCCGAGAGGTATAGCGCCTCGACTCCGGGCCGATTGAAACGTCCGCCTATGCTCGCGGCTCCTGCCCCGCTGAGCGGCAAGTAAGGCCCACTTTGGCGTGAGATAACGATAGAAGTGGCGTAATCCGACGCTGACGCGCAGCACGGTTAGCCGTTCGCGCCGTCAACGAGCTCCGAAAGATGCGCCATCACGGCATCTGCGTGACCGCCGGCGACGAGTTCGGCAGCCGTCTGACGTTTGAGGGTGACGATCGGCTCATTCCTGAACCAGTAGATCGCCTGCTCCATGTCGCCGGTCAGTTCGCCCGCAGCCAGGATCACGCGCACCATGTCGCGCAAGCGATCCTGGAGCCGCTCCGACGCGGGATTGGCGAGCGTATTGCGATGGACTCCCGCAATCTCCGCCAGCCGCGATAACTGAACCCCGAGCACCTGAGCGACCCGCTTTGGCGAGATATACGGCGTTCTTGGCTCCTGCAAGCTCGCGACGAAGCCGGACGCCAACCGGGTGGCGCGTTGCTCATCAACAAGGAAGGCTGTCGCCATCTCACATCTCCGCTTAAACTATGCACAATATATGCACATTCGCTCGGCTGTCAAGGACCGCGCAGGTGCCGGGCTATTCTCCACTGCCGACTGCCGCAGCTACGGCAGCACGCAAGGAGCATAACCGCTCCGGGTCGGAAGAAGCGAGCTGACCCCAGGCGAAAGCGGAGCGCTCAGCCGCGCCCTCCCGCCAGATCCGTTCAGCAAGGCGGAACAACTCAGGCGTGGTTGGACTGCGTCCCTCGCTCACACACTCGATGACCTCGTGCGCAAACAGCGGATTGAAGGACCGCGTCACCAGCGTCTCCTCGCGTTAGAACGTCGCAATCCTGACCGTGTAGCGGAGTCGCTCGACAACATTGTGACGCCCTTCGTCATCGCTCCCGCTCGCTTTCACTGCCATTAATATCCGCTATGCTGGATATATGGAAAACGAATCGGCAATTTCAGCACTCGGTGCGCTCGCACAAGGGACACGTCTAGACGTGTTTCGCCTGTTGGTGCGCCACGAGCCCGATGGCCTGGCGGCGGGCGAAATTGCCCGCCAGCTCGACGTGCCGCAAAACACCATGTCCGCACACCTCGGCATTCTGGCCCGTGGCGGGTTGGTACGATCCGAACGGCATAGCCGCTCAATCATCTACCGTGCCGATCTGGGTGGCCTGCGCGCGCTCACGCTGTTCCTCGTCAAGGATTGCTGCGCCGGCAATGCGGAGCTGTGCGCTCCGCTGATCGCCGAACTTACCCCTTGCTGCTGAAAGGACGCCCCTTGGCCGTCGATATCGTCGTCTATCACAACCCCGAATGCGGCACGTCGCGCAACACGCTGGGCCTGATCCGCAATGCCGGCATCGAGCCGCATGTCGTGGAGTATCTTAAAACCCCGCCCACGCGCGCTCTGCTGGTCGAGCTGATTGACCGCGCCGGCATGAGGCCTCGCGATCTGCTGCGCGAGAAGGGGACACCCTATGCGGAGTTGGGCCTGGGCGACACGTCGCTGTCCGACGATGCGTTGGTGGACGCGATGATGGCGCATCCGGTCCTCATCAACCGGCCGCTGGTCGTTTCTCCGCTCGGCGTGAAGCTCTGCCGGCCGTCCGAAGCCGTGCTTGATCTGCTGCCGGACGATCAGCTCGGCGCGTTCGCAAAGGAGGACGGACAAAAGGTGGTCGATGCCTCGGGTCAGCGCATCGCCTGATGCTCCTTGCCGTCCTGATCTTCGTCGCCACAATCGCGCTCGTCATCTGGCAACCCAAGGGGCTCGGCATCGGATGGAGCGCGATGGGCGGCGCCGTCGTGGCGCTGCGCGCGGGCGTCGTCACGCTGTCCGACGTGCCCGTCGTGTGGGGCATCGTCTGGAACGCGACGGCCGCGTTCGTCGCGATCATCGTCATAAGCCTGCTGCTCGATGAAGCCGGTTTCTTCGAATGGGCGGCGCTGCATGTCGCGCGCTGGGGGAGGGGGCATGGTCGCCGGCTGTTCGTTCTGATCGTGCTGCTCGGCGCGGCGGTTTCCGCGCTGTTCGCCAACGATGGCGCGGCGCTGATCCTGACGCCGATCGTCATCGCCATGCTGCGGGCGCTGGGCTTCAAGGACAAGGCGACGCTGGCGTTCGTCATGGCGGCCGGGTTCATTGCCGACACGGCCAGCCTGCCGCTGGTCGTGTCGAATCTCGTCAACATCGTGTCGGCCGACTTCTTCAAGATCGGGTTCGGCACATATGCGTCCGTGATGGTGCCGGTCGATCTGGTGTCGATCGTCGCCACGCTGGGGGCGCTCCTGCTGTTCTTCCGGCGCGACTTACCGGAAGACTATGACGTGGGCGCGCTGCGCGTGCCCCGCGAAGCGATCCGTGACGTCGCGACCTTCCGCGCCGGATGGATCGTGTTGGCGCTGTTGCTCGCCGGCTTCTTCCTGCTCGAACCCGTCGGCGTGCCGGTCAGCGCCGTCGCCGCTGCCGGCGCTATCCTCCTGCTGGTAATCGCGGGGCGGGGCCATGTGATCCAGACCGGCAAGGTGCTGCGCGGCGCGCCGTGGCAGGTCGTGATCTTCTCTCTCGGCATGTACCTGGTCGTCTATGGCTTGCGGAACGCGGGCCTGACCGACCATCTGGCGGTGCTGCTCGATCGCACCGCTCAAGGCGGCGTGTGGGGCGCCGCATTCGGCACAGGCGTGATCGCGGCCGTCCTGTCGTCGGTGATGAACAACATGCCGACCGTACTGGTGGGCGCGCTGTCGATCGACGCCACCCACGCCACGGGTGCGATCAAGGAAGCGATGATCTATGCCAACGTGATCGGCTGCGACCTCGGCCCCAAGCTCACGCCGATCGGCTCGCTCGCGACGCTGTTATGGCTTCACGTCCTTGGCCAGAAGGGCGTGCGGATCGGATGGGGCTATTACTTTCGTGTTGGCGTGACGCTCACCGTGCCAGTGCTGCTCATCACGCTCGCAGCGCTCGCGATCAGGATCAGCGTTGCGTGACGAAAATGGCAGCCGCGTTGCTCGATCCGGGCGAGCTGGCCGGATTGGCATGGTGTCTCGACGCCGCGAACCTGCCGAGCGCCGATCTCGCCGATCCTGGCCGCCTGTTCTTCCGGTTCGAGGCGGATAGCCTCGTCGGGTATGGCGGTCTTGAGGGGGAGGGGGCCGACCGCCTGCTCCGCTCGATAGTCATCCTCGCCGATCGCCGCGGACATGGCGTGGGACGGACATTAGTCACCACCCTCGAACAACAGGCCCGCAACCGCGGGGTGGAGCGCCTGCATCTGTTGACGACAACGGCTGCATCGTTCTTCCGAGCGCTAGGCTATACCGACGCCGATCGCGGTGCCGCTCCCCGGGCTGTCGCCGCACCGCGCGAATTTACCGCGCTGTGCCCCGCGTCGGCCGCCTATCTCGTGAAAGCTCTCTGATGCCGCTCCGCACGCTCCATGATCCCGACACCTTGCCGGCGCTTGATCCTGCCTACGCCATCCAGCGGCCGGCCCTGGGGCTCCGATCGCTCGATCCCGCGCCGCGTATCCTGTTGCTCTATGGCTCGCTGCGCGAACGGTCCTTTTCCAGGCTGTGCGTCGAAGAAGCGGCGCGCCTGCTCCGCTTCTTCGGGTGTGAAACGCGCATCTTCGATCCGTCCACCCTGCCGCTCCCTGACCAACACGCCGGCGACGATCATCCGGCGGTCCACGAGCTGCGAGAGTTGTCGCTATGGTCGGAAGGACAGGTGTGGTGCAGCCCCGAACGGCACGGCCAGATTACGGGCATCATGAAGCTGCAGATTGATCATCTTCCGCTGTCGATGGGCGGGATGCGACCGACGCAGGGACGCACGCTGGCGGTTATGCAGGTGTCGGCGGGGTCGCAGTCGTTCAACAGCGTCAACACGCTGCGCGTGTTGGGCCGCTGGATGCGGATGGTCACGATCCCTAACCAATCGAGCGTTGCCAAGGCGTTCAACGAGTTCGACGATGCCGGGCGCATGAAGCCGTCCAGCTACTATGACCGGATCGTCGACGTGATGGAGGAACTGGTGCGGTTCACGGTGCTGCTGCGCCCTCATGCGGTCCAGCTCGTCGATCGCTACTCGGAACGGAAGGAAGCCGGCGTGCCGATCGACACGGCGACGGATCTGTCGAGCGTTGCGACCGCCCCCCAAGGATAGCCTGACAGATTTCAGCGCTAGTCGACGTCAAAGCTGACGACGCTCGGCGAGCAGCCGCTTGGTGGTCCCTGCGCTGGCGGGCCTCCGGGGCGGGGTGCGGCGCATGACGGGCTCAGTGCCGCGCATGCGCGCGGGGCGATAGGTGTGCCACGTGGCACACCTCACGGGAGGATCGTCATCCGTCAGGGCTGAGACGCCGGTGCGGTGGCTCGGTTGGCAGAAACGTGCCGATAAAGCCGGCTCCGGCGGAGTCGTGCCGCAAGCCCCTTAAATCAGGCCAGATCGCTTCTGCGTCCCAGCCGGCCAAGAAACCGCTTTGGAAGAGACTTGCGAACGGCATCGTAGGGAACGCTTGCCAGTGCGCCTTCATGCGGGACGGCCAGAATGTCCCGGGATTGATCCGCCTGACGAAGCAGCTGGCCACGGCCACGACACCATTTACACGCGTGCGCCGCTCCAGATCGCCATCAATATGCACGAGCTGCGGTGCCTCGAACGGCTTGCGCTCCAACGGCTAATGATGCCTGCGTTCCACAGACGGGCATGATGCGCGCTGATGTTGCGCACGAACGCGAGCGTCTTGATCCAGCTCACCAGCGTGTTGGGAAGAAGGCCGTAGCGCTTGCCGGTGGCGGCACGATCGTTGGGATGCGCCATCTCGAGCAACCAGGACAAGGTCTCGAAATTCCATGCCTCGACTGCCATTCATATCGGCACGACCAAGCCGCGCGGTTTGAGAAGCGCGATCTGATCGGCGAAACTAAGGAGAGGGCGTGGTATAGGGCGCAAGCATCCGGCCCAGATACGGAGAAGGCCGCCCCTTGTTGCCAGCGGCAACAGAGGGGAGGGCCATGTTGCGTCCGATATAGGCCTGGATGCATGAGGGTTCAAATAGGATTTGAAAGCCGGTCAGGGAGTTATCTAGCTTTCTTCGGGGGATGACCGCGCTCCTGCAACTCAACGTCGCCGGAACGACTTGGACATCGCGACCCGAAGATGCGCTGCTGATCGGCCAATTAAGTCGCAGTGATCAACGCGGTCCGTGGCGCCATGCAGGCATGATCTGAGAGAGAGTGTGCCACGTGGCACACCTGCAACGTTTGCTGGGCGCCATTCGGCTGCGATTGTAGAACGCGCTTTGATATCGACGGCGATCGCGCGACCGGCTGTAGCGGAGAGAGGCCACAGGCGTTATCTTGAGATAACGATTTAACCTTGCCGCAGGAGGGTAGGATATGGCGACCCACGCGATAATTCAGCTTGGCAACCCCAAGGTGAGAAGGCGCAAGACCCGCTTCGGAAGCGTGACGGTGACTGCACCCGCGCCTTCCGAGGCGGTGGTCCAGCACAACGTGAAGGCCAGCACGCAAGCGCTCGAGCGGGTAACGGGACGTTTGGCCAAAGCCGGCGTTCGGCTTTACGCCAAGAAGGACGTGCCCCTCTATTCGCTCGACAGCGACAATCCCGAAGTGATGATCCGCAGGCTCAACGGTAAGGTCGAGCGAGGCAGCTTCGTCGATGGTACCTTCAGGGCGGCGGGTTGACGCCTGCGATCAAAGCAAGCCGCCAAGTTCGTGAAACCCAAGATAAGCACAAACGCCCTTGCGATCAGTCCCACGGGACCGCCGTAAGGCAGGTATTACGGTTTTCTTCTCCGCTGCCCTTATATATATAGAGTGAACCTGCGGCGGCTTATCGGGCGTGTCCGTTTCCCGAGAGGGTACTAACAGACTGGGGCCGCCCAAAAAAGGCGGCCCTTGGTTTATCTGCTCTCGAGGAGTGCCACTCCACGCGCAGATCATTCCCGGCGCTTGAAGATTTCATTTCGCGACTCTAGCCGCAGCAACTCGCCACGCCCCCGGTCAGCCGAGCCTCCTGAATGGGCGGGCATGGGACGTCGGCAAACGAACAGTAGACGCAGCAATCACCAGCGTTCGGCCGGAGCACTGCGGCACAACCCTTGCAGTCGTAGAAAAATTGGCACGCATTCGTCGGCATCGTCTCGGTTTCGACGTGTCCGCACTTCGGACAGGTAATCGTCGATCTTGGTTCGATCGCCGTCGCGTCAGCCCCCCGGCTCATCGTGTCGCAATCCGTGCGGGATAACCGACCTTGGTCGAGGCCGCCGCGATCCCTGCAGGCGTCGCGCGCGCCGGGTCGTAATTCACTGTCGCGATCTTGGTCGAGAAATCCACAGTAACGTGGGTGACGCCGGGCACGCGTCCCATCGCCGCCTTCACCGCGATCGGGCAGGTCGGGCATGTGAGATTGCTGACCGCAAACGTGACGCTTCGTTCAGGGGCGGCGATGGCCGCTGAGGGCAGGCAGAACGCAGCGAGTGTGAGCACGAGATGTCGGTTCATCGGGATTCCTAGTAGAAAACGGGTGCCCACCACCGAGTGGTAAGCGCGAGAATGACCAGCACGGCACCGAGCCAGAGCACTGTCCGGGTGAGCGTCCGGCGACGGATGCTTGCGCAGGCCCCTTCAGCGCATCTGTTTGGCTGCCCGTGATAGGCGTGCCAGAGACCTACTGTGATCAGCCCCAACGTCACGACCGCGAACAGCGGGGTGTAGGGCTCGAGCACAGCAAGATTGCCGATCCACGCACCGCTGACGCCGATCAGGACAAGACTAAGAGGCAGCAAGCAGCAGGACGACGCAAGCAGCGCGCCTGCGATGCCGCCTGCGGCGAGCCAGCCGGCACGGCGATCACTCAGGCTGCCGGATGTTGATGGTCGATCCATTCCAGGTTCCGATCCTTGTATGAAAAGACTATAGGGTCTGTAGTGACTACAGGTTCAAGAGGTATTTTAATGGTGATTGCGGGACGGTCCAGGAAGCGTGGCGACGTTGCCCGGCGGTTCGGATGCAACATCGAGACCGTGCGTCACTACGAGAAAATCGGGCTGCTCGACGCGCCGGATCGAACAGCGTCTGGGCACAGGCTCTATTCGGCCGACGACGAGGCGCAACTCGCGTTTATCCTACGCGGTCGTCAACTCGGCTTCTCGATTGACGAGCTGCGAGGGCTCCTGAGTCTAGGCGGATCTGGTTCCGAGGCCTGCGGCGAAGCCAATGCGCTCACGCAGCGTCATCTAGCCGACGTGCGCGCCAAGCTGCGCGATTTGGCGCGATTGGAGAAGACGTTGGTCGCGATCTCTGCGCAGTGTGAGCACGGCGAAGACGGCCTGGGCTGCCCCATCCTTGAGGCATTACAGGCCGGACCGGAGGGTCAATGACCTGTTCTAAATAGTGCCGCGACGTGCCTAACGCCTGCCCGGTCAGGGCAGCCCGCATCAGCCTAGCGATCGTCAACCGTGAGGGCAGCAATTTATCGAAGTTCCGAGGCGTGCCGGCGGGGTGTGGCCTGAAGCGGAGGTCCCGTCGACTAAGCGCTTGCTCCAAGCGCGCATCCCTTCGGCATTGTCGCCCGCTGGCCAAAGTCTGCTATTCGTTAGCGACAAGGCGTCTCTTCAGGTTCTGAGCAGCATTCTTCAGGGATCCGCCGCCCTTCAGCACCTGAGGCGCGATCGGTTTGGTAAGATCAACGCCCTTTTCCAATTTCAGGCGGCCGTTGAGCGCACCGACGCCGCGCACGGTCTGAAAACGACCTGTTTTCGGGTCACGAACCGAAGTGCTGGTTGAGGTAGGCTGCGCCCTGGCCATAGCTCAAATATACTTCGTCGCTCGCGCTGAAGATAGGTGTGCCACGTGGCACACCTCCTCTACCAGGAATTCAATCTACACGCACTCGCGCTGCAAATCGCTTTTTTCCTACAGCATCTAGATACGCCATACCTGCGGCGGTCTAGCGGCCCTATCCGTCTCCCCGAAGGGCATTCGCAGACCTGGGCTGTCGTCTGGGCCGCAGCGAACCCTCGACAATCGTTGCGCGACGTCGCACATCCACGCGGACCGCAGCATTGCGCTAACGGGGCTGCCGTGGTGATCGGTCGTCAAAAGCACGAACCGGAATGCTCATACGCGAGATGCTACTTGAAAAAGGTCCGGCTACACGCCGTGAGTTCGTGCTTTTGACGACCGTTCGTGCCTGACCAGCGTTGCGCAGAAAGCTGCATCCCGCATCCAGGACGAGCGCGTACGTCGGCGTTCCTCTGTCTTTTACTCGGACGATCTTGGCTTGTTGAGCGAGCAGGTGCGCGACACGGCCGACTCGTTGACCGGGATTGATGCGATGGCCAGACGGCACCAAATGGCGGTCGCAGCGGAGTTGGTTAGGGGTTAGCGTTCCGTAGCCGTAAGTTCGTAGCCGTTTGAAGAACCCGAGAAGATTTTGATTCAGGCCGACCTCATTATTGCCGCAGATAACGCATGAACTCAGCGGCGACCGTCTTGTAGGTAAAGCTGAAGTATAAGCGTTGGCATCAATCTTGGTGGAACGCCCTCGTCAAGCATCATTGCAAACATCTCATCGTCATTTGCCGTCGGTACAAGCCCCTCGATGACCAGATTAGCGCGCGCTTCCGCCAGATCGTCACGCCAAAGTGCAATTTGATCTGGTGTGCCACGTTCAAACGTCATCGAGCGGATCTTCGTTTGCATCTTAATCAGATCGACATTCCCCATTATGGGTCGCCTCCGCACGCTTGAGGGTGTCTTTGAACCTATACGACCGATGCAAATCGAAAAAGGAAAGTGTCAGCGTTTGCGGCGAACCGTGTCGCAAAACTCATTCTCCGGGTCACACTCCGCACGTCATATGCCCCGCATCATAATTAGCGATAACGCTGATTATTGCTATTTACCTGCGGGGCATGGAAGGCGGTATTCGGCGAAAGCGTGTTACACGACAAAAGAACCAGGACGAGCTGCTCGAGGCGGCGGGCAGCCGTGCCGATTACCGCGCCTGGCTGAAACGCTTCGCCAAGTGGCTCTACAATACCGACCACATTCAGGTTCGCTACAGCGTCGATTTTGACGGGCCGACATCCGGAGCCTGTCACCGGGCGCGCGCGGGATCGTTCTGCTGCTCCTCTACCTCGCGCTCGATACTGACGATGATCGCCCGCTCATCATCGACCAGCCGGAGGAGAAACTCGACCCCAATCGATCTTTGACGAGCTGGTTAGGCTGTTCATTACCGTCAAAGCGAACCGCCAGGTTATAATGGTCACCCACAACGCCAATCTCGTCGTCAACACCGATGCCGACCAGGTGATCGTGGCGAGTGCGGGACGGCGGGAGGGCGGCGGCCTGCCAACGATCAGCTACGTTGCGGGCGGGCTCGAGGACGCGGTCATCCGCGAGCGCGTCTGCGACATTCTCGAAGGCGGCGAGCAGGCGTTCCGTAAACGCGCGCGGCGTCTGCGCGTTAAGTTTCGGCAGTGAGGCCAGGCCTGAACACGAGCGGAGATGACATCACGTAAAGGTCGTGCGGCCCCGCTGGCGGGCGACCAAGTGCGTGAAGGGCGGACAGGTAGCGGTGTCGCTGGTGACCCTCGACGATCACGGTTCGGGCTCGCCGAACGTCGAAGATGCCGAGCGCGCAGCCTTCAGCGCAATTCCAGGTTTGCTACAAGGCTGAATCCGGTCACTTTGTCCACGCGGACCGGGCACCAGGACCAGAAATCGCGCAGCACTTCAGGAGCCGGATGCGCGTGGGTGTAATCAGGGTCTGACGAGAAGATACTGGCGGCGGGCTTGAGGACAGCGGCGAGCCCGGGCTGCCAATTGGGGCGCGCTCCATGGTGCATCACTTGGAGAAGCCCAGCGCGATCGAGCCGTCGATTCCGCACATAAAAGCGCTGCAGCGCCACCAGCCGGGCGGGCGTGTCCAGAAAGCCATCCCCCGTGGCGAGCTGCGCCAGATTGTCTCGATTGAGATTGATCCGAAACGGAGCGGTCCCCGCCACGGGGTCGAACCGGATGCGTGTTCCGATCGGGCCGGCATAAAGGAATAGCGAGATGATGTTCGCCGGTACCGAGCCCGAGCCAAACGTCCGCTGGTAGATCCTCTTGAGGAGTCGCAGCATCACCGATTGTCGCCGTCGCCCTGCCAGAAGAGCACCGGCGACGCGCTTAACGCGAACGACGAAGAAGGCGTCGGCGAGCGGCTGCATTGCGGCGTCGTTATAGGGCACGAACTCCCAGAGCGACGGGACAATGATCCGGCCCCCGGGCGCGAGAGTGCGCACTTGGACGTTCGCTTGGCCGGCAAGAGCCGGGTCGCCCTCGCTGCCTTGTGGCGGTGGACCATATTCGACCTTGCCCCCCTCGATCGGCCGGTCGGGATCAGGTTCATCCTCCGAACCGGGCGCAATGTCGTCCGGGCCGGCACCGGGCACGAAGACGATCTCGTCGATTTCGCTGCCGTCGATACCGGCGAGATAGGCTGCTGGATCGAGATAGAAGTCGAGAAGCGCGTTGTCCGCCCCGATGCCTTCTCCGAGCGCGATCAGCAGCCGCTGCCACAGCGGCACATAGGGAAGGAGCAGGGTGCGAACAGGCGTGCCGCGGATCAGCCTGACGATCCCGTTGATATGATCGCTGTCGAAGTGAGAGAGAACGACGAGGTCAAGACGGCGGCCCGCAAGCCGAGAGCGAAACGTAGCGATCGCTCGGTCGCGCTCGGCCGCGCCCGAGGTGGAGCCGCAGTCGTAGACCCAGTTGAACTGACCGCCGGCGATGCAGAACAGGCGGCCGGACATGAACAGGCCCTGCCCGACTGGCCACCACGTCAACTCCATCGTCGCCAGTCGCGTCAAATCCGTCGACTCCTCGTCATCGGCATAGGATCCGGATAGAGGATAGGGGTGGCCGAGGCATTGCGCCATGTAGGCGAGTGTCGCTTGAACCGGTGCGGCCGGAATATGAGACCAGCGTCCGCCGGCGATTTCCGCGATCAACCGATGATTGAGGTCCCGCCCGGGCCGCGTGAAATAGGAGAGGACCGCCTGCTTGCTTAGCTCGGGGCGAAACGCGAGCATCGTCTTGATCATGCCGATCTCGATGGACAGCAAGGTGTTCGCGCCAGCCACTGCTCGGAGTCAGGAAATCTCGCTGCCCGCCCAATCGGCGGGCGAACAGCGGAGGTGCCCGAGAGCACGGCTTTCAGGGGACGGCGTGAGGTTCAACGCGCGGCTCGGATCAATGCGCGCACGTTGGCCGACGGCGCGATCGCATCGGCGATCTGCAACGCATCGCGCATGCCGGGGACCGCCGGCGTGGTGTGACCCGGCGGGGTCAGTTCGGAGACGGGCGCGAACTCGCCGCCGAGCCCAAGCCGCTGGTCCTTAAACGCCACCGGCGCGTCCGCGCGCACCCAGGTGGGAATGCCGTTTTCGAAAATTGCGGTGTCGACAAAGAAACGCGGCCCGCCGAGACCGGCGCCGGACCCGGCCGCATCGGCGAGATAGGCTTTCGTGAAGGCGAAGTTCGCCTGCAACTGCGGAAGCACGTCGAAATAGCGCTCGATGCTGGCCGCTTCCCGGATCGCTTCCTCCGGCGCGATCTGCCCCGCCTTCATCCTGCTCAGGATCGACTCCAGCTGCCCCGCGGCGGCATCGATCGCGCGGCTGCTGCCCTTGGCGCGAAACCCGGTCGCGAGCACCATCCGCGCGCCGTACCAGCCGTTGCGTTTTTCGCTCGCCTCGAGCGCCTTGAACAGCGCGAACGAGCGGGCCAGGAAGTCGTAGGTTACGCCGGAACTGCGCAACGAAAGATCCCGGTAGACCACCGCGCCGTCGTTCAGCACGAGGGTGCGGAAGGTGCGACCGCTATGCTCGGCGACGATCCGGTGAAACGCGCGCAGGCGCGTAATCGCGGTTTTGGCCTGCGGCGCAATCGGGTTGAAGTCGGCCGCGCCGATCATCCCGCCATAGCCGAGCAGGTCTACCCAGCACACGGCGGCGACCTGGAACGGCAGGTTGCGGGCGCGTCCGCTCGCGATCGGTGGCTGCGCACTTCCTTTTGGCCATGCCATGTTCTTCGCCCTTTCCACTTTTCGGCCGCCTGTATCGACACGCTCATCCCGCCTTACGCGACCCTTCCGCGCTTCCGTGCTCCGCTGCGCCTCGGGCCGGCCTGCGATCCAGCGAGGGCTTTCGGTCGGTTCATCGGATCGCAGCCTGGCCAGCGAGGGCCTCGATCTGTGCGACGGCCAGGGCAAGTTGCGCCGCTGCCTGTCCTCGCGTCCAGTCGGCCACGCTGTTGCCAAGTTTGAACCAGGGCAGCCGTTCGCATCGACGTCTAAACATTGCTGGGAGCGGCACCGTTGCCCACGGATTTTCCAGGAGGACTAGTCCGCGTTCGAAGCTGACGATCGCCGCGGCGAGATGGCTCTTGGCGTCCCCACTCATTCGAAACCGTCCGTCATGGCCCATCGTCGTGCGGCGAGGATTGCCCTCTTCCAGCAGCGGCGCACCTTTCCAGCCGTAAAACGCGTGCCAAATCGCTCCCGAGGTCAGGCCGATGTGACCCGAAACGAGCGGGAGCGTCTGAAGCAACTGGCTCTTGCTCATCGGATCGAACGTGGTGAGGTCGAGCCACAGGACCGACGGCACGGCTTCGCGCCGCTGATGCTCGCTAGCTTTGACGCTGCATAACTTGCTGATGACGTTCGCCTGGATCGAGTCGAACGGCTTCGTGGGATCGGGTGTGCCGCCTGGATGCCAGACCGAGGTCGTGTGGGTGACGAGCATGTCGCCGACCTTGCGGCTAGTGCGCTCGACGCCGGGTACGTCCTCGCCGGCGGCAATAGCGAACCGCCGGGCGGTCTGTGCGCCGTCTTCGTGCTTGGCATGGACCTCCACCGTCACGGGCCCGTCGCCGGCATTTGCCTCGAAGTCCGGCGACGGACCGTGTTTCGCCGACGCGGGCAGCGGCACCGGCGTCATTCGAGCCTCGATCATCGCGCCGAGCGCGCGCAGCTCCGCAAGGGCGGCAGCGGCATCGGCGATGTTTTCCAGGTCGGCCGCGCGCTGCAGCACGCTCCGCATGTCTACCTTGAACGTGGGCGAGCGCCAAACCGCGTCGGCCGCCCTCCGGGTGAGGAAGTCGGTCGCGCTCGCTTGATGGAGGAAAAGCGCGCTCCATGCTGGATGACGCTGGTCGGCAACGAGCGGCGCTTCCTCGATCGCCTTCACCTGTTGGGGCATCAGCAGGGCATGAAGCGACATCTACAGGAATCGTTCACCGGCGTGGTCGGCGAACAGCTCGTGGTTGCGGACATAGTCCGATAGCACTTCAAGCGACTTGTGCCGGCTTTGCTCGCGCATCTTGAAGATGTTGGCCCCCCGCCGCGCCGCCTCAGTGAGGAACCCGGCGCGTAGCGAATGGCCGCTCACCTGTTCGGGATCGTAGCCCGCCGCCTCGGCGCGCGCCTTCACCACCAGCGCAACGCCGCGGTCGCTCATCGGCTTGGCGGTGATCCGACCCTGCGGCGTCAGCTTGCGGAACACCGGCCCGTCGGCGAACCCGGCGAGCGTCACCCAGTCGAGCAGCAGCTGCTTTGGCCGGATGCGGGTGCCCTCGGGGATCGCGATCTCGACGCCCGCGCCCTCTTGGTCGGTCTTCGACCTGCCGATCACGACACGAATGCCCTCGGGCACCATCGCCACCTCGTCGAGCTGCAGCGCGACCAGCTCTGACCGGCGGAAGGCGCCCGCCATGCCGATGGCGAGCAGCGCGCGGTCGCGGACGGCGCGGGGGCTGTCGCCATCGATGCCGTGGAGCATGTCGCGCAGCATGTCGGCGTCGGCCGCGCGTTTCTTGCCTTTGCGAACGCCATGGGTGCGCCGGATGCCGGCGAGGACGTCACGGATCGCCTGAGCACCGACGCATGCTTGCGGCGGATCGAACCCATTGACACGGTGCATGTAGCCGATCGCCGCCAGCCGACGCCCGATCGTTGCCGTCTTCACGCCCGCGTCAGCTTCGGCAGCCAGGAACGTCGCCACCGCTGCGGGCGCGGCCGGGAGCGGCCCGACGCCACGGCCGTCGCACCAAGCGGAAAAGATGGTCCAGTCGGACAGATAGGCGCGCCGCGTCGAAGCGGCGCGCGACGCGGCGGCATAGCCGCGGGCAGCGTTGACCTCCGCCTCGATGATTGCCGGAAGTACCGGCGCCTCGAGAACGGGCGGCCGGACGATCAGAGCTTGCGGGAGGGGATCCTTGTCAGCCATGTCGCTGTCCGCGCCGCGCCCGTCGCATCGATGACGCTCGGCGCGGCGGCCGCGCTTGATCCTGCGGCGACCCAGGCCGACGGGAAGCGCGCGCTGGCGGGTAGCAAATTTTGCTGGCGTCGTCGCGACGTTCGACGCCAATCACCCGCCCTACCGCCACCCGTAACGCGGCCAGCCATCGTCGCAGCCCCATCGAAAGCCTCCCTGTGCCTTCCGCGACCTCTAACAGGGCTCGCGAAATCGAGCTATAAGTTTGTTCCGAGAATCAGCGTTATCGGAAAAAACAAGCCGGGTAAGCGCAGAGCTGTGGCTGTCACCAAACGGGGTTCATGTCGTCGCACCGTTTTTCAAATCATCGAAATATTCGGATGCTGGCCGTACGCCGGTTAGAAACAGACGATCGCGGGCGCGTGTGCAGGCGACATAGAGCAGGCGTCGTTCGGTTTCGTAGATCTCGTCGAGCTCCGCCTCGTCGGCTGCATCGGCCACCCTCTCATCCAGAGGCAGAATGCCCTGATCGCACGCCATCACTATGACGGCTCGAAACTCCAAGCCCTTCGCCAAGTGCATCGGCGCGGTGGTAATCGCGGCAGCGTCGTCTCTGCCATTTATCGCATCCCGAGCTCGCACGATGAGGTCGGATGCGCGCACGAAAATGCCGATTTCGTGCGCGGCAATGCCATCGGCTAACCACCCGTCGACCATCGCACCGACCGCTGCGGCTTCGTCATCGGCATTGGCAAATGTTTCGACCACAGGTGCTGGCCCGTCAAAAACCGATACGATCCCACGCCGCTCGTCTTCCAAGCCATCGACGTCGCGCAGGACCGGTGGCAGCAGGTGATCGGCCGCCTGCCGGATTTGCTGCGACGTGCGGTAGCAGACCTTGAGCGTATGCGACCGGCCGCGCACCTCGACGCCCAGGCTCGACCACGAATACGGATGTTGGAAGATGCGCTGGCCCATGTCGCCGGCAAGGAACAGCGCGTCGCGCCCGGCGGGCGCCAGCGCGGCGAAGAAGCGGAGTTCGGCTGGCGCCAGATCCTGCGCCTCATCGAGGATGATGTGATCGAACGGCTTGCGCAGACGATCGGCCAGCGCCACGGCCAACCCGGTGAACACCTGCGCCCATGTCGTATGGCGTTCCGCCACCAGCGCCGAGCGCACCGCCTCGAACACCGGCCACAGCCGCTCGCGCTGGTTCGGGCCGAGCCTGCTCTTGCGGCCCATTCGCTGCACGGCCGCATAGGCGTCGAGGGTCGTGATGCCCCACGCGTCGACGACGTTGGTCCATTCGGAGAGCAGGAAGCGATCCGAAAAGCCCTTGAGATGCGAGTCCTTGGCTGCCTCGCCCAGCTTTTCCCGCAACACGGCCTCCGACGCGATACGCGGGCGAACGCCGTGTTCGAGCTGATACATCTGCTCGGCAATGCCTTGAAACGAGGCCGCGGTAATGCGCGGGACGATGCCGCCGGTCTCAGGGGCCAAGACCAGTAGCTTCTTCCCCATCGCGCCGGCGAGCGGCTGCGAGAAGCTGGCGAGCAGGATACGCGCCCCCGGGTTCTCGCGCGCCAGCCGCACGGCGCGATGGATCGCGACGATCGTCTTGCCCGTGCCAGCCGATCCGGCGACCCGCGCCGGGCCGGCGAAGCTGCGGTCGGTCAGATCACGCTGGGAAGGGTGGAGAAAGACGCCCCACTTTTCCCACGGGAACGCTAGCGCCTGTTCGAGCTCGTCCTGATCGGCGATCGGCCTGATACGGCGCAGAGCATCGGGGTGCGTGAACGGATCGGCCGTGGCCGGTGTCGGCACTGGCAGCGCGCCGGTCGCGGCATATTCGAGCAGAGCTTCTGATGCTTCACCCGGCAGATGCTCCGCGAGCGTGAAGAAGCCTTCCTCGGTCGCCGCGCGGACATCGGCGAGCCAGTCCGCCGGTACGCCGATCGACAGCAGGGCATCATCGCCAAGCGACACGAATAATTGCGGTTGGGATGCCGCAGCGACCATCGCTTCGGGCGTAACGAAGTCGAACGTCTCGGGCGGTGCGACTTCCTCCACTCGCTCGCGAACTTCGACGATCTGGACCGCGCCGGTACGAGGATGCGCCTCGATCCGCCGCCGCTCGGCCCAGGCATAGGCGTTGTTGTGGTGATCGACATAGGCGACCAGCATCGACTCGCCAGTCTTGTGGACGATCAGCCGCACGTCGCGATTGACCCGCGCCGACCAGAAGTTCGGATCCTTGCTCTTGTCGATGCGGTGAAGTTGAAGACCGTTGCCGGTCGGATCCATCTGTAAGTCGAAAACGCTCGCCTTCACGGCCTTCTGGTCCTGCCCGGACAGGCGGTTGAAGGAAGCAGTGAAGGTGTCGGCGATTAGGAAGTTCATCTGCCTATTTTTTCGACCACTGGCGGTATACCGCCTTTAGTTCGTCCATCCAGCAGGCGACGGGGTCCGAGATGTCCCGTCCTTGGCTCTCAGCCATGTTGAAGAATCCCGGGCCGGGCATTTGGTCGCCAGTCTTGTGCACCACAACGACGGTCGTGAGGCCGAGGCCCTCGTCATCATCCTCCGTGGCAATTTGTCCAAGAAAATGGTCGAGGCGATGGTCATGAGCATCGAGTGAGATCGAGCCGATCCGCGCAACGAGGTCCGAATAGGCAATCAACGCTTCTCGCCGCGCTACCTTATACATAACCGCACGCGCCTCGCCCTTGGCCGCTTCCCAAGCTTCATCATTAAACCCGTGCCTGAAGCCATCGACGATCACGGCGAATCCCCTCGCATTGTCTAAACGCTAAACACCTTCATCACCTCGTCGCCGAAGTGGTTGATGACCTTCACTGCGATCCGTCCACCCGCCGGTCGCTCGAACGGGCGCGAGGTGTCGGAATAGAGCGTCGCCCAGGCGTCCTCATCGATCTCGGCCTGGAGCGCGGTCTTGAGATTCTTGTAGGGGTCGTTCGCGCCCAGAAAATAGGCATGTCGGACGAAGAAGCTCTCTTCGTTATAGTCAGTGTCGATGAACCAAGCTGCGATGCCATTAGTGTCGCTGGAGCGGATATCGCCTGTGTTGGGATCGAACACGTCGACGCCGTTCACCTTGACGCGGACCGTTGCGCCGCCATCGTTCAGCACCTCGACATCGGGCTCGCCGAACACGACGAACATATTGCCGCGCCCGGTGTTCTTCAGTTCCTCCGACATATGCATGTCGGGGTTGATCCGGGCCTTGAGGATTGTGAGGCTGCCGAGCTTGTCAAGCTCGGACGAGTGTGCGTCGAAGTTGAAGGCGCAGGCGATCAGCACGTCGAAGCGGTTGTCCACCGCCTCGCGCGCGGCAGCGACGAGATCCTGACGACCGACGGTGCCGTATTCGGGGCCGATGAGGATCGCGGCGCGGCGCTCCGGGCCGTCCGCGCCTTCGATGAAGGTCGCGGCGGCGCCGATGAAGTTGCCGGGCCAAGGCGCGATGCTCTCGAAGGTGATGCGGTCGCCCTTGGCCTGCTGCTTGACGCCCTCCGCCTTGAGATAGTCGATTACGATTCCACCGAAGTCGGCACCCGCCAGATCGGAGTCCGCGGCGGAGCGCTTGCCGTCGGCTGCGTCGGCCGTCTCGATCAGTTCCTCCTCGCTGGCAGGGAGGACGCGGTGCGGCGATAGGCTTTCGACCGTGAACGGACCGGCGACGCGGACGCGAGCGGGGTCGGTGTAGGGCTTGTCGTAGAGATATTCGACATCGGCGCGGCCGGCGATGCTGGCGTCGATCTCGCGCTGACGGGCGATGCGCGCTTCCCACCATTTCGCGTGCGGCTCGGCGGTGGCAGGCGCCGCGGTGGCGGGAAGCTCACGCGGGATCTGCCATTCCTCCCAGCTTTCGTCGGTCGCCGTGTTGAGTGCGGTGCGCAGCGGCTCGAGCACCGCCTGCCACTTCTCCCAGATGTCGTCGATCAGCGGGTTGTTGGCGATCGACTTGAGCGTGATGTGCGGCACGCGCTCGTAGACGAAGCCTTGGCGGATATCGTCGTGCACCGCCGTTTCGGGCGGCACAGTCTGGGTGAGCGAGGCCTCCTTCGCGCGGCCTTCACGGCTGTCTGCGAGCAGATACCAAGGATAGCGGGCAGCCATCAACCGAGTGCGAGCAAGCGTGAGGGCGACCCGGCTGGTATCCATTGTGATCCAGCGTCGGCCCATTTGCTCGGCTACATAGGCTGTGGTGCCCGAGCCACAGGTTGGGTCAAGCACGAGATCGCCTGGATCAGTGGCCATCAAGATGCAGCGCTCTATGACCTTGGCTGATGTTTCGACTACGTATTGTTTATCCGAAGCGAACCCAGCGATACCTGTGTCAGACCAAACGTCAGTTTCAGCATAGACTGCGAAATCATCGAAGTATCGAACGTAGTAGAGCCCGGTAGAAGTCGACTCCAAGCGCCCGGCATTGCGCAAGTTTCGCATCCCGCTTTCGCTCGTCTTCCAACGCACTTTCAATGATGGGCGGAGCTCCCGCCCCTGGAATTGAACTGGGAACCACGACGCTGCCCCTTCGCCCTTCTCTCGGCCAACGCTTTGGCTTGTAAGATTGTCTATGCGATAAACGCGCGCGCCGGCAGGGAGCTTTTCGGGTGCAAATTTCTCTTCCAGACTCAAACTTCGGCTTGTGAGATCAGAAAAGCGCACCCTCGAATAGGCCGACCCGCCATTCCCAGATAATACCTTACGGCGATATGGAGGTTTGAATTTTAGCCACTGCTTGTTGCGGCAATAGTATAGAATAATATCGTATGTGCCCGGCAGGTATTCCGATGTTGCCCCCGCCGTCTTCGTGAAGATAATTTGGGATACGAAGTTTTCTGCCCCAAATACTTCGTCCATGACTGCCCGCACACGGTGCACGTTCTCGTCGCTGATCTGCACGAAGATCGACCCACTCTCGGTCAGCAGGTCGCGCATCGCGGTCAGGCGGTCGCGCAGATAGGTCAGGTAGCTGTGGATGCCGTCCTTCCAGGTGTCGCGGAACGCCTTCACCTGCTCGGGCTCACGGCTGATGTCGGTCTGCTTGCCGTCCTTCACGTCGCGCGACTGGGTGCTGACCTGCCAATTCGAATTGAATTTGATGCCGTATGGCGGGTCGAAATAGATGCACTGCACCTTGCCCTTCAGGCTCTCGCGCTCGGACAGGCTCGCCATCACCTGCAGGCTGTCGCCCAAGATCATGCGGTTCGACCAATGGCCATCGTGCTTGTAGAAGCCTTCCTCGATCCAGTCCTTCGGCAAGCCGTTAAAGTCGGCGAACATGTTGGGTGCGTCGGTGGTCGCTTCGCGCGCTTCCGCTGTTCGGCGCTTCAAGTCGCCGATGATTGCCTGCGGTTGGATCTTCTCCTGAATATAGAGCGGCGGCACGTTGACGACGAGGTCCGACCAGTCCTGCCGGTCCTTGCCGCGCCAGACGAGTTGCGTGTCGGACAGGGTGAGCGTGCCAGTCGCGGCAAGCTCGGCCTGTTGCGTTTCGGTGATCGTGATCCGAGCCCCGTTCCAGATAATAAGGGGCACACTCGGTTCCTCTTCGGTTCGGGTCTGGCCCTCAGCCAGCGGCCGGGCACGGGGATAATGTTTGGGCGGCAGCGGATGCGTGTCTTCCTCGCGCCGGAAGAAGCTCTCCATCTCCGCCGTCGGGATGTTGCGCCGCGTGGCCTCGGCGTGACGCAGCGCTTCAATCTTCTTGGGGGTGCCGGGCTTGCGTGCCATTAGGCGACCGCCCCGTCGATCAGTTTGGTGACCAAAGTCTTGAACTCGTCCTCGGTGGTGTAAGGATCGGTGAACTCGGCGAACGCCCAGCGGCCGTAGCCGCCGAGTGCGTTGACGCCGGGAACCCACAGGTCGCGGGCGGTCTGCGCCTTAGCCTTGTCGCTTTCATCACGCTGGCCCTTCATCTCCAGCACGAGGTGGAGCGGCTCGGTGCCGGTATCGAGACGGACGAGGAAGTCGGGCAGGTAGCGCCGCATCGTGCCGCCATCGAGATAGGGAATTTCGAAGCCGAGCGCCTGGTTCTTGGCGTAAGCAAGCACGCGGCCGTGCCCCTCCAGCGCCTGCGCCAGCGCGACTTCCCAACTCGAATCCTTGACGACGTGGCTGATCTGGGAGCGCGGGGGCTGGGCGCCGGTCTTCCAGCATTCCTTGGTCGTGATGAAATTGACGTGCCGCGTCGATCCGCTCGGATTGTAGGGATCGAGCACCGCGATGATGTGGCCGCCGCCGCCGCGCGTGCAGGCGATGTCGATCTTTTCGGCGGCGCGGGCGAGCTGCTCCTGATAGAGGATCGCCCCGATCGGCACCCCCTTGGTGACCAGATAGCCCTCCTCAATCCAGCGCCGCGCCAGTCGCTGGATCTGCGGGAACAGGTGCTGCTTGGGGAAGCCGTCCTCGTCGCGGAAATGCGTATAGAGCAGGTGCTTGGCGAGGTTGAAGCTGATCTCCGAGGGGCGGAGTTGCGCCAACACCTCGGGCGTGATGGTGACGCCGGCACCGACGATGCCCTCCATCGTCACCGACGTCGGGCCGATGTCCTCGGGCGTAATGACGAGGCGGCTGTCCTCGTCGAACTTGGCCTGTAGCCGTTCGGACGGCAGCTCGCGCCGATAGCCGCTCACGCGCGGAAAGCGGATTTCCAGTTCGGCGCGCTCCTGGATCGCATGGACGCGGGTGACCGGCTTCGGCGGCTTGGGATCGACCTTCTGCGGCGAGCGGGCGAAATCGAACGGGATACCCATGATGTCGGCATATTCGACGTCGAACAGACCGTCTTTGTTTAGCTCGTAGGACTGCCGACGGAGACCACGACCGACAACCTGCTCGCACAGCAACTGCGTGCCGAATGCGCGGACGCCGAGGATGTGGGTAACGGTGTTCGTGTCCCAGCCCTCGGTGAGCATCGACACCGACACAACGCAGCGAATCTGCTCACCGAGCCGGCCAGGGCGGCCCACGGTATTCATCACCTCGCGCAGTAGGTCGCTCTCGTTGATCTCGCCCTTGACGCTGCCGGCACCTTCGCGCGCGGCTAGCTCGCGCTTGAACTGCTCGATCTCGGCCGACGCCGCTTCCTTGAACCCCTTGTCGAGCGCCTCGCCGGCTTCGAGCTGGCGAGAGTCGATTAGCAGCGTCCTGGGGCGTGGAAGCCGACCGCCATGCTCGTCATAGTTGCGGAACAGTTCGAGATGGCCGGCATGGAAAGCGGCGCGTTCGCCCACCTCGGCGTCGCCGCGTTCAAACCCCGCGATCCACTCGAACACTAGCTTCGAGATAGCGGTGTTTTGGCATACGACGATGAACACCGGCGGCACGCCGATACCCGCTTTCTGCCACCGCTCGAACTCGCCCTGATAGTGGCTATAGAGCGAGTTGAGCGCGGTCATCAGCAGCGGATTGAGGTCGAACGGGCTTAATTTATTGGCGCTCGCCGTCGATTTCGGCATCGACTTGCCGATATGCTTCCACAGATCGCGATAGACGACGGTGTCGGTCTGGACGAGGTTGTCGGTGACGGGCACGCGCGGCAGCTTGACGATGCCGCTCTCGATCGCGTCCATCAGGCTGAAATCGGACACGACCCAAGGGAACAGCGTGCCCTCCTGATAACCGGAGCCGCGCAGAAAGAAGGGGGTTGCAGACAGGTCATACACGGCGCGGACGCCGCCGCTGCGCTTGCCCTTCTTGAGCTGCCGGTCGAGCGCCTCGATGCCATTGATCCACAGTCTCGCCGCCTTCTCGTTCTCCTCGGCTTCTTTCTTCTCGTCGCCGGTGAGCGCCCCCTCGGCGTCGCCGCCGACCTTGTGGCGATAGCAATGGTGAGCTTCGTCATTGATGACGTTCACGCGCTCGAATCGCAGCAGCTTATCGCACGCCCGCGCGAGCATCTGAGCGTCGGTCTCGATCGTCCTGACTGGCTCCGGATTGTTGCCCTGCAGAAAGCTGCGCGCCGCCTTGGGCATCGCCAGCGTCTCGCGGTGCTGAAAGGCGTGATAATTGGTGATGACGATATCAGCGCGCCGAATCTCGGGCAGCATCTCCGGTGGCACGATCTCGCGAGTGTCATAGTAATTGCCCGGTTCGCTCGGCAGGAGGACGCGCAGCCGGTCCTTGATCGTGATGCCCGGCGCCACGATTAGGAAAGCGCGCGAGAAATCCTTGGTTTCCTTGCGCGCAGCGTTGATCGCCTGCCAGGCGATCAGCATCGCCATCACGGTCGTTTTGCCGCTGCCGGTGGCCATCTTCATAGCGAGCCGGAACAGCGCCGGATTGGCTTCCTCGTTGTCCTTGGCGATCTGGTCGAGCAGCCCGCGGGTCGCAGCCCGCCGCGGCGCGACCTCGGTCAGCCAGATCATCGTCTCGACGGCTTCGATCTGGCAGAAAAAAGGGTGTGGGCCCGCCCATTGGTCCCCCGGTCGGCGCCAGTGTTCAAGCAAACGCTGAGTGGCGGGCGTCACGCCCCAGTCGGCGGGGTTGGGGATTGCGCGCCACGCATCGACATAGCCGCGGATCTCGTTGATCTTGGCGTTCTCGGTATAGGTCTCGAGGTCAAGCGAGGCCTGCGCAGCGGCGGCCTTCTTCCGCGAGGCAGGCACCGGCACGATAAACTTCGAAGGGCGACGCCCTTTGATCGGCTCGCCCTCGATAGGCTGACCGGTATCGTCCAGCGGGTGATAGAGGGACGGTGGCGCGTAGGGCGAGTTCAAAATT
>NZ_JAJLPA010000020.1 GCF_025548555.1 Sphingomonas sp. A2-49
AGTAACCTGCTGAACACAGGCGCATGCGCCTTTACCGTTGCCGGCTGGACATGCGCGCATGCCACCCGGCCTCAGCGAAGCTGTGACCGAGCATGTTCAGAGAGGTTACTAAGCCCCACCCCCCGGCTTTCACGAGGGGCAGCGACGTGATTGCTCTGCTCGGCGCGGCAGGCAAGTGGAATGTGCGAGGGCGCGCCGGGAAAGCCGTGAAATTGTCGGCCGCCCTGCCGGTGCGCGGACGACATCGCGGATAGGGCGAAGACGCCCCGCCCGCGCAGCATCAGCGGCGGGTCTGAACCGGCAGCAGCAGTGCCTTTTGCGCCTGCCAGTCGGCAGGAATGGCATCGCCGAGGGTCAGGCTGGCGGCGGTGACGCCGACGCGCTGCCGCCCGGCGAGGATCGCCTCGGTGACCGCGGGGGCGAGAAAGGCAAGCCGCACGACGCGAGTGAGATAGGAGGGCGTCACGCCTTCCCGGCGTGCCAGCTCAGTGGTGTTGATGGTGCCGGTGCGGAGCACCGCCCACCAGCCCCGCGCCTGGACGAGGAGGCGCAGCAGCGCGCGATCCGGCGTGTCGGCAGCGCTCGCGCCATTGTCCTGCACCAGCCGCAGCGCGGTCCCGGAGCGGGTCAATCGGGCGGGGCAGTGCAGCGTCAGCGTGTCCGCGGCCTCGGGCAGTCGCTGGGTTTGCAGCAATCTCGCGAGCGCCATGGCATCGACGACGACGGTGACGTCGGCGGGGCTCACCTGCACCTGCGCGACAAGTTGCGGCACGAGAGGCAAACGGCGTTCACCGAGCGATGCGGTCGCTGCTGTGCAGGCGCGGTGAAGCGGCGCGATGTCGTCGGCGATCAGCGCCATCATCGCGCGGGACGCCAGCGCCAGCGGATCAGCGAACAGCTGGGCGAGCTGTTCGGTCACCAGCGTTTCGATCTCGCGGGCAGGAAGACGCAGGCCGGTGTCGACGCGGCCATGGTGCAAGCCGTGCGACACGTAATAGCGATGGCGGACCTTACCCTTGTTGGCGTGGGTGGCGATCAACGGATCTCCGGCGGCATCGACGATCCTGCCTGCAAGCGGGCTGGGGCTCGCTGCGCGGGCGCGCGTGCGATGACCCTGCACATTGCCGGCAAGCTGCGCCTGTACCGCGTCGAAGGTCGCCGGATCGATGATCGCGTCATGTTGCCCTGGGTGGATCACGCCCTTGTGCGAAATGCGCCCGGTGTAGATGACGTTCTTAAGCAGCAGATAGAGATGACCGCGCGCGAACGCGCCGCCGCCGAGCGGTTTGCCTGTGCTGGTGGCGCGGATGGGGATGGTGATACCATCGCGCTGCAGCTCGGCATCGAGCAGCGACACACTGCCATGTCGCAGATAACGCGCAAACAGGTCGCGGATGAGCGCGGCATGCTCCTCGACGATGACGAGGCTGCGCTCATTTGGGGCATAGCCCAGCGGCGGAATCCCGCCCATCCACATACCCCGCGCCTTGGAAGCGGCAATCTTGTCGCGGATCCGCTCGGCCGTGACCTCGCGTTCGAACTGCGCAAAGGACAAAAGCATGTTGAGCGTCAGCCGCCCCATGCTCGTCGTCGTATTGAACGACTGGGTGACGGAGACGAAGCTGGTCCCCGCCGCATCGAACGTCTCGACCAGTTTGGCAAAGTCGAAGAGCGAGCGGGTGAGGCGGTCGACCTTGTAGACGACGATGATGTCGACCCGGCCAGCGGCCACCTCGGCGAGCAGCCGCTGAAGGGCAGGGCGCTCGAGCGTGCCCCCTGACAATCCGCCGTCGTCGTAGATCTCGGGCAGCGCCGTCCACCCTTCCGATGCCTGGCTGAGGATATAGGCAGCGCACGCCTCGCGCTGCGCATCGAGGCTGTTGAAGCTTTGCTCCAGCCCCTCGTCCGACGATTTGCGGGTGTAGATCGCGCAGCGGATCGTCTTCATGCTGCCGCGGCCTTCTTGAGGCCGAAGAAGGCAGGCCCCGACCAGCGGGTGCCGGTGATGGCGCGCGCGACCTCGCTCAGCGAGCGCCAGTCGCGCCCGTCCCAGCGGATGACCGCGTCCTCGCCGACCTCGACGACATGCACCGCGCCCTGCCACTCGCGCACCAGCCGCATACCGGCCCGCGCCGTATCGGTACGGGTGCGGCCGCGGGCGAGCTGATCGAGCGCTTGGGTCGTCGAGCGCGCCAGCCCGCCGTTGACGCGCGCCTGGATTTCCCAAGCGAGCGCGAGGCGGAGGACGTTGGTGCCGACCTTGGGGGCAGGGGCGCCGATCAGCCGCCGCCAGCGCGCGCGCAGATCGGCGATCGGGAGCGTGTCGAGTTGGGCAATGTCGTCAGCGAGCGCCATCACGCGGCCTCGACAATGCAATAGCAGGTCGCGCCATCGCGCTTGCCGCGGGTGATGGCGTAGCCTTTCTTGCGCAGCCCGGTGAGTGCCGCGCGCGTCGTGTGCGGCAGCCAGCTGGTCGCTGTGATAAGCTCGGGCAGTGTAGCGCCCTCGGTACGGCTAAGCAGGGCGATGACTGCGGCCGACTTGCTCGCCGCGCGCGGGCCAACGGGCGTCGGCGTTGCCGCAGGCGCTGCGGCGACTGCTACGCTCAGCCCCGATGCGTCCCCATTGCCATCCTCGGCCAGGTCGATGCCGATCGCGGCACCGCCGGCAAGTGTGATGAAGACACCATAGTCGATGTTGCCCTCGCTGCGCCGTACCGCTGCCGGGTCGCTCGTTACACGCTCCTCGGCAAGACCGTTCCGGATGAGCGCAGCGGTGGCCTTGGCGGTGCCGCCGCCGGGCTTCAACGTGTCGGCAAGTGGTAGCAGACTGCCATCTCCACGCTGCGTGGCGTTGGATAGCAGGATGCGCTGCGTGTCGCTGAGGTTGATCATGATGCAAAGTCCCTGGCGGGAGGGCCTTATGCCGCTCCCACCAGCTCCAGCCCCGGTGAGGGGCTCATCCGGGGCAGGTGCGATTCACCTTGTGTCGCTGACCACGCCGTAGGTGTCGCTCGTATCGGGATTGAAGTCGAATGGTTTATGCAGCAGTCACGACTGCAAAAGGCAGGTCGTGCAGCACTTTAGCTCCATTAGGCCAAAGACCATGACGGTGCCGTAACGCAAATCTTGCTTTTGCAGCATACACAGCTATTAGCCGGCTCGCGACAGCTGCGCTGTTTGCCGGTGCCCCGATCGCTTCTTTGACCAACGATCGGGGCGCTGCTCGCGTGAGAACAAACGCGGCGCCAGCGATTTCGGGGCCTCAGCGCCGATGACGATCCGGCACGGGCTGACCTGGTGTTGCGCTTACCAACTCGAGTTTTGCCAGCAGATCGTCGAATGAGGTGTCGTCTGTCACCGGAAAGAGCCGCGTGAATCCCTGGCCGAGCAGCGCGACGTCGCGTTGCGTTAGAAATCCTACAGCGACGATCTTGTCCGACGGCACGTTTACACTCCCGAGCAGGCTTCAACCAACAACAGGCCTGTCGGTGCCGCTGGAAAGCCGTCAGTCAGAAGGCGCGTCAAAGAAATAATGCTGCAGGTCACGGTCGAAATGCTCGAGCCGCCGGCGCAGGCGCCACAATGCGTCGTCCGACGGTTGGCCTGGGTCGAGCAGCTCCATGCTCCAATAGGCAAAGTCGCGTTCCGTAATCGTGTGATCGCTGATGACGGTGACATCGGTATGCCGCGGGTCGGACTGGATGCGGGCGAACGTCGTAGCGACGCTATCGTCCGGTCCTTCGAGTACCTGCATGAACGTGCGGCCATCGAACACCAGCATGCCGGTGATCCCGTCCATTCCGTTGTTCCGCTTCGACGATGCCATGATCGCGCTGACGTCGGCACGCCCCACCGCCCGGCTGTGATAGAAGATCTGGCGCAACGGAATGCTCTGCACACCGATCCAATATGCCTCGCCCGTCGGGTACGCAAGATTGACCTTTCTGCCCCGTCAATGGTGAGCCGGCGGACGTCGAAAACAGGTCTCGCATGTCTCGAATTGGTGGAAACCGGAATGGCTGCTTTCGGCCATGACGAAGCGTAATCGGACGTTCGTCCATCTAGCTCCAGACGGTAGCTGAGCGCTCCAGTTCTGGTCGTTCACCCGCGAATAGGGGCTGAGCGCAGCGACGAAAGCTCTTGCGTCTGTGGTGGCGCCGCGCAGGCCATCAGCGCCTTGGCGATGTCGTGCCTGACTTCCGCGACACACCGCTGTTCGTTCCAACCGCGGCTATGAAAATGCGCTTTCAAAACCAGTTCAAGGCGCAGTGAAGATCCTGAAAGACATTCTTCTCTTGGGCCCCTGTTTCGGGCTGCGCCAGCCGTTCCGCCGTTTCGCAGAAGCGCCCGCTCATTTCGATTAGGTGCGGCATTATGCGCGTAATGTGTAGATAGGCGTCGAAACGGGACCCCACCCTATGTCTTTTCAACTCCTTCATTTTGCGAGAGAAATTTCCTTTAGAGGGGATCCCGATCGGCGCCGATCAGGACCCCCTTCGAGGCTAGGGTTTCTTCCCCAAAACAATCACTTGCGTTGTCGACAGGCGGGGTCCCGTTTCGACGCCTATCCACACACAATCGCCGTTTCGGACTAATGGCATCCTATGTCGTAATGCGATATAGTTCAACGGCTAGCGCGTAAAATGATGATCGATTGGCATCATTTGACAGCGGATTATGCTGTCGTCCCTGGCTCGATTACCTTCAAAATCACAGGATTTTCCGATAGGAAGCCGTGCTCGAATGGATCGCTCTAAGCGTCTAGGTCGCGCAGGTCGGTGCCCCGGGTTTCACGCCCAAACCGAGCGATCAGTGCCAACGCAAGAGCGGTAGGCAGCATGATCGCAATAGCTGCCGAACCCATGCTCGGCACAAGCGCAGTGATAGCGAGCCCTTGGGCACCGACTCCTCCTGCCTTGGTGCAGGCGGCCACCCATCCCGTTGCTCTGCCCCGCACGTTTAGCGGGAAGCTTTCCGCCGCATAAGGCAGCAGGATGGCGAGAATGCCGTTCGATCCTACAATGAGCAAGGAGACCGGCAGGACCGGGCTGCCATGTCCCGCAAGTTCCAGATGAAGCACCAACCCCAACCCTACTATGGTGACCGCGATCATTGTTACGAGCGACCATTTCGTGCTCCATCGACTATAGAGGAACGCGCAGAGGAAGGCCGTCGGGAACGAAATGAGTGCCGACTTTGCCAGCAGCGTGCTGGCGACGGTAACCGAATAGCCCTTTTCCTGGAGGTCGCCCGGCAACCAAAGAAGCAGCCCGAAATTGATCAATCCCCAACACAACGCTGCCAGGCTCAGCGCCACTAGCTTGCTCCAGAGGTAGAAACCAGTGAGCGGCCGGTGACTGGGGCGCGGGGACTGCGACGATGTGGTCACCTTCCGCGCAGTCGCTCCGAACCGTCGCATGACGGTCTCGGCTTCCACTATTCGCCCGCGTGCGATCAAGAACTTGGCCGATTCAGGAATGAAGTTGCCGAGCACAACCAACAGCAGGCCGGTCGGCAGGTTGAGGAGAAACAGGATGCGCCAACTGAAGGTGCCCTGCCAAAGGGCTGATGCCCCACTTGCGGCGAAATAGCCGCCGACTGCGCCCAGACCGCCAACCAGCACCAATGCCCAGCCCCGATGGCGGGTCGGCATCATCTCGGCGAGCAGGGCATAGGTCACCGGCAGCATGCCTCCGGCCGCGGCCCCCATCATGAAGCACATGCCAATATTCCAGGCGAGGCTAGGCATGGCCCCGCAAATCGCGGTACCGACGAAGAACACAGCGGAAAGCAGGATGGTCGCCTTCCGTCCATAGATGTCGGCGAGGAATCCCCAAACCACCGAGCCGACCACAGTTCCGACGAGCGCAAAGAATGCGACGAGCGACGCCGTCGCTTTCGAGACGCCGTACTCGCTCGTCATGCCGGGGATCGCGAACCCGAGTGCAGCGGGCTTCATCACGTCCACCACGAGCGCGATCACGAGGATGGCCATAAGGCCGAAATGGGCTGCGCCGAGCTGCGCATCTTCGGGCGCTGCGACGACGATGTCGGCGGTGGACGTGCGATGCGCGCTCAGGTTGCGAGGCAAAAGACCATAGGCGGCAACGAAAAGCCCCCCGACGATGAGAACCATGCCCATGACCATCGAGCTGGTCATCGGCATGCCGGCCAAACGATAGTGCATCTGTTGCCCCATCGCGAACATCGGTAGGTGCGTGGCTACGCCCGCCGTGACTGCCAGACATCCCAGCACAAAAGCCCAGATCGCCTGTCGGTCCGAGAGCGTGCTCCCCATGGTATTTATCTAATTTCGCCCTTTGTCTCGGTTGGCCTTGCCGCGCGCATGGATGCGTGGAACTCAACGCGTCGAAACAGCAGGTCAAGATCCTCCCGGGTCACATCGAACGTCTCGCCGAGGTCTGTGAGCGCAAGGTCGATGTCTTCGGGATGCGGCATGCCCAATCCGGACGCCGCAAGTTCGTGACCCACGCTCGGGATCGGGCGGTGCGGATAGGAATGGCCGGAGGCCCTGTGGAACGCGATGCCGGCCACGATAAGGATAAGCGAGTTGATCCCGACGGGCACGAACGGGAAAGCATAACCGGCGCCCAGCACCGCAGGGCCCCCGATCACGGCCGTCAGGGCGGCAGCCCCGCCTGGCGGATGCAGACAGCGGAGCAGCGACATGGCGAGGATCGCTCCGCCCACGGCAACCCCGACCGCCAAATACGGTATAGGCACGAGGTAAGCCGCAGTCACGCCAACCAGTGCCGAGACGACGTTACCGCCCACGACCGACCAGGGCTGTGCCAATGGGCTCGCCGGTACGGCGAAGACCAGCACCGCGGACGCGCCGACAGGCGCCACCAGCAACGGGAGCGGTGCCCATCCGTGCAGGGCCGCCGCGCTCACTAGGCTTGTCAGTGCAACGCCGATCAACGCGCCGATGCACGCGAGAAGCCGGTCGCGCAGGGTAGCACCGGCGAGGATAGGTACAAATGGCAAAGACAGCTTCATTTCTCAGATCATCCGCTCCGACCGATATGCCCTCTATCAGCAATACCCATCGCGATAGTCTTGCTAGGTTCGGTCGATCTCTGCGCGCTTGCGGGCGCTCCGGACCTTGAGCAGATCATGGCGCGAGAGGATGCCGACAACGCGATTGGTGCCGGGCTCGACGATGGGGATACGCCCAACCCCGCTCTCGACCATCAGATCAGCCACTTCGCCGATCGGCGAGTGAGGATAAGCGATCGCTTGCGATGAATCGGACAGCGTCTCGGCGAGTGAGGTATCGGGTAAATCGCCTTCTACCTGCCAGCGCAGGGCATCGGATCGCGACACCATCGCGACCAAATGTCCGCCATCGTCCACCACGGGATAGGTCCGGTGCGTTGCGGCGGCCCCGAAAAAGGCGACCGCATCCTTGATCGACATGGCACTTGACAGCACGGCGGGGTCGGGTGTCATCACCTGCTCGGCTTGCAGGAACTCGTGCGGATCGACGGTATATTCTTGGAGGATATGGCGACCGCGCCGGGCGATTTTTTCCGTCAGGATCGACCGGCGCATGATGAGGACACTGATCGCATAGGCCCCGGTTGCCGCCGCGATCGTAGCCGGCAAGGCGTCGAAGTGACCGGTCAGTTCAACCGCGAACAGCGCGCCGGTCAGTGGCGCGCGCATGGCACCGCTCATCATGCCGGCCATGCCAACCATCGCCCAGAAGCCTACCGACCCGGGCAGAATCTGCCCCAGCAGGGCACCCAAGGCGCCACCCATGATCAGCAGGGGTGCGAGAACACCGCCCGACGTTCCCGACCCGAGCGCGACCAGCCACACGATTGCTTTTACGACGAGCAGTGCCAGGATGACCCGCACCGCCAATGATCCGTCGAGCAACGCCTGGATGTTGGCGTAGCCCGCGCCGAGAACGCGAGCATCGATCAGCCCCCCGATCCCGACGACGATACCGCCGAGCGCCGGCCACCACATCCAGTGCACGGGCAAGCGGTGGAACGCGTCCTCGACACGGTAGAGCAACGCTGACAGCAGCGCCGCCTCGAGACCGACCAGAACACCCATGCCGAGGGCCAAACCTTCAGTCGGCCACCACGCCTGCACGGGGGCAACGGCGAACGCAAACAGTGGCCCGGCCCCCAGCAGCATGGGCCGCCAGGCAAACGCCACGAGCGTCCCGACGACGACCGGCACGAAGCTGCGCGGCTTCCACTCGAACAGGAGGACCTCGATCGCCAGCAGGATCGCCGCGATCGGTGTGCCGAAGATGCCGGTCATGCCCGCCGCGGCACCGGCGACCAGCAAAGTCTTTCGTTCGGCCGCGCTCAGGTGGAAGCATTGCGCGAAAAGCGATCCGATCGCGCCCCCGGTCATGATTATCGGACCTTCTGCGCCAAACGGGCCGCCGCTCCCAATTGAAATCGCTGAGGATAGCGGCTTGAGGATCGCAACCTTGAGCGACAGGCGGCTTTCGCCGTAGAGAATGGCTTCGATCGCTTCCGGAATACCGTGCCCCTTGATCTTCTCCGAGCCGAAACGCGCCATCAGGCCGATCATCACACTGCCGATGACGGGTATCGCGACGACCGCCAAACCGACATGCGCATTCGCGATTTCAGCGGATGCAGTCGATATCCTGCCGAACCAGAAGAGATTGGTGGCGAGCGCGATCAGCTTTAGCAGGACCCAAGCCCCGAACGCAGCGCCGGTGCCGACCACGACAGCGGCTCCTGCGAGCATGATCATCCGCCAGTCGGCGCTGTGATCGGCAAGCCGCTTGGCTTTTGGGATATTGATGGTGGAAGCCGTCATGCACTCTCGCCGGTTTGAGAACGGCGACCACTATATCGCGACACGATATAGTTCAACGGTTAGGATTTGAACGATGATCGATGGTGATGAGCTGATTGACGCCGACTATGCGGCGCTCGCGGATTTTCGGTATGCGCTTCGGCAGTTTCTGGCGTTCAGCGAACGTGGCGCGGCAAGCTGCGGCCTGACGCCCCAGCAACACCAAGCGCTGCTCGCCATTCGGGGGGCTACGCATGCGAACGTCAGCGTTGGCTACGTCGCCGAGCGTCTTGCTTTGAAGCCGCACAGCGCGACCGGCCTGGTCGATCGTCTGGAGACGCTTGGTCTGGTCACACGTCGGCCATCCCCCGACGACGGACGACAGGCCCTGCTCGAACTAACGCAGAAGGCCCAAACCCTCCTGCGACAGCTATCAAAGACGCATCGTGAGGAAATCGTAAGGCTTCGGCCGATGCTGACCGAACTGCTCGCCCGCGTCGATTAATCGAAGCCACAAGCCGCTCTAGTTGCAATATGTATCGCAGTGCGATATAAATCGCATACAAGGAGTCGGCGAGATGCAGTTGATTCTCATGGTGCTTGAAGCGATCGGCCTAACCGTAGGTAGCTTGGCCGCAGCCGTGCTGCTTTGCTGGTTTCTGTGGTACGCGTTTCGGCTCGTATTGCATCCGGAATTGGGAGTGTCGGTCGTTCTGATCCTGCTCTTGCTCGCCTTCGCGGGAGAGTTCCCGAAAAGCCAATTTCTGGACATGACACTGACCTTCGCAGTCGTCGCTGCGGTACCCCTCTGGTTCGCGGGACGCGCTTGGCGCAAGCAACGCCGGCAGGGTTCGAACAGCACGCGCCCGCAACTCGTCGAGCCAGAGACGAGCGAAGTGGTCATACCGCCACAATCTGCGCAGTCGCCGTGGTCCTATCCCGCAATCACAGCCTGCATCGGCCAGGAACGCCACCCAACTCGAGACGAGATCCACTTAGTAGCGTCGCGGCTCTGGCGGGAAGGACTCGCCCTACGCTTTGGATCGCAATCTGCGCCCGCGAACTTCGCCGCCCGACGCGTTTTGTTGCGCGCGGCTATGACGGCCCTGAGCGGTAAAAACGGCGAAAAGGGTCGTGGGTGTAGATAGGCGTCGAAACGGGACCCCACCCTATGTCTTTTCAACTCCTTCATTTTGCGAGAGAAATTTCCTTTAGAGGGGATCCCGATCGGCGCCGATCAGGACCCCCTTCGAAACTAGGGTTTCTTCCCCAAAACAATCACTTGCGTTGTCGACAGGCGGGGTCCCGTTTCGACGCCTATCCACACCTCCAGCACCTTGCGGCGCTTCATCTCCGACGGCATCAGCCCTCCGTATTTGCTGCGCCATCAATAGTAGGTCTGGATGGAAATGCCCGCCTTCCGACAAGCCTCCTCGACGGTTGTTCCATCCTCAGCCCGCTTGAGAATGAACGCTATCTGCTGTTCGCTGCACCTCGACTTTTTCATCGGTAAATTTCCTCGTCCGGCAACTGCCAAAACGAACCGGGAATTCCCACAAAGAACGGACCAATCTGAAGGGCTCAGGTTACATCACAGCCGCTATTTCAGTCCTAGATTAGAAAGGTCACTGCCACGAGATACGAAGACGCGAGTTCGCCGCGACATCGAACGTGCGGCTGCCTGTTCTCGTCGTCCCTTTCATCATTCCATCCGGGTCAACGATGACTTCGACACCGTTCAGCCCTGTGTCGGCTTTATCCATAAGCCTTACCTCAGCACGACCCGCCGGGTCGCCGCAAAGTTGTATCGTCAGCGAACACTCCCCGGTCCGATCGCTCGCAAGCAAGAACGTGTCGCAGAAGAGGTCGAAGGGGGCGTCGTCGATCCTGTGGAACGCGCGCGACGCGAACACGAACGCGGCCCCCGCGCCGTATATTTCCTGCCCGACCTGCCCCGCCACATCGCCGCCCACGTAGAGGTCCTCCAGCGGAAACGAGAGATCGGCATCGATATGGCCGTTCCGCGGCTTGGCGCACAGCATCTCGGCGGGTAGCGCATCGGGATAGTAATACCAGGCCCGGGTCAGCGCGAAGCGGCAATAGTCGCTGACCATCCGCCGTACGGCGGGATCCAGATCGGGACCACTATCCTTTAGATAGCGTTCGAACGCCCGGAAGCTGTCGAAACACTCGTACAGCGCCATGTACGGACCGTCATGAAGCGCGCTCACTGCAAGGAAAGTCTGATAATTCGTTGCATCGCCGATCTGTGAATTCCAGAGCACACTGTTGTGGAAGAAGCTTGCAAGATAGACGTAGCTCTGGTCCAAATAGCGCCGCTGGTTGGTAATCCGCCACAGTCGCATGCATGCCGCCGCCCCCCAGGCCGTCAGATTTGCCTGATAGTTCAGGTCGAACCGCATGCCCCGCGCTGCGTCAATGGCGGTGCGCGCTTCCGCCAGATATTTTGGATCGTCCGTTAGTTCGAACGCCAGCAGCATGACATGGGCATAGATGCCACCGACGTCGGTCTGGCCTAGGTCGGTATCGCCACGCGCCTGGGTGATCACCGAAAAGTCCGTAACTTTGTATTGGATCGGCCATCGATAGTCGAAGTGGCGCGCAGCGCGGATCGCGAAGTCGAGCGACCCCTCGAATAGCCGTCGCGCCCTCGCATCACCACCCAGCGCCAGCGTGCCGAGCCCGATCAGCGGATGGTACAGATACCAGCTGTCCACCGCGTCGCGATCCTTGTCGTCGCCGACATTGGGAAGATAGCGTCGGATCGACGGCAAGGCGGGATCGAAGAACCGGTTCAGCCCCGCAGCGAGTTCCGCCGCAAGCGGCACGTCCTCGCCACGCCACAAACCATAGTCGTATATGGCGGCGAGAAGCGACACCTGCACCATCGAATCCGGGTATTCGGACGCGGTGTAGGGATGGACGTACAAATGGCCGTAATGCCGGATCGTTGCCGCCGGCGACTCAGCGAGGTCGCGCAACGTCCGTTCAGCTCTCCCGGGCCAGTCGTGGAATTCGGGCGCTGGCTGGTCGAGAAGCGGATAGATGCTGCCCAGCAGTTGCAAGAATAGTCGCGCCGAATGCACTTCATTCAGCGGCGGATCGCGATGGAAGGCGATTAGCGCATCCGACAGGCAGACATCTTCGCCGCCTTGTAGCGGACTGGTCGGCGGCGTTCCGCTTTGCGGCGGTACAGGAGGCAGATAGCCGAGTTCCGGCCATTCGCCGCCGACCGCGCCGTCCGGCTTGGTATCGGTGGCGTTGTAATAGGGGTTCATCGCGGTGAGGTTCTGGAGATACAGGATCGTCCCCGGTGTCGGTCCGTCGAGCCGGGCGTATAGCAGTCCCCCGTTCAGCCCGCGCTGCGCCGCTTCGACATGCCCCCGCGCCGTCAATGGGTCGTCTCCCGGCCCCAGTGGATAGAGGTCACGCGGCAGATAGGGCACCAGCAGGTCCTGCGATGGGGTCAGCCGCGTCGTAATGCGCAGCACCGGATGAGCCGTGGTGTCGACACTGAACGTAACGACGTGCCGGCCAATCGCGCTGGTCAACGCCACACGCATTGACTCGCCCTTTCGCGGCTTGAGCCGGCGCGCCTTTAGCCCCCCGGGGCTGTATGCCGTGCGGATCGCCATCCGCGCGCTATCGCGGCCGCCTATCGCCCAGAGTGAATCATGGCCAAGCGCGACAGTGATCGCATGCCCTTCGACGTCGAAGGTTCCGATCGTCCGCATGCGTCCGCTGCGCAACTCCGCACGCAACGCCAAGACGCATGGTCCGGCAGCGGGGGGCGTATCGACAGTCACATGATCCTCCAATCCAATCTGCCGCCGATGCGAACGCTGTTTGACGGCGACGGTTGCGACGGATCGGAGGAAGCACGAGACGTTCGGCGATGCTATTGTTTTATCGGGCGGAACTTCGCGCCTGCGCGCGACTTGGCACGTCGACCGAAAAGGAGACGCTGATGCCCCCCGTCGCCGATATCACAAGCGAAGTGATCCCTGTGCAAGGCCGCCGCGCGATCGTTACCGGTGGCACGACTGGGATCGGTCGCGCCATCGCGCGGATGCTGGCCGCCGACGGGGCGGATGTCTTCATCTGCGGACGCGATCCGCAACACCTGCAAGATGCGCTGGCGGATGTCAGCGCCGTGAGCCAGGGAAAGAGCAAGAGCGACGGCATCGCGATCGACTTGGCCCAAGCCGATAGCACCGGCCGCCTCTTCGACGCAGCGCAAGTTAGCATCGGCACGCCGGACATCGTCGTCCTCAATGCCGCCATCGCGGCCGGTGCGCTCGGCGAAACCAGCGAAGCCGACCTCCGCTATGCCATCGCAACCGATTTCACCGCCTACCTTCTCGGCGCGCGGATGGCGGCCGAGCGGTTGGGCGAGCGCGGGGACATCGTCTTTATCGGTTCGATGAGTGCCTACGTCCTCGGGCCGGGATCAACGGTCTATGCCGGCATCAAGTACGGGATCCAGGGCTTTACCCAGGCGCTGCGACGCGAACTCGGGCCGAAAGGCATTAGGGTCAGCAACGTCGAACCCGGCAAGACCGGATCCGACATGCAACTTCCCGACATTCCTACCGAGCAGCAGTGCGCGATGATCGAAGCCGAGACGATGTTGCGCGCCGAGGACATTGCAGCCGGCGTCCGGTTCGTCCTTACTCAACCGCGGCGGTCCGTCGTCCAGCAACTCACTCTCGCGCCGCGCATGGAGGCCGGCGAATGACCTATGGCGTCGACAAGCTGATCCTGGTCCCGGACGACATCGACTTGTCTCGGTCGCCACTGGCGGGGCAGTTGGGGGTCGAGACCTATGTACTGGGCGCGTTCAATCCGGCATTGACCCGGCTGCCCAACGGCAACCTGCTGATGATGGTTCGCGTGGCCGAGGCGCTACGCAAGCCGATATTCGACGGCCATGTCCACAACATCCGCTGGGACGATGGCCGATATGTGCTCGACGCCTGGCCGCTCGGTGCGGCCAATACCGCCGATCCACGCAAATTCCTTCTCCAGGGCAGCGGCTGGAAGGTGATGGCGCTGACTTCGCTCGCCTGGCTCTTGCCGGTCGAGTTGACTCCGGACGGACTGGCCGTGGTGACCCATCACTATGACAAGGTGATCGCGCCGCACGCGGATTTCCAGATGTATGGCTTGGAGGACGCGCGGATCAGCAAGGTGGAGGACCGCTGGCTGATGACGACCTGCTCGGTCAGCCCCGAACGCCATTCGACGACGCTTTATTCTTCCGACAACGGCCTCGACTGGACTTTCGAGGACATCGTACTCGATCATCAGAACAAGGACATGCTAATCTTCGAAGGACGGATCGACGGTCACTATTGGGCACAGACGCGGCCGCTCGGTGACCTCTATTTTGCTTATCCGCCGGGCAGCAAGTGGCGCGCCGGGCCGTCAATCAATTTGGCCTCTTCCCCTGACGCCCTACACTGGAAACCGTATCGCAAGCCCGGCATCCGCGCGCATGCTGCCACGGTCGCGACCGCCCGCATGGGCGGCGGGACCCCGCCGATCCTGACCGATCGCGGTTGGCTGACCCTGTGGCATGGCGTCGAACCGAAAGAGATCGTCGGCGTGTATCGCACCTATTGGTCGATCCTCGATCGCAATGATCCCGGCATTACGGTCGCAACCGATCACGTACCTTTACTCGAGGCCGATCCAAAGCTCACCCGCCCGATCGAGCATCAAATGTACGTGCGCGACGTGGTCTTCACCACGGGCATCGTGGACGGCGGCGACCACTATATCGTCGCGTCCGGCGAAGGCGATCTGGCCTGTCGGATAACACATATTCCAAAGGCCTTTTTCAGGTGAGCGTGGCGACTGGGGCGGTCTACGCGGTCGTGCCTGGCCGTCCGACGTGTCAAAAACTTCGATCGTCTGAGCGAACAGCAATCTGCATCAACCAGAAAGATATCAACCTAAACGCTGTCCCGGAGTTCTACCCCCACGAACGACGTCATCGGTCGAAGCGCATTCCCGGCCGTCACGCGTCGTCCATTTAGGAGAAGAGACATGAGCACCCGTCCAGAAATCCTGCACGAACTGTTCGTCACCGGTCTGCGTAACGCCCATGCGGTCGAGAAGCAGGCGCTTTCGATCATGACCCCGCAAGTCGAGCGAATCACCAATTATCCCGAGGTCGCCGATCGCCTGCGTTTGCACATCGATGAGACGCATGGCCAGATCGCACGGCTGGACGAGATCCTCGCCGACATGGATTCGTCCGGATCAGCCCTCAAGGACGCGGCGCTCAGCCTTTCGGGCAGCATGGCGGCAATCATGCACAGCGTCGCCGGGGACGAGATCGTCAAGAACAGCTTCGCTAATTACGCCTTCGAGCATTTTGAAATTGCCGCCTACAAGTCGCTGCTAACACTGGCCGACGATGGTGGCTTCGAACACGCTACCGCGGCGCTGCGCAAATCGCTGGCGGAAGAAGAGGCGATGGCGGCGTGGATCGACGATTCCTTGCCGATGGTAACCCGCCGCTACTCTGCGTTGCGCGCCGAGCAGGGAACCCACGAGGCGAAGGTTTGACCACCGCCCGTTGGCCAAAACAATTGTGGATCGTGCGTCATGGCGAGAGCGCGGGAAATGTCGCGCGCGACCGGGCGCACGCGCTCGGCGTCGACCGCATCGACCTCGCGGCCCGCGACGTCGACATTCCACTGTCGGCACTCGGTAAGGAACAGGCGCGGGCCCTGGGGCGGTGGTTCGCGGACCGGCCTGCGGCGGAGCGACCCGACGTGCTGTTCGCCTCGCCATATCGTCGAGCGCTGGAGACAGCGCGGTCGCTACGATCGGCAGGCGGGCTTGATGGCGATCCGGCGATCTGCATTGACGAGCGGCTGCGCGAAAAGGAATTCGGGATACTCGACGGTCTGACAACCAGCGGTGTGGCGTCCGTCTACCCGGAACAGGCCCACCTAAGGCGGCTTCTCGGAAAGTTCTACCATCGACCGCCGGGCGGCGAGAGCTGGTGCGACGTAATATTCCGTCTGCGCTCGTTGCTCGACACGATCGCGCTGCATCACGCCGGCCAACGGGTGATGATCGTCGCGCATCAGGTGGTAGTGTTGTGCCTGCGCTATGTCGTCGAACGCCTGACCGAACAGGAGATCTTGGCGATCGACGCCGAGGGCGATGTGGCAAATGCCTCCGTTACGGAATATCGCTTCGATCCTGCCGCCGGCACTCATGGGTCGATGGCCCTGGTCCGCTACAACGCGGTGCCGCATTTGGCCGGCGACGATACGGCGTCCGTCACGAGCGAGCCCGAACGCACGCCAGGCGTACGGGGATGAGCAAAGATCCGATCCGGCTGGACAGTGAATGGATCGCGGCGAACCCGCCCCCAGTGCACGGGCGGGGCACGACGAAGAACAGTCGCGGTCGCGTGTTGGCGATTGGCGCGTCTCGGCAGGTCCCCGGCGCCCTGCGGTTGACCGGAGAGGCGGCGCTGCGGGTCGGCGCCGGGAAACTGCAGCTGGCGGTGCCGACATCGATCGCCTTGCCCTTGGGGCTGCTCACGCCGGAGGCCGGGGTGATCGCGCTCGCCGAGAGTATCTCGGGCGAAATCGATATGGCGGCAGCGCCGGCCATGCTCGACGCGCCTCTCGACGCCTGCGACTCTGCGGTGATCGGGCCGGGCATCAGCGATCCCGGGACGGCGGACGGGCTGATACGGTATGTCGCTGGCCGTAACACCGCGGCGATGCTCGTGATTGATGCGATGGCGATCGGCTGCCTGCGTGACGTGCAAGCCGAAATTGCGGCGTTTGCGGGACGGATCGTCCTCACGCCCCATTACGGCGAAATGGCGCTGCTAACCGGCATGTCGGAGGAGCAGGTAGCGAATGATCCGGTCACAACGGCCGTAGTTGTCGCAAAAGCATATGGCGCGATCGTTGTGCTGAAGGGATCGGACACGCTCATAAGCGCGCCCGACGGAACGTCGCTCCGCTATGGCGGCGGCGGAACGGGGCTTGCCACCGGTGGTTCGGGCGACGTCCTCGCAGGCGCGATCGGGGGGCTAATCGCTCGTGGCGCAATGCCACTGATCGCTGCCTGCTGGGGGGTCTGGTTGCACGGGCAGGCAGCGAGGAGGGTAGCGACGGTCCGCGGACCGATCGGCTTTCTTGCGCGAGAGCTGGCCGGCGAATTCCCGAAAATTCTGCCTCAATAGGACGCCTCTGGTTGGTGAATTGGTTACACTAGGAGGAAAGTGGACGAGGCCCCGTTGCGCCGGGGTTTGCGGATGATGCTTGCGCCCGGGGGGCTCGGTCGACCCATTTGGTACACAGCTGAAGCCAAGCCACCTCGGAATTTGGCATAAACTTTGTGCTATACCGGTCCGGTGAGGGATCATCTCGGAGGGTACCCAGTACGGTCAAGATGCACGGAGACGCATTTACGAAAAGCTGGCAAGTCTCTTCGTTATCACCCGGCAATCAACATAGCGCTTTGGCGAGCCAAACTTATCGAGGAAGCGATCCTGCGAAAGTGGCTGCTGTTTTCGACGAACGCTAGAGCCACGGTCGCCCATCTGCTTTGCGAATTATACGTGCGGGCCGCGATCATCGGCCTGGCAGATAACGGTCGATGCGAGGTTCCGCTCACTCAGGAGGAGGTGGGCGACGCGCTCGGCCTCACGGCCGTCCATGTAAACCGCGTACTCAGACGGCTTCCCGAAAGCGGTTCTGTCGAACTGGCGCATCAGGAACTGCTGATCAAAGATGCGAAACGCCTCACCCATGAAGCACGGTTCGATCGAGCTTATCTAGAACCCTGGCTGAGCAAGAACGACGTTTCGACACTTGTCGATAGCCTTACCGTGCCCCCTAAACCGTGCCGCTTCTGTGACTTCAAAATGATAAAAAAGTAAGATCTATGCACTCAGGTCTATGGTTATTGTCCGGACTAGAAACGGTGCCGCCGCTAGGTCGGCGGCAGAATTCCTCTTCATCGAGACCGATGATAAAGTCGACCTTCCTATTGATCTGTGTGCGGCCAATGTCGAACCAACCTGGTTACCCCAGTTCGAATGGTCGTACGAAGGTGCGGGAGGGTTCGGGTTCCAGAACTATGTCCGAAGGTTCCCCATGGGCGCGCTCTGTCATCCGTGTTCCTTTTTCCGCCGCGGTGAGCGGCTCCGCTTTGAGGCCGGCTGCTCGGCCGCAAGCCGTATCCAAGTTGGGGCATGGTCGCTGGTCTTCTCCCAGCCACGCACCTGCCTGTCCACCTGCGCATCCCCCAGCCGATCGGCGAGGGAGGGACTGAGCAGCAGATGATCGATGCGGAGACCAGCGTCCCGCCCATAAGCGTTCCGGAAATAGTCCCAGAAGGTGTAGATCGTCTCATCGGGGTGAAGTGTGCGGAGGGAGTCCGTCCAGCCCTGGTCGACGAGCCGCGCGTAGAGCGCCCGGACCTCGGGTGCAAAAAGGGCATCTTTGGTCCAGCGTTCCGGTTTGTAGACGTCGGCTTCGGTCGGCATGACGTTGAAGTCGCCGGCGAGCACCACCGGTACGCCGCTCTCCAATAGTGTCGCCGCGTGCGCGATGAGCTTCTCGAACCAGGCGAGTTTGTAGTCGAACTTGGGACCGGGCCGGGGGTTGCCGTTCGGCAGGTAGAGCCCGCCGATGATGATGCCGCTGACCGCAGCCTCGATGTAGCGGCTCTGCGTCGGATCGGGATCGTCAGGCAGGCCCCGCCGCGTCTCGTGGATCTCGCCAACGCGGCTGAGGATTGCGACGCCGTTCCAGCTCTTTTGACCGTGCCAGATTGCCTCGTAGCCGAGATCACGGATGGCGGTCGCCGGGAACTTCTCCTGCGGCGCCTTCAGCTCCTGCAGGCAGACGATGTCCGGCTGCTCTTCCTCCAGCCAGCGCAGCAGCACAGGCAGGCGCCCGTTGACGCCGTTCACGTTGTAGGTGGCGATCTTCATGGGCTTTTCAGAGATCCGGCAGGACCTGGTCGGCGCGTCCCCAGCCAGCGAGCGCCTTCGAGCCTGCACGCTTCACCAGTTCGGCGGCATCGCCGACATGCCAGTGCGCCGGCTTGTCGATGGTCTCCATCTCCTTCCAGGTGATCGGCACGGCGACGGGAGCGCCGGCGCGGGCGCGGACGGCGTAGGGCATGACCGCCGTCGCGCCACGCTGGTTGCGGAGGTAGTCGACGAAGATGCGACCCTTGCGCTGCGCCTTCGGCAACGCTGCCGTGAAGTTGTCCGGGTCGCTCTGCGCTACGGCCATCGCAAGGCGGTGGGCAAAGTCCTTCACCTCCGGCCACTCGGCCCGGGGCGTAAGCGGAGCGATGACGTGCACGCCCTTGCCGCCGGTGACCATCGGGAAGGTCTCCAGGCCGATCTGCTTGAGGATGTCGCGGAACTGGAACGCGGCGCGTCGTACTGCTTCGAAGTCCAATCCTTCGTCCGGGTCGAGGTCGAAGACGAGCCGATCCGCCTTTTCGACATCCTCGATGCGGGCGCCCCAGCCATGAAATTCGATCGTCCCCATCTGCACGCAGGTGAGCAGGCCATCGGGCGTATCGACGTAGAGGTACGGCTCCTCATGGCCGTCCTTCTCCAGAATCGCGACATGATGCACGTTCGAGCCGAAGGTGCCGGCGTCGTGCTTCTGGAAGAAGCACTTCTTCGCCCGCCCTTGCGGACATCGGACGAGGCTGATCGGTCTGCTGCCGACCCAGGGGAGCATGATCGGAGCGACAGCCGCATAATGTTCCGCGAGCTGACCCTTGGTAATGCCGCCCTCAGGATCGGTGACGCGGTCGCGGTTGGTGATGACGACGCTGGATGCGACGTCGGCAGCTACGGCTGCGACCGGCGCCTCGGTCTCGAGCACCACGGCCTCCGCCTTCTTGTCGGCTCGCAGACCAAGATAGCTCGGGTGGCGCAGCGTGCCGTCGTTCGTCATCTCGGTGTAGGCGATCTCAGCCACCAGCGCCGGCCGGATCCAGTGGGCGCCTTTGACGGCGGCACGGGGCGCCTCGACTGAAGCCTTATCGCTGGAGAGCGGCTCCATCAGCTCGCCGAGCTTCAGGATCTCGTCATTGTCGAAACCGGTGCCGACCTTGCCGGCATAGCGCAGCTTCCCGTGTTCATGGACGCCGAGCAGCAGCGAGCGGAAACCGCGACCCTTGTCCGACGATGTCCAGCCGACGATCACGAACTCCTGCCGCTTGATGCACTTGGTCTTCAGCCAGGTGCCCGCTCGCGATCCGACGTAGGGCGCATCGACTCGCTTGGAGATGACGCCCTCCAGCCCCGCCCCGCAGAACTTCTCGAACAGCGCCTCGCCCTTGCCGATGATGTGATCCGAATAAAGGATCGGGCCTTCGCTACCCTCGAGCAGCTTCCCCAGGCGCTCCTTGCGCTCGATCAGCGGAAGACCCGTCAGATCCTTTCCGTCGAGATTCAGAAGGTCGAAGGCGTAGAACTCGAGCCGGCCTGGTTCGGCCTTGATCGCGGATTGCAGCGACTGGAAGTTGGTCCGACCGTCGGCGTCGATCACCACGACCTCGCCATCGATGAGCGCCGAGCGCGACGGGAGGCGCTCGGCCGCCGTGACGATCGGCTTGAACTTGTAGGTCCAGTCCAGCCCAGATCGCGTGAAGGCGTGGGACGAGCCGCCGCCGACACTGAGCAGACAGCGGTAGCCGTCGTATTTCATCTCGTGGAGCCAGCGGTCTCCCGCGGGCACCTGGTCGACCAGTGTGGCGAGCTGCACGGGTTGGAACGGGGGCGCTGAAGCGCCGCTGGTTCGTCCTTCCGAACCCTCAGGATGATCGGTACTGTTAGACTTCCGCGCCATGTTGCCAGCCTTCTTGATAAGCAGACACCAGGAGCGCGAAGGGCGGATGCACCAGCTCTGCGGACCGCTCGTTCATTTGACCTTCTTGAGCTTCACGGCTGCCTCGTTGAGCTTCTCGCGATCGTTACCCACCTTCTTGATGAGCTCCTCCGCCTGGTGCCTGGTGATGTCGTGCTTCCTGGCGAAATAGTTCACCTCGTAGCCTTCCCCCCCGGCAACCCGGGCGCGGTCGCCCGCGCCGCGCTTGCTCTTGTCGTCAGCCATAGATCTTCTCCTCGACAGTAAAATCAACGGCCGTTTGACCTGGTTCCGAAACGACGCGCTCTGCGCAGCAGAAATTCCGATGATGGAACGGTTTAGGTCGTGCGGGGTAGGTGGCCCATGTCGCCGCTGATCGGAACCGCTGGCTGGGCGATCCCGGCAAATGACAGGCCCTTGTTTCCAGCGGAAGGAACGGCGCTGCAGCGCTATGCGGCCGTGATGCCCTGCGTCGAGGTCAACTCCTCGTTCCACAGGCCGCATAGACGAGGCACCTGGGAGCGCTGGGCGGCGTCGGTGCCTGACGACTTCCGCTTTTCGGCCAAGATCCCGAAGGAGATCAGCCATGTCCGGCGGCTGGTGGATGCGACCAACGCTCTCGATAGGTTCCTAGGCGAAGCTGGCGGTCTTGGTGGCAAGCTCTCGGTCCTCCTCCTGCAGCTTCCCCCGAGCTTCGCGTTCGATGCCTCACTCGTATCCTCCTTCCTTAACGCAGCCTCGGCGCACACCGAGGCCAGGATCGTTTGCGAGCCCCGTCATGCGAGCTGGTTTACGCAGGAGGCCGATGCGCTGCTTGTCGACCAAGAGGTCGCTCGGGTCGCGGCGGATCCCGCCAAGGTGCCCGACGCCGCCCAGCCTGGCGGGTGGCGCGGTCTGACCTATCGCAGGCTGCATGGCTCACCCGTCATGTACCGATCGGCGTATGGGGAGAAGCGTTTGCGATCATACGCGAAGGAGATCGAGCAGGATCTCGCAGAGGGGCGCCCCACATGGTGCATGTTCGACAACACGGCCTCCTCCGTGGCGCTCGGCGATGCACTGAACCTGATCCAGCTGCTCGAGTCTTCGTCCTTGGACCGCTGAGCTTGACCGTTGAGCGCCGATGCCGTGAACGGGCGCACGCCTCGAGCGTTCGAAAGAGCAACCTTAGGCCAATCAAAGGGAGAGCATTATGGTGGCGACCGATCTCTCCCCGATGGAGGCGAAGCTGGTATCCGACCTGCCGGAAGGGGCAGTGAGCTGCTGCCGGCTCCGTGGACACGAGGTTAAGCTACCTGCGCCTGCCTCTCGAAGTCCATGGTGCTGAGATAGCCCAGCGTAGAGTGGCGGCGCGTCGGATTGTAGAAGCGCTCGATATAGTCGAATACATCTGCCTTGGCGTGATTGCGCGTGCGGTAGGTTTTACGCCCGATCCGCTCGGTCTTCAGCGAGGAGAAGAAGCTCTCCATCGCCGCGTTGTCCCAGACGTTGCCGGACCGGCTCATCGAGCAGGTCACGCCGTTGTCGGCCATCAGCCGCTGGAACTTCTCGCTCGTATATTGGCTGCCCTGGTCCGAGTGGTGCAGCAGGGCATCGGGCTTCCCACGCCGCCAGATCGCCATCATGAGTGCGTCGGTGACGAGCTGAGCGGTCATGGTGTCACTCATCGACCAGCCGACCACCCGGCGCGAGAACAGGTCGATGACGACTGCGACGTACAGCCATCCTTCGGCGGTCCAGATGTAGGTGAAGTCAGCGATCCACCGCTGGTTGGGCGCCTCGGCCGTGAACTGGCGATTAAGGAGGTTATCGGCGATGACGGATCGCAGACCGTCGTCCTTCGGCAAACCACGACGCCGGGGTCGAGCCTTCAGGCCGTGAATACGCATCAGCCGCTCGACGCGATGCAAACCACATGAGAGGCCTTCGGCCAGAAGGTCGTGCCAGACACGGCGTGCACCGTACGTCCGATAGCTGGAGATGAAGCTGGCGCGAACCCTGGCGCCGAATTCCTCGTCGCTCCGGGCACGCGCACTGGGCGCCCGAACCAGCCAGGCGTGAAAGCCGCTGCGCGAAACACCGAGCGCTTCGCAGATCCACGACACCGGCCAGATCCCTCGGTGCTTCGCGATGAACTCGAACCTCATATCGAGTCCCTGGCGAAGTAGGCCGCCGCTTTTTTTAAGATGTCGCGCTCCGCCTTCATCCTGGCCAACTCGCGGCGCAGCCGCTCAATCTCCTGCTGCTCGGGCTTCATCACGCCGTGCCCAGGGAACGCCGATCCCGGATCCGCCACCTGCTCCCGCACCCACTTGCGCAGAACATTCTCGTGCAGGTCCAGATCGCGTGCAGCCTGCGACACCGACACCCCGCGTTCCCGTACCAGCTTCACCGCCTCAAGCTTGAACTCACGGCTGAACTTCCGTCGTTGCATCTCCATCCTCCGGTCTCAAAAACACCCTATCTCGGTGTCCACGAAACCGGCAGCAGCTCACTTCTCCAGAATCAGGCATCGCGTGCCGAACTGGCGGGGAGGGGACGCCGCGCACTCGAACTCTACGTCCGCATGACGACGATGGCGCCAGCTTACCCTCACGCGTGGTGGGAACGGGCTCGCCTCGAACTCGTCGATTATGAGATCGCTGCTGCGCGGGCCAGTTTGGGTGCAATGCTGGAGATCACGCGCGACCCAAGGCTGCGTCGACGCGTGACAGAAACGCTCGACGCGCTGCCCGCGACGTGAAGCGACGCACGTGGAGTGGATCAGGCAGGCGCTACCCCGTCCGCAGCGACGATGGCAGATGCCACCAGCGTGCCGACAAGCCGCACGCGCTTCTCCACCAGATCGACGGGCGTGCGTTGAAGCTCGAGCTCATAGCGGCCGCCAAGGTCGCGGCGAAGGTAGAAGGCTCCGCCGTCATGGATAAGTGTTCCGGTTTCATCGATCCGTGTGCCAATCGTGGTCATTCCTGCCTCTTTGATCACTTGTCCCACTCGGCGCGTTTGCGATCGGCTTTGCGGGCGCGGCTGACCGCGGCGGCGTGCTCGCGAGCGCGCCGCTCCGACGGCTTCTCATAGTGGCGGCGGAGCTTCATCTCACGATAGACGCCCTCGCGCTGCAGCTTCTTCTTAAGCGCGCGAAGAGCCTGGTCGACGTTGTTGTCGCGAACGATGATCTGCATGGCATATGATCTTTCAATGGTGGAGGTGCCGAGGACGATGGGGTGCTAAAGGCTGATGCCCCGGCGAGCCATTTCCGCGAACGCTGTCTCCGCTAACGGTGTGTGTCTCTCGGCTTTAAAGATGTCGGCGATATCGAGTAGGTCCTCGTCCGCCAGCGCCGTGATGGAGGCTTCGATCGTGGCAAGGCGCTGCATTGCCGCCTCTATTCGCTGATCGAGGCGCCTTCTTCGTGTCTTGAGCATGACGCCTCACTAGCATTCGATACGCGACAGCAGCAGGTGCAATCCTAGCCGTCACAGGGTCTCGCCGTGCATCCGCCAGCAAGCGGGCTGACGTGCTCCCCTGAAACTCTGCCAGTTTGAGCTAGAGTCCGCCTTCGTGAGGAGACGGACGTGAAGAAGACCAGGTTCAGCGAGGAGCAGATCATCGCGGTGCTGCGTGAGCAGGAAGGCGGGATGAAGACGGCCGATGTGTGTCGCAAGCACGGGATCAGCAGCGCGACGCTGTACGCGTGGAAGGCCAAGTATGGCGGCATGGACGTGTCGCAGGCCCGCAAGCTGAAGGTGCTCGAGGAGGAGAACGGCCGGCTCAAACGGCTGCTGGCCGACGCCATGCTCGACAATGCCGTGCTGAAGGAAGTCGCGGCAAAAAACTGGTGAAGCCCGCCGCTCAGCGGAAGGCTGTTGAGCATGCTCGGCAGCTGTTCGGCATCAGCGAGCGTCGGGCCTGCACCATCTTCGGCGTGGACAGGACGTCGGTGCGCTACGCGCCCCGGCGTAGTGATGATGGCGACCTTCGGTCGCGGCTGCGTGAGATCGCGGCCGAACGTCGTCGCTTCGGCTACCGGCGGCTTGGCATCATGCTGGCCCGTGAAGGGCTGGTCATGAACCACAAGAAGCTGCTGCGGCTCTATCGCGAGGAAAACCTGCGGGTCAGGCGCCGCCGTGGCCGCAAGCGAGCGATGGGCACAAGAGCGCCGATGACGCTGCCGCAGGGGCCGAACCAGCGGTGGAGCCTCGACTTCGTCAGCGACACGCTGATCAGCGGCCGGCGCATCCGCATCCTGGCGGTTGTCGACGACTTCACGCGCGAGTGCCTCGCGCTGGTGGCGGACACCTCGCTGTCAGGCGCGCGTGTCGCTCGTGAGCTCGACGCCATCATCGCGCTCAGGGGCGTACCGCCGCTGATGATCGTAAGCGACAACGGCACCGAGCTGACTAGCCTGACGATCCTGAGATGGACGCAGGAGCGACCTGTCGAGTGGCACTACATCGCGCCGGGCAAGCCGCAGCAAAACGGCTACGTCGAGAGCTTCAACGGCCGCCTGCGTGACGAATGCCTCAACGAGACGCTGTTCGTATCCCTCGGCCATGCCCGCTCGGTGCTGCGGCTCTGGCGAGACGACTACAACCATGTGCGGCCGCATAGCGGTGTTGGCGGGCTGACGCCCGCCGATGCTGCCAGGCGGGTTGTGCAACGCCGCCCCAAGGGGCACCATACCAACCCCGGACTCCAGTTATGACTGGTAGAGCTTTGGGGAGCACGTCAGGGCGCAGCATCAGTGCAAGGGGCGTCTTACCGAGGCTCAACTCGCAGGCATGTGATTTCGCCTTTTTGTCGAGATGAATGGACGACCGGAGTCGGGGAGCCGAAAGCGCGCCGCGAACGGCCGAAATTGGGTCATCGCGGCGGAGGGGAGGCGGCAGCTATCGCCCAATAGCGGATGTTCGCTGCCTCCAAAGCATTCCTAATAGCGGTCGTTCATTCAGGTAAATTTGACGATGACTTCGCTGTTCGCTGGGAGCCCGTGCATATCTTTGAAGGCGGTCAGTGCCTCTCGGATTACCTCGTCTGTTTCGTGTCTAGTTTGATCTCGAAATTGTCCTCTCCACGGATCGACGAAATGCACGGTAGGATTCATCGCGGACGGGTGATCGTGCCGCCACTGACGCTCCTGATCAGGGAACCAACTTGTCGAAAAACTAACTTCGGCGCCATCCGTACGAACGATCTTAAATCGGCGATTGCCGTCGGAGCCACCCCCGTTCGTGATAAGCTCCAGCCCTCGGTCAATATCGATAGTTCGGAGTTCGGCAGGATCAGCTACAAAGGCCATGCGGTCGCCCTCAACGGTCAACGAAACAGTCCCAAATATTAGGTCGTTTCCGTTAACGATCACCCCCAAAGCCGCCCGTCGGCTTTCCATCAATAGCAGACACGCGGCCGTCCAGCGATGCCGTGAGTGGACCGCTGTCGCGAGATGAACGAATGGCAGAAAGTTGGAAGCGGGTAAGGGGCTTCCGATGGCCGCTTGTGGGTCTGATCAGCCTATCATGGCCTATTTCGACGCAGGCGTTTTTGGTTTGACGTAACGGTCGAGCCAATCGGTCATCTGCCAAAGTGTTTCCTCGGTCGACTCGAGCGCGCGGTAGCCGTGGGGCTCGTTGGGAAGAACGACGTAGCGGACGGTCGCGCCGTTGCCCTTCAGCGCGGCGTACATCCGCTCCGACTGGATCGGGAAGGTGCCGCTGTTGTCGTCGGCGCCGCCGTGGATGAGGAGGATCGGCTCCTTGATCCGGTCGGCGTAGGTGAAGGGCGACATCTCGGTATAGGTCGGCGTCGCCTGCCAGTAGGTGCGCTGCTCGGCTTGGAAGCCGAAGGGGGTCAGCGTGCGGTTGTACGCGCCCGAGCGCGCGATGCCGGCGCGGAACAGGTCGGTGTGGGCGAGGAGATTAGCGGTCATGAACGCGCCGTAGCTATGGCCGCCGACCGCCATGCGCGCGCGATCGCCGACGCCGAGCTTCGCGACCGCGTCAACCGCGGCCTCGGCATCCTCGCGGAGCTGTTTGACGTAGGTGTCGTTCGCTTCCGCGCCGCCCTCGCCGATGATCGGCATCGCCGGGTTGTCGAGGATCGCGTATCCTTGGGTTAGGAGAAACAGGTGGCTGATCCCGCGCGGACGGACGAAGCGGTTGCCCTGGTCTACCGTCTGCCCGGCGACCTTGGCGTCGGTGTACTCCGCCGGGTAAGCCCAGAGCAGCGTCGGCAGCGGCCCGTCGCGCTTTGCGTCGTAGCCCGCGGGGAGGTAGAGCGTCCCCGACAGCGGCACGCCGTCGGCGCGCGCGTAGGTGATCGTGTGTTGGCTGACGCCCGCGAACACCGGGGCAGGATCGGGGAAGGCGGTGACCGGCTTGGCGCTGCCGCCCTTGACGGTGCGGATGACGTAGTTGGGCGCGGCTTTGGCGCTCTCGCGGCGGGTCAGGATGCGCTTGCCCGTGTCGTCGAGCATCGCGACGACCGTCTCGTAATATGGCGCCTTCGCCGTCCACAGCCGCATCTGCTCGCCGCCCGCTAGCGGCATGGTGGCAAGGAAGGGGAAGGCGCCGCCTTTAGTCGCGCCCTCGCCGACGACGAACACGCCGTCGTGGCGCGGGGTGAAGCGCATCACCGGCTTGCCGGCGGCGTTCTCCTCCGTGATCGGGAAGCCGGGATTGCCGTACTGGTCCTGGTAGTTACGCGTCAGCAGCATCCTGGCGTGCCCCGGCCGCGAGGGGGCAACCGCCTGGCGATGCTCGGTCCGCGTCCGCCACTCGCGGTCGACGACTATCGCGAAGCCGTCGTCGCCCCACATCGTCTCCGCGTAACGGGCGGGCGTCTGTGCGAGCTCGACCGGCGCGGCGTCGAATGGCGCGGCCTGCATCATCACTTTGTCGTGGAAGGCGACCTTGGCACGCGCGTTGCCTCCGTCGAGCGCCTCCGCCCAGACGAGCGTCGCGCGCGCGTCGGAGCGCCAAGACGCCTCGCGCGGGCCCTTCACCGCCGCGTCGAAGTCGACCGGCAGGTCGTCGGCGAGCGGGCGGTCGGCAAGCGTCTTCACCGGGCGGCCGTCGATCGTCGATACCGCGATCTCGGTCGGGAAGAAGGCGGCGGGAAGCAGGTAGGAGTACGGGCGCTTCAGTCGCTCGGTCAGCAGGTAGCGGCCGTCGGGCGAGACGCTGAAGTCGGTGAAGAGCCCCGGTGCGCCGATCGGCGTCGCAGTGCCGTCGAGTGCGACGCGGACGAGCTGGCCGGTAAAATAATGGTCAAACAGGGCCTCGTCGTGCGCGTCGCCGAGCAGGTCCTCGTAGGTGCGCGCGGCCGAGGTGCGGCCGGCGCTCTCCTGGACAATTGGGCCGGTCGGGGTCGCGGCGGCGGCGGGCGCCGCGCCGCGGCCGGCAGGGATGATGTTGACGATGAGTGCCTGGCTGTCGGGCGTCCAGACGAACGGCGTCCCAAAGGTGCCGTTCAACCCCTTCGCGATAATTCGGACGGTGCCGTCGCGCTCGGCGACCCACAGCGACAAACCGTCTGCCCCCTGCGCGTAGAAGGCGAGACGAGCGCCGTTGGGCGACCAGTCGGGCAAGGCGAAGCGCGTTCCAGCCGGCAACGCCACCCGAATTGTTCGCCCGGCGCCTATGTCCTTGAAGCTGAGACCGTTCAGCCACTGAACGCGGACTTCGGCTTGGCCGTTGGTCGTGGGATCTATGCGGTAGCCGCCGAGGCGCAGGATAGGCTTTGACAGGTTGGCGATCGTCGGCAGGTTCTCGCGGTCGAGAACCGCGAGGGTTTGGTGATCGGGGCTGACCGAGATACCTGGAGTTGGCGGCGTCTCGAGCGTTTTCGCGATGGCGTCAGGCGCGCGGTGGTAGCCTGTGCCGGGCATCTGCGCGGCGGCGGTGGTGGTGAGGAGGAGAGCGATCAGGCAGGCACCGACGCGCATTGATAACCCCTTATTCTGCGATGCCAGTTCGTGTGCCACGCGGCGAGAACGCTCACCAGCGAATACCGCAACATGCCCATAGCGAGGACCTGAACGAGTGGCCAAAGTTCGGGCGCACGCGTAGCCGTGAAATGACCGCAATTTGGTCGCTCCTGACGCTGAGCTGTCTGTCAGGTAACGCTCCATTTCTAGCCGTTCAGTTGCGCACTGGAAGAAAACCTAAGGTCTATTATACGTTAAGCGGCATGGCTTTGCGAAAGGGACACACGATCCGCCCTGCTCGCGGGACGAGGTAACGCTAGTCTCTTCACGACTCCGCAATGGTCCATCGCGGCGCTTTACGCGAAAGGGTCAGGTCCGCGATCGCGGGGCGGATGAAGAAAGCGGTTATGTCGATGACCGCATGTGCTGTCATGACCCGTAGTAGCGATCCGTGATGCAGATAGAACATTGTCAACAGCGCACCCGCGGCTAGGGTGGCAAGCACTCCCTTCCAACCGTAATGCGCGTGCGCCAGGCCGAACGCCAACATCGACAGAACCAGCGAAACCGTGAGCGAGCCCGTGACCTGCAGAAGCAGTAGCGGGAGCGCCAGTCGGAAAAACAGCTCCTCGCTGAAACCTGCATTCAGGCTGAGCAACAGCGCCAGCGTTGCTTCGCGACGGTTGCGGGGGATCAGCGCTTGGTCCGGACTTGCCCCTGGCGCTAGGCTTTTCTTGATCTGCCGCCACTTGATGGCGACCGATAGAACCATGCCAAAGAAAAGTCCGATCGCTATCGGCAGCCACTGATCGCCGGAGATCGACCCATCGGACTGTAGCAAGCGGCTCGCTGGGGCAAACGCCGACGGAAAGCCGTTGAAGGGCCATAACGCGTCGGATAGCCAAAGGCTGACCACGCTTGCACTTACGAGAACGACGAAGCTCTCGATCAGCCATCGCCTGTACAGCCGCTGCCGGTCGATCGTGTCGGACTGCGTCTGGAAGCGTGCGTACGCCGTGATATCCCTCCGCACCCACCATGCCCCCGCGATGAGCATGACGGCAATCCAACCCAATATGAGCAGCATGTTCGTTTCCTTGTGCCAGTTTCCGTGTTGGAAAGTGACTGTTGCTTTCCATGTCGTCAAGTCGTAAGTTGTAAAGGTGGAAAGCGGGCGGGCGGCCTGCGGGAGAATTGCGCATGGATGATGAGGAAGCTGCTCGTTCGCTGGACGTGATGCGGGTTACACGCGGGGCATTGGCTAAGCGGGCGAAATGGTCCTTAGTGCGCCATGGCGTGGTGGGATTGCTGTTGGGCGGCCTGATCGCCGGCTTTGCGCTGCCCGGGCCATGGCCGTTGATCGTGGCGGCCGCTTGCATGGCCGCCACCGCGATGGTGGTCGCCCGCGATCGGCAGCGGGACGGGTTCTTCGTCAGCGGTTATCGGTCGGGGCGCACTTGGCGGGTGACGCTCGCGATGCTGCTGGTCGGGTTGGCTGCTCTGATAGCCGCCACGGGTCTTAAGACACACTATGGTCTGGCTTGGGCGCCGTTCGCGGTTGGTGGCGGCATGGTGGTGTTCGCTACGATCATGAGCATCGTGTGGGAGCGGGTGTACCGGAGGGAACTGGATGGAGCGCAAGATGGGCGCTGAACGGCTGGATCCGCTGATCCACCCACCGGCACGGCTACAGCTCATGGCATTGCTGACCGATGTGAGCGAGATGGAGTTTGGGACTGCGCGCGACGTCATCGGGGTCAGCGATTCCGTTCTGTCCAAGCATCTTTCGCAGTTGAGTGATGGTGGATACATCGAGTTGCGGAAGGCTACGGTGAATACCCGGCAAAGGACCTGGATCGTTGCCACGGCCGCGGGGCGGAAAGCCTTCAAGGGTCATGTCTTGGCGTTGCAGGCACTTGCGTCTGGACGAGTGCCTTCAGGCGCGTAACAGCAAGGGCAATTGCCAGACCGTGGTGCGCAAATAGTTTTTGAAGGGGCTGAGCCGTCCGCTTGGTCCGCAGAGCTGCCCCCCCGCGTCTCACCCAAACTCGGCTGTCAGGCGATCGCTCAGTAAATCTACGAACGATCGTCCACCCGAAATGAACAGACGTCCGAAGGTGGGGGCGGGTCGAATGCGCACGACCGTCTGAAACTGGGTCGTCGCGCTACACATATCGAACGAAAAATCCGCCCCAACACCGGGCCGAGATCGTATCCGTAGGCATTCTTTTCGGAATTATTGCTTCAATCGTACCATGACGACACCATGAGGTGCGACCGACGCCTCGAAGCGGCCAGAGCGTTTGCCGAGGCTCTTGTGCGCCCAAAGATCGCGCACCTCCATCCGTACTTGTCGTGGCAAGCCGAGCATGGGCCAGTCGGCGGCGATGGCCGCGGGGGCGTCGCCGCGATTGAACAGCAGCAGGGCACGCCCCCCGTCCGACAGAGGTTTGGACCAAATTTCGCGGTCACCGTCTTTCCACACCCGGTGGCCTTGTATGCCACGCCGATCCTGATCGACGGCAATGACGTCCGTGTTGAGAAGGATCTCGCGGGTCGCATTGGTCATGCCGGCGATATCGTTGCCCGCGATCAGCGGCGCGGCCATCATCGCCCAAAGCGAGAAGTGCGAACGATATTCCGTATCGGTCATACCGCCGTTCCCGACCTCCAGCATATCGGGATCGTTCCAATGACCAGGTCCGGCGTAGGGCCATAGGGGCTCGTTCATGTCGGCGATCGATGCCACACCCCAGCTATAGCCATGACGGCCGGTCCATTTGTCGGTGATGTCGCCGGTTGTGCGCCACATGTTGCCGATCTTCGACGCCCATAGCCACGGCTTGGAATTGCCCCATTCGCACATCGAGAAAAGGATATCGCGACCCGACGCACGCAGTGCGTCCGACATGAGCGCATAGGCTTCCTCGGCGTTGCGAACGCCGGTCGAGCACCAGTCGTACTTGAGGTAGTCCACGCCCCAGCGCGCATATTGCAGGGCATCCTGATATTCGTGTCCCTGGCTGCCAGGGCGCCCCCCGCACGTCCTTGTGCCGGCGTCCGAATAGATGCCGAACTTTAGCCCCTTGGCGTGGACATAGTCCGAGAGCGCTTTCATGCCGCTGGGGAATCGTGCCTTGTCCACGGTTATGAAGCCGTTCGCGTCGCGGGCGCCATGCCAGCAATCATCAATGACGACATAGTTATAGCCGGCCCCCTTCATCCCGTTGGACGCGATCGCGTCGGCCGTCGCACGGATGGTGGTTTCGTCCACCTTGCAGGCGAACTTGTTCCAGCTGTTCCAGCCCATCGGCGGTTGCTGTGCGAGGCCGTTCGCAATACGCCTCGGGTCCTTGGACGGTGCCAGCGTATTGGGGTCGGGATCCAGAACCTCTTGCGCCCACAGCGGAGTGGCCGTGTGAAGCAGCAAAACCGCAGTAGTAATGCAGAGTAACACCCTGTTCAGCACGCCAAACCTCTTTCGTTTCCTATGGACTGCACGTGCAGCAACTTCGCACGCGATTCCAGCCGCAACTTTGCAGGTGGCTGCTATCGGAAGGCCGGAAGGGGCAGAAGGGGCTGCGACACCGAGGTGAACGAATGGCCGAAGTTTGGAAGGGCTCGGCGTCACCGAGAACGGCCGGTTGTGGGTCGTCATTACCGTTGGTCAAGCTTTGCCGCGCGCACTACGATGCCGCTCCTTAGTACCGCTTCGTCCGGCGGGGTATGCGGTTTCTCAAACGATACCTGCGTGCGTCCTGATCACGCTTATCACTGTTGCACGCGTGACAGGCCATACGTAGGTTACACAGTCCCTCCGATCCAGATTTCGCCTGTGCCACCAAATGGTCAATTGTAGGCATGCGGTTAGCCCCCGGCTCGCGGCATTTTACTCCATAATAGCAGGTAAACTTGCCATGCAGCTTAGCCGCTTCCTCAAGCGCATTGCGTGCAGAGCGCGGCTTGCCTGCCGGTGATGCTTTATAGAGTGGCGTGTCGCCGCTGACCTTGAAGAAGCGCACGAGACTGTAGGGTGGATAGCGCAACGGGTGGCGGCGAGTCAGCTTCACGGGATTCTCCATTGCTCTTCACCCGCTTTAGCGCGACGCCAGTTACGAAAGTTTGCTTCAAGACCGGGACTGGGTGTCTTCCAACGGCGAGCAGATGCTTATCGAAGTGATATCGCACCTGGTGACCGTCGTGCCCACCGCCTGAAGCACTTCCCTCGTCCGCAGGGCCTCGTGCTCTCACCTGATTCCGCCAGCTCCGCCGTCAGCCACCGGGTACGTGTCTGCAGGGCGACCGCCTTCGATTAGGCGAGCGCCGATGCGGTTGGGCGCGGACAGTCCTTGAAGGCTCTAGCTAAAGCCAAGGTGAATGAACGGCAGGAACTGGGAAGAGCTGAGTGCCGTCTGAGCGTCGCTTTTTGGGTCCCAACGACACCCACCACTTCGTAGGCCTATGCCGCTAATCGCGGCCCCGGCGGCGCCGCGATAAAGCGCTTGCGGCAATTCGTGCTATCGCCGCCACCCGAGCAACGCGACCCCCGCAGCAGCGACGATCACTGCCCCGAGTACGCCGAGCACGCGCTTGCGGCGGGTCTTCGCACGTTCGTGATAGCGCGGTATGTCGATGAACCACCGATCATTGTCAGCAGCGACGATCACACCCTCGCGCTGCATCCGCTCGAACATCGACCGCTGGGGCCGGCGGGATGGCTCGAACGTCACGGCACTTTCGGGTGACACCGCGTTGCTCGACATAAAGTGCCCGATCACATCCTGTTGGGCTTTCGCCATGATCGCTGCTGCTGCTGTCGCCATCGTCGTCGCTCCCCGTTGCCCTGCCAACAACCTGCGCGTGATGCGCTGGATCTACAAGACGCCGAACGATCAGCTAGAAGCGGACGGTCCGCTTACGCCCCACTCGCTGATAGCCTGCGTCGGCCCCACACGTCCTGCCATGACCGATGCCGCAAACGTATTTACCGTCGACCACACAGGCTTCGCTGTTTCGTCTCTGGAGGCAGCCGTCCGGTTCTGGACGGGAGCACTCGGTTTCACGCTGGAGCGTCAATCGGAGATGGGCGGCGACTTCCTGCATCAGGTGACCGGTGTCGTTGACCCGAGTGTAAAGACAGCGATCGTAAAGGCGCCCGATGGCCACGTGGTGGAATTGTTAGAATATTCGACGGGCTTCCAGAACGGGATGGTACCCGACAGCGCGGGATGGATCGGAGCCGCCCACCTAGCTCTGACCGTGAACGACATTTACGCTGCCATTGCCCGCGTCGAGGCGGAAGGATGGAAAGCAAAGGGTAGTCCGTTGCCGATCCCGGGTGGCCCACGGAAGGGGACCCTGGTGGCCTACGTTTCAGGTCCCGATCATGTCATAGTAGAGCTGATGCAGTCGCCAGTTCGTTAATGGCCAGAGGCTGCTTTCCTCTAATAGGGAACACTCAGCCACCTAGCAGAGCCGTGAATGGATTGCTGTCGCGAGATGAACGAACGGCAGAAAGCGGGAAGTGGTATTGCGGCCTCGAATGACCGAATCTGGGTCCATTAGGCCATTGCGCATGGAGCCGGAAATATCGAAGCTCTGACACGCACGGTTAAAGCCAGTCTGTCGCGCGCCGTTAGGACCTAACGCCGTATGTGGCCGTTGCGGTGTCGCCATGTCGATCGATCGGACCGTCGCGACGTGCCGTTCGTTGGCTTGGCCATGGCGACGATATCGACAGCACCGGCGACGGCCCGACCGAAGGCAGCATGGCGCCCGCGGCGGTTGCTGGTGACGCGCTCTGCGCTTGAGTTCGCGCATGGCCGCAAAATCGTCGCGCGCGCCGAGGCGCAGGGCGTCGAGGTTGTGGCGCTCGCCGGCGATCGGCTCGCGCTCGGTCTGCCCGACGATCCGCGGCGCGCCTATGCGGCCGCGAAATCGACGCTCGCGGTGGTGGTCGCGCCACCGTCGAAACGGCGGCTCCAGCCGATCGCGCCCAGCGCCGATTGGCGGGTCGATCTCGCCGAAGGATGTCCGGCGCATTGCAGCTATTGCTATCTGGCAGGGTCGCTGAAGGGGCCGCCGATCACCCGCGTCTACGCCAATCTCGACGAGATCCTGGATGGGCTGCCGGCCTATATGGGGCAAGGTAGTATCACCTCGCGCAGCCAGGCGCGCGCGCACGAAGGCACGACCTTCGAGGCGTCCTGTTACACCGATCCGCTGGGGCTCGAGGCGATCACCGGATCGCTGTCGGCGGCGATTGCCTGGTTCGGTCGTTGGGACGCGGCGGCGCAGTTGCGCTTCACGACGAAGTTCGCTGACGTTGGGCCGCTGCTTGGCCTCGACCATCAGAAACGTACGCGGATGCGCGCCTCAATCAATCCAGCGATGTTCGCCCGGTTCGAGGGCGGTACGGCGCCCGTTGCCGCCCGGCTCGCGGCCTTAGCTGACATGGCGCGTGTGGGATATCCGATCGGGCTGACGATCGCGCCGATCATCGCGGCTGAGGGCTGGCGCGAGGCCTATGGTGCTCTGCTTGCCGATGCAGCGGCGGCGCTGGCCGGCATCGCGGGTGTCGACCTGACGATCGAACTCATCACGCATCGCTTTACGTCCGGATCGAAGGCGGTCTTGGAGAACTGGTATCCCGGCTCTGCGCTTGACATGGGGGCGGACAACCGGACGACGAAGCGGACCAAATTCGGGACCGAAAAGCAGGTCTATGACACGCCGATGATGCGATCGCTCCGGACGTTCTTTGAGGAGAGGATTGCGGCACGGCTGCCGATGGCGCGCATCCTCTATTGGACATGACCGTCTTCTTCACCGCCGACACGCATTTCGGCGATCACCGCACGATCAACATCCACAAGCGACCCTTCCCCAGCTTGGCCGAGATGGATGCCGAACTGATCGGCCGCTGGAACGCCGTCGTGGGCGTAGAGGATGTCGTCTGGCATCTGGGTGATGTCGCCCGGCGGCCGGCTGATGTCGCGGCGCTGATCGCCAGGCTCAACGGAACCAAGCACCTGCTCCGCGGCAACAACGATCCCGACGCCACGGGCGCTGCACCGGGCTGGGCGAGCGTCGGCGACTATGCCGAGATCGAGGTCGAAGGCCGTCCGCTTGTCCTGGGGCACTACGCCTTCCGCAGTTGGAACCGCCAGCATAAGGACGCGCTAAACCTGCATGGCCACAGCCACGGCCGCCTGACACCGATGCCGCGCCAGTTTGACGTCGGCGTCGACGTGCGTGAGTTTCGGCCGGTGACGCTGGCGCAGCTACTTGCGAAGCGAACCACGGTGTCGGCGGGGTGATAAGCCCGCAACCAGCTTTGGTCGATCCGGCCGCGGGGCGGTTACGAGAAGCCGACCACCGCATGCGGTACGTACGGCGCCTCCAGCCGGGCGATCTCATCGTCTGACAGGGCTAGGTGGAGCGCGGCGATGGCGTCGTCGAGGTGCCCCGGCTTGGACGCGCCGACGATCGGCGCAGACACTTCGGACTTGGCCAGCACCCATGCGAGCGCAACCTGCGCACGGGGCACGCCGCGCTCGCTCGCGATGGCGGACACCGCCTCGACCACCTTGCGATCTGCCTCCGCCGTGTGCGCATAGAGTGTCCGCCCGAATTCGTCGGTATCGGATCGAGCGGTGGTCTCGTCCCAGTCGCGGGTCAGCCGTCCGCGCGCCAGCGGGCTCCATGGGATCACGCCGATCCCCTCCGCCGCGCACAACGGCAGCATCTCGCGCTCCTCTTCCCGGTAGAGCAGATTGACGTAATCCTGCATGGTCGAGAAGCGCGTCCAGCCGTTCGCCTCGCTGACGTGGAGCATCGTCGCGAACTGCCAGGCAAACATCGACGAGGCGCCGATATAGCGCGCCTTGCCGGCCTTCACGACGTCGTGCAGCGCCTCCAGCGTCTCCTCGATCGGCACCTCATGGTCGAAGCGGTGGATCTGGTAGAGGTCGACATAATCGGTGCCAAGCCGGGTCAGGCTGGCGTCGATCTCGGTCATGATCGCCTTACGGCTGAGCCCCCCACCGTTCGGGCCGGAGCGCATCCGACCATGGACCTTTGTGGCGATCACCACCTCGTCGCGGCTGGTGAAGTCCCTCAGCGCGCGGCCTAAGATCTCCTCAGACGTGCCGTCCGAATAGACGTTCGCGGTGTCGAAGAAATTGATACCGGCCTCTACCGCCTGGCGCAGCAGTGGCCGGCTCGTCTCCTCATCGAGCGTCCAGGCGTGATTGCCACGATCCGGGATGCCATAGGTCATGCAGCCGAGACACAGTCGCGAGACGTCGAGGCCGGTGCTGCCGAGTTTTATGTAGTCCATGAATGGTCTCGCTTGTGCGGTTTGCTGCTGCAACGAACGGAGGCTCCTGCGTCGCAAGCGATGGGAAGATCAGCCGATCCGCCAGAGTCGCTCGATCGCCGGCGGCTCAGCAAGCAACGCGTCGAAGCGGGCGGCAAGCCGGGTGAGGGCAGGAGCGCGGCCATGGGCGTCGAGGGCGGCCTGATCGGCCCAGCTCTCCACCATCACGATCACGCCGGGCGCGTCGCGGCTCTCGTGCGCATCGTAGAGCAGGCAGCCCGGTTCCGCACGTACCTCGGTCAGGATCTCCTGAAATGCGGTGGCCAGTTCCTCGGCCTTGCCGGGACGGGGGATCAAGCGGGCGATGACGTGGACGATAGGATCAGTCATGCCGCGTCTCCCAACCTTGCAGAACGATCTTGCCGCGCGTTGTGGTACTCTCGATGCGGCGGTGCGCCTCGATAAGGTTGGCGGCATTGATCGGCGAGAGCGTGTCGGTCGCCGTGGTGCGGATGCGCCCTTCGTCCACCAGCTCGGCCACCGCGTCCAACAGTCGACCCTGCTCGCCGACGTCCGGTGTATCGAAGAGCGACCGGGTGAACATCAGCTCCCAATGAACCGACACCGCCTTGCGCTTGAAGGCGACGATGTCGAGGCTGGCGGGATCGTCTATCAGCGCGAAGCGCCCCTGCGGCGCGATCAGCTCGGCGATATCTGCCAGATGGCGATCGGTATGGGTGGTCGAGAAGACGAAGGCAGGCGCGCCCAACCCCAAGGCGGCGATCTGCGGTGCCATCGGCTGGGAATGATCGATGACATGATGCGCGCCTAGGTCTCGCACCCAGCCTTCCGTCTCGGCGCGCGAGGCGGTGGCGATCACGGTCAGGTCGGTGCGGGCCCGCGCGATCTGGATCGCGGCCGAGCCGACGCCGCCCGCGCCGCCGATGATCAGGATGGCACGGGCGCCGCCAGCCGGCTGGTCGTCGACCTTCAACCGGTCGAACAGGGTTTCCCAGGCCGTGATCGCCGTCAGCGGCAGCGCTGCCGCCTCGGCGAAGCCGATGCTGCGTGGCCGATGGCCGACGATCCGCTCGTCGACCAGCTGATATTCCGCATTGCTGCCGTCGCGCATCAGGTCGCCCGCATAGAAGACCTCGTCACCCACCCTGAAGCGGGTGGCCTCCGGGCCGACCGCCTCGACCACGCCAGCCGCATCCCAGCCGAGAATGCGCTCGTCACGCCCGTCGAATGGCGCGGCGCCGGCGCGAACCTTCGCGTCGACCGGGTTCACCGAGATAGCCAGGACTGCGACCAGGATATCGCGCCCGGTCGGAACGGGCCGTGGCAGTTCTACGTCGATCAGGGCATCGGCCCGGTCGATCGGACCGGGCTGGCGATAGGCTATGGCGCGCATGGGGCTTGCTCCTTGTACTGACGGACGCAAGATAGGGACGGTGGCAGCTTATGTCGTAGGCACAAAATCCGCTCATAGTGTCTAAAAGGATACTGCTCAGATGGCGAAAGCCCGTCATTCACGCCTCGATTGTACCCCGGGCTGCGCCGTCGAAGCGGCGGTGAGCCTGATCGACGGCAAGTGGAAAGCGGTGATCCTCTACCATCTGCAGGACGGGCCGACGCGCTTCAATGAACTGCGCCGCCGCGCTGGGGAGGTGACGCCGTGCATGTTGACCAACCAGCGTGCGAGCTTGAGGCGGACGGCTTGATCGAGCGCGAGGTCTTCGCCCAGGTGCCGCCGCGGGTCTATTATAGTTTGTCCGACCGAGGTCGATCGCTGTCGCCGATAATCGCGGCGCTCAAGGCCTGGGGTGATGCGGATATGGATCTCTTCGGACGCCGATGACCGCCTTTTGAGCGATTGATGAAGCTTGTTGAAGCAGCCGATTTCAGCACCTGAATGAGCGTCCGGTTCCGGGACGCGTTCCGAGCGGTCTGAATGGCCGTATGTGGGTCCAATCAGCTACTCGCTGTCAATCGTCAAACCGCGTTTACGTTTCAGGCCGGCACTCTCGGCCTTCAGCGGCCGCGAGACGGGGCACACCTCCTGCACATACTCGTGGCGCACATGGCTGACAAACGGCACCGCTCAGCGGTGGCCGCGAAACGACCGACTTATCTATCGGCAATGACAGATCGTTCGAGAAGGAAGGCGATTGTGGGGGGCGTCGCGTTCACATGAACGGCGTCGGCTTTCGGGCACAGTCGCTAACCCCGCCTGAACGTCCGAATTTGGGTCATTGCGGCGAAGGGGAGGGCAGTAGTTCTTGCCCACTTGCGGACATCGATTGGGTCAGGCACGGATTGCATCCGGTCGTTCGTAGGAGTGATCTCGTGGATTCGAAAAAGCGTGTGGATTGGTTCGAGCCCCATCGCTTTGGTATGGGAGGCCGACCGGTCACGTGGCAGGCGATTGTTGCGATCGTCCTACTTGTCACTTCGCTTAGGCTGGCCTGGGCTGCATCGTCCGGCATAAGGTTCGCTGCAATCGCCAGCCTGATAGTCGCGACCTACCTAGCGGTAATGGCCGCAAAAACTCGAGGAGGTTTGCGCTGGAGGTGGAACGAAGTCGACTGAGCTTAGACACCGTCGGATTCGTAGTGTCTGCTTCCGCCCATTAGCCGACGAGCGCGTCGATACCAAGAATTATCAGCAGTCCAAACGACGCAGCAAATGCGATTGCATAGCAAGTCGCAAAGAACCAGAACGATGAGGGATCGGCAACTCGCGAATGACTTTTACGCTTTGTATAGATTACGCCCCGTCTCAATCCTGTGAAAAGAGGCCACCCGGTAAGCAGGGCGACGGCGATGACCGCCGTTAAACCGATGTAGGCTCCGACCATGCCTGTCAGAATATTCGAGAAAAGGCATATCCGCTATCCCCAATGCCAGACGTTCGGTCATTCGGTTTGGGGCTGGTAGAGGCGCCTTTTGCAAGATGAATGAATGGCAGAAATCGGGAAGCGAGCAGGGCGGCCTGAACGTCCACTTGTAGGTCTGATCAGAACAGGCGCAGCAACTGCGCCAAAGCCAGTCACCGCAGCTGGCTGTCCTTGCTACCCCGCCGATTGAACGTTGTAGCTAGGGGCCGATCGCGGCCGCTTTGGCACGTCACGCAGGTACGCACACCAGGAACGGCCAGGCGTCTACCCTCTGGGATGTCGTCGCCGCAGATTGCGCAGAATGGTTCGCTATCTCCGCTTGGCATGCTGGCCCGGGCCGCCAACACTGCGTCAGCCACTGAATCATCGATCTGATCCTGAACCGCGCCATCGCGCGTCCAACCGCCCGCCATTAGCTTCTCCTTACATTTCCATATGGGTAAGCCGGGCGGCATGTCATCACTCCAGCGTGAATGGATGTCTCCTTTTAGGCAGCCGCTAATCTCGTGCGAGCGACCATTTAAGGGTCCTCGCTGCCGCTTTATGCCCCTTCAAAAAACTGCGGTCGCGTTGACCGACACATATTTGGTCCAGCGGCCTGGTGGTGCGTTCGGGGCCATGAGCAGAAACTTGCCCTTCGCGAAGAGGACGGCGTCCAGCTCGAGGCGCAACGCCTTCGACAGATGATGCCGTATGCGCCCGTCGAACTGCGTCCCCGCGAACGAACCCGATCGGCCGGTCGTGTCGCGCACGCCCGTAAACGAGAACGTATCCTGGCGAGCCGCCAGCCAGAACGGACGGAGCGAGGCCATCAAATCGGTCCGCTTGTCGGGCGTCGCCTCGATCCGCACGCCCGGACTGACGAGATTGCTGCGGATGATGGCGTTGTAGAGCCCGGCGGGGGCGAGGTCGGCGCGGCGCATCCCGAACAGCGTGTCGAACCGTCCGTAGTCGCCGCCTGGCCGATCGCCGCTCGCATGGTCGTATTCGACCGCGACGCGGGGCTTCCAGCCGCTCTGGAACGTATAGCCGATGTCACCATGCACGAACCACGCAGCGACGCCCTGGCGCGGCGCATTTGCGGCCAGACTTGTGGAGATGCGTCCGCGCTGAATGATCCCCTCCACTTCATAGTCAACGCCGCCTGCAATGGGCTCGGCAATGACGCGTACGGTGCCCGTTTTCAGCGACCGGTCGCGTGTCGGTCTGCCCGGCCGGTCGCGTTCGCCAAGATGGAAGAACGAGGTTTCGACGGTTGCCCGGCCGATCGTTTTCGAGCGGCTCAGCAATCCGCCCCAAAGGACGAGGTCGAAACCCTCGCGATCCGGTGCGACGCTGTTCCGTCGCAGCGAGGGCACGTCGTCGGGGCGGCGCTGTTGCGGCAGCACGTAGACGGCGGTCGATCTCCACCCACCGCGCCAGGCGAGATCGGCGCGGACGCCGGTGTAGCCGTTGGTGGTGTTTCGATAGTCGTCGGCCGCGACCAGCCGGCGTGAGCCGAGATTGAGCAGGAACCGCCCAGCCTGGATCGTCGCATTCGTGTCGCGCCCGAACGGGGCGGTCGGCTTCAATTCGACATAGGCTTGGACGAGCTCGAACGTATTTACCTCGCCGGTCGACAGCGGCGTCCCTGCATTGTCGCCGTAAACGCGGCTGTCCCACAGCTCGCCCACCACCTTGATCGGGCCGTCCTCATATTGAGCGGCCAACGTGGTACGCAGGTTCAACAGCGTGTCGCTTTCGTTGAAGCCGGCCCGTGCCTGACCATCAATGGTTTCGACGCGGAGGCGGGTCGTGCCGCTCACGCTGACCTGCGCCATGGCCGGCACGCACGGAAATGCTGCCGCCGACGCGGCAAGGATCGCGATGGTCCGCATCAGCCGATCAGGCCGAAGAGATACAGCGCCAGTCCAGCGACCGAGCTTGCCACCAGCGTCGTGATGATCCCGGCGCGCAGCCAGAACACCGCGGCGACAGCTGCCCCCGCGAGTGCCATTGCCCAAGGATCGAGGCTCGCAAGCACGGGCGCGTCGAAGTGGATCGGACCGAACGCAACGGCTGCCGTTTCACGGAAGAGCGTATGTAGGGCGAACCAGACGGCCAGATTGAGAACGACGCCGACGACCGCCGCGGTGATGGCGGAGAGCGCACCGGCGACCGCGGCATTGCCGCGCAGGCGCTCGATGAAGGGCGCGCCGAGGAAGATCCACAGAAAGCACGGCACGAACGTTACCCAGGTCGCGAGCAGGCCACCAAGCGTGCCCGCCACCAGTGGGGACAGCCCGCCGGGATCGCGATAGGCGCCGAGGAAGCCGACGAATTGCAGGACCATGATGAGCGGCCCGGGCGTCGTTTCCGCCATGCCGAGGCCGTCCAGCATCTCCTTCGGCGCCAGCCAGCCGTAATTCTCAACCGCCTGCTGCGCGACATAGGCGAGCACGGCATAGGCGCCTCCGAACGTCACCATCGCCATCGTCGAGAAGAAGGTCGCGATGCGGCTGAACACGTCATCGGGTCCGAGCGCGATCAGCAGCGCCGCGACCGGTACGAGCCAGAGCGCCAGCCAGACCAGCGCCGTGCGGATCGTCTCGCCCCACGTCGGCCGCGCATGGGCCGGCAGATCCTCGCCCAGCAGCGTGTCGGCATCGGCCACGACCGCGCCCTTGGACGCGCCGTGGCCCCCGCCCCGGAAAGCCGTGCTGCCCTGCCGGGCGGACCACCAGCCGATGAGGCCGGCGCCCAGCACGATCAGCGGGAATGGCGCGCCGACGAAGAAGATCAGCACGAACGCCAGCACGGCAAGCGCCCTTGCCGGCGTCGACTTGAGCGCGCGTCCACCGATCCGCACCACCGCCTGAAGCACGACGGCCAGCACCGCACATTTGAGGCCGAAGAACAGCGCCGAGACGATGCCGACGCGGCCGTAGAGGACATAGACCCAGCTCAACGCCATGATCGCGACCGCGCCGGGGATGACGAACAGCACGCCGGCGACGATGCCGCCCTTCGTGCGGTGCATCAGCCAACCGATATAGGTGGCGAGCTGCTGCGCCTCCGGCCCCGGCAGCAACATGCAGTAGTTGAGCGCGTGCAGAAACCGCTGCTCCCCGATCCAGCGTTTCTCCTCGACGAGGATGCGGTGCATGACCGCGATCTGTCCCGCCGGACCGCCGAACGACAGCATAGCGATGCGCAGCCAGACCCGGAAGGCTTGGCCGAGCGTGACCGGCTCCGGGCGCACCGGGGTTGCGGCTTCCGCCGTCACCGCGGTCATGCCGACACCTTGCCGCGCGTGGGCTGATGCGAGGACCAGTTGTGCTTTTCGCCCTGCGCGTCACGGCACCAGCGATACAGAGCATCGTATACCGCCATGCCGGCTTCGAGCTGGATGTGATCGTCGCTGTGGATGCGCGACAGTCCGAGCGAGATGGCGAGCAGTCCCGCCGCTTCCGGCACCAGGTCTAGGCGATCGGTGTCAGCACCACGTACGATCGCAGCCAGACGCACCAGCGGTTCGTGCGTATCAAGCCTGAAGGCTTCGACCATCACATCGAAGGTGCAACGCTCGCCGCGATGGCTCCAGAATACGCCTTCGTCCACGATGTCGAACGGCTCGGCCTGCTGCTGCGTAGCGACGGTCAGCACCTCGCCGGGTGCCACGAAGAGGAAGCGAGCCTCCGGATCGACGAAGCGTCGGATCAACCAGGGGCAGGCGATGCGGTCGACCTTAGGACGCGCTCTCGTGACCCACCATGTGCGTCCGTCCTCGTGACGGGGTGGTAGATGGGCGAGAGATACCGTCGGCAATGCGCCTGCCGCCCATGCGATGAACCCGCCTTCCAGCACTTCGGCCGCCACACCTTCGCTGCGTAGGATGGCCGCTGCGGCAACTGCCGAACCATTGCCGTCGGCGTCGACCGTTACGACGGCAGAGCCGGCAGCACACCCCCATCCCGTCGGATTGGGATAGGCTGGAAAGGTCGACCCCGGAATGCATTCCGCAACTCCGTCGCGCAGATCGACGATGCGAGGCGCGCTCGCAGATGCGATAATGCGGGCGAGTTTATCGGGTGTAATGGCGTTTGGAGCAGGCATGGTGCGTCCCTTGCGTGGTCGTGCTGGACGCGATTCTCTAGCTGACGCCTCGTGGGGAGATCGCCATCCCCATGCGCCTAATCAGCCATGCTCATGGTGCAATGTCAATCATCAGTTCCGCGTCCCGGTTTTCGCTTTCGACAGGTTTCAAGGAGCCTTTTCCATGCCCGTTATTCGATCCCTTTCGGGACGCTCACGCACTGCCGCTCTCGGTCGAAGTCGCCGTTCGTCAGGATCATTGATGACGGCAGATTTGTCCCACATCTCGCCGTTCGGCGTGGCATATCTGGTCGCTGTGAGCACCGGCGGATGACATTAACAAATGTCCGCTTCCGAGAAGCGATGCTCGCGGTCTGAATGTCGCGTTCTGGGTCGCTTGCGCCATGAGCATGGCCGACCAATCCCCGTCAGTGGCGGACGCGGCTTTTTTTGTAGGCGGCCTTGCCGGCGTGTCGGCGGATCGCGATGGCTGCGACGGCACGCTTTATAGCGAGTTCGTCGATGCCGTCAGGGTCGAACGGGCCGCCGTACCATTGGCGTAGCTGTTGATGTTCCCCGTGAGCCGGGTCGCTCATGGCGTCGAGGAACAGCTCGAAACCGGGAAAGCCGCCGACGTCCTCGGGCGGGCAGCGCCGTTCGCCAGCGACGAAGCGAGGGTATTTGGTATCGGGCTCGGCTGGCCCGACCGCGTCGACAACAACCGTATGCCGCCAGTCGTCGCCCATGTCGTAGGTGTAGGTGAGCTGGCAGACTCCGCGGTCGACCAGGGAGCCGAGCTTCACGTTTCTGGCGTTGGTGAGATTGCGGTCCGGCCACTCGGGATTAGGTACGCCATAGCGGCGGTCGCCCGCTTCGAAATGCCAGAGGTGATAGTCCTGCCAGCCCATGGCGGCTTGTATCAAGTCGTGAAGCATCTTGAGGGTGCCGGTGGCCGGAATTTCGACCTTGCGCCAGATTTCGGGCGCGATGTCGTTGAGGCTGATGCGGAGGCGCGCGATGGTCTCTTGGGTCATGCCGCGGTTTTGCAGGCTAGGCTGCTCAATGCCAAGGCACCCTCTTGTCACAGCGCAACGGGTAAACGGCAATCGCGCCGCACAGGCAGCCGGAACGGAAGTTCGGGCGCGCCATACGGCGTCGGAACGACCGCATTTGGGTCGTTATCACCAGCACCAAGGGCCAAAAGGCTGCCACAAGGCGCGCTGAGCAATTCCACTTCCAGGCGCTTGCTCCGTGACTTAGAGGGGCGGCGACCTAATCATGGAGATAGTGTGTCGGACAGCTCCGCATCGGAAAGAAGCCTGCAGGACGAACAGCGTATCGCGCTGGAGATCGCAGGGCCAGGGCGGCACACGGACCCGTTTGTCGCGGCGGTGCATGCGACCCGCATGCCGATGATCATTACCAATCCGCGCTTGCCCGATAATCCAGTGGTGTTCGCCAATGACTCCTTTTGCCGCCTGACCGGCTACGATCGTAATGAGATCGTCGGACGTAACTGCCGCTTTCTCCAGGGTCCGGAGACCGACCCGGCGACTGTCCGCGCCATCCATGATGCTGTCGAGCGGGTCGAAGCGATCGAGATCGACATTCGCAACCATCGCAAGAATGGCGAGCCATTCTGGAACCGATTGCTGATGGCGCCCGTGTTCGATGCGGATGAGAAGCTCGTTTATTTCTTCGCAAGCCAGGTCGACGTGACGATCGAGCGCGAGCGGTTGCAAGGTCTGGAGAGCGACAACGCCGCGTTGATGGCCGAGCTGACGGCCAGATTGCGGGCGCAGCAGGAGCGCGAGCGCGAGTTGGATTTCGCGCTCAAGGCTGGTCGGTTCGGCACCTGGAGCATCGATCTCCTGAACATGGCGCTGACCTCGTCTGACCAGTGCAAAGCACTGTTCGGTTTGCACCCGGAAGTGCCGTTTACCTTCGAGGATCGCATGGCGGCGGTTATCACCGACGATCGCGAGCGGGCCGAGCGGGCGCTCGCCAGAACGATAGCTGACGGGGTCGACTACGAGGTCGAATATCAGATCACCACGCCTGATGGGGTTGTACGCTGGCTGGCGAGCCGCGGACAGCCGTTCTTCGATGCGGACGGCCGGCCTGTGCGGCTTGCGGGCGTGTCGCTCGACATCACCGCAGTTAAGCGTACCGAGCGCCGGCGCGTCGCGCTGGCGGAACTTGGGAATACTCTGCGTGACCTGGACGACGCTGCCGACATCTCCTTCGTAGCAGCGGAAGTCATCGGACGGACGTTGGAGGTGAGCAGGGCTGGTTACGGCATCGTGGATCAGGACCGGGAGATGATCACGATTGAGCGCGACTGGAACGCTCCAGGTATTCAAACCATCGCCGGCGTGCTCGCCTTTCGCGACTATGGATCGTACATCGACGACATCAAGCGCGGCGAAACTGCCGTGGTCGAGGATGCGCGGATCGACCCGCGGACCGTTGCCACTGCCCCCGCACTCGAGGCCATTTCCGCACGATCCTTCATCAACATGCCGATCATGGAACAGGGCGAGGTTGTCGCACTGCTGTTTGTCAATCACGACGCACCGCGTGCCTGGCAGACGGAAGACATGGAATTCCTTTGTGAAGTCGCGGAGCGGACCCGCACGGCAACTGAGCGCCGGCGCGCGGAGCGCGAGCTCGCCAACCTCGCCGCCTCGCTGGAGCAGCAGGTCGCCGACCGCACCGCCGAGCTGATGACGGCTGAGGAGGCGCTGCGGCAGTCGCAGAAGATGGAGGCGGTGGGGCAGCTAACAGGTGGACTGGCGCACGACTTCAACAACCTGCTGACCGTGATCCGGGGTTCGGTCGATCTTCTCCGGAGAAGCGACGTCTCGAACGATCGCCGCATCCGCTACATCGACGCGATTGCCGACACCGCGGATCGGGCCTCGCGCCTGACCAGCCAGCTGCTCGCCTTCGCGCGGCGGCAGGCGCTGAAGCCTGAGGCGTTCGATGCCAGCGAGAGCGTCAGGGCCATCCAGCCGATGATCCACACTCTGGTGGGTTCGCGGATCACCGTTCGCATGGAGACCCCCGCTTTCCCTTGCGTGGTCAACGCCGACCGAAGCCAATTCGACACGGCGATCGTCAACATGGCGGTGAACGCACGCGACGCAATGGCTGGGGAGGGAGCGCTAGTTATGGCGGTCGGGCGAGTGGAAGGAATGCCGGCAGTTCGCTCTCATCCCGCGGTCCCTGGCGACTTCGTCACGATCTGCGTGCGCGATACCGGCAGCGGTATTCCACCGGAGATGATCGACAAGATCTTCGAACCGTTCTTTACAACAAAAGGAGTGGGCGAAGGCACCGGACTGGGCCTGAGCCAGGTGTTTGGCTTCACGAAGCAGTCCGGAGGCGAGGTGGTCGTCGAAAGTGACGAGGGCCGTGGCGCAACTTTCACCATGTACCTTCCTGCCTCGCAGGCTACGATGCGGGTAGACGAGGCCGACCTCAGCAATGCGCCTTCGCTTGCAAAGGGTGCCTGCATTCTTGTGGTCGAGGACAATCCCGAGGTGGGCCAGTTTGCAACCGACGCCTTGGCGGAGATGGGCTACAACGTTGTTCTCGCAGCTGACGGCAGAACAGCGCTCGAGAAGCTCGCCGCCGATAAGTCAAACTTCGACGTCGTGTTCTCAGACGTCGTCATGCCGGGCATGAGCGGCATCGAGCTCGGTCAGGAGATCAAGCGTTTACATCCCAATCTCCCAGTTATCCTGACGAGTGGCTTTAGCAGCGTGCTGGCCGAAGGTGGGACACACGGGTTCGAGTTGCTCCACAAACCGTACTCGGTTGACGAACTCTCTCGAACCCTGCGTAAGGTCAAAGATCGCAGGGCGCTGCCTTGACGACCCGGCTATGTTTTGTTTGTCACTAGGTCTATCAACAAATAGCCGACAATTGGCGGATGCCGAGCTCGTTGCGAATGAATGGTCCTGGGTCGTTGTCTCCGCAAAGAACTGAACAAAACGCGGGCCCTTGCCGTGACTGTGCGACGTCAGGCATGTGCCTACCATGTTCTCGATCAGGCGATCTCGAGCGGACGACAGTGAGCGCATTGTCGCTATCTGGCGCTCGGCTCACCCTCGTCTCCTCACACGGCAGACTGGCTACCCTATGTTATAGCTGATTGGCAGGTACCGGGCTGCGCGCTTACGACGGGCCCATGCCAATCGAGCTTATTTTTTGCCGTCCCGCTTAATTAGTCGGCTATTGGATGAGGTCGATCCGCCCAATCTGCTAGGCCGGCGTGCTGAATGAATGGCCGAAATTGAGGAGTTGGGAAACAAACTCGAACGGCTGCATGTGGGCCGACTTAGCGATACGGCAGGTTTGAGCGCGGCACGCGCGGCTAAGCCGAAGCTGGCGTGCCGCGCAGGATGCGGCACGCCGACGATCCGGCGATCAGCCCGACACGGCGTCCTTGGCCTTTTCTGCCAGCTTGGTCAGTAGGCCTTTCTCCGCCTCCTCGGCCTCCTCCTTGGTCCGGAACGCGGCGCCTTCGGGCTCGGCGGGTGGGGCGTAGACGGAGTAGAGCTTGAGCGCCGACGAGCCCTTGTTGACGATGTTGTGCTCGGCGCCCTTGGGCACGACCACGAGATGGTTGGGGCCGGCCTTGGTATGGCTGCCGTAGATCGTTACCTGCGCTTCGCCCTCGACGATGAAGGTAGTCTGGTCGGCGGGATGCGTTACCAAGCCGATCTCCTAGCCAGCGGGGATATTCATCAGAACGATTTGGACTCTAGCGCCGCGATATACTTCCTTCTGCCAACGCTCGTTTTTGGTGGCCAGCTGAATCATATCTTTGTTGAAGATCGTCACGGCAATTCCTCTCGAGTGTGCGGCGTCGACGATTGCGGTGGGGAGGGGATGCATCGATCCATCGCTGCAATTTCTTGCGTCCTCCTGAAAGCCGAACCGGTTCAAGCAAGGAGCACTCACCTGGCCGGCAGGTGCCGCAAGGTACAGCGGAGGGTTTGTCCGGTAAGCCCAATCGTTGCGATTTGGTGAATGCCGTACCCGTATAAGTCCGATCTAGTTTTCATACGGCAGAAACGGTGAATTCATCCCAGCAACTTGGTGGGGAGGAAGCGATGATCCGGACGTATAGCTCGAGGCGCAGTTCTCCGGTCGGCAGAGTTACTCGCAGCAGTGACCGGCGATTGGCTCGCCGCATGCGCTGTCATCGATGATCTCCGGACCCTCATGATGGGACGTCACCTACGTCAGTCGTATTCACGAGACGAGCCAGCTGGCTCGAATCACCCGGGAGAGGTAAATTGAATCAAGCTCCACTTAAAGTTCGTCGCGTAGTCGTCGTCGATGACTCGCGCACGTTGCAGGCGATCCTGGAATCTGCCTTTGATGCGAGGCCAGACTTCAAGGTGGTCGGCGTTGCATCCGACGCGATGGCAGGCCTTGATCTCGTGAGCAGGCTTTCCCCTGACCTTCTCACGATAGACCTCTGCATGCCGTACATCGACGGCTCATCACTGTTGCAGACGCTGGAGTCGCGGACCGACATCTGCAAGGTGGTAGTGTCTGAGCAGATTACAAAGAGTATTGCCGTCGCCAGCAAGCTGCAGTCAATGGGAGCTGCGCTGTGCATCAGCAAGCAGGAGCTTGCCGATGACGTGAATGCATTCTTCAAGAAAATCGTCAAGGCATGCGAAGCTGTTGAGTCCGCACCGAACTATAAGGTCTCTTCACTTCAGCTAAGTTCGGATCCGACGCGGAAAAAGGGCTTCCGAGAAGGTAGGCCGCCGGTGCACTGTGGTTATCCCGTTCCTTCCGACGAAGACGCCCGGCTCCTCGCGCTGCAGGAAAAACAGCTCGGCAACGCAGTACGCGAACGCCAGTTCGACCTCGTGACGGAGTACACTGCTGGCGCAACCGGCTTCCCGATGTGTGCTCTGACGTTTATCGATGCTGATACGCAGTGGATCAAGTCGAGCTACGGCTACGATGAAGACAACACGCCGCGGGTCAACGCAATCTGCAACTACACCATCGCCGCGGGCACCTTGTTCGTGGTGCAGAACGCCGAGACCGATCCGCGTTTTCGGTCGAATCCAGTAGTCCGGGAGGATGGGCTGCGCACATACGTCGGCTTTCCCGTGATCTCCGAGCACGGCGTTCGCCTTGGGGCACTGTGCCTCGCCGATACGAAGGTCCGGCTCGTAACCCCCGCCATCGTCAGGCGTCTGACTACGATGGCTGAGATCATCGGCACTATGATCGACGGCAGACAACTGGCGGCTTAACCGGATCGCCACGACCACTCCATCCGCCGTCGTATCGCCTGCGACGAAGAGGACTGACATGACCAAGATTGGCAAAGCGATAGAAGCTCTCCAGGCCGAACTGGCTCAGCTCGACGAAATGGGACAGTGGGCTGCTGCTGCGCACGTCAGCATGGCGATCTCGCTGCTCTACGACGGATCTAGTGCCCGATTTAAGGTCTCGAGGATAGACGCTTGCTCACCTGCGATTTCCGTCACGAAACATGCTTGCTTGTGAGAGATCAGAGGGTCGGTGGGCAGCTCCGCCAAGATCGCGCCTATCGGTCTCCAACCGGCCAAGGATCTTCCGATGGCGAGCTGTCGGAAAGGGCGTATGTGCGAAGTCCCAGTCCGCCAGTTGGACTCCCGACGATGGCAAGGAACAGGCGATTGGGACTGCTTGAATAGCAGCGCACACGCCTTGGACGAGCGTCCATTCAGGCGTCCGTCGTGGGCATGGTCATGCATGGAACGGTAAAAGTAACTTCCGCTCCGCCTGATACTGCATTGGTCACCGATAGGCTGCCACCATTGGCTTCAACGATAGTTCTACAGATAGACAGTCCGATACCGAGGCCGTTGATCTTGGTAGAGGAGAACGTCGGGGTGGACAGGTCGAGGGGCAGTGCGCGGAAGCCGGGGCCGAAGTCACGCACCGTCACCGAGACGACATCCTCTTCGCGAGTTGCGACGACTTCGATACGAGGGTTCGCCGTTTTCTCCATCGATTCGATGGCGTTCCGCATCAGGTTCACAAGGACCTGCTCCATCTGAATGCGATCGACGAATACGTCGTCGGCACCATCGTCGATGCGAACATGGCAGATGTCTTCGCTGGCGGTCGGCTCCAGCAGCACGAGGCGCCGAGCATTGTCGACCATCTCGGCGACAGACTCCGTTCCACGCGTAATCGGTGCATTGGACACCATCGCGCGGAGGTGACGAATGATCGCACCTGCGCGATGGGCATTGCCTGCTGCGGCGCTGACCGCGTTGATGATCAGCGTCGATGCGTTGGCCTCGCGGAGCAGGCGCTCGGCACCCCTGAGATAGTTGACGGTCGCCGCCAGCGGCTGGTTGAGTTCGTGCGCGATTGTTGAAGCCATCGTATTCGCCGCGCTGAGGCGGGAAACGTGGATCAGCGTCGCTTGAAGGTCGCGCAGCTGAGCTTCCGCCACCTCCTTGTCGTGAATCTCGCGCGCCAGGTTGGCGTTGGACTCCTCCAGCTCGGTTGTCCGGAGGCGCACCCGCTCTTCCAGACCGTGCGCCAGTTCGGAGATTTGCTGCTCTGCCCTGATCTGCTGATCGAGCAGGTCACGCATCTCGTGCTGTCGCAGTCGCGCCCTCAGGGCGGCCTGTACGCCATTCAGCAGAGTGGCCGGCAACACGGGTCGCTCCACCTGCGTGACGTTACCAAGTGCCGCAGCCAGCTGCGCTCGCCCTTCATCCCTGTTAGGGGTGGTGAGAAGGACGAAGGGGAAGTCGGACCAGGCCGGCTGTAGCCTGATGCTCTCGCGTGCCTGGGCGATCGACAGTCCGACAAGTGCCTCCTGTGTCAGGACCGCGGCACCGAAGTGATTGCCCGAAATCGCGGGCAAGAGGACGTCCAGCGTCGTCACTGCAACGTCGATGGCCGCTGCCCGCAGAATGTCGTGAATGACCTCAGCATCTCGCCCCCGCGGAGCGATGACGGCAATGCGCTTGCTCATGGCGAAAAATCAGCCACTCTCAGCTGTCGTTCCTTCAGGCCCCTCCGCCCGAGTTGGCAACCCGGTCAGCACGCCCCTGAAGTTCTTCAGTTGCGGGCCGACGTGTACTCCGCCCGCCCCGATCGTCAGCTCTCGAAGGGCGATCTCATGGGCGCCGGTGCGCCGCTTGGTCATCGAGATCACGCGACGCATCTCACCTTCGGCCTCGAAGAAGCGCATCAGCAGCACGGCGTCGGCAAGGTAGGTGATGTCAATGGAGCCGCTCATGGCGCCCATGACGCCGGTCTGAGCGAGTGTCATGATCGTCAGCACGTCTTGACCGTTGAGGTAGCTCAGCAGCTCGTGCATCTGAAGGAGCAAATACCGCTCTTCCGGCATGGCGTGCTGGTATCCCGATAGCGAGTCCAAGACCACGACGCTTACGCCTCGCTTCACCTCGTCGGAGATCATCTCGGTCAATTCGCCAGGCGAGACCTCCGCGGGATCGACCGCCCTGAAAACCAGCTGCTTGGCGGCGAGGGCCGGGCCGAACTCAAAGCCGAGTCCGCGATTGCGCCTGGTGAAGTTACGCTCGCTTTCGTCGAACGTGATGAGGAGTACGCTCTCCTGCCGCTCGATTGCCGCTTTGACGAACTGAGTGGCTAGCGTCGACTTGCCGATCCCGGACGGACCCATGATGAGCGTGGAGGTGCCGCGATCCAAGCCGCCGCCCACCATCCGGTCCAGAGCCTCGATCCCGCTTTGCGCGGAGTTCTCCGCTTCGTCGGCATGCTCGTGATCTGCCGCGACCATCCGCGGGAAGATGCGGATGCCGCCGGTCTTGATGGCGTAGTCGTGATAGCCCCCAATGAACCCGCGCGCGCGCATCTTGAGCACCCTGAGCCTGCGGCGGTCCGCCCCGTACGTCAGCGGGACAAGCTCCATTCGAACTACGCCATGGGCGAGGCTATGGAGATTGACGTGGTCGTCCTCGGCGGTGAGGTCATCCAGCACCAGCACCGTGCAGCCCTGCTGGGCGAAGAAGTGCTTCAGCGCGAGCACCTGCCGGCGATACCGCAGCGGGTTCTGGGCAAGAAGCCTGATCTCCGAAAGACTGTCGAACACGACGCGGCGCGGTGCGCTTGCGGTCACGGCCTCCATCACGAGCCGAACGGTCTCACCAAGTTCGAGCTCCGACGTGTATACGACCGACTGCTCCATGCCTGCGTCCATGCTGAGTTCCGGAGGAACCAGTTCGCAGAACTCGACGCCTTCGAGATCTAAACCATGCGAACGCGCCGAGAACTCGAGTTCTGCGCGGGTTTCAGACAAGGTGACGTAGAGTCCGGGTTCTCCGACGCGCAGACCTTCCAGAAGGAAGTGAAAGCCGATCGTCGTCTTGCCCGATCCTGGACGCCCCTCAATCAGATGCAGCCGCGAACGTGCGAAACCGCCATCGAGGATCGTGTCCAGCGCGATCAAGCCCGATGGCACCGCAGTGCCGTCCTCGCTCCGATCCCTGTTCATGGGTGCGCTGTTACCTCACGTTGCATTGTCACTCACCTTAGACGCTGGTGCCCAGCCGTCCAAGATGCAACCCGAAGACGGCCGCCTCAGCCGTGCTCCTGACGCCGAGCTTGGGAAGGAGATTGGCACGGTGCATCTCCACCGTCCGCACGCTTAGACCGAGCGCATCCGCGATCAGCTTATTGGGTTCCCCCGCGGTCAGGTGGGCGAGTACATCACGTTCGCGAGGTGACAGCGTCTTCAGCTTGCCATGGATCGCGGCGAAGTGGCTCGACCGTTCCAGGCGCTCGCTCAGCGTGCCGAACGCCTTGTCGAGGGCGGCCATCAGCAGAGCCTCCTCAAACGGCTTCTCAAGCAGTTCGACGGCGCCGCCCTTCATGGCGGCGACCGCCACTGGAACGTCGGCGTGGCCGGTCATTATTACGACAGGCCATTCGACGCCGAGTTCCTGCAGGGCCGCAAGCATCTCGATTCCATCCATGCCGGCCATCCGAATGTCGAGCAGAATACAGCCGGGCTTCAAATGCTCGAGTGCGCCGAGGAAATCCGCAGCCCTGCAAAAAGGCGTGCATGAATATCCGAGCGTCGAAAGCTGAAACGACAACGAGAGCCTGATCTCCCGATCGTCATCGACCACGTAGATGGATCGATCTTCGCCCACTTGCCCCATCTCCGCCCCTCTTTACTCTGCCCTACGCAGCAGGCGCCGGTACAGGGCCTGCAGAAACCGTTGAAGGAGAACGTGAATCTTCGCGGCCCTAACATAAGCTGTCAAGGACGGACGAGGAGGCTGTCGTGGTTCTGATCGTTATCGTGGGCGGCGCTAAGTGCCAGCGGAACGACCCCTCCGCGCGAACCCGCGCATGCACCGAAGACGCAAGCCTGGACGAGCCTTGGGCCGAGGGTGATAGAGTCAGGTTCTATCCGTCGAGACAATGCCCCGTAAGGCAGCGACCTCTTGTTGCCTTTCTGAAGATGAACCAGTGTCCGAAGCTGGGAACCCAATGGTACCTGCCGAACGTACGGGATGGGTCCAAATGCCTGCCAATCGCGAAGCCGAGATCCTCAGTTTAAAGCCAAGCCGCATTCACGGCAGAAGGGCACCATCGTCATAATCGAGCATTCGGCATCCGACGCTTACGGCCTGCTCATTCTGGCACCTGAGGTCGCGCTTGGCAGTGGCTGGCTGGGAGGCGACAGGGTCGTCGGTCGGGCAGCCATCCGTGACCTGTTGATCAAAGCCGCTCGTTTCACGAACGATGAACGGCAGAGACTAACTATCTATCTGCCCAGCAGAGCGATCACGCTCCGGTTGGATGAGATCGAACCATACCTCGGAGCGTAACACCGCTGCGCGGCGGCTCCGGGCGCTTGCCAAGCAAGAGCAAAGAGCGGCCGAAGCTGAAAAGTAGGAAAGGCACCGCAAATGTCTGGATTGAGCTCGCCGGCAACATGAATAGCGAGCTCGACCCAGAGTCGGTCATGTGGGAAAGTGGATGCCGCAAAGCTTGTTGCCATCGGGATCGCGAAAATAGGCTAGTTCGATCGGGCCCATGGAGGGGCTCATTCGCGGTCCCGGTGGCGCTTCAACGGACGTGCCGCCGTTTGCGATGGCGACGTCGTGGAACTCCTTCACCTGCTCGGGCGAATTGCACGAGAATGCAACGGTGCTGCCGTTCGCCACGGTAGCGGGCTCATCGTTGATAGGCTCGGTGACGATGAAGTTGGTGCCGTTCTCGTTGCGGTAGAACAGGCGGGTATGGCCGCTGCCTGCGATATTCAGCGTGGCCTCGCTCACGCCGAGGACGCTCAGCACTTCGTCGTAGAAGCGCTTGGACCGCTCGATATCGTTGGAACCCACCATCGTATGAAACAGCATGGTCTCTCTCCTGACAGAAGGCTGCCTGATGCAAGGCGCCTGTAGGTGTCCCATAGCCGAGACAGACGCGCAGTCACGCCTCGTTCGTCATCGACATCGCCGGAGGGCGGCAGGGTATGTGGTCTTGCGGGCGAAGCAATAGCGACCAAGCTTCGGCGTTGGCTGGAGACAAATGACGCATGACGGTGCAGGGCATCCTGGCGCGGACATCCTGCTTCGCGCCGATCCAGGGATGCGACACGATGACAATGAAGAGTTTCGCGCTGCTCGGCAGCGCAATCGTCGCCTTGGGCGGGTGCAGCAGCCCAAGCTCGAACGAGGCAAATGGGACAGCTGCGTCGGGTCCGGCGACGACCGCGACCCGCGTCCGCGGCGTCGTGCAATCCGTTGGTGCAAATGCGATTGCGGTGCAGACCTATGATGGTCGTGCTGTGTCCGTGCCGCTCGACACCAAGACCGGCTTCGCATGGGTGGTTGGTTCCAGTCTGGCCACGCTGAAGGACGGCGATTTCATCGGCACGGCAACGACAGGGGCTGGAGATACAGCGCGCGCAGTCGAGCTGGTCATTTTCCCGGAATCGATGCGCGGGACAGGCGAGGGCCATTACGACTGGGACGTTCCCGGCGTCGTCGCCGCGGCTGGCGGCAACGCGAGCGGATCAAGCGCCATGACCAACGGCACGGTTGATCAGCAAAGCGCGATGACCAACGGCACCGTCGAGCAACAGAGTGCCATGACCAACGGCACGGTGACAGATGGTGCGGGCAAGCCGGGCGAGACGACGCTGACCGTCTCCTACAAGGGCGGAAAGACCAAGGTTCTGGTGCCGGCCGGCACGCCGGTGGTCCGGTTCGAGCCGACGCAGCGGTCAGTGCTGGCGAAAGGTCAGAAGGTCTTCGTCGTCACCGACGCGAGCGCGCCGGGAGCCAAGTTCGTTGCGATCGGCAAGGACGGGATCACGCCGCCCATGTAACCGCACGCCCGGTGACGCGTCACGGCGTCGGCGGGATGGCTATTGTGTGAGGCAGCTTGGCGGCGCGTAGTTCGTCCGCCAGGTCCTGCCACCGGATGCCACTCCTCCCGCCGACGTCGAAGGTGCCTGGTTGACCATGGGCAATAGCTAAAGCTGCATCACCGAACATTGCCCTGAGTGCAGCCGTCATATCAACGATGCGCCGGTAGCGACCTTCCGAGCCCGCTCCGACCGAAGCTGCAGTATCTGAGGAGAGGTCGGGCTCAGGGTTCATGATCGAGATACGGCGGGTGCAGCGGTTTCGATGCAAAGTCTGCGGGTTCGCTGGTCATGCCGTGGACCATGGCGATGTACCGTCCGCGCCGGCGCCACTGAGTGGAGACGAGCGCGATCCACAAGGTCGAACATGCGTCCACCCATGTTGATGATCGATCGCATCATTGCAGAGACGGAAAGAGGACGTTGAACAGCATGGCCACGACCTTTCGCGCTCGCCTCACGGTCCTGGCTAGCCTCTTCGCCGCTGGCTGCTCGCCGTTAGGCGTGTTCGACACGCTGGTGCCTAAAGATCGAGGTGCGGGAAGGGTCGCAACCGCCGTAGCATACGGTAACGATCCACGGCAGATGCTGGACGTTTATGCGCCACAACCTCAACCGATCGGTACGCGGCCGGTCGTGGTGTTCTTCTATGGCGGAAGCTGGAACAGCGGATCGCGCTTAGGCTATGCCTTCGTCGGCAGAGCGTTGGCGGCAAAGGGGTTCGTTGTCGTTATCCCCGACTATAGGCTCGTGCCTACGGTTCGCTATCCATCCTTCGTGGAGGATGGCGCAGCTGCCGTGCGCTGGACCGAGGCACATGCTGCAGAGTTCGGCGGGGACCCGGCTCGGCTCATACTGACGGGTCATTCGGCGGGCGCCTATATCGCCGCCATGCTAGCGGTAGACGATCGTTGGCTGAAGGACGATCGGCAGGCGGTCAGAGGCTTCATAGGAATGGCTGGCCCCTATGACTTTGCTCCTTTCGATGTCGACGCCAGTCGTGCCGCATTCGGTGGGTGGCCCCGACCCAAGGACACGCAGCCCGTCACGTGGGCCGGGACCGGAGATCCACCAGCGTTGCTGCTCGTTGGAGCGGACGACACCATTGTCCGCCCGCGTAACAGTGAAGCGCTCGGCGCAAGATTGCGTGCGGGTGGCGTTTCGGTGAATTTCCGGTCCTATCCGAAAATGGGCCATGTCAGCCTGCTCCTGGCGCTAGCGCGTCCATTTAGGAGCAGGGCACCGGTGCTCGAGGATGTCGCCAGCTTCGTACGCAAGGTAAATTGATCGTACGTCTTGGACGGTGCTCGATACAGAGAGAATGCTCAGCCGACGGCAGTTTCAAACTCGACGTCCCCTCAGTCGGCGAGAATGCGGGTTCCACTCCCCTGTTGCGCTATTTTCAGCAACCTGAACGAATGTCTGAATTCGGAAAGGTAAAGGGTCGCCGGGAACGTCTGCTAGTGGGTCTGCTCAGACCTCGGTTCGCTCAGTCAGCTCCTAGGCATCTTCCACGTCGACGCCCAGATAGCCGACACTGCTGTCGATCTTGGCATGACCTAGGAGGATTTGAACGGCTCGACGGTTGCCCGTGGCCTTTTTGATAATGGACGCCTTGGCCCGTCGAAACGAGTGGGTCCCGTATTCCTGAGGAGCCAAGCCGATGCCGACGACCCATTCGCGCACCAGCCGGGCACATTGGCGGTTGGCCGTCATCGCCGTCGGTGCCGATGCGTGCCATCCGATTGCTTGGGCCCGTTCGGGCGACGGGATCGTTGAGCGACCTTCCCCATCGGAGTTCTACATGACCAATAATAACGACGCGTCCGTGCTGAACGGCCTCATCGTGACCACGCTCGACAGCATGAAGGGCTATGAGGACGCTGCCAAGGACGCAGAGAGCACGCAGTTCGCGACGATGTTCGCCGACTTCGCGCGCGATCGTGCGAAGGTCGCAACCGATCTGCAGAACCAGGTCCGCAGCCTCGGCGGTGAGCCGGAGATGGACTCCAGCATGCTGGCAGCCGCTCATCGCACTTTCATGGACCTGAAGCAGGCGATCACCGGCAAGGACGACGAGGCGATCATCCAGGAGGTCGAGCGCGGCGAGGACCACATCAAGGCCAAGTTCGAGGACGCGATGAAGGACGACGGCCTGGCGCCGGCGACTCTCGCGGTGATCACCGACGCATTCGCATCTGTCCGAGAGGGCCATGACAGGATGAGTGCACTCAAGCACGGCCTGGCCTGACGACCGACGGGCGGCGGCACACGACCGCCGCCCGATCCGACATCGACGACGCGTCGGACGCGGGTGCATCGCCATCCCGCTAATGGCGTCAGGAAGACGACCGGACACGGCGCGCATGTTTGTCGGCATCGGCTCGAAGTATGCAAGCTCATCGGCACCCCGTTACGTCTTTGCTTGGATGCGAAGCGAAATCTTCGGACCGCCGCCGTGTCGCTGGTCGCGGCTACGATCTCCGCGACCTGCGATACGGCGGCGGCCCTAGTGGATCCCCGTGGAAGCGTGACTCCAGCCGCTCGGAAAACTCCTGACTCGCTTCGCCCGCGGCCCACGTGGATCCGCCGGATCTGCTTCCTGACACGACCGGGCACGGGGGCAGGCCATCTCCGTACAGTCGCTCGCCATGGATCAATGTCGCCGCGCTTCATTGGCCGAACGGCAGCCTTCGGAAAGGCCGGTGGGCAGCGGTGGGCCTGCAGCCGGCTATGTTCGGCTGCCGAGGCAATGTGGAAACGGCGTGATGTCTGGAACCGCGAGGTTACGCCGCACGCTGGTACTTCCAAGCTCGGGCACCATGCCTGCAGTTTGGAGGAGCTTGCCGATGTCGACCCCGGAAGATCTCAAGGACGTGTACGTCGATGAGCTGAAGGACCTATGGTCCGCCAACGATCAGATGCTGAAGGTGCTCAAGAAGATCACGACGAAGGCGTCGGATCCCGCGCTTAAGGAGATGCTCGGCAAGTCCCACGAGGGCATCACCAAGCACACCGCCGTGCTGAAGGAGCTGATCGCAGGCCAGGACGAGAAGGTCTCGAAGGAACATTGCAAGGGCATGGAGGGCCTAGCCGCCGAGGCGACGAAGCACGTTCTTGAGGAAGGACCCGAGAAGGGATCAGTGCTCGACGTCATCATCATCGCGCAGTACCAACGGATGACCCACTACGGCATCGCCGGGTTCGGCACGGCGGCCGCTTACGCCAAGGCGCTCGGCCTCAAGGACGACAACAAGGCGCTGCGCGAGGCCACCAAGGAGATCTACGGTGGCGACGAGTACATGACCAAGCTCGCCGAGAGCTCGGTGAACCTGCAGGCCGAAGCCGCCTGATTATCACGCTCGGACGTCCGTCCAGTCGTTGGACGGGCGTCACGGTCGTGATCGCGAACGGGCCTCGGCCGCGGGACGCTACGCTCCTACGGCCGGTGGTTCGTCCTTGTCGGGATCTCGTCCATGCTGCCGATCGAGCAGACGCATTATCGGCGTGACGGTCAGGCCGTGTAGAACCACGGAGAACAGGACGACCATCCCGACCAAACCCCAGAGCTTTTCCGCCCCGGCGACGTCCATGTGGTTGAGGCCGTAGGCGAGATAGTAGATCGAGCCGACACCCCGGATGCCGAAGAAGGCGAGCGTCAGCTTCTCGGAGCGATCCGCGTCGTGCCCGGTCAGGCCGATCAGGCCAGTGACTGGCCGGATGATGAGCAGGATCGCGAGTGCGACGAGTACGTCGACGAGAGACACGTTGGCGAGCAGGCCGCTGACCAGCGCACCGCCGAAGAGCAGCAGCAGCACCATCATCGCGAGCCGCTCGATCTGCTCGGTGACGTCGTGCATGTCGTGATGGAAGTCGTGGCTGCGGTGGGTGCCCCGGAACGTCAGCGCGGTCACGAATACGGCCAGGAAGCCGTAGCAGTGGATGATCTCGGTGAAGCCGTAGGAGATGCACGTCGCCGCCAACGCGATCAGCCCGTCCCCGGTCTGGGCGAGCTTGGTCTGGGCGGGCACGTGGAAGGTCAGCCATCCGAACGCGCGCCCGATCAGCCAGCCTGCCCCCACGCCCGCACCGATTTCCCAAAGCACCCGGTAGCTCAGCCACTCGCCCAGCCATGGCCTGCCCGTTCCGGCGGCGGCAGCGAGCGCGATCGCGAGGTGGACGAAGGGAAAGGCGAAGCCGTCGTTTAGGCCGGCCTCGGAGGTAAGGCCGAAGCGTACCTCGTCCTCGTCCTCGCTCTTCGGAGGCCCCACCTGGATATCGGCCGCCAGCACCGGGTCCGTCGGTGCCAGGCTCGCGGCAAGGAGGAGGGCAATGGCCCATGGCAGGCCCATTCCCCAGGCCACGACCGCTGCGATCGCAAGGATGCCGAGCGGCATCGTGATCGCCAGCAGCCGCCACGTGACCGCCCAGTCGCGCCACCGGAACACGCGGTCGATCTTCAGTCCCGCTCCCATCAACGCGATGATCACGACAAACTCGGTGAACCGTTCGGTGATCTCGGGGTACAGGATCGGCAGCGGTCGCAGCGTCACCTGCGGCAAGGAGAAGAGCGCCGCTCCCAACGCGATGCAGACGATCGGAAGGGACAGCGGCAGCTTGCGGAGGGCTAGCGGCAGCCACACCACCAATGCGGTCAGCAGTCCAAATCCGGTGAGAACCAGGATGTACGGGTCTGGCATTGCGGAGGAGGCGATCACATCGATTTCCGATCAGCAGACAGGCGGACGGAGCGCCCCGCGGCGATCTGACTTGTCGCTGATGAACGAAGGACGATCGGGATGGCTCCGTTTCCCCACTCCTCGACGCTTGGTGAGGGCGGCCATGTTTGTCCGGCTTGCCTGGCGGAACGCCACTTCGTGGGCCCCACTCCCCGCCCGGAAGGCCTTGCTCCCGACGTATCCGTCGGGGAAGGTGGAGGAATGCACCACGTCTCCATCGACACCGCCCCGTGAGACGTCGTCGGCTGGAACGGCCTGCCTTGACGCCGGGGCGCATGGCGGCCCGCTCCGCCGTGCTCGCCGTACGCCCGCGCTTCTATCGTCCGGGGCGGCTCAGCCCCCTTACGACGCTGGCGATCCGCGGGGTCGCGGTGCTGGTGCTGGTCGGCATCGCGCTGGGCGGACATTGGATAGATCGCGCCGGACTCAGGGACAACACCGATGGCGTGGTGAGCTTCCTCGACATCGTCTACTTCACCGTGATCACCGTGACCACGGTGGGATACGGGGACATCGTGCCGGTCAGCAACTCCGCGCGCATGTTCGACACCTTCGTCGTCACGCCGATCCGCATTTTCGTGTTTTTGATCTTCCTGGGCAGCGCCTACAGCTTCATGCTGAGGCAGGGATGGGAACGGTGGCGCATGAGCCTCGTCAGGCATGGGTTGAAGGATCACGTCATCGTCTGCGGCTACGGCCGGTCGGGCTCAGCCGCGGTCGGCGAATTGCTCGAACGGGGCCACCCGCCCGAATGCATCGTCGTGGTGGACGAGAACGCCGGCCGTCTGCGCCTCGCGGAGGAGCTGGGTGTCGCCACGGTCGAAGGCGACGCGACCCACAACAAGGTGCTGGAAATCGCCAAGGTCGACGCCGCCTATAGCGCCATAGTCTGCCCTGGCCGTGACGATACTGCAGTGCTGATCATCCTCACCTGTCGCCGGCTCGCACCCCATGCCGGAGTTGCGGTCTCGATCGCCGCGATCGAGAACGAGCTGCTGGCCCGCGACGCTGGTGCCAGCATCATCGTCAACCCGGTCAGCTTCGGCGGGCAGCTGCTCGCCCAGTGCACCACCGGACCGCACGTCGCCGACTACGTCACGGACCTGGTGACGCGGACCGGTCGGATCGAACTGCGCGAACGTGTCGTGACGGCGGAAGAGGTCGGCAGGTCGCCGCGCGATATCGTCGGGAGCCAGATCGTGCGGATCTACCGCAACGACCAGGCGATCGAGGTGGCACGGGCCGATGACCAGCGCCTGCTGGCAGGTGATTGGATCATCGAGTTAATCGAGGGCAAGCAGGCTTAGGGAGGATCCGCAGCCGGACGTTCAGCGCCGCCGGTCCTCTGGATCGAACGTTCGTCAGACCGCGTGGACTGCGCTCGCCCGCGGACAGCCGGAACGTTCATCGTCCGCCCGACGTCGCCTGCTGCGGCTAAGGGTGGATCTAGTCGCCACCCGCACGCCTGCGACCAACTGATAATGGCAGGCTTTCAATTACGTCGTCTGCCGGTACGAAGCTGATGTGCCTCAACCGCCAGGCCTGCTTCGGATCGCCGGGTAGTCTGCCGGGTTCAGCATAGGTTCCGGGGGCGTCGCTCCTATGATCTGCGCTTCGATCAATCGACCGGTCTCGCGCAGATGGACCTTCGCACCCGGGAAGCAGGCGTCGATATCGGCATAGAGGACGCTGGCGTCCTCGGCGACTTCGGTCCCGTCGAGCACACGAGTAGCACCGTCGACGAACTCGGCCGAAGCTGAGCGTAGCGCCCATACGCCGTCGTTCAGGATGTCGAGCGAGATCAGGCCGGCAGCCAGTGCATCGGCCCACCAGTAGCCCATGCCGATGCCGGTTTTTGACGTCCTCCCTGTTTCTTCATCCAATTTGAGTGAGAGTTTTCCGGCCCTTTGAAGCCTGCGGGCAAGGAGCTGGACATAAAGAAGACGAGGCACACCGTGAACTGATTAGGTGGATGCCCCCTTCGAGCGGCGTCGTATGATGCCGGACCGGCACCGGAAGGTGCCAAGCGAAGGAGGAGCAGATGACCGACGTCCACATCCTCGCCATCGACCTGGCGAAGCGCAGCTTCCAGATCTGCGCGACAGCGCTGGGAGGAGCGCGTATGGATGCCCCCGGTTTTGCAAGGTGATTTTCCGACGTTTTGGCGGCTCGGCGCGTATATCGCTCGTGTGTCAGACCTGTTCGCGTGGCTCATCGTTTGCCACTGGCCGGTATGCAGTTCGAAGAACGCGGTCCACATCGGTTCAGAGAGCTACGATGCTCGCGCCCCGGGACTGGTTTCCACGTCCTAAACATTGAAATCCTTGCCGCATAATCGTCAGTTGATCTCCTTGCGAGGGCCGCGAAGCCCTCAGGCGCTTACCGGTTCGCTTCAGAGGAAGACGACCGGCTTACGCCATCCGATAATTCTCTTCTCGCGCCATCATCGCCTAGATCATACGCGCCATCTTGTTCGCCAAGGCGACCGCCGCCACCATTCGCGGCTTGCGACCGAGCACATGGCCAAGCCAGTTGTCGGGCAGGACGCCTTTGCGGACGATCCATCTGATCCGGCTCATCGCGCCGACGATCAGCAGCTTGCGGATATCGGCCTGCCCCATCTTGCTGACCGAGCCGAGCCGCGTTTTGCCGCCGGTGGACCGCTGTCGCGGGACCAGGCCCAGCCACGCGGCGAAGTTCCTGCCGCTTGCAAAGGTCCGCAGATCCGGAGCGAAGGCCATGATCGTGCCCGCGGTCACTGGGCCGACCCCCGGCACCGTACACAGCCGACGCAGGGCGTCGTCAACCTTGGTCGAGTGAACAAGCTTCGAGTGCAGCTCCTCGATCTTGTTCGTGAGCAACGCGATCTGGTCCAGGTAGAGGCGTGCGATATCGCGAACCGCAACGGGAAGGTCGATCGCGCCGTCGTCAATCATACAATAACGGACTTCAGGTTCGCAGGCCCTGCGCCACCACTAAACCGAACTCGGCCAGATGACCGCGCAATGCATTGATCAGTTGAATGCGCTGGCCGACAAAGGACTGATGTGTCCGGAGGGCGATGGCACGGGCTTGATGCTCGGCGCTCTTCACCGCCACATAATGCAGGTTCGGTCGAACAGCCGCTTCCGCGATCGCCGCAGCGTCCGCCGCATCGTTCTTCTGCCGTTTGACGAACGGCTTCACATAGATCGGCGGGATCAGACGGACATCATGCCCCAGCGCTTGCGCGAACCGCCCCCAAAAATGGCTCGTAGCACAGGCTTCCATCGCGACGATGCATGGCGCCTGCTCGCGCAGATACGTCTCGAGCTTGGCCCGCGACACGGTCCGGTTGAATAGAACCGCTCCTCCCGGCGATGTCGCGTAGATCTGGAAGCTGCGCTTCGCCAGGTCGATGGCGAGGATGTGGACGTCGGTCAGCTGCTCCTCCTTCGCTTGGCACCTTCCGGTGCCGGTCCGGCATCATACGACGCCGCTCGAAGGGGGCATCCACCCCGTCAGTTCAGTCAGCTCTCATGCAGCTTTCATAAAGATAAGTCTGGTCGAAGATGTATTAAGGCAGGCCCGATGAAGCAACCTACGATGCAAGAAGCTCTCGAGCACCTGCAGGCGGCGCTGGCGTTTCTTGATGCCGAGGGACACCGCGCTGCCGCGGCACAAGTCGACCACCTCATACACGAGCTTCAGTCCAGCATGGCCGCGGCGTCTGGGGCTTCGTAGACTGTCGCCAGCATCGCTTCAACCTTTTCCAAGCCGGATTGCGTTAGCTGAAGGTGGACGTGCGGTTCAAACGTTGTGTCCAGGATGCCGCGCTGTTGCAACGCCTTAATCCATCGTTCTGCGGTAGATGCTGCAATGCCGGAATACATTGCTATCTCATCGACGCCGACGGTGCGGCCTTCTGCCTCAGCGAGATAGATGCCGATGAACATTGAGCCGATCGGATCAGTGCCGAGTTCTTTGCCGAACAACTTGATGCGCGCGGCATGGACGTGACGTATCCGTAGCGCAGCCGCCCAAAGCCTCGCCGGGGGCAGAGCGCGCCCGCTCTCCTGCCAGAACAGCGTGCTAATTAGGCGGTCTGGATCGGAGAAGCGGGTGATGAGCAAATTTGCGGCGATCGAGCTGCCATCTGGCCTCAGATAGCGCTTTTGCAGGCGAACCGGGGCTGCGCCATCTTCCAGCAGCGCCAACATCTCCGCGCTGCGCCCAAGGTCTCTTGGATCGGTGATCTGCCGATATGAAATGCCAATGACCTCGTACTCCTCGCGCTGCAGAAGATCGAAGAAGCCCTGATCTGCTTGGAGGATAATACCCTCGACCGTGGAGACACAATGAGCTGCCGGCATGGGAAGCGTTTGCCTTAATCGTTGCGCGCGAAGTTAGGGCTGTTTTGGATCAGCAACCAGATGAAAAATTCGGGCGGCGGTCATCGCTCAGCGGTCGTGAGCGCATAGCGGTAAACCAGGATCGGCGGGCGGCCGGCCAAAGCTTGCGCTGCTTGGCGTACGACTTGGGCGGTGCAAGCCGCCGCTGGGCAACCAGCTGTTGCCGTGCCAATTATCCGCGTCTGAACGGATCTCCGAACTGGGAAACCGCCCGCTCACCCTAAACGACCGCACACTGGTCATGCGGACCCGATCAACGTGCATCAGCTATGGCGGCATCCTTTTTCAGCATCGCATCCTTCAGTGTGTTACCGGCAAGTCCTCCGGCCGCAACAGCAACGACGACGTTGCCTACGAAGAACTCTGCGATACCCGCGACGCTACCAAAGGCTATTAGAACCGAGGTCGTTACCGGTAGCACAGCGGCTGCTTTTCCAACGGCAACCTTTGCCTCGTGCTTGATCGAGCGCAAAGTGTTGAGCACAGGCCCGAGAGGCCTGTCGTGTTCAATTGATGCGATCAGACCGGCGTAGATGGAGCGAAGCCCGGCGCCATGCGGGAAGTTACAATTGATGCTTCGAAAATCGCGCGCCTGGCAGTCTCAATCAGACCGACTGGATCGCCTCTCCTGGCGGCATATCGCTCACTCAGAACCCCCGGCATTTACGCGTCAGCATTTTAGCAGAAGTAGGAACCTGCGGCCCACCTTCTTCAACTATAATCATGTGTAGTTTCGTTACCGGAACGTTCGACCAATTATATGTCTATTGTGACTGGACGGGCCTGCCGCTGACATACGCGACCACGCACTCTGCTGATCGACATTTCACTGATCCAATGACTTGGTGTCGGGCAGATTCGTCAGCGCATTCAGCGCTTCGCTGACCAGTGCGGCTACAGCATGTGCCTGCAACGAGTCCGCCTCAACCAGGGCGTCCTCTAGATGCTCCTGAAGTCTTTGACGCTGGCTCAGAATGCGCTGGGGCATATAAGGATGGAAGCACGTACGGGCGCCCAATGCAAGCACAGCAACCGGTCTACAAAAGGCTGCTTGATTCACAAAGCCTTAGCTTCGTCCGATTAGCTTTCGAGCCATGACGAAAGAGACGCAAGCAGGCTGTCTGGGCTGTCGTTCGGAGCACCAGGTGTTCGACATCGCCATGGCGTTTCAGCCGATTGTCGATGTCGAAACAGGCCGACCGTTCGCGTTCGAGGCGCTCGTGCGCGGCGCCGATGGTACTGGTGCTGCGGACGTTCTGGCGTCGGTCATGCCTGAGAACCGCTATGCGTTCGATCAGCAGTGTCGTGTCGCCGCAATCGAAGGCGCGGTAGCCGCCGGTATTCTCGAGTCCGACGCTCGGCTGTCGATCAACTTCCTACCCAATGCCGTATACTCGCCCATGGCGTGCATCCAGCTGACCCTGAAGACTGCGCGGGCAACCGGCTTTCCCACCGATCGGCTCATCTTCGAGTTTACGGAGAACGAGGAGATGGCAGACACCGATCACGTGAAGAGGATCGTCGAGACCTATGCGAAGATGGGTTTCGGCACCGCGATCGACGACTTCGGCGCTGGTCATGCCTGCCTCGGCCTGCTCGCGAAGTTCCAGACCGATTACATCAAGCTCGACATGGATCTGATTCGCGGGATCGAGCAGAGCATGCCTCGCCGGATGATCGTCGAGGGGGTGATCCGCATCGCGCAGTCACTCGACATCACCGTCATTGCCGAAGGCATAGAAACAATCGCAGAATACGACAGCCTTCGCGCACTCGGCGCCCGGTATATTCAAGGCTATCTTCTCGCCAAGCCGGGCTTCCGCTGCCTTCCAACAGTTACCTTGCCTTCCGAGCGCTTTGCCGCCGTCGCCTAGCGCAATCGCAAGCCTATTGCTCCAGCGGATCTTTGACGAAGCCCTTTAAGTCCTCCGCGTCCAAATCCTCCTGTGGCTTCCCGACATCCTTGTCGTCGGCGTCAGCATCGCCCGACTTTTCCATCGTCAATGGGGTGCATTCCGCGCGCGCCTCGTCCGAGCCCTCTGCGGCGTATCGCGCGTCCTGTTGATCATCGGCCATATCGCTTCCTCCGTTGTGGAGGCTTAACAGGCCGTCAGGCACATCGGACCCCGGCAACTTGAACTATCTGGCGACGTAGGGGGCTGCGCCCGGACTATGTCGACCGCCTGGCTGTGGAGAGGCGTCGAAGCGGTACCCCACCGGTCGACAGCGCAAGTGGCTGTTTTGGGTGCCAAATTTAGGTTTGAGGGGGTCCCGATCGGCGCCGATCAATACCCTATCTAGAGTAAATCTCACGTGCAAACTGAGAGGGTTGAGGCGAGATGGGTGGGGTCCCTTTTCGACGCCTATCTACACGTCAAACCAAATGCACCGGATGGTATGCGGCGCGGGGTAGGGCGCTCCATTGCCTCGCCCCCGCAAACCCGCCTCGCCGCTCCGCTACTTCAATTCCTCGCCTGAGGTGATCCGGCTGGTGGTGCTGATGTACGTGCGGTTCCCGCTGTCACTGCGGAACGTGGACGACCTGCTGTTTGAGCGAGGGATCGACATTTGCCATGAGACGGTTCGGCTGTGGTGGAACAGGTTCGGACCGCTGTTCGCCGGTGATATCGGGATGAGGATGGATCCGAGTCCGGCGCGTGATTATCCCGCGGGGAATGGCGGATAGGCGCGTGGCGGAACTGCAGAGCCAGGCGATCCCGATACGACGGCGGCATAAAGAGCATTGCCGATCGAAGTTCGGGAGCTAACTTCAATGAGGAGTTGAGCGGCTGCCATCACGGCGATGCCCGATAACCATGCTCGATGGATCGTTTGATCGCGCCGCCAATCGACAAGCACGCCGGCAAAGGGGAAAACGAGCATCGCAGCGAAGATGCTGAGGCCGGTATATGGAATGAGGAGGGGTGCCGGCAGCAGTCGTCCGAGCGCAGGCCCCATGATCATGGCCATTCCGCACAGATGCAGCCGCTTGTGCCAATCGGTTTGTCGCCGAAGTACGATGGCCCAAGTCGACAAGCCGGCAAACGTAAGAACTCCGACCGGGTTCATGATGAGGAAATAAGCCGGTTGGAAGAAGAAGGGGGCATGGCCCGCGCGAACCATACGCACCGTCACGATGGTGCCGAGGACAACCATCGTGCTCATCCAGCCAGCCGCGATCCAACCTAGTTTGCGGTGGAGGGCCAGCGACCCTGTCGACGCCAGAACATTTTGTGCAACGTAGATCGCGACCCAGCCAAAAAACACCAGGGCATGGGCATGAACGATCAGCGGAGCCGAAAAACTCGATCGTCCCATGGCGTTTTGGACGCCAAAGCCCGCGACGTTGATCACGGCCATCACGATTGCGGTAACAAGGAAAAAGCGATGATCGCGTACCCGAGACTTCGTCGATCTGCTTACAAGCGTAGCCATATTGCCCCCCGACAAATGCAGGATGTCACGCTAACACACGCTGGGGGCCTACTCAACGATCAGAGCAATATGCGTTAGACTTCCAGTTGGCGCGTCAAGCCACGGGAAACGTGTTCAAACGTCAATCGCCCGCCCAGATCCACCCTGATAAACCGGTCGATCACCTTTATTTCGAATATGATGACAAGCCATTCAATGGATTAACGGATGGG
>NZ_JAJLPA010000021.1 GCF_025548555.1 Sphingomonas sp. A2-49
CGCCACCGCAGGGAACCCAGACCCAACCCGATCCGCAGGCGATCGCCGACGCCGTGGGCAAGGCGGCCGAGGCGATGCTGGGTCGGCTGTTCGGGGGCAAAAAGACACCCTGAACGAACGGGTTAACAGACCAGACCTTTTGTGTCCGAATTGCAACGGAACGTTACGGAATGTGGCCGCGAACGCTGCGGACCACTTTACAGCCCCCGGTCCTTGATCCACCCAGTGCTCTTCAAATGTCATGGCATTTGAAGAACGTAAGCGGCGCCGGGCGGCGACCGTGCAAGGGGGACGTACATAGTGACCAGGATTTCTCGCTGCGGCCGCAAGGCCGCATTGCTCGCTGCTGCCACGCCGCTGGCCATCGCGCTCGTCGCGGCTCCTGCTTGGGCGCAGACCGCACCGACGCCGCAGACGCCCGGCCAGGTCGAGGTGGATCGGCAGAAGGCCGCGCCGACCACGCCCGACGCGCAGTCGACGCAGGGCGACAGCGACATCGTCGTCACCGGATCGCTGTTCCGGCGTACCGACACCGAGACGCCGTCGCCGGTCACGATCCTGACCGCCGACAGCATCGCCAAGGCCGGCATCACCACCGCCACCGACGCGATCCGCTCGATTTCCGCCGACGGCGCGGGCTCGATCGGCACCGGCTTCCAGTCGGGCTTCAGCGCGGGCGGTTCGGCCGTGTCGCTCCGCGGCCTCGGCGTGTCGTCAACGCTCGTCCTCGTCGACGGGCTGCGGTCCGCGAACTTCCCGATCAGCGACGATGGCCACAATTCCTACGTCGATCTCAATTCGATCCCGTTCAGCCTGATCGACCGTATCGAAGTGCTGAAGGACGGCGCATCGTCGACCTATGGCGCGGACGCGATCGGCGGCGTGGTCAACCTGATCCTCAAGAAGCATGTGACCGGGCTGACCGGCACGGTCGAGGCCGGGCTGGCCGAAAAGGGCGACGGCGCGCGCCAGCGGGCCAACCTGACGCTCGGTTACGGCGATTATGAGGACAAGGGCTTCAACGTCTACGTCAACGGCGAATACCAGCGCGACGGCCGCATCTCCAATCACAGCCGCGGCTTTCCCTACAACACCCAGGACCTGACCCGCATCGGCGGCAACGACCTCAACACCGCCGACCAGAACCTGACGACCGCCACGCCGAGCGCGGTGGTCGTGCGGGTGCGCCAGACCGATCTCAACAACCCGCTGGCGGGTTCGACGACGGCGCTGAGCACGCAGTTCCAGACGCTGAACCTGGGCACCTGCAACAACGGCACCTACACCCAGACCAGCAGCGCGGTGAACGGCGTCGGTTGCCGCTACGACCTGGTCGACCGCTATCGCCAGTTGCAGCCGCTCCAGGAGCGCTATTCGGTCAACGGCCGGATCAGCGTCCGCCTCAGCGATGCGATCGAGGGCTATGTCACCGGCAGCTACAGCCGCAGCGACGTCAGCATCAAGGGCACGCCGTCGGCGATACGCGCCACCCAGCCGTTCGGCGGCGCACCCAGCACCGCGTCGAGCAATCCCGGCGTCGTGCTGCCGGTGTACATCTGCACGTCGGGCATCAATTGTTCGGTCGCGGGCACCGCGGGGCGCCAGCTCAATCCGAACAACCCCTATGCGGCGGCATTCGCCAACGACCCCAACAATGGCGCGGCGCGCATCTATTACCTGTTCGGCGACATCCCCGTCGGCAGCGACCGCAAGAACGAGGTGTATCGCGGCACCGCCGGCCTCGACGGCAACTTCGGCGACGACTGGAACTGGCGCGTCCAGGGCGTCTATGCCCGCGACGAGCTGGAGATCACGCAGCACGGCCTTATCAACATCGCCGCGCTCCGCAACGCGATCAACACCGGCAGCTACAATTTCGTCAATCCGTCGCTGAACAGCCAGGCGGTGCGCGATACGCTGTCGCCCGACAAGACGACGCCGTCGCACTCGACCATGGCCTCGCTCGACGCCTCGCTCAGCAAGGCGCTGTTCGCGTTGCCGGGCGGCCCGTTGCAGGTCGCGGTCGGCGGCCAGGTCCGCCGCGAGACGCTGGAGAACAACAACCAGAACGCGGCGCTCGACACCTATGGCCTCACGACCTCGTCGTCGTTCGGCAAGCACACGGTGTCGGCGGCCTATTTCGAGATCGACGCACCGATCCTGACGATGCTCGATGTCAACGCCTCGGGCCGGTACGACCATTATTCGGAAGGGTTCGGCCGCTTCTCGCCCAAGGTCGGCGTCAAGTTCACGCCGTTCAAGCAGCTGGCGATCCGCGGCACCTATTCGCAGGGCTTCCGCGCACCGACCTTCGCCGAGAGCGGCGCGCGCAGCCAATATGCGGGCTTCGTCACCTACACGCCGCCCTGCGCGACCTTCGGCGTCGCCCATGGCGCGACGATCGGCGCCAACGGCGCGTGCAACGTCAACGGCAATCCGTACAGCCAGGCCTATTCGCTCGGCCGCGGCGTCGCTGGCAACCCGGACCTGAAGCCGGAAACGTCGCGCAGCTTCACCGCCGGCCTGATCGTCCAGCCGGTCAAGTGGTTCAGCTTCACCGCCGACTATTACAACGTCAAGAAGTCCAACCTGATCGTTGCCGGTCCGCAGATCGGCGCCGCACAGGCTGCCTATTACGGTGCCAACAACCTGGCTGCGGCGCAGGCGGCCGTGGCCAACGTCGGTCCGGGCTATTCGGTCAATCTGGTCGATGCGCCGGATCCACTGTTCCCGAACGCTTTGCCGCGCGTGCTCATCATCAACGTGCCGTTCGTCAACGCCGACTATTCGATCACCTCGGGCATCGATCTGGCGGCGACCGCGAACGTGCCGCTCGGCGAGGACGCGACCTTCACCAGCCGCGTCGAGGTCACGCACCTGTTCAAGTACGACCTGCACGCCAGCGGCGGCGTGCAGAAATATGCGGGGACGATGGGCCCGTACGACCTGTCGTCGGGCAACGGCACGCCCGACTGGCGCGGCAACTGGCAGAACACGCTCCAGGTCGGCGCCTATTCGCTGACGGCGACGACCTATTTCGTCGACAAGATCAAGGCCGTCGCGACCGATCAGGGCAGCCTGTCCACCGCTTGCACCGCGGCGCTGTACAAGGCGACCACGGACACGACCGGCGGCGACCGCTTCTGCTACGTCAAGAAGTTCATCAACGTCGACCTGAACGGGTCGGTGAAGGTCAACGACGACTTCACGTTCTTCGTCAACGTCGGCAACGTGTTCAACGCCCACGCACCGGTCGCGCCCGCGGCCTATGCGAGCGCGCCGAACTTCCTGACCACCTGGCATTACGCCGGTCTGGTCGGCCGCACGTTCCGCGCCGGGGCAAGCTTCGGCTTCTGATCGAACGCGCAAGGGCGATCGACGACGGGAGGGTCCCCACCGGGGCCCTCCCTTTTTTTGTCCGTGCTTGGAAAGCCGGTCCATGGCGTGCTGTAGTGTTGCTGCGATGCAACAGGATCGAAGCGGATCAAGACAGCGCAGTAGTGCTGCCTTTTTTAGCCGTCACGCACATGCAACGTCTCGTCCGCGAAGGACGGCCAGAACGGTCGCCGACGACAAGGGGCATACACCATGGCGAATTCGCTATCGCGGCACGCGTTGCTGGCGTCGACGTTGCTAATCAGTGCGGGCGTGCTGGCCGGACAGGCCGCGGCTCAGGTGACGACGCCGGCGGAGGCATCGCCCGAGGTAGCGCAGGAGCGGCAGGACGGCGATCCCGACATCGTCATCACGGGGTCGCGTATCGGTCGTCCGGATCTGGAGACGGCGAGCCCGGTCGCGGTGATCGGTCCGCAGGAAATTACGTTCCGTCAGCCGGCGACCGCCGAGGAATTGCTGCGCGATCTGCCCGCTGTCCGTCCGTCGCTCGGGCCGGGCGTCAACAACGGGTCCGATGGTTCGTCGACGATCAACCTGCGCGGCATCGGCGACAACCGTACGCTGGTCCTTCTGGATGGCCGCCGGATCGTACCGTTCGGCCTCGATGGGCTGACCGACACCAACGTGATTCCGGTCGCGCTGACCCAGCGGGTGGAGATCGTCACCGGTGGCGCATCCACCGTCTATGGCGCCGATGCGGTCGCGGGCGTGGTCAACTTCATCACGCGCAAGGACTTTTCCGGTCTGGAAGCGTCGGGCCAGTATCGCATTTCGGAGCGGGGCGACGCCGCTCGCTTCAATGGCGCATTGACGCTGGGCGGCAACTTTGCGGATGGTCGCGGCAACGCGGTGGTCAGCGTCGGCTATACCGAGGCGAACCCGCTGCTCCACACGCAACGGTCGATCAGCGCCTTCCCGATCAGTTCGACGACCGGGCTGTTTTCGGGCGCGACCGCGGCGCAGGTAACGATCTTCGCCTCGCCGACCAATGCGCAGCTCGGTCTGCCGGCGAGCGCGTTCGGTGCGGTCGTCAATCCCACGACGGGTCGTCTGCAGGCGGCGACCGCCGCCGACACCTACAACACCAACAGCGGGACCTATTTCCAGACGCCGCTCAATCGCCTGAGCGCCTATGCGGCGGGGCATTACGAGCTGACCGACGGTATCGAGGCCTATGCCTCCGCCTTCTTCGTCCGCAACGAGGTGCGGTTGCAGCTGGCGCCGTCGGGCACGTTCGGCAACATCTACCAGCTGGCGCTCAACAATCCCTATCTGACCGACGGCATCCGCAGCCAGCTTTGCACCGCACGGTCGATCAGCGCCGCCGCGTGCGCCACCGCGGCCGCTGTGCAGGGTGGGCCCGGCACCGCGGGCTATATCGAGACGCCTGTGATCGCGCAGCGCCGCTTCACCGAATACGGCCCGCGCGGCAATCCGATCGAGAGCCGCGTCTTCCAGATACAGGGCGGTATCCGCGGTACGGTGACGAAGGGCATCAACTTCGACCTGTCGGGCCAATATGGCGAGACCACGCAGAATCAGGTCCGCGAGAATTGGGGATCGTTCAGCAAGGTACAGCAGGCGCTGCGCGCCTATCGCACCACGGGGGGGCAGATCCGCTGCGCCGACACGTCGAACAACTGCGTGCCGCTCAACCTGTTCGGCCCCAACGGGTCGATCACCGCCGACCAGCTGGCGTTCATCGATCTCGATGCGCTCATCAACCGCAAGACGAAGCTGTCTGTCGTCACGGGCAACGTGGGCGGCGATCTGTTCGGCCTCACGTCGCCGTTCGCGAGCAAGTCGGTCGGCTTCTCGATCGGCGGGGAATGGCGCAACATCTCGGCTGCGAGCCAGCCAGACGCGCCGTCGCAGATCCAGGGTGAGGTGCTCGGCACCGGCGCGCGCACCCCGCCCGACCGTGGGCGCTACAACGTCAAGGAAGTGTTCGGCGAGCTAATCGTGCCGCTGGTCGAGAACAAGCCGTTCTTCTACAACCTTCAGGCAGAAGGCGGCATTCGCTACTCCGACTATTCGACGACCGGCGGCAGCACGACGTGGAAGGCCGGTGGCGAGTGGGCGCCGATCGAAGGCTTCAAGTTCCGCGGCATGTATCAGCGCGCCGTTCGTTCGCCGAACGTGCAGGAACTGTTCCAGTCGGCGGTGCAGGGGCTCGGCAACCTGGCGGTCGATCCATGCCAGTCGAACCAGCTCGCCAGCGCCTCTGCCAATGCCGGCCTCGCCGCGCTGTGCGTCGCGACCGGTGCCCCGGCGAACACGATCGGTCAGATCCCGGCTCCGACTTCGGGTCAGATCAACGTTACCACGCAGGGCAATCCGAACCTCCAGGTCGAGCGTGCGCAGACCTACACGCTCGGCGGAGTGATCCAGCCGACGTTCCTGACCGGCTTCGCGCTGACGGTCGATTACTTCAACATCGTCGTGAAGAACGCGATCACCCAGCCTGCGCAGGCGGACATCCTCAACGGCTGCTATTCGTCGTCGTTGAACCCGACGTTCGCCAACAACGCGTTCTGCGCACTGATCCAGCGCAACCCGCTGACGGGCAGCCTCAACGGCGCGGGGGAGACGCCGGGCGTCATTACCGGCTTCTCGAACCTGGGACGGATCGAGACCGCGGGCATCGACTTCGGGTTGACGCAGTCGACGCGCCTGTCGGATCTCGGCATCAATGTGCCCGGCACGCTGGCGCTCGGGTTCAACGCGACCTGGCTCGACTATTATCACTTCCAGGCGACGCCAAATGCGATCAACCGCGATTGCACCGGCTATTACAGTGCGACGGGCTGCACCAACCCGCGCGCCGAATGGAAGTGGAACGGTCGCGTCACCTACAGCAGCGAGGTGTTCGACGTTTCGCTGCTCTGGACGCACATCAGCCCCGTCTCGCTCGAACCGTTCCTCGCGACCCGTCTTGCCGGCAACACGCCGCAGCCGGGCGGTCCGAACCCGACGACGGTGCTCGCGGCCTATCGCAACATACCCGCGTACAATTACTTCGACCTCGCGTTCAGCGTGCGGCCGACGAAGGAACTGGAACTCAGCCTCACCGTCGACAATCTGTTCGACAAGGCACCGCCGCTGGTCGGATCGGGCGTGGGCGGGACCGCGTTCAACAGCGGCAACACCTTCCCGACGCTGTATGATCCGATCGGCCGGGCGTTCACGATCGGCGCGCGCATGCGGTTCTGATCGACCGACAGCGCGATGGGGGGGCGACGATTTCCGGGGGGAAGTCGTCGCCCTCTTCGGTTCGGGCCGGAAAGGCCCGTCGTGACCTGGCCTTGCCAGCCCGCTGGACCGGAATGCCGCGGCTTGGCATAGCGTGCGCGAGCGGTCGAGGAGGGGCATGATGGCACGGCACAGGCGGAGCATCCGGACATATGGAGCAGGACTCCTCGCGAGCGGCCTGCTGGCGGGTGTGGTTCATGCCGATGCGGTCCCGGCCGATCGCACCGCGGCGACACTGGCCGCACAGGCCATGGCCGCGCAGCAGGCGGGCGATCCCGGGGCGGGGGCGCCGGTGCAATATGACGTCGCCTTTCCCAACGCCGTCCATCACGAGGCGCAGGTGACCGCGACGTTCCGCGGCGTGCCGGCGGGGCCGCTGCGGGTGCAGATGGCGCGGTCGTCGCCGGGGCGCTATGCCATCCACGAATTCGCGAAGAACGTCTATGCCGTGTCGGCGAAGGACGGCGCGGGGCGGCCGCTGACGCTCGACCGCAGCGATCCTTATGGCTGGACGGTCGCGCCAGGGCATGACGGCACGGTCGTCGTCACCTACACGCTGTACGGCGACTGGGGCGACGGCACCTATGCGCAGATCGACGCGACGCATGCGCATCTCAACATGCCCGCCACCTTCCTGTGGGCGCGCGGATGGGACGACAAGCCGATCCGGGTCCGCTTCCGGCCGTTCGACCCCAAATGGCGGATCGCGACGCAGCTGCCCGCGGCGAAGGGCACGAACACCTTCTGGGCCCCCAACCTCCAGTATTTCATGGACAGCCCGACCGAGATCAGCGACTTCGCGCTGCGCGAATGGCCGGTCACCGACGCGCTCGGCAAACGCTATCTGGTGCGCCTTGCGCTCCACCACACCGGCAGCGAGGCGGACGTCGACGCCTATGTCGCGAAGGTCCGGCGCGTGATCGCGCAGCATTATGCGCTGTTCGGGCAGGCGCCGCGCTACGACTATGGCACCTATACCTTCATCGCCGACTATATGCCCCAGATCGCGGGTGACGGCATGGAGCATCGCAATTCGACGATCATCACCGACCGGCGCGGGCTGGCGGAGGCCAATTTCGCACAGATCAATACGCTGAGTCACGAATTCGTCCACAGCTGGAACGTCGAGCGGCTGCGCCCGGCCGAGCTGGAACCGTTCGACTTCACCCGCGCCAATCCGACGCCGAGCCTGTGGTTCGCCGAAGGCTTCACCCAATATTACGGCCCGCTGATGATCCGGCGGGCGGGCGAGAGCAGCGTCGACGATTTCCTGAAAGGGCTGGGCGCGACGCTGAACGGCGTCGTCAACGGCGCGGGCCGGCGCTACGGCGGGCCGGAGGAGATGAGCCTGCGCGCGCCGTTCGTCGATGCGGCGAAGGCGATCGATCCGGTCAACCCGAGCATCTTCGTCTCCTATTACCCCTATGGCGCGATCGTCGCGCTGGCGCTCGATTTGCAGCTGCGCCAGCGCTATCCGGGGGTGTCGCTCGACGAGTACATGCGGCACCTGTGGACGACGCGCGGCGATGGCGAGCGCCCCTATACCCCCGCCGATCTGGAACGGGCGCTGGCCGAGACGACGCACGATCCCGCCTTTGCCAAGACCTTCTTCGACGGCAGCGTGCATGCCGGCGGGTTGCCCGATTACGCGCCCTTGCTGGCGCAGGCGGGGCTGACGCTGCGGCCCGCCGATGCAGTGCGCGGCTGGCTCGGGCTGGGGCTGGGGTTCGACGGCGCCAGCGGCACCGTGACGGTAAGCGACCCGCCATCGCCCGCGGCGCCGGCCTATGCCGCGGGGATCGAGCGGGGCGACACGATCCTGGCGCTGGACGGAGCGCCGGTGACCGACGTCGCGGCGGCGCAGGCGATGCTGGCGAACCGCAAGCCGGGCGATCGCGTGGCGATCCGCTGGCAGCAACGCGGCATCCGACGCGACGCGACGCTGCGCTTCGCCGCCGACCCGCGGCTGGAGATCGTGCGCAGCGAGACGCTGGGCACTGCCGTGACCCCGGCGCAGATGGCGTTCCGGACCGCGTGGCTGGGCAGGTGATCGCCCGGCCCGCAGTGGCGGGCGCGGGCGGTCAGTGCGCGGACGCGCCCTCCGCGCCGATGCCGGTTTCGGCGCGGATGCGCTGGGCGGCGTAGCCCGCATGGTCGACCGCCGCGCGCGGGCTGCGATCGAGCACCGACACGAGCCAGATCGTCGCGAAGGCGAGCGGCATCGAGACGATCGCGGGCGACGAATAGGGGAAGATCGCGGCCGGGTGGCCGAGGATCGTCACCCAGACCGCGGGCGACAGGATGGTCAGCACCACCGCCGACACCAGCCCCAGCGTCCCGCCGGCGACGACGCCGCGCGTGGTGCACCCCTTCCACAGCAGCGACAGGATCAGCACCGGGAAATTGCCCGACGCCGCGATCGCGAAGGCGAGGCTGACCATGAAGGCGACGTTCTGTTTCTCGAACACGATGCCGAGCAGGATCGCCGCCGCCGCCAGCACCAGCACCGTGCGCCGCGAAACGCGCAGTTCGGCGGCGCTGTCCGCCCGTCCCTTGCGCACCACGGTGGCGTAGAGATCGTGGCTGACCGCCGACGCCCCTGACAGCGTCAGCCCGGCGACGACCGCCAGGATCGTCGCGAAGGCGACCGCCGAGATGAAGCCCAGGAACAGGTTGCCGCCGACCGCATGCGCGAGGTGGATCGCCGCCATGTTGCCGCCGCCGATCAGTCCGCCCGCGCCGTCGGCGTAGCCGGGGTCGGTCGCGACCAGCACGATCGCGCCGAAGCCGATGATGAAGGTGAGGAGGTAGAAATAGCCGATCCACCCCGTCGCCCACAGCACCGACGTCCGCGCCGCCTTGGCATCCGGCACGGTGAAGAATCGCATCAGGATGTGCGGCAGGCCCGCGGTGCCGAACATCAATGCGAGGCCGAACGAGATCGCCGAGACGGGATCCTTGATGAAATTGCCCGGCCCCATGATCGACGCGCCGCGGGCGGCGGCCTCCGGCGGGGCGAGGCCGGTGGCGGCGGCGAGACCCGTCTTCACCTGTACCGCGCGGGCGAACAGCGCCTCGGGCGAGAAGCCGAATTGCGCCAGCACCATCAGCGCCATGAAGGTGGCGCTGCCGAGCAGCAGCACCGCCTTGATGATCTGGACCCAGGTGGTCGCGGTCATGCCCCCGAACAGGACGTAGAGCGTCATCAGCACGCCGACGATGCCGACGGCATATTCGTAGCGCAGCCCGAACAGCAGCTTGATGAGCTGGCCCGCGCCGACCATCTGCGCGATCAGGTAGAACAGCACCACGACGAGCGTGCTGATCGCCGCGAAGGTCCGCACCGGCGTTTGCGCGAAGCGGAACGAGGCGACGTCGGCGAAGGTGAACTTGCCGAGGTTGCGCAGCCTTTCGGCCATCAGGAACAGGATGATCGGCCAGCCGACGAGGAAGCCGATCGAATAGATCAGCCCGTCATAGCCGTCGTTGAAGATCTGTGCCGAGATACCGAGGAAGCTGGCCGCGGACATATAGTCGCCCGCGATCGCGAGGCCGTTCTGGAACCCGGTGATCCCGCCGCCCGCGGTGTAGAAGTCGGCGACGGTGCGCGTGCGCCGCGCCGCCCAGCGGGTGATGCCGAGCGTCAGCAGCGCGAACGCCGCGAACATCGCGATCGCGGTCCAGTTGGTCGGTTGCTGTCGCGTCTCGTCGGTGAGTGCATCGGCGAGGGCGGGCGTCGCGACCAGCATCGCGGCGAGCCCGATCGGCCAGCGCGTCATGGCTCCGGTCACGGCCGATGATCCGCGACGATCGCGGCGAGCGCGGCGTCATAGTCGCGATTGGCGCGCGCGACGTAGAGGCCGGTCAGCAGCACCGCGAGGAGGATCAGCGCGAAGCCGATGACGATGCCGAGCGAGGTGACCCCGCCCGCGACGATCGGCTGCGCCAGGAACGCCTTGTCGAACGCGATCAGCAGGATGAAGCCGAAATAGGCGGCGAACATGATTCCGGACAGCAGCCAGCCGAACCGGCCGCGCGTATGGAGCAGCTGGCGATAGCGGGGATCGTCCGCGATCCGCGTGAGGTGCTCGTCGGTCATCCACCCTCCCGGTGCGATCCGGTGATCCGGGTCGATAGCGGTATCATGCCGCAAGCCGGGCGGGACGCAACGGTCAAATCGTCGCCGGTCGCGCCGGCACCCGGCGGGGCGTGACGAAAATGTCATGGCGCCGCCATCGGCCGGACAGCGCCAAGGGGGCATGAGGCGGCATGGCCGTCGGTTCCCCTCGCGCGTCGCGGCGACGTATCGGCTGGGCCGCCGGTGCCGTGGCGGGCGTGCTGGTCGTGCTGGCGGGGATCGCGGCGGCGGCGGGCTTCTTCGATCGCGATCCGGTGCGGCTGTTCGTCGCGGCGGGCGCACGGCGACCGGTCGGCGTGCTCTATGTGTCCGGCGACATGGGGCTGCGCTTCGGACCCGCCCCCTATACCGCACAGCATCTGGCGGAGCACGGGATCACCGTCGTCGGGATCAACGCGCCGACGGCATTCCGCGCGCGCCAGACCCGGGCCGGGATCGACCGGATCATCGCCGACGGCGTCCGCCGCGCGCTTGCGGTCACCGGCGCGCGCCGGCTGGTGCTGATCGGCCAGTCCTATGGCGCGGATGTGTTGCAGACCGGACTGGTCGCGCTGCCCGCCGCGCTGCGCGCCCATGTCGCGGGCGTGGTGCTGGTCGTGCCCGGAGAAGCGGTGTTCTTTCGCGCCGACCCGACCGGCATCGCCTATCGCGCGCGGCCCGACAGCTGGGGCGCGCAGACGCTCAACCGCCTGACCTGGACGCCGGTGACCTGTATCTATGGCGCGACCGAGGCGGACAGCGTCTGCCCAGACGTGCATTTGACCAACGCACGGCTGATCGCGATGCCGGGCGGCCATTTCCTGAAAAGCGACCGAATCGGCTTGTTCGCGCATGTGCTGGATGCGATCCGGCGCGCGGCACCCGAGGCGTTCGCACGCTGACCGAAAACAGGGCCGCACGAGCGGCCGCACCACGACGGGGGAGTGACGATGAAGACCGGACTTGCGACGATCGCGGCAGTGACGATGACGCTGATCGGTGCGGGGGTGCCGGCGGCGGGCGCGGGCACCGCCGCGCTGCCGTCCGACGCGCCGATCGGGCGCTGGACCAACCCCAAGGGGACGCTGGCGGTCGAAACCGGTCCCTGTGTTCGGGGCGGGCTGTGCGGGCAGATCGTGTGGGCGAGCGAACGCGCGCAGGCGGAGGCGCGGCAGGCGGGGATCGCCGACCTGATCGGCACGCAATTGCTCCAGGACTATCGCCGCGTCGGGACGGGCAGCTGGACCGGCCGGGTCTATGTGCCGGACATGGGGCGCAGCTTTTCCTCGCGGATCCGCCAGACCTCGGCGGCGACGCTGAGCATTTCGGGCTGCCTGGTCGACGGCTTGCTGTGCAAATCGCAGGTCTGGCACCGGGTGGCGTGATGACCGGGCGCCTGGATGCGGGGATCGCGCTGGTCGCGCGCCACCGCCCCACCCTGACCGTCGCCGGGGTGCTGCTGGTCGCCGCGATCGGGTTCGAGGCGCTGCGGCTGGTCCTGCGCGAGGGGCATCTGAGCGACGTGCGCACCGCGCTGCATGCGATGCCGCCGGCACGGATCGCGGCGGCGCTGGGCCTGACCACCGCCAGCTATCTGTTGCTGACCGGGCTCGACTGGGTCGCGTTGCGGACGGTCGGCCATCCGCTGCCGTGGCGGGTGGCCGCCGCGGGATCGTTCACCAGTTACACCCTCAGCCACAATCTGGGCCTGTCGCTGCTGACCGGGGGATCGGCGCGGCTGCGCCTGTACGGCGCGGCGGGTCTGGCGTTCGGCGAGATCGCGCAGGTGGCGGCGATCTGCGGCATCGCCTTCTGGGCCGGCGTCGCCGGCGTCAGCGGCATCGGGCTCGCGGCCAGCGGGGGCATGGTGCTGGGACCGGTGACGCTGGGCGCGTCCGCCGCCTATGCGCTCGGCGCCGTGCTGGTTGCGCTGCTCGCCGCGCTGCCGATCGTGCGTGCGAGCGGACGCGATACGCTGGGGTTCGGGCGGCTGCGCATCGCGCTCCCCAGCCTGCGACAGATGGGCGCGCTCGGCGCGCTGTCGCTCGCCGACCTGACGGTCGCGTCGGCGGCGCTGTTCGTCCTCACCCCCGAAGGATCGTTCGCGGCGTTCCCCGCCTTCGTCGTCGCCTATGCGGTGGCGGTGGTCGTCGCGCTGCTGCTGCACGTTCCGGGCGGGCTGGGCGTGTTCGAGACGGTGGTGCTGGCGACCGTCCCCGGCGACCGGCCGGCGCTGTTCGCGGCGCTGCTGCTGTACCGGCTGATCTATTATCTGTTGCCGCTGCTGGTCGCGGCGATCGGCATCGCCGCCGCGGAAGGGTGGCGGTTGCGGCACCCGATCCGGCGCGGTTTGTCCTACGTCGATCGGGCCGGCCAGTGGCTCGCGCCGGGGGCGGTGACGGTGCTGGTCTTCGTCGCCGGCTTCGTGCTGCTGGTGTCGGGCGCGCTGCCCGGGGTGAAGGGCCGGCTGAGCGACCTCCAGGACCTCGTGCCGCTGCCCTTCATCGAAGGGTCGCACATGGCGGGCAGCCTGATCGGCACCGCGATGCTGCTGGTCGCGCCGGCACTGACCGCGCGGCTGCGCTCGGGCTGGGCAGCGGCGCGCATCCTGCTCGTCGGCGGCGCCGTGTTCTCGCTGCTGAAGGGCCTCGACTACGAAGAGGCGCTGCTCCAGCTGCTCGTCGCCGCGGTGCTGCAATATTGCCGCGCGAGCTTCTATCGCGAAGGCGGCATCCTCACCGACCGGCCGCGCTGGCCGTGGCTGGTCGCGGCGGCGGCGGCGCTGGCGCTCAGCATCTGGGCGGGCTTCTTTTCCTACAAGCGCACGCCCTACAGCGACGATTTGTGGTGGCGGTTCGCGCTCGACGGCAACGCACCGCGCTTCCTGCGCGCCAGCTTCGCCGCGGGCGTGCTGCTGACCGCCGCGTCGGCATGGCAGCTGCTGACCGCCAGCCGCACCCGCTCGCTGCCCGACGCGCTGCCGCCGGAAGCGGTGATCGCCGGGGCGATGCGGCACGCACCGCGCACCGATGCCGCGCTGGCGTGGACCGGGGACAAGAGCTTCGTCGTGTCGGCGGCGGGCGATGCCTTCCTGATGTACCGGGTGCAGGGGCGCAGCTGGGTGGTGATGGGCGATCCCGTCGGCCCGGTGGCGGCATGGGGCGAACTGGTGTGGAGCATCCGGCGCGCCTGCGACGCGCGCGCCGGCCGCCTGTGCTTCTACCAGGCGAGCGAGCGGATGCTGCCGCTGTTCGTCGAACTGGGGTTGCAGGCGATCAAATACGGCGAGGAGGCGCAGGTGGCGCTTGGGCGCTTCTCGATGGCGGGGCCGCGCGCCAAGTCGCTGCGCCACGCGGTGCGGCGGACCGAGGCGGCGGGCGCCAGCTTCGCGGTCGAGCCGGCGAGCGTCGTGCCGGGCCTGATCGCCGATCTCGCCGCGGTGTCCGACGCATGGCTCGCGGACAAGGCGGGGCGCGAGAAGCGCTTCAGCCTGGGCGCGTTCGATCCCGCCTATCTCGCCCGCTTCCCGGTCGCGCTGGTGCGGGTCGAGGGGCGGATCGTCGCCTTCGCCAACATCTGGATATCGGGCGATGGCGAGGAAGCGTCCGTCGACCTGATGCGGCATCGCCCCGACGCGCCCTATGGCACGATGGAGATGATGATGGTGCGGCTGATCGAATGGGCGCGCGCCGAGGGGTATGAGCGGTTCAACCTGGGCATGGCGCCGCTGTCCGGGATGCCGAGCGGGCGGCTCGCGCCGCTGTGGGCGCGGTTGGGGCATGCGATGTTCGCCAATGGCGAGCGGATCTATGCCTTCGCCGGCCTGCGCGCGTTCAAGGCGAAGTTCGGTCCCGAATGGGTGTCGCGCTACATCGCCACGCCGGCCGGCGCCGCGATGCCGCGGACGCTGATCGACCTTGCGCGGCTGGTGAGCGCCTGACCGCTGCGATAGGGTCGCGGGCATGACCGACGATCGCCAACCCTGTCGCACCGCCCTGTTCATGCCTGCGTCCAATCCGCGGGCGCTGGCCAAGGCGCGGGACCTTGCCTGCGATGCGGTGATCCTCGACCTCGAGGATGCGGTGGCGCCCGCGGCGAAGGCAGAGGCGCGGGCGGCGGCACTGGCCGCGGCCGCGGCGGGGTTCGGTGCGCGCCGCTGCGCGATCCGGATCAACGCGCTCGATACGCCATGGGGGCGCGAGGACGCGGCCGCGCTGGCGCGCGCGCCCGGCATCGCCGCGGTGGTGGTGCCCAAGGTGGCGGCGGCGGAGGATGTCCACGCGGTGCGCGGGCTGCTCGGCGCCGACGGGCCGCCGCTGTGGGCGATGATCGAGACGTGCGGGGCGATCCTGCGCCTTCCGGAGATCGTCGGGGCCGGTGCGGGATTGCGGCTGCTGATCGCGGGCACCAACGACCTCGCCAAGGACATGCGCTGCCGTCCGGACGCCGATCGGGCGCCGCTGGTGCCGGCGCTGGCGCAGATCGTGATCGCGGCGCGCGCGGCGGGGCTGGTGGCGCTCGACGGGGTGCTCAACGCGATCGGCGACGATGCGCGGCTGGCCGCGGAATGCGCGCAGGGGGCGGCGCTGGGCTTCGACGGCAAGACGCTGATCCACCCCGGCCAGATCGCCGCCGCGAACGCCGCATTCGGGCCTTCGGAGGCGCAGCTGGCGTGGGCGAACGCGGTCGTGGCGGCATTCGCCGATCCGGCGGCGGCGGACAGGGGCGCGATCCGGCTGGACGGCGCGATGGTCGAACGGCTGCATCTGGCCGAAGCGCAGCGGCTGCTGGCGCTGCGCTGACGCGACGCGCCTATCCCTTCAGGATCGCGGCGATCCGGTCGGCGATGACGTCCATCGCGAACGGCTTGGTGACCAGCGCCATGTTGGGGGCGAGCGGACCGTTGCCGATCACCGCATTCTCCGCATAGCCGGTGATGAACAGCACCTTCAGCTGCGGCAGCAGCGCGAGGGCGGCGTCGGCGACCTGGCGCCCGTTCATCTGGCCCGGCAATCCGACGTCGGTGACGAGCAGGTCGACGTGCGCGCCGGTGCCGAGCAGGCGCATCGCGCTCGCGCCATCGCCCGCCTCCAGGACGGTATGGCCCATCTCTTCGAGGATCTCGACGACCAGCATGCGGATCGTCGGCTCGTCGTCGACGACCATGATCGAACTGCGCCCGTCCGCGGTGGTGGGCGGGACCGCGAAGGGCGGTGTCGCCTCCTCCTCCGCGTCGCCGTAATGGCGGGGCAGATAGATGCACATCGTCGTGCCCTGACCCAGTTCCGAATAGATCCGCACCTGTCCGCCCGACTGGCGCGCGAAGCCGTAGATCATCGACAGGCCGAGGCCGGTGCCTTCGCCCATCGGCTTGGTGGTGTAGAAGGGGTCGAAGGCGCGGGCCTGCACCTCGGGCGTCATGCCGGTGCCCGTGTCGCTGACGCAGATCGACAGGTACTGGCCGGGTTCCAGGTCGCGTTCCCGGGCGGCGCGCGCGTCGAGCCAGCGGTTGGCGGTCTCGATCGTCACCCGGCCGCCGTCGGGCATCGCATCGCGCGCGTTGATGCACAGGTTGAGCAGCGCGTTCTCGAGCTGGTTCGGATCGACCATCGCCGGCCACAGGCCGCCCGCCCCGACCACCTCGATCGCGACACCAGGCCCGACGGTGCGCTGGATGAGGTCGCGCAGGCCATCGATCAGGCGGTTGATGTCGGTCGGCTTGGGATCGAGCGTCTGGCGGCGGGAAAAGGCGAGCAGCCGGTGGGTCAGCCCCGCCGCGCGCCGCGCCGCGCCGAGCGCGGCGGTCGCATAGCGTTCCAGTTCGCCGACGCGGCCCTGGCGGATGCGCACCTGCATCATCTCGATCGCACCCGAAATACCGGTCAGCATATTGTTGAAGTCATGCGCCAGGCCGCCGGTCAGCTGGCCGACCGCCTCCATCTTCTGTGCCTGGCGCAGGTGCGATTCGGCGACCATCAGCGCCCGCGTCCGTTCCTCGACCTGTTGTTCCAGGCTTGCGGTCAGCGCGGCGAGTTCGCGTTCGACCCGCCGCCGCTCGACGGCGTCGCGGACACGTTCGGCGATATCGCGGACGAAGGCGATCTCCTCCGCCAACCACGCCCGCGGCGTCGCGTTGTTGAGATAGAGCAGCGCGACGAAGCCGCCCTGTTCGTGCACCGGCATGTTGATGAACGACAGCGCCGCGAGCGATTTCAGGCCCTCCGCGGTGTCGCGCGTGCGGGGGTCGTCGTAGACGTTGCCGATCGCCACCGTATCGCCCCGCTTCAGGTCCTCGATATACGAGCCGTAATCGCGGAAATGCAGCGTCGATGGCAACGGTGCGATCCCGGGCGCACACCACGGACGTTCGGTGACGATCGTCTCCGCCTCGCGGTCGATCGTGCCATAGCCGCAGCGGCTGACGTCGAGCATGCGGCCGAGGATCTCGACCGCGGCATGGGCGACGTCGGCGGGTTCGCCGGGTTCGCGGAGCGCGTCGTTGAGCTGCACCAGCGCCTTGAGCCGCAATTCGGCGGATTTGCGCGCGTCGATGTCGAAGCTGACGCCGGGAAAGCGCAACGCCCGGCCGTCGGCGTCATAGGTCGCCCGGCCGCGCGCGGCGACCCAGCGGGCGCGGCCGTCGGGTTGCATCAGCCGGTAGTCGCTCTCGAACGGCTCGCCACTCGCCAGTGCCGCGGCGACCTCCGCCTGCACGCGGGGGGCGTCGGCAGGGTGCATGGCGGCGAAGAATTGCGCGATCGCCGCCCCCTCCCGCGCCAGCACCGGATCGACGCCATAGAGGCGCGCGAAGTCCGGATCGGCGGTGACGCGATCGGCGACCACGTCCCAGTCCCATCGGCCGACGCTGACGGCGCCGGCGGTGTGCAACACTTCATCGGCCATCGTCGGCAAAGGTCCCTTTCCGGATGTCGGAGGGTCGATCGATACGCCCTCGGCCGTTGTGGAATGGCAGGTCAACGTTCCGCACGGCGGAGCGATCCTGTCGACGGGACGAAGCGAGCGGCATGCTCACCGCCCGGTCGCGTCGATATCCGCCCGGCTCCAGCCGCCGCCCATCGCCTGATAGAGCGCGACATAGGCGTTGATCCGGTCGGCGCGCGCCTGCACCAGCGCCAGCTCCGCCGTCAGCAGGCCGCGCTGCGCGTCGAGCTGTTCGATGTACGAGGTATAGCCCGCCCGGTAGCGGTTGCTGGCGTTGCGCAGCGCCGCGGCGAGCGCGTCGACCTGCAACCCCAGCGCCACCGCCTGCTCGCCCGACCGGCTTACGCCGGCAAGCGCGTTGTCGACCTCCTGGAACGCGGTCAGCGCAGAGCGGCGATAGGCGAAGGCGGCCTGGTCGCGGCGCGCGACCGCGACGTCGTTTTGCGCCCGCAGGCGTCCGCCGTCGAAGATCGGCGAGAGGATGCTCGCGCCGATCGAGAACACGCCGATCGGGTTGGCCAGCGCGGTCGACAGCACGACGCCGGCCGATCCGGTCAGCGCGACGTTGGGCAGCATCGCGGCGCGCGCGCTGTCGAGGGTGCGGTCGGCCGCGACCAGCGTCTGTTCCGCCTGGAACAGGTCGGGGCGGCGGCGCAGCAGGTCGGCGGGCAAACCGTCGGGGATCGCCGGCGCGAGCAGGCGGTCGAGCGGCTGCCCGCGCGGAATCGGTCCGGGATTGGTGCCGAGCAACAGGCTGAGCGCGTTTTCCTGTCGTGATATGGCGAGTTGCGCGGCGGGCACGAGCTGCTGCGTGGCGCGATATTCCGCCTCCGCCTGATGCAATTCGAGGTTGGAGGTATAGCCGGCCTCCGCCCGGCGCCGGGCGATCCGCAGCGCCTCGGTCCGCGCGGTGAGCGTCGCCTTCGCGACCGCGAGCCGCTGGTCGAGCGCGCGCAGCGTGACATAGCCGCTCGCGACCCCACTGGCGATCGCGAGCCGGACGGTGTCGCGCGCGCCCTCGCTGGCGAGCAATTGCGCCTGCGCCGCGCGGCTGGCGAAGCGCAGCCGGCCGAACAGGTCGAGGTCGTAGCTGGCGGTGATCGCGGGCTGGGCGCCGAACGCGTCGCTGGGCGTGCCGAACGGGCTGACCGTCTGGCCGGTGGTGCCGGGCAGGCTGCCGCCGAGCGTCGGCGTGCGCTGCGCGGCGGCGAGGCGCGCGGCGGCGCGCGCCTCGTCGATCCGCGCGGCGGCGGCGGCGAGGTCGACGTTGCCGGCCAGCGCGCGGGCGACGAGTGCGCTCAGGACGGGATCGCCGAACGCGCCCCACCAGTCGGCACGGACCGGCTCGCCCGTGCCGAGCGCCGTCCGCCACGCCGGCGGCAGCACGACCGCGCTCGCCGTCGGCGCCTGCGGCCGGGGGCCGATGCACCCGGCAAGGGCGAGGGACAGCAGGGTCGTGCACGCAAAGCCGCGAAGACGCGAGGCGTGGGTGCGGCGAGATGGCGCACGATCCCCCCCCCTCGTTCCGCCACCACGGCCGTGTTCCGGCGTCCACCGTGCGGCAGAGCGGCGGGCATGATGGAGCGGCAACCATGTGTCGACATGCGCGCCCGTGTGACGTCCAACCCCGTCGGCCGGATCATGCAGCATCGCGATGACGCCTTCGACGGAGTCGGCCGCCGCCACGGCGTCGCGGTCCTCGTGTCGGTCGAGGCGACCGGGACGATGGCCGACGCCCTCGCCGGCGAGACGCGGATCAGCGGCTGGTGGCGCGACTGGACGACGAACCTGATCGCGCGGGGTAATCCCGGCTGGCGGAATCTGACTGTGGGGTTCGGGTTGCCGCCGCTCGCCCGACCGCGCGCCGAGCCCTTGCGGATCGGTGGAACCCGGGACGCGTCCGAGGTGACGGGTGCAACGACGATGCATCACTGCACCACCGGCCCGCTGCTGGTGTCAACGCGGGCCTGTACCGACATGCCCGGACGCAGCCGCTGTGCCAGCGGCTGGCCGGGGTCGACGCGGATGCGCACCGCGATCCGTTGCGGGACCTTGGTGAAATTGCCGGTCGCATTGTCCGACTTCAGCACCGCGAATTCGGATCCGGCGGCGGGCGAGACGCGCTCGATATGGCCGTAGAGCCGCGCATTGGCCAAGGCATCGACGGTGAAGCTCGCCGGCTGGCCGATCGCCATGCGCGCGATCTGCGCCTCCTTGAAATTGGCGATCACCCAGGTTTCGGGCGGCACCAGGAACATCAGCTGCGAACCCGCGACGACATACTGGCCGACGCGCACGCCGACCTCGCTCAGCCGGCCGCTTTCGGGCGCGCGGATGATCGTGTTGGCAAGGTCGATCTGCGCGAGGCGCCGCGCCGCCTCCGCGCCCGAGACGCCGGCACGCTGCCCGCCGCGGCCGACCTGCACGGTCCGGATGTCCTGTTGTGCGATCTCGCGCGCGGCGCGCGCCTGCTGCACCGCGGCCTGCGCCTGGCGCAGCGCCGCGAGCGTCTGGTCGCGTTCGCGTAAGGAGACCGACCCGTCGGTGACGAGGTCGTTGACGCGGTTCATGTCCGCCTGCGCGCGCATCAGCTGCGCCTCCGCATTCGCTACCGCGGCGGTCTGCGCGGCGAGGCTGGCGGTGCGGCTGCGTTCGGACTGGACCGCGTTGGCGAGCGTCGCCTCCTGCGCCGACACCTGCGCCGCCGCCTGGTCGACGCGCTGGCGATAGATGCGGTCGTCGATCCGGACGAGCGGATCGCCCGCGTTCACGTCCATGAAATCGCGGACGAACACCTGCATGACATAGCCCGACACCTGCGGCGCGATGACGGTGGTACGGCCGCGGACATAGGCGTTGTCGGTCGATTGATACGCGGTCGCGAACGGCGGCAGCCGCCACGCGGCGAGCACCGCGAGCACGCCGCCGACGGCGAGCGCGACGATCACGACCAGCGCGGTGCGGCTGGGCGGCTGCGGTTGCCAGCCCGATCCGGCGGGAGCGACAGGCGCCGTGGCGGCGGCGGCCTGCGCCTCTTCGGTGGCGGGGACGGGGTCTACGGGGCTGCGGCTATCGGTCATGTCGGGGTCCCTGCCAGCGCGGCGCGGCGTTCGCGGCGTGCCCGGCGGATCATGAGGAACAGGAGGTAGCAGAAGGTCAGCGCCGCGAGCACCGCGATCAGCCGGAATACGTCGTCATAGGCGAGCACGTTCGCCTCGCGCGTCGTCGTCTGGGACAGGATCGCGCCGCCCTCCGCGGTGCGCAGCGCGGGATCGCCGACGACCCGCGCCACCGCCGCGCCGCCCGCCTGCAACCGCTGCGCGACGATCGGATCGGTCGGGTCTATCCCCTGCACCAGCGCGGCGCTGTTCGCCTTTTCGCGGATCGTCTGATAGCTGCCGAGCAGGGCGGTGCCGGCGAGGCCGCCGATCGAATTTATCATCCCGAACAGCGCGATGAAGCTGATGATGTGCCCCGATCCCTGTTGCAGCGCGCGGGTCATGCCGAACAACAGGGCCGGCCCCAGGAAATAGGTCGCGGCAAAGGCGATCAGCGCCTGCGTCGCGTACATCTGCGGTGCGCGGGTCAGGCTGGTGGCGTGGCTGTCGACGAAGGCGGCGATCGCGACAAGCCCGATCGCGAGCATGATCGGATGCGCCAGCCGGGTGACGTCGAGCGTCACCGCGCTCATCACCACGCCCGCGACCGATGCGGCGAAGATGATCGAGAAGAACGCGACCAGCTGGTCGTTGTTCTGGCCGAGCACGGTGAGCAGGCCGACCGCGGCATAGGTCTGTTCGGACAGGACGATGCGCGCCATGATCGTGACGATCGTGAAGCGGACGATGTCGGCGCTGCCCAGCCAGCGCGTGTTGAGCAGCGGGTTGACGCGATGGTGTTCGATGTAGAGCGCCGCGCCCAGCATCGGGATAGCGGCGATCAGCGCCCAGCCGATCCAGGCGGCGTTGGTCCACCAGACGATCCGCCCTTCGCCCAGCACCGCCGCGAACAGCGCCATCGAGCCGGCGAACAGGACGAAGGTGACGAAGTCGAGCGTCTCGAACGCCTTCGCGCGCGTCGTCGGCGGCAGGCGCAGGAAGGCGACGGCGGCGAGGCTGAGCAGCGCGAGGCCGAGCTCGAACAGGTAGAGCGTGCGCCATTGCGACATCGCCAGCAGGTCGGGCGAGAACAAGCGCGCGAGCGGCGTCGCGCATTGCGGAATGCCGATGCCCACCACCACCGCCTTCAGCCGCCATTTCAACGGCAGCGCCTGCATCATGTAATAGAGGCACAGGCTGGACACCGCGGCGCCCGCCATGCCGCTCGCCGCGCGCACCAGGATCGCGGTGTCGAAGCCGCGCACGAACAGGTGGCCGAGCGTGAACGCGGCATAGAGGCCGAGGAAGATCATCGCGAACGGCCGGAGGCCGTATTGCGAGCGGAACTTGATGAGCAACAGGTTGATGCTGACGTTGGTCATCACATAGACCGTGGGCAGCCACGCGATCTCCGCCGGGTCGAGCCCCAGCGCGCCCTGCAACGTATAGGTGTTGGCGGAGATCAGCGCGTTGCCGAACCCGCCGGTCAGCCCGAGCAGGACGGCGATGACGCCATAGGCGATGCGATGGCGCAGCGCATGCTCGACCGATCCCGGCGATCCGGGGATCGCGGGTATCTCATGGGGCAGGAAGTCCCAATGTTCCTCGGACAGGAAACGGCGCAGCCGGGCGAGCATCGCTGTCCTATAACCGCAAATCGTGGCGTCGGTCAGCCGCCGATGATGCGGCGGTAGAGCGCGATGTAGCGATCCGCCATCCGCTCGACGCTGAAGCGCGCGGCGACGGCGGCGCGGCATGCGGCGCGGTCGATCTCGGGCAGGCGCGCGACCGCGGCGATCGCCGCGTCGACGCTGTCGACCAGGAAGCCGGTGACGCCGTCCTCGATCAGCTCGGGCATCGATCCGCGGCGGATCGCGATCACCGGGGTGCCGCAGGCCATCGCCTCGATCACCGACAGGCCGAACGGCTCGTCGAAGCCGATGAGGTGCAGGAGCGCGGCGGCGCCGCCGAGCGCGCGGGTGCGCTCGTCGCCGCCGACCGCACCGGGATGGGTGATGCGGTCGCCCAGATGCGGCACCACCGCGCGGTCGTAATAGCCCTGGTCCTGAACGATGCCGTACATGGCGAGGCGGCGGCCGGTCGCCTGCGCGACCGCGATCGCCTCCGCCGCGCCCTTGTCGGGATGCATGCGGCCGAAGAACAGCAGGTCGTCGCTGCCCTGCGCATCGAAGGGGAAATCGTCGAGGACGATGCCGTGGTGGATCGTGTCGGCATAGCGCAGCCTGGGCGAACGGTCGGCGTCGCTGATCGCGACATAATGCACCCGGTCCTGATACGGCTGGTACATCGGCAGGATGCGGTCGGACGAAAAGCCGTGGATGGTGGTGACCATCGGCGTGGTCACGAGGTGCGAAAAGGCATGCGCCGGAAAATCGGCCTGATTGTGGATCAGGTCGAATTCGCCCGCACGCTCGAACAGATGGGCAAGGTGGCGGAATTCCCACACCTTGGCGTCCACGCTCGGATCTTCCGAATAGGGTGCGGGGACGACCGCGGCGAGCGTGCCGGCGGTCCTGCTGTCCTGCGTCGCGAACAGCGTGACGTCGATCCCGCGCGCGACCAGCGCCTCGGTCAACAGGCTGGTGACGAGTTCCCACGGGCCGTAATGGCGCGGCGGGGTGCGCCACGAAATGGGGGCGAGCATCGCGATCTTCATGGGGTGACGGGCGCCTGGGACGGAGGAGATGAGGTACGGGGGCGTAACGAGGGGCCCGGTGGTGATACTCCGACGTGGCGGAGTTGTTCCGGCAGAGGCGATCGCCCGACGTCCGTCGTCACCCCGGGCCGGTCCCGGGACGTCGGGTTCACGCGACCAGAACGATCACGCCCTCGTTGCCGCGCAGCACGCCGGCCTCCGCGTGTCCCGGCAGCGTACCGAGCACGATGTCTCCCGATGGCAGCACGAACCGCTGCGGCTCGGCACTGAGGTTGAGCGCCACGACGATCCGTTCGTCGCCGTGACGGCGTTCGTAGGCGAGCACGTCGCCATCCATGTCCAACAGCCGGAAATCGCCGATCGCCAGCGCCGGATGCTTGCGGCGCAGGTTGAGCAGGTCGCGGTACAGCGCCAGCATCGATCCCGCATCGGCGGTCTGCGCGGCGACGTTGCGCTGCCGCCAGTCGGGGTTGAGCGGCAGCCAGGGTTCGGCGGTGGAGAACCCCGCATGGGCGCTCCCATTCCACGGCATCGGGGTTCGCACCGGATCCCGGCCCAGGCCGAGGCCGGGCTCGCGCAGCTCGCGGGGATCCTGCACCCGGTCGGCAGGGATCGCGACGTCGGCCAGCCCGATCTCGTCGCCGTAATAGAGCGTCGGCGTGCCGCGCAGCGTCGTCAGCAGCATTGCCGCGACCCGCGCCTGCGCCTTGCCGACACGGCTCGCGATCCGCGGCCGGTCGTGGTTGCCGAGCACCCAGTTCGGCCAGCCGCCGGGCGGCAGCGCCGCTTCATAATCCGCGATCAGCGCCGCCAGATGCCGCGCGTCCCACCGCGCATCGATCAGCTGGAAGTTGAAGGGCAGGTGCACTTCGGGCGCGTCGCGCCCGTAATAGTGCATCAGCCGATCGACCGGCAGGTAGATCTCGCCGATCAGCACGCGGTTGCCGGGGTAGGAATCGGCGATCGCGCGCATCTCTGCGGCGATCGCATGCACCTCGGGCTGGTCGGTCGAATGCAGCTGCAGGACGCGGTGCATCTCGCCCATGTGCGGCGCATAGCCGGGGTTGGGCGGGTTGTCGGGAAAGTCCGCGTGCTTGACCATGTGCCACAGCACGTCGATCCGGAACCCGTCGACGCCGCGGTCGAACCAGAAGCGCAAGGCATCCATCATCGCCCGGCGCAGGTCGGGGTTGCGCCAGTTGAGGTCGGCCTGTTCCTTCAGGAAGGCGTGATAGTAATATTGGCCGGTGGCGGCGTCATATTCCCACGCCGATCCGCCGAAATCGCTGATCCAGTTGTTCGGCGGCCCGCCGTCGGGGGCTGGATCGCGCCAGATGTACCAGTCCCGCCGGGGATCGTCGCGCGACGAGCGGCTCGCACGGAACCAGGGGTGGTCGGTCGAACTGTGGTTGGGCACGAAATCGAGCAGCAGCCTGAGCCCGCGCGCATGCGCCGCGGCGAGCAGTGCGTCGAAATCCGCGAGCGTCCCGAAGCGGGGATCGATTCCGCAATAATCGGCGACGTCATAGCCGAAATCGCGCATCGGCGAGGGGAAGATGGGGGAGATCCACACCGCGTCGACGCCCAGCGCGACGAGATGGTCGAGCCGCGCCTCTATCCCCTTCAGGTCGCCGACCCCGTCGCCGTCGCTGTCCTGGAACGAGCGCGGATAGACCTGATAGATCGTGCCGGTCCGCCACCATGCGTCGGTCATGCGAAGCGCCCCTTCGCGATGCGCGTCATCCGGCAGGCGAGGTCGGCCTCGCCGCTCGCGATCAGATAGTCGTCGCCGGTGTCGACCAGCCCGGTGGAGAAGACGACCGGCGTCGGCAGGTACATCTGGTGCGCGATCGGGGCGGTGAGCGCGGGATCCGCCTCGATCAGGGGCGTGTCGTCCTCGACGCGCAGGATGTGCGCGGGGTCGTCGCGGTCGAGCAGCGCCCAGAAGCTGCGATAGATGCCGACGCTCTCGCGCGCCTCGACCCCGTGATAGATCATCAGCCAGCCGTCGGGGGTCAGGACCGGTTGCGTGCCGCCGCCGATCTTCATCGCGGATCGCGAGCCCTTGCGTGCGCGCAGGCCCGGCGCGTCGAGCGGCTTCCAGTGCAGTGCGTCGGGACTCTGCGCGAAGTTGATCGACGGCCCGCCGACCCAAGGGCTGTCCGGCGGATAGGCGAAATAGACCTCGCCCAGCGGCCGGGTCAGCGCCAGGAAACGCCCGCCGATCCGCCCTTCGAACAGGACCATGTCCTTGTTCTGATGGTCGAGGACGATCCCCTCCAGCCGGTAATGCAGTCCGTCGCGCGACGTGTGGAGCGTGGTGGAATGCCGCTCCGCCCCGACCGAGCAGGTCGTCATGTACCAGATGTCGTCGATGCGGGTGATGCGCGCATCCTCGACGCCGTAGATCTGATAGCCGGCCGCGGGTTCGATCGCCGCATCGTAATGGATCGCGACGATCCGTTCGCCCGCCGGATCCAGTTCGACCGGCAACAGCCACGACAGCGAGGTGAGCGCGAGGATGCGGTGGCGGCTGCCCTTCAGCTCGAACTGGCGCGGGTCGGTCATGTCGACATCGGCCAGCGGCCAGGCGTCGAGCACGTAGCCCGCCGGCGTCCAGCGGATCGCATGGACATGGCCATCACGCACCGGCTCCGACAGGGCTTCCGCAATGCGGACCATCAGCAGCAGGTTGCCGTTCGGCAGGCGGGTGAAACCGGGGTTGAACGCGCCGAGCACATAGGTCGGCTCGGACAGGCCGCGGCGGAGCGGCGAACGGGACAGGTCGACGTGGTCGGGCGTGAAGATCAGCGCATCGTGCATGGGGGCGTAGCGCGGAGGGTGGGGGAGTGGTTCCCGCAACCGGGACCGGAAGCGAAGGGGCTGTCACGCGGAATCGCGATCGTGGCAGCCCCTGCGTCCCCGCCTGGCCGGCCCTCCGGCATCGCGGAGGGCCGAACGCGTCAGAAGGCCGCCGTCAGCGAGAACAGCGCGGTCGCCCCGGCGATGGTTCCGGTCCCGTCCTGCCCCTTGCTGAAGCTCGGCTGGAGATAGGCCGACTCACTTTTGCTGATGTCGGTGTCGACATAGGCGACGCCGATCGTCAGCGGGGTGCCGGCGATCGCATAGTCGGCGCCCAGCAACCAGTCGGCGTATTCGCCGGTCGGCGCGACGCTGGTGGCGAACGGGCCGAGGCCGTCATTGCCCTTCGAATAGCCGACATGCGCCTTCAGCGTCAGGCCGGTATTCGGCACCGCACTGCTGACGTCGCCCCACACGTAGAGGTTGTCGTTCTTGTCGCCGGGCTTGGTGTACACGCCATTCGCGGCGGCGGCGCCATTGGCATACCAGGCGCCCAGTGCCTCCTGCTTGGGCGCATAGGCGACGCCCGCGGTCAGGCCGACCGGACCGACCGTGCCGGACAGCTTGGCATAGGGTTCGATGAAGTCGGTGTTGTCGAAGCCGCCCGGATACATGTACCACGTCGCACCGACGTCGAGCGTACCGCCGCCGACCGGGAGCTTGTATCCCGCGATCAGGTCCAGTTCCATGTTGGCACCGCCGAAGGTGCCCCAGCCGGCAAGGTTCGACCCCCAGGTGCCGATGTAGAAACCGCTTTCATGCGCGATCGTGATGCCGCCCTGGACGGCAAGCTGCTTGTCGCTTTGCGATACGCCCCGGAACCGGTAATCGGACACCAGACCGACGCTGCCGGTGACGGTGACCGCCTTGGGCGGGGCGGTTTCCTGCGCGGCGGCAGGAAGCGCGACGAACGCCGCAAGCGATGCTGCGGCCAGGCTCAGATACTTCATGGGACCCCTTTCGAACGGTTGGAAGGGTCCCTCCTGCGTCCGGGCCGCCGGCGCGCTCGATCTGCTGTCGCAGACGGGCACCAGTCATTCCCGAACGCCTCTTCGCTATCGCAGCATTATGTCTCTATTGTGTCCGCATTGTAACGATGGATTTCTGGTTTTCGATCAATGCGCGAGTGCGGCAGTCTTGCCACGCGCACCGAGCAGTTCGACCGCGTCTCCGGCGGCGCGGCGGCGCTGGAACCAGTCCTTGATGAGCTCGGCGCAAGTGTGGTCGACCGTAGTGAGGCCGGTGACGTCGAGCCGCACCGGCTGGCCCGCGGGCGCGCGCTCCAGCGTGTCGGACAGCTTGGGCAGCGATACGAAGGTCGCGGAGCCCGACAGGTTGATCGCATGCGCGCCGGCGAGTTCGCCTTCCGAGACGACGAGGCCCAGCCGCCGCAGGTGCGGCACTAGTTCGAGCATCGACAGGCCGATGCCGACCAGCACGCCGGTCAACAGGTCCTCCGCCACGACGGTGACGAGCGTCGCCAGCCAGATGAATGCGGGCAGCGGGCCGTAGTGCGAGAACAGGTGGCGCGCGTGGCTGAGGCTGACGAGCCGCCAGCCGGTGACGACCAGGATCGCGCCGAGCGCCGCCATCGGGATCTCGCGCAACACCCAGGGCAGCAGCGCGACGAAACCGAGGATCCAGATTCCGTGGAAGATCGTGGACATGCGGGTCGTCGCCCCGGCCTGAACGTTGGCCGACGAGCGCACGATCACGCCGGTCATCGGCAGCGCCCCGGCAAGGCCGCAGAGCAGGTTGCCCACGCCCTGCGCGCGCAGTTCCTTGTTGTAATTGGTGCGCACGCCGTCGTGCATCCGGTCGACCGCCGCCGCCGACAGCAGCGTTTCGGCGCTGGCGATGAAGGCGATGGCGAGCGCCGCCGCGATGATCGACGGGTCCATCCACTTGGCGAGCAGGCCGGGGCCGGGCAGCGCGATCGCCGAGGCGATCGACTGCGGCACATTGACGTGCGAGACGTCGAGGCTGAACGCCATCGCCGCAAAGGTGCCCGCGAGCACGCCGACGAGCGCGCCGGGGACGAGCTTCATCGACGCCGGGCGCAGCTTTTCCCAGCCGAGCATCGCGGTGATCGTCAGCACGCCGATGCCGAAGGCGAGCTCGGCGGACTGGATGTTGTCCGCCGACAGGCCGAAGATGCGGCCGGGGGCGGCGGCGAGGTTCTGGAGGCCGCTGGGCAGCGGCTTGGCGTCGAACAGGACGTGGAACTGGCCGACGACGATCAGCACGCCGATCCCGGCGAGCATGCCGTGGACGACGGCGGGGCTGATCGCGCGGAACCAGCCGCCGAGCCGCGCGATCCCCGCGACGACCTGGATCAGGCCGGCGAGGATCAGGATCGGGCCGAGCGCCGACAGGCCCTGGTCACGGACAAGCTCGAACACCACGACGGCAAGACCGGCGGCGGGGCCGCTGACCTGGAGCGGCGATCCGGCGAGCGAACCGACGACGATGCCGCCGATGATGCCGGTGATGAGGCCCTTTTCCGGCGGCACGCCGGACGCCACCGCGATCCCCATGCACAGCGGCATCGCGACGAGGAAGACGACGATCGATGCGGTGAGATCGCGCGTGACGACCGGCATCGACGGGAGTTTGAAGGCGCCCGGCATGGCCATCACTCCGCCGCCTGGGCGAATTCGACGTCGGACGCCTGCCGCGGCGCGGCGGGCAGCGCGACGGGGAAGTCCTCGCCCTCGTTCAGCGGGCGGAAGCGGTTGGTCAGGCCGTCGAGCGCCAGCACGCTGCCGTCGTGGATGTCGACGAACCAGCCGTGCAGCGAGATCTTGCCCTGCGCGATGCCCGCGGCGACCGAGGGATGCGTGCGCAGGTGCGCGAGCTGCGCGACGACGTTTTCGAGGCTGAGCGCGCGGATGCGTTCGCCCGCGGTGAGTTCGGGATAGGTCTGGTCGACGATCTGCCGTGCGGCCGCACCGTGCTTCAGCCAGTTGGCGACCGTCGGGACGGAGGCGAGAGCGGCGGGATCGCCGGCGAGGCCCTTCATCGCGCCGCAGTCGGAATGGCCGCAGACGATGATGTCCTGCACCCCCAGCACGGCGACGGCATATTCCACCGTGGCGGACACGCCGCCGGTCTGGAGCGCGTAGGGCGGCACGATGTTGCCGGCGTTGCGGCAGACGAACAGGTCGCCCGGCTGCGCCTGCATGATATGTTCGGGAACGATCCGCGAATCGGCGCAGGAGATCATCAGCGCCTTCGGACTCTGCCCCTGCGACAGCGTGGAATAGAGGGCATGCTGGCCGTGGAAGACCGTCTTGCCGAAACTCACGACGCGACCGAGCAGTTCGTTCACGGGGGATACTCCTGGGGGCGGCGGAGGCCGCTGCGACCGGAATATCTACACGGCCGACCTTGCTGCGACGCCGCGCGAACGTTTTAAAGTGTTGCCGGCGTTTCCGGGACGCGCGCGCCCTAGCGGGGCAGGTGGATCGCCGCGCGCAGCCCGCCGACGTCCCGGTTCGACAGAGTCAGCGTGCCGCCCTCCGTCTCGACGATCCGCGCGACGATCGGCAGGCCCAGGCCGAAGCCGACGGTGTCGCGCGGGCGGGCGGTGTCGAGGCGTACGAACGGTTCGAGCACGCGGCGCAGCTGGTCCTCGGGGATGCCCGCGCCGTCGTCCTCGACGATCAGCGTGACGCCCGCGGCCGCGCTCTCCAGCCGGATCGCGACGTTCCCGGCATAATGCAGCGCGTTCTCGACGAGGTTGCCGAGCGCGCGCCTCAGCGCGACCGGGCGCACCGTCACCTCGCAATGCGCCGGCCCGTCGTAGACGCCGGGCAGTCCGCGATCCTCGACGTCGTCGATCAGCGTCGCGCACAGCACCGCGACGTCGGTCAGCACCGGGGGTTCGGGTTCGCTGTCGCCGCCGAGGAAGGCGAGCAGCGAGGTCACCATCGCCTCCATCTCGCCGATGTCGCGCTGGATCGCCGCGCGCGTCGCGGGATCGTCGACGCCGTCGGCGCGCAGCCGCAGCCGGGCGAGCGGCGTGCGCAGGTCGTGGCCGACCGCGGCCAGCGCCTGCGTCCGGTCGGCGATCAGCCGCTGGATGCGCGCGGCCATGCGGTTGAACGCGGCGACGACGCGGCGCACCTCGCCGGGGCCGGCCTCCGGGATGGGATCGTGTTCGGTGTCGCCGAAGCTGTCCGCGGCGACGGCGAGCTGCCGCATGGGCCGCAGCGACCGGCGGATCAGCAGCCCGCCGAGCGTCATCAGCGCCAGCGCCGGGATCAGCGCGAGCAGGATCCGCTCTGCGGCGAGGTTCAGGTTCTGCAACGGTTCGAGCGTGCGGAAATACAGCCAGCTGCCGTCGGGCAATTGCAGCCCGCCGGTGACCACCGAACTGCGCCCCGGCGAGGTGAGCTTGAGCCGCAGGTCGGTGGTCGCGAGCGAGGGTTCCCATTCCACCACCTGGTGCCGCATGCCGTCGAGCGCGGGGGCAATCGGCGGCGGCGCGGGCAGGTCGCGCTGCCAGTGCACCGCATAGCGTTCGGTGGTGAGGTCCTCCGCCATGTCGTGGCGCAGCGCGGGCGGCTGTTCGGTCACCAGCCGCCGCGCGATGACCAGATGTTCGGCGAGCCGCCGCGCCTCGTCGTCGCGCACCGCGAACTGGCTCGCGCGTTCATAGAGCAAGGTGCTGACGCCGAATTCGATGACCATCGTCAGCAGCAGGATCGCGACGATCTGGCCGATCAGGCCGATCGATGGCTGGACGAAGCGCTTCATCGCGCGCGCGTCGCGCCCCTCGCGATCAACGGCGCGTGACCTCGGTGTTGAGCATGTAGCCGACGCCGCGCACGGTGATGATCGGCGCGTCCTTGCCCGCGCTCGACAATTTGCGGCGCAGGCGGCTGATGAGGACGTCGATGCTGCGATCCGAACTGTCGCCCAGCCGCGTGCGCGACAGTTCGATCAGCCGTTCGCGCGCGATGACGCGGCCGGCATGTTCGGCGAGGCTGACGAGCAGGTCGAATTCGGCGCCGGTCAGGTCGACCACCGCACCGGTCGGCGAGGTCAGCTCGCGGCGCGGCAGCGTCACCTGCCACCCGTCGAAGGTCAGCACGCCCTCCTCGCGTTCGCCCGGGCGGCGTTCCAGCGTGCCGCGGCGCAGGACGGCGCGGATGCGGGCGATCAGCTCGCGGCTGCCGAACGGCTTGGCGATATAGTCGTCGGCGCCGAGTTCGAGCCCGACGACGCGGTCGGTCTCGCTGCCCTTGGCGCTGATGAAGATGATCGGGACCTCGCTCTTCTGACGCAGCGCGCGGCACAGGTCGATGCCGCTGGTGCCCGGCAGCATGATGTCGAGCAGGATCAGGTCGACGGGGCCGGCCTCCAGCGCCAGCCACATTTCGGGCGCGGCGGAGGCGGGGCGGACGAGATAGCCGTTTTCCTGAAGCGCGCGGGTGGTGAGGGTGCGGAGGGCGGGATCGTCCTCGACCAGAAGGATCGTGGGGGCGGTCATGGCGGCGAGACGTACGCAGACGCGCGCCGGGGGTCAACCGAGCCATGGCCGTCCGCGGCCGATCCGGAACCTCCGGCACGGTCGGGCGTCGTTACGGCAAGGCAGGGGTTCCCTTCGTCCTTTGACCGAAGAGGGGGGCTCCTGCCGACCCTGTTCAGTCCGCCGCCACCGGACCGTGCCCGCCCTTCGGCCGGCGGGTGAACCAGACGATCACGATCAGCGCCGCGCACAGCCACGCCGACACGCGGAACAGGTCGGTCGAGGCGAGCAGGTACGCCTGGCCCACCATCTGGCGGGTGACCGCGGCCGCCGCCTGTGTCGAGGTCGCGCCCATGCGTTGCAGCGCGTCGGTCGCCATGCGCAGCGGCATGCCCTGGCCGATCGCTTCGGCAAGGCGGCTCTGGTGCAGCGCTTCGCGCCGGTCCCAGGCGGTCGTTATGATCGATGCGGCGAACGATCCTGCGACGATGCGCGCGAAGTTGGAGATGCCGGTCGCGGACGGCAGGCGTTCGGGCGGGATTCCGTCGAGCGAGATGGTGAGCATCGACAGGAAGAACACGCTCATCGCGACGCCCTGCACCAGCAATGGCAGCATGAAATCCCACGAACTCGCCGAGGTCGTGTAGCCCGATCGCATCCAGTAGGAGATGGCGAAGGCGGTGAAGGCGACGGTGGCGAGGATGCGCGCGTCGATCTTGCCCGACAGGCGCGCGGCGAGCGGCGACAGGAACACCGCGACCATGCCGCTGGGCGCGGCGATCAGCCCGGCCCAGGTGGCGGTGTAGCCGAGCTGCGTCTGCAACCACAGAGGCAGGATCAGGATGTTGGCGAAGAACACCGCATAGCCGAGGCAGAAGGCGATGTTGCCGATCGCGAAGTTGCGGCCCCTGAACAGCGACAGGTCGACCGCCGGATTGGCGTCGGTCAGCTCCCAGATCACCCAGACGACGAAGCCGATCGCCGCCACCACCGCGAGCACGCAGATCGTCGTGTCGTGGAACCAGTCGGCATTCTTGCCGAGGTCGAGCATGATCTGGAGCGCGCCGACCCAGACGACCAGCAGCCCCAGCCCGACGGTGTCGATCGGCAGCTTGCGCGTCGGCGTCTCGCGGTCCTTCAGCCCGTTCCAGCACACCAGCGCGGTGAAGATGCCGAAGGGCACGTTGATGAGGAAGATCCAGCTCCAGTGATAATTGTCACTGATATAGCCGCCCAGGATCGGCCCCATCACCGGCCCGACCAGCGTGGTGATCGACCAGACGCCCAATGCGGTACTGCGCTTGTCCGAGGGGAAGACGGAGATCAGCAGCGCCTGGCTGCCCGGCATCATCGGGCCGGACACCGCGCCCTGGATGATGCGGAACACGATCAGCGATTGCAGGCTCCACGCGATGCCGCACAGGAACGAGGCGAGCGTGAACAGCGCGACCGCGGTGCAGAAGGTGCGCACCACCCCGAACCGGCCCATCAGCCAGCCGGTCAGCGGCACCGCGACGCCGTTCGCCACCGCGAAGGCGGTGATGATCCAGGTCGAATTGTCGCTCGACACGCCGAGGTTGCCGGCGATCGTCGTCAGCGACACGTTCGCGATCGTGGTGTCGAGCACCATCATGAACGTGCCGAGCGCCAGTGCGAAGGCGATCAGGCCGAGCTTGCCGCCGGTCAGCGGCGCGGGTTGGGCGGGGGCGGGCATCAGATATCGCTCTGCTGAAGGCCATCGCCTTCACCCTCGCCACCCGGCTGCGCCGGGCAGGCCCCTTTCCTCTCCCGGCGGGAGAGGGAGGGAGGCGCGACGCGCCGGAAGGGTAAGGACGAGGGGCCGGTCACCGGTTGGCGGCGATGATCTGGCGGATGCGCGCCTCGACCGCGGGGTCGCCGCCGTCGGTGGGTTTGCGGCCATAGGCCTGCGCCGCGGGCCGGCCGAGCCGCTGGCCGCCGAGATCGGCGGTATCGACGGTCGCGTTGACCGACAGGCCGACGCGCAGCGGATTGCGCCGCAGCTCGCCGGGATCGAGGCCGATCCGCACCGGCACGCGCTGCACGATCTTGATCCAGTTGCCGCTGGCGTTCTGCGGCGGCAACAGCGCGAAGGCGTTGCCCGACCCTGCGCCGACGCCGATCACGCGGCCATGAAAGACGACGTCGTCGCCATACATGTCTGCGGTGACGCTGACCGGCTGGCCGATGCGCAGGTCCTTCAGCTGCGTCTCGCGGAAATTGGCGTCGACCCAGACCTTGTCGAGCGGCACGACCGCCATCAGCGGCGTGCCCGGTGCGACCTGCTGCCCGATCTGCACCGTGCGCTGCGCGACGACGCCATCGATCGGCGCGACGATATGCATGTGGCTGCGCGTGATCGCGGCGCGGCGATAGGCGGCGGCGGCGGCGAGCACCGCGGGATTGGTGCTGGTGTCGGTGCCCTGGACCGCGGAGCGCGACTGCGCCTGCTGGCTCTGCGCGAGCGCGAGCGTGGCGCGGGCGACCTTCACCGCATCGGCGGCGTGCGCGAGTTCCTCGCCCGAGATCGCGCCCTGCGCCGCGGCGCCCTGGCGGCGGCCATAGTCGGCGGTCGCGGCGGCGAGCTGCGCACGCGCCTGGACGACGCCGGCGCCGCTTTCGGACACCTTGGATATGTCGGCGCGGGTGGCGCGGACGGCGCGCGCCAGCTCCGCCTCCGCCGAGGCGAGCGCGACGTCGGCGGTCGCGGGATCGAGGTCGAGCAACGGCGCGCCGGCCTTCACCGTCTGCGTGTTGTCGGCGTGGATCGCGGTGATCTGTCCGGGATCGCGCGCGGTGATCGCGACGACGTCGCCCGCGACATAGGCGTCGTCGGTCTCCTGTTCCGGCTTGGCGAGCAGGAAGTGGAAGACCGCCCAGACGATCAGGCCGATCGCCACCACGACGGCGAGGATCAGCAGGCCGCGGCGGCGCGCGCGGGGCTTGCCGCCGGCCGCCGCCTCGGGCTGCGGCGAGGCGTCGGGGGCGGACGCGGGCGTGTCGGTCATCGGCGGGGTTCCTGCGGATTGAAGCCGCCCCCGAGCGCCAGCACCAGCGCGACGCGCTGACGGGCTGCCTGGGCGGTGAGATTGACCTGGGCCAGCTCGGCGTCGAGCAGGCGGACGTCGTTGTCGACGAGGTCGAGGCGGCTATCGAGGCCGCTCGACACGCGGATCGCGTTGAGCCGGTTGGTTTCGCCGAAGCCGCGCACGATCTCGGCGGTGCGATCGCGCTGCTGCGCCAGATTGCCGACCAGCGCGATCGCGTCCGCCGCCTCGCGCACCGCTCCAATGACGCGGTCGTTATAGTCGGCGGTGGCGAGGTCGAGTGCGGCGTCGGCACCGGCAAGGTCGGCCTTCAGCCGGCCGTTGTCGAACAGCGGCAGGTGGATCGCGGGGCCGGCGCCCGCCGTCCCCGCATCGAGGCTGAGCAGGTTGCCGAGGCCGATCGCCTGAAAGCCCGCCAGCGCGGCGAGGTTGACGTCGGGATAGAAGGCGCGGCGCGCGACCTGGCGGCCGGCGGCGGCGGCGGCGATCCGCGCCTGTGCCGCGGCGATGTCGGGACGGCGGGCGAGCAGGTCGGCGGGCACCCGCGCCGGCAAGGGCAGCGCGGCGTCGAGGCGCAGCGTCGCCGGCCGGATCGCGGCGGCATAATCGGGACCGCGCCCGGCCAGCGCGGCCAGCGCGTTGGTGGCGATCGCCCTCGACCCCTCGGCGCGGATGAGGGCGGTACGGGCCTGCGCCAGCAGCGTCTGCGCCGCGGTCGCATCGAGCTTGCTCGCCAGCCGGTTGCGGACGCGGACCCCGACCAGCCGCACCGAATCCTGCCGGGTCGCGATCGTGCGGCGCGCGATCGTCGCCTCCGCCTCGGCGCGTGCGAGATCGATATAGGTCTGGACGACCGCGCCGGCGATCGCCAGCCGCGCCGCGGCGAGATCGAGCGCGGCGGCGCGGGTCGATGCCCGCGCGCCCTCGATCGCCGCCTTCTGGCGCCCGAACAGGTCGAGGTTCCACGCCAGGTTCGCCTGCGCCTGGCCGATGAAGCGAACGGTGCCGGCATAGGGCGGCGGGATCGTGTAGCGACCGGACAGGCGGGCGACCTGCGCCGATCCGTCGAGCGTCACGTCCGGCCCGTCGGCGGCGTCGCGGCCCGCCAGCACCGCCTGCGCCTGCGCGACGCGGGCAAGCGCGGCGTCCAGCGTCGGATTGCCCGCAGTCGCATCGGCGACGAGGCGGTCGAGCTGCGGATCGGCGAAGGCGGTCCACCACGCGTCCGCAATCGCCGGCGCGGGATCGGCGGCGAGGCCGAGCCGCTCGGGCGCCACCGGCGTCAGCGCGGGGTGCGATGCGGGGATGGCACAACCGCCGGCGAGCAGCGCGGCGAGGATCGGGAGCGTCGCCCGCGTCATGCCGCGACGCCGTCCTGAAGGGTGTCGCGCAGCCGGCGCAGGAGGCGGGTCAAGTCGACGATATCCTTTTCGTTCCAGCTGCCGAGCCAGCCGTTCCAGATCCCGATCACCTCGTCGCGCACGGTCGCGGCGATCGCTTCGCCCGACGGGGTCAGGGCGAGCTTGACGAGGCGGCGGTCGTCCTCGCCGCGCGCCCGCGTGATCCAGCCGCGCTCCTCGAGCGTGTCGACCAGCCGCGTCGTCGCGCCCTTGTCGTGGCCGAGGTCGCGGGCGATCTCCGCGCAGGTCGAGGCGCGGTTGAAATGCAGCGCGACCAGCGCGCTCCACTGCGTCTTGGTGATGTCGTGCGCGGCGAACAGCGGCTCGAGCGCCGCCGTCCCGAGTTGCTCGGAGCGCCGCACCAGATAGCCGATCGAGTTCTCCGGGCTGAAATTCGAGTCGGAGTAGAAGCTCATTTGGTTGCCATGGCAATGGTTGCCTTGGCAGTCAAGAATGTTGCGCGATGTTGCTGACGGCGGCGCTAACCGCTTTTTAGGGGCGGCCCGCTAGGCGAGGGGGCCTGACTTCAGGATGCCGCCCGTCATGGAATTTCCGCTCATCGCCCCCAATCCGCCGCGGCTGAGCGCGCTGAGCGAGGAATTGCGCCGGATCGAGGCGTCCGGCGTGTTCAGCAACCACGGCCCCGAGGTGCGGGCGTTCGAGGCGGACATCACCGCGCGGATGTTCGGCGGCAGCGGCGCAAGCCTGGCGGTCGCCAATGCGACGCTCGGGCTGATGGTGGCGATCCGCCAGGCGAACCCGGCGCGCTGCGGCGGGCTGCATCCGCGACCCGGCACTCTGGCGCTGATGCCCGCGCTGACTTTTGCCGCCACCGCGCAGGCGGCGAACTGGGCGGGGCTGACACCGTTGATCTGCGACATCGATCCGGCGACCTGGGCGGCGGATCCCGCACAGGAGGACGCGCTGTTCGCCCGCTACGGCGACCGGATCGGGGTGATCGTGCCCTATGCGACGTTCGGAACCGCGATCGACCTCGACCGCTACGCGCGGCTGGCGGCGGATCGCGATGCCGGCGTGGTGATCGATGCGGCGGCGTCGCTCGGCACGCTGGATGCCGACGGGCGCGGGTTCGGGACCGGCGCGCCGTTCGCCACCGTCTTCTCGATGCACGCGACCAAGACCTTTTCGGTCGCCGAGGGCGGGCTGATCCACAGCGGCGATCCCGCGCTGATCGAGCGGCTGCGCGTCATGACCAGCTTCGGGTTCGAGGGCACGCGTTCCGCCGCGGTGCCGGGAATCAACGCCAAGCTGCCCGAGGTGATCGCGCTGATGGCGCGCGCCAAGCTGGCCGAGATCGATGCGCTCTGCGATCATCGCGCCGCGATCGATGCCGCCTATCGCGATGCGCTGACCGGTTTCACCGTGCAGGCGGTGCAGGGACGGCGGCAGGCGACGCAGTTCATGCCGATGCTGCTGCCCGCCGACCTCTCGCCGCATCGCGCCGCGATCGTCGCCGCGCTGGCGGAGGACGGGGTCGGCGCCGGCACCTATTTCAGCCCGCACATCGGCGAACAGTCGCTGTTTCGCGATACGGCGGTGATCGCACCGACCCCGGTCGCCGATGCGGTCGCGGCAAGGATGCTCAGCCTGCCGATCACCGACGCGATGGCGCCGGCGGATGCGCCGGTGATCGCCGGGCGGCTGATCCGCGCGATCGAACGGGTGGCCGACGATGCCATGGCGCGGGTGGGGGAACGGGTGGATACGATGGCGGCGACGCGCGCGCTTGCGACGGTGGTGATCGGCGGCGGCCCCGCCGGCACCGCGATGCTGACCGCAGCGAGCAAGCAGGACCGGCTGGTGGCGCTGGCCGCGGCGGGCCTCGCGATCGTCGAACGGGGGGCGCAGGTGGGGCCGGGGGCACTTGGCCAATACGCGATCCGATCGGACACGACCGCCGAGACCTTCCTGTCGGCGGTGAAGGGCAATCCGCACCCCGAGCTGGCGGCGCTGGAGCATCATCCCGCCGGCCGGCTGATGCAGCGCTACGTCGCCGAACTGGGCGCGCCGCTGACCGACACCGCGCCGCTGCTCGCGGCGACCGCCGACCGGCTGCGGGCCATCGTCGCGGCGCACGGCGGCGAGGTGCTGACCGGGCATGACGCGACCAGCGTCCGCCGCACCGCCGATGGTGGCTGGGCGACGAGCGTGCGCGATGCCGCCGGTGCGACGCGCCGGCTGGTGTCGCGCAACGTGGTCGTCGCGACCGGCGGGGTGCAGACCGACGCGCAGGTCGCGGGCCGGCTGGTCGCCGGGATGCCGCTCGGCACGCTTGCCGGCAAGCGGCTGATGCGATCCGACCTGTTGCTGCGGCTGGGCGGGGTCGAACGGGCGCACGAACGCCTGCGCGGGCGTCCGGCGCCGCGTGTCGCGATCGTCGGCGCGTCGACCAGCGCGATCGCCGCGGCGGTGCTGCTGCTGAAGGCGCAGCCGGGCTTTGCCTTCGGTGCGGGCGCGGTGACGATCCTCCACCGCCAGCCGCTGCGCCCCTTCTATCCGACGATCGCCGCGGCGCATGCCGACGGCTTCCACGATTTCGACGAGAACGACGTCTGTCCGGTCAGCGGCTTCGTGCTGCGGCTGGCGGGATTGCGCCTCGAATCGCGCGAGCTGGTGCTGCGCATGCTGTCGCTCGGCGGGCGCACGCCCGACCCGCGCGTCGCCGCGCACCGGATCGCCGGCGACGACGACGCCGCCGCCCGCCGGATCGTCGCCGAGGCCGATCTGGTGATCGGCGCGCTCGGCTATCGCCCGCGGGCGGTGCCGTTGCTGGGCGTCGACGGCGCGCCGCTGGCGCTGGCGCATCACGCGGGCCGGCCGATGGTCGACCGGCATTGCCGCATCCTCGACGCGAGCGACCGGCCGGTGCCCGGCGCCTATGGCATCGGCCTGTCCGCCGGCTTCGTCCCATGGGGGCGGCTGGGCGGCGAGGCGAGCTTTCGCGGCCAGGCGAACGGGCTGTGGCTGTGGCAGAACGACGTCGGCCAGATGATCGTCGATCAGCTGCTCGGGCGGGAGGCGCAGGCCGCGGCATGACCGATCCGGTCGTCTCGGTCGTCATTCCCGGTTACAACGGCGCGGACTTCATCGGCGCGACGCTGGCCTCGCTCGGCGCGCAGACGCTGACCGATTGGGAAGCGATCGTGGTCGACGACCGGTCGACCGACGCGACGCGCGATATCGTGCGCGACTGGGCCGATCCGCGCGTGCGGCTGGTCGAGCAGGCGGAGAACGGCGGCCCGGTACGGGCGCGCAACCGCGGCGTCGCACTGGCGCGCGGACGCTATATCGCCGGGCTCGACCAGGACGACCTGTGCCGGCCCGAACGGCTGGCGATGCAGGTCGCCTATCTTGAGGCGCATCGCGACGTGGCGCTGGTCGGCACGCAGGCCGAGCAACTGCGCGACGGCCGGGTGTCGGCGATGCATTATGCGCCGCACACCACGCCCGACCTGATCGCCTGGCTCAGCTGGATCGAGAATCCGGTCGTCTGGTCGACGGTGATGATCCGGGCGGACATCGCGCGGGCGCTCGATCCGTTCACCCGGCCCGAGATGCTCTATGCCGAGGATTTCGACCTCTATCATCGGGTCGCGCCGCTCGGTCGGATCGCGCGGATCGATCGCCCGCTGTTGCTCTATCGCCAGCATGCCGGCGGTGCCTCGAAGCGCTTCACCGACACGATGGAACGGGCGGCGATGCGGGTGCTCGCCGCGCGGCACGCGCCGCTGCTGGGTACGGCGGCGGCATCCGGCCTCGCGCAGTTGCTGGTGACGCACAACATGGGCGGCACGCCCGTCCCCGACCGCGCGACGCTGCTGCGACTGGGCACGGGCATCGCGACGCTGCAGGCCGCGTTCCTCGCGGCGCACCGCCCGGACCGGGAGAGCGCGCGGCTGATCCGCTGGGAAACGGCGCGGCGCTGGGCACGGATCGGGCGCGCGGGGCTGCGTTCGGGAACGGTCGGGCTCGCCGACGTGCTGGCGGCACGGCCGCCGCACCTGGGGCTGGGCTATGCCGGGGTCGAGACGCTGCTGTGGTCGGGCGCGATCGGCGCGGTGCGACGGCTGCGCCGCGCCGCGTGACCGCGGCGGGCGCTACAGCGTCCGGATGATCCCCGAAAAGTCCGTCGTGCCGCCGCCATCGGCGACGAACGCCTCGTACAGATCGGTCGCATGCCGGCCGATCGGGGTCTGCGCGCCCGCGTCCGTCGCGGCCTGCATCGCCAGCCGCAGGTCCTTCAGCATCAGCGCGGCAGCGAACCCGCCCCGATAGTCGTGGTCGGCGGGGGTGTCGGGGCCGACGCCGGGGACCGGGCAATAGCTGGTCATCGACCAGCTCTGCCCCGAACTCACCGACGAAATGTCGTAGAAGGTCTGGAGGTCGAGGCCGAGCCGCTCGGCCAGCTTGAACGCCTCGCACGTCGCGATCATCGTCGCGCCGAGCAGCATGTTGTTCGCCATCTTCGCCGCCTGGCCCGCGCCGCTCGCGCCGGCGTGGATCACCGCCTTGCCCATGTCGGCGAGGAACGGGCGCGCGCGGTCGAACGCCTCGGCCGCGCCGCCGACCATGAAGGTCAGCGTGCCCGCATTCGCCGCGCCGATCCCGCCCGACACCGGCGCGTCGACCGCCGCCAGCCCGCGCGCCACGGCCTGCTCCGACACGCGGCGGGCGGTGGCGACGTCGATCGTCGAACAGTCGATCAGGATCGCCGACGACGGCGCGTGGCCGAACACGGCGTCGGCATAGACGCCCTCGACATGGGTGCCAGCGGGCAGCATCGTGACGATCGCCTCCGCGCCCTCGACCGCGTCCACCGCGGTCCCGACGGGCAGGCAGCCCGCCTCCTTCGCCCGTGCCAGCGCATCGGCGCTGAGGTCGAAGGCGCGGACGTCATGGCCCTTCTTCGCCAGGTTGGCGGCCATGCCGCCGCCCATGTTGCCCAGCCCGATGAAGGCGACGCGTGCCATGATATGCTCCTCTCGTTACCGTTCGTGCCCCCCGCACCGCCGGGGTATGGGCGGGGTTACTGGCGGATCAGGTCCCGCCCGACGATCATCCGCATCACCTGGTTGGTGCCCTCCAGGATCGAATGGACGCGCAGGTCGCGCCAGAAGCGTTCGATCGGATAGTCCATCAGATAACCGTAGCCGCCGTGCAGCTGGAGCGCGCGGTCGACGACGCTCGATCCGGTATCGGTGGCGAGCCGCTTCGCCATCGCCGCGAAGCGCGTCTTGTCGGGGGCGTTGTCGGTCACCTTGGCGGCGGCGACGTACAGCAGGGCGCGTGCCGCCTCCAGCTCGGTCGCCATGTCGGCGAGCATGAACTGCGTGTTCTGGAACTCGGCGATCGCGGTGCCGAACTGCTTGCGGTCCTTGGTATAGCGTACCGCCTCGTCGAGGCAGCGCTGCGCGCCGCCGAGGCTGCATGCGCCGATGTTGAGCCGGCCGCCGTCGAGCCCCATCATCGCGATGCGGAACCCTTCGCCCTCGCCGCCGACCATGTTCTCGGCGGGTACGCGGACGTTGTCGAACGTCACCTGCCGCGTCGGTTGCGAATGCCAGCCGAGCTTGCGCTCGTTCGCACCGAACGACACGCCGGGCATGTCCTTTTCGATCACCAGCGCGGAAATGCCCCTGGGGCCGTCCTCGCCGGTGCGGACCATGGTCACGTACACCTCGTTCTCGCCGGCGCCCGAGATGAACTGCTTCGACCCCGTCACCAGCCAGTCGTCGCCGTCGCGGACCGCGCGCGTCTTGAGCGCCGCGGCATCCGATCCCGAACCCGGTTCGGTCAGGCAATAGCTCGCCAGCCGGTCCATCGTGACGAGGTCGGGGAGGTATTTCGCCTTCACCGCCGCGCCGCCGAAGCGGTCGATCATCCACGACGCCATGTTGTGGATCGAGATGAATGCCGAGGTGGAGGGACAGCCATAGGCCATCGCCTCCATGATGAGTGCCGCCTCGAGCCGGCCGAGCGCGATGCCGCCGCTCTCCTCGCTGACGTAGATCGCGGCGAAGCCCAGCTCCGCCGCCGCCTTGATCGTGTCGCGGGGAAAGACGTGGCCCTCGTCCCACGCCGCCGCGAACGGCGTGATCCGGTCGGCGGTGAAGCGCGCGGCGAGATCGCGGATCTCGCGCTGGTCGTCGGTCAGGTCGAACTGGTTCATCATGTCCCTCAGGCCGGGCAGCGGCTGTAGCGGAAGGAGCCCGCGGGTTGTTTCGTCTCGCGTAGCAGCGTGCGGCCGTCGCCCACCGCCGTCAGCGTCGTCGCCTCGGTCCAGGTCTGGCCTTCGCCGCTCATCGCGAGGTCGAAGACGATCTGGCCCGGCTGCGTCTGTCGCACATGCGTCGCGGTGCCGCGCGATTCGTAGAAGGCCAGGCGGTCGCCGGCGATCGTCAGCAGCCCCTTGGCATCGGCGCGGCCGGCCTCGCAATCGGCCGAGCCCATCCCCCAGCGGCCCTGGAATGCCGCCGGTATGCCCGCGACCGGCGACGCGCCGATGCTGGGCAGCGGCACCGGCGACACCGCCGCGCCGTTGCCGGGGGGATCGAGCGGCACGAGCGTGTTCTGCGGATCGACCGACAGAGTGTCGGACACCGGCTCGACCGCCGCGCTGCCGCCGCTGCCTTCGTTGTTGGCGCTCTCGCCGCCGCCCGAACAGGCGGCGAGCATCAGGGCGGCGGCGGCGAGTGTCGTGACGTGGCGCATGGCGTTCATCCCATCGTGGGTATGACGAACGCGTCCTGGATGCGACTGGGTCCACCGTCCTCGCTGCCGGGTGCCGGCGCGGACCCGTCCGGCCAGCGCTGCGTGATCGTCTTGACCTTGGTCCAGAACTTCACGCCCTCCATGCCGTGCTGGTTGGTGTCGCCGAACGCGCTGCGCTTCCAGCCGCCGAAGCTGTGATAGGCGACCGGCACCGGGATCGGCACGTTGATGCCGACCATCCCGACGTTGACCCGCGCGGCGAATTCGCGCGCGGCATGGCCGTTGCGGGTGAAGATCGCGACGCCGTTCCCGTACTGGTGCTCGCTGGGCAGCCGGATCGCGGTTTCGAAATCGGGCGCGCGGACGATCTGGAGGACGGGACCGAAGATTTCTTCCCTGTACGCCGACATGGCGGGCGTGACCCGGTCGAACAGCGTCGGGCCGACGAAGAAACCCTGTTCATGCCCCTGGAGCGTGAAGCCGCGGCCGTCGACGACCAGCTCGGCGCCCTCGTCGACGCCGGTCTGGATCCAGTTTTCGACGCGCTGCTTGTGCGCGGCATTCACCACCGGGCCGTAATGCGCCTGATCGTCGGTCGAGACGCCGACGCGCAGCGCCGCGATCGCCGGGATCAGCTTCTCGCGCAGCGCATCCGCGGTCTTGTCGCCGACCGGCACCACGACGGGCAGCGCCATGCAGCGTTCGCCCGCCGAGCCGAATGCGGCACCGGACAGATCGGCGACGACCTGGTCGAGGTCGGCGTCGGGCATGACGATGCCGTGGTTCTTGGCGCCGCCCATCGCCTGCACGCGCTTGCCGGCCTCGACCCCGCGGCGATAGACGTAATGCGCGATGTCGGACGAGCCGACGAAGCTGACGGCAGCGATCGCGGGATGGTCGAGGATTGCATCGACCATCGCCTTGTCGCCGTGGACGACCTGCAGGATGCCTTCGGGCGCACCCGCCTCCAGCATCAGCTCGGCCAGCCGCACCGGCACCGACGGATCGCGTTCCGACGGCTTGAGGATGAAGGCGTTGCCGGTCGCGATCGCGACGCCGAACATCCACATCGGGATCATGCCGGGGAAGTTGAACGGGGTGATTCCCGCGCCGATCCCGAGCGGCTGCCGCATCGAATAGACGTCGATGCCCGGCCCGGCCCCCTGGGTGTATTCGCCCTTCAGGATGTGCGGGATGCCGCAGCAGAATTCGATCACCTCCAGCCCGCGCTGGATGTCGCCCTTGCTGTCGGCGATCACCTTGCCGTGCTCGGACGAGAGCAGGTGCGCGAGCGCGTCCATGTTCGCCTCGACCAGCTCCTTGAAGCGGAACATGACGCGGGCACGGCGCTGCGGGTTGGTCGCCGCCCAGCCCGGCTGCGCGCGCTGCGCCGCGGCAACCGCGCGGTCGAGATCCGCCTGCGTGCCGAAGGCGACGCGCGCCTGCACCCGTCCGGTGTTGGGATCGAAGACGTCGCCGTGACGGCCGGCGTCGCCGGACGGCGCCCCGCCGGCATCGCCGACGATGAAATGATCGATGGTGCGCATGAACCTCTCCGTTCGTTATCCGAACGATCGGCCCTGACGCCATTGCAGGCAAGCGGCGAAAATGCGACTGCCACCTGCAAATATGCAGCCACACTGGGACGACCTTCAGGATTTTCTGCGCGTCGCCCGCGCCGGCCGGATCGCGCGGGCGGCGGCGGCGGCGGGGATCGACGCGACCACGCTCGCCCGGCATCTGCGGCGGCTGGAGGCGACGCTGGGCCAGACGCTGTTCGAACAGACGCGCGAGGGGCAGGCGCTGACCGCAGCGGGCGAGGCGCTGCTGGTCGCGGCGGAGGCGATGGAACGCGCGGCGGCGGGCATCGCGGCGCAGCATGCCGATCCCGATCGGCTGACGGGGCTGCTCCGGGTCAGCGTATCGGAGGGGTTCGGCACCTGGTTCGTCGCACACCACCTGCGCGACTTTACCGCCATGCATCCCGAGCTGACGGTCGACTTGGTCGCCAGCAGCGGGTTCCTCAGCCCCTCGAAGCGCGAGGCGGACGTCGCGGTGCTGCTCGCCCGGCCGCAGACCGGACCGCTGGTGAGCAGCAAGCTGACCGATTATGCGCTCGGCCTGTATGCGTCCGACCTCTACGCCGCGCGCCGTCCGCTCCCGGTCGAGGCGGCGGCGGTGCGCGATCACCCGCTGATCGGCTATGTTCCCGACCTGCTCTACGCCCCCGAACTGCGCTATCTCGCCGAGATCGAGGAGGGGCTCAGCCCCGGTATCCGCAGCTCCAGCATCAACGCGCAATACCGGCTGGTCGCGGCGGGGGCGGGGCTGGGGGTGCTGCCGCGCTTCATCGGCGATGCCGACCGCAGCCTGCGCCGCGTCCTGCCCGATCGCACGATCCGCCGGTCGTTCTGGCTGGTGACGCACCAGGACACGCGCGACGCCCGGCGGGTGCGCGCGTTTCGCGACTGGCTGACCGGCGTGGTGGCGGCGCAACGCGCGCGGTTCGTGTAGCGGCCGGCATCGCCCGCCCGGCGCGATGCGCCGCGAGCGGCTGGGGGAAATCCTGCTCCCCGACGCCAATCGCACAAACCGTTTCCCGGCCGTCGCCGGGGAACGCGCGAGCGCCTACACGTCCAGGTTGGCGACGTTCAGCGCATTGTCTTGGATGAACTCGCGCCGTGGCTCGACGACTTCGCCCATCAGCTGGGTAAAGATCATGTCCGCCGCCGAGACGTCGTCGCTGGTGACGCGCAGCATCGTGCGGTTCGACGGATCGAGCGTCGTCTCCCACAATTGGTCCGCGTTCATCTCGCCCAGCCCCTTGTAGCGCTGGATGGCAAGCCCCTTGCGGCCCGAGGCGAGGATCGCGTCGAGCAATTGCGATGGCCGCGCGACGAGGCTTTCGCCGCGCGCGACGGTCGTCGTGACGCTGCCGATCTGGCCCGCCCCCTCGGGTGCGGGTTCCGCGTCCTCGGCGGCGGCGACGACGCCCTTCAGCGGGATCAGCTTGCCCGCGGCGACGAAGCTCTCCGCCTGTTCGGCGGCGAGGCCGTGCAGCTTGCGCGCCTCCGCGCTCGCCAGGAAGGTCGCCTCGACGATGTGATGGTCGGTGACGCCGCGCCACAGCCGTTCGAAGTGGATGCCGCCATCCTCGGTCAGCCGCGCCGTCCAGCGCGCTTCCTCGTCCCCCGATTCGAGGCGGCGGGTGACCTCCGCCACCGTCGCCGCGCGCTGGTCGCGCGTGAAAGTCGGGTCGAGCGCGCCGGCGAGCGCCAGCACCTCGATGATGACCGGATCGTAACGCCGCGGCACGTAGCGCATCAGCGTGCGCATGCGGCGGGCATGGTCGAGCAGGCTCTTGAGGTCCGCGCCCGAGCGCGATCCGCTCGGCGCCTCGAACACCATCGCCGACACGCCGGCATCGACCAGATATTCGTCGAGCGCGGCATCGTCCTTCAGATACACTTCCGATCGCCCCTTGGTCGCCTTGTACAGCGGCGGCTGGGCGATGAAGAGGTGGCCGCGTTCGATCAGCTCGGGCATCTGGCGGTAGAAGAACGTCAGCAGCAGCGTGCGGATGTGCGCGCCGTCGACGTCGGCGTCGGTCATGATGACGATCTTGTGGTAGCGCAGCTTGTCGGCGTTGAAATCGTCGCGGCCGATGCCGGTGCCCATCGCCTGGATGAGCGTGCCGATCTCGCGGCTGGAGATCATCCGGTCGAAGCGCGCACGCTCGGTGTTGAGGATCTTGCCGCGCAGGGGAAGGATCGCCTGGAAATGGCGGTCGCGGCCCTGCTTGGCCGAACCGCCCGCCGAATCGCCCTCGACCAGGAACAGTTCGGACTTGGCCGGATCCTTTTCCTGGCAGTCGGCGAGCTTGCCCGGCAGGCTGGCGATGTCCATCACGCCCTTGCGGCGGGTCAGCTCGCGCGCCTTCTTCGCGGCCTCGCGCGCGGCGGCGGCGTCGATCACCTTGCCGACGATCGACTTGCCGTGGGCGGGATTTTCCTCGAGCCATTCGGCGAGCTTGTCCGCCATCAGGCTTTCGAGCGGCTGGCGCACCTCGGACGAGACGAGCTTGTCCTTTGTCTGGCTGGAAAACTTCGGATCGGGCAGCTTGACCGAGACGATCGCGGTGAGCCCTTCGCGCATGTCGTCGCCGGTCAGCGTCACTTTCTCCTTCTTCAGGAGCCCCGACTTTTCGGCGTAATTGTTGAGCGTGCGGGTCAGCGCGGCACGGAACGCGGCCATGTGCGTGCCGCCGTCGCGCTGGGGGATGTTGTTGGTGAAGGCGAGGACGTTCTCGTAATAGCTGTCGTTCCACTCCAGCGCGACGTCCATCGTCACGTCGTCGCGGGTGCCGTTGATCGCGATCGGCTCCGGGAACAGCGGCGTCTTGGCGCGATCGAGCCACTTGACGAAGGCGGCGATGCCGCCCTCGTAATAGAGCTCCACCGTCTTGGGCTCGTCATGGCGCGCATCGGTCAGGAACAGGCGCACGCCCGAATTGAGGAACGCCAGCTCGCGATAGCGATGTTCGAGCTTCTCGAAATCGAATTCGGTGATCTTGAACGTGGCGGGGGAGGGGAGGAAGGTGACGCGCGTCCCCTTCTTGCCGACCGCCGGTCCGACCACCTTCAGCGGCGCGACCGCGTCGCCGAACGCGAAGCGCATGTAATGCTCCTCGCCGTCGCGCCAGATCGTCAGGTCGAGGAATTCGCTCAATGCGTTGACGACCGAGACGCCGACGCCGTGCAGGCCGCCCGACACCTTGTAGGCGTTGTCGTCGCTGGTGTTCTCAAACTTTCCGCCCGCGTGCAGCTGGGTCATGATGACCTCTGCCGCGGACACGCCCTCTTCGGGATGGATGCCGGTCGGGATGCCACGGCCGTTGTCGGTGACGCTGACCGATCCGTCGGCGTTCAGCTGGATGTCGATCCGGTCGCAATGGCCCGCGAGCGCCTCGTCGATGGCATTGTCGCTGACCTCGAACACCATGTGGTGGAGGCCCGATCCGTCGTCGGTATCGCCGATGTACATGCCCGGCCGCTTGCGCACCGCGTCGAGGCCCTTCAGCACCTTGATCGAGGAGGCGCCGTAATCGTTGGTATTCTGGGGTTCTGCCATGACGATTATATAGGGGCGGGGCGGCCGGAACGGAAGCGAAATGGGCGGGGCCGTGCCTCCCCCGCGCCGCGGAGGAGGCCGAAGGCGGGCGGGCGGATCAGCGGCCCGCGAATTCCGCGGCGCGCCGACCGAGCAACGTCACCTCGACACGGCGGTTCTGGCGCATGCCCGCCGCGGTGGCGTTGGTGGCGACGGGGCTCGCCTCGCCATGGCCGACGACGCTGAACCGCGCCCGCGTCACCCCCATCGCATCGAACGCGGCGCGCACGCTGGCGGCGCGGCGTTCCGACAGGTCCTGGTTGTGCGCGTCGGACCCACGCGAATCGGTGAAGCCGTCGATCGCGACCCGCACGCCGCCGTTGGCGCGCAGATACGCCGCGAGCGGCCGCAGCCGGTCGATGGCGCCGGGGCGCAGCACGTCGCTGTCGGTTGCGAACAGCACGTCTTCGGACAGCGTCAGCGTCGCGCCTCGGGGCGTCTGGCGAAAGCCATAGTCGTGCATCGCGCGGCGGTCCCACTGGCCCGGGCCGGCATCGCGGGTTTCGACCACGACCGTGCGCTCGCGGCGGTCCCAGTCGAACCGGTCGCGGCGCGGGCCGGCAACCGCGGCGAACGCCCGGTTGGCGGCCTCCGCTTCGCGCGGCGAGACGCGGCCGTCGCGGTTGATGTCGAAATTGCGCATCACGAAGGCGCGGCCGCGTTCGGTCCGGCGCAGTTCGGGAAACAGGTCGGGCACGCCCGCACCGACGAGGCGATAGGGCCGGTCGCCGGCGCTCCAGTCCCAGCGGTCCTGCGCGGCGGCGGGGCCGGCGAGCGCGGTCAGGGCGGTGGCGGCGATGATGAACGGCTTTAGCATGGGTCTTCTCCGATGGCCCCCGCCCTCGATGGACCGGGGCATGGCGGCGGCGGGTTGAACGCCGCGTGACCCGCATCGACAGCCGCGGTTCAGCGAATCGCGATCCGCGTCGCGGCGGCGTCGATCCCGGCGAACAGCGCGGGTTCGGTTCCGGTCATCCACACCTGCCCATGGCCGGCGAGGCGATCGAACAGCGCGGTGCGCCGCACGGGGTCGAGATGCGCGGCGACCTCGTCGAGCAGCAGCACCGGTGCATGCCCCGTCCTTGCCGCGACCAGTTCGGCATGCGCGAGGACGATGCCGAGCAGCAACGCCTTCTGTTCGCCGGTCGATGCCAGCGCGGCGGGCTGTCCCTTGCCGAGGTGGGTGACGGCGAGGTCGGCGCGATGCGGCCCCGCCAGCGCGCGCCCGGCCGCGGTGTCGCGTGCCCGGTTGACGCGCAGCTCGCCGATCAGGGCGGCGGTATCGCCGTGCCATCCGTCCAGCGCGATCGTCGCGCGCGCGAACGGTCCGTCGCGCTGCTCCGCCAGCCGCGCGTCGAGCAGCGCGACGGTCGCCCGCCGCGCCGCCGCGATCGCGCCGCCATGTTCGGCCATCTGCGTTTCCAGCGCGGTCAGCCAGTCGGGATCGGCCGGCGCGTCGGCGGCGAGCAGGCGGTTGCGCGCACGCATCGCCGCCTCGTAGCGGGCGGCGTGATGCGCATGGGCGGGCTCCAGCGCCAGCGTCAGCCGGTCGAGGAAGCGGCGCCGTTCCCCCGCCGCCTCGACGAACAGCCGGTCCATCGCCGGGGTCAGCCACAGCACGGTCAGCCATTCGCCCAGCGTATTGGCGGTGGCGGCGGCGCCCTGCACGCGGACCTGCCGGCGTTCGGATGCGGACGCGAGCGTGCCGGTGGCGATCTCGACGTCGCCGCCCGGCGCGGCGAGCGTCGCGGCGATGCCGAACCCGCCGGGGCCACGCTGGCGCTGCATGTCGGACAGGGCGGCACGGCGCAGCCCGCGGCCGGGCGCCAGCAGCGACACGGCTTCGAGGACGTTGGTCTTGCCCGCGCCATTCTCGCCGGTCAGCACCACGAAGCCGGGGCCGGGCGCCAGCACCAGATCCGCATGGTTGCGGAAATCGGTGAGGCGAAGGCGCGACAGCATCCGCCGGCGCGTACAGCAAAGTGCCGGCAGGGGGAAACCGGCGCGGCCGCGTCCGGGGGCGTCCCGCTCAGGCGAGGCGTTCGGTGGCCTGCGCCCTGGCCTTCTGTGCGCTGGCGTAGGAGGCGAGCCGCGCGCCCAGTTCGGCTTGCGCGCGGCGGTACAGCGCCGGGTCGGCGATCTTCAGCCGGCTGCGGGCGGCATCGATCGGCTCGTGCATCAGCCGCTCGTAATCCTCGCCGAGCAGCCAGGCGGCGCGCGTGCCGTTGCGATAGCCCTCGCGCACCGCCTTGGCGAACAGCGTGCCGCGCGTCTCGCGCAGCGACTTCAGTGCCGCGCCGCCGGCGATGAACGCCCAGCCGAGCCCGCGCGTCTGCGCATAGGAAAAGGCGACCAGGCACGCCTCGCCCAACGTCTCGTCCGCCTTGTATCCGGTCAGGACATGCCAGATGTCGTGTACGTCGCGGGTGCGGCGGCCCATCCAGGCATAAGGGTGCGCGACGTCCGATTCAGCGGGATCGAGGCGGCTGACCTCGACCAGCCCGTCGGCAGAATAGCCGGTGGATGCCAGGAAGTCGCGATAGGCCGCGCCGACCGTGCCCGGCGCGAACCCCGCCACCCAGTCCCGGTCGGAAAAGCGCTGCGCCAGTTCGACGCGTTCGTACGCGATCCGGCCGCCGTCACCGCTCGCGATCAGCCGCGCATAGCCGTTCGCGGTATCGCCGACGTTGAGCGCGCGCATGATGCGGAACACCTGCGACGTGTCGTCGCCATTGGCGAGCAGCGCGCGCAAGGCCCGGATCGCGACGGGCCAGGCGCGCTTGCCGGTGGTGCCGGGAAAAGGAGGCAGCTTCGCCATCGCGTCGGATCCTTACTGACAATGATGTCAGTATATCGCGGGCGCGTGCCGTCCGCAAGACCGGGCCGGCGGCCCGAGCCGTCGTCAGCCCGGCGTCGTCAGCTCGGCGAGCGTCACCGGGCGCCAGTCGCGCATCGACGCCGACGTCGAACTGGCGGGGCATCGGCTTCAGCCTGCCATGGCTGTGCCCGTGCAGGTCGATCGCACCGCGATGCTGCCCGTTCCAGCTGCGGAACGGCTAATGGCAGAGCACCAGCGCGCGGTCGTCGACGACGATCTCGGCATAGTCGGCCACGCTGGCCCAGCCCGGCACCTCGCCGATCGCGGGATCGTCGTTGTTGCCGCGCAGCAGGTGCTTGATACCGTGCAGCGCCGCGAGCAGCCCGGCGACGTCCGCGACCCGGCGCGCGACGTCGCCCAGATGCCAGACGATGTCGTCGGGCGCGACGGTCGCGTTCCAGGCGGCGATCAGCGCCGCGTCCATCGCCGCCACCGATGCGAACGGGCGGCGATGGATATTGAGCGTGCGATGGTCGCCGAAATGCGTGTCGGCGGTGAAGCGGATCGTCATGGCGGGCGCGGTCCTCGTCGGCGATTGGCACGGATAACGATCGACGGCGGCAAACGGGCGGGACGGCGGGCCCCGGCGATGCTATCGTCGGGCATGGCCGCGTTCGACGCCCTCTGCCTCGCCCGGATGCTCGCCACGTCGCTGGCGATGCCGGCACCGCAGCAGGCGCCGCCGCCCCCCGCATCCGCGCCCGCGATCCGCCTGGGCGAGGCGACGATCGACGACACGCTGGAAATCGCCGGCGATGCGGTCGCCGGCCAACAGCTCGATACGCGGATGGCGGTGCGCGTTCAGGTCAACGGTCGTGGCCCCTATCGCTTCGTCGTCGACAGCGGCGCCGACCGCACGGTGATCGGCGAAGGGCTCGCCGCCGCGCTGCGCCTGCCGGCCGGGCTGCCGGTGACGCTGCACGGCATGGCGGGCGCCAGCCGGCGTGAGACCGCCCGCATCGACACGATCACGATCGGCGGCACCCGCGTCGACGACCTCGCGGCGCCGGTCCTGCCGGAAACCTATCTCGGGGCGCGAGGGCTGCTTGGCATCGACGCGCTGCGCGGGCAGCGGCTGATGCTCGATTTCGAGCGCCAGACGATCACGATCGAGGATGCGCGCCGCCCGGTCCGGGCGAATGCCGACGAGATCGTCGTCACCGCGCGCCGCCGCGGCGGACAGCTGATCCTGACCCAGGCGCGCGCCGGCGGCGTCGGCATCCGCGCCGTGGTCGATACCGGATCGCAGCTGACGATCGGCAATCTGGCGCTGCGCGATGCGCTGTTCCGCCGCCGCACGCCGCCCGCGACGACGCCGGTCACCCTCGTCAGCGTGACCGGCGAGACGCTGGTCCTGCCCTATGCGATCGTGCCCGAGATGCGGATCGGCGGCATCGTCATGCGCGACGTGCCGGTGGCGTTCGCCGACCTGCCGCCCTTCGCGCTGTTCGGGCTGGCGGACGCGCCGGCGATGATGCTCGGCACCGACCTGATGGGCGCGTTCCGCCGCGTGTCGCTCGATTTCGGCGCGAAGAAGGTCCGCTTCCAGCTGCGCCGCTGCCAGGCCACGCTCGACGGCGGCTGGCGGACGCTGCACCTGCGCGACGAGCGCGCGGGCTGTCCGCCGGGCCGGGGCGACCGCGTCAGAAATCCATCGATACCGACGCCTTGACCGTCCGCGGCGCGCCCTGGAGCAACGCCTGCGCGAAGCTGTCATAGGCCGATGCCCAATAGCGCCGGTTGGCGACGTTATCGACGTTGACCCGCAGCGTCAGCGGTCGGTCGGCGACGACGGCGACATACCGCCCGCCGAGGTCGAACCGCGTCCATGCCGGGATCTCCAGCGTGTTGGCGGCATTCACCTGCTGCCGGCCGGTGCGCACCACGCGCCCGGTCAGTGTCAGCCCGCGCGCGAAGGGCAGGTCCCATTCGAGATTGGCGTTGGCCAGATAGTCCGGCACGCCGACCGCGGTGTTGCCGTCGAGCGCCACGGTCGCCTGCTCGCGCAGGTCGGCGTCGGTCAGCGACGCGCCCGCGATCAGTCGCAGCCCGCGCGCGATCTCGCCGTCGAGGCCGAGTTCGATGCCGCGGTTGCGCTGTTCGCCATAGACGCCGTAGCGCAGCAGGCCCGATCCGCCCGGATCGGCGACCGCATAGGCGCTGGGCAGCGTGATCGTATAGGCGGCGAGGCTGGCGTTGAACCGCCCGATGGCGAGCTTGCCGCCGACTTCATACTGCGTCGAGCGGAAGGGCGCGAAGATCTCGCCGGGGTTGATGACGGTCGCGTCGGTCGGCGCGGTCGGTCCCTGGCTCAGCCCCTCGATCCGGTTGGCGTACAGCGACAGGCCGTCGACCGGCTTGACCACCAGTCCGACGACCGGCGTGACCGCGTCCTCGGCGTAGCGGCTGTTCTGTCGCCCGTCGCTCGCCGCATAGCCGCGCACCGCGATGCTCTGCAGGCGCAGGCCGGCGGTCAGCAGCACGCGGTCGCCGAACGCGCCCAGCGTATCGGACGCGAACGCGCTGCCGAGGCGGGTACGGCTGATCGGGAACGGATCGGCGAGATTGCCGCCGACCAGCGTCGAAGCGGGCAGGGCGACCTGTGGCGTCGCGTACAGGTTTGTGGCGAAGCCGGCGAACCCCGGTCCGTAGCGGAAGTCGTAGGCGTTGCGATTGACCTGCCAGACGTGGCTGGCGCCGATGTTGACGCGGTGGGTGATGCCGCCGCTCGCCAGGGTGACGCGGATGCCGGCGTTCGCCGCCTCGTTGTTGTCGGTGCGCGGCACGTAGAGCGCGGTGCCGGTGGCCGCTCCGGTGGCGGCATCGGTGACGGTGAGGCCGCTGTACAGCCCCTCCTCGGCACCGTCGCGCGCGCCGAACGCGGCATAGAGCGTGGCATTGGGCGCGACGTCATATTCGGCGCGCGCGGTGCCGAACAGGTCGCGCAGCGTCGTATAGGTGAAGGCCTGCGCATAATTGGCGTCGGCGTCGGGCACGCGCGGGATGGTCGCGGTGGCGATCGTCACCTTGGGCCGCAGCCGGCGGACGGTGACCCGCTGGTAGGCGAGGTCGAGCGACAGCCGCAGGTTCGATCCCCGATAGTCGATCGCGCCGCCCAGCACGGCGTTGCGGCGGAATTCGTCGTCGACGGCGACGTCGCCGGCGCGATAGGCGCCGTTGATCCGCACCCCCCAGCTGCCGTCGCCGAAACGGTGCGACGCGTCGAACGCACCGCCGACATGGCCGCTTTCGGTGTAATTGGCGGTGGCGCGCATCAGGTCGCGGTCGCCCGCGCGCTTGGGGATCAGGTTGACGCTGCCGCCGATCCCCGATCCGCCGGGCGCGGCGCCGTTGAGGAACGCGCTGGCGCCGTTCAGCACCTGCACCTGCTCGTAGAGTTCGGGCGACACCAATTGCCGCGGCGTGATGCCGTACAGCCCGTCGAGCCCGATGTCGTCGCCGAACAGCGTGAAGCCGCGGATGACGAACTGTTCGGCGGCGTTGCCGAAGCCATAGGTGGTGCGGACCGAGGGATCGTTCTCCAGCACCTGGCCCAGCGTCTGCGGCTGCTGGTTGAGAATCAGCGCGGCGTTGTAGCTGCGGATGGCGAACGGCACGTCGGCGGCGTCCTGCGTGCCGAGCACGCCGACCTGGCCGCGGCGCAGCACCTGCGTCTGGTTGTCGCCCTGCGCGGTGACGACGATGTCCGCGTCATGGCCGGCGACCTCCTGCGCGAGCGCGGGGGTGGCCGCGGCGAGTGCCAGGGATGAGGCGGCGCGGAACAGGGCTTGGGTCACGGGAAAACGGTCCTTCTGTCGAACGGGATGGGGAAAGTCGGGGGTCAGCGGCGCTGGACGCGCATCGCCCAGAGCGTGGCGGCGACCGGCAGGCCGAGCCCGATCCAGGCGGGCACGTCGGCCAGCCCGTCGCCGGCGAGCGCGCTCGCCAGCCCGATGCAGGTCGCGAGCGCGAGTGCGATGGGGATCGGCCAGGTCGCGCGGATCATTCGGCGGGGACCGCGCGCGCTTCGGCGGGCAGGGCGACGGCGCGCGCCGCCGGCCGGCGATGCCGCACCCACAGATATATGCCCGACCCGAGCACGACGATCGTGAACAGGTCGAGGATCGCCCACAGCAGCTTCATCGGCAGGCCGCCGTAATCGCCGAAATGCAGCGGCCGCGAAAACGACAGCGCGACGAAATACCACGGCATCCGCCGCACGTCGGTGACGCGGCCGGTCGCCGCGTCGATCAGCACCGGCGTCAGTATGCGTTCGGTCAGCGGCGTCGCGCCCTGGAAGAACACGGCATAATGGTGGCGGCTGGAAAAGCTGCCGCCGGGGAAGGCGACGAACTGGGGGTTCATGCCCGGCAGGCGCGCGCGCGCCGCCGCCATTGCCCGGTCGAGCGAGCCGTAGCGCGATGGCGGCAAGGCCGCGCGGCCGGCATAGCCGCGTGTCATCTCCGCCAGTTCGTTCGCCTGCCACAGCCGCGTGATCGGGGTGGCGAGCGCGTTGACGACGCCGGTCAGGCCGACGACGGTCATCCAGGCGAAGGCGACGATGCCGAGCAGGTTGTGATAGTCGAGCCAGCGCGTCCGCCGGCTGCGCGCGACGCGGATGGTGCCGAAGTCGAGCTTGCGCATGAACGGCGCATAGAGAACCACGCCCGAGATGATCGCGACGACGAACAGCACGCCCATCGCGCCGAGGAACAGCATGCCGGGCAGGCCGAGGAACAGGTCGGTGTGCAGTTGCAACAGGAAGGCGACGATCCCCCCGGCATCTTCGCCCTCCTGCGCGGCGAGGCGGCCGGTCAGCCGGTCGACCGACTGCATCGTCATCGCCGCGGCGGGGGCATCGACCCGGGGCCCGGTGGTGATCGTCATCAGCGAGCGGTCGTTGTCGAACGCCATGTAGAGCGTCACCTCGCCCGGCCGGCGCGCGAGCGCCTGCGCGAGCATGGCGTCGAGCGGGCGCAGGCCGGGTGCATCGCCGGAGGATGCCGGGCCGGCGGCCGGCGGCAGGTGTCCGGTCGCCGCGTCGATCTCGTCATGGAAGATCAGCGGCAGGCCGGTGAGGCAGAGCATCAGTAGGAACAGCGTGCACACCAGACTGGTCCAGCGGTGGACCAGCGTCCAGCCGCGGATCGTCGATCGCCGCATCGATCGCTTCCTTCTGCTAATGAGAGCCACTCGCATTATCTAGCCGGCTTTTGCCCGATCGGCAAGCGCTTCGATCGGGCGGCGGAACCGGGGAGGCGCGCGTGCCGTTGGATCGTCGTTCTCCCAATCGAAAGACACGCCATGAATTACAGGAACATCGGCATCGGACTCGGCGCATTCGCGGCCGGCGCGGTCGCCTGGACCGCGGCGACGGCCGCGTTCGGCCCCAAGCCGGGATCGCGTCGCCCGGCGTCGAACGACGACGACGCGGCGGGATCCGTCTCGCCGGGCGCCATACGCTTGGCGAACACGCCGTCGGGACCGGCGGCGCACGCGCCGCGCTTTCCGGAGACGCCGGGCAATCCGGCCGCCGAACACGTCCCGACGGACCTGATGGGCGACCGTCACCCCGGCGTCGGCGACCGCGCGGTCGATGCCTTCCGCCCGGATCCGACCGCCGTGCCGACCGACCAGGAACGCGAGGCGCTCCGTCCCGCGACCGGGCCGGCGCCGACGCTCGCCGCCGACCGCGGCAGCGGGTTCTGACGTGGCGGGACGGTGTCGGGCGGCCCGTCCGGCGCCGCCGTCGCGCAGTCGTTTCAGGCACGCAACCATCGGTCGCGCCGAACATTCTCCTTGCATAACCAACGAGAAGGAGGATCCCGATGCGCGCAACCCTGATCGCGGCGATGGCCGCCGCGACGACATTGGCCGGCTGTGCCAGCTATGGCACCGACAGCCGGTATCGCGGCTATTCCGCCTACGACTATAACCGCGTCGACCCCGCCTACGGCGGCTATTACGCCGACCGTTATTATGCCGATGGCCCGCGCTATCGCGAACGGCGCCTGTCGGCCCGCGAGCGCGTGTATCGCGGTCAGAACGGCCAATATTATTGCCGTCGCAACGACGGCACGACCGGCCTGCTGGTCGGTGCGGCGGCGGGCGGCGTGCTCGGCAACATCATCGCGCCGGGCGGGTCGGAACTGCTCGGCACGCTGCTGGGCGGCGCGGCCGGTGCCGCGGTCGGCCAGTCGGTGGATCGCAACAACGTGCGCTGCCGCTGATCCACCCCGCCTGATGGCGATCCCGCGTCAGTCGTCGCCGAGCAGCGACGACTTGCGCGGGATCGTCTCGCCGTCGGGCTGGCCCTTGTCGAGCGTCTCGCTCGGCCGGCGGGCGTCGCCGGGCCGCTGATGCTCGGTCGACAGGTTGGGGTCGCGGGTTTCCGTGGTGGGCTTGTGATCGTCCGGCATCGTCTCTCTCCTCGTCCATGTCCAACGGGTCGCCCGGGCCGCCGTTCCGCTTGCGGCGCGGCCGACAGGCGTTAAGCACCGGCCTGTCTCGATCGCTGGAGTTCCGATGCGTCTCACCCTCACCGCCGCGCTGTTGCTCGCCACCGCCTCGCCCGCTGTCGCGCAGACGGTCCATCAATATGGATCGCTGGCGATCGCGCCGACGGGCGACCGGATCGCCACGGTCGAAAGCGGCACCGGCCATGGTGTCGTGACGGTGCGCAGCGTCGCGGACGGCCGCGTGCTGCGGACGATCGACCCGTGCGCGACGTGCAGCTATTCCGGGTTGACCTTCGCCCCCAACGGCGACCTCGTCTTCCTGGTCCGCGACGCGGGCAAGGTGCGGCTGACCTATGCCGATGCGCGCGCGACGCGGACGATCGCGACGATCCCCGGTATCGCCCAGACGCCGCGCGTCTCGCCCGACGGGCGCCGCATCGCGCTGCTGGTGACGCTCGGCGCCGCCAAGGAAGCCGGCGCGACGCAGGCGGGCGTGCGCATGGTGGGCGAGATCGGCGAGAAGAACGACGAACAGCGGCTGGCGGTGTTCGACATCGCGAGCCCCGCGGCCACGGTCGTGCCGGTGTCGCCCGCGGGCCGCTACGTCTACGAATACGACTGGACGCCCGACGGCCGCGGCTTCGTCGCGACGACCGCGCTCGGCAACGGCGACAACAATTGGTGGGTCGCGACGCTCGACGCCATCGATGCGCAGAGCGGCGCGGTGCGCCCGATCGCGCGCCCGGCGACGCAGCTCAACCAGCCACGCGTGTCGCCGGACGGGCGGACGGTCGCCTATATCGGCGGGCTGATGAGCGACTTCGGCTCGATCGGCGGCGACGTCTTCACCGTGCCGATCGCCGGCGGGACGCCGCGCAACGTCACCGCCGGTGCGACGTCGACGGTGACGACGATCGACTGGACCACCGCCGGTCTGCGCACGGTGACGCTGGCGGGCGACCAGATGCAATGGGGCACGCTGGTGCCGGGCCGGCCGGTCGTCCCCGGCTTCGCGCGCGCGGCGAGCGCCAGCGCCGGTGACGGCCGCGCGGTGTTTTCCGCCGACGGCCGCGTCGCCGCGGCGGTGGTGCAGGATTATGCGCATGCGCCCGCGATCTTCGCGGGACCGATCGCGGCGGTGCGCCAGATCACGCACGACAACGACGCGGCGCCCGCGCTCGCCGCCGCGCGCAGCATCGGCTGGAAGAACGAAGGCCATGACGTGCAGGGCTGGCTGCTCGCCCCGCCGAACGCGCCGGCGGGCAAGGCGCCGATGATAACGATCGTCCACGGCGGCCCGTCGGCGGCGTCGACCCCCGCCTATGTCTATCCGACCTCGCTCAACGCGGCGCTGCTGAAGGCGGGCTATTACGTCTTCCTGCCCAACCCGCGCGGCAGCTATGGCCAGGGCGAGGCGTTCACCGCCGCCAACAGGCGTGACTTCGGCGGCGGCGACCTGCGCGACATCCTTGCCGGCATCGACGCGGTCGAGCGGGTGGCGCCGATCGACGACAAGCGGCTGGGCCTCGGCGGATGCAGCTATGGCGGATTCATGGCGATGTGGGCGAACACGCAGACCGACCGGTTCAAGGCGATCGTCGCGGGCGCCGGCCTGTCCAACTGGGTCAGCTATTACGGCACCAACGGCATCGACCAGTGGATGCTGCCGTTCTTCGGCAAGTCGATGTACGACGACATCAAGGCGTATGAGGACGTGTCCGCAATCTATCACGCGGGCAAGGCGAAGACGCCGACCTTCATCTACGTCGGCGAACGCGATATCGAGGTGCCGCCGACGCAGTCGATCGAATGGTGGCACGCGCTGAAGGACCGGGGCGTGCCGGTCAGCCTCGTCATCTATCCCGACGCGGGCCATTGCGTGCCGGCCCCCGACCAGTCCGCCGACGTGCGCGAACGTGCGATCGCCTGGTTCGACCGCTATGTGAAGACCGCCCGCTAGGTCCGAGCCATAGGAGTGGCAGCGTCTCCCCGACCAAGGCCGGCCTCCGGTCGGGAAACGCGCTGTGGTTCGCGACGACCGTCTGCCCCACGGACCCGGCCTTTGCGGAGGACGTGACGGGCGCGGTCCAGGCCGCGTCGCTCATCGTCCGGCGCGGGGGATCGTCACGACAGCGGCGTGCCGGTGTCCTTCCACCGGTCGAGCACGGTCGCCGCGGGCGGCAGCCGGTCGGTGGCGGGCGTCGCCGGAACGGCGTCGCCCGGTTCGATCGCGGCCGCCGCCGCCGCTGTGATCGGCGCTACGGTCGGCGCGGGTACGGCGGTGCCGAGGATGGCGGGCGACGCATCCGGCGCCGCGAGCGGTCCCGGCAGCGGTTCGCCGCCGCGATAGGGCTGGCCGAACGCGGCGCGCGTGCCCCAATAGCCCTTCCACCGGTGGAACAGGTGCGCGCCGACGACGTCGGTCAGCACCAGCCCGCGGTTCCACGCCGGGGTGACCGCATAAGTGTGGTAATGCGTCGCCAGCCCCACGGGCGCGTAGACGTAGCCCGCCAGCGCCATCGCGGCGGCGCGCGCCGCACGGATCCACGGGCCGCGCACCGGCAGCTTCGCCATCGCCCCGTCGCAGGCGAAGCTGAACTGGCAGCCGGCATGGCCGGAGCCTTGGTAGACGACACCGCAGACGGTGGCGGGAAAGGCGGGATGGCGCACGCGGTTGAGGATCACCTGCGCCACCGCGGACTGGCCTGCGTCGGGCTCTGACGCCGCCTCGTAATAGATCGCGGCGGTGAGGCAGGCGAGCGCCCGGCCGCGGTCGGGGCCGCGCGCCGCCGCCATCGAGAAGGGCGCCGCGACCGCGGCACCCGCATCGGCGCGCATCGCCGCGAGCGCGGCGGCGACGGATACCGGCACCAGCGGCAGGTCGGTCGTGCCGGTCACTCCATGCGCGGGCGCCGCCACGGCCGGGATGGCGCGCCCGGTACGTGCGCTGCGATCGAGGGGGCGATCGAGCGGGCGATCGGGGCGGCGGTCGGCCGCGATCGCGCGCCAGGCGGCCGGCGTGGACAGCGCGGCCAGCCCCAGCGCCACCGGCGCCGCCCATGCGCGCGTCCTCGTCCAGCCCCTGTCCATCGCCGCCCGCATGCCACGCGGATCGCTTACATCCGGTTTATCCGGCGGGCGGCGGCGCGGATCACTTCAGCGTGGCGCTGTCCAGGTTGAGCTGTGCCTCGGTCAGCGTCTCGACGTCCGGGCGTGCGGCCTTCAGCGGCGCGATGAACTGCTTCGCGTCGCCGACCACCGCGACGCTCGCCGCCTTGGGATCGAGCAGCGCCGCCGCCGCGGATTGCGCCGCCGCCGGGGTCACCGCCTCGACCTTGGCGGTATAGCCCTGCAATTCGGTGATCGGTACGCCGTCGAGGACATATTCGCCGATGATCCCGGCGATGCCCCCGGTCGTTTCCACCGCGCGCCCGAAGCTGCCGACCAGCACCGCCTTGCGCGTCGCGAGTTCGGCGTCCGGCACCGGCGCCGCGCCCATCCGCACCATCTCGCCGGTCATCAGCGCGACGACCTCCGCCGCGGTCTGGTTCTTGGTCTGGGTGCGTGCGGCGATGCTGCCGACCGACCGCGCCGCATCGACGCCGCTGCTCGCGCCATAGGCGAGGCCGCGCTTGATGCGGATTTCCTGGTTCAGCCGCGACGAGAAGCCGCCGCCGAGCACGGTGTTGGCGACCGCGAACGGATAATAACGCGGGTCGGACCGCGGGATCGCCGGCCGCTCCACGACGACGCCGGCCTGGCCCGCGCCGGGCATGTCGACCACGACCGTGCGCGGCGCCGGAAAGGCCGCGAGCGTCGGCAGCGGCGTCGCCGCACCGGCGGGCGCGCGCCAGCTGCCCAGCTGTGCGGTGGCCAGCGCCTGCGCCTGCGCGGGGGTGACGTCGCCGACGAGGATCAGCGTCGCCTGATCGGGGCGCCAGGTGCGGGCATAGGCGGCGGTGACGTCGCCGCGGGTGATCGCCTTCAGCGACGCCGGCGTGCCGCTGCCGGGGGCGCCGAAGGGCGAGGCGCCGAAGGTCGCACGGTCGGCGACCAGCGCGGCGAGCTGCGCCGGGTTCTTGAACGCGACGGTCACCGCGTCGACCTGTTGCGCCCGCGCGCGGTCCAGTTCGTCGGCAGCGAAGGCGGGGTGTGTGGCGACATCGGCGAGGATCGTCATCGCCGGCGCCAGCTGGTCGGACTTGACCGTCACCTGCACCGTGCCGCCCTCGCTCGCGGCATCGGCGCCGATCGAACCGCCGAGGCTTTCGACCTGACGCGCGATCTCGGTCGCGGAGCGGGTCGCGGTGCCCTTGGTCATCAGCGTCGCGGCGAGGTCGCTGACCCCCGAGCGGTCGGCGGGATCGAGCGCCTGTCCACCCGTCGCCACCAGATAGGCGGTCGCGATCGGCAGGTCGTGGCGCTCGACGGTGATGACGCGCAGGCCGTTGGCAAGGCGCGTCTCGACCGGCTGCGGCAGGTTCGCGCGAACCGGTGCGGCGGGGGCGGGCGGCTGGACGCGCTGGCCCTCCGGCGCGGGGGTGACGATGGCGACGTTCGCCGGCGCCGCGAGCGGCGCGGTCCGCACCGTGGACGCGACCGCGATCGTGTCGCCGGTCGCGCCGGCGGGCTTCGCATTGTCCGGCAGGTAGCGGATCGTCGCCGACTGCTGGTCGCCCAGATACTTGCGCGCGACGCGCTGGACGTCGGCGGCGGTGACCCGCGCGATCGCGGCGAGCTGGCGGTCCGCGGCGCGGGGATCGCCGTCGATGATGACCGAGGAGGCGAGGGTGCGCGCCTTGCCCTCCGCGGTCTCGCGGCTCTTGATCGTCGCGGTCAGGATCTCGTTCTTCGCTTCGGCAAGCTCGGCGGCGGAGACGGGCGCGTCGCGGAAGCGGGCGATCTCGCGCTTCAGCGCCGCCTCGCCCTGTGCGACCGTCTTGCCGCCCGCCAGGATCGCATAGGCGATCAGGTTGCCCGTCCCCTGCTTGCTGTCGAGGAACGAGGACGCGTCCTGCGCCAGCTGGTCGCGATAGACGAGGCTTTCGTACATCCGGCTGCTTTCGCCGGTGGACAGGATGGTGTTGAGCACGGTCAGCGCCGGAATGTCCGCATCGCGGTCGGCCGGGACGTGCCAGCTCATCAAAACCGCGGGCAGCGGCGTGTTGGGCTCGTAGACGGTATAGGTCACCGCCGTCGTCCGTGCCGGCTCCTGCACCGTCACGCGCGGGATGGCGGTCGCCGGACGCGCGATCCTGCTGAAATAGCGGTCGATCCAGGCGTCGAGCTGGCGGGGATCGAAATTGCCCGCGACGACGAGGATCGCATTGTCCGGCCGGTAATAGGTCGCGTGGAAGCCGCGCACGTCCTCGATCGACGCCGCCTCCAGGTTCTCGATGCTGCCGATCGTCGAGCGGGCATAGGGATGGGTGGTGTAGGCGGCGGCGGACAGATAGGTGGAAAACAGCTTGCCATAGGGGCGGGCGAGCGTGCTCTGGCGCAACTCCTCCTTCACCACGTCTCGCTCGCTGGCGAAGCTCTTCGGCTCGACGACCAGGCTCGCCATCCGGTCCGCCTCCGCGAACAGCAGCCGCTGGAGGTGGTTCGCCGGGATCACCTCGTAATAATTGGTGTAATCGTCGTTGGTCGAGGCGTTGTTATAGCCGCCGACATCCTCGGTCAGCCGATCCATCTGTTCGCTGACGAGGTTGCGCGTCGCCTTGAACATCAGATGCTCGAACATGTGCGCGAAGCCCGACCGGCCCTGCGGATCGTCCTTCGATCCGACATCGTACCACACCTGTACCGCGACGTTGGGCGTGGTCGTGTCGCGCAATGCGTAGACGCGCAGCCCGTTCGCCAGCGTACGTTCGGTATAGGCGATCGGCTTGACCGCAGCGGCGGCGGCGGGGCGGGTCGCGGTCTGGGCGGCGGCGGCGAGGGGCAGCAGCGCGGCCCCGAGCATCAGGGCGGCACGAACGAGGCGCATGGATCGAAGGCTCCGGCTCAGCGGGATGGATGCCATCGGTTGAACCGAAGCGCGGCGACGGTGTCAATGACGGCGGCGCGCGGCGATCGGTCCCGCGCGCGCCGGGGGCGGCGCGTCAGTCGCGCGTGCGATTGGAATTGGCGAACAGCACCGCCGCCGCGACCGCCGCCGACCCGATGCCGACACCGATGATCCGCATCGGCCAGCGGCTGGTGCGGGAGGGGTCGCGCGTCCGGGCGACGGCGTCCTGCTGCGCCTTGGCGGCGGCGGCGGCCTCCAGGATCTCGTTGGGCTGATCCGACATGCTTACTCTCCCTTGGGCCGTTGATAGCGTGCCCGGAACGCGTTGGCGAACCCGGTCAACTCACCGGCCGCGATGGCGTTGCGCAGGTCCTGCATCAACCGTTCGTAGAACCAGACGTTGTGTTCGGTCATCAGCATCGCGCCCAGGATCTCGCCCGAGCGGACCAGATGATGGACATAGGCGCGGCTCCACGTCGCGCAGGCGGGACAGCCGCACGCCGCGTCGAGCGGCCCCTGGTCCTCCGCGAACCGCGCATTGCGCAGGTTGATCGGTCCGTCGCGCGTGAACGCCTGTCCCGTGCGGCCCGAGCGGGTCGGCATGACGCAGTCGAACATGTCGATCCCGCGTTCCACCGCGCCGACGATGTCGTCGGGCTTCCCGACCCCCATCAGGTAGCGCGGCCGGTCCGCGGGCAGCTGGCCGGGCGCGAAGTCGAGGCAGCCGAACATCGCGTCCTGCCCCTCGCCGACCGCGAGCCCGCCGACGGCATAGCCGTCGAAGCCGATGTCGATCAGGGCGTCGGCGGACGCCTTGCGGAAACCCTCGTCCAGCGCCCCCTGTTGTATCCCGAAGATCGCGTTGTTGGCGCCATGCTCGCCGCCCGCGTCGAACGCATCGCGCGACCGCTTCGCCCAGCGCATCGACCGTTCCATCGCCGCCGCCTGCACCTCGCGCGTCGAGGTCGTCGGCACCAGTTCGTCGAACGCCATCACGATATTGCTGCCGAGCAGCCGCTGGATTTCGATCGAGCGTTCGGGGCTGAGCATGTGGCGCGTGCCGTCGAGGTGCGACTTGAACGACACGCCTTCTTCCGACCGCCTGGTCAGGTCGGCCATGCTCATTACCTGATAGCCGCCCGAATCGGTAAGGATCGGCCGGTCCCATCCCATGAAGCGGTGCAGCCCGCCCAGTCGCGCTACGCGCTCGGCGCCCGGCCGCAGCATCAGGTGATAGGTATTGCCGAGGATGATGTCGGCACCGCTCGCGGCGACGTCGGCGGGCTTCATCGCCTTGACCGTCGCGGCGGTGCCGACCGGCATGAAGGCGGGGGTGCGGATCGTGCCGCGGTGCATGGCGATCTCGCCGGTGCGGGCGCGGCCGTCCGTGGCGTGGATGGTGAAGGCGAAGCGACGGGTCATGATGCCAGCGCTTTGGCGAAGCGGGTGCGCGGTGTCGAGGCTCCGCGATGCGCCCGCCGGCCGCCCGTCGCGCCGGGGGTCAGCGACGCTTTCCGGGTGGTCCCATCTGGCGCCCGGCGGTCGCGCGGATCGTCAGCACCTCCTTGCGACTGACGCTGCCGTCCCGGTCGACGTCCAGCCGCGCGAACACGCGGGCGAAGGCGGCCTGCAATTCGGCGAGGGTGATCCGGTCGTCGCCGTCGGCGTCGACCTCGAACGGGCTCGGCAGCGCGTTGCGGTCGCCCAGCCAGCGTTCCGCCCAGTCGGCGAACGCGATATAGCCGATCGATCCGGCATGCGCCGTATCGATCGCGGCGAGGCTGCGCGCGACGCCGGCCGCCAGTTCCGCGCGCGTCGTCCGCCCGTCCCCGTCCGCATCGAACGCGGCGATCGCCATGCCCACCGGCTCGACCACGAGCGTCGCGGGCGGCTGCGCGGGGGTGGCGGGGGCGGCGACTTGGAGCAGCAGGGCGAACAACATGCCCGCCGTGATGCCAGCAAGCGCGCGCCATCGCCATAGGCGCCGATGCGAAAGACGGGCGGGACGGCATGGTCGCCCGCCGTGGTCCGGGAGCCGTGCCGCTTCCGGATCAGCCGAGCGCCGTCAGCAGCCCCTCCCACCAGCTGACGGCGGGATCGATCGTCGCCACCGGCACGCGTTCGTTCAGGCCGTGCGCGAAGATGTCGCCCGGCTTCATGAACACGCCGCCGACGCCGAAGCTCGGGATGCCGCGCGCGCGGAAATGCATCGAATCGGTCGCACCGGCCTCCTGCAGCGGCACCACCGCCAGTCCCGGCGCCCGCCGCGCGGCGACGGCCCTGACCGCCGCCATCACCTTCGGGTCGAGCGGCGATGCCCCGGCCTCGATCGTGCCGTTGTCGAACAGCGCGACGGTGATCGAAGGATCCGCGGTCAGCGCGATCAGCCGCGTTTCGATCGCCGCGCGTGACGTGCCGGGAAAGATGCGGCAGTTGATGTTGGCGGTCGCGCGCTGCGGCAGGGCGTTGGGGGCGTGGCCGCCGCTGACCATCGTGGGCACGCAGGTGGTCCGCACCTGCCCGACGTAGCGCGGATCGGCGGAGATCCGATCGGCGGCGGCGGTGTCCGCCGGGTTGGCGACGAACGCGCGCATCGCATCGCCCAATGGCCCCGGCGTGCCCTTCGCGGTGGCGGCGAGCGACGCTTTGGTGATCTCGTTCTGCTCGGGCGGGAAGCGATAGGCGGCGATGCGGACGAGCGCTGCGGCAAGGCTCGCGATCGCGTTGCGGGGTCCCGGACGGCTGGAATGGCCACCGGGATCGGTGACGGTCAGATGCCAGTCGCCATAGACCTTTTCGGCCGCCTGCACGCCATACACGATCGGCTTGCCGTCGTCGCCGAGCGACCCGCCGCCGGCATCGGCGTTGAGCACCAGCCCGGCATCCTTGAACGCCGCGGCCGCCGCCCGCGTCGTCTTCATCGTCGTTTCCTCGTCCCCGGTCAGGACCAGCACCACGTCGTGCTGCGGCACCCATCGCGCACGCCGGAGCTTCATCAGCGCGGCGACCGCGGTGGATACGCCGGCCTTGTTGTCCAGGCTGCCGCGACCGTAGACATAGCCGCCCTCGACCACCGGGGTGAACGGATCGCGGGTCCAGTCCTTGGGATCGGCCTGGACGACGTCCATGTGGCCGAGCACGATCGTCGCCTTGCCCCCGCGATCGCGCCCCGGATAGCGCGCGGTCAGATATCCGGTCTCGCCCATCGGCACGAACGCCACGTCGGCGTCGGCGAACCCGGCCGATACGAGCTGCTGCTTCAGATAGGCGGCATAGGCGGGCACCTGTCCCTGCCCCTCGACCGTCCTGAACGCGATGCCCCGCGTCAGCAGCGCCAGCGCCTCCTTCCCCGCCGGGGTGGCGGGCGCGTCCTGCGCCGATGCGGACATCGGGGCGAGCGAAGCGGCGGCGACGAGGGTCAGCAGATGGCGCATGGGCTTCTCCGGCAGGTGTCCCGCCGGTTGTGCGCGGACGTGGCGCGCCGCGCAAGCGCGGCGGCGTTCGTCATTGGGCACTTCCGCAATAGGGCAGCATCAGGATCGAAAGGTCGACCTGTCGATTGCACCCGGTCTTGCCGAATATCGATTTCAGCTGGCTTCGCACCGTCGCCAGCGAGGTGCGCCGCCGCGTCGCGATCCCTGCAAGGGGAACGCCGGTGACCAGCAGTCGCGCCACCTCCGCCTCGGACGGGGTCAGCCCGAACACGGCCATCAGCCTGGTGTCGCCGGGCTCGGTCGACCCGCGCGGCAGGCGCAGGACGAGCAGCGCACGCGCCCCGGACAGCGGCCCGGACGTCCGGCGCGGCAGCGGGCAGAGATCGGCGGTCAGGGGGGGCGACCGCCCGCCATCGGGAAAGGTGAGCGGCATCGCGCCCTGCCAGTCCGCGCTGTCGGCGGTCACGCATGCGAAGGCCCGTTCCACCTTCGCCATCGCATGCCTGCACGTCGCGAAAAGACGCCCCCGCCGCATCGTCAGCGGATCGCCCCGGCGCAGGAACCGCTCCGCATCCGGGGATACGGCGACGATCGTCATGGACTCGCCGAGCAGGACCGCCGCGCCCGACAGGTTCTCGGCCGTCACCAGGCTGGTTCGATTGAGCGACGATCCGAGCGTCATGGACGCCTTGACGACCGCGCTGATGGCGGGCGCGAGCGCGTCGATGAAGCGGAATTCGTCGGGTTCGACTTGGCCGCGCGACGCCGACCGATGCATGCCGAGCGCCGCGCAGCTGTCGTCCGCGGTTTCGAGCCGTACCATCGCGCAGATCGGCACGTCGCTCTCCCGGAAGAGGCCCGTGTAGATCGCCGACCGTTCGCGCATCGGCTGCGTGATGAAGTCGTTGTCGGTGATGCAGCGAAGGGGGCGCGCCATGGTCAGCGCCCGGGTTCGGGGGTTGATGGCGGGATCGGGTCCCCCCGCGGCGAAATAGGCGGCCTGCTCGTCGTCGCTGCACCCGACGACCATGCTGAACATCAGGTTCCCGCGGTCGTCCAGGGCGGCCAGCTGCCCGACGCGCGCCCTCGTGACGGATGTCATGGCGGTCAACGCATCGGACCAGTCGATCATCCCCATCGCCGCCGCGCGAAACCGCTCGACGATGGCATCCCCGTCATCGTTCGTCATCTGGCCCCCCGGCAATGCCGCGCGTTATCGGCAAAGTTTTGGTGCCGTGCAAGGCATCATCCGTTTGGGGGATGCGGGTGTCGATCGCGCCCGGCACAAGTCCGGCGTCCACGGGGGCAATGTACGGGTCATGAAACACCAAAGATGCCGGACGTGCATCGGCGGTCGCATGGCCGATTGATATCATTATCGGAGGAAGTCCTCATGATCGTTTCGAAAATCTGCGCCTTGGCCTTGTTCGCGGCAGTTGCGGCTCCGGCATCGGCGGCAGCACAGGAGGCTCCGGCCGACGATCGACCGACGGGTATTGCGGTCGGTCTTACGGCCGGGACGCTCGGTATTGGTCCCGAAGTGGGTTTCCGCATTTCGGACCATATCGGCATCCGCGGCAATGCGACGTTTCTGGGGATCAGCGGCGATTATGATTCGGGCGACATCCAATACGATGGCAAGATCAAGCTGAAGTCGTTCGGCGCCATGCTCGACGTCTATCCGATGGGCGGGCACTTCCGCATCTCCGGCGGCGCTCGCATCAACAAGAACTACATCCGCCTCGACGCCGTGCCGACGCAGCCCGTGGAAGTGGGGGACGCCGTCTATACGCCGGCGCAGATCGGGACGCTGCGCGGGCGGGGGGAGGTCAAGGATTTCGCCCCGGCGCTGACGCTCGGCTGGAGCGGCGCCAACCGCAAGGGTTTCATGTTCGGCTTCGATGCGGGCGTGCTGTTCCAGGGTGCGGTCAAGGTGCGCGAATTCACGGCGACGGGGGCGCTGGCCGCCAATGCGACGTTCCGTGCCGACCTGGAGCGGGAGCGTCGCGCGCTTCAGGACGACGTCAACGACTATAAGGTGTATCCGATCGCGCAGTTTTCGATCGGCTACCGCTTCTAGTCCGGACGTCGCGGGCCTTCTCGCCCCGGCCACGAAGGACGTGCGGTCGCATCGGGGGCGCTGCGAC
>NZ_JAJLPA010000022.1 GCF_025548555.1 Sphingomonas sp. A2-49
CGCCCGGCTCGCCCGCGGTCAGCGCGCGTGGATCGAAGTCGTAGGATTCGGCGAGCTTGACCAGCAGCGCCGCCGACAGCGGCCGCTGGTTGCGCTCGACGAGGTTGAGGTAGCTCGACGAGATCGCGAGCGTCTCCGCCATCGCCGCCTGCGTCAGCCCGGCCTGGCGGCGCAATCGACGCACCGCGTGCCCGGCAAACAGTTTACGCTCCGCCATCCCGTCCTCCCGATCGCGTCGAAGCGTCGGACACGCCCGATCATTTGTCAAATCCTTACAGCGTGACGATCCGGCCTGTCTGCGTGGTGGACACGATGACATGCCCGCCGCCGTCGCGGCACTGCCCGACCGCCCGGTCCGCGGCTACCCACCGGTCGAGAGTTTCCTGGGGAGGAAAGGTGGCCGTCGGTGTTTCGTACACCGGCGGCCATTCCCGTTTGGCAACGGACCCGCACGCGCGGTTCGCGCGTAGCGTCACCGGCACGACGATACCGCCACGGGGAGCATGCATGGGCCAGGGACTGACCGCACGGATTCGCGAGAACATCGTGCTCTACGGCGCACTGGCCGCCAACCTCGGGATCGGCATCGCGAAGTTCGTCGCGGCGGGGATCACCGGATCGTCGTCGATGCTGACCGAAGGCGTGCACAGCTGCGTCGACAGCGGCAACCAGGTCCTGCTGCTCTACGGACAGCACCGTGCCAAGCGCCAGCCCGACGCGGTCCACCCGTTCGGTTATGGCCGCGAACTCTATTTCTGGGCGTTCGTCGTCGCGATCCTGATCTTCGCGGTCGGCGCCGGCGTCTCGGTCTACGAGGGCTATCTCCACATCGTCGAGCCGGAGCCGCTGAGCGACCCGCTGGTGAACTATATCGTGCTTGCCATCGCCTTTGCGCTGGAGGGGTCGTCGTGGTTCATCGCGATGCGCGAATTCGCCAAGGCGAAGGGCGACACCGGATGGTGGCGCGCGATCCGGCAGAGCAAGGATCCGGCGGGGTTCATCGTCCTCTTCGAGGATTCGGCGGCGCTCGCGGGTCTTGCGATCGCCGCGATCGGCGTCTGGGCGAGCCATGCGCTGGCCGATCCGCGGATCGACGGCGTCGCATCGATCGCGATCGGCCTGATCCTGGGGCTCGTCGCCGTCCTGCTCGCGCGCGAGGCGAAGGGGCTGCTGATCGGCGAGCGCGCCAATCCACAGGTGGTCGAGACGGTGCGCGCGATCATCGATCGCCACCCGGCGGTGACCTGCGTCAACCACGTCCGCACGATCCACACCGCGCCGGATGCGATCTTCGTCGCGGTCAGCGCCGATTTCGTCGACCACGTCACGATGGGGGAGGCGGAAACGCTGATCGAGCACCTCGAGGACGAATTGCGCGCCGCGGTGCCGCTGCTCAGTTCAATCTACATCCGCCCCGAAAAGCGCGAGAATGCGGCGACGCTGGCGCCGGCGGGTGATCGCCGCCGCGGTCAGTTCGCGAGGCGCGCCGCGCCGCGGCTCAACCGCTCGATCACCTGCGTATCGGTGATGCGGCGATAGACCGCCTCCACCGCGCTGAACACGCCGAACAGCAACAGCCCCGCCGCGACGGTGATGCGCAGGCTTTCGGGAAAGCTGTCGAGCGCCTGTTCCAGCCCGCCCGCGTCGGACGCGCGGCTGTTGCGGCTCGCCTGCGCCATGAACACGCCGGTCGCGGCAAAGACGATACCGCGCGCCAGATAGCCGGCACGCCCGACCCAGGCGACCCAGGCCTGTCCCGCCGCACGCGGTTCGAGATGCTTGAGGAACCCCAGCTTGACCGCCTTGACGATCTGGTACGCCGCCAGTCCGATGAGGACCGCCGCCACCACGATCAGCGCGATCCGGCCGCCAGGCCAGCGCAAGGCCGTCGATGCGCCCATCTCCGCGGCATTGCCCGCGCTGCGCTCGCCCCAGACGAGCAAGCGCACCGCCGCCCAGCACAGCGACAGGTGCACCACGCCCGATATCGCGCCGCCCAGTCGCTTGACGATCCCGCCCGCGCCGCTCCCCTGCCCCTCGCTGTCGACCGCGGCCTCGGACAGGCGCCACAGGCCATAGCCGGCGAAGCCCAGCGCCATCAGCGCCAGCACTATCCCGCCGCCCGTGCTCTGCACGAAACCGAGCGCGCCCTGGTTGTCCTCCGTCCGGCCGAGCCGCAGCGTCAGGTAACCGACCGCGCCATAGGTCACCGCGCGCGCCGCGAAGCCGAGCCGCGCCGCCATCTCCAGTCCGTCGATCCTGCCGCTCGCCCGTTGTGCCATGTCGTCGCCTCCCCGTGTCCGCACGCCAACCGTCACGCACCGGCGATCGTTCCGGCGCGGACCGCCGGCCCGGCCATGGTTGCACGGGATGCCGGCGCGCTGGTATCGGGGCGCGGATGCAACGCCTGCTCCTGCGCCTGCCGCGCGCCGCCGTGATGCTGTTCGCCCTGGCGCTGACGCCCGCCCCCGCCGGCGCCGCGGTGACGATGACCTTCTGGAGCCACGACTTCGGCAAGCATTTCCCGCATGCGCTCATCAGCCTGCGCGGAACGCCCGACGCCGGCGGCGCGGCGGTCGACCGCGTGCTGGGCTTCACCGCCCGGTCGCTGTCGCCGGCGATCCTGTTGGGGACGGTCCGCGGGCGCGTCGAATCGCCCGACCGCGGATATATGGACCAGAGCGTCGCCCAGTTCTCGGTCGTGCTCGACGATGCGCGCTACGCAAGAGTGGTGGCGCTGGCCGCGGCATGGGACGAGGCGACCGGCGACGCGCGGTACAATCTCAAGTCGCGCAACTGCGTCCATTTCGTCCGCGAAGCCGCGCGGATCGCGGGGCTCGCCGGGCTCGACCAGCCGCGGCTGATGAAGAAGCCGCGATCCTATCTGCAGGCGGTGGCGGCGGCGAACCCGGACAGGATCACGATCGTCGCGATGCGCGGCGATGCCTATCTGGCATCGCTGCCGCCGCTCGCCCCCGCCGATCCGCCCTATCCCCGCACGATCTCCATCACGTCGAGCGTCGACTGGAATCCCGGGAACGGCAGCACCAGCCGCCAGCGGGCCGGGCCGATGCGCTCGACCAGCCCCGCCATGTCGCGTCGTTTGTCGCGGCCGTAGCGCATCGGCCGGTCCTCGTCGCCGAGCGCCAGTGTGCCGAGGAAGACGGTGCGCGCATCGGTGCCGTCGTACAGATCGCCGCTGGCGCGCTGTTCGCCGTCGGTGACGAAGCGGCGGACGCCCGCCTCCTCGATCACGCGGCACCCCTGCCACGCGCCGCTCAGCAACGCGCGGGTGCCGGGCCCGACCCCGCCCAGTCGATGGACGCGGCACCGGTAGCTGCCGGGCCGCAGCGCCGCGCCCTCGATCGCGCGGTCGGGGTCGAACAGCGCCCGGTCGGCACGCAGCGCGGCGGCCCCGTCCGCCGTCGCGCCGACCTTGGCCAGCGCCTGCACCCAGGCGTCGCGCCAGCCGCGCAGTCGCTCGCGGTCCTGCCGCGTCGCGACCTTGCGCCAGTCGACGTCGACGTCCGCCTGCGCCCGGACCGCCGCGGTCGCGAGCAGCGCCACGGCGAGCGCGGGCAGCGCGACGCGCAGCGCCCTCATGCCGCGGTCCAGCCGCCGTCGACCGACATATTGGCGCCGGTGATCGCCTTCGCCTCGTCGCGGCAGAGGAACAGCGCGAGCGCGGCGACCTGTTCGGGGGTGACGAACGCCTTGGTCGGCTGCGCCGCGAGCAGCACGTCGTTCATCACCTGTTCGCGCGTCATCCCGCGCGCGGCCATCGTGTCGGGGATCTGCGCCTCGACCAACGGCGTCCAGACGTAGCCCGGCGAGATGCAGTTGACCGTGATCCCCGAGGTCGCGGTTTCGAGCGCCAGCGTCTTGGTGAGGCCCGCGATGCCGTGCTTGGCCATGACATAGGCCGACTTGTTGGGGCTCGCGACGAGGCTGTGCGCCGAGGCGGTGGTGATGAGACGCCCCCAGCCGCGCGCCTTCATGTGCGGGATCGCCGCCTTCGCGACATACCAGGCCGACAACAGGTTGATGCGGATGATCGCCTCCATCCGGTCGTCCGGGAAGCTTTCGATCGGCGAGACGTGCTGGATGCCGGCATTGTTGACCGCGATGTCGACGCCGCCCGTTTCGCGCGCGGCGCGATCGACCAGCGCGGCGATCTGGTCGGGCTTCGTCATGTCGGCGGGATCGTACAGCGCCGCCGCGCCGCTGGCGCCGGCGAGCTCGGCGCGGATCACCTCGATCGCGGCGGCGTCGCCGAACCCGTTGATGACGACGCTCGCGCCCTCGGCGGCGAACGCGCGGGCATAGGCGAGGCCGATGCCGGAGGTGGAGCCGGTGACCAATGCGGTCTTGCCCTTGAGGAACATCAGAACTCTCCTGTTGATCCCCGGTACCTGCGTCGATGCGCGGCCGGTTGCAACCGGGGGTGGTGTTCGGGCATTCGTAACGCAAGCTAAACGGAGCCTGCCATGCGCCTCGACGATTTCGACCCCAATATTGACGTCGGCGACCAGGGCAACCGGGGCGGTGGCGGTGGCGGCGGCGGCCTGCTGTTCGGCCTGCTGCCGCTGATCGGCAGCCGGTTCGGCTGTGGCGGGATCGTCGTCGCACTCCTGCTGTTCGCCGTGTTCGGCGGGCTGGGCAATCTGGGCAGCCTGGTCGGCGGCGGTGGCGGCAGCGGCACGCAGGTGACGCGCAACGCCCCCGCAGGGGGCACGTCGGCAACGCAGATCTGCACCTCCGATCCCGCCAAGAAGGCGGCGTGCGACGCATTCAGTTCCGCGCAGAAGACGTGGACGGCGCTGTTCGCGCAGAGCGGCGAACGCTTCCAGGCACCCGGCCTCCAGTTCTTCTCGCAGAACGGCCAGTCCGGTTGCGGCGCGGCCCAATCGGCCATGGGGCCCTTCTATTGCCCGACCGACCAGAAGATCTACCTCGACACCAGCTTCTTCGGCGAACTCGCCAACCGCTTCGGTGCCAAGGGCGACTTCGCGCAGGACTATGTGATCGCGCACGAGTTCGGCCACCATATCCAGAACCTGCTCGGCACGTCGGACAAGGTGCAGCAGATCCAGCGCAGCGCGGGTGAGGTCGAGGGCAATGCCGCCTCGGTCCGCCTCGAATTGCAGGCCGATTGCTATGCCGGCGTCTGGGCGGCGCAAAACCGCAGCCGGATGGAGCCCGGCGACCTCGAGGAAGGGCTGACCGCGGCGCATGCGATCGGCGACGACACCTTGCAGAAGGAAAGCCAGGGCCGCGTCGTCCCCGACAGCTTCACGCACGGCACGTCGGCGGAGCGCGCGAAATGGCTCCAGCGCGGCATCCAGAGCGGCGATCCGGCGCAATGCGACACCTTCTCCGGCGCGATCTGATCGATCCGCCGCGCTGGGCGCCGTTCCTGCCGCCGCCGGAGCGCCGTTCAGCGGCCCGCGAGCTGACGGGCGAAATGCACCTCGACCGCCCGCGTCACGCTGTCGGCGATCCGCTGGCGTCCGTCCGGGCTGTCGAGAAAGGCGGCGTCGACCGGGTTTGAGATATAGCCCGTCTCGAACAGGATCGAGGGCATGTCGGGCGCCTTCAGCACCATCAGCGACGCCATCCGGTGGAACACCGGCTTGGTCGGGATCCGCGGCCTGGCTTCGCGGCCGAGCAGGCGGGCGAAGGCCGCGGACGTGTTCATCGTCTCGCGCTGCGTCAGGTCGATCAGGATCGACGACACGTCCGCGCCCGCATCGCCCAGGTTGAGGCCGGCGATCACGTCCGCCTTGTTCTCCCGCGCCGCGAGCCGCGCCGCCTCCTTGTCGGACGCGACCTCGGACAGCGTATAGACCGACGCGCCCGACGCATCGCCGCTGCCGACGCTGTCGCAATGGATCGAGATGAACAGCGCCGCCTTCAGCCGGCGCGCGATCCCGTAGCGTTCGCGCAGCACGAGATAGCGGTCGTCGTCGCGGGTCAGCGCGACGCGCACGCGCCCGGTGGCGAGCAGGTCGTCGCGGATCGCCTGCGCGATGCGCAGCGTAACGTCCTTCTCGCGCAGGCCGTTGGCGGCGTTGATCGCGCCGGGATCGATCCCGCCATGGCCCGCGTCGATCACCACCAGCGGCCGGCTGTCGTCGCCACGCACACGCGGCAGCGTCATGCCGCGCGCGGGCGGCGGCACCGGCACCGACACCTTATATTGCGGCCGCCGGCCCCATCGGGCGATGTCGAGCGCCACGGCGTCGGGCACCGGGCCTCGATCGGCGACGGCGGGTCGCGCGCCCGACGCCGGCGGCGCGATCCCCAGGGCGACGGTCAGGAGCGCGGGCGCGAACACGTGATATCCTTGCCGCGACCGGGGGCTGCGGGTCCAGCGAAAAGCCATGCTCACCTCGTCCCGCGTCGCCACCGCGGGACGCCTGCCGCGCGTCATGCCGCAGCGTCCGCAAACGCGCGGTTAACGTACGCGAGCGGCAGGATTCTGCCGCTTCGGGCGGCAATGTGCTGCCAGTTGCGGTGCGGGTGTGGCGATGCTACCAATCACCGGCACCCGTGCGTCGCGCCAACCACAGGCGACGTGCAGGTCCCCGCGTCTTCCCGGCGCGGGTTTAACCAGGTTGACGCTCGCATGACGCACTTATCCAACGTTCGACACCGCCCGGCTTCGGCCGGCGGCGTGTCGGGCGTGTGGGAGGGCCGTGCCCCCCGACGTGCCGGGCGAGCAGACGCATCTTTGCCACATCGCGCCGGTTTGCCCGGCGCCACCTATCAACGCGCGTGCGCGCCCTTCGGCGATGCCGGTGGAGCGCCACGCGCGCGGAGACATTTCAATGACCACGCGTATGCTGATCGACGCACGCCACCGGGAGGAAACCCGGGTCGCCGTCGTCAAGAATAACCGGATCGAGGAATTCGATTTCGAGAGCGCCGAGCGCAAGCAGCTCAAGGGCAACATCTACCTCGCCAAGGTGACCCGCGTCGAACCGTCGCTGCAGGCGGCGTTCGTCGACTATGGCGGCAATCGCCACGGCTTCCTCGCGTTCAGCGAGATCCACCCCGATTACTACCAGATCCCCAAGGAGGATCGCGACGCGCTGCTGCGCGAGGAGGCGGAGCATGCCGCCGAGGAAGCCGCGCTGCGCGCCGAGCACGACGACGACGACCATGACGACGACGGCGATCACGGCGACGACCATGGCGGCGACGACCACGACGACGATTACGACGCCGACGACGGCGATGGCGACGCGGGCGAGGACGGCGAAGGCGCGGCCGAGCGACCGTCCAAGAAGGCGCGCAACGGCAACGACGATCAGGTGGAGGCCCTGCGCCAGCGTCGCATGAACCTGCGCCGCCGCTACAAGATCCAGGACGTGATCCGCCGCCGCCAGGTGCTGCTGGTGCAGGTCGTGAAGGAAGAGCGCGGCAACAAGGGCGCGGCGCTGACGACCTATCTCAGCCTCGCCGGCCGCTATTGCGTGCTGATGCCCAACACGTCGCACGGCGGCGGGATCAGCCGCAAGATCAGCAACGCCGCCGATCGCAAGCGGCTGAAGTCGATCATGGCCGACATGCAGCTGCCGCCGTCGATGGGCTGTATCGTGCGGACCGCCGGGCTCCAGCGCACGAAGGTCGAGATCAAGCGCGACTTCGACTATCTCGCGCGGCTGTGGGACGGCATCCGCGACGCGACGCTCGGCTCGTCGGCGCCGGCGCTGATCTACGGCGACAGCGACCTCATCAAGCGCGCGATCCGCGACATCTACAATCGCGAGATCGACGAGGTGATCGTCGAGGGCGAGGAGGGCTATCTCCACGCCAAGGAATTCATGAAGCTGCTGATGCCCAGCCACGCGCGCCGGGTGAAGCAATATGCCGACGCGGTGCCGCTGTTCCAGCGTGCGCACGTCGAGGACCAGCTGGCCGCGATGTACCATCCGGTCGTGCAGCTGAAATCGGGCGGCTATCTGGTCATCAACCCGACCGAGGCGCTGGTGTCGATCGACATCAACTCCGGCCGTTCGACGCGCGAGCACAATATCGAACAGACCGCGACCGCGACCAACCTCGAGGCCGCCAAGGAAATCGCCCGCCAGCTGCGCCTGCGCGACATGGCCGGCCTCGTCGTCATCGACTTCATCGACATGGACAACAATTCGAACGTCCGGAAGGTCGAGAAGGCGATGAAGGAGGCGCTGAAGGACGATCGCGCCCGCATTCAGGTCGGCCGCATCTCGTCGTTCGGGCTGATGGAAATGAGCCGCCAGCGCCTGCGCACCGGCGTGCTGGAGGCGTCGACGCGCGCCTGCCCGCATTGCGAGGGGACCGGGCTCGTCCGCACCGCCTCGTCCGCCGGCCTGTCGGCGCTGCGCATGATCGAGGACGAGGCCGCGCGCGGTCGCGGCTCGCTGCTGACGCTGCGCGCCAGCCAGGAAGCGACGATCTACGTCCTCAACCGCAAGCGCGCCGACATCGCCGAGATCGAGGACCGCTACGGCGTGCAGGTCGAGATCCTGCCCGATCGCGAGGAGGAGGGCGCGCGCATGTCGGTCGAGGCGTCGGGTCCGCCGCCCGCCTATGCGCCCAAGATCGAGGCGCTGATCGCCGAGGACTATGACGACGTCCCCGAGGAGATCGAGGAGGACGAGGAAGAGATCGTCGAAGAGGCGGAGGCCGAGGAACAGCCCCGCCGCGAAAGCCGTCCGCGCGAACAGCGCGAGGATGGCGAGGGTCGCGGTCGTGGTCGCCGCCGGCGTCGCGGGCGTCGCGGTCGCAAGGACGAGAATGGCGAGGGCGGCCAGGACGACGGCGCGCAGGACGACGCGCGCGGTCAGGACGAGGACGCACCCGTCGGCACGATCGATGCCGACCTCGACGACGGCGACGCGGTCAGCGATCGCGCCGACACCGGCGATGCCGAGTTCGCCGGCGAGCAGCCGCAGGGCGAGGGACGCCGCCGTCGCGGTCGTCGCGGTCGCCGCGGTGGCCGTCGTCAGGAGGGCACGCAGGACGGCGCCGATCGCGGCGCGACGGACCCGCAGTTCCCCGATGACGAGGCGGACACCGCACAGGACGAGCGCGAACCGATCGTCGAGGCCGGCGATGCCGGTCCGGTGACGACCGGGCTCGACGCCCCCGCCCCTGCCGTGGTCGAGGACGCCGTTCCCGTGGATGCGCCCAAGACGCGCCGCCGTCCGCGCGCACGCGCCGGCGCCCCGGCGGTCGATGCGCCCGTGGTCGAGGCACAACCCGTCGCCGAGGCCGCTGCCGCTGTGGACGCGGATGTGCCGGCCAAGCCCAAGCGCACCCGCAAGAAGGCGACGCCGGCCCCCGCCGCGACAGACGACGTGACGCCAGCCGCCCCGGTCGTCGAGGACGCACCCGCCGCCGGGGAAAAGCCGAAGCGCCGCCGCACGCGCAAGCCGGCCGCAACGGAGGAGGCCGCAGCCGTCGAGGATAGCGCGCCGGAACCGGTGGTGGCGGACGAGGCCCCCGCGGCCGAGGTCGCGGACACGCCGGCCGGCGGCAGCGACGACCCGGACGGTGCCCCGCGCCGCGGCTGGTGGCAGCGCACCTTCGGCGCCTGAACCCCTGACGACGACCCCTCCCGCTCACCCGAGCGGGAGGGGTTTTCGTTGGAACCGGACACGCCGCGGGATGGCCACGCCGGGGGGGGTCTGCGCAACATCACGAGGGGAACGGCCGCGTCGGGTCGCTCGACGGTCTACGCCGAACCATCCTCGATCTCAGCCTTGCTTTGAAAGCCCCGCGGTTCGTGCGGGTGGAATCCGCGGTGATTCACTTCCGATATTCGACCGATCCGCCTCGGTTACGGAAAACGGCCCGCACCAGCGATCCGGCATAGCGGCCGTTCCACCCGAAAAGGCACCACGCCAATGCTCGCTATCACGATGGCCATCCTGTTATCGACCGCGATCGGCGGGCGTGATCCTGCGACGTCGGGGACATATCCGGCAAACATGGCCGATCGGATTTGGGTGCTGCATCATTTCGATAATGTCAGCGTGTCGGACCCGAATGCCGCCACGCTCACGTTTCGGCGCGATGGCGGGGTCGAAGGAACGGTGTGCAACAACAGGGGGTCTTCAGGCTGGTGGTCCTGGTCCGCCAGGCGATCCGGCCGCGAAGGTGCCATCACCTATCGACCGGATGATCCGGGAAAATTGACCCTTTACACTTTGATCGGATGCCGCATCCCGGGGTCGGGAACGATCGGCGGAGATTTTTGGCAGAAAATGCGCTCTGCGACGTCCTGAAACGTATCGGCGTCGACATTGACGATCACGTTCGCCGATCGATCGTCGGCCACGCTCGTCCGTCGCGCAGAGCCGGAGCGGGCGCCATGACGCGAGATCGCCATCACGGCGCCCGCCCCCGTCCTACACGCGCACCAGCATCTTGCCGGTGTTGCCGCCGGTGAACAGCCCCAGGAAGGCGTCGGGCATGCTGTCCAGCCCGTCGAACACCGTCTCGTTGCGCTTGAGCTTGCCGTCCTTCAGCCATCCGCCCATGTCACGGTAGAATTCGGCGGCGCGGTCCATATAGTCGCTGACGATGAAGCCCTGGATGCGCATCCGCATCCCGATCAGCCGCGCCAGATAGCGCAATTCGGTCGCCTTGCCGCTGTTGTACACGTCGATCATGCCGCAGATCGCGAAGCGTGCACCCTGGTTGCCGTGCGCCAGCGCGGCGTCGAGATGCTCGCCGCCGACATTGTCGAAATAGACGTCGATGCCGGTCCGCGCGACCTCGCCCAGCGCCTTCACCACCGGCGTGCCGCCTTTGTAGTCGATCACCGCGTCGGCGCCGAGCGATTCGACCCATGCGCATTTGTCCGCGCCCCCGGCGGAGCCGATCACGCGGCACCCCTTCGCCTTGGCGATCTGCACCACGGTCGATCCGACCGCGCCCGCCGCAGCGGAAACGAAGACGGTATCGCCTTCCTTCGCGCCCGCGACCTCGAGGAGCCCGAAATAGGCGGTCATCCCCGGCATGCCGAGCTGGCCCAGATAGGCCTGCGGATCGACATCGAGCTGCGGCAGCGGCTGGACCTGATCGGCGGGCAGGATCGCCTCGTCGCGCCAGCCGGCGAAATGCTGGACGACGTCGCCCGGCGTGTAGCGGTCGGATCGGCTTTCCACGACCTTGCCGATCGCTCCGCCCTGCATCGGCGCGCCCAATTCAAACGGCGGCGTGTAGCTCTTCACGTCGTTCATCCGCCCGCGCATGTACGGATCGACCGACAGCCAGGTGTTGGCGATGCGGACCTCGCCGTCACCCAGATCGCGCGTGCCGAGATCGACGATCTCGAAATTGTCCATCGTCGGCGTGCCTTGCGGCCGGGACTTGAGACTCCATGCGCGTGCCATTCCTGCTCTCCTTGGTTCGTTGCCGCCAGCTTGGCCAGTTCAGTTGCATTCCGCAACGAAAAAGGCCCGGGAAATCCCGGGCCTTTCCGTCGGTTCGTCGCGTCCGGGTCAATAGGTGCCCGAGAAGCTCCGGTTGAGCGTCTTGCCCTCGTCACCGGTCGTCGCGGTGGTCGAGGATGCGCCCGAGGTGCCGGTCGATGCCGCGCCGGCGCTCGACCGCGTCGTCGCATCGCTGCCGGTCGTCTGGCCGTAGCGTGCACGGTCGTTGCCCTCGTCGCCGAACATCGCCTGGTTGCGTTCTTCGTCGCGCCATGCCTTCTTGGCTTCGGCGGCGGTCTTGCTCAGCGTGACCTTGCCATCCACCGTCTGCAGCCAGCTCGACGGGATCGAATGATGGCGACCCCCGGCATCGACGTCGTTCTTGGTCAGCAGGATGCGATCACCGCGCACCTTGTCGACCGTGCCGACATGCTCGCCGTCGGAACCCACGACGTCCATATGCTCCTCGACCGAGTTCAGCGAATCGCGCTGCGTCTGGCGCGTCGAGCGCCAAGATCCGAACTCGTTTTCGAACTTCGTCCGGTTTTCGCGGCGATATTCGTCATAATCGCGGTCCAGCGACTGGATCTGGCCGCGGCGCCAGCTGTGATAATCGTTGTCGCGGTCGGTGTCGTAACGATCGTCCATCCGCGAATCATATTCGCGACGGCGCTCGGCATCCTCGTCGCCGAACCACGAGCGGACCTCGTCGCCCGCGCGGGCGAGGAACCCGCGATCCTCATAGTCATAGCCCTGCGGCTGACGGCCATAGCCCTGCTGGCCCTGCGGCCGTCCGTAGGACGCCGGCCGCGATCCGCGGTCGCTGCGGTAATTGTCGTCGTCGGCGTGCTTGCGGCTGCCGAAATCCTCGAACGGGCGGCTGCCCGACCCGTAGCTGCCATGATATTCGCGCGGCGCATCGCGACCGGCATCCGCGCCATAGCGCTGGCGCTCGCCGTAGCGGCCGTCGGACTGGCTGTCGTAACGACCCGCCTGATCCCGGTCCTGGCGCGAAACCGCATCGCGGCCGTAGCCGCCCTGCCCGCCGTAATAGTCGCGCCCGCCGGCGGTGCCGCCGCCCTGATACTGGTCGCGCTGCGCGTAGCGCTGGTTGCCATAGTCGCGGCTGCCATAGCCCTGCCGCTCACGGTCGCGGTTGCCGTACTGGCCCGCGGTGCCATAGTCGCGCGCGCTGGAATAGCTGTCGTCGCGGCCGGAGCCGTAGTCGCGGCCGTAGTCCTGACGGTCGTCGTCGCGCGGATAGCGTTCGTAGCCCATGGTCATCTCCTGAAAGATCGTCCTGCGGGTGCGGGGCGCATCATTGGCTGCACGCCCCTGCTCCTGGGCTAAAAAAGGTCCAGCCGACGCTTCGTTCCTATCGTTGCCTGACCGCAACGACTTTGCGTCGCACGGGACGCCCGGCCGGTCGCAACCGATTTTTTTGAGATGGGGGACGCCCGCGGCCTGTTGCATCGCCCATGGAGGCTCGCTAATGGCGTCGCTCCGGCCAGGCCGGACCCGGGGTGCGGGGCTGTAGCTCAGATGGGAGAGCGCTGCAATCGCACTGCAGAGGTCAGGGGTTCGATTCCCCTCAGCTCCACCACCACCCCGCGCCGACGCTATCCTGCCCCTATACTCCCCCTGCCTGCGCGAACCCGATCGATCGGGTGACGCCGTTCGCGGTCGCCACGCGTTGGGACGCGGCATGCCCAACGATCCCATTCCCGCCGCGACCCTGATCCTGATCCGCGACCGCGCTGCGGGTCCGCCGGACCTGCTAGTGGTCGAACGGGCAAAGGCGATGGCGTTCGCGGGCGGCGCGATGGTCTTTCCCGGCGGACGTATCGACCCCGGCGACCGGGCGGCGGCGGCGGGCGACGACGATCGTGCCGCGCGGATCGCCGCGATCCGCGAGACGATCGAGGAAGCCGGCGTCGCGGTCGGCATCGTGCCGCCGCCCTCGCCCGCGCTGCTCGCCACGATCCGCCGACGACTGCACGACGGAGAACCGTTCGCGGCGATCCTCGCGGACGCGGGCCTGACGCTCGATCTCGACGCGCTGGTGCCGTTCGCGCGCTGGCTGCCGGCGCACGCGCACATGCGCATCTTCGACACGCTGTTCTTCCTCGCGCGCGCGCCCGACGACGCCGCCCCCACCGTCGACGAAACCGAGACCGTCCGGCTCGCCTGGACCGGTGCCCGGGCACTGCTGGACGATGCCGACGCAGGGCGCGCCACGATCATCTATCCCACGCGGCGCAACCTCGAACGGCTGGCGAGGTTTGCCAGCCATGCCGATGCGGTCGCGGATGCCGCGGCCAATCCGGTGCGGACGATCACGCCCTTCGTCGAGGAGCGCGACGGCGTGCCGCACCTCTGCATCCCCGCTGACTGCGGCTATCCGGTCACCGGCGAGCCGATGAGCGCGGCGATGCGCGGCTGATGCGGGCGCTGCGCCGGGCGATCGGCTGGTCGGCGGCGTGCCTCGCGATCCTCGCCGGGCTGCTGCTGTTGTGGGCGTGGGTGCGGGGACGGCCGCAGGACCTGCCGTGGACGCCGCTCGACCTGTCGCAACCGGTCGGCCTGTTTACCGGCGCCAAGCTCGCCGCGCTCGGCCGCGATTTTCCCCGCTGTCGCGCGCTGCTCGATGCCGCGGGCGTGCGCTACAACGTCCTGCCGCCGCGTACCGATGGCGGCCGGTGCGGCTATGCCGACGGCGTGCGCTTCGCTGCGGGCGGATCGCGGCGCATCGGCCTGCGGCCGGCGGAGCTCGGGGTCGCCTGCCCGGTCGCCGCTGCGCTGGCCAAATGGGAATGGGACGTCGTCCAGCCCGCGGCGCAGCGCCGCTTCGGCCGCCGCGTCGCGACGATCGACCATTTCGGCAGCTATTCCTGCCGCCGCCTCTACGGCCGCGACGCGGGCAGCTGGAGCGAGCATGCCACCGCGGATGCGGTCGACATCGCCGGTTTCCGCCTGTCCGACGGCACACGCGTCACGGTCGTCGGCGACTGGTCGGGCGGCGGTGCGAAGGCGGCGTTCCTGCGCGACGTGCGCGACGGGGCATGCACGCTGTTCGCGACGACCCTGTCGCCCGACTACAACGCCGCCCACCGCGACCACCTGCACCTCGATCAGGCCGATCGCGGCCGCACGGGCTGGCGCGCCTGCCGGTGACGTCCTGCGCTCCGGCCCCCCGGCGGAGCGCAGGCGCGGTCAGTGCGGCAGCGCCGCCGAACCGCTGTCGACCTTTTCGACCCAGTGCGGGAAGAACGCGGGCTGACGGTTCGACCAGCCGGACGCGGTCGCCGCCGCCTCGCTGATCGACTGGAGCAGCTTGCGACGCAGCTCCGGGTGAAGATGCGGCAGCGCCGCGGCGGCGCAGAAGGCGCTCGGCAGCCACGGCCGCGCCGCGGCGCCGATCAGGCGCTCGTAGAGAAAGCGGAATGCCGAAAAGCTCGTCAGCCGCCCCTGCCCCAGGTCGAAGCCCACCAGCGTCACCAGCGGCGCGAGAAACGGCTCCACCGCGGCGAGATCGGCATCGTCGGGCACCAGCAGCCGCAGTTCGGGCAGTGCACGGTACAGACGCGCCTGCGCGCGGATGCTCGCCGCCTCGACGACGTCGCGCGACCAGCGGGCCATCGCGTCGTCGCGATCCAGCCCGATGTCGAGGCTGCGCCGGATGTAGCGCTGCGTCGAACTCGGGAACGCTGCGAATTCCTTCATTTCGGCCAGCGTCATCGCGCCTTCGGCCGGTCTCATCTTGGCACCCATGATCGTGACCCCACCCCGCAGTGAACAATATCGCGACCATGGCACAGGATGGTTAACAGCCGCCTTAACGCCATCGTCTTGCGATGGTCACAAAGCATCACGAAACCTGTTGCACCGCAACATCGGATGCGACGAGCGGAGCCGCACTCGTCGCAAAGCCCGTGGGGTGCGACCCGCGGGCAACAAACGTGCGGCGCGGGTTAACGGCGGCCACGCCTGCCGATCCGGGGGCGCACATACGAAAACGGCGGCCCGAACCGGACCGCCGCTCCCGTTAGAACTGTGCGCAAGTCACTGCTGACGCGCGCGTTCCGCTTCCTCGTCATAGCCCGACGACGGCGCCGGGCCATGGTTGTGCACCGGCTGGGTCGACGATGGCGGGTCGCTTGCGTCCATCGATTCGTCGAGGCCCGCGTCCAGGCGCGCATCCGCGCTCTCCGGGTTCTTTTCCAGCCGCTTGTTGATCGCCTTGTCCTGGCCCGCGTCCTGACGCGGATCGCGCTCCTGGCCGTTGGCGGTCGGCGCGACCGACAGGCTGTCCAGCGCCTTCTCGTCGATACCGGTCATATGACACCCTCCTGTGATTACAGATGCAGAACGATCGCCCGATCGTTTCCGTTCCTGTCCGACGTCATCCGTCGGCGCGGGTGACGCGCACGTCCTGGCGGACGAACTGCGCCTCGCCGAATACGGTCATGAAGGCGATGTCGGTCGCATCGCGGCCGACGCAGACCCGCGCGATCGTATCGGCGGGGGCCATGCCGGTCGCGTCCACCAGCCGCCACGCGCCGTCGAGCCACATTTCGGCCACCGCATGGAAATCGGGCGGATCGACGCCGGGCGCATAGGCGGCGACGCAGCGTGCCGGAATCTCCCCCGCCCGCGCGAGCGCCACCAGCAGGTGCGCATAGTCCCGGCACACGCCCGACCGGCTGGCGAACGTGTCGAGCGCCGTCGTCTCGCCGCTGCTGCTGTTCGACCGGTATTCGAGTGCCCCCGCCACCCAGTCGGTCAGCGCCGCGGCGAGCGCACCGCCGGTCAGCCGGCCGAACTCGCGGCGGACGAACCCCTCCAGCCGGTCCGATTGGCAATAGCGGCTCGGCAATAGGTAAGGGACGAGCGCGCCGTCGAGGTCGCGCACCGGCGTCGCCGGCAGCACGCCGATCGACGCGTCGGTGCGGACGACATCGACCGTCGCGCGATATTCCGCCTTCAGCCAGCTGTCGGCGCGGATCCAGCAGCGCTGGCCGATCCCGTCCTCGCCGCGCACGGCGGCGATGGGATTGTCGCTCCATACCGTCAGCGCTTCCGATACGATCCGCTGGTCGGGCATCGCCGCCGCCTCGATCTGCAACAGCACGTCGGCGGGTGGTCCGATGATGGCATAGTCGAGATCGACGGCGATCGTGAGCCGCATGGGGGCCGGTCCTTCAGGCAAAAAAAGAAGAGCCCGGCGGCATCGGCCACCGGGCTCCGGTCATCGACGTTCGATGGGCTGCGTCAGTTCCGCTGCGATCCGAACAGGCGCAGGACGAACAGGAACATGTTGATGAAGTCGAGGTACAGCGACAGCGCCGACATGATGACCGCCTTGCCCACCATGTCGCTGCCCGCGACCTGGAAGTACAGGCTCTTGGTACGCTGCGTGTCATAGGCGGTGAGGCCCGCGAACAGCAGCACGCCGACCGCGCTGATGACGAGGTTCATGACGCCCGACTGGAGGAACATGTTGATGACGCTCGCGACCAGCAGGCCAACGACACCGATGATGAGGAACGTGCCGAACGCCGACAGGTCGCGCTTCGTGGTGTAGCCGTAGAGGCTGAGCGCGGCGAAGCCCGCCGCGGTGGCGAAGAACGCGCCCGCGATCGACGTCCCGCTATAGACGAGGAAGATCGTCGAGAGCGACACGCCCATCAGCACCGCGAAAGCCCAGAACAGCATCTGCAGCGTCGCCGTCTTCATCCGGCCCTGCCCGAAGCTCATCGCGAAGACGATCGCGAGCGGCGACAGCGCGACGATGAAGCCCAGCATGCTGGTGCGGCCGGTCGGGCCGACCAGCGCGTTGACCGCGCCGCTCGAGGCGAACAGCAGCGCGACGATGCCGGTCAGCAGCACGCCGGAGGTCATGTAATTGTAGACCGACAGCATGTACGAGCGCAGACCCGCGTCATAGGCGCCGCTGCGCGCTGTGTCGGCGCGCGCGGCTCCGAATGGCGCGGCGCTCGGCCGGGGGTCAGACCAGTTTGCCATGGTATCCGAAACTCCTTTGCCGACCTGATGTCGGATGACCGAAATATCGGCTTCGCCCGGTCGCATTTCAAGCGAAACCGGATATGTTGCCGATACGGGGCAATAGAACATTACAAAGGGGCTTTCGTTCACATGCCGCGCCTGTTCGTCGCCCTGCGCCCGCCCCCCGACATCCGCCGATTGCTCGACGGCGCGATGGGCGGCGTACCGATGGCGCGGTGGCAGGACGACGCGCAGCTCCACTGCACGCTGCGCTTCATCGGCGAGGTCGACCGGCCGCAGGCGGAAGACGTCGCCGCCGCGCTGGCGAGCGTCCACGCCCCCGCCCCGGTCGTCCGGGTGGCGGGCGTCGGCCGGTTCGCGCGACAGGGCCGCACCGACACCCTCTGGGCCGCACTCGCCGGCGGCGGCGATGCGCTGCACCACCTCGCGCGCAAGATCGACCAGGCGTGCATCCGGGCGGGACTGACGCCCGAGCGCCGCGCCTACATGCCCCACATCACGCTCGCGCGCCTGCCGCGAAGCGCCGGCGCGGCGCCGGAGATCGCGGGCTGGCTCGCGGCCCACGCCGGGCTGGCGACGCCCGCCTTCGCGATGCCGCACCTCATGCTCTATGAAAGCCACCTCGGCCATGGCGGCGCCATCTACGAGCCCGTCGTCCGCTGGCCGCTGGAACCACCGGCGACCGCGCCGGGTTCGTGACCTCGATCAGGGAGAAATCGACCATGCGCACTATCTTCGTCCTCGCCGGCCTGTCCACGCTGGCCCTTGCCGCCTGCACCCGCGACGAATCGGTCGCGGTCGGATCGCCGACCCCGGGCGGCGCGCGGGCCACCGCATCGCTGAAGACCGCGACCGGCGCCGACGCCGGTCGCGCGACCGCGACCGAGGTCGCCGGCGGCATCCGCTACACGCTCGACGTCAAGGGCCTGCCCGTCGGCACGCATGGCGCGCACGTTCACATGATCGGCCGCTGCGACGCCCCCGACTTCACCACCGCCGGGGGCCATTGGAACCCGACCGCGATGAAGCACGGCAGCATGAATCCGCAGGGGCCGCACGAGGGCGACCTGCCCAACCTGATCGTCGGATCGGACGGCCGCGGCACGCTGGGCATCACCGTGCCCGGCGCGACGATGGCGGGGCTGCTCGATGCCGACGGCGCGGCGATCGTCGTCCATGCGGCGGCCGACGACCTGATGACCGATCCGTCGGGCAACAGCGGCGGGCGGATCGCCTGCGGCGTGTTCGCCGCCGCCTGACGGCGCGTCCCCATCGCCGCGTCGTTGCGGCGATGGGGACGGGTCAGATCGCTTCGCCCGCCGCCCGCGCCCGCGCCTCGCGCGATGCCTCCGCCTTGGGCACCAGCCGATAGGCGGCGATCGCGCAGCCCAGCGTGATCGGCATGACCGCGAGCAGCGATAGCATGCCGACCGACAGGCTGCCCGACAGCGTCGAGATCCGGCCCGCCAGATAGGGCCCCATCGCAAGGCCCATCAGCGTCGTGCCGATGAAGAAGGTCGCGGTCGCGGTGCCCCGCATGCGCGGCAGCACGAGGTCCTGCGTCGTCGCCGCCGCCGAACCGAGGGCGCCGCTGGCCGTCAGCCCGGCGAGGAAGATGCAGGGATAGAAGACCCAGACGCTGCTCGCGGTGAACGCCCCGATCAGGAACGGCACGGGCACGGTGGCGCCGAAGATGACGACGATCAGCCGCCCGGCGGGGTCGGCACGCCGCAACCGGTCCGCGACGACGCCGCCGATCGTCAGCCCAAGGAAGCCCGACAACGCGCCGCTGCTGCCGAGGAACAGCCCGGCGCGCGCCGGCGTCTCTGCCAGTTCGCGCATCACATAGGGCGCCGCCCAGAAGCTCGACGCATAGCTCAGGAACGCGTTCAGGCCGTATGCCACGACGGTGCACAGGAACGCCGGCGTGCCGACGATCAGCGCGAAGGTCGCCGGATCGCGGCGCTTGAGCGCGCAGGCCCAGGAAAACACCGCGTAGACGCCGATTCCGATCGCCAGCCATTGCGGCTTGGGTTCGCCCAGTCCGATCAGCAGCGCGACGGTCGCGACGACGGCGGCGAGCCCGGTCAGGTTGACCAGCAACGCCCGCGTGCCGCCCCGCGCCGCGCCGATGATCGTCAGCGGCGGGATGATCGTCAGCAATTCCTCGAAAAAGGCGCGGAACGGCGCGGGGTGCCGTTCGGGTTCGGGCAACCCCTCCACCAACCCGCGGATCGGCTCGCGCACGGTGGCGATCCATGCCGCGACGATCAGTCCGGGCAGACCGACCGCGAGGAACGCCGCCTGCCACCCGACCAGCCCGAGCGGGCCGCCGCCCGGCCAGGCCCGGTTCCAGCCCTGGACGATCAGGCCGCCGATGAACAAGGAACAGCCCCCGCCGACGTACAGCCCGGCCGAATAGATCGACAGCGCCGTGGCGCGCAGGCGCTTGGGAAAATAGTCGGAAATCAGCGAGTAGGCAGCCGGACTTGCAGTCGCTTCGCCGACGCCGACGCCGATCCGCGCCGCCGCCAGCTGGCCGCCGGTACGCGAGAATCCCGACAATGCGGTCATCGTCGACCAGAGGGCCAGACCCACCGTCATCAGCCGCACGCGGTGCCAGCTGTCCGCCAGCCGCCCCAGCGGGATCCCGAACAGCGCGTAGAATACGCCGAACGCGGTGCCGTACAGGAACCCCAGATCCTCGTCCTTCAGGTGCAGGTCGCGCTTGATGTCTTCGGCCAGGATCGAGATCACCTGGCGGTCGATGAAGTTGAGGACATAGACGACGAACAGGATGCCGAGCACGTACCAGGCGTAGCGCGATGCCTGCTGGCCATCCGCCAGGGGCTGTTGCGGGGCTGGGGTCGCCATCTACCTCTCCGTTCGGTTTTGCCGGAGGCTAACAGACGAACGCCGGAGCGGTAACCCGGAAAACGATACCCGATATTCTAAAGACGATGCGGCGGCGGATCAGGCGCGCAACGGGCGGCGCGTCCCCTGCTCCAGCCGCATCAGCAGCGATTCGATCGACGGCGCCGCGGGCGATTCGGCCGGTGCACGCGGCAGTTCGACCGTCGTGATCCGTTCGCCATCGGCCAGGGCGAGGCGCGGCCGGAGCGGCGCGACCGGCCGCACCGGCTCGCGCGGCACGTCGGGGACGGCGCCGGGATGGAAGGCGGCGAGCGGCAGGTCGAGGTCGGCGGGGATCGGACGCACCGCCGGCGGCGGCGCTGGCGGGGGCAGCGGCGCCCCCAGGTCGGCCGCCGACATCGGCTTGCGGGCGGGGGCATCGGGATGCGTGTCGGCACGACGGAGCACGGGCACACCGGCCTCCGCCACCGGTCGCGGCGCCAGCAGGCCACCCGGCCCGAACAGCAGGAACAGGGCCGACCACGCCACCGCCGCCGCCACCGCGCCGACGCCGACCGCCAGCGCGGCATGCGCGGTCGCGCCGAGCGGCGGCGCCGCCATCGGCACCAGCGACGGCAGCCCGCTCCGCCATACCCAATCCTCCAGCACGTCGCGCGGCACCAACCGCACCGGCACCGCCGCGACGATTCCCGCGATCGCGCCACCCGCCGGCGCGATCCAGCGGTCGAGGCCGGCGAGGCGCCATGCGGGACGTTTCAGACTCGGGCTGGTGAACGCTGCCATGATCCATCCACTGTCGCGGCCGCCATCAGCCGCTGGTAAACGGGTTCGTAACGACAAATGTTTGACGACCAGTTACGCTCGGCGGCGACGAACGCCCGCCCCCGCGCGCGCCGCGCCGCCCAGCCGCTGCGGTCCGCGAGCAATCCGGCGAGCGCGGTGGCGATGGCGGCGGGATCGTCCGGGCGGAACAGCGTGCCGGTGTCGCCGTCGCGGATCAGTTCGCGATGTCCGCCGACGTCGGACGCCGCCACCAGACGCCCCTGCGCCATCGCCTCCAGCGGCTTGAGCGGCGTCACCAGATCGGTCAGCCGCATCGCCTTGCGCGGATAGGCCAGCACGTCGATCAGCGCGTAATAGCGCTCGACCTGCGCGTGCGGCACGCGGCCCGCGAAGCGGATCGCCGCCGCGGCGGGCGATGCCGCCGCCTGCGCGCGCAACGCCGCCTCCATCGGCCCGCCGCCGACCAGCAGCAGCCGCGCGCGCGGCCGCGCCGCGATCAGCGCGGGCATCGCCGCGATCAGGTCGTCGAGCCCTTCGTAATCGTAGAAGCTGCCGATGAAACCGATCGTCTCGGCATCGACCAGGTCCAGCGACGCGGCCAGCGCCGGATCCGGCGCGACGGGGTCGCCGAACAGCGTCAGGTCGACGCCGTTGGGCGACACCACGATCCTGTCCGCGGCGATGCCGCGCGCGATCAGGTCGTCGCGCAGGCCGTCGCAGATGACCGCGACCGCATCCGCGCGCCGCGCCGCCCAGCTCTCCAGCGCGCGCGTCGTGCGATATTTCAGCGACCCTTCGCGGCCCGTACCGTTGCCGACCGCCGCATCTTCCCAGAAGGCGCGGATCTCGTAGACCAGCGGCAGCCTGCGCGCGCGTGCGACCCGATACGCCGCGAGCGCATCGAGCACCGGCGAATGCGCGTGCAGGATGTCGGGACGGAAGGCATCGACGGCGGCATCGATCCGCCGGGCGAAGGCGGCGATCCCGGCCAGTTCCCCCATCACCCCCGGCCGTAACGGCGTGCGCGTACGATAGAAGGTCAGCCCGTCAACCGATTCGACCGCGTCGCCCGCGCCGCCGTGGCGCGGCCCGGTGACGGCCGCGACCTGCCAGCCGCGCTGTTCCTGCGCCTTCAGGATCGCGCGCGTGCGAAAGGTGTAGCCGCTCTGCAGCGGCAGTCCGTGGTCGAGGACGTGGAGGATGCGCATCGCCGCCGCATGCCACGCCGGCGCTTAATGCCGCGTCAACCGCCCCCCTCCGCGGACGTCCCGCCGGACTTAACGCGGCATCAACCCGGGTCCGCTATCGCTCGCCCGGCCCGTACGCAAAGGAGCGCCGCGACACCATGATCGACACGCTGTCGCTCGCCCTGACGCACGGACTGATGCTGCTCGCGGCCTGGCTGCTGCTGCGCCGCCCCGATCTCGATTCCGAAGCGCCGCCGCCGCGGCACTGGCGTGCGCGTGGCAAGCCGGCGGAGCCGCCCGCCGGTGCGTGACCTGTTCTTCGTCGCATTCCTCGTCGCGATCTTCGCGATGGGGCTGCGCCGGCCGTTCGTGCTCGTGCTCGCCTATGTCTATATCGACATCGTCTCGCCGCAGCGGCTGACCTATATCCTGCTCAACACCGTTCCGATTTCGCTGATCGCGGTGACGCTGGCGGTCGGCGGCTGGATGGCGATGGATGCGAAGGCGGACAGCCGCTTCACCCCGCGCCAGGGGCTGATGCTGGTGCTGCTGCTCTATTGCTGGGCGACGACGGGCGGCGCCGATTTCCCGATCGACGCGCACGACAAATGGGACTGGGTATGGAAGTGCCTGGCGTTCGCGGCCTTCCTGCCGCTGACGCTGCGCACGCGGCTGCGGATCGAGGCGCTGCTGCTGTTCATGATCCTGTCGGCCGCATCGATCATCATCGTCGGCGGGATCAAGACCGCCGCAGGCGGCGGCGGCTATGGCCAGCTCGACCTGATGGTGAACAACAATTCGGGCCTGTACGAAGGCAGCACGATCTCCACCGTCGCTATCGCGATCGTGCCGCTGATCGCGTGGTTCATGCGGTTCGGCACGATCTTCCGCCCCGACTGGCGGGTAAAGGGCTTCTGCCTGTGCCTGATCTTCGCCTGCCTGCTGATCCCGGTCGGCACGTCGACGCGCACCGGTCTGCTGTGCATCGTCCTCGTCGCGCTGCTGTCGCTGCGCAACGCGCGGCGCAAGCTGCTCTATCTGGCTATGATCGCCGCGGCGGCGGTGATCGCGGTGCCGTTCCTGCCCGCGAGCTTCACCGACCGGATGAGCACGATCAAGAGCCACGACGCCGACGAATCCGCCTCCACGCGGCTCGCCGTGTGGCAGTGGACGATCGACTATGCGAAGGCGCATCCGTTCGGCGGCGGGTTCGAGGCGTATCGCGGCAACCATATCCGCTACGAGATCCGCAAGACCGATGGCGCCGGCCCGTCCCCGGGGGTGACCGAACAGGCGGTGACCGACAAGGCCCGCGGCTATCACAGCGCCTATTTCGAGATGCTCGGCGAACAGGGCTATATCGGGCTCGCGCTATGGCTGGCGATCAGCCTCACCGGCGTCGCGCGGATGGAGGTGCTGCGCCGCCGCTATCGCGATCCGGACGGCGAATTCGCCTGGGCGGGCCCGCTTGCCGCCGCGTTGCAGACCGCGCATCTCGTCTACCTGCTCGGGGCGGCGTTCATCGCGATCGCGTTCCAGCCCTTCGTCTACATGCTCATCGGTGCGCAGATCGGGCTCGATTCGTATCTGGCGCGCCGACGCGCCGACACCGCGCGCGTGCCGATGCGCGCGCCCCGCGCCGCGCCGCAGCCGGCATGACCGAATTGCGCGCGCTGACCGGCGCCCGCGGCGTCGCGGCGTGGCTGGTCGTATTCTACCACATCCGCGGCGGCATTGCGGACCTGCCGCCCGCGATCGAGACGCTGCTGGCCAAGGGTTATCTGGCGGTCGACTTCTTTTTCCTGTTGTCCGGTTTCGTCATCTGGCTGACGTGGCACGATCGGCTGCGGGCGCCGGGCGCGATCCCGCTGTTTCTCCGCAAGCGGATCGCGCGCGTCTGGCCGTTGCACGCGACGATGCTCGCCTGCGCGGTCGCGCTCGCGCTGCTGCTCCGCGCGACCGGCCGGCACGACCCGGCGTTTCCCTTCGCGGAGCTGCCGCTGCATGTGCTGCTGGTGCAGAACTGGGGCGGTACCGACATGCTGCGGTGGAACGATCCGGCGTGGTCGATCAGCTGCGAATTCGCCGCCTATCTCGCCTTCCCGCTGCTGGTCCTCGCGGTCGACTGGCGGCGGCTGCCGGGCTGGGGACTGGCGGCAACGATCGCCGTCCTGCTGGTGGCGCTCCATCTCGCGATGCGCGGCGCGGCGTCGCTGGGGAGCGACATCCCCCGCTTAGGACTGGTCCGCTGCCTCGCCGAATTCGCGACCGGGACGCTCGTCGCCGCATTGTATCTGCGCAGGCCGTCGCCGGCGTGGCCCCTCGCGGTCGCTGCGATCGCCGCAGGCGGCTGGGCGCTGGGCGTGCCCGAGACGCTGGCGGTCCCCGCGATGTTCGCCGCGGCGCTGCTCGCGCTGGCGCTCACCGCAGGGCGACCGCACCATCCGCTGGAGGGCCGTGCGGTCCATGCGCTGGGCGTGGTCAGCTACGCCACCTATCTGTCGCATTTCCTGCTGTGGAAGGCGTTCCGACTGCCGCTCGGCGGCTCGTCCCTGTCGATGTCGCTGATCGCGCTGTACCTTGCGCTGGTGCTCGCCGCGTCCTTCGTACTGTATCGGCTGGTCGAGAGGCCGGCCCAGCGCCTGCTCGCCACGCCGCGGCCCGGGGCGCGGCCCCGGCGCGGTCGCGGTGGACGGGTGACGCAGCCCTAGACGCCGCGCCACCCGCGCCGGATCAGGCGTCCTCGCTTTCCTCCGCCAGCTCTTCGGCCAGCGCGTCGAGGATCGCCGCGTTGAACGCGGGAATGTCGTCGGGCTTGCGGCTGGTGATGAGGTTGCCGTCGACCACTACCGCTTCGTCGACCACGTCCGCGCCGGCATTCTCGAGGTCGGTGCGCACCGACGGCCAGCTCGTCACGCGCCGTCCGTCGACCACGTCCGCCTCGACCAGCAGCCACGGCGCGTGGCAGATCGCGGCGACGATCTTGTCGTCCTCCATGAATTCGGTGACGATCTCGACCGCGCGCTCCTGAAGCCGCAGCTTGTCGGGGTTGCCGACGCCGCCCGGCAGCACCAGCGCATCGTAATCGCCGGTATCGACGTCGTCGAGCGTCAGGTCGGGCGTGATGCTCTCGCCCTTTTCATCGTCGTTGACGACACCGCGGATCGGGTCCGTGGTGATCGAGGCCAGCGTCAGGGTGACGCCCGCATCCAGCAGCGCCTGCCGCGGCTTGAACAATTCGTCCTGTTCGAAGCCGTTCGTCGCGATCATCAGCACGCGCGCTTGCGATAGGTCGGCCATGTCGGGGTAACTCCTGTGGTGGGGTGCCGTCCCTCAACCCCCGCCCGCCCCGCCATGTTCCGGTGGCGCGCCGGAACACACCGCATCCCCTGCGCATTTCCGAACGACCTGCCGAAAGGACACGCCGCGTGGCATCACGGATCACCTATTGCGACGATTCCAGACCGGGCATCACCCGCAGGAAGGTCCGCAACGGCTGGGCCTATTACAGCCCCGACGGCGAGCGCATCACCGATCGCGACGAAATCGACCGGCTCAACGCCGTCGGCCTGCCCCCCGCCTATCGCGATGCCTGGTATTGCCCGAAGGCCAACGGCCATATCCAGGCGGTCGGCTGGGACGAAAAGGGCCGCAAGCAATATCGCTACCACACCGGCTTCCGCGAGGCGCAGGAGGCGGCGAAATACGAGAAATGTGCCGACTTCGGTCATTGCCTGCCACGGCTGCGCAAGCGGGTGGAGGCGGACCTGTCCGCGCGCGGGCTGCACCGCGACCGCGCGATCGCCGCGGTCGTCCGGCTGCTCGATATCGGCCATATCCGCGTCGGCAACGAAGCCTATGCGCAGGCGAACGAAAGCTATGGCGCGACGACGCTGCGCAAGGAACACGGATCGGTCCGCGGCAACACGCTCAAGCTGCGCTACAAGGGCAAGTCCGGGCGCACGCGCGACATGACGGTGACCGACAGGCGGCTCGCCGCGACGGTCCGCAAGATGCAGGACCTCGACGAACAGCACCTGTTCGCCTGGGTCGACGCGGACGGCGAGGCGCATCCGGTCACCTCGTCCGACGTCAACGACTATATCCGTACCGCCACCGGGGGCGATTTCACCGCCAAGCATTTCCGCACCTGGGGTGCCAGCGTCACGGCATTCGAGGCGCTCGCCAACGCCGAGGCGGACCTCAGCCTGAAGGCCATGCTCGAACCCGTGGTCGAGCGACTGGGCAATACGCCCGCCATCGCGCGCAAGAGCTACGTTCACCCCGCGCTCATCGCCCTCGTGAAAAAGGGGCAGCAGAGGTTCCGCACGGCGCTGCGCCTGCCGCGCTCCGCCCGCTATCTGAGCCGGGAGGAACGCGGGCTGATCGCCTTCCTCGAAACCGGGCAGGACCCGGTCGCGGCCGCAACGCCGCCCGCCCTGAAGGCGGCCGCCTGAAAAGAGTATCGATGACGACCAGCAACACCGCCGCCAGCGCGCCGATCCTCGATGCCGGCACCGTCCAGGACCAGATCGGCGAACTCTACCGCGCGAGCGAGATCTGGCTGCACACCCACTGGCTCCAGATCCTCATCGCCTTCGGCATCGGTTCGGTGATCGTCGTCGCGCTGCACGGCCTGCGCCGGCTCGGCCAGCGCCTCTGCGGCAAGCCGCTCGGCGACCCGGCGCTCGGCACGGCGGCGACGCGGCGCGGCTGGGGCACGATCATCGGGCGGGCGATCACGCGGACGAACAACTTCTTCATCGTCATGCTCGCGGCCAAGCTGGTCGTCGGTTATGCCGGCGCGCCGAGCCAGGTCGCGACGACCGTCAATTTCCTGTGGACGGTGGCATCGGTGTTCCAGGCCGCGATCTGGGCGCGCGAACTGATCCTCGGCGCGATCGAACATCGCACCAGCAGCGAACATTACAGCGGCGAGGCGCTGCTGAGCGCGATGGGGCTGATCCGGCTGCTCGTCACCGTCGCGCTGTTCGCGGTCGCGCTGGTCGTCGTGCTCGACAACCTCGGCGTCAACGTCACCGGCCTGATCGCCGGGCTGGGCGTCGGTGGCATCGCCATCGGCCTTGCCGCACAGGGCATCTTCGGCGATTTGTTCGCGGCGCTCGCCATCATCTTCGACCGCCCGTTCCGCCGCGGCGACAAGATCAGCTACGGCACCACCAGCGGCGTCATCGAATCGATCGGGCTGAAAAGCACGCGCATCCGCGCCTTTACCGGCGAGCTGCGCGTCATCAGCAACAAGCAGTTGCTGGACAAGGAAATCCAGAACACCAGCGTGCGCGACCACATCCGCATCCAGTTCACGATCGGCGCGGCCTACGAAACCCCGCCCGACGCGCTCGCCCGCATCCCGGCGATGCTGCGCGAGATCGCCGAAGGCGAAGGCGGCAAGGTGGCGCGCTCCAGCTTCGAAAGCTTCGGCGCGTCGAGCCTCGACTTCGTGCTGCAATTCGACATTCCCGGCGACGACTGGGCCACCGCGCATCCGATGCGCGACCGTGTGATGGTCGCCATCATGACCCGCTTCGCGGCGGAGGGGATCGTCATCCCGTACCCGACGCAGACGACCTACACCGCGGCCCCCGACGGGACGCTGGTGATGCCATATGCGGCAACGGCGGCGGCGGCGGCGCCCTCCTCCTAGAGTCCCCCCTCGTCCAGCGACAGCAGCGACGCATTGCCGCCCGCCGACGTGGTGTCGACCGACACGGCGCGCTCGGCGCAGAAGCGGTACAGGTAATGCGGGCCGCCCGCCTTGGGGCCGGTGCCCGACAGCCCCTCGCCGCCGAACGGCTGCGATCCCACCACCGCGCCGATCATCGACCGGTTGATGTAGAGGTTGCCGACCGCCGCCGCCGCCTCGGTCACCTCGGCGGCGCGCGCGATGCGGCTGTGCAGCCCCATGGTCAGGCCATAGCCCTTGGCATTGACCCGCGCGATCGTCTCCGACAGCGTGCCGGCGGGCCATGTCGCGACGTGCAGGATCGGGCCGAACCACTCACGGTCGAGATCCTCGATCCGGTCGAGGCGCACCAGCGTCGGCGGCACGAACAGGCCGTCCGCGGGCGCGTCGAGCGTCTTCAGGGTGCGGGCCGAGACGCTGGCGCGATAGTCCATCAGCCGGTCGTACGAAGCCCGGTCGATCACCGGGCCGACGTCGGTCGCGGGATCGGCGGGATCGCCCAGCCGCAGCGTGTCCATCGCCCCCTTCAGCATGTCGATCACCGTGTCGGCGACATCCGCCTGCACCAGCAGCAGCCGCAACGCCGAACACCGTTGCCCCGCCGAACGGAACGACGAGGTGACGACATCGGCGACCACCTGTTCGGGCAGCGCCGTCGAATCGACGATCATCGCATTGATCCCGCCGGTTTCGGCGATCAGCGGCACGATCGGGCGATCGTCGTCCTGCACCAGCGTCCGCGCGATGCGCTTGGCGGTCGCGGTCGATCCGGTGAAGGCGACGCCGGCGACGCGCACGTCGGCGGTCAGCGCCGCGCCGACCTCCGGCCCGCCGGTGACCAGCACCAGCGCATCCGCCGGCACGCCTGCGCGGTGCGCCAGCGCGACCGCGACCCGCGCGATTTCCGGCGTCTGCGGTGCGGGCTTGGCGACGACGGTATTCCCCGCGACCAGGGCCGCGACGGTCTGGCCCAGGAAGATCGCGAGCGGGAAGTTCCACGGCGCGATCGTCGCCCACACGCCGCGCCCCTCGATATGCAGCATGTTGCGTTCGCCGGTCGGACCCGGCAGCTCGACCGCGCGCAGCCGCGCGCGCGCCTCGCCCGCATAATAGCGACAGAAGTCTGCCGCCTCGCGCACCTCGCCGATCGCGTCCGGAATCGTCTTGAACGCCTCCTGCACGCAGATCGCCATCAGCCGGTCGCGGTGCTCCTCGACCAGGTCGGCGAGCCGTTCGAGACAGGCGGCGCGATCGTCCACCGGCGTGGCCGACCAGGCGGGAAAGGCGGCGTGCGCGCGGCCGATGGCATGGGCAACGTCGCCCTCACCTTTTCCATGGCCTTCGGCAGCGGGCCCCTTCCCCGTCCCGACGGGAGAGGACGGGAGCGGCGTAGCCGCGGAAGGGCGAGGGTAAACGGGCTGCTTTACCGCCGCCACCGCCGCCTCCAGCGTCGCGACGTCGCTCAGGTCCAGCCCGCGCGAATTGCGATGTCCTGGCGCGAACAGGTCTTTCGGCAACGGGATGCTGGGATGCCGCGCGCCGCCGACCGCGGCGATCTTCGCCACCGGATCCGCCAGGATCTCGTCCTCGCTCAGCCGCGCATCGGCCAGCTGGTGCACGAAACTGGAGTTCGCGCCGTTTTCCAGCAGGCGCCGGACCAGATAGGCGAGCAGGTCGCGGTGACCGCCGACGGGCGCGTAGATGCGACAGTGATAGCCGTTCTCGCGCACCAGCCGCTCGTAAAGGCCGTCACCCATGCCGTGCAGCCGCTGGAATTCGAAATCGCGCGAATTGCCCGCCCATTCCAGGATCGTCGCGACGGTCAGCGCATTGTGGCTGGCAAAGGCGGGGCGGATGTTCTCCGCCGCCAGCATGTCCTTCGCCACCGCCAGATAGGATACGTCGGTCGCCGCCTTGCGGGTGAAGAGCGGATAGTCGGCCAGCCCCTCGACCTGCGTGCGCTTGATCTCGCTGTCCCAATAGGCGCCCTTGACCAGCCGCACGTTCATGATCCGGTCGAGCCCGTTCGCCCAGGCGACCACCGGCCGCGCGCGCTTGCCATAGGCCTGCACCGCCATGCCGAACCCATCCCAACCCTTCAGCGAGGGCAGCGCGGCGACGGCACCGATGATGTCGAGGCTCATCTCGAGCCGTTCGGATTCCTCGGCATCGACGGTCAGCGCGATGCCCTTGTCCGCCGCCTGCACCGCCAGCGCCTCCAGCATCTCGGTCAGCGCGGGCACGCACTCGCTCCACCGCGCCACCTCGTAGCGCGGGTGCAGCGCCGACAGCTTGACCGACACCGAATGCCCCGCCGCGGGGTCGCTGCCCACCGCCTCGATCGCGCCGACGTACGACTGGAAATAGCGCTCGCCGTCGGCGAACGTGCGCGCCGCCTCGCCCAGCATGTCGAAACTGGCAGTGAAGCCCTTGTTCTCGCCGCGCTTCATCCGTCGCATCGCCTCGTCGATGGTGCGCCCCATCACGAAGATCTCGCCCATCGTCTTCATGGCGGTGCCGACCGCCTGGCGCACGAACGGCTCGCCTGCCCGGCTGATGAGGCGCCGCAGCGGGCCCGACGGCCCCTCGCCGACCAGGACGCGTCCGACGACCAGGCCCCAGGTCGCGGTGTTGACCAGCTTGCTGTTCGACCGCCCGGCATGACTGCGCCAGTCCGCATCGCCCAGCTTGTCCGCGATCAGCAGGTCGGCGGTTTCGGGATCGGGCACGCGCAGGAACGCCTCGGCGAGGCTGAGCAGCGCGACGCCCTCCGACGAATTCAGCCGGTATTCCTGCAGGAACTGGTTCACCCACCCGCGGTTCTGCGCGGCGCGCAGGTCGGCGAGCAGCCCCGATGCGTGGCCGACGATCCGCTGGCGCGAATCGGGCGAGGTCGACGCCCGGTCCAGCAGGGACTTTAGAACATCGGGTTCGCTGGCGCGGTACAGTTGCGCCATGGATTTGCGGGCAGCGGACGTAGCGGCAGAGGACATGTTCAAGCTTTCGGTCGGTCGAGGCTTGCGAGGGACACCCTCCCGCGCCTAGAGGATGGCCCGCGTCTAGCGCCAAAATGTGTTGGAGGGGAATCCCGTGACGACGACGATCACCGCGGAAGAGATGAAGGCCAGGATCGGCACCGAGACCGTGTCCGACTGGGTCGAGGTGACGCAGGCGATGATCGACACGTTCGCCGACGCCACCGGCGACCACCAGTTCATCCACGTCGATCCCGTCGCCGCCGCCGCGACCCCGTTCGGCGGCACGATCGCGCACGGCTTCCTGACGCTGTCGCTGATGCCGCTGCTGTCGTCGAAGGTGCCGGACATGCCGCGGCTGGCGGGCGCCAAAATGGGCGTGAACTACGGTGGCAACAGTGTCCGCTTCCTCACCCCCGTCCCCTCTGGCAGCCGCGTGCGCGGCCGGTTCACGCTGATCGCGTTCGACGAGAAGCGCCCGGGCCAGTTCCAGCAGACCAATGCGTTCACCGTCGAGATCGAGGGGGTCGAGAAACCCGCGATGGTCGCCGAGTGGATCAGCCAGATCTTCGTCTAACCGTCATCCATCGTCACTGGGAGGATCCCTCATGCGCTCCGCCGTCATCGTCTCCACCGCCCGCACCCCGATCGGCCGCGCCTATCGCGGCGCCTTCAACGCCACGACGCCACAGGCGCTCGCCGGCCATGCCATCGCCCATGCCGTCCAGCGCGCGGGGATCGAGGGGGCGGAGGTGGACGACGTCGTGCTCGGCGCGGCGCTCCAGCAGGGGCATCAGGCGGGCAACATCGCCCGTCAGGCCGCGCTGCGCGCCGGCCTGCCGACGTCGGTGTCGGGCATGTCGCTCGACCGGCAATGCGCCAGCGGCCTGATGGCGATCGCCACCGCCGCGAAGCAAATCATCGTCGACGGCATGGACATCGCCGTCGGCGGCGGCGTCGAGAGCATCAGCATGGTCCAGACGCCGCAGATGCGCGTCGCCCCGGACAAGGAGCTGATCGCGATGCACGGCGACATCTACATGCCGATGCTCCAGACCGCGGAGACGGTGGCGAAGCGCTACGGCATCGGGCGCGAGGCGCAGGACGCCTATGGCCTCCAGTCGCAGCAGCGCACCGCCGCCGCGCAGGCCGCGGACAAGTTCGACGACGAGATCGTCGCCATGGCGGCGACGATGAACGTCGTCGACAAGGCGACCAAGGAGGTCAGCACCCGGGACGTCACGCTGTCGAAGGACGAGGGCAACCGCGCCGACACGACGCTGGAAGGGCTTCAGGCGCTCCAGCCCGTCCTCGGCCCCGATGCCGTCATCACCGCGGGCAACGCCAGCCAGCTGTCGGACGGCGCATCGGCATCGGTGCTGATGGAGGAAGGCGTCGCCGCCGCGCGGGGGCTGACCCCGCTCGGCCGCTACGTCGGCATGGCGGTCGCCGGCACCGAGCCGGACGAGATGGGGATCGGCCCGGTCTATGCCATCCCCAAGCTGTTGAAAGCCAATGGCCTGACGATGGACGACATCGGCCTGTGGGAACTCAACGAGGCATTCGCGGTGCAGGTCCTCTATTGCCGCGACACGCTCGGCATTCCCGACGACCTGCTCAACGTCAACGGCGGCGCGATCTCGATCGGCCACCCCTATGGCATGTCGGGCGCGCGGATGACTGGCCACGCGCTGATCGAGGGCAAGCGCCGCGGCGCCCGGTACGTCGTCGTGACGATGTGCATCGGCGGCGGCATGGGCGGCGCGGGATTGTTCGAAGTGCTGTAACTTGAACTTCGTTGCGCGAAACGATATCACGATGCGCGGCCACTTCACGAACTGGCCTCTGTAGAGCCCCGGTCGTTGCAGCGATCGGGGCTCAATGCGTTTGGGGCCTGGATTGCAGTCCAGACTCCGCCCGGCGCCTTATCGGTGGCGTGCCACTTCGATGATCTTCAGGACGAAGGTCCCGAAGGCGAAGAGCAAACCGAGGATGAGGCACAGATCGGCAAGTTTCACGAACTCATTCCTCTGTAGCGACGGCGGGATTGCCGCCACCGGCCATCGTGGCCGATGCGGCCCCATCGCGCAACCAACCCGGGTGGCGCTCGTTCTCCCGCCAACCCCACACGCAGGAGACGACGCATGGCCGATCACGACAGCCCGCAGGAAATCGCCGCCAAGTTCCTCGACAAGCTGAAGAGCAGCCCCTTCGTGATGATCGGGCTGAACGACGGCGCGCATTCCGAGCCGATGACGGCGCAGATCGACGACGATCAGCCCAACACGCTGTTCTTCTTTTCCGGCCGCGACAACCGTATCGCCAAGGGTGGCGACGCGATGGCGCAATTCGTCGGCAAGGGGCACGATTTCTTCGCCTGCCTCGCCGGCACCGTCACGCGCGACGACGACCGCGCGCAGATCGACAAGCTCTGGAACAACCAGGTCGACGCCTGGTTTCCGGGCGGCAAGGACGATCCCAACGTGACGCTGCTGCGCTTCGACATCGACAGTGCCGAACTGTGGGAAACCGACATCTCGATCTCCGGACGGGTCAAGATGCTGTTCGGCGGTGCGATCCGCGGCGATGAATCGAGCAGCCACGCCGTGGTCGATTCGGTCGCCTGACCCATGGCGGGGTGGTCCCGCAGGCCATCCCGAACCAATCCACCGGGGAGCGGTGCCACAGGCGCCGCTCCCGTCGGGTCAGCCGTGGGTCGCCATCCATTCCTCGACCACCGGCGCGACGTGGTTGCGCCATTTCGAGCCGTTGAAGATGCCGTAATGCCCGGCCCCCTCGGCCATCAGGTATCGCTTGCGGTCGTCGGACAGGTTGGTCGCCAGCGTCAGCGCGGCGCGCGTCTGGCCCAGCCCCGAAATGTCGTCGCGCTCGCCCTCGATCGCCAGCACCGCGACGTCGGTGATCGCCCCCGGATCGACGCGGCGGCCACGGTGCATCATCTCGCCCTTCGGCAACGCATGCGTCTGGAAGACGAGATCGACCGTCTGGAGATAGAATTCCGCGGTCATGTCGCAGACCGAGCGATATTCCTCGTAGAAGCTCTTGGTCGCATCGGCGCTCTCGCCGTCGCCCTGGACCAGATGTTTGAACATCTCCCAATGCGACACCATGTGGTTGCCGAGGTTCATTGACATGAAGCCGGCGAGCTGGAGGAACCCCGGATAGACCTTCCGGCCGGCGCCCGGATACATCATCGGCACCTTGACGACGACGTTCTGCTCGAACCAGGCATGCGGCCGTTCGGTCGCCAGCGTGTTGACCGCGGTCGGCGCCTCGCGCGTGTCGACCGGGCCACCCATCATCGTCAGCGTCTTGGGTCGGCAGGGATGCTTGTCCGCGCTCATCAGCGCGACCGCGGCATAGCAGGGCACCGAGGGCTGGCAGACCGCGAGCATGTGCGTGCCGCCCTGCCCTTCGTTCGGGCCGATCGCCTCCATGAACGCGACGAGGTAATCGATATAGTCGTCGAGGTCGAAACGGCCATCGGTCAGCGGCACCAGCTTCGCGTCGCGCCAGTCGGTGATATAGACCTCCGCGGTCGGCAGCATCCGCTCGACCGTTCCGCGCAGCAGCGTGGCGAAATGGCCCGACATCGGCGCGACGATCAGCAGTTTCGGCCCCGTCTCGACGCCCTCGCGGCGGAAGCGCTTCAGCTGGCCGAACGGCTTCTGGAGCACGATCTCCTCATGCACCGCGACCTCGCGACCCTCGATCGTCGTATGCGTCAGGCCGAAGGCGGGCTTGCCCCGCGTGGCGGATGCATGGGCGAAGACCTCCAGCGCCGACCCGATCAGCGAACCACCGCCGCCATAGGACCAGGGATTGGCCGGATTGCGCATCCAGTCCGCACCGAAGGTCGCCATGGCGCTGGCGCCGGCGAGCATCGATCGCTGCATTTCATAGGCATCGTAGAGCATGCTGATATCTTCACCCATGTCAGGTTGACGTATAGGTAACGCAAAGCGCGTGCCTGGCAATGTGCCTAAACGCACCAGAAGCCGGATAGGCCCCCCGACCGTCCCGCGCCGGGGCGTTGAGCGCCCCTGCCGCGACTGCTAGGCGCTTCGCGATGGCCAAACCTCCCGTTCCAACCAACCGCCGCCTCGGCGACCTGCGTCTCGTGGCGGAACGCGTGCTCGCCTATCCGCGGCACCTCGCGATGGCGCTCGCCGCGCTGGCTACGACATCGGCGGCGACGATCGGCATCCCCTACGGGTTCAAGCGGGTGATCGATCGCGGCTTCGCCCCCGGCGGCGGCGAGACGGTGGCCTCGTCGTTCCACTATCTGCTGATGATCGTCGCGGTGCTCGCGGTCGCGACGGCGATCCGCTTCTATTTCGTGTCGTGGCTGGGCGAACGCGTGGTCGCCGACATCCGGACGCGGGTACAGGCGCATCTGCTCGGCCTCACCCCGCGCTTCTTCGAAGAGAACCGGCCGTCGGAAATCGCGTCGCGACTGACGTCCGATACCGCGCTGATCGAGAGCGTCGTCGGCAGCACGGTCAGCATCGCGCTGCGCAACACCTTCACCGGCGTCGGCGGCATGATCTATCTGTTCACGCTCTCGCCGAAGCTTGCGGGCATGTTGCTGCTGGGCATCCCGCTCATCATCCTGCCGGTGACCGTGCTCGGCCGCCGCATCCGCAACCTGTCGCGCACGTCGCAGGACCGCGTGGCGGACGTCGGCTCGCTCGTCACCGAAACGCTGGGCGCGATGAAGATCGTGCAGGCGTTCGGCCAGGAACCGCGTGAGGCGCAGCGCTTCACCGCCGCGGTCGACGCGACGTTCGCCGCCGCGAAGACGCGGATCGCGCTGCGTGCGGTGATGACCGCCATCATGATCTTCCTGATCTTCGGCTCGATCACGCTCGTGCTGTGGGAGGGCGCGACCGACGTCGCCGCGGGGCGGATCACCGGCGGCGCGATCGCCGCCTTCGTGCTGACGGGCGGGATCGTCGCCGGCGCGTTCGGTGCCTTGACCGAGGTCTATGGCGACCTGCTCCGCGGTGCGGGCGCGGCGAGCCGCCTTGCCGAACTGCTCGCCGAACGGCCGGAGATCACGCGCCCCGCCACCCCGATCCCCCTGCCGGTGCCGGTCAGCGGCGCGCTGACGTTCGACCGCGTCCGCTTCCATTACCCGACCCGGCCGGAGGTCGCGGCGCTCGACGCCTTCTCGCTCGCCATCCGCCCCGGCGAGACGGTGGCGGTGGTGGGGCCGTCGGGCGCGGGCAAGTCGACGCTGTTCCAGCTGGCCGAGCGCTTCTACGACCCCGCCGAGGGGCAGGTGCTGCTCGACGGCGTCGAACTGCGCGAGGCGGATCCGGCGGCGATCCGGGCGCAAATCGCGATGGTGCCGCAGGATACCGTGATCTTCGGCGCCAGCGCGCGCGACAACCTGCGCTACGGCGACTGGCAGGCGAGCGACGAGGCGCTGTGGGCGGCGGCGGAGGCGGCCAATGCCGCCGATTTCCTGCGCGCGCTGCCGCAGGGGCTGGACACCAACCTCGGCGAGGGCGGTGCACGCCTGTCGGGCGGCCAGCGCCAGCGCGTGACGATCGCGCGCGCGCTGCTGCGCGATGCCCCTATCCTGCTGCTCGACGAGGCGACCAGCGCGCTCGACGCGGAAAGCGAGCGGCTGGTGCAGCAGGCGCTGGAGCGGCTGATGGAGAACCGCACCACGCTGGTGATCGCACACCGGCTGGCGACGGTGCGCGCGGCGCAGCGGATCATCGTCATGGACGAAGGCCGCATCGTCGAGGAAGGGACCCACGCCAGCCTGATCGGTCAGGACGGCCTGTACGCCCGCCTCGCCCGGTTGCAGTTCAGCGAGGCGGCATAGCGGCATCCCGCCGCCCGCATCTTGATCCCGCCGCACCCGAAGCGCATGACGTGCGCGTCAAGCCAAGGGAGAGAGCAATGCGCGACTATGACATCATCGTCTATGGCGCGACCGGCTTCACCGGGCGGCTGGTCGCCGAATATCTCGTCCAGCAGGGCGTCGGCCGCTGGGCGATGGCGGGGCGCAGCCGTGCCAAGCTCGAGTCGGTGCGCGACCTGATCGGCGCGCCGGCCGACACGCCGCTGGTCGTCGCGGACGCCGACGATCCCGCCTCGCTCGGCGCGATGGCCGCATCGACCGCGGTCGTGCTGACGACGGTCGGGCCCTACCAGCTGTACGGCGAGCCGCTCGTCGCCGCCTGCGTCGCGGCGGGCACCGCCTATGTCGACCTGTGCGGCGAGCCCGCCTGGATGCGCCGGATGATCGACGCGCATCACGTCGATGCCCAGCGAACCGGCGCGCGCATCGTCTTTTCCTGCGGGTTCGATTCGATCCCCTTCGATCTCGGCGTCCAGACGTTGCAGGAGTGCGCGCGCGTCAAATACGGCCGGCCGGCACCGCGCGTGAAGGGTCGCGTGCGCGCGATGCAGGGCGGTTTTTCCGGCGGCACCGCGGCCAGCCTGAAGGCGACGCTGGCCGCCGCGGCGCGGGATCCGTCGATCCTCGGCCTGCTGGCCAGCCCGTTCGCGCTGACGCCGGGGTTCAGCGGACCGCACCAGCCGACCGGACTGCTGCCGGAGTTCGACGCGACGCTCAACACCTGGGTCGCGCCCTTCATCATGGCGGCGATCAACACGAAGAACGTGCACCGCACCAACTTCCTGCTCGACCACCCCTATGGCCGCGACTTCGTCTACGACGAGATGATGGTCGCGGGGCTCGGCGATATGGGCAAGGCCGCGGCGGAGGCGATCGCGCGGCTCAATCCGCTGGCGAGCGACAAGGGCCCGAAGCCCGGCGAAGGGCCGAGCAAGGACGAGCGCGACAACGGCCATTACGACCTGCTGTTCGTCGGGCTGATGCCGGACGGGGCGCGGTTCGACGCCGTCGTCACCGGCGATCGCGATCCGGGCTATGGCTCGACCAGCAAGATGATCGCCGAAACCGCCCGCTGCCTGCTGGAGACGGAGGGCGCGGGCGGCGTCTGGACGCCCGGCGCGCTGCTCGGCAAGTCGCTGCGCGACCGGTTGCAGGACAAGGCGGGACTGACCTTCACGGCGGGGTGATTGCGGGGGTCGGGAACAGGCGAAGGTTACGCGACCACCCTCACCCCCGGTAGAACAGCACCGCCACCGCCGCGACCAGCAGTGCCACGATCAGCATCACCGGCACGCTGCGCGCCCGGCGTGCCGCGGCGGCGGCCTCATAGGCGTCCATGTCGAAATAGAACCGCCCCGCCCGGGGCATCCGGATCGAACCGTCGGCGATCATCGCCGCGAACGCCTTCGCCTCGCGCGCATCCGCGGGCACGAACGCGATCGCGTCGTCGGCGGTGACCGCGCGCACCTCGACGAAGTGCGGGGCGATGCTGCCCCTGACCAGATACCGGTCGCGCACCGTGCCGCGCGCGGGCTCGCGGACCAGCCGGCCGGTCACCGCCGCTTGCCCTGATGGCGGATGTTCTGCGGCCGGCCGCGGTGCTTGATGACGCGGTCCTTGCGACCCGAGCCGAGGTGCCGCGGCCCCGGCGCCGCGCCCTTGCCGCCGGGCAGCTCGAAGCGCAGCGCGCCCGACACCGGGTTCGCCTCCGCCAGCCGCAGGTCGATGCGCTGGCCGAGCGCATATTCCTCGCCGCTCTGCTCGCCGATCAGCTTGCGCGCCGCCTCGTCGAAGCGGAAATATTCGCCGCCGAGGTCGCGTACCGGCATCAGTCCGTCGCCGCCGATCCCCTCGACCGTCGCGAAGAAGCCGTAGTTCTGCACGCCGGTGATCCGCGCCGCGACCGTTTCGCCGACGCGTTCCGAGAGGAATGCGGCGACGTAGCGGTCGATCGTGTCGCGCTCCGCCTCCATCGCGCGGCGCTCGAGGCCGCTGATCGTCGTCCCGATCTGCTCCATCGCCTCGGCATCCGCCGCGGTCAGACCGCCCGGACCCAGCGCATAGGCGCCGACCAGCGACCGATGCACGACGAGGTCGGCGTAGCGCCGGATCGGCGAGGTGAAATGCGCGTAGGAGCCGAGGCTCAGGCCGAAATGCCCCTGGTTCGCCGGCGCATAATAGGCCTGGGTCTGCGTCCGCAGCACCTGCTCCATCACTTGCGGCCGGAAGTCGGCGTCGCCGACGCGGGCGAGCACGTGGTTGAACGTCGCCGGGCGGATCACCTGCCCCAGCGCGAAGGCGACGTCGAAGGTTTCCAGATAGTCCTTCAGCGCGACGAGCTTCTCGCGGCTGGGCGGTTCGTGCACGCGGTACATCACCGGTGCCTTCTTCGCCTCCAGCGCCTTCGCCGCGGCGACGTTGGCGGCGATCATGTAATCCTCGATCAGCCGGTGCGCGTCCAGCCGCTCGCGCGGAGCGACCGACATGATCCGCCCCATCTCGTCGAGCACCACCCGGCGTTCGGGCAGGTCGAGATCGAGCGGTTCGCGCGCGTCGCGCGCCTTGGCGAGCGCACGCCAGCACGCCCAGAGCGGTGCCAGCACCGTGTCGGTCAGCGGATGGGCCAAGTCGCCGTCGATCGCCGCCTGCGCATGCTCATAGGCGAGGTTCGCCGCGATCCGCACCCGCGCGCGGGTGAACCGCCAGTGCAGGAGCTTGCCGTTCCGGTCGATGCGCAGGTGACACGCGAGCGCGGCGCGATCCCCGCCCTCCTTCAGCGAACACACCTCGGCGGACAGGATCTCGGGCAGCATCGGCACGACGCGATCGGGGAAATAGACCGAATTGCCGCGCCGCCGCGCCTCGCGGTCGATCGACGATCCGGGGCGGACATAGAAGCTGACGTCGGCGATCGCGACGACGGCCTGCCATCCGCCGGCGTTGCCCGGATCGTCGTCGGGTGCCGCCCAGACGGCATCGTCGTGGTCGCGCGCATCGATCGGATCGATCGCGACGATCGGCAGGTGCGTCAGGTCCTCGCGATCGTCGCCCAGCGGCTGCGCCGACACCCGCGTCGCCTCGTCCAGCGTCTCGCCCGAAAACACGTCGGGGATGCCGAGCTTGTGGATGGCGATCAGCGAGAAGCTGCGCGGCGCGAACGGATCGCCCAGCCGCTGTACGACCCGGACCGCGATCCGCGGCGGCCGGCCCGTCATTTCCGCCATCACCAGGTCGCCCGCCTCCGCGTCGGCGACGTCGGACACCGGGAATTCGCGCCGGTCCTTCTTCTCGACGCCGGTCAGCCAGAACCGGTCGCCGTCGCGGCGCAGCACGCCCAGCACCTGTTCCGATGCCTTGGCGAGCACCTTCATCGGATGCGCGATCCAGCCCTTGCCGGCCTCCTCGGTGCGCGCGAGGATGCGCTCGCCGATCCCCAGCGCGCCGCGCTTTCGCTCCCGCACGCGCAGCCGCGGCGGCGGCGTCTCCGCCTCCCACCGGTCCGGCACCGCCCAGACGGTGCCGCCATCGTCGACGTCGGCGATGCGCAACACCGTGACCTTGGGCAGCCCGCCCATCTTGTGAAAGGCGCGGCCGGGGGCGCCGTCGATCAGCCCCTCGTCCGCCATGTCCTTCAGCAGCGCCTTCAGCGCGATCTTTTCCTGCGCGGTCAGACCGAACGCCTTGGCGATCTCGCGCTTGCCGGCCGGGACGTCGGAGCGTTCGATGAAATCGAGGATCTGCGCCTGCGTCGGCAGGCCCGTTCTGGTTTTCTTTATCACGTACGGGAGATAGGGGGCCGGAGGCGATCCGTCATGCGCGATCTTTGCGCGCGCGGCGCCAAGCCGCTAAGGGCGCTCGCCATGCCGCCGATCCGCGTTTGCGCGCTCTACCGCTTTACCCCGTTCGACGATCCCGCCGCGCTGCGGGAACCGTTGCTCGCTGCGTGCGAGGCCGCGGGCGTGCGCGGCACGCTGCTGCTGGCGCACGAGGGGATCAACGGCACCATCGCCGGGTCCGCTACGGGGGTCGACGCGGTGCTGACGCACATCCGCGCGCTGCCGGGCTGCGCGACGCTCGACGTCAAGGATTCGCGCGCCGGGACGATGCCCTTCCACCGCACCAAGGTGCGCGTGAAGCGCGAGATCGTGACGATGGGCGAACCGGCGATCGATCCGCTCGACGCGGGTCATTACGTCGACCCCGCCGACTGGAACGCGCTGATCGCCGACCCGCGGACGGTGCTGATCGACACTCGCAACGATTACGAGGTCGCGGTCGGCACGTTCGCGGGCGCGATCGATCCCGACACGCGGACGTTCCGCGATTTTCCCGCCTGGTTCCGGACGCATCGCGAGGCGCTGCTCGCCGGGGACCGTCAGGTCGCGATGTTCTGCACCGGCGGCATCCGGTGCGAGAAGGCGACCGCCTTCCTGAAGGCGGAGGGCGTCGATGCGGTCTTTCACCTGAAGGGGGGCGTGCTCAAATATCTGGAACAGGTGCCGGCGGCGGACAGCGCATGGACCGGCGAATGCTTCGTCTTCGACGAGCGTGTCGCGGTCGGCCACGGCCTGACGCCGGGCACGCACGGCCTGTGCCGCGCCTGCCGGATGCCGGTGTCCGAGGCGGATCAAGCCTCGCCCCTGTACGAGGAAGGCGTGCGCTGCCCGCGCTGCGCCGGCACGCGCGACGACGCCGATCGTGCGCGTTACGCCGAGCGGCACCGCCAGGCTCTGCTGGCGGACGCACGAGGCGAGGCGCATGTCGGGCGGCGCTACCCGGACGAATAGCCCTGCCGCGCCGACCATCGACGATCGTCATTGCGGTGCGGGAGGGATCGATACACGCAGACGTTGCGCCCCGAGATCCCACGTCACGTCTATGGTTTCCCGCCTGCACGGGAAAAAGGGCGGATCGGGATACGTCGTCGTCCCAGCGCTCGAGGGGAGGACGTGAAAAGGCCTGACGCGCAACACGCCGCCCTCGTCATCCCCGCGCAGGCGGGGATCCATAGACGCTGACGTCGCTGCTCAAGTCTCCACAGCGCGGCTATGGATTCCCGCCTTCGCGGGAATGACAACGGGAGAGGAATGGCGCCGGCGTGCCCGTGGATTCCTGCCTGCGCGGGAGAAAGGGCGGACCAGAATACACCGTCGTCCCAGGGGCCGCCTCCCTGCGTCATCCCAGCGCTCGACGGGAGGACGTGGACTGGCCAGGCAAGCAACACGCCGCCCTCGTCATCCCCGCGCAGGCGGGGATCCATAGACGCTGACGTCGCTGCTCAAGTCTCGACGGCGCGGCTATGGATTCCCGCCTTCGCGGGAATGACAACGGGAGAGGAATGGCGCCGGCGCGCCACGCCGCTGCGACGAAACATGGTTCGCTAGGAATGCGGAGGCGATGCGCCGGCGCCACCGGTCGTACCTGTCGCGCGCGATGGCATGCCGAGCGCTGCCGCGACCGGCGCCTGTCCGCGTCCTCCGCGCCTCTGCGCTACCATCACCGCCCGAGGGGTCAACGACCGCGAACGGCGTCGGCCCTCAATAGGCCCGCGCCAGCAGCACGCGCTCGACCGCCGGCTCGCCGGTGAACACGCACACGCCCTCGGCCGCGCCGGCATCCGACGGCGCGTTGCGGATCGTCAGCTTCAGCGCCTTCAGCCGCTCGACCACCGCGTCCAGCGCCGCGCCGGTCGGCCTCGCCCAGTTCACCTCGACCCAGCCGGGGGTCTTCGCGCCCTCGGCGAAATGCGCCTCGACCGCGGCGAAGTCCGCCGCGGGGACGATGTTCGCCTTCAGCCGCGCGCTCGCCTCGGCATGCAGCGCCTGCTGGATCGCGGCGAGCAGCGCAGGCGCATCCGCCTCGAAATCGCCGCGCGGCATCACGTTGCTGTCGAGCTTGCCGTCGGCACGGTACAGCCGGTCGCGGCGGATCACCGACACGTTGCCGCCCGCCATGTCGCGCCCGCCGATCTCGACGACGATCGGCGCTCCCTTCTTGACCCAGCCCCAGCGCTTCGTCGCGGCCCTGGCGGGCTTGAGGTCGAGCAGCGCGCGCACCGGTTCGCCGAGCGCCGACGACTGCGACAGGTTGGACTGGATGTCCCTGGCATAGGCGATCAGCGCCTCGTCTTCCGGCGCGTCGCGCAGCATCGGCACGATCACGATCTGCCACGGCGCGATCCGCGGCGGCACGCGCAGTCCGTCGTCGTCGCCATGCACCATGATGACGCCACCGATCATCCGCGTGCTGACGCCCCAGCTCGTAGTGTTGGCGAGCTCGAATTCGCCCGCCGAATTCTGGAAGCGGATATTCTGCGCACGCGCGAAATTGGTGCCGAGGAAATGGCTGGTGCCCGCCTGCAGCGCCTTGCCGTCCTGCATCATCGCCTCGATGCTGTAGGTCGCGACGGCGCCGGGGAAGCGCTCGTTCTCCGGCTTTTCGCCCGCGACCACCGGCAGGGCGAGGCAATCCTCGGCGAAGGACCGGTACACCTCGAGCATCTTGCGCGTCTCGTCGCGCGCCTCGTCGGCGGTGGCGTGGGCGGTATGCCCCTCCTGCCACAGGAACTCGCTGGTGCGCAGGAACATGCGCGTGCGCATTTCCCAGCGCACGACATTGGCCCATTGGTTGATGAGCACCGGCAGGTCGCGCCACGATTGCACCCAGCGCGCGAACGCGGTGCCGATCACCGTTTCCGACGTCGGCCGCACGACCAGCGGCTCCTCCAGCTTCGCGGCGGGATCGGGGACCAGCCCGCCCTGCCCGTCCGCGATCAGCCGGTGATGCGTGACGACCGCCATCTCCTTGGCGAAGCCGTCGACGTGCTCGGCCTCCTTTTCGAAATAGGACAGCGGGATGAACAGCGGGAAATAGCAATTCTCGTGCCCCGTCGCCTTGATCCGGTCGTCGAGCAGCCGCTGGATCCGTTCCCAGATGCCATAGCCCCAGGGGCGGATGACCATGCAGCCGCGCACGCCCGATTCCTCGGCGAGGTCGGCCTCCGCGATGACGGATTGATACCAGGCGGCGAAATCGGCGTCGCGCGTGACGGAGAGAGCATGCTTCATGGGGGCCGAATATCCTTGCCGGGGATATTTCGCCACCTCAGACTTGTCCGCAGGTGCACGCGCCCGCAAGGGATTGCCGGTGACCGACCGCATCCTCCCCGCCATCGCGCTGCGCCTGCTGTCGGTGGTGTTCTTCGCGTTGATGAACGCCGCGATCAAGCTCGCCGGGCACTGGGGTGCGGGCGTCGTCGAGATCCTGTTCTTCCGCCAGTTCGGCGCGGCGTTGCTCGTCACCGCGCTGATCGGCGCGGGACCGGGGTTGCGCACGGTCGCGACCGGCCGCCTGCGCGCGCACGTCCTGCGCGCGATCGTCGGCCTGTCGGCGATGGCGATGAGCTTCAACGGCCTCGTCGCGCTGCCGCTCGCCGAGGCGACGACGATCGGCTTCACCGTGCCGATCTTCGCGACCATCCTCGGCGCGGCGGTGCTGCGCGAGCCGACCGGCCGGTGGCGCTGGGGCGCGGTCACGGTCGGCTTCGTCGGCGTGCTGATCGTCGCCTGGCCGGGCCTCGCCGCGGGGGGCGGCCACTTCCCGCTGCGCGGCGCGGCCTTTGCCCTCGCCGGCGCGTTCGGCACCGCCTGCGTCACCATCCTGCTGCGCCGGATGGGCAGGACGGAGGGCGCGCTGACGATCGTCTTCTGGTTTTCGGTGCTGTCGCTGGTGCCGCTGTCGATCCTCTACCTGCCGAACGCGCGGGCGCACGGGCCCGCGGTGTGGATGGCGCTGGCCGCGGTCGGGCTGCTCGGCGGCTGCGCGCAGGTGGCGATGACCAATTCGTTGCGGCTCGGGCCGGTCGCGGTGGTGGTGCCGATGGATTATTCCAGCCTGTTGTGGGCGACGCTGCTCGGCTGGCTGGCGTTCGACATGCTGCCCGGCGCCGCGACGTGGATCGGCGCACCGGTCATCATCGCCAGCGGCCTCGTCATCGTCTGGCGCGAAACCGTGCGGCGGCGTCAGGAGACGCTGGCCGCCGGCGAGATCGCCTGACCGGCGCGCGCGGCGGCGAGCATGCGACGCCCGCGCAGATACATCTCCAGCCGCTGCGCGGTGAACAGACCCAGCGCCAGCGCCATCAGCACGTCGGTGATCGCCATCGGATCGAGCCCGACAGGGCCGGCATAGGCGATCGCGCCGCGTGCGCTGCTGCGGACGACGATTAGCAGCACGATGAACAGCAATGCCGCGGGCGACGACGTCTGCCCGAGCGCATGCGTTTCGGGATCGATCGTGATCCGCATCATCCGCCCGCGCTGCCAGCCGAGCGCACCACCCAGCACGACCGCGGCGAGGCAGAACGCCCAGCCCCAGCCGTGCGGCGGAAAGCGCGAGAAGGTGAAACCGATGACGACGGCATAGAAGGCCGGCAGCATCCACAACCGCTCCAGCTTGAGCGGCCGCACCCGGCTCATCCGCTTCCAGCGGATCGCCATCACCACCGCGATCACGACGAGCGGTATGGCGTAGCTGATCCAGCCGGTCGGTTGCTCGGTATGCATGCGGGTCCCCCGTTCGGGGCGATGCTAGCCGGGCGCGGCGTCCGGGGAAAGACGTCCCGCGCCCGGCGAACGGGCGTCTATTCCGCCGCCTGTGCCAGCGGCGCGTCCTTCCATACCAGCACCGGCTTGCGCGCGGCGAGCGTCTCGTCCAGCCGGCTGCGCGGTGCGAAATGCGGCGCCGACTTGAGCGACGCATCGCCCGCCTTCGCCCGCTCCGCCACCGATCGCAGCGCGCCGATGAACTGGTCCAGCGCCGCCTTCGATTCGGTTTCGGTCGGCTCGACCAGCATCGCGCCGTGCACGACCAGCGGGAAATAGACCGTCATCGGGTGGAACCCCTCGTCGATCAGCCCCTTGGCGACGTCCAGCGTCGAGAACCCCTCGGCGAGGTTCGCATCGCTGAAGATCGCCTCGTGCATGCACGGCCCGGCATGCGCGAACGGCGCGTCGAGCGTGCCCTCCAGGCTGCGCAACACGTAATTGGCGTTGAGCACGGCATCCTCGGCGACCTGGCGCAGGCCGTCGGCACCATGGCTGAGGATATAGGTCAGCGCGCGAGTGAACATGCCCATCTGGCCGTGGAAGGCCACCATGCGGCCGAAGCTGCCGGCATGGTGTTCGCCCGCATTCTCTTCCTCGACCAGCACGAACTGTCCGTCCTGCCGCTCGACGAACGGCAGCGGCGCGAACGGCGTCAGCGCCGCGGAGAACACCACCGGCCCCGACCCCGGCCCGCCGCCGCCGTGGGGCGTCGAGAAGGTCTTGTGCAAGTTGATGTGCATCGCATCGACGCCGAGATCGCCTGGCCGCACGCGCCCGACGATCGCGTTGAAGTTCGCGCCGTCGCAATAGACGTAGCCGCCTGCCGCGTGCACCGCGTCGGAGATCGTGCGCAGGTCGCGTTCGAACAGGCCGCAGGTGTTGGGATTGGTAATCATCACCCCGGCGACGTCGGGGCCGAGGCGCGCGACCAGCGCCGCGGTGTCGACGCGGCCATCGGCGGTCGCGGGGATGTCCTCGACCTGGAACCCGGCGAAGGCGGCGGTGGCGGGGTTGGTCCCGTGCGCCGATTCGGGAACGAGGATGACCTTGCGCCCGCCCTCGCCGCGCTGCTCCAGCGCCGCCTTGATCGCCAGGATGCCGCACAATTCGCCGTGCGCGCCCGCCTTGGGGCTCATCGCGACGCTGGTCATGCCGGTCAGCGTCACCAGCCAGTGCGCCAGCTGGTGGATCACCTCCAGCGCGCCCTGCACGGTATCGACCGGCTGCAACGGATGGACGTCGGCGAAGCCGGGCAGCCGCGCCATCTTCTCGTTCAGCCGCGGATTGTGCTTCATCGTGCACGACCCGAGCGGGAACAGCCCCAGGTCGATCGCGTAATTCTGGCGGCTGAGACGGGTATAGTGGCGCACCGCCTCCGGCTCGGCGAGCCCGGGCAGGCCGATCGGTGCCTTGCGCGTGAGGTCGCCGAGCCGCGATCCGGCGACGTCGCCGTCGGCGAAATCGACCCCGGTCGTCTCGGTCGAGCCGATCTCGAAGATCAGCGCCTCTTCCAGCATCAGCGCCCTGTTGCCGGTGGAGGTCGGGGCCGCGTCGCCCTTGCCCGCGGTCATCTCGGGCCGCCAGCCGCTCTGATTGATGCTCATGCCAGAACCTCCTCGAGTGCGACGGCAAGCGTCTCGACGTCCTCCGCGGTCGTCGTTTCGGTGACCGCGACGACCAGCCCGTTGGCGAGGTCCGCCGCGTCGGGGTACAGCCGTCCGAGCGAGACGCCCGCCAGGACGCCGCGATCGGCCAGCGTCCGCACCACCGGTCGCGCCTCCGTCGGCAGCCGCAGCGTGAATTCGTTGAAGAAGGTCGGTGTCACCAGTTCCACCCCCGGCACCTGCGCCAGCCGGTCGGCCGCGCGGCAGGCGCCGGCATGGTTGATCCCCGCCAGCCGCCGCAGGCCGGCTTCGCCGAGCAGCGTCATGTGGACCGAGAACGCCAGCGCGCAGAGGCCGGAGTTGGTGCAGATGTTCGACGTCGCCTTTTCGCGGCGGATATGCTGTTCGCGCGTCGACAGCGTCAGCACGAAGCCGCGCTTGCCATCGGCGTCCGCCGTCTCGCCGCACAGCCGCCCGGGCATCTGTCGGACGTATTTGTCCTTGCACCCGAACAGCCCCACATACGGGCCGCCGAACTGCAGGCCGACGCCCAGCGACTGGCCTTCGCCGACGACGATGTCGGCGTCCATCTCGCCGGGGCTGCGGATCGCGCCCAGCGCCACCGGCTCGGTGACGACCGCGATCAGCAGCGCCTTCTTCGCATGGCAGGCGTCGGCGAGCGGCGTCAGGTCGGCGATACGGCCGAGAATGTCGGGATATTGCACCACCACGCAGGACGTATCGCCATCGATCGCGGCGATCAGCGCGTCGAGATCGGTTTCCGCGGCCAGCGTCGGGACCGAGGTTTCGAGCACGTCGCCGGTGTATTTCGCCATCGTCCTCGCGACGCTGACGTAATGCGGGTGCAGCCCGCCCGACAGGATCGCCTTGCCCTTGCGGGTGATGCGCCGCGCCATGCCGATCGCTTCCCAGCAGGCGGTCGATCCGTCGTACATCGATGCGTTCGCCACGTCGGTGCCGAGCAGGCGCGCGACCTGCGTCTGGAACTCGAACAGCATCTGCAACGTGCCCTGCGCGATCTCGGGCTGGTAGGGCGTGTAGGCGGTCAGGAACTCGCCGCGCTGGATCAGGTGATCGACGCTGGCGGGGACGTGATGGCGGTAGGCGCCGGCACCGAGGAAGAAGGGCACCTCGCCCGCGACGACGTTCTTGCGGGCGAGCGCGGTCATGTGGCGTTCGACGCTGAGTTCGGACGCATGGTTCGGCAGGCCGTGGACGGGACCGTCGAGCCGCGCGGCTTCGGGCACGTCGATGAACAGGTCGTCGATCGTGTCCGCACCGATGACGGACAGCATCGCCTCACGATCGGGCTGGGTAAGCGGCAGGTAGCGCATCATAGGCTCCTCCCCTCCCGCTTGCGGGAGGGGTCGGGGGTGGGCCTGTCCATGAAAGAGCAACGCTGGAGGCGACAGGCCCGCCCCCAGCCCCTCCCACCAGCGGGAGGGAGAGCGACCTTACAGCTTCGCGACGAACGCCTCGTAGGCGGTTTCGTCCATCAGTTCCTCGACCTCGGCGGGATCGCTGAGCGTGATCTTGAAGAACCAGCCTTCGCCCTCCGGATCGGAATTGACGAGGCTGGGGTCGTCGGTCAGCGCCGCATTGCCTTCGAGCACGTTGCCCGACACCGGCGAATAGACGTCGGATGCGGCCTTGACCGATTCGACCACCGCGGCCTCGTCGCCCTTGGCGAGCTGCTTGCCGTCCTCCGGCACGTCGACGAACACGATGTCGCCGAGCTGGCCCTGCGCATAGTCGGAGATGCCGACGGTGCCGATGTCGCCATCGATGTCGACCCATTCGTGATCTTCGGTGAAATAACGGCTCATCACTTGCCTCCTGCACGGACATAGCGGTGGGGAACGAACGGCATCGCGACGACGCGCGCCGCATGGATCTTGCCGCGCTGGACGAGGCGCAGGTCGGTGCCCGGCGTCGCCAGATCGGCGGGAACATAGGCCATCGCGATCGGCGCGCCGACGCTGGGCGCGAAGCCGCCGCTGGTGACGCGGCCGATCACCGCGCCGTCGACGTCGACGACGCTCGCGCCTTCGCGCACCGGCTGGCGGCCGTCGACCGACAGGCCGACGCGCTTCACCGCCGGACCGCCCTCGCGCTCGGCGAGGATGCGCGCGGCGCCGGCGAAGTCCGCCGCCTCGCGCCGCCGCTTCGACAGCGCGAAGCCCAGGTCCGCCATGACCGGCGTCGTTTCGGGATCGAGGTCGTGGCCGTAGAGCGGCAACCCCGCCTCGAGCCGGAGCGAATCGCGCGCGCCGAGGCCGATCGGCTTCACCTCCGGCTCGGCGCAGATCGCATCGGCGAAGGCCGCCGCGGCCTCGGCCGGGATCGAGATCTCGACGCCGTCCTCGCCGGTGTAGCCCGACCGGCTGATCCACAGCGCATGGCCGTTCCAGTCGAAGGCGCCGGCGGTCATGAACACCAGCGCATCGACGCCGGGGACCAGCCGCGCGACCGCGGCGACCGCCTTTGGCCCCTGCACCGCCAGCAGCGCCTGGTCGTCCATCAGGTTCATCGTGATGTCGTCGGGCAGCACGTCGAGCAGGTAGGACAGATCGTCGTACTTCGTCGCGCCGTTGACGACGACGTAATGGCTCGCCTCGCCGAACGGATGCGCGCCCTCGGCGGGCAGCGTCGTCGCCATCAGATCGTCGAGGATACCGCCATCGTCGTTGAGCAGCAGCGAATAGCGGATCTTCGTCGCGGCGAGCCCGGTCAGGTCGCCCGGCAGCACCGCTTCCAGCGCCCGGGCGACGCCGTCGCCGGTCAGGCCGACCTGGCCCATGTGGCTGACGTCGAACAGCCCGGCCGATTCGCGAGTCCACAGATGCTCGGCCATGATGCCCTCGTACTGGACGGGCATCTCATAGCCGGCGAACGGCACCATGCGGCCGCCGCGGGCGCGGTGCCAGGCATCGAGCGGCAGCAACTGGATCGCGGGTTCCTCGCCCTCGTCCACGCCGTCGAGCGGGTCGGGCAAGGTGTCTGGCAGCGTATCGCTCATCAACCGTCTCCAAGAAAAGCCGCACGGGACCGACGCGGCAGACCCGCGTCCGATCCGTCTGACCCCCTCTGTCACGGTGACCTGAGAGCTTTGACCCGCCGCGCGCCGCGCATCGGGCTTACCCCTTCGGTGGCTCCTGAAAGGAACGCTTTCCAGAGTGTCGAGAGACGCGCGCGGTCCCGTTTGCCTGAGAGATTCCGGGGTGGTTGCTCCTTCGGCGGCCCCCTTGCCAGGGGCTCTCTCCCGCGCACATCCATGCCGGTCGCCCGGCATCGACACGGGTCGCTCTGACGGCGGCGCGGGGGTTAGTCAATCGCGAAAGCGCTATGCGGTACGCGCTCGACGACCACGCTCGCCATCCCGACGCGGGCGGGGATGACGACAGGGGCGTGGGTGGCGGAAGGGCCGACCGGGCAGCCGGTCAGCGCTGGGCGTTGTACTTGAGCTGGTCGTCGGTCAGCTGGAAGCCGACGAGCGCCTCGAAGCTGGCGCGCAGCACCGCGGAGCGCACCTCGGGCCGGGCGAGCGGGTCGGTCGCCGCATCCTCGTCGCCCGCCTTGCGCTTGCGGGTCAGCTGTTCGCGCACCTCGTCCGGCAGCGTCGCCGCGCTGCGCGTGATCTGGGTCGAGGCGCTGCCGCTCGCCTGCGCGCGCGCCTGGCCGGCGTCGAAGTGGATCGCGACCTGGCCCTTGCGCTTGGCGGTCACCGCGGTGCCGCCGCGCACGATCGCGATATAATAGGGCAGGACGACGTCGCGCGGCGCATCGGTGCGGGTGCGGCGCGCGAGCACGTCGAACGTCACCTCGGTCGCGATCTGTTCGCCCGCGTCGTTGCAGGTGCCGCGGACGTTGGTCATGCTCGCGACCACGTCCACGGCGCTCGCATCGCGACTGGTGACGGGATCGAACAGCGTGATGTCGCCGGTGCCGGCCGCGACGCCCACCGTCGGGCAGGCGGAGCGCACGGCGGTGATGCCGCCTTCCACGATCTCGCCCTTGCTGGCGCACCCCGAGAGGACGAGCGCGAGGGCGGACAGGCCGAGAAGCGGTGTTTTCACGGGGACGCGTACCTTCATCGAACGGGCAATGGATCGCCGCCGGATCGACCGGTCGGAGCGGCACCAGCATAGGAACCGGCTTTGGCGCGTGCAAGCAATCGCGTACTGCCGCGCGTGGAAGCAACCGCGTCCTGCCGCGCGTGGAAGCAACCGCGTTCTCCCGCGCGTGGAAGCAACCGCGTCCTGCCGCGCGTCGAAGCAATCGCGTACTTCCGCGCGTTCGCGCAATCGCGTAGGAGGCGGCACATCATGGCGTCCCTTCCAAGCGCGGCCGGTACCAGACCGGCCCTCGAGCTGCTGATCGCAGCGCCCCGTGGCTTCTGCGCCGGTGTCGACCGCGCGATCCGCATCGTCGAACTCGCGATCGAGAAGCACGGCGCCCCCGTCTATGTCCGGCACGAAATCGTCCACAACAAGTTCGTCGTCGACACGCTGAAGGCGCAGGGGGCGGTGTTCGTCGAGGACCTCGATCAGGTTCCCGACGGCGCGCCGGTGGTCTTTTCCGCCCATGGCGTGCCGAAGTCGGTACCCGCCGCGGCGCAGGACCGCGGGCTCGACTATCTCGACGCGACCTGCCCGCTCGTCTCGAAGGTCCATCGCCAGGCCGAACGACTCGTCGCCGCCGGCCGCCACATCGTGTTCATCGGCCACGAGGGCCATCCCGAGGTCGTCGGCACCTTCGGCCAGGTCCCGGCGGGCGCGATGTCGCTGATCGAGACGACCGCGGATGCGGAGGCGTTCACGCCGCCCGACCCCGACAATCTCGCCTTCCTGACGCAGACGACGCTGTCGGTCGACGATACCGCGGCGGTCGTGGCGGTGCTCCAGCGCCGCTTCCCCAACATGCAGCCGCCGCGCGGCGAGGACATCTGCTATGCGACGTCGAACCGCCAGGCGGCGGTGAAGGCGATCGCGGCGGCGTGCGACGCGATGCTGGTCATCGGTGCGCCCAATTCGTCCAATTCGGTGCGGCTGGTCGAGGTCGCCGAGCGCGAGGGCATTCCGGCCCGGCTGATCCAGCGTGCCGGCGACATCGACTGGGCGTTCCTCGACGGCGTCGGCACGCTCGGCATCACCGCGGGCGCGTCCGCCCCCGAACTGCTGGTACGCGAGCTCGTCGACCTGCTCGCGACGCGGTTCGAGGTCACCGAGCGCGAGGAGGAAACGACGCGCGAAACGATCGCCTTCAAGCTGCCGCGCGGGCTGGACGCCGCGGCCTGAGCGGTTCGTCGTCCGTCCCGCGCGGCCGGGAACAGACCGTCACCAGCGACACGGACGCCATGTCCGCCGCCATCGGCCCCGCATCCGCAGGGACGACGAGGGGGCGGCAGCGGCGAGCAGGGATTTTTCGATGGCCGTCTACACCCAGGTATCCGCCGAGGCGCTCGCCGCCTTCCTGCGCCGCTACGACGATGTCGGCGACCTCGTCTCCGCCAAGGGCATCGCCGAGGGGGTGGAGAACAGCAACTACCTGATCGACACCACGACGCGGCGGTTCATCCTGACGCTGTACGAAAAGCGCGTCGATGCCGGCGACCTGCCCTTCTTCCTCGACCTGCTCGATCATCTTGCCGCGCGCGGGCTGCCGGTGCCGCCGGCGATCCGCGACCGCGAGGGAGTGGCGATCCAGCAGCTGGAGGGGCGGCCCGCCTGCCTCATCCGTTTCCTCAACGGCGTGTCGCTCAGCCAGCCGACGCCCGAACAGGCGGGCACCGCCGGCGCCGCGCTCGGCGACCTCCACGCCGCGGTCGCGGACTTCGCCGGCCACCGGCCCAACAGCCTGGGCGTCGCGGACTGGCGCCCGCTGCTCGAACGCTGCGGCAACGACCTCGACCGGATCGCCCCCGGCCTGTTCGCCCGCGTCGACGCCGCGCTGGAGCGGGTCGAATCGGCGTGGCCGCACGATCTGCCGACCAGCGTGATCCATGCCGACCTGTTCCCCGACAACGTCCTGACGCTGGGCGCGCGGGTGACCGGGCTGATCGACTTCTATTTCGCCTGCACCGATATCCGCGCCTATGACGTCGCGGTGATGCACGGGTCGTGGGCGTTCGACGCGGCCGGCATCCCGCTGACGGGCGTCGGCGAGGCGCTGCTCGCCAGCTATGCCGGCGCCTTCGGCCTGTCCGCCGCCGAGCGTGCCGCGCTGCCCGTGCTCGCCCGCGGCGCCTGCATCCGCTTCCTGCTGACCCGCGCCTGGGACTGGCTCAACACGCCCGCCGATGCGCTGGTGACGCGCAAGGACCCCCTCGCCTATCTGCGCCGGCTCGACTGGTACGACGCGCATCCGGAGGCTTTCGCATGACCGACCCCGCCCCCCAATTGGTGGAGATCGCCACCGACGGCGCCTGCAAGGGCAATCCCGGCCCCGGCGGCTGGGGCGCGCTGATCCGCTTCGGCGCGCACGAGAAGGAATTGTCGGGCGGCGAAAAGCTCACCACCAACAACCGCATGGAGCTGACCGCCGCGATCGAGGCGCTGAAGGTGCTGACGCGGCCGTGCACGATCCGCCTGTCCACCGACAGCAAATATGTGATGGACGGCCTGACCCGCTGGATCCACGGCTGGCGCAAGAACGGCTGGCGCACCGCCGACAAGAAGCCGGTCAAGAACGCCGAGCTGTGGCAGGCGCTGTTCGCCGAGACGCAGCGGCACGAGATCGAATGGGTCTGGGTCAAGGGCCATGCCGGCAACGCCGACAACGAGCGGGTCGACAAGCTCGCCAGCGACGCCGCGCTCGCCGCGATGCGCGGCTGTGATAGGGGACATATAAGTTAGCTGATTTACCCCCACTATTTGTCCAGTTTCTGTCCAAAATCTATCCGGCTCTTCTCGTAGCGCGCTGGCGAAAAATGTCGCTTTGCGCGTGCACAAGACTGTGCCGGTCATCGGAGTGGAGATCGACCTCTGCGCGACATGGGTCCGACGACGTCGCCATGGGGTGAGAGGCTCGTCGGCGACGCCTCCTCAGCTTGGTCCAGGTTCAGGTTCGAAGAGGGTCGCGCTCTTGCGCTCGTAATGTGCGTCGAAAGCCTTCAGGGCGTTCGGATTAAAGAACGCCTTCCTGCCGCCCTTCCTCCGCTCGGGATCGAGAAATCGTTCGTAGCAGAGCTTCTTGTCCGCCTTGACGGGTTTCATCCGCTCATGGAACTCCGCGTTCTGCTTGAAGTCGGCATAACGCTCCTTCAGCTTCTTGATCAATTCATCATACGTCCAGGTGAAGCCTGGAGGCACCTTGTCGCCTTCGACCATCAGCGTCAGATCGGCCTCCGCGCCGCCGACCACCGACGCCTTGACCGCGGCGTCGTCCTTCTTCTTGATGAGGTCGAAATCGATGCGGACGGTAAAGGCGAAGTCCGACGAGGCCGGCGGAAGCCCCGCCTCCACCTTCTCCATGTGCACCAGGAACTTCGTCACCGCGTCGGACGACTTCTTGGCGACCGCATCGACCACCTTCTGATCCAGATCGAATGAGATAGGGATCGAGGCGATGTTGAGGTCGGAGAACGACAAGCCGAACCATGCCTGCGCAGCTGTGACGTAGTTGCGCACCGCCGCCATCGAGATCTCGGTCAGCTTCTTACGCAACAGCGCGTCCGTTGCGACGAAGTGCGTCGCGCTGTCCCGGATCTCTAACAGCGCCTCGATGTTGGCGATGCACGCCTGGTCGATCCGATCGGACGCATAACCCGACACCAGCTTCCAGCTGCGATCGATGCCGATCGTCATCGGGGTCATGGATCTCGTCCGCTTGACCTCCTTCAGCTTGCTGGGCGAACCATCCTTCTTTTTGCGGGCTCTGAACTCGTGGATGGCGCTGGCCTTCCCGCCGTTCTCCTTGATGATCCGCGCCTTGAGCAGAAGCTCCCATGCATTGATCATCAGGATCGCGAAGGTCTCCTCGCGATACAAGGCCGAAGCGCGATTATACGTCTCGACCGCCGACAGGCATGCGGCGCGCGACTTCGACACCAGCTGCATGTGCTTCGAAGTCGGCAAGGTTCATTCTCCTGCGACAGGTATCCCTTCGAAGCGAGGTCTTGGCAAGTGAGAGACCGTCTTCCGAGCCCCATCCATTCACCCGCTGCCGAAGGAGCGGTTGATCCGACCACGCCCAAGCAATGAGCATAGACTAGGTAGCGGTCACTCCGTCGTCTGACGGAGATAGGAAAATGGCGGATATCGAAAAGACTGGCTCGTCTTCGCCAGCATGGCTGAAGGCCGTCGCACGGGCGCGAACCGTTCGGGAATATCTCAGCCTCGAGAACCCAACCGTGGCGGACGCCGCACTCGCCGCCGCCAAGCTCAATATTTCGAAGCGCAGCTTTTATTATCTGGTGAAGGCCTTTCGAGTCCTCGGCGAACGGCCAGTCCACTCAGTTCCGAGGCCAGCGCGCGTCTCAAAGGAGATCGAGAAGATCATCGCCGGTGCCATCGAAAAGGCCGGCGCCGATGCTCCCATCAACAAGATCGGCCGCATCGCACGCGCGGAGGCCGCGAAGCTGGCAATCCAGCCCCCGGCGAACAAAACCATAGCCTCGCGCGTCCGCGCAGCACGTGGAGAGAGCAACGGCGGCCAAGAAGAAGGCCGCCTGATCATCGACAGCGCGCCCATGGAAGTGCCTGTGGCCTTGAGCGGCGGACGTGCCGTCCCATACGCCACCATCGTCATTGACAGCACGAGCCATCGACCTGTCGGCGTATCGCTGAGCCTCGAGGAGCCGGGCCCCGAGACGGTGACACATGCGCTCATGCAGTCACTCGGTTTCCTGCAAGTTACCCCAATGTCGATGTCGATCTCAATTCCGCCGAAAGAGCAGGACCGATGGACAGACCTTCTCAATGCGCTCCAGCGCGCAGGCATCCAACTCGAACAGCGGTCCCAAGGTTTCGGTTCGCAGGTCGGCAGGCTGCTCGGCAACCGCCTCGCCGAGATACCGCTACGGCCGAGGCTCGGCATCGAAGAGATAATTGAGCGAACCAAGAACCTTCCCGCGGTGCCGATCGGGGAACTCGACCTATATATCCGGCAAGCTCGGCCTCACTGGCGTGCGGCCAGAGGATGCCCGCCTCGAAAGCCTGCTGCAAGCACTACAAATGTCGCGGCGCGCGTGGCCACGCTCGGCCAAGTCATAGGCCGGGAAATGGCCGTGCCGCCTTCAGCAGCGGACGGACCTGAGCGATCGCCTCGACGGATTCGTCCAAAGCATCGGGTCGCTCGGCCTCACCGCTCAACATCGTGACCTCAGCCGACCTGATCGGAGACATCAGTTGCTGATTCATCACCAAAGGCATAGTCTTTCTATCCAGGACAACCCACCCCTCGGTTTCATCAGAAGCAAGCCACTCCCGATCGCGATCGAAGCGCGGAAGGAGCGCGATGCCACTAATCGCTGCGCCCACCAGACGCCGCATCCTGACCCCGCTCGTCCGCGATCCTCCGCGAAGCAACCGCACCGGTTCATCGAAGTCCTGCCTAGGTCCGATCCGCAGCCCCGGCGGAAGCACCATCTCCATCCGTTCCAACGTGGACGCGACGCTCCGGATCTCGCGCACCCTGTGGTGCCATAGAACGAAGGACGTGAGGGCAGCCTCAATGGCGGAATAGCCGCAGCCGATTGATGCCATGCCCCATCCGAGGACCAATGAGGTGTCGACGTCCAGGACAAGGGCCAAGCTCTGCGCCGCCAGCCGGCCGTCATGCGAAACCGCCACGCGGACCGGTGCCTCGTCCACAAGGATGTGACGACCCACTGCACCAGTCGATCCGTGAGCTCTGCGCAACGCGTCGAGCCTGCGCGATACGGTCTTCGCAGCAGGGACAGAAATGTCTGCCGCGCGTGCAGCAGCCTGGACCTGTCGCACCACCGTGGCGAGGTTCGAGGCAGGATCAGCGGCCAATGCATCCAGCACCGCGCGATCGATCAAGGTCGACCGCGTCTCTTCAACACCCCTCACCGCCGCTCGGCGATGCCCAGATCGGCTCCGCACGGCGACCGCCTCCGCCGGCGGCATGCGTCTCAAGCGGTCGATCAGCACGTAGACGTTCCGACGCTTGATGCCGAGCTCGGCTTCAAGGTCCGCGACGCGCCTATTCGCCCCGCCGGTCACCATGGGCTCTAAGGCGAGAAGGCGCCCGACCGCACGGTCGCGCTCCGCCAACGGCATGCTGGCGAATGAATACGCCTGCTCCTGCGGAGACCAATCCCCGCCAGTCGCCCGCTGCAGTCGCGCCAGAGCTTCAGTCAGCCCTTCCCACTTCACGCTAAACCCCTCTACCGATCAAGAGACCTTGATACCTTTCTGTTGCACAAATCAACAGCGGAACCTATGTGTGCAATGGGAAGGTATCAAGGAGGATCGATTGACAACACGTTCGGCAAGCAGCGGGATGCTCCAGATCGATTTTCTTCTCGGCAGCGGACGCGACCGCTCATGGCCCGATGGTCCTGAGATATCCCACGTGCCGCTGCGCAAGGTCATCAGCCGAGCCTCGCACATCAGCAACGGCCGGTTCCGCAGCTACAAGCACCCCACGAGCGACGTCGCCATGATCGACGCCGAATCCGACGGCGAGCTGCTGTTCCTGCGATTTGCCGAGATGGACCCGAACGTGGAGGCGATCGTATCCCAGCCGACCCGCCTCGTCCCGCACGTGGAAGGCGTCGCCTTCGACCACGTCCCGGACTTCGCCCTGATCGCCGATGGCCGCGCTCAGATACATGAGGTGAAAAGCGGACGCTGGTACGACGACCCCATGGTCAGGAGCCGCCTCGTCGCTGCGGCCGAATACGTAGAGGGGTGGCCCGATTGGGACTACCTGGTCGCACCTTCCTCATCGTTGTATGACCATCCCAAGCTGGCAGCAGTCACGGACCTATGGCGCCGCCATCGACGAATCTGGACGAAACTCCAGCGTCGCGCGATCCTCGACCATCTCGTCCGCCGCGACGCGATAATCGCGGATGTAGCAGCCGCGCTCGCCATTCCGATGGGCGACCACGCGCCGTCCGAACGCCACATCCTGTCGCTCGCAGCCGGCGGACAGATCTTCATCAATCTCGATCATCCGGTGGGACCGACGAGCATGATCCGGTTCCCCGATCAACAGGCGCTACCGCCCACCCTTCTGCCCTCGATACGCCCGGAACCGCTACGAGCATGAGCTACATGCGCCTCAGGCAGGGAGCCTGGATCACCCACCTCGGACAGCGTTGCATGTTCGAGCGCCGTCAGGACCACCTGACCGAATGGCGCTCCACGAACGGCACTTTCGAGCATTTCGTCTTTACGGACACCGAGATCCAGCGCGGAATCAACGCAGGCAACATGCAGTTCTACGACGGCTTCGGCAGGCCGCCGCGAGAAGTTCGCAACGTCTCCAAGGTGCATGGCGCGCGAGGTCCGACCGTCGACGATCGCGAAGAGGCGCGGCGAAAGCTGTGCTACGTGCTCAGGGCTCACGAACTTGGGTGCCTCAATTCGGACGCAGGTCCGCACCTGTGGCTCAAAGCCATCGACGACGTCTTCAGCGCACACGGCCCTCAGTGGAAGCGGTTGCGAGGTGCTCGCAAGGGCGAGCCCACGCAGAAGCCCAGCTTCAAGTCCCTCCGCCGCTGGGCGGCCGAGGCCGGTCCGAAGCCGAAGATGGAAAAGCTGATCTCAGCGCACCGGCACAAGGGCAATTACAACGACCGCATCCGCGTAGAAGTGCGGGAAATCATCGACGAGCTGGTCAAGTCGCGCTGGATGGCCCGCCCGCCGATCACCATCGAGACGCTCCGCGACCTGGTGAATGGGCGCATCGGCGAACTCAATACCGGACTTCCGCCCGGCGCCACCGCCTTCAGGCTAGCCGGCCTGACAGCGATCCAGTCTTCGATCGACGCAATGCCACGCAACGACGTCATGCGCGCACGCCACGGGGACATGGCCGCCTTCCTAAAGTTCGGCTCTGCCGAGGCGCAGGCCGATCCGACGGCGCCGCTCGATCGCGTCGAACTGGACTCCACACCCGCCGACCTCTTCGTGATCTGCTCAAGGACCGGCCTGCCGCTCGGCCGTCCCACCATCGTCATCTGCGTCGACCGATGCACCAGGATGGTGCTGGGCTGGTTCGTCACCTTCGAGAAGCCCAGCGTCCTCGCCCTCATGCAGTGCCTGCGCAATTCAATCCTGACCAAGGACTACATAGCCGAGATGAACGAGGAGCACGGCTGGAACATCCGCCACGAGTGCGTCACCTTCGGCATCCCCGCCTCGCTCGTGATCGACCGCGCCCTTGAGAACGTCGCGGACCATGTGATGAAGCTCGCCCAGAGGGTCGGCATCAATCAGATTCACCTCATGGGTGGCAGGAAGCCCTGGCTGAAGGGATGCGTCGAGAGCACCATCGGCACGATGTCGGAACGGCTGCTGCACCCCTCGAAGGGCACCACGTTCCACAACACGCTGGTGCGCTTGGGCTACGATCCCGAGAAGGACGCGGTATGCACCGTCGACGACCTGGATTGGGGCCTCCATAAATACTTCATCGACATCTATCCGCGCGAGCAGCGGCGCAGCATCAACAACCGCCGCGCGGTCGACCTCTGGAACGAGCTGACCCGGAAGTATCCCGTCGACAGCATATCCTCGATCGACGACGTGTCGCACCTGTTCGGCAGAACCGACACGGCCGTCCCCGGGCGACACGGCATCAACGCGAACTCCATGCAGTATTTCTCTAGGGAGCTTCTGGAAGTTCAGCGTACCAGCAGGTTCAAGCGCGCTCTGGAAAAGCAGGGCGGCAGGATAGAATATCACATCGATCCGGCCGACATCGCTCGCATCTATGTCGAGCTGCCGCACGAGGAGCGCACCATCGTCGTGCCCGTGGCGCCGAAGTGGCGAGAATACGCCACGGGACTGTCGCTATTCGCGCATCGCAAGATCCGCGCCTACACGAACGAGACAGCGAGGACTGCGAACGACGCCGACCAACTCCTCGCCTGCAAGCTCGAGCTGCTAGATATCATGCGAGGTCAGGCGTTGCGCCGCAATGGCGGCATTGCCGCGCGGCAGACGCTCGCCCGCTTCGAGGGCGTCGCGAGGACGGCACGAAGCGGCGATGACGCTGGCACGAGCGTGCCGGGCAGCCCAGCGCACACCTACGCCAGCCGGACGATCGGACGCGTCCGCACGCCTTCGAACGACGACGAGGGCTCCCCATCTAGGCCGACGCCGCATGAAACTGCTGCCGCCGCGCCGCCGCCGCCGCTTCCCAGGCCCGACCAGTCCGATGCGACGGTCCCCCACTCGCCTGCAGCTCCAGCTCGGGCCAAGAAGGGATATCGGCCGTGACAAAAGAAATCGCGACGCCCGACCAGGATATCCCCTGGTCCAGCGTACCCGTCGGACAGCGCCTAGCGCATCTGAAAGGCATGGTCGTCGATCGCGACATCGAAAGGCAGATTCACGACGTCTTCGACGTGGTAAGGGAAGCGAGGATGGCCGCTAACGAGCCAGCAAACGTCGTCGTCATCGGCGAGACGGGCGTCGGCAAGTCCGACATTCTGAAACGCTACCTCGCCAAGAATCCCTCATACCGCCTCCCCGACAAGCGGCTGAAGCGGCCGGTGTTCCTGATTGAGATCAGGAACCAGTCCACGCCGAGGTCGGTAGCAAGACAGATGCTCCGACAGCTCGGTTTGACGGAACGTCGCTTTCTCGTGGGTGCGATCCCGGACCTGACGGCGCTCGTCAAACACCAGCTGATCATCCAGCAGGTCGAGCTATGCATTCTGGACGAATTCAACAACACGCTGTCCGACGATGGACGCGTCCGCTCCAGCCGCGTCGCGGAGTGGGTCAAGGATCTATGCAAGTCGAAGACGCGGACCGACGAGGAGCCTGACGGCCTTCCCGGGGAGATCATCCCGTTCGCGATGGTCGGAACCGCGAAGACGGGTCGAATCGTCGATCCGATCGAAAACGAGGAGCTTGCCAGCCTGACCCCTTATCGCTTCCAGGTCGAGCGATACCCATACGACACGGAGGATCAGGTTTCCGAGTTCAGACGCTTCCTCGACGATCTCGACCAGGAACTGCCCTTCGACGAGTTTAGTCACCTGGGCGCAGCGGACGACCAGGGCCGATACGACCTCGCGGACAAGATTCACGTGGCCACCTACGGCCTCCTTCGACAGGTCGGCTATCTCGTCCGCGAGGCGGCCCGGCTTGCTATCGTAGGCGGGGACGATCGCATCCGTGAGCACCACCTGCACCGCTCGGTCGAGAACCAGCGCGGGCTGCTGCAGTCGAACCTACTCAGCGAAGATGGCAAGGCCGAGAAGCGCTCGGTGACGAACCCGTTCAAGGCCCCCCTCGCGCCTTCGCGACCCGAGCGCGGCAGCAAGCGTGGCTTCCAGAAGGCAGCATGACCGAGCCTCTCCCCGCGCCCCTCTCGCCGCGCCCCGGCGAGAGCGCCACCAGTTTCATCGAAGGACTGGCGGAAGCGAATGGGCTCGGGTTCCTCGCCCTCTCGCGCACCATCAGCAACCAGGTGGTGGACTCGTGGACTGACCGCGAGTGGGAAATCCTCGCTCGTTTCTCTGGAGAGGACGTCACCGCCTTCGATCGTATCCGACGCCGCCCGCCGGGCACGCCGAGCGGCGTGGACAGCGTCCTCGGCAACGCGGTCCGTCCCACGTATCTCGTCAGGCGCACGCAGCGCATATGCCCGCTCTGCGTCGCCGCCGATGGGCTCCTGAAAGCCGTTTGGGACGTCGCGCATGCCGCGGCCTGCCCACTCCACGGCACAATCCTTGTTTCCAGCTGCACCTGCGGACGCGACCTAAGGGACCATTCGCGGGGCCCCAAGCCGCGAAGCTGCTTCTGCAAGCGTCTCTATGCAACGATGGAAGCGGCGGTGGCATCAACCGACTTGGCGACCGGGGCCGAGTGGATCCACGCGGCAATGGGCGCAAGCGCGCCCACGGATCGCGAATGGAACTTCGCTCCCCCACCCTTCGACGGGTTGGGCCTAGGCGACCTGATCCTCGTCATGGAGCTTGTGGGACGGGCCGCGACGGCCACTCAGGAGAACGACCCGGTCCAGCAGGTCCGCCCGCACGGCTACAAATTAGGCAGCTTGGGCTGGAACGTCTCCATCGCTAGGAACGTCGAGATCGTAGAAGCGGCCGTCCCCGTGATGCGCGACTGGCCCGCCGCATTCAATCGCATCCTCGACGGGTTCGCCGCCCGCAACGAGGCGGGCCGGTCGATGCCCCGTCGGTTCCGGGACCGCGGACTCCCCGCCCGCGTCCTCTCGTCCACCGTTGGGCGATCCCTCGTCCGACCATGGCGGGGGATGGACGGCAAACCTCTGCGGATCGTAGCCAGCACGGTCGACGACTGGTGCCGGGCGCGTCTCCGAGCTCCGAGGAAGCTCGCCAGTCCTATCACCCGAAAGACGGCCGGTTCCCAAGAGATGAAGCATCGGGTCGCGTCGTTCACTGGCGACGATCCCGAAAGCCTCCGCTTCAAGCGGAACTACCATCGCGCCATCGGCGCGCTGCGTCCGGACTTGACCGACAAGGCGGATGTCGAACGGCTGCTCGTCGGGATTATGGCGCCCACGCTGGACGTCAGGGACACACTGGATCTCCTCGACCACAGGACGCTGCACGCCTTCGAACACTGGCTGCACCCCGACCTGCTCGTTCCGGTACCCGGATCCGATCCGAACGTCCGCTCGTCCGTCCGCTTCTACAGAGCGGACGTGCAGGCGCTGCGAACCCGACTCTGCAACGCCATTGTCGATATCGGCGCCGAGCCGATGCCAGCAGATCTCGTGGCCCTGAACACGAACGGGATCTCCTTCTACGCCGAATGGTATACCAAGACTGACCTCATCCTGGACATCCTCTCCGGGCGGGTCGCCGCGTTCGGTCGAGGCCGAGCTCCGCTCCTCGTCGACTGTCATGTCGATCGGCGTGCCGCCGACGAGGCGAGTCTGTCACGAAAGGTTCGGATGCTACTGCACCGAAACGACTTCTACCCCCGGCACCGCCTGCTCAAATTGCTGGTCGAACTCTGGCCGAACGCCGAGCCAATCGCCATGGATGGTGCTGCGCGGACAGAAGGCAGGCCGGCCTTCCGCGAGGTGCGCAATACCACCGGCGGCCGAGATCGCCCCGCCTACCGCTTCGGCACGATCTCCGTGCTTCAGGCGCAACTCGCCGCTGCCGGTCGGTCCGTTTCGCCCGAAGTCGACGCGGCAATCCGCGCGCACGCCATCGCAACGGCGGACACGTTCCTCTGAAGCCCGATCTTTGCTAAGTCAGGAACATTGCATACGGAGGAAATTCGATGGCGTCGCGCGGCATGAGGGACGAACTGATTGCTCGCGCGGCCGAGCTGCACACGATACTGGCCCGAGCCTCCGCGTCCTCGCCCCGCCTTTTCGGCTCCGTTGCGCGCTGCGAGGATCACGACGACAGCGACGTCGACATCCTCGTCGAAGCCGGTCCCGACTGCTCTCTGCTCGACCTCTGCCGAGCGGAGGCCGAACTGGAGGACAGGTTCGGACGCCCGTTCGAACTCGTCACCCTCGCAAGCCTGCATCCTACCGTGAGGTCGGAAGCCGTCGCGCAGGCGATCGCCCTTTGAGCAAGCCGCTCTCGCTCGACGATTGCCTCGAACTCATGCGTCGAGGCATCGAGGACGTGGCCATCTGCACGGACGGCGTTGACCGAGAACGCTTTTTGCTCGACCGCACACGGCAGCTAGCGCTCGTCAAGGCGCTCGAGAACATCGGTGAGACAGCCGGCGACGTGCTCGCGACATATCCCGATTTCGCAACCGGGGAGCGCGACATACCCTGGCGGGCCTGGAAAAACGCCCGCAATCGGCTCTGCCACGGCTACCACAGCATCGACTACGATCTCGTGTGGAGCATGGCGCAGCGTGACGTCCCGGCGCTCAATAACGCTCTTCAGGCGATCGCCGACTTCGACCACCTTCGGCAGATCCAAGGTCTCGGCGGGCCAGGTCGCTCAGTTTGAGGCATCCACTGGCCCGAAGTCGGCTGACCGGGTCGGGACAACTTTTCGATACGACCGCTTCATTAGCAAGAAAACTTTTGAGGGTGCTAAGCGACAGGTTGCCGCCGGCTCCGACGACCCTTCGCCCTAGAAGAGATTCGACCTTTGCAGGACAACATTTGCCCGGCCCATCAGGCTGACGCGGGCGCGCTATTCCTCCTCGACCGTCGCCTCCGGTCCGTTCTCCAGGATCGAGGCGATCGCATTGCGGGCTGAGGCGCGGCTGGAATAGCCCTCGGTCCACCAGATCAGCTCGCTGTTATGCTTGAACTTGGCAACGAATTCGCCGGCCTTGTTCTTTTCGATCACGAACGTGTGCGCCATGGCATGGTCCTTTCGCGTCAGGCGCCGACGCTAGCAGGCCCCGGCCCGGACGCCAAATCTCAGGCGAAGCGCCCCGGCGCGTAGCGGTCCGGGTCGACCCCTTCGAATCCGGCGGGCAGCACCGATCCGAGCAGCAGGCTCGCCGCGACCGCCGCCCCCGCGGGTGCGGTCTGGATGCCGAACCCGCCCTGCCCCGCGCACCAAAACAGGCCGGGGACGCCCGGATCGAAGCCATAGACCGGCAGCCGGTCGGGCGCGAAGCTGCGCAGGCCCGCCCAGCTGCGCTCGACCGCGGCGACGCGCCAGTCGACGACCTGCTCGAACCGGTCGATCGCGATCGCCACGTCCAGCTCCTCCGCCGCCGCGTCGCACGGGTCGACCGGCGTTTCGTCGTGCGGACTCAGCCACAGCCGGCCGCCCGATTCGGGCTTGAAGTAGAACTTGCCGGATATGTCGGCGACGTGCGGCAGGTCGGCGGCGGCGGGCGGGTCGGTACGGATCTGCGCGATCGTGCGGCGATAGGGCTGGATGCCGAGCGGACGCGCGCCCGCACGCTCCGCGACCGGATCCGCCCAAGCCCCCGCGGCGTTCACGAGCACCGCCGCGCGATAATCACCCGATGGCGTCGCGATCGTCCACATGCCATCGGCGCGACTCGCCGAGTCGAGGCTCGCGCGCGTCGCGATCGTACCGCCGGCACGGCGCACGCTCGCAAGGCACGCCGCGTGCAGCGCGGCGACGTCGATATAGGCGCAGCTCGGTTCGCTCACCCCCAGCGTCCATTCGGGGCGCAGCCCGGGGATCGACGCGGAGGGATCGACGCGCGCGAGTGCGACGGACGTGCCGTCGAAAGCGGCGAGAAACGCATCGATCCGCGCCGCATCCTGCGCCCGCCCGATGTGCAGCGAACCCAGCGGCTCGAGGAACCCGCCCTCGCGCAGCGCCGCCTCGGACGCGCTCGTCAGGGGCTGGATGCCCGGCCCGCCATAGGTTTCGGACCAGAAGGCGGCGGAGCGGCCGGTGGCGTGATAACCCGCCTGGTCCTCCGCCTCGAGCAGCAGCACGCGCGCATGCGGCGCCACCGCCGCGGCGAGGCTGGCACCGGCGATCCCGGCGCCGACGATGGCGATGTCGTAGGTCATGTGTGCCCGTCCAGAAAGTCGTCGATCAGCGCATAGGCGCGCAGCCGCACCGCGTCTTCCTCGCGCAAAATCTCATGCGCCGATTCGGCGCCGAATCGCTCCAGCCGCACGTTCGGCAGCCGCGCCGCGAGGCGGATCGCCGCGCGTGCGTCGACCAGCCCGTCGGCTTCGGCGACCAGCATCAGGATCGGCGTCGCCAGCGTCGCGAGGCGCGGGTCGGCCTGCAAGCGTGCGCCCGCCGCGAACGCCTCGCGCACCCACGCCCAGCTCGGTGGCCCGAGTTGCAGCGACGGGTCGCGCGCGTACCAGAACGCCTCGTCGTCGAAGCGCTCGATCGAATGGGTCAGCAGCTGCCGGCGATGCCCCGTCGAGCGGGCGTCGTCGCGCACGCGCCACGCCGGCCGCGCGGGATCGCCGATCGCGGCGAGCCAATGCGCGATCCGCCCGCCCCCCGCCGCGCCGATCGGCGAACGGACGCCGATCATCGGCGCGACCAGCACCGCCGCCTGCGGATCGACCGCGCCGTCCAGCATCGCGCGCAGCGCGAGGTGCCCGCCCATCGAATGGCCGAGCAGCACCGCCGGCCCCTCGCCCGCATCGCGCCACTGCGCCCAGAAGGCGGCGAGGTCGTCGACCCAGCCCGCGAAGCTGGCCGCGTGGCCGACATGCCGATCCGCCGCGAGTCGCCCCGAACCGCCCTGCCCACGCCAGTCGAACGCGGTCACCGACCAGCGTTGCGCATGCAGATGCGCGATCGTTTCCAGATACTTCTCGATGACGTCGGCGCGTCCGCCCTGCACCAGGATGCGCCCGCGCGATTCGGGATGGTCCCAGTCGAACCGGCGATGCTGCCAGCCGTCCGGCGCGACCCAGCACGACAGCCGCGATTCGGCCGGCATCGTCCGGCGCAGGGTGACGGTATCGGTCATGCGCCGGCTTGGTTACGTTTTCGCAAGCCATCCCGTCTACCTGTTACGCCGATGGGGTGGGATAATCTCGGAATCGCGACGCTGCTGGGCGTCCTGGCGCTGCTGTTGCTGGCCGCGGGCATCGAGGATGTGCGCACGCGGGAAATCGCCAACGCCAAGAATGCGGCGATCGCGCTGCTCGCGCCCGTGTGGTGGTGGGCGATCGGGCTCGGCTGGAGCGACGTCGGCATCCAGCTGCTCGTCGCGACGCTGACCTTCGCGGTGTTCGTGGCGGCGTTCGCGGCCGGCTGGATGGGCGGCGGCGACGTCAAGATGATCGGCGCGCTCGCGCTGTGGCTGCCGCTGGGCAGCCTGCTCGACATGCTGATGACGATGTCGGTCCTGGGCGGGGCG
>NZ_JAJLPA010000023.1 GCF_025548555.1 Sphingomonas sp. A2-49
GCGATGCGATGCTCCACGGGGGCGGCGATCCGGTCGAGATCGCCGGCACCCCCCTGCCCCGCGACCAATTGTCCGCCCTTGCCGGCATGACGCCGTTCGACCAGCCCGGCATTCCCCGGCGCGTCGTCCGGCTCGCCGGCGATCCGCGTGCCGCCGACCGCGCGATCAACGCCGCCCCGCTGTGGCGGCGAAGCGAGCCGGGCAACGATCCGGCGCTCGCCGAAACGCTCGCCGACGACATCGCGGCCTGGATCGCGGCGTGCGAAGCCTGATCGCCTTTCCCTGCGCGGGCGAAACGCTGGTAGGCACGCTCGATGCGGCGGCCAGCACCACCGGCCTGCTGATCGTCTCGGGCGGGAACGAGATACGGTGCGGCGCGCATCGCGGCATGGCGGTGCTCGCCGCGCGCGTCGCCGCCGCCGGCCACCCGGTCTTTCGCTACGATCGCCGCGGTATCGGCGATTCGACCGGTGAGAACCACGGCTTCCTCTCCGCCGGTCCTGACCTGTTCGCCGCGGCGGCGGCGTTCCGTGCGCATGCGCCGGGGCTCGAAGCGGTCGTCGGCTACGGCAATTGCGACGCGGCCAGCACGCTGGCCCTGCATGGCCGCGCGGCCGGCGTCGACCGGCTGCTGCTCGCCAACCCGTGGACGGTCGAGGATCGCGACGCCCTGCCCCCGCGCGCGGCGATCCGCGCGACCTATCGCCAGCGGCTGACCAGCCCGTCGGCATGGCGCCGGCTGCTGACCGGCCGGATCGACATCGCCAGGGCGATCCAGGGGTTGCAAAAGGCCGCTGCGCCATCGCCGCAGGATCTGGGCCGGCGCGTGGTCGCGGCGATCGACGGCTGGGGCACCGCCGTCGAGGTCGTCCTCGCCACGGGCGACGCGACCGCGCAAGCCTATGCCGCGCTCGCCGGTCGCCGCGACGCGGTCCGGATCGACACCGATTCGCACAGCTTCGCGCGCCCCGACGACCGGCGGGCGCTGGGCGATGCCGTGCTCGCCGCGCTGGCGCGATCCGCCGGGGACGAACGCCGTGGATGATCCACGGGCCACGTCGGAAACGTCGTGACGGCAAAGCGCAACGCTTATTGCAATCGTCCCCCGACCGGGCTCCCGCCTTCGCCGGGGAGGTGCGTCATTGCGGATGGCCCACGCGGCATTCCTGCCCCGCGTTCAGGATCGGAACATCGTCAGCCGGCCGACCGAGCCGGGCCCTCTACTCCGCGGCCTCGGCCAGCTCCGCGAACTCCGCCGCCGCGAGGAAGCGCTCGGCGTCCAGCGCCGCCATGCACCCCGTCCCCGCCGCGGTGACCGCCTGGCGGTAGATCTTGTCGGCGACGTCGCCGCACGCAAACACGCCGGCGACGCTGGTCCGGGTCGAACCGGTTTCCACCGCGATATAGCCATCGTCGTCGAGCGCCAGATGGCCGCGGAACAGCTCGGTCGCCGGGTGATGGCCGATCGCGACGAAGCCGCCGTCGACGTGGAGCCGCGAATGCTCGCCCGTCACCGTATCCTCCAGCGTCAGCGCGACCAGCCCGGCATTGCCGCCGCCGTCGACGAATTCGCGCACTTCCTTGTTCCACAGCACCGTGACGTTGGGGTGCGCGTGCAGCCGCTCCTGCAGGATACGCTCGGCGCGTAAGGAGTCGCGGCGGTGGATCAGCGTGACGTCGTCCGAATGGTTGGTCAGGTACAGCGCCTCCTCGACCGCGGTGTTGCCGCCGCCGATCACCGCGACCTTCTTGCCGCGATAGAAGAAGCCGTCGCAGGTCGCGCAGGCGCTGACGCCCTTGCCCTTCATCGCCTCCTCGCTGTCGATGCCGAGCCATTTCGCCTGTGCACCGGTCGCGATCACCAGCACCTCGCCCTCGTAGACGTCACCGCCGTCGCCGATCAGCCGGAACGGGCGGCGCGACAGGTCGACCTCGACGATCGTGTCCCACATCAGCCGCGTGCCGACATGCTCGGCCTGTTTCTGCATCTGCTCCATCAGCCACGGGCCCTGGATCACGTCGGCGAACCCCGGGTAATTCTCGACGTCGGTCGTCGTCGTCAGCTGCCCGCCGGGCTGGATGCCCTGCACCACGATCGGCGCCATGCCGGCGCGCGCGCCGTAGATCGCCGCCGACAGCCCGGCCGGCCCCGAACCGAGGATGAGCATGCGCGTGGTGTGGGTGGTCATGGAAAGATTGCCTGTCGGAATAAGGAGTCGACCCGTGATCTAGGGGATCGGCAGGCGGATTTGAACCATCCACGACGCCGGCGTGCCGGAAGGCTGGCGTTTGCGGCCGCGCGGCTGCATCCAACCCGTTCCCGGCGCGTTGCCGAAGATGACCGCGAAAAGGGTGCCCGACGTGAGCAAAGAGCCGATCAATACCGACCCTTACACCGGTGCCGCCGGCGGCTGGGGCTCGATGAAGTCCGTCGCGGAGATCAATTTGCGCGAGAAGGTGCCCCCGGAAACCGCGCGCGAACTCGCGCGCCAGAACAAGCCGGGCGGTTTCATGTGCGTGTCGTGCGCGTGGGGAAAACCGGCGCATCCGCATATCGCCGAATTCTGCGAAAACGGGGCCAAGGCGACCGCGTGGGAGCTTACCACCTATCGCACGACCCCCGAATTCTTCGCCACGCATACGGTCACCGAATTGCGCGGCTGGAAGGATTACGACCTGGAACAGGCCGGACGGCTGACGCACCCGATGCGCTACGATGCAGCGACCGACCGCTACGTCGCGGTCAGCTGGGCGGAAGCGTTCGCCGACATCGGCGACAAGCTGAAGGGCTATGATCCCACCAAGGTCGTCTTCTACGCATCGGGCCGCGCCAGCCTCGAAACCAGCTATATGTGGCAGCTGATGGCGCGAATGTACGGCAGCCAGAACCTGCCCGATTCGTCCAACATGTGCCACGAGACGACCTCGGTGGGGCTGAAGTCGGCGATCGGCTCGCCGGTAGGTACGATCCACTTGTCCGATTACGACGTATGCGACGCGATCTTCTATTTCGGCCAGAACCCCGGCACCAACAGCCCGCGGTTCCTGCATCCGTTGCGCTCGTGCGCCAAGCGCGGGGTCGAGATCGTCGTGTTCAACCCCCTGAAGGAACGCGGCCTCGAACGCTTCACCGATCCGCAGAACCCGGTCGAGATGGCGACCGGCAAGTCGACGCCGATCGCGACCCAATATCACCAGGTGAAGACCGGCGGCGACATCGCCGCGATCCTGGGCATCTGCAAATACGTCATCGCCGCGGACGACCAGTGCAAGCGGATCGCGGCGCCGCCGATCCTCGACCATGCCTTCATCGCCGAACACACCACCGGCTTCGGCGCCTTCGCCGACATGGTCCGCGCCACCGACTGGGCGACGATCGAGCATGAAAGCGGGCTGGCGCGGCAGGATCTGGAGGCGGCCGGCGCGGTCTATGCCAAGGCGCAGCGCGTGATCTGCGTCTACGGCATGGGCCTGACGCAGCATGTCCACGGCATCGACAACGTGCACACGCTGGTCAATATGATGCTGCTGCGCGGCAACGTCGGCAAGCCGGGTGCAGGGTTCGGCCCGGTCCGCGGCCACAGCAACGTGCAGGGCCAGCGCACCGTCGGCATTACCGAAAAGCCCGAACTCGCGCCGCTCGACCGGCTGAAGGCACTGTACGATTTCGAGCCCCCGCGCGACAAGGGCTGGGACACCGTGGCGGCGTGCGAGCATATCGTCGACGGCAGCGCGCAGGCGTTCCTGGGCCTTGGCGGCAACCTCGCCCGCGCCGTGCCCGATACCGCCACGATCGAGCCGGCGTGGCAGCGGCTCGGCCTGACCGTCAGCATCGCGACCAAGCTCAACCGCACGCATCTGCTGCCGGGCAAGACCTGTTACCTGCTGCCGTGCCTCGGGCGGATCGAGACCGACGAACAGGCGGGCGGCGCGCAGGCGGTGACGATGGAGGACAGCTTCAGCCGCATCTACGGATCGCGCGGCCGGGCGACGCCGGCGGCGGAGACGCTCCTGTCCGAACCCGCGATCCTGGCCGGCATCGCCAAGGCGACGATTCCCGCCAATCCGAAAGTCGACTGGGACGCCTGGGTCGGCGACTATGGCCTCGTCCGCGACGCGATCGAGGCCACCTATCCCGACAAGTTCACCCGCTTCAACGAACGGCTGTGGACCCCGGGCGGCTTCTGGAAGGGCGTGCCGGCCGCACACCGGCAGTGGGAAACGGAAAGCGGGCGCGCCGTATTCAACGTGCCGACGTCGCTCAACGCGACCGGGTTCGCCGAGGCGCCGGGGCGGTTCCGGCTGATGACGCTGCGGTCGAACGACCAGTTCAACACCACCGTCTACGGCTATCACGACCGCTTCCGCGGCATCAAGGGCACGCGCGACGTGGTGATGATGAACCGCGCCGACATGGCGGAACTGGGGCTGGCGGAACACGACCGGGTCGACCTGGTCGGGGATGCCGGCGGCAATGCCGACAAACGCCTGTCAGGGCTGCTGGTCGTTCCCTACGACGTCCCGCGCGGCTGCATCGGCGGCTATTACCCGGAGTGCAACATCCTGATGCCGATCAGCCACAAGGCCGAACAGAGCCACGTTCCCGCGGGCAAATCGGTGCCGGTGCGGGTGGAGCGCGCGTCCTGATCCTGGGGGCGATCCTCGCCGGCGGGCGATCGCGGCGGTTCGGCAGCGACAAGGCGACGGCGCCGTTCGAGGGCAAGCCGCTGATCGAGCACGTCCGCGCGCTCGTCGCCGGTCGCGTCGATGCCGTGGTCGTCATCGGCCGGCCGGGGGGCATAGCCGACCTGCCCCGCCCCGATCTGGGCCCGCTCGGCGGGATCGCGGGCGCGATCGACCATGCCGCCACGCACGGCTTCGACACGGTGCTGACGATCGGCTGCGACATGCCGCGCCTGCCCGCGACGTTGCTCGATGCGCTGTTGCACCGGGCACCGAGCTATTGCGCCGACGCACCGGTGCTCGGCCACTGGCCGGCGGCGCTGGGGGCGCAGTTGCTCGCGCATATCGACGCGTCGGACCGCCGCTCGGTGCGCGGCTGGGCGGAGACGATCGGCGCGCTGCCGATCGCGGCCCCCACGCCGCTCGCCAACGTCAACACGCCCGACGACCTGCTGGCGCTATGATGCCGTCGCGGATCGAGGCGACGCGCGTCGTTCGCCCCGACGGCACGGTCACGGCGGGCGAACGTGCCGTCGCGATCGAGGCGCCCGTCGCGATCGAGGTCGACGGCATCGGCTATGCGGTGATGATGATGACGCCGCGCGACCTCGATGCGTTCGCGACCGGGTTCATGCTCACCGAACGGCTGGCCGACACCCCCGCCGACATCGTCGACATCGACGCGTTCCTGGCGCCCGCGGGTTGGATCGTGCGCGTCGCGCTGGCGGAACGGTGCCGCGGGCGCATCCACGACCGGATCCGCCACCGCACCAGCGATACCAGCTGCGGCCTGTGCGGCATCGCCAGCCTCGAACAGCTCGTCCGCCCGGTCGCGCAGGCCGCGCCCCGGCCCGACATCGCGCCGGGCGCGATCTTCGCGGCGCTCGCGCGCCTGCGCGATCACCAGCCGATCAACGCCGCGACCGGGGCGGCGCATGCCGCCGCCGCCTGCGCGGCGGATGGCAGCATCCTGACGGCGATGGAGGACGTCGGCCGCCACAACGCGCTCGACAAGCTGATCGGCCGGCAGGCGACGGCGCCCCCTGCCGCGTTCGCGCTCGTCACCTCCCGCATCAGCTTCGAGATGGTCGACAAGGCGCTGGTCGCGGCCATGCCGCTGCTCGCCGGCATCTCCGCGCCGACCAGCCTCGCGATCGATCACGCCCGCACGCATGGCCTGACGCTGGTCGCGCTGGCACGGACGGATGCGATGCTGGTGCTCAACGATCCGTGGGGCGTCTTTGCCTGACGCCGCCGCAGGACCTACTTGCCCCAGTCCCAGACATGCTCGGACCAGTTGCGCGCGCCGTCCGCCATATCGGTGAACCAGCCCAGGATCATGTGCCGATAGGCGCCGTCGAGGAAGATCGAATCGGCAAGGATCAACACCATCGTCACCGCCGCCCATAGCACGCCGCGATGCATCGGTTCGGGCTTGCGGACCAGTTTCACCTCGGTCTGCCGCCGCTCGGACAGACGCCGTTCGGGCCCCGCAAACGCGGGGTTGGGCGCCGCGGCGCGCCGCTCGACCCTGCGGCGTTCGTTGGGGAAGTTATACGCCATCGCCCTGCCTCGATCCGGGACCAGACCGGATCATCGCACGCGAGCGGTTTACAAATCGTTCGTTTCGGACGCGTCGATCACTACGGCGGCACCACCAATCTTCGCGAGTTGGTAGCGGAGGAGGGACTTGAACCCCCGACCCCAGGATTATGATTCCCGTGCTCTAACCAGCTGAGCTACTCCGCCCCGCCGTGTGAGGGCGCGCCTATAGGTGCGCTTGGCGGCGTCCGTCAAGCGAACATATGCCGCGACAGCGCCTCCCACGGGCCGCCGCGATACCACCATGCGGCGAGGCCCGCGATTTCGACGTCGCGCGCACGGAAATCGCGGTCGAGCGACGTCATCAGCAGCCTGGCGATGCCGGGCTGGACCTTGTTCTGGATCGTCACGTGCGGGCGCCAGCCGCCCGCGTCCTGCGGCGTCAGCAGCCCCGCGAACGCATCCGCCAGCTCGCGACGGATCGCGACCAGCTCGGGCGATTCGATCCGGTAGGCGACGCCGCGGCCGAGCGACATCAGCCCGCCGACGCGGGCGTTGGGCGCGCGCTGCCCCCGGGTGAATTCGGAGAGGCGCCGTTTCAGCTCGTCCTCGGCGGAGGGCGGCAGGTGGTGGAACAGCGTCAGGTGCGCGGACAGCTGGTTGCGTTCGGGTGGAAAATGGGCGGCGCGCTGCGCGTCGAACCAGCCCTGGTCCTGCCGCCCGAACAGCGCCGTCACGATGATCGGCGCCGCCGTCAAATCTCCACCTGGCTGCCCAGCTCGACCACCCGGTTGGTGGGCAGGCGAAAGAACTCCATCGCGCTTTCCGCGTTGCGCAGCATCCAGGCGAACAATTTCTCGCGCCACAGCATCATGCCCGGTCGTTCCGAGGGCAGCAACGTCTGCCGCGACAGGAAGAAGCTGGTGTCCATCATCTTGAAATCGGCGCCGCATTCATGGACCCGCTTCAGCGCGGCGGGCACGTCGACCTCCTCCATGAAGCCATAGCGCAGGACCAGGCGGTAGAATCCGTCGCCGAGCCCGTCGCGCGTCGCGCGCTCCGCCTCGGGCCAATAGGGCTGGGCGACGATCTTGACCGTCAGCAGAATTACGCGCTCGTGCAGCACCTTGTTGTGCTTCAGGTTGTGGAGCAGCGCGTGCGGCACGCCGTCGGCGGACGACGTCATGAACACCGCCGTCCCAGGCACCCGGCTCGCCGAGCTGGCGGCGGAGGTGATGAACACCTTGATCGGCATCGCCGCCTCGCGCAGCCGGTCCATCATCAGCTGGCGCCCCTTCGACCAGGTGGTCAGGAAGGTGAAGATGATGAAACCGACCATCAGCGGGAACCAGCCGCCGTCGGGCACCTTGGTGAGGTTCGCCGACAGATAGGCGCCGTCGACGAGGAAGAAGAGCGCGAGCAGCGGCGCGGCGGCGTAGATCGGCCAGTTCCACAGCCGCGTCAGCGCGACCCCGAGCAGGCACGAATCGATGAACATCGCCCCCGTCACCGCGATGCCATAGGCGGAGGTGAGGTTGGACGAGGTGCGGAAGAACAGCACCAGCAGGATCACCATCACCATCAGCATCCAGTTGACGAGCGGGATGTAGATCTGGCCCGCGGTCGCCGCGCTGGTGTGCTCGATCCGCAGCCGCGGCATGAAGCCGAGCTGGATCGCCTGCTGCGTCACCGAAAAGGCGCCGGAGATCACCGCCTGGCTGGCGATGATCGCGGCCATGGTGGCGAGGATCACCAGCGGCAGCTGCAGGCTGTCGGGCGCCAGCATGTAGAAGGGGCTGCGCAGCGCCTCCTGCCCCTCGCGGAACAGCAGCGCCCCCTGCCCCAGATAGTTGCACATAAGCGCAGGGAGCACGAAGACCAGCCACGACAGGCCGATCGGCTTGCGGCCGAAATGCCCCATGTCGGCATACAGCGCCTCCGCCCCCGTCACCGCCAGCACCACCGATCCCAGCGCCAGGAAGGCGCGGACCGGATCGACGAGGAAGAATTCGACCGCATGGTGCGGCGAGAAGGCCCAGAGCACCTCCGGCGTCTGCACGACGCTGATGAGGCCCAGCACCGCGATCACCGCGAAATAGACGAGCATGATCGGCCCGAAGACGAGGCCGATCCGCGCCGTGCCGCTCTTCTGCACCCAGAACAGCGCGATCAGGATCGCGATCACGATCGGCAGCACCAGCCCGGAAAAGGCCGGCGCGGCGATCGCCAGCCCCTCGACCGCGCCGAGCACGGTCACCGCGGGGGTAATCATCGAATCGCCGTAGAAGAGCGAGGTGGCGAAGACGCCGAGCAGGATGATCCCGGTCGACCAGCGCCGGCTCTTCGTCCGTCCCGACACCAGCGCCAGCAGCGCCAGGCTGCCGCCCTCGCCCTTGTTGTCCGCGCGCATGATGATCGCGACATATTTGATCGTCACGACGATCATCATCGACCAGAACATCAGGCTCAGCACGCCCATGATATGCATCGGGTCGAGCGTCAGCTGATGATGCCCCGCGAAGGTTTCGCGGAACGCGTAGAGCGGGCTCGTACCGATGTCGCCGAAGACGATGCCGATCGCGCCGACCGCCAGCTTGAGCATGCCGTCGGCGTGATGGCCGTGTTCGCCGTCCTCGCCCCGCGCGCTCGGCAGGTCTGCCGGTACCGGGGTGCTCACGAGCGCATCGACCGTGTCGACGGCAAGCGACGATCGGCAGTGTTCCCAACCTGTTCCATATCGAAGGGCCTTAGCATGGGCTGAACGAAGGGAGCAACGCCGGGCCGGTCGCTTCCGTGCCGCTCAGGGACGGCGGAACACCTCGCGGATGACGAAATGCGACGCCAGGCGGGTGACGCCGGGGAGCCGCGACAGCGTTTCGCGATGGATCCGCTCGAACGTGTCGTCGCGGCGGACCTCGACGTGCAGCATATAGTCCGCCTCGCCGCTCATCAGGAAGCAGTCGCGGATCTCCGGGATATCGCCGATCTCGCGCTCGAACGCCGCCATCGTTTCCTCGCGCTGGTCGCGCAGCGTGACGTTGACGAGCACGACGCTGGGATTGCCGCGTGCCGCCTTGCTCAGCACCGCGCGAAACCCCGCGATGTAGCCGCGCTCCCGCAGCGATCCGACGCGGCGGTGCGCGGCGCTGGGCGACAGCCCCACCGCCTCGCCCAGTTGCGCGCTGGTCAGGTCGGAATCGGCGAGCAGCCGGGCGAGGATCTTGCGGTCGAAGGCGTCGAGCATGATCGTCGCGCCATAGCAGGGTTTTGCGGGATGCGATCCCGTCCGGACGTCCGCGGGTGGACGAAATCGCGACCTTCTCCCGCGCCGGGCGCTGTATTGGCAGGCGAGGAAGAGGAGACCATCATGCGCATCGGCGTTCCCAAGGAAATCAAGAACCACGAATATCGCGTCGGCCTGACCCCGCCGTCGGTCGCCGAACTCGTCGCCGCGGGGCACGAGGTCGTCGTCGAGACGCGGGCGGGCGCGGGCATCGACTTCGAGGACCAGGATTATATCGACGCCGGTGCGACGATCCTCGCCGATCCCGCCGCGGTGTTCGCTGCCGCGGACATGATCGTGAAGGTCAAGGAACCGCAGGCGAGCGAGATCGCGCTGCTCGAACCGCGCCACCTGCTGTTCACCTATCTCCACCTCGCCGCGGACAAGCCGCAGGCCGAGGGACTGATCGCGTCTGGCGCGACCTGCATCGCGTACGAGACGGTGACCGCGGCGCGCGGCGGCCTGCCGCTGCTCAAGCCGATGAGCGAGGTCGCGGGCCGCATGTCGGTGCAGGTCGGCGCGCATTATCTCGAAAAGGAACAGGGCGGCCGCGGCGTCCTGCTGGGCGGCGTGCCCGGCGTCGCGCCGGCCAAGGTCGCGATCATCGGCGGCGGCGTCTCGGGCGTCAACGCGGCGCAGATGGCGGTCGGCATGCGCGCCGACGTCACCATCTACGACATCTCGAACGACCGGCTGGCCGAACTCGACATGTTCTTCAGCAGCCAGATCAAGACCGCCTATGCCAGCAAGGCGGCGATCGCCGCGGCGGTGAAGAACGCGCATCTCGTCATCGGTGCGGTGCTGGTTCCCGGCGCGGCGGCGCCGAAGCTGGTGACGCGCGAGATGGTGAAGACGATGAAGCGCGGCGCGGTGCTGGTCGACATCGCGATCGACCAGGGCGGCTGTTTCGAAACCAGCCACGCGACCACGCACGAGGACCCGGTGTTCGAGGTCGACGGCGTGATCCATTATTGCGTCGCCAACATGCCGGGCGCGGTCGCGCGCACGTCGGCCTTCGCGCTCAACAATGCGACGCTGCCGTTCGCGCTGAAGCTCGCCGATCTCGGGGCGGAGGCGGCGATGCGGGCGGACGCGCACCTCGCCAACGGCCTCAACGTCTCGGGCGGCAAGATCCGCCATCGCGCAGTCGCGGAGGCGCTCGACCTGCCGTTCGAGGCATGGACGGCGTAACCCGGAACGGAAACGGAACACGATGGTTGAGGCCTTGCGAAAGAGAGGCCTCAACCATGTCCGAAACCGAAAACCCCAAGACCCACCCGACGTCCAACGCCGAAAAGGACCCGGACGACTGGACCACCGGCGACGAGACGATGACCGGCGCACAGGCGAGCTACCTCAAGACGTTGAGCGAAGAGGCCGGCGAGCCCTTCGACGACACGCTGACCAAGGCGGACGCATCGAAGCGCATCGATGCATTGCAGGAGCAGACCGGGCGCGGCAAATAACGGCGGGCGCGAGGGCGAACGCGGTCTGCCGCGACGCCCTTCCCCTTCGATGCTGCCACCGCGTCTGCCATGGCCGGCGCAGGCCGTTCCGAGTAAAGGCGCTTTCCGCAGCCGTTCATTCGAAAAGACGATTTCCCGGTAAAAGCGGTTCCCCGGCTAAGGCCGGGGCTTAGGTGGGAAACAGAGGTTGGCAGGCGCCGCGTGCTATTACGCCCGCCTTTCCGACCGGGCCCCGGCCTTCGCCGGGGAGGCGTTGATCGCATAGGGCCCGTGCAGAAACGATCGGCCGGCACCCGCCGGAATCGTTTCTGCGATCACCGTCACGCCCCCGGCCCGCGACCGGCGTTACGAACCCCCGACCCCGCACGCCGCTAAGGCCGCCGCCCCTCCTGCATCGCCAGCAGGCGATCGAGCAGCATCAGCCGCACCGCGATATCGCGCCGGTACGACGCCCCCGCCGGCGACAGCGCGAGCGCCCGGGCCCATTGCGCGCGCGCGTTCGCAAAATCGTTCGCCCGGACATAGGCGAGCCCCAGGAAGAAATGTGGCGCAGGGTGCAGCGGCGCGAGGCGGATCGCATGGCGGAAGGCGAACAGCGCAGGAGGCGACGTCACGTTGCCGTCGTGCGCCGCCATCGCGGTGCCAAGCGCCGTCCACAGCATCAGGCTGCGCGGATAGCGGTTGAGGCCGCCGAGGATCGCCCGGACCGCCGACCGCCTGTCGCCCGACCGCCCCAGCGCGTCGGCTGCGGTCAGATAGGCGGAATCGGCGGTGAAGCGGCCCAGCATGCGTTCGCGCAGGTCGACCAGCGTCGGATCGTCGTCGGCGCGCAGCATGCCGGCGCGCGCCGGGCTGGCGGCGATCGTCGGCGACCCCTGCCACGCATAGCCGGCCGCGCCGAGCATCAACGCGGCGCCGACCATCGACCACAGCACCCGCCCGACGCGCAACAGGACCAGCGCCGCAGCGGCGGCGGCGATGACGAGCGCGAGCGCCAGCCAGCCCATCAGCGCCCACCCCGACGGAAGCTCGACCGCGCGATCAGCGCCCCCACCGCCAGCAGCACCACCGGCGCCAGCCACAGTGGCCACGTCGCCGCGCCGAACGGCGGATCGTAGGTGACGTAATCGCCGTAGCGGTCGACCAGCCAGCGGCGGATCGCATCCGGCGATTCGCCCGCGGCGATGCGGCTGCGCACCAGCGCGCGCATGTCGCCCGCCATGCTCGCGTCGCTGTCGGCGATCGACTGGCCCTGGCAGACGACGCAGCGCAGCGTCACCATCAGCTCGCGCGCCGCCGCCTCCTGCACCGGATCGCGCAGCTGCGTGTTGGCGAGCGCGGCGGGCGGCGTCGCGGGATCGGCCAGCGCCGGACCGGCGGCGGCGAGCGCCAGCAGCAGGATCGCCGCGCGCCTCATCGCGCATCCCGGATAGCGGCGGCGATGGTCGCGACATCGTCGGCGCGGATATCGCCGACATGCTGGAGGACGATCCGCCCCCGGCCGTCGATCACGAAGCTTTCCGGCACGCCCGACGATCCGAGCGCGAGCTGCACGGCGCTCTGCCGGTCGTCGCCGATCCGGTCATAGGGGTCGCCGTTGCGACGCAGGAACGCGGTCAGCGCCGGGGCGGTGTCGCGGATCGCGATGGCGTCGATCGGCACCCCCATCGCCTTCAACCGCATCAGATGCGGCGATTCGGCGGCGCAGGGGATGCACCAGCTCGCGAAGATGTTGAGCAGCCGCGGCTGCCCCTGCCGGAACGCCGCGACCGACAGGCCGGGCTTGTCCAGCGCGATCGCGGGCAGCGCGAAATCGGGCAGCGGCTTGCCGACCAGCGCCGATCGCACGACGCGATCGGCGGGCTTGATGAGGCCACTCGCGACCACCGCGAACAGCAGGCCGAACCCGGCGAGCGGGGTCCAGAGCAGCCAGCGCCTCATGCATGGGCCTCCCGCAGCCGGACGCGCCGTTCGCGCCGCCAGCGCCCCGCGAGCGACAGCGCGCCGCCCAGCGCGACCAGCACGCCGCCCAGCCAGATCAGCGTCACGAACGGCTTCCACCACAACCGCACCTGCCAGCGCCCCTGCCCGTCGGCCTGCGCATCGGGCTGGCCGAGCACGGTGTAGAGCTGGCCGTCCCAGCGCGTCGCGATCGCGCTTTCGCTGGTGGTGGTGACCGGATCGGCGAAGAAGCGCGCCTGCGGCCGCAGCACGATCGTGTCGCCGTCGCGCGTCGCGCTCAGCCGCGCTTCGAGCGCGGACCAATTCTCACCCACGACCGGCTTGATCCCGTCGAGCCGGACGACGAACGGCCCGACGCGCACCGGCTGGCCGACGCGCACGGCGACCAGCGTCTCGGCGGTATAGGCGCTGTCGCAGGCCATGCCGGCGAGGCTGACCGCGATGCCCAGATGCGCGACGACCATGCCCCAAGTGAACAGCGGCGTGCGCCATGGATTGCGCCCGACGAGCGGCAGCACGCTCGCCACCGCCAGCCCCGCGGCCAGCGCGATGCCGAGCAGCGGCAGCACCCCCGGCGGCGCGAGCACCACCAGCGCCGCACCGGTGAAGCCGGCGGCGGCGATCGGCCAGATCAGCCGGTCGAGCAGCGCGGTCGCGTCGTCGCGCCGCCAGCGCAACAGCGGCCCCGCCGCCATCGCCACCACCAGCGCGAGCGCGATCGGCCCCGCCGCCTTGTTAAAGAAGGGCGGCCCGACCGACAGCTGTACGCCGAACCCCGCCGCGACCAGCGGATAGAGCGTGCCGATCAGCACGATGCCGAGGATGACGGACAGGAGCAGGTTGTTGAGCACCAGCGCGCCTTCGCGGCTGACCAGCGCGAAGGTCGTGCCCGCGCGCACCGTGCCGATCCGCGCGGCGAACAGCGCCAGCGCGCCGCCGATATAGATCGCCAGCAGCGCGAGGATGAACGCGCCGCGCTCCGGATCGACGGCAAAGGCGTGGACGCTGGTGAGGATGCCCGACCGCACGAGGAAGGTGCCGACCATCGACATCGAGAAGGCGACCACCGCCAGCATCACCGTCCAGGCGCGCAGGCCGTCGCGGGTGGCGAGCACCGTCACCGAATGCAGCAGCGCGGTCGCGGCGAGCCACGGCATCAGCGAGGCGTTCTCGACCGGGTCCCAGAACCACCAGCCGCCCCAGCCGAGCTCGTAATAGGCCCAGTAGCTGCCCGCGGTGATGCCGAGCGTCAGGAAGATCCACGCGCCGAGCACCCAGGGGCGCATCGCTCGCGCGAACGCCGGGCCGACGTCGCGCGTCACCAGCGCACCGACCGCGAACGAAAAGGCGACCGAGATGCCGACATAGCCGACGTAGAGCGTCGGCGGGTGGAAGGCGAGGCCGGGATCCTGCAACAGCGGGTTGAGCCCCATGCCGTCGGGGGGTGCCGGGGCGATCCGCGCGAACGGGTTGGAGGCGAACAGCAGGAAGGCGTAGAAGCCGAGCGCGATCCCCGCCTGCGCGCCCAGCGTCGCGATCAGCGTGCGTTCGGGCAGCCGCCGTTCGACGATCGCGACCGCCCCGCCGGCCAGCCCCAGGATCGTCACCCAGAGCAGCATCGATCCTTCGTGATTGCCCCAGGCGCCGGCGAACTTGTACAGCCACGGCTTGGCCGAATGGCTGTTCTCCACCACCAGCCGCACCGACATGTCGCTCGCCAGGAACAGCGCGATCAGCGCCGCCATGGCGAGCGCGGCGAGCGCGCCCTGCACGACCGCGATCGGGCGGACCGCCGCGACCGGCTCCGCCTGCCCGCGCGCCAGCCCCAGCACCGCCATCGCCAGTTGCAGCGCGGCGAGCGCGGCGGCCAGCCACAGCGCCGCCAGACCGAGTTCGGCGGTCACGGCTTCAGCGTCCGGGTTTCGTGCATCTTGCCGGCGAGTTCGGGCGGCATGTACTTTTCGTCGTGCTTGGCGAGCAGGTTGCTCGCGGTGAAGCTGCCGTCGGGGTTGAACCGCCCTTCCGCCACCACGCCCGATCGCTCGCGGAACAGGTCGGGGACGATGCCGGCGAAGGTCACGGGGGTCGTCGCGATGCCGTCGCCGACGACGAAGCGGACGGTCACCCCGTCGGCGGCGCGGCGGATCGACCCCGCCTGTACCATCCCGCCCAGGCGCACCGCACGGCCGAGCGGCAGGCCCTGCTTGCGCACGTCGGACGGCGCGTAGAAGAACGACGCCTGATCCTTCAACGCCGACATCGCGAGCAGCGCGGCGGCGACCACCGCCGCGACGCCGAGCAGCGCCAGCGTCAGCCTCTGGTGTTTCGCCTTCATCGCTCGGCGCGCTTCATCGCCAGATAGCTGGCGATGCCCAGCACCGCGGTCGTCCCGATCGCGACGGCATAGGCGGCGGCGACGAATGGCCAGGCGTTCATGCGCGCGCCATCCGCCGCATCCGCGCCTCTGCCCGGATGCGGGCGAGCGCGGCGCGCATCCGCATCAGCACGATCGCGGCGAACACCAATGTGAACCCCGCCATGGTGAAGCCGAGCGGCCACAGGATGCTGCCGGCGATGCTCGACCGGGTCAGGCCGATCGACGGCCCCTGATGCAGCGTGTTCCACCAGATCACCGAATAGCGGATGATCGGCAGCAGGACGGTGCCGGCGATGCCGTACAGCGCGGGAATGCGCCCGTCGCCGCCGCGCTCGGCATCCGCGCGAGCGAGCGCCATATAGCCGCAATAGACGAAGAACAGCAGCAGCATCGACGTCAGCCGCCCGTCCCACTGCCACCACGTGCCCCAGGTCGGCCGCCCCCAGATCGATCCGGTGACGAGGCAGATCGCGGCGAACACCGCGCCGGGCAGCGCGATCGCGCGCGCCGCGACGTCGGCGAGCGGATGCCGCCAGACGAGGAAGGCGATGCTGCTGACCGCCAGCCCGCTCCAGCCGCCCATGCCGAGCCAGGCCGAGGGCACGTGGATGTAGAGGATGCGGACGCTGTCGCCCTGGAGATAATCGGGCGGCGTCTGCGTCAGCCCGGCCCAGCAACCGATCGCGAGCAGCACCACGCCGCTCCACAGCAGCGCCGGCGTGAGCGGCCGCGCGATCCTGAGGAAGCGGGCGGGATTGGCGAGGGCATGAAGCGTGGGCACGGCGCACGAGCCTTATAAAGCTTTGCGGCCGCCGTCACCCCGTCGCAAAGGACGAGGCACCGCCGACCCGCCCCGCGGAACGGGGGCGGATCGCGGCGGTCGTCAGCCGCGGCCGATCAGGCGCTGCGCGATCGTGTCGGCGACCTCCGCGGCGGGGCGACCGGTGCGCTCGCTCTCGTCCCACACCTCGTCCAGCCGCGCCGGGATCCTGGCGATGCGCGCCATCACCTCGGCCTCGTCGCCCTGCCCCAGATATTCGAGCCCGACGTTGATGATGCCGCCGGCGTTGATGACGTAATCGGGCGCATAGAGAATGCCCCGCGCGTGCAGGCGATCGTAATCCTCGCGCGTCGCCAGCTGGTTGTTGGCGCCACCCGCGACCACTTTCGCGACCAGTGTCGGGATCGTCGCCTCGGTCAGGATCGCGCCCAGCGCGTTGGGGCTGAAGATGTCCGCCTCCACGCCCAGGATCGCGCCCGCGGCGACCGTCTCGGCGCCCAGTTCCTCCGCCAGCGCCTTCGCGCGCGCCGCATCGACGTCGGCCAGCGTCAGCCGCGCCCCGTCGCGCGCCAGCAGCCGGGCGAGCCCGCCGCCGACCGATCCGACGCCCTGCACCGCGACATGGACGCCGCGCATGTCGTCGGTCCCCAGCCCGCGCTTCGCCGCCGCCTTCACGCCCAGATAGACGCCGTGCGCGGTATAGGGGCCGGGGTCGCCGCCCGCCGCGCCGCTTTCGACCGGCAGGCCGCTGACGTAGCGCGTCTCGCCCGCGATCACCTTCATCCGTGCCTCGGACATGCCGACATCCTCGGCCGTGACGTATGTGCCGCCGAGCGAATCGACCGCGCGGCCGAACGCCTTCAGCCGGTCCTCGCCGATCACCGCGCCGGGCTCGTCGGCCAGGATCACGCCCTTGCCGCCGCCCAGCGCCAGTCCCGCCATCGCGTTCTTGAAGCTCATGCCGCGCGACAGCCGCAGCGCGTCGGTGACGGCGAGGTCGCCCGACGCATAATGCCAGAAGCGTGCGCCGCCCGCCGCGGGGCCGAGATGGGTGGAATGGACCGCGATGATCGCGCGCAGACCCGATGCGCGGTCGGTGAAGGCATGGACGCCTTCGTGCGAATCGAAATCGGGAAGATCCCACACCGAGGTCATGGCCTGCTCCGCTGCTTTTGGAAAATTGCGAAAGGCGGCAATATTATTTCTCGCCCGCTTTGACCAGCCCCGATCCTGTGGGCGGTCGGAATATGCGAGAAAATGGGGCGACCGACGGGACTTGAACCCGCAACTTCCGGCATCACAAGCCGACGCTCTAACCAATTGAACTACGGTCGCCGCGAAGGCTGCGCCCCTAGCGGGGGTAGACGCGTTGCGTCAAGCCGGAAGGCGGGCTTTTTGCGGAACGGGCGCGCGCGGGATCGGATCAGCGGATATTCGGCCTGCGGCGCCGCATGCAGAACCGGAATCGCCTCCACCCCATCGTTACCCGGACCGATGCAGGGGTTCGCTGTGCCGCCAGACGCGGTCCTGGAGGCTTTTGCCGTATCCCTGCGGCACGGTGGCCCGCGGGTCAGGTCCGGAAGCGGAGAAAACGGTCCGGCCTCCGAGCCCGATCGGCCTTAGAAGCTGCCCTCGATCGACAGGCGGTAGCTGCCCTGCCCCGGCACGAAACCCGCGGCGGACAGGCGCTGGGCCGCCGTCGGATCGGCCGGCGCGATGCGCAGCGCGGCGGTGTAGCGGCCCTGACCGGTGATGCGCAGTTCGATGCTCTCGCTGCCCGCCTGGCTGGCGAGCGGCAGCAGCAGCGCGCCGCCGTCGCACCGGGCGACGCCCGACAGGTCGGCGGGCAGCGCGATCCCCGCCGCCTCGCCGACCAGTCGCGCGCGGACGCGCCCTTCCGCCCTGTCGCAGGTGTCGTCGACGAAATGGACGGTGACGTTTTCCAGCGCAAGTTGCGTCACCGGCAACGGGGCGAAGGCGCGCCCGGTCGGCAGCGTCGCGGTCATGTCGTCGACGCCGATGCCGTGGCGGCTGAGCGTGATCGCACCGTGGAGCAGGCCGGGATCGCCGTCGAGCGCGATCCGCGCGCGCCCGATCAGCAGCGCGAGCGGCGACAGGCCGGCGTCGAGCGAACCGAGCGCGAGGTCGCCGAACCGCGCCTCGTTCAGCCGGCCGTCCCACACGCTGCCGGTGACGGTGCGCGCGCTGAACCCCTGGTCGCCGAGCCCCACCCAGCCGAGCACGAGCCGCAACGGCAGGAACATGAGCAGCGCCGCGAACATCAGCGCGCCGAACAGCGCCGCGGGGCCGGTGCGCAGGCGGATGCGCCTCACGACGCGCGCGCCCGCACGACGAAATCCGCCGCGACGCTGCCGTCGGCATTGTCGCGCCACGTCGCCGAATCGACCAGGATGCCGCTCGCTTCCAGCCCGGCGAACCACCGCGCCAGCGCCGCCGGACGCCCCGCCTGGATCGTCGCGTGGACGCGCCCGCCGGTGCCGTCCTCGACGCTGGCGAGCGCGAGGCCCGCGGCGTCGGCACGCAGCCGCAGCGTCTCGACCAAGGTGCCGGTCAGCGGCACGCGGCGCCCGGCGGAGCGGATCAGGTCGACCTCGTCCTGCGTCGCGGCGAGCCGCACAACCGCATCGGCATGCCGCTCGCGTGCGCTCGACAGGCCGTCCCGCACCGGCAGGATGATCCCGCCCCACACGATCGTCACGACCAGCAGCGCGAGCATGGCCAGGATCAGGCGTCGCTCGCGCAGCGCACGGCCGGCGAACCAGGCGCGAAGGCCGCTCATGACCGGCTCACCGTCATTTCTCCCGTCACCCTGCCGTTGGCGGACTGGAACGTGCCCGCCGTGACGGTGAAGCCCGCCGCCTCCAGCGCCCGCTTGAGATCGGTCGGCAGCGATTCGCGAGCGGCGCCGACGCCGATCCGCAACGCGCCGTTGGACTGGAATTCCAACGATGTCAGCTCCGTACCCGGCGTCGCTCGCACCGCGGCATAGACCGCCGCGACCGTGGTGCTGAAGCCCAGCCCCGGCCCGCGCACGCCCGCCAGCCGCTCGTCGAGCTGGCGGTCGACATCGGTCACCGTCTCGCCGCGCGCCAGCCCGGTCCGGCCCAGCGCATCGGCGCGCGCCTCCAGCGCGTCCGCCCCGAACGCATATTTGGCGATCCGCACCAGGTCGATGGCCAGCGTCACCGCCAGGATCGCCGCGCCGAGCAGCGCCAGCCGCCGGATCAGCGCCCAGTCGATGCCGATCCGGCGGCGCCGCGCGAACGGCCCCTGCCGCAGGTCGAGCGGCAGTGCCGCGACCGCGGCGACCAGTGCCGTATCGAGCGCCGCGCGGTCGAGCGTCGCCATCGGTGCGTCGCCGACCACCATCTCGGTCAGCCGCGCCTCGTCGGCGAACCCGGTCGTCCGGCTGCGGACCAGCGCGGTACCCGCGATCGTGCCGCGGACATAGCCGTCGTCGGGACGTGGCAGCAGCAGCGGCGCGGGCACCATCGCGACCGGGTCGATGCCGTGGACCGCCAGCTCGGCGAGCCAGCCCGCCATCGCGCCCAGCGCCACGACCGCGATCGGGCGTTCGCCGCCGCTCCCGTCCTCGCCCTCGTCGCCGGCGGCGACGTGCAGCTCGCCGATCGGCGTCGCGCTCGCCTCCGCCACCAGCAGCCGGGCGGCGGCGGTGGCCTGCGCCGGGGAGCGCGCGGGCAGGTCCGCCCAGTGCAGCGTCACCGCATCCGCCGGGGCCACCGCGACGACGGCGTCGTCGCCCGTGTCCGCGGGCAACCCATCGCCCGCGCCGATCGCACCGTCGGCGGCGATGCGCAGCCAGCGCCAGCCTTGCGTGGCGGAGGGAAGGAAGAGGAGCGTCGTCATGAGTCGTCGCCCCATTGCCGCGCCACGAGCCGCGCGGGAAGACGGCTTGCGTCGATCAATGCTCTTTCCTGCAATCCGCTGCTGCCGTTGCTGACGTCGATACGCAGCGCGAACCATTGCGAGGTGATCGCCATGCCGGCGGTTCCCGCGTCCGGCGACGCGCCGCTGCCGCCGCTGTTGAGGAACGTCTCGACGCTCGCGAAGCCCTGCTGCGGGCGGCGCAGGAGCATCCCCCGCGCCGCGTCGACCGACAGCGTGTCGGGAAACTGCATCGCCACCAGCGGCGCCTGTTCGGGGGTCAGCGTGTTGATGTTGACCGGCACCGTCGCGGCGACGGGCAGCGTGCAGATCCATGGCCGCAGCTGGGCATAAACCTCCGGCGTCATGCCATCGACGGCGCGCAACTCGCTGGGATCGGCCATCAACGTGCCGGCCGTACGATAGGGCGTCGCGCGTGCGAGGTAGACGGGATCCTCGGCGCCGCCACCCTGCTGGTCCTGATCGGTGTCGATCCAGTCGGCGGTCGCGGGCGCGATCCGCTCGGCCGCCTGCGCCGGCACGCCGACCAGCCGCATCAGCCGCGCGAACTGCACGCGCTGCGCGATGCTCTGTGTCGAGGTGTAGACATTGGGTGCCTGTTTGCTGACGAGGCTGTTGAGGTTGAAGCAATTGCCGCCGTCGGTCACCCGCGCCACTGCCAGCCCGCCGCCGGGCAGCGGCAGGCCATAGGGGCGCCCGCTCCATCCGCCCGCCAGCGTCACCTTGTCCGGGCTGGACCCCAGCATGTCGGTGACCTTCGTCGTCGCCAGTGCCTCGGCCGCGCGGGCATAGCCGCGCGCCTGTTCGCCGCCCAGCGCATTGCCGGCAAGCCGCGTCGTCAGCCGCAACCGCTCCAGCGCGGTGCCCGCCAGCACGGCGATCATCGCGACCAGCAGCAGGACGGTGAGCAGCGCAGCGCCGCGTTCGCGACTATCCACCATTGGGCGTGGCCGTCGGCGTGGGTTGCGGGCCGGGGGCGAGCGACCCGGCATAACCGGTGCCGACCAGCAGCATCAGCCGGTACGCGCGCCCGTCGGTCCGCCGCAGCGAAATCTCCGCCGCCTGCGGCAAGGCCGCGCCCTGCGTGTCGTCCCAGCGATCGCTCCACGCACCCTTGTACCGATAGCGCGCGGCGATCCCGGCGATCCGGTCGAGCAGCGCGACCGCGGGCAGCGGCGCGGCACCGTCGATCATTGGATAGGCGATGCGGACCAGCGTGCCGTCCTCGATCGCATAGGCGACCTTCTGCACGCTCGCGCGCGGGGCGGCATCGACATTGGCCCAGCCGCTGCGAACGAAGCGCATCCGGCCGTCGCCCTCTCCCGTGAACGCGGGCAGCACGTTGCCGCCCTCGTCGCGCGCCGGCCGGTCGATCGCCTGCCCCAGGTCGCCGGCGAGCAGCGCGGTGGTGCGATTGAGCGCGGCGACGTCGTCGAACCGCTTCCCCGTCGCGGTCTGCGCGCGGACGCTGAAGGTCAGGATCGCGACCCCCGCCGCCGCGATCATGCCAAAGATCATCAGCGCGATCATCACCTCGATCAGGGTGAAGCCGCGGTCGTCGCGCGTCACGACGGCGTGTCCGGCGGCCGGATCGCGGTGGTTCGCCCGAGGATCCGGCCGGTGCGATCGGTGACCGCGACGTCGATGCGGACGATGCCGGCATTGCCGGTCGCGCGCACCTGCCGCACCCAGGTCCAGCTGTGGCCGCCGTTCGCCTCGCTGCCCGTGGTCCGGCCGGCGACCGGCGGGCGGCCGTCGCTGATCGCATCGTTGGCGACGTTGCGCGCGACCAGCCCGGCGAGCAGGCTGTCGTCGAGCGTCGCCGCGCCGCGGATCGTCGCCGTCTCCAGCCGCAGCAGCGCCAGCACCGCGAGGCTGAACACCGCCAGCGCGACCATGATCTCGATCAGCGTGAAGCCGCGTTGATCGCTCGCCCGGCCGCGCATCAGCTCGCCACCCGCACCGTGCCGTCCGCGGCCATGTCGATCACCGCGCGCGCGCCGCTGCGGGTCAGCGTCACCTGCGCGCCGCGGTCGGCGAGCCCGGTCGGGTCGAAGACGATGCGCAGCCGCCCGTCCGCCTCGCCGGTCGCGGCGCTGGTGCCGTCCGACCAGCGTTCGACGCGCAGCGGCTTGTCCGCCATCGCCACCCACTGGCCCGCGGCGCGGCGGTCGAAGCCATAGCCGCCCGCGGTGACCCAGATGCTGACCGGCCGCGCCTCGACGATCGCCGCATCGTGCGCCGCCCGCGCGCGCAGCGCGAACCGTGCCGCCTCGTCGGCGACACGCCCGCGCGGATCGGGCATGTTCCATACCGCCACCGCCGCGGCGAGGCCGATGATGGTCACCACCACCATCAGCTCGACGAGCGTGAAGCCCCGCTGGCCGCGCCGTCGACGAGTACCGGATCGGATGCGCGGCGGGCGCATCCCTATTGCCAGGAGGTGATGTCGGCGTTGACGCCCTCGCCCCCGTCCTTGCCGTCGGCGCCGAGGCTCCACACGTCCGCCTCGCCATGCTGCCCGGGCGAGGCATAGAGGTACGGCCGGCCCCAGGGATCGGGCGGCAGCTTCTTGATATAGCCGCCGCGCTGGTATTCCGCCGCGTTGACGCCGGCGGGGGCGGTGACGAGCGCCTGCAATCCCTGCGACGTCGTCGGGTAGCTGTTGAGCTGGAGGCGGTACATCTCCAGCGCGCCCTCGATCGTGCTGATGTCCGACTTCGCCTTGGTGATCTTGCCCTTGTCGCCCGCGGGCAGGACGTTGAACGTCACGATCGCGGCGAGCAGCCCGATGATGACGATGACGACCATCAGCTCGACGAGGGTGAAGCCTTCTTCGCGGCGATGGCGCTGTTCGGGTTCGGTACGCATGGATGTCCTTACTGGCCTGCCAGCGTGTTGAGCTGGAGGATGGGGAGCAGGATGGATAGCACGATCGTCGCGACGATGCCGCCCATCACGACGATGATCGCCGGTTCGAGCAGCGACAGCGCAGTCGCGGTGAAGCGGTCGAATTCGCGCTCCAGATAGTCGGCGGCGCGTTCCAGCATCTCGTCGAGCCGCCCCGCCGCCTCGCCGCTCGCGGCGAGATAGGTGAGCAGCGGCGGGAACACGCCCGCGCGCCGCATCGCCGCCGACAGGCTGCCGCCGCCGCGGATCGCGTCGACGATCTCGTCCGACGCGGCGCGCAGCCGCCGGTTGTGGATCGTGCTCGCGGTCAGCGCGAGGCCCTCGAGCAGCGGCAGCCGGCTCGCCACCATCGTGCCGAGCGTGCGCGACATCCGCGCCGCGTGCAGGTCGCGCAGCAGCCGCCCGAGCAGCGGCAGCCGCAGCACCGCGGTGTCGAAGGCGAGGCGCAACGCCGGATCGCGCAGCGCATACCAGCCGCCGACCGCGGTCAGCCCCAGCGCCAGCACGATCGCCCACCAATAGCCGACGAGGAAATCGGACAGGCCGATCACGACGCGCGTCAGCAGCGGCAGCTCCTGCCCCACGGTATCGAACTGTTCGACCACCTGCGGCACGACGAACATCATCAGCGCGGTGACGACACCCATCGCCACCACCGCGAGGATCGTCGGATAGGCGAGCGCAGTGATGAGCTTGCCGCGGATCTCCGCCTGCCGCTCGAGCAGCGCGGCGAGCCGGTCGAGGATCGTCGGCAGGCTGCCCGAGCTTTCGCCCGCCGACACCATCGCGCGATACAGCGGCGGGAAGCTTCTGGGTTCGCGCGCCATCGAATCGGCGAGCCGCCGCCCCTCGACGACGCCGGCATGGACCTGCGCGACGATCGTGCGCACGCCCTCCTGTTCGGTCTGGCGGGTGATCGTGCGCAGCGATTCCTCCAGCGGCGACACGCGGTTGAGCGTCGCGAGCTGGCGGGTGAACAGGGTGAGCTGCTTGACGCTCATCCGCGCGCGGCCGAGCCTGATACCGAACAGCGGGCGGCCGGTCGCCTGCGGCGGCGCCCCGGGTTCGATGCGGACGACGTAGAGCCTGCGTCGGTCGAGGCTCGCACGCGCCGCGTCGATCGTCGCCGCGGCGACATGTCCGCGCTGCTCCTGTCCGCGCGTGTCGATGGCGAGATAGTCGAAATCAGCCATGATTGGAGTCAGCCGTCCTCACCCTTCCCACCCGGCTGCGCAGGGCGGGCCCCTTCCCTCTCCCAGTCGGGAGAGGGAGAGACGCCGAAGGCGGCGAAGGGTGAGGACGATCACACATCGTCCACCACCGCGTCGGTCGCATCGCGCCGGCTCACCCGGATCGCCTCCTCCGCCGTCGTCAGGCCGCGCCGCACCAGCGTCTCGGCCGCCTGCGCCAGATTGGGGGTGCGGGCGAAGGCGTGCGCGGCGATCGCGGTCTCGTCGGTGCCGTCGTTGATGAAGCGGCGGATCGTGTCGTCGACGCGCACCGCCTCGAACACGCCGATCCGCCCCTTGAACCCGCTATGGTTGCACTCGCCGCAGCCGACCGCTTCGTAGACGGTCGCGTCGGGTTCGATCCCGATCAGCGCGGCGACGCCGCCCGCCGCCGGCACCGGCCGCCGGCACGTCGGGCACAGCCGGCGGACCAGCCGCTGCGCGATCACCGCGCGCAGGGTGGAGGCGAGCAGGAACGGCTCGACCTTCATGTCGCGCATCCGCGTGATCGCGCCGATCGCGTCGTTGGTGTGAACCGTCGACAGCACGAGGTGCCCGGTCAGCGACGCCTGTACGGCGATCTCCGCGGTCTCGCGATCGCGGATCTCGCCGACCATCACGACGTCGGGATCCTGGCGCAGGATCGCGCGCAGCCCCGCCGCGAAGGTCAGCCCGACCTTTGGATTGACCTGCGTCTGGCCGACGCCCTCGACCGCATATTCGACCGGGTCCTCGACCGTCAGGATGTTGCGGCTGCCGTCGTTGAGCAACCGCAGCGCGCCGTAGAGCGAGGTGGTCTTGCCCGATCCCGTCGGCCCGGTGACGAGGATGATGCCGTTGGGCTCGGCGAGCGCGCCGCGCAGCAGCGCGTACATGCCGGCGTCCATGCCGAGCGCGTCGAGATCGATGCCGGCATTGTCCTTGTCGAGGATACGCAGCACGACCCGCTCGCCGGCGCGGCTGGGCAGCGTCGAGACGCGGACGTCGAGCAGCTTGCCGCCCAGCGTCAGCCCCATCCGCCCGTCCTGCGGCACGCGCCGTTCGGCGATGTCGAGCCGCGCCATCACCTTGATCCGGCTGACGACGACCGGCGCGACGTGCGGCGGCATGCGCAGCGTCTCTCGCAGCACCCCGTCGATGCGCATGCGCACGATCAGCCCGGTTTCGTACGGCTCGATATGGATGTCCGACACGCCGTTGCGCGCCGCGTCGGCGATGATGCCGTTGATGAGCCGGATCGCCGGCGCATCGTCGGCGGTGTCGAGCAGATCCTCCGCGGTCGGCAGCCCGTCGGCGAGCATGTCGAGCTCGTCGCCCATCCCCACCGCGGCGAGCGCGTTCGCCTGTCCGTCCATGGCGTAATTGTCCGACAGCAGCCGGTCGAACGCCGGCGCCTCGACGACCGCGACGTCGAACGGCCGCGCGAGATAGCGGCGGATTTCGAGCAGCGCCTTGGGGTCGGCGCCGGCGCGCATCGCGACGGTCATGTGGGTGTCGGTATCGGTATGCTGGACGACCACCCCGAACTTGCGCGCGAAGGCATAGGGGATGGCGAGCATCGGCAGGGGTTCCGAAGGCGCGTCGGCGACGGGCGGCACGAGCGCAGCGTCGAGCTCTTCGCCGGTTCGGATCATCATGCGCCGTTCCCCATACCCGCCGTCATTCCCGCGCAGGCGGGAATCCCTACGCGCAGGCGCTGCGATGGAGCCGAAGGGTTCGCCGTTATGGATCCCCGCCTGCGCGGGGATGACGGTGTCGAAGCCCGGCAGGCGCGCACCGCCTCCGTCATCCCGGCGGACGCCGGGACCCGCGGACACGACGTTACCGGCAATGGCACGCCAAGGCCGCGCCCAGCGGCCACGGACCCCCGCCTCCGCACGAATGACGCGGACGCGAAACCGCACCCCACGCCCGCCGTCATTCCCGCGCAGGCCGGAATCCCCACGCGCAGGCGCTGCGATGGGGCCGGGACGTTCGCCATTATGGATCCCGCCCGCGCACGGATGACGCCGACACGAGACCGCATCCCACCCCCGCCGTCATTCCCGCGCAGGCGGGAATCCAGACGCGCAGGTACCGCGATGGAGCTGAGGGGTTCGCCATTATGGATCCCCGCCTGCGCGGGGATGGCGGTGGTCGGGACCGGCAGACGCGCACCCTCCTTGTCGTCCCGGCCGATGCCGCGAACCCCGGATACGCCGTTGCGTGCCATGGCGCGCCACGGCGGCGTCCGCCGGTATGGCGTATCGGAGCGCGCGCGCCTCACCGGTCCCTCGGACGGATGACCTTGGTCGTATTGTGCTGGATCGGCACCGCGATCCGCGGGTCCTGGATGTTGCCCGGCACCGGCGCCGACGGGATCGGCGGCGCCGCGCCCATGTAATCGCGCACCAGCTGGTCGATCGACGGCTCCTCGTCGGGCGATTGCAGCCCCTGTTGCAGCCGCAGATAGCCGTAGCGCTGTTCCGCCAGCTTGCGGCTGTCGGCCGCGCTGCGCAGGATGGTCGGCCGGATGAAGATCATCAAATTGGTCTTGTTTCGCGATTTCGCCTTCGATTTGAACAGGTTGCCGAGCAGCGGGATATCGCCCAGCAGCGGGATCTTCTCGATCGTCCGCCGCTCCTCGTCGCTGAGCAGGCCGCCCATCACCGCGATCTGCCCCTCGTCGACGGTCAGCGTCGTCTCGATCTCGCGCTTGTTGAGGATCAGGTCGCTGTTGTCGCTCGACACCGGCCCGGCGATCGAGCTGACCTCTAGGCGCAGGTTGAGCTTCACCGTCCCGCTCGAATTGACCTGCGGGCGCGCGGTCAGCTCTATGCCGACGTTCTCGCGCTGCGTGGTGCGGAAGGTGTTGTCGAAATTGTTCGACAGCGCCTGCCCCGTGGTGATCGGGATCTCCTGCCCGACCAGGCTGTGCGCTTCCTGGTTGTCGACCGTGACCAGATGCGGGACCTGGAGCAGGTTCGACGTCGTGTCGCTCTTCACCGCATTGATGATCGCGCCGAAGATGACGTCGCCGATCTTGCCGCCGAACCCGCCGAACCCGCCCGACGAACCGATGATCGAGCTGATCGCCGACTGGGTCAGCTGGTCGGAGGCATTGTTGGTCGTCACCGTCGTGGTGACGCCGTTGGCGATCGTCGTCGTCGTGTTGCGGCCGAGCTCGCGCGCGCCGATCGCGCCGGCGATCTGGAGGATATTGGGCGCGCTGTTCGAGAAGGTCGACGCCGCGAACGCGCCGCCCGAGGGATTGGCGAGGATGAACTGCGCGCCGAGCCGGTTGACGGTCGCATCCGACACCTCGGCGACGATGCCCTCGATCAGCACCTGTTCGCGGCGGGTGTCGAGCTGGCGGACGACGTCGGACAATTGCCGCTGGATGTCCGCGGGCGCGGCGATGACGATCGCATTGGCGCCCTGGAAGCGGGTGACGACCGCGGCGGTGCGCCCGCCCTGCGTCGTGATCGCGGGCTGGCCGGTCCCGGCCCCGCCGCCGCCCGAACTCTGCTGTACCGGCGCCTGCGTCACCTGCCGCTGCTGCTGGGTGTTCGAGCCGCCGCCGGCGCTGCTGCCGAAGCCGGTCTGGGTCCGCGACAGCTGCACGTCCTGCACCGCGTCCGGCGTCTGCCCGACGAGCTGCTGGAGGACGGGCAGCAATTGCGCGGCGTCGGCATTCTCCAGGAACACGACGCGGATCTCGGTCCCGTTCTTCGCCTTCTGGTCGAGGTCCTGCGCGACCGCGACGAGCCGTGCGACGCTCGCCGCGTCGCCGCGGATGATGACCGAATTGCTGCTGTCGACCGCGGTCACCGTGGTGCCGACGCCGCCCGCGCCGGCGCCACCGCCCTGCCCGCCCGGCGCGCCGCTGGTCAGGCCCTGCAACGCCGCCGCGATCTCCTTGGCGGACGCGTTCTTGAGGCCGACGACGCGGGTCGAGGCGTTGTCGGCGTCGACGCGGCGCAGCACCTCGCGGATGCGGCGGATATTGTCGGCGAAATCGACGATGACGAGGCTGTTCGAGCCGCGATTGGCGCTCACCGACCCTTGCGCGCTGACCAGCGGGCGCACCGTCTCGATCGCCTGCGTCGCGTCGATCGCGCGCAGCCGCACGATCTCGGTGACGAGGCTGTTGCGCGCGGCGCCGGCGACGCCGACGCGGCTCGGCTGCGAGGCGGCGTTGTCGACCGGCTGGATGCGGAACGCGCCGTTGCCGGTCGGCACCGCGACCAGCCCGTTGGCGCGCAGCGTCGACAGGAACGCCTCGAAATATTCGCTGCGGCTCAGCGGCCGGTCGGTGACGACCGTCACCTTCCCCTGCACGCGCGAATCGATGATGAAGGTGCGGCCCGTCACCCGCGCGGCATCGGCGATGAACGCGCGGATGTCGGCATCGCGGACGTTGAGCGTGGTCTGGGCGATCGCCACGACCGGCAGCGCGAGCGCGGCGGTCGACAGCATCAGGGCGGGGAACAGCGTCTTCATGGATTGGGTGCGATCGTGATGGCGAGCGCCAGCGTCTGCGTGCCGCGCTCTACGGTGATGGGAATGTTGCCGCCGCCGGCGAAATCGGCGGTGACGCGGTCGAGGTCCTGCGGACCGGTGACGGGGCGCCCGCCGATCGCGGTGACGACGTCGCCCTCGCGCAGGCCGGCGTTGCGGAACAGCGCGCCGGTGCCCTGCGGCCGGACGACGAGGCCGGAGATGCGACCGCCGTCGATGCGCGGGATGAAGCCGATCTCGCTGCGGATCGCATGGCCGCCGATCGCGGGCGCGGGCGGCTGGCCGGGGGCGGGTGCGACGCCCGGAGCGAGCGGGGCCGTGCCCGGCGCCGCCCCCTGCGGGGCGTCGGACTGGACGAGGAACAGGTCTTCGGACGTCCCGCCGCGGTCGATGGTGATATGGTCGAACGTCACCGCCTTCAGCCGCACGCCGGGCTGGATCTCCTCGCCGACGCCGACGCTCCTCTGAATATTGTCCGGCCCCGCAAGGATCGCCGAGCCGCGGCCCGACGCCTCGTCGACGCGGATGCCGAACAGCGTCAGCTGCAATGCGGTGACCGTCGCCGGCCCCGGCTGCGCGCCGCCCAGGCGAAAGAAGGGATCGAACCCCGCGAGCACGTCGTACGGCCGGCCGGGCACGCTCACCTCCGCCGGGCGCCAGTCGCCGAGCGGCGACACCGGCGTCACCAGCGTCCACACCAGCCGCGCCGATTGCGTCGCCAGCCCCGCGATCAGCAGCAGCTCCGCCAGCGAATAGACGTTCACGACCGGCAGGCGGCGCAGGATGCGGCGCGTGCGCGCGTCGAGTTTCAAGCGCATGTGTCAGTCCCGTCCCGCACGTCGCGCCTACGCATGCCATGTTACGCTTTGGCGTCAAAGGGGTCAGATGCGCCGCAGGGGCCGCCGGCCGCCCCTCCCCAACCGCCGGAACGCCCGATAGGATGGCCGCCATGGACACGATTCCTTCCCTCGGCAGCGGCCTCAACGCGGGCCCGATCGTCGCGCAGCTGCTCGCCCAACCCGGCGTCCAGAAGGTCCCCAGCGCCAAGCTCGACCTGTTCATCGCGCGCGATTTCATCGGCGCGGGGCTGTGCGAGGCGCTGATCGAGCGGATCGACGCCGTCCGCCGCCCCTCGACCATCGCTGATCCCAACGGCGATTCGGCGTTCCGCACCAGCGAAACCGGCGACCTGTTCGCCGGCGACCCGGTGGTGCAGGCGGTCGAGCGCCGGCTCGCGCTGTTCACCGGCCTCGACCCCGCGCACGGCGAGCCGCTCCAGGGCCAGCGCTATGCGGTGGGGCAGGAATTCAAGGGCCATACCGACTATTTCGAGCCGCAGGGGGCGGACTATGCGCGCTACTGCGCGGTCGCGGGCAACCGCACCTGGACGGTGATGGTCTATCTCAACGTGCCGGAGGCGGGCGGCGCGACCCGCTTCAAGGCGGTCGACAAGATCGTCCAGCCGGAAATCGGCAAGCTCGTCGCCTGGAACAACCGCCGCCCCGACGGCACGCCCAATCCGGCGACGCTGCATCAGGGGATGAAGGTGCGCAGCGGCGTCAAATACGTCATCACCAAATGGTACAGGGAGTTACCCTGGGCCTGACGCCCGTCCGACGCGGCGCCGCCGATCCGGGCCCGACGCACGGGTGCGGACGTCATGGCGGTCCGTCTTGCCGCCCCCTGCCCTTTCGCCTAGTCCGACGCTCCGAGAGGGCAATAGGCAGGCATGGCTGACGAGATCATCTCCTACGAACCCGCGACCGGGGCGGAACTCTGGCGCGGGCCGGTCGGCGACGCGGAGCTGGAGGTCGCCGCCGCGCGCGCCGGCTGGGCGGGCTGGGCGGCGCTGCCGCTCGCGGTCCGGATCGAGACGCTGCGCCGCTTCGGCAACGTCGTGCGCCAGCGCCACGAAGCCTTCGCGGACCTGCTGGCGCGCGAAACCGGCAAGCCGGTGTGGGAGGCACGGACCGAGGTCGACACGGTCATCGGCAAGGTCGACATCTCGGTCACCGCCTATGCCGAGCGGACGGCGCAGCGCCGGCTCGAATCGCCGATGGGCAGCCGCATGGCGCTGCGGCACAAGCCCCACGGCGTGCTTGCGGTGCTGGGGCCGTACAATTTCCCTGCGCACCTGCCCAACGGTCACATCGTCCCCGCGCTGCTCGCCGGCAATGCGGTCGTGTTCAAGCCGTCCGAAAAGACGCCCGCGACCGGCGCCTTCCTCGTCGACTGCTATCGCGCCGCCGGAGTACCCGACGCGTGCATCCGCGTACTGATCGGCGGCCCGGCCGAGGGCAAGGCGCTGGCCGAGCATCCCGACATCGACGGCCTGCTGTTCACCGGCTCGGCGCGCACCGGCCTCGCGCTCAACCGCGCCTTCGCGAACAAGCCGGAAAAAATCCTGGCGCTCGAAATGGGCGGCAACAATCCGATCGTCGTGTGGGACACGCCCGACCTGCATTCGGCGGCGGTGCTGGTCATCCAGTCGGCCTTCACCACCGCGGGCCAGCGCTGTACCGCCGCGCGGCGGCTGATCGTCGAGGACAAGCTGTTCGAACCGCTCGTCGACACGATCCACACGATGGTCGGCCGGCTGATCGTCGGCGCGCCGCACGACGATCCGCAGCCGTTCATGGGGCCGGTGATCGACAATCAGGTCGCCGACATGCTGACCGAGAGCTTCCTTGCGCTGCTGATGCGCGGCGGGCGCCCGGTCCGCCACCTCGAACGCCCGCGCGACGACCGGCCGTTCCTGATCCCGGCGATCATCGACATGACCGGCGCGACCGAACGCCCCGACATCGAGCTGTTCGGCCCGATCCTCCAGGTCCAGCGCGCGCACGATTTCGACGCGGCGATCGCCGAGGCGAACGACACCCGCTACGGCCTGTCCGCCGCGCTCGTCAGCCAGACGCCCGCGCTGTACGACCGCTTCTGGTCGGGCATCCGCGCGGGCATCGTCAACTGGAACCGGCCGACCAACGGCGCCTCCTCGTCCGCCCCGTTCGGCGGCGTCGGCTGGAGCGGCAACCACCGGCCGAGCGCCTATTACGCCGCGGATTACTGCGCCTATCCGGTGGTCAGCAACGAGGCGGACGCCGCCCGCGCCAACATCGGCATCGGCCTGCGCGACGCCTGAGCGTGAGCCTGCCGGACAGCATTCGTGCGGGCGCGGAAAGCTTGCCTAACCCCCGCCAAAGCAACGCTGGCTTGTTCGCGGGCGGGGGGCGGCCCATCTCCCCGCCATGGCAACGCTTCTCGATCCGAATGCCCGCGGGCGCGTCATCCTGGTCGGGGCGGGCCCCGGCGACCCCGGGCTGCTGACCGTCCGCGCGGTCGCGGCATTGGAAAGCGCCGACATCGTCGTCCACGACGGGCTGATCGACGCGCGCGTCCTCGACATCGCGCCGCCGTCGGCGCAGCGTATCTCGGTCGCCAAGAGCCGCGCGCGGCATACCCTGCCGCAGGAGGCGATCAACGCGCTGATCGTCGCGCATGTGAAGACCGGCGCGATCGTCGTGCGGCTGAAGGGCGGCGACCCGTTCATCTTCGGCCGCGGCGGCGAGGAGGTGGAGGCGGTGCGCGCCGCCGGCCTGCCGGTCGAGGTTATCCCGGGCGTCTCGGCGGCGCTGGGCTGCGCGGCGGAGGCGATGCTGCCGCTCACCCATCGCGACCATTCGAGCGCGGTCAGCTTCGTCGCGGGCCAGTGCAAGGGCCTGTCGGATCAGGACTGGTCGGGCCTCGCCGGTCAGGGCCGTACGCTCGTCATCTACATGGGCGTCGCGACGGCGACCGACATCGCCGACAAGCTGATGGCCGACGGCGTCGCGCCCGACATGCCGGTCGCGGTGCTGGAACGTGGCACGCTCGCCGGCAGCCGCGCGATCCGTACCCTGCTCGCCGACCTCGGCCCGATGGTGACGCGCGAGGCGGTGCGCAGCCCCGCGATCATCGTCGTCGGCGAGGTGGTCGAGCTGTCGGACGCCGAGGACAAGCTCGCTCGCTGGGCGCGGATCGCGGCCGTTGCCCACGAGGGCGATACGGTCACAGGGCCGGCGGAGGCGGCGGCATGAGGCTGCTGACCGGCAACGACCTGCCGACCGGCGACGTCGTCTGGTGGACCGGCAGCGGCTGGTCGCGCCACGTCGAGGACGCCGCCGACGTCGGCGCCGAGGGCGAGGGCATCCTGCGCGTCGAGGAAGGCGCGCGCCGCGTCAACGTGCCGTACCTGATCGACGCGATCGCGACCGCGGACGGCCCGCGCCCTGCGCATATCAAGGACCGCATCCGGGCGCTGGGTCCTACCGTGCGGCCGGACCTGACGCTGAAGCCGGCGGATCCGTCTGCGGGAAGCTGGGTAATATGATGCGCGCGAAGACGCGAAGCCGCAAAGGGCAGGTTTTGGTTCGCGCGGAGGCGCGGAGGCGCGGAGGGGTCGCGCCCGGGGCCGTCGGCGTGTGCACCAACCGGCAGCGGACGGTCGGGCCGTGGCTGTCGAAGACATCCGTCCCTCCCGCCGCCGTCATCCCGGCGAACGCCGGGCCCCATCGAAACCACACGACCGGAGGCGCGGGCGAAGGCCGCGAGCTATTCCACCCCTCGCACGCGACGGTAACGCCATCATGGACTCCGACATGCGCCGGAATGACGAACGTACGTGGCAACCACTCGGCGCGCCATAAACGCGTCACCTCCGCGCCTCCGCCCCTCCGCGCGAACCAAACCCTTCCTCTCTTGGCGTCTTCGCGCCTTCGCGCGAACCAAACCTGCACCGAGCAGCCGAATTCGCACGCGTATCAAGCCATCCCCGCGCCATGGACCCCGGCACGCGCCGGAATGACGAATAAATGTGTTGGCCGCTCCGCACACCCGGGACGCGTCACCTCCGCGCCTCCACGCCTCCGCGCGAACAAAACCCTTCCTCTCTTCGCGTCGTCGCGTCTTCGCGCGAACCACACCTCTTCCCCGCCGCCGCAGCGCCAGGCACATCAAGCGATATCGGCGCCATGGCCCCAGGCATGCGCCGCAACGACGAACGGACACGGCGGCCACTCCGCGCGCCATAAAAGCGCCCTCTCCGCGTCTCCGCGCCTCCGCGCGAACCAGATCCATCCTCTCTTCGCGTCGTCGCGTCTTCGCGAGAACCACACCTCTTCTGCACAGCAAAAGAGCCGCGCGAACCAGACTGCCTTCGCGAACGTCGAAGGCCGGAAAGCCAGCCATGTATAGATACGACCAATACGACCAGGCGATCGTCGATGCCCGCGTCGACGAGTTCCGCGACCAAGTGGATCGCCGCCTGTCCGGGCAGCTGACCGAGGACCAGTTCAAGCCGCTGCGGCTGATGAACGGCCTCTATCTGCAACTTCACGCCTATATGCTGCGTGTCGCTATCCCCTATGGCACGCTCGACGCCCGCCAGATGCGGACGCTGGGCAGGATCGCGCGCGACTATGATCGCGGCTACGGCCACTTCACCACCCGCCAGAACCTGCAATTCAACTGGATCAAGCTCGCCGACACGCCCGACATCCTGGCGCGCCTCGCGACGGTGCAGATGCATGCGATCCAGACGAGTGGCAATTGCATCCGTAACATCAGCGCCGATCAATATGCCGGCGCCGCCGCGGACGAGGTCGCGGATCCGCGCCCCTGGGCCGAACTAATTCGCCAGTGGAGCACGTTCCACCCGGAATTCAGCTACCTGCCGCGCAAGTTCAAGATCGCCGTCATCGCCGCGGAAGAGGATCGCGCGGCGATGCGCCTGCACGACATCGGCATCCGCCTGATCGAGCGGGACGGCGAGCTCGGGGGTGCGATCTACGTCGGCGGCGGCATGGGCCGCACGCCGATGGTCAGCCACCTGATCCGCGACTTCGTCACCGCCGACGACCTGATGAGCTATCTGGAAGCGTGCCTGCGCGTCTACAATCGCTACGGCCGGCGCGACAACATCTACAAGGCGCGGATCAAGATCCTGCTGCACGAGATCGGTGCCGACGACTATCGTCGGCAGGTCGAGGAGGAGTTCGTGGCGGTCAAGCAGCTCGGCCTCGATCCGCCGCGCGCGGAACTCGACCGCATCACCGCGATGTTCGCGCCCCCCGCCTTCGACGCGGGCGCCCCGGCGGAAATCGACGAGAGCGATCCGGACTTCGCGATCTGGCTCGACCGGAACGTCGTCGCGCACAAGCAGCCCGGCTATGCCATCGTCAACATCAGCCTGAAACCGGCGGGCGGCATTCCCGGCGACGCCACCGCGGATCAGATCGAGCGCATGGCCGATCTGGCGGAGGCATATTCGTTCGACGAGCTGCGCGTGACGCATGCACAGAACATCGTCCTGCCGCATGTGCGCCGGCGCGACCTTCACGACCTCTGGCGGCAATTGGCCGATGCCGGGCTCGGCGAACCCAACCTCGATCTCATCACCGACATCATCGCCTGCCCGGGCCTCGATTATTGCAGCCTCGCCAACGCCCGCTCGATCCCGCTGGCGCAGAAGATCGCGGCCCGCTTCGCCGACCGCGAGCGCCAGCGCGACCTCGGCGAACTGAAGCTGAAGATCTCGGGCTGCATCAACGCCTGCGGCCATCACCATGCCGGCCACATCGGCATCCTGGGCGTCGACAAGAAGGGGACCGAGAACTACCAGCTCTCGCTCGGCGGATCGGGGGCGCAGGACGTCAGCCTCGCCAAGATCACCGGCCCCGGCTTCTCCGAGGACGGCGTCGTCGATGCGATCGAGCGCGTCACCGACACCTATGTCGCCGTCCGCACGCCGGGCGAGCGTTTCCTCGACACCTATCGCCGGGTCGGCTTCGAACCGTTCAAGGAGGCGATCTATGGATGACGCCCTGCTGCGCTTCCGCGACGACGAGCCGCACGACGAACCCGCGGTGACGCTCGACGCCTTCCTCGGCCAGAGCAACGCGACCGCGGTCCGGCTGGAGGCGGGGGAGGACGCGCGCGCGCTGCTGCCGCAGCTCGGCCAGCTTGCGCTGGTCGAGGTCAGCTTCCCGACGTTCCGCGACGGTCGCGGCTACAGCGCGGCGCGGGTGTTGCGCGAGGCGGGCTATACCGGCGAGCTGCGCGCGGCGGGCGACGTGCTGGTCGACCAGCTGCCGCTGATGCGCCGCTGCGGCTTCGACAGTTTCGCGCCGGAAGCGCCGATCGACGCGGATGTGCTGCGGCGCAGCCTCGACCGCTACGACTATCGCTATCAGGCCGCGGCCGATGCCGCCGTGCCGGTATGGACATTGCGTCATGGCTAGTCGCGCGATCGACACGATCGACGTCGCCCCGCCCTTCACAACCGCCGATGCCGCCGCGATGCAGATCCGCTTCGCCGGCATGCCCGCGGCCGACATGCTGCGCACGCTGCTGACCGGCGAATTGGCCGGCCGCATCGCTTCCGTATCGTCCTATGGCGCCGAATCGGCGGTGCTGCTGCACATGGTGGCGCAGATCGACCGGGACGTGCCGGTCATATTCACCAACACGCAGAAGATGTTCGGCGAGACGCTCGCCTATTGCGACGCACTGTCCGAGCGGCTGGGGCTGACCGACCTGCGCGTGTTCCGCCCCGATCCGCGGCTGCTGGCGTCGAAGGACGCGACCGGCATGCGCTGGTCCTACGATCCCGACGGCTGTTGCGAGATCCGCAAGGTCGAGCCGCTGCGCCGCGCGCTGGCGCCGTTCGCCGCGTGGATTTCGGGCCGCAAGGGCTTCCAGGCCGGTACCCGCACCGCGCTGCCGCGGTTCGAGGAGGACGAGGGCCGGCTGAAGATCAACCCGCTCGCCGACTGGTCGAAGACGCAGCTCGACGCCTATTTCGACGAGCACGACCTGCCCCGCCACCCGCTGGAGGCACAGGGCTATCTGTCGATCGGCTGTGCGCCGTGCACCAGCAAGGTCAAGCCCGGCGAGGATCCGCGCGCGGGCCGGTGGCGCGGCTGGGACAAGGTCGAATGCGGCATCCACGTTTCCGCGCTGCCGGGCGACGATCCGATCTTCTGACGGACATACGCCGGCGGGCGGCCAGCGCGCTTGGCATCACGCTGCATTGCGGCATAATGGCGCCATGCGGATCGCGATCATCGACACCAGCACGACGCGGGCGGCGATCATCTCCGACGGATTGTCCGATGCCGGGCTCGGCGACCTGGTCCTGATCGATCCGGCGCGGCCGCTGCTCGCGCAGCTGGAAGCGGCACGGCCCGAGGTGGTGCTGGTCAACCTGGAAAATCCCAGCCGCGACGTGCTCGAGGATTTCTTCGCGATGAGCCGTGCGCTCGCCCGCCCGATCGCGATGTTCGTCGACCAGAGCGATGCCGAGGCGACCGCGGCGGCGGTCGACGCGGGCGTGTCCGCCTATATCGTCGATGGCCTCGCCAAGCAGCGGATCAAGCCGGTGCTCGACCTCGCGGTGCGCCGCTTCCAGGCGTTCGCGCGGCTCCAGGCGGAGCTTGCCGAGGCGAAGAGCGCGCTCGCCGACCGTCAGGCGGTCGATCGCGCCAAGGCGATCCTGATGAAACGCCGCGGCATCGACGAACCGGCGGCCTATGCGCTGCTGCGCAGCCACGCGATGCAGTCCAACCGCCGGATCGCCGACATCGCCGAGGCGATCGTGACCAGCGATGCGCTGATGGGAGACCTGTGATGCCGCTCCCCACCGACGCCGCGCGCTTCCGGATCGGCTTCCTGCCGCTGGTCGATGCCGCGCTGCCGATCCTGGCGCGCGAACAGGGCTTCGCCGCGGCGGAAGGCGTCCGGATCGATCTCGTCCGCGACATGACCTGGGCGACGGTGCGCGACCGGCTGCTCTACGGCCATACCGATGCCGCGCATCTGATCGCGCCGCTTGCCATTGCGACGACGCTGGGGCGCGGCCGGCCCGCGGTGCCGCTGACGGTGCCGTTCGTGCTGGGGCTCAACGGGAATGCGGTGACGCTGTCGACCGCGCTGGCCGCGGCGGTCGATCTGGGCGCGGGCCTGGCCGACCCGATCGACCTCGGCGCGCGGCTGCGTACGGTCGCGACGGCGCGCGCGGCGGCGGGGACGCCGCTGCGCTTCGGCGTGGTGCATCGCTATTCGAGCCACAATTACATGCTGCGGTACTGGCTCGCGGCGGTCGGCATCCGCCCCGACCGCGACGTCGAGATCGTCGTCACCAGCCCGCCCTTCGCCGCCGATGCTCTGGCCGCGGGCGAGGTCGACGGCATCTGCGTCGGCGAACCGTGGAACAGCATCGCGGTCGATCGCGGCGTCGGGCGGATCGCGCTGGTCACCGCGCAGATCTGGCGACGCGGCGTCGAGAAGGTGCTGGCGGTGCGGGCCGATACCGTGGCGGAGCGCGGCGAGGCGGTCGCGGCGCTGCTGCGCGCGCTGCACCGCGCGGCGGCACATTTCGTCGCGCCCGACACCGCCGCCGACAGCGCCGCGATCCTGTCTCGCCCCGAATATTGCGACGCGCCCGCCGAAACGATCCTGCGCGCGATCACCGATCGCGTGCGGCTGGCGAAGGACGGCGCGACGCTGCACGTCCCCGATTTCATGTTCCAGTATCGCGAGGCGGCGAACTTCCCGTGGCGCAGCCAGGCGGCGTGGCTGTATTCGCAGATGACGCGGTGGGACGGCACCGCCTTTTCGCCGGAGGACGCGCAGGCGGCAGAGGGTGTGTTTCGCCCCGACCTGTATCGCGCCGCGCTGGCGGGATCGTCGGCCCCGCTGCCCGGGGCGAGTTCGAAGCTGGAAGGATCGATCGGCGCGGCGACCGGCGTCGGCGCGACGCAGGGCCGGCTGATCCTGGGCAGCGACCGCTTCTTCGACGGCCGCGCCTTCGATCCCGACCGGATACCGGCCTATCTTGCCGGCATGGACGACTGACGGCGGCGGACCGCGGACGCGATACTGTTCGCGCAGAGGCGCCGAGGCCGCCGAGGCGTAGCGGACCTCGCAATGCCCCGCTGCGTATCTCGGAGGAAGGCAGCCGCCGGGCGGCGGGCGGATCACCTCTGCGCCCTCCGCGCCTCTGCGCGAAAAAGCATCGTCCAGAGTGGCTGACGTGGAACCGCACATCCCACCGTCAGGCCGTGTCGGATTGCTGCGCCTGCGAAAGACCCTTGCGCTACCCTCGCGAATCGGGCAACTTCCGGATCGTCGGGCAAGGATGCCGGACACGAAATAGACGCGGCGCCTTTCCAACGGGGGGCAGGTGCCGCGACGACGATCGGGCGCAGGTCCGTCCGTCGAACGGCAACGAAGCCGCCAGGATGCAGCCAGTGATGGCCGCCGTCCTGGCGGCTTTTTCTTTGACCATCGCAGATGGGGGTACGACCTTATGGCCACGGCGATCTGGAACCAGCGCAGGACGCGCGACGCGAACGGATTTTGGGCGAGCGGCCATATGCCGACGCTGATCGCGGCGTTCCTCTATTTCGACCTCGCCTTCATGGTGTGGGTGCTGCTCGGGCCGCTCGCGCCCGAGATCGCGAAGACGCTGGCGCTGACTCCCGCCGAAAAGGGGCTGATGGTGGCGACGCCGACACTGGCGGGCGCGGTGCTGCGCATCGTCAACGGGCTGCTCGTCGACCGGATCGGCCCCAAGACCGCGGGGGCGATCAGCCAGGTCATCGTCATCGCCGGCCTGTTCGGCGCCTGGATGCTGGGGGTGGACAGTTTCGCCGGCACGCTGGCGCTGGGCGTCATCCTGGGGTTCGCGGGGGCGAGCTTCGCGATCGCGCTGCCGCTCGCCAGCCGCTGGTATCCGCCGCAGCATCAGGGCAAGGCGATGGGCCTTGCCGGCATGGGCAATTCGGGCACCGTGCTGGCGGCGCTGTTCGCCCCTGCCCTTGCGAAACTGTTCGGCTGGAACGCGGTGCTGGGCCTCGCCTGCATCCCGCTGGTGCTGGTGTTCGCCGCCTATATGGCGATGGCGAAGGACGCGCCGAACGCGCCCGCACCCAAGACGCTCGGCCAATATCTGACGCCGCTGACGTCCGCCGACGCCTGGTCGCTGATGGGCTTCTACGCGGTGACCTTCGGCGGCTTCGTCGGGCTCGCGGCCAGCCTGCCGATCTATTTCACCGACCGCTTCGGGCTGACGACGGTGCAGGCGGGCTATTGCACCGCGGCCTGCGTCTTCGCGGGCTCGCTGGTGCGACCGATGGGCGGCGCGCTCGCCGATGCGGTGGGAGGCGTCCGGACGCTGACCGGCGTGTTCGCGATCGCCGCGCTGGCGCTGGCCGGGGTCGCCATGGCGGACAGCGTCACCGCGGCGATGGCGCTGTTCGTAGTGGCGATGCTGGCGCTCGGCACCGGCAACGGCGCGGTATTCCAGCTGGTGCCGCAGCGTTTCGCCGCGGAGATCGGCGTGATGACCGGCCTCGTCGGTTTCGCCGGGGGCATCGGCGGCTTCTACCTCGCCTCGTCGCTCGGCATCGCGCGGCAGGTGACCGGCAGCTTTTCGGGCGGGTTCCTGATCTTCGCCGCGCTGGCGCTGGTGGCGCTCGCGGCACTGACGCTAGTGAAGCGTGGATGGCGTGCGCGCTGGGGCGCCGCCGATACCGTACGGATCTGACGATGCGCCTTGCCACCCGCCTGCCCATCCTGCCCCTCCTGTCGCTGGCCGCCCCGGCCGCGGCGCAGACGATCACCCCGCTCGCCGAGGTCCGGCTGCGTCACGAACACGTCGAACAGGGCGGCCTGCCCGACGGGTCCGATGCCGTTACCGCGCGGGTGCGGACCGGGTTGCAGGTCAGCGAGGGACGCTGGTCCGCACTGGCCGAGGCGCAGGGCAACCTTGCCATCGTCGGCGACTATTACGACGGGCTGCACGGACCGGCGACGCAGCGCCCGCTGGTCGCCGATCCGCAGAACATCGCGCTGTTCCGCGCGCAGCTGCAATATCGCGCGCCGGGGCTGACGGTGACCGCGGGCCGCCAGCGGCTGGCGTTGGAGGACGAACGCTTCGTCGGCGCCGCGGCGATCCGCAACAACGCCCAGACGTTCGACGCGGTGCGTGCCGAGGCGACCCCGATCAAGGGCGTGAAGGCCGACGTCACCTACGCCTGGAGCGTCCGCACCGTCTGGGGCATCGACGGCGCGGGCGCCCGGCAGCAGGCGATCGGCGGCGACAACGTCTTCGCGACGCTGGGCGTGGCGACGCCGGTGGGGACGCTGACCGGCTTTGCCTATCTGGTCGACCAGGACGAGGCGCAGGTGCAGGGCTACCGCCTGTCGAGCCAGACCTATGGCGCGCGGCTGTACGGGTCGCACGGCTTCGGCAAGGCGACGCTGTCGTGGAACGCCAGCCACGCGCGCCAGTCCGACTATCATCGCAACCCCAACGCCTATGCCGCCGATTACTGGCTGGCGGACGTCGGCCTCGATCTCGCCGGCCCGCGCGTGGGCGCGGGGTATGAGGTGCTCGGCGCGAGCCACGGGGCGGCGTTCACCAGCTTTCAGACGCCGCTCGCCGCGGTGTTCAAGTTCCAGGGCTGGACCGACCGGTTCAACCCGACGCCCCCCGATGGCGTGCGCGACCTCTACGCCAGCGCCGGTTGGAACTGGAAGCAGCTGGGCCGGCTGAAGGCGGTGCAGCTGCTCGCCGCCTATCACCGGTTCGAAAGCGACCGGGCGGTCCGCCATTACGGCAACGCGCTCAACCTGCTCGCGCAGGCGAAGGTCGGCCGCACCACCGTCGGCGTCCGCTACGCCGATTACATGGCCGACCGCTTCGCCACCGACCTTCGCAAACTCTGGCTCCAACTGGACTGGACCCTATGACCCAAGCACAGGAACACCTCGTCGTCATCGGCAACGGCATGGCCGGCTGTCGTGCGGTGGAGGAAGTGATCGCGCGCGATCCCGCCCGCTATCGCGTGACGATCTTCGGCGCCGAGCCGCACGTCAACTACAACCGGATCATGCTGTCGCCGGTGCTGGCGGGCGAAAAGACGTTCGACGACATCGTCATAAACGACCTCAGCTGGTATGCCGGCCACGGCATCGAGCTGATCGCCGGCGATCCCGTCGCGGCGATCGATCGCGACGCGCGGACCGTCACCGCGCGATCGGGCCGCGCCGTCGCCTACGACCGGCTGCTGATCGCCACCGGGTCCGATCCGTTCATCATCCCGGTGCCCGGCAGCGACCTGCCCGGCGTCGTCAGCTTCCGCGACATGGCCGACGTCGACCGCATGCTGGCCGCGGCCGAGGCCGGCCGGGCGGCGGGCGGCGGCCATGCGGTCGTCATCGGCGGCGGCCTGCTCGGGCTGGAGGCGGCGCACGGCCTGTCGCTGCGCGGCATGAAGGTGACCGTCATCCACCTGATGCCGACGCTGATGGAGCGTCAGCTGGACGAGGCGGCGGGATGGCTGCTCAAATCGGCGCTGGAGGCGCGCGGCCAGACGATCCTGACCGAAGCGCACACTGCCGCGATCCTCGGCGACGGACGGGTCGAGGGCGTCGCCCTAAAGGACGGGACGGTGATCCCGGCCAGCCTCGTCGTGATGGCGGTCGGCATCCGTCCGTCGGTGGCGCTGGCGCGCGCCGCGGGCCTCGAGGTCGGACGCGGCATCCAGGTCGACGACCATATGGTCACCAGCGACCCCGCGATCCTCGCGGTCGGCGAGTGCGTCGAGCACGACGGCAACGTCTACGGCCTGGTGGCGCCGCTGTGGGACATGTGCCGCGCGCTGGCGGACGGGCTGACCGGGCGGCACAGCGGCTATCGCGGGTCGGTGACCTCGACCAAGCTCAAAGTCGCGGGGCTCGACGTCTTTTCCGCGGGCGATTTCTCGGGCGGGGACGGCGCCGAGGACATCGTGCTGCGCGACGCGGCGCGCGGCATCTACAAGCGGGTCGTGGTGAAGCAGGATCGCGTCGTCGGCGCGGTGCTCTACGGCGACACCGCCGACGGCGGCTGGTATTTCGACCTGCTGCGCGAGGGTGCGGACGTCTCCGCGATCCGCGACATGCTGATCTTCGGCCAGGCCTTCGCCGCGGGAGGGGGCGCGGCGGACCCTAAGGCGGCCGTTGCGGCGCTCTCCGACACGGCGGAGATCTGCGGCTGCAACGGCGTTTCGAAGGGGCAGGTCGTCGCCTGTATCACGCGCGGCGCGCACAGCCTCGACGCGGTGCGCAGCGGTTGCAAGGCGTCCGCCAGCTGCGGATCGTGCAGCGGCCTCGTCGAGACGATCCTGGCGCTGACGCTGGGCGACGAGGTCGAGGCCGGGCCGAAGACGATGTGCAAATGCACCAGCTTCGGCCACGACGACGTCCGGCGCGAAATCGTCGCGCAGGGCATGCGATCGATCCCCGAGGTCATGCACGAGCTGCACTGGTCGACCCCCGACGGCTGTTCGTCGTGCCGGCCCGCGCTCAATTACTATCTGCTCTGCGCGCTGCCCGGCACATATAAGGACGACCAGCAGAGCCGTTTCGTCAACGAGCGCATGCACGCCAACATCCAGAAGGACGGCACCTATTCGGTGGTGCCGCGGATGTGGGGCGGGATCACCTCGCCCCGCGAGCTGCGCGCGATCGCCGACGTCGTCGAGAAATACGATGCGCCGATGGTGAAGGTGACCGGCGGCCAGCGGCTCGACATCTTCGGCATCCGCAAGGAGGACCTGCCCGCGGTCTGGGCCGACCTCAACGCCGCCGGCATGGTCAGCGGCCACGCCTATGGCAAGTCGCTGCGCACGGTGAAGACCTGCGTCGGCTCCGAATGGTGCCGCTTCGGCACGCAGGACTCGACCGGCCTCGGCGTCAAGGTCGAACGGATGACCTGGGGCAGCTGGATGCCGCACAAGTTCAAGATCGCCGTGTCCGGCTGCCCGCGCAATTGCGCCGAGGCGACGATCAAGGACTTCGGCATCGTCTGCGTCGATTCGGGCTACGAACTGCACGTCGGCGGCAATGGCGGCATCAAGGTGCGCGCGACCGACTTCCTGTGCCGCGTCGCGACCGAGGCGGAGGCGATGCACCATTGCGCCGCCTTCATCCAATTGTACCGCGAGGAGGCGCGCTACCTCGAACGCACCGCGCCGTGGATCGAACGGATCGGGGTCGACTATATCCGCGCGCGGATCGCCGACGACGCCGGGGGCCGCGACGCCCTCGCCGCGCGCTTCCACCTGTCGCAGAGCGTCTCGCAGGACGACCCATGGGCCGCGCGCGCGGGTGGCGCGGCGCGCGAACAGCATGCGCCGATGGCGGTATTCACGCCGAAGCCGGAAGTGCGGCCGATGGAGGTGGGGGCATGACCGGCGAATGGCTCGACATCGGCTGGGTCGACGAGATTCCGGTCCGCGGCAGCCGCACCGTACAGGTGACCGGCGGCGACGACATCGCGGTGTTCCGCACCGGCGACGGCAGGGTCTTCGCGCTGCTCGACCGCTGCCCGCACAAGCACGGACGGCTCAGCCAGGGCATCGTCCACGGCGGCGCCGTCGCCTGTCCGCTGCACAACTGGCGGATATCGCTGACGACGGGGGAAGCGCTCGGCGAGGACAAGGGCTGTACCCCGGTGGTGCCGGTGAAGGTGACCGCCGGGCGTGTGCTGATCTGTCGCGCCGGCGCGCTGCGGGCGGCGGCGTGAGCGGCAAGCCATTCCTCCCCGGCATGGGGAGGGGGACCGGCGAAGCCGGTGGAGGGGGGCTTCCACAAACGGTTCGCATCGTGGAGCCCCCCCTCCACCACGCCGCTGCGCGTCGCGGTTCCCCTCCCCGTGCCGGGGAGGAACCATGATCCGCACCACCTGCGCCTATTGCGGGGTCGGCTGCGGCGTCGTCGCGACGCCGACCGGCGCGCGCACCGCGACGATCGCGGGCGATCCCGATCATCCCGCCAATGCCGGTCGCCTGTGTTCCAAGGGCACGCATCTCGGCGAGACGATCGGGCTCGAGGGGCGGCTGCTCGCGCCCATGATCGGCGCGCGGCGCGCGTCGTGGGACAGGGCGCTCGACCTCGTCGCCCGGCGCTTCCGCGAGACGATCGCGACGCACGGGCCCAACAGCGTCGCCTTCTACGTCTCGGGCCAGCTGCTGACCGAGGATTATTACGTCGCCAACAAGCTGATGAAGGGCTTCATCGGTTCGGCGAACATCGACACCAATTCGCGCCTGTGCATGTCGAGCGCGGTGGCGGGCCACACGCGCGCGTTCGGCGAGGATATCGTCCCGGCCACCTATGCCGACCTCGACGCCGCCGACCTGATCGTGCTCGTCGGCAGTAACACCGCCTGGTGCCACCCGATCGTCTGGCAGCGGATCGAGGCCGCCCGCGCCGCCCGCGGCACCCGGCTGGTGGTGATCGATCCGCGCCGTACCGAGACCGCCGACGGCGCCGACCTGCACCTTGCGATCCGTCCGGGCAGCGACGTCGCGCTGATGCAGGGGCTGCTGGCGTGGTGCCGCGCCGCCGGCGTCGTCGACGACGCCTATCTCGCCCGGCACGTCGCGACGCCGGAGGGCTTCTGGGCGACGTGCGGCGCGGGCAGCGACCTGTGGTCGACGGCACGGGCATGCGACGTGCCGGCCGAGGACCTGCGGCGCTTCTTCGACCTGTTCGCCGCCACGCCGCGCACCGTCACGATGTTCAGCCAGGGGATCAACCAGTCGCTTGCCGGCACCGATCAGGTGAACGCCATCCTCAACGTCCACCTCGCGACCGCGCGGATCGGCAAGCCGGGCGCGGCGCCCTTCTCGATCACCGGCCAGCCCAATGCGATGGGCGGGCGCGAGGTCGGCGGCCTCGCCTCGACGCTGGCGGCGCACATGGACTTCGCGCCCGATAACGTGGCCCGTGTCGGCCGCTTCTGGGCGGCGCCCAACATGGCGACCGCGCCGGGGTTGAAGGCAGTCGACCTGTTCCGCGAGCTCGGCCACGGCCGGATCAAGGCGCTGTGGGTGATGGCGACCAACCCCGCCGTGTCGATGCCCGATGCCGGTCGCGTGCGCGATGGCCTCGCCGCCTGTCCGTTCGTCGTCGTCAGCGACGTGATCGCCGCGACCGACACCAGCGTCCACGCGCACGTCCGCCTGCCGGCCGCGGCCTGGGGGGAAAAGGACGGGACGGTCACCAATTCCGATCGCACCGTCAGCCGCCAGCGCGCCTTCCTCCCCCTCCCCGGCGAAGCGAAGCCTGACTGGTGGATCGTCAAGGAGGTCGGCCGGCGGATGGGGTGGAAGACCGCCTTCGCCTACGACCGCCCCGCCGAGATCTGGCGCGAGCATTGCCGGCTGTCGATGTACGAGAACGACGACGCCGGGGGTCGGCGGCGCCTGTTCGCGCTGCCGGGGCATGCCGCGATCGGCAACGCCGCCTATGACGCGATGCCGCCGTTCCGGTGGGGCGGCACGCCGTTCGCCGACGGTCGCTATCCGACGCCAGACGGCCGCGCGCGACTGGTACCGGTGACGCAGAAGCCGATCGGGGCGCCGCTCGCCGACTGGCCGATGACGCTCAACACCGGCCGCTATCGCGACCATTGGCACAGCATGACGCGCACCGGCCTGTCGCCCCGGCTCGCGCGTCACCGCGAGGAACCGCTGGTCGAGGTGCATCCGGACGATGCCGCCGCGCTGGGGCTGCGCGACGGCGGCCTCGCCCGCGTCGCCACGCCGCAGGGGGACAGCCTGTTCCGCATCAGGCTGGCGGCGACGCAGCGACGCGGCGAGCTGTTCGTCCCGATCCACTGGACCGACCGCACCGCGACCGGTGGCCGCACCGGACTGCTGCCGCGCCCGCTCGCCGATCTGATCTCCGGCCAGCCGGGGTTCAAGGCCACGCCCGCGCGGATCACGCCCGTCGCCGTCGCGTGGCGCGGGTTCGTGATCGTCGCGGGCGACACCGGCGACCGTCCCGACTGCCTGTGGGCGACACGCGTCGCGGTACCCTGTGGCACCGTCTGGGATCTGGCGGGGGACGGCGATCCGGCACGGCTCGACCGGCTGCTTCCCGCCGGCGAGCGGCTGGAGGCGATCGACGCCGCGCGCGGCAGCCGGCGCGTCGCCGTCCTGCGCCAGGGTCGGCTCGCGGCGGCGCTGTTCGTCACGCGCGACGGCACGCTGCCGGGGCGCGACTGGCTGGTCGCGCAACTCGCCGAACCCGTCGCCCCCCCCACCCTGCTCGCCGGACGCGCGCCGGGCGTGCAGGTCGATCGCGGGCCGATCGTATGCGCCTGCTTCGACGTCGGCCTGACGACCATCGTCGCCGCGATCGCCAGCCAGCGGCTGACCGACGTCGCCGCGATCGGCGGTGCGCTGAAGGCCGGCACCAACTGCGGATCGTGCCGCCCGGCGCTCGCGAGACTTCTCCAGGAAAGTCAAACCCATGTCGCATGACGTCATCGCCCGCGGTTCGGTATGGCTGGTCGGCGCCGGCCCCGGCGATCCCGACCTGCTGACCCGCAAGGCCGAACGGCTGATCGCCGCCGCCGACATCGTGTTCCACGACGCCTTGGTCGGCCCCGGCGTCCTCGCGCTGATCCCGCCCGGTGTCGCACGCATCGGCGTGGGCAAGCGGTCGGGCCGCCATTCGAAGGACCAGGCGACGATCGACGCGCTGATCGTCGCCGCCGCCCGGCGCGGCCGGCGCGTCGTCCGCCTGAAGGGCGGCGATCCGTCGATCTTCGGCCGCTCGACCGAAGAGATCGACGCCTGCATCGCGCACGGCATTCCCGTCCACGTCTGCCCCGGCATCACCGCGGCCAGCGCCGCCGCCGCCTCGGCGACCCTGTCGCTGACGCTGCGCGGCCTCGCGCGGTCGCTGACCTTCGTCACCGCGCATGCCAGGGCGGGGGAGCCGCTCGACCTCGACTGGGCCGCGCTCGCGCATCCGCGGGCGACGCTGGCGGTCTATATGGGACGCGCCGCCGCCGCGGAGGTCGCACGCGAGCTGATCGGCCACGGGCTGCCGCGCGACACGCCGGTAGCGATCGCGGTCAACGTCTCGCTGCCCGACGAGCGGCTGATCCACGGTCGCCTCGACGCGCTCGCCTTCCTCGTCCGCACGATCGGCGATCGCGACCCCGCGCTGCTGCTGATCGGCGCGGCGATGGGCGCGCGCGGTCGCGTGGGCGCGACCGACGACGAGACCGTCTGCTCGCGGGACATCCGCGATCGGGCGCCTGTTGGCCACGATCCGGCGAGCTGATAGACGCCGCCGATGAGCGATGGAGGTGCGGCGTGAGCGGGATGCAGGCGGGGCCGGCGACGGGGCTGCCCGACGTGCTGTGCGTCCATGTCGTCGATCGGGATGCCGATGCCGCCGCCCACGCGATGCGCACCATCGCGCGACACGATGTCGTCGCCCGACTCTGGCCCGACGTCGCCGCCTTCGTCGCCTGCGCGCATGCGGTCGACAGCGGCTGCGTCGTCATCGACCCCTATGACGCGGACATCGGCGTCGCCGCCGTGCAGGCCCGGCTCGCCGACCCGGACATCGGGCTGCCCAGCGTCATCGTCACCGCCACGCCGCAATGGCAGCACGGCGTCGACGCGATGCGGCGCGGCGCGATCGACTATCTCGCCAAGCCGCTCGACGCGGATCGCCTGCGCGATGCGCTTCTGATCGCGCGGCAACGGCTCGGCAAGGCGCGGCGGCGGGAGGCGACCATGCGCCGCGTCCACGCCGCGCTCCATGTGCTCAGCAACCGCGAGCGCGAGGTGCTTGAGGGCCTGACCCGCGGCTGGTCGAACAAGGAGATCGGCCGTCGCCTCGCCATTTCCGCCCGCACCGTGGAGATCCATCGCGCCAACGTCATGGCCAAGCTGAACGCCGAGTCGCTGTCGCAGGCGCTGCGCATCGCGTTCATCGCGCAGGTGTGCGGCATGGTGAACCCGGCGCTGCACGTCGACTGAGCCGCGGCGCGTTCACTGGAAGGGCGCGATGGCACTCCAGTCGTCCGCCCGCCGGCCCTCGAGCGCACGATCGCGCACCATCATCGCGGCTTCCTCGATGCGCAGCGCGGCGAAGTCCATCGCCAGCCCGGCGGCGATCCCCTCCGCCTCGACCAGCAGCAGCGACAAGCGGCGCAGCGCCTCGACCTCGTCCCGATGCCGATGGCCGGGCGGCCGTGATCCCATCGACATCGCGCATCCCTTCCGTCGTTCCGGCACGCGTGGTGCCAGACCATCGCACGATAAAGAATACGATATATTCCCTAGGGACGGAATTTTGGGCGTATCCCGTGGACGCGCGGCCTCGGCCGCATGGCGGCGGGGCGCACGGCCGTCCGGCCGGCATCAGTGATGGGGAATGGCGGAGAGGGTGTCTGCCAACATCGTGTCCAATGCGAACCACGGCGATCCATCTTTCCGATGTATACCAATGGCTTAGCAGTAGGTGTGGTCTAAGGCAGTCCAGCACGATCCAGCATATTCCCAAGTTTTATGTTGGTTGCTATGTAGGGCGGATGAGCGGAACCAAGCCAGCAGGACGGCACCAAGAAAAGCGGCTTAGCGCCGCGTTCGTGCGCACGGTCAAAGAAGCCGGCTTTTACGGTGACGGGCATGGCCTATATTTGAAGGTCGATGCTACCGGCGCCAAGCGCTGGGTCCAGCGTATCGTGATCCACGGGAAGCGCCGGGACATCGGGCTAGGCTCCGCCAGCCTTGTTAGCCTCGCAGAAGCCCGAGAAGCGGCCCTACAGCATCGAAAGGCGGCGAGAGCGGGTGATGACCCCATTGCAGCCAAGCAGCGCTCTAGAGGCATCCTGACGTTCGAAGAGGCAGCAAGGAAGGTACACGATCTGTCAAAGCCAACATGGCGTAATGACAAGCACGGCGATCAGTGGATTAATACGATGACGAACTACGCGTTTCTGGCATTTGGGTCGAAGCGCGTCGATATTGTCAGCAGCGCCGACGTTCTGGGTGCGCTGTCTTCGATCTGGAACGAAAAGCCGGAAACTGCTCGCAGGGTCAAACAGCGAATAAGCTCTGTATTCAAATGGGCGGTGGCGAACGGGTGGCGCACAGATAATCCGGCAGAGACGATCACCAAGGCGCTGCCCAAGCACGACCGATCCAAGACGGTGCATCGCAAGGCCCTGCCCTACGATCAGGTCGGCGGCGCAATTAAGATGGTGCTGGATAGCGACGCCAGAATGGTCACTAAGCTGGCGTTTGAGTTCCTCGTCCTGACTGCCACACGATCGGCAGAGACACGTAACGCCGTATGGAGCGAATTTGACCTAGCTAAAGCCATTTGGACAATCCCCGCTGCCCGTATGAAGGCGAAGAAGGATCACCGGGTGCCACTGTCTGCCCGGTGTCTTGCGATCCTTGCCGAAGCCAAGGCTTTGAAGCGCAGCACGGACGACCTTGTGTTCCCCGGCACCAAGGACACGAAGCCCCTTTCGGATATGACCCTCTCGAAGCTGATGAAGGACTTCGGCATCGCTGCCGTTCCACACGGCTTCCGGTCATCATTCCGCGTTTGGGCTGGCGAGGCGACGGCGCACTCCCGCGAGGTGATCGAATTCGCTTTGGCGCACATCATCAAAGACAAGGCGGAGGCAGCGTACGCGCGATCCGACCTGTTTGATAAGCGACGAACGCTTATGGATGACTGGTCTAATTACGTAGCACCGCAATTAACTTGACCGGTAGTAAGCCACCAATCCAATTCAACTGTCTTATCGCCATCATACACTAGGGCAAGATTTTTTATTTTTCAAGTCTGTAATTTGCCATAACTGTGCGTCTACATTGAGTCTCACCGGACGACCGGCGGAGGACAGCTATGACGGTGGACAGGCTAATTCGACGAAGCGAGGTCGAGCTTATTACCTCACTAAGCAAATCATCGATTTACAATTATATTAATTGCGGAAGCTTTCCTCCGCCTGTGTCGCTTGGGCGAGGCGCTGTCCGCTGGCGCCTGTCCGACATCACCAACTGGATTGAGCAATTGCCGGATCGATTACAAGCAATCGCCGTCAATAAAGCCAAGTCCTTTTGGAGATTGAAAAATGAAACTACAAGATATTGTAGATCGGCTACCGCTCGATTCAGATAGGCCACGCCTCGTAACCGGCATGACTATAGAGTTTAATCAGGAATTCAACTCCGATCGCTCCCATCCAACAATCATCATTCTTACTGACCGTCAACTTTTGGTCAAGGGTGGCAACGGTCACGATGGCATTGACGGTAATGATATGGAAAATATTCGGGTCGCAATCCTCGGGGCACTTGGCTTGCCCCGCGGTGATGGGTTTGTCCTAAGTTTTATCGTCCGAGAGCGCCGTCACTATCCGGCTGGTACTTACAATGTAATCTAACAGAGAAAAGATGATTGCCTGGGGGCTCATTGCGATGCCCCCTTTCTTCGCGCCTGTTTTCAAAGCACACCTCGGCCTCCGCTAGGGTGATACCAGTTAGAAGATAATCAGGTAATTGATTATACAAGATACTAACTAATAACTTACGCGGAGTCTTACACCCGAGATACTTTCAACGATTTCTAATATAGCCTAACTGCTACTTGCTCACTCCCTTGAAAGGAAAGAGGCGGGAGCCACACCGCGTGATACCTAGTGACGCCACTAGGAGCATAATATCAGCCCATTATACGTTAGGTTTTTCCATCGGACTATCTCTGTCCAGCCGGAGGGTCGGAGGTCAGCCTTGCGGCCTAAAAGTTCCCCAAAGAAATCAACTTGGCACCGCTCCCAAGGCTTTACGGTGTAAGGCAAAACACAACGTAGGTCTGCTGCATATCGGCGGGAAGCCTTCGCGAGCAAGGTTGCTATCGATGTTCATTGCCCGTGTGATCCGGCCCACACGGGAGGCGCTATAGCTTAGATGATTTTGAGACGTTCTAGCCGCTGGCAATCGTCGTCTAATGAGCAAAGTATACCGTAATAAGCGACGAAAAGCAATCCGTCACCAATGTTGTCATTGTTTATTTCGATATGAAGCTAAACTTACCTAAACGCTTATTAATTTAAGGCAGCCATGCTGCCGTAAATATAACTGAACACGGTTGGTATGGCTTCTGCAACGACCGCGCTCCGATCACAGGCGCATAGCTTAAAGGATGCCAGAATTCGCGCAACGGCTAGTACGGATGGGTCTTAATCACCGTGCTAACGCGCAACTTGTGAGCATCACAGATTTCTGACACCTCACCATAACGCCAGCCGTACCAACCGCGGTAGAACCATACGGCAGATCAGCCCTGTTCCTTCCGGGTAAGCCTACCAGTGCTAAAACCCGCCAGCCAAGCGCGGCATAGGTCCAACCGGTCGTTGCAAAACGGACAGTCAAGGCGCGTACCCTCGGGATCGACACCGGTTTTGAACCCCTGTCCGTAAACAAGGGCAATTAGTTCGTCCGTGTCGTCCATTCGCTACGCCAATGCCATACAGGGTCACACCGGCGCGGATAACGCCGAGAGATGCCATATGCACGCGCAACTGACTTACAAGTGCGACGCCGCGTAGACCAAACCGCGGCAGGCCCTAAATACTGACGCTAAGGGACTGTACAGCGGCAAGTGCGTAGACAAGCTACCACGTAGCTGAAACGGCGCAGCGTGCTCCTACGGAGGTATTTAAAGCTTCCACGTCAGGCACGTTGCGCGATCATGGGCAAGCGATGGCTAGGTGTGAGGTTGCCGGAAAAATGGGGGCGGCACTGTGTACGGATCGGTACACCAGCGGCGATAATCCTCTAGGACTTCGGTCGTCGCCGCCGCCGCCGCCGCCGCCGCTTATGTTACCATTCAACGGCAAGCGTCGGGTATCTTTATCAGCAGGTAAAATTAACCCCCCTCTGCCCGCACATGACGGCCAAGCCGACCGCTGCTTTACTGCTAATAAAGCTCAAAGTAAAAGCCGCCGTCCGGTTGCCCAAACGACGGCTTAAGGTTCGACCATGAACCTCTAGAAATTATGCGAATTTGACGGTCGTGGTCACGTTCTTCTGACGGCGGCGCATTGCGAAGCCGACAGCACCGATGCCGAGGATCATCATCACCCATGTTGTGGGTTCAGGAACCGCGATGATAGAAACGGAGAAAAAGTCGATTGATATACGATGGGCGGCGTTGAGGTATGGGTTCCAGTCCAAGGATGCTTTAGCGCCTTTAAAGGCGGCAAAGGTAGCAGGATTAGTCGGCAAATCGAGACTGTCTATTACGGTCGAAGTGTTATCTTGAAAACTAATACTAACAACGTCTAGATTACGCCCTGCAATGGGATCGCCTATCGCGCCAAAGTCATCGAATAAGATACGGTCAATGGGTCCATTCGGACCCGCTTCGTTATTTGTAACGAACATTCTAGCTGCTTCACTGAATGTGACCTTGTAGTCACCAATCGTCATTCCGCCGCCAGTGGGAGCGTGGCGGTAAAACCGTATCGAGGGGTCTAATACCCCGCCGGGAGAAAATGTCTCGCCGGCCGCAGTTTCGTCAAATGTAAACCAAGCGCTGGCTTCCTGGCCTATTACGAACGTGCTCGTCGTATCCGGAGTCTGATAATAAATATAGCCAGATAGCTGAACGGTAACCATCGCGGCGGCGGGCTGGGAAATAACGGTGCATAAGGCAAGTCCTAAAGCACCAATGAGTTTTGAAAGCATCTTGGTCCTCCCCGCGTTAAGCTAAAGTGGGCTTGCTAACTAAAGGTCGGCGGCGGCGTGTTGCATACCCCACGGCACCCATGCCTAGAACGATCATGGCCCACGAAGTCGGTTCCGGTATTGCAAGCACCGGAGCATTAAGTACCCCAAGGAAGTTTGGCGTCCCAAAGCCTTGGGTGACAGTGATCGCCGTGACAAATCCCGTAAAACTTGCTCCATCGCCAGCGAGGTTAACGCCGGTTGGCTCACCACGAAAGAAATTAATCGTCGAGCAGAGAGGGTTTACGGCGACCGTCGTGCCAAATGCAATATTGGTGAAGTCTCCACAGGCGTTGACGGTGAAATCCCCGGTCGGCCCCCTCGTGTAGCTCGTAACGTCCTGTCCTATTGTGAGGTTGGTTTTTGTCCCCGCGCCATAGATCGACTCGTAAAGATATTTTGGTCCCGATAGGCGACTGAAACCAAAGCTGCTCAAATCCGAGCCGAGTACGACAAGTTCAAGCGAGGAGTTGAGCGCGCCCTCACGGTGATACGTTTCAAACCCGGAGGGTCCAAAGGTTTGACGGTCCCGACGTGCGTAGCCGGATACGTCCAGCTTGATTGTTAGGAAATCAGCGGCGCTTGCGATCTGCGGAACAGCAAGCAGGCCGATAAAAATCGCACCGAATAAGACATTTCTCAACAAGCGTCTCCCTTTTCGTTAACGCGACATTAACAATGTCGGGAATGTTAATCTAGGGCTTACTCTTTTTTTTCTCAATTTTTGACGGCGTATGTATCCCTGGGCGACTTAGGCAGCAGGTATCGATCTCCGGGCGTCACGCTCTGGATCGAACTAACGGAATCGCGCAGGACGGCAGCCAGCAGCAACCGCACTTCATCCCCGGACAGCACGGTCTTTGCATTCTACGCCGCTCATACTGCCTGTCTGTAATGGATAGTGCCATACCGCTCCGCATCTTCGAACGGCAGAGCGCTCCATTCCTCGCTCGGATAGCACTCGTCATAAATCGCCCTAGCGGCGGCGCGCAGCTGCATATCGTGGCGCATCGTTTCGACCCCCGTTCATCACCGATAGCATATCGAACAAAGAGAGAACGATTCGCGACCTACTATTTAGAGCAGGGCTCTTCTCGGACACGTCCGTGCGACGCGCTTTGCGTTGTCCCATCTCGCTTTGTAGGCCGCCTGTCCGTGTTGAAGCTGCCAGCATGACAAATCGCCTTTGTCGCTCGACAAGGTAGCCAAGGTGCGTCCGAAGCGATCCTGACCAGCGCGGAAGATACGGATCGTGCCTACCATCGCGTCAGCAAGCGATTGCCTCGCCGCATACGGATTGCCTCCGGCGCAAGCGCGACCTTCCCGGCAGTGACCCGGCAACTCTGGCGCGTCGATGCCAAGTAGTCTTATCCGCTCGCCATCGCACCGAATGGTGTCGCCGTCCGTAACAGTGCATCCGCTGACCGTGGCGTCATAGCCGGGCCGCAGGAGCGACAAAGTGGACGTTGGCATGACACCCGCGATACCGCCAACTAGGGCAGCAACGCCAAGGATCAACGCCGGTACAACGAGGCGCCGTGCGTTCTCTCTACGCCGCTTGGCGCGATATACCTTCCCCATGCGAATAGGTACGGCGCGAAAGGGCTTACGCGGGGGAGCAGTCATGCGGCGGTCCTGCGATCGGCGTGCACACGCCGCCTTAGTACAGACAGCGCAAATGCGAAAAAAGCCGCCACCCCTTCTCCGGGATGACGGCTTCCTCAATTTAAGAGCGGGGGAACGCTTAGGCAAACTTAACGGTCGTCGTAACGCCCTTATTGCGACGACGCATCGCGAAGCCAACAGCGCCCGTGCCGAGGATCATCATTGCCCAAGTCGCAAGTTCCGGCAGAGCCGGAGACGCTGCCGAGTTGACTTCGACCGACCGGGTGTAAAAGAAACTACCGGGCATATCGGCGGCAATCATCGTAAAATCCGCGGAAACCACGCTGTTGTATTGTTCATCGTACCTAATATATGAATAGAAATCGGTATTCGATCCGTCCATATTGAATCCTGGCACACCAGCTATAGACCCACCAAAATAAAAAGCGAACGGCACTCTTTCTACCGCGACGTGATCTAAATCATTTTTATAAAACGTGAACCCGTTATCGAATACGATGCTCGCGTCGATTAGCGAACTATCCCCAGTTACAGTGTCAAACCGAACCTCATAAAACCCGCTTGCTGATGATACAGGCGACGACTGAACAGGAGAATTATACCCACCACGAATATCCGACGCATTAAATTGATAACGTGACTGCACGATTTCAGCATTACTAGATCCACTATATAAGGCTGAAATCGCCAATGCCGCAGCATAAAGCGTCCGATTAGTCATAAACCCCCCTTTGCGTTAATTACAAAAGCGGATAACCGATTATGACTGGCCCGACAATAACGAAGCTTACCGATATTGATTAGTCAAATGTCACAGATAGAGACTAAGGTGGCAATCAGGTTGCCCGTTTTTCCACCCGCTGGATTGCGGCCCGCGAGACGCCATGCTGCTTAGCCAGCACGCCTAGGGAAACGCCTGCGGCACGCGCAGTGCGGATTGCTGCCTGTTGATCGTTAGACAGCGCCTGGGGGCGTCCTAGAGCCTTACCCGCCGCCTTGGCGCGACTTAGCCCCGCCTGTGTCCGCTCGATAAGTAGATCGCGTTCGAACTCCGCGACGGCGGCGATAACACCCATGGTCATCCGACCGGCGGCGCTCGTTAGATCGACACCACCAAGGGCAAGGCAGTGAACACGAACCCCATCGCTAGCCAGGCGATCGACAGTGGCGCGAACGTCCATTGCGTTCCGGCCCAACCGGTCGAGCTTCGTGACAATTAATACGTCTTCGGACTCAAGCCGGTCGACGAGCTTAGCGAAGCCCTTGCGTTCCATCGCCGCGATCGACCCGGACACCGTTTCCGTCACGATCCGCTTGGCATCGACATTGTACCCGGCACTCTCGATCTCTCGAACCTGATTGTCGGTCGTCTGGCCGGTGGTGCTGACACGGCAATAAGCGAATGTGCGGGCCATAAAAGCAATTCCTGTATCGATTCGGTGTATCGATATTGGCACCGCATCTAAATGTAGTCGAGTCTATTATTCGATACAGTTGACGACGATGTATCCAAAACGACCGATTGCGTTAATGCCTGTTGGCGAGCAGACTTTCTACCGATTGGCTACAGCCGCAATGACACCTTGTAGCCTCAAGCAAGTGACAGATTTCCCGAACATCAGGTCGATCGGTAAAAATGCGGCGGAAGCAGACGCAGTGCTGGACTATTTTTTGACCACTGATGCAGTGCGGAAAATTGAGTCGAACGACGCCTTTCTGATTCTTGGACGCAAAGGATCAGGAAAGACGGCCCTCGTCAGGCATTTCACCAAAGATGAGAATAACCCATTTGCGGTCGCGCTAAACCTTCGGGGATATCCATGGGGCCTACACGCGGCGCTCGGCAATGAACAGGTTTCGGAAATCGAGAGATACGTTGCTTCTTGGCGATACCTTATTGCGGCTCAAGCGGCGTCAGCAGTCCTTTCGGTTAGGCGCGACAACGAAATTGATGAGGAGAAAAAGCTTCGTACCTTTTTTCGTCAAAATTATGGCGCCCCGTCAGTTGACGTCGAGCGGGTGTTTGCCTTGGACCGTCTCAAAATTGATAAGGCCGTACTTAATCCGCAGATAGCAGGAAATTCAATAGGGTCGATAGAGTTTAAGTCAGTCAAACCGGATTTTGGCCAGCAAATTGAAGCCGTAGCGTCCGAAGTATCCCGGCTCGTCGCTGCAGTTATGAAATACCGAGGCAACGCTTGGATAGAGCTGCATTTTGACGAGCTAGACTTCGGGATCGAGCGATTTGAGCGTCAGCGGGAACTTATGATAGTCGGGCTAGTCTTGGCAGCGCAGACATTTAGCGGTGGAGCTGATCCTAGAAGGCAACTTATCAGACCATTTGTCTATCTCCGACATGATCTTTGGGACTCGTTCAATTTTTCTGATAGGAACAAGATATCTCGGGGCGCCGCACTTTTCCTGAATTGGAACTCTCAATCTTTGCAGCAAATGGTCGACGTCCGGCTCACTAAGCTTATTGGGCTTCCTACGCACTGGAGCGATTTGATCGACTCAGACCGCATGCGTGGTACCCAGCAAAAGTGGGATTACATAGTTGCCCGTACATTGGACCGACCACGTGACGTGATCAGTTTTATCAATATGATATTAGAGTCGAAATCCTCCGACGGACTACTTTCGAATGACGAGGTAAACGCAGCACGTGCAGAGTATTCTACATACTTTAAGGAGGAACTAGACGATGAAATTAAAGCTCATTGGCCTTTATGGGAGGACGCGATAGCGGCCCTGCGCGACATAGGATACGTTACTTTCACTAAGCCGCAATTTATAGCGGCTTACGACCTGTCAAAAACTGCTGACAATCCTATCCAAGATGGCGAAGCCGCCTTAAAGAAGCTGTTCGAATATTCAGTAGTTACCTATCGCAGGCCAAAAGGTGGCGGGGGGTCCGAATGGAACTGGCGATATAAAAACCGCACTGCTACTTTCGATTCGCGCGCAGAAAGCTTTCGCGTTCACCCCGGCCTGATCGAATTTGCAAACTTGCGAGAAGAACGTCGCCCCTCAAAATAATCTTATTGTGGTCGGCCTTATTCATCAAAATGCCTTCGCTATTAAAACCACTTCTCGCGCATGTGTATTATATTGACAATACACCTATATCTTTTGGGTTGGGCCTCATCTTGACATCCAAGGGCAGCGCCTCGTGTACGATATTTGGCAATGCGTTTGATACCGTATCGGCTTTGACGGTCGGCTCCCCCGCCAGTCTCAAATACTTGGCGGGCGCGTAAGTTACCCCGCTTCGGGCTATATCTGACTGCGTGATAGGTCGGCCGTCGAATCGCGTTGACGCCAATCCACAGGCTGGGATTCACCAAAACAAGGATGTTGGGCGCGTTGTTGGACCTCGGGGAATCAATCCGAATTAATCCAGCAAAAACAATGACTTCCAGAAGGAAGTGGCGGAGAGGGTGGGATTCGAACCCACGGTACCCGCTAGGGCACGCCGCATTTCGAGTGCGGTACATTCGACCACTCTGCCACCTCTCCGCAGAAGACTTCAGCGCGCCGTAAACGGCGGGTTCGGTCGGTCGAGGGCGCGCCTCTAACGGGTTCGTTTTCGGGTGGCAAGCGCCGTTGTGCTTGTCTGCATCGGAAAGACCATTAGATTGCGTGCATGCCCCGCCACGATCCCATCACGTCCCTGCCCTTCGCCGATACGCCCGCCATCGCGCACGCCCGCTTTTCGATCGGCGAGGTCGTGCGCCACAGGCTGTTCGATTTCCGCGGCGTGATCTTCGACGTCGATCCCGTCTTCGCCAACACCGACGAATGGTATGAGGCGATTCCGGAAGCGGCGCGGCCGCGCAAGGACCAGCCCTTCTATCACCTGCTCGCCGAGAACATGGAGTCGAGCTACGTCGCCTATGTCAGCCAGCAGAACCTGGTGCCGGACGAAAGCGACGAACCGATCGACCATCCCGCGATTTCGGGCCTGTTCACCGACTTCGCCGACGGCCGTTATGCCTTGCGGCGCGAACATCGCCACTGACGGTCCCGGACGACGGCCATGAAAAAGGGCGCCGCGGCATCGACCGCGGCGCCCTTTTCTGATGGTGGCGTCAGAAGTTCACGGCGGCGCGGGCGTAAAGGAAGCGCCCGTTGAACCCGAACGGCGAGAACCCGCTGTACGGCAGGAACTGATAGGTCGCGGGATAGCTGCCGCCGACGCTCGCCGGGCGCAGGCCGAACGGCCGGCGATCGGGATAGACGTCGAAGGCATTGTCGACGCCCAGCGTCAGCTGCACGCCGCGCAGTTCGTAGCTGAGCGAGAAATCGGTGATCCACTTCGGGCGTAGCACCTGATCGTCGGGGCCGAGCGCGGTCAGGCTGGTGGCGTTCGTGCCCAGCGGTGCGGTCGTCTCCGGCGAGATCACCGAACCGTAGCGCGTGGTGCGGGCCGACACGCCGACGCCGGCGATCTTGCCGTCGGTCGCCAGCACCACCTTGGTGCGCGGCTGGCCACGCTCGAAGCGGATCCCCTCGACCCGGCCAAACAGCACCAGGCCCGGGATCTGCGCGAGCGAGCCGAGGTTGTTGAGGCGCTTGTCGATCTGGTTCTGCGTGTAGTTGTACGCCGCCGAAAAATTCCAGGCGCCGATGCCGGGCAGGTTGGCGCGATAGGTGGCGACCGCATCGACGCCCTGCGTCGTGGTGTCGAGGCCGTTGATGAAGAAGCGCGCGGCACCGACGGTGCTGAAGCCGTTGGCGGCGAGCACCGCCTGTACCGCGGCATTCTGCGCCGGCGTGCCGACGCCCGCCGCACCCAGATTCTCCGACAGCACGATGCGATCGGTGATCTTGATGCGGAAATAGTCGACCGTGACGTTGAAGCCACGGAACGGATTGAGGGTCGCGCCGCCCGACAGGTTGAGCGACTTTTCGGGATCGAGCGGCTGCGATCCGAGCGCGCGGGCGACCGGGCTGCTGACCGGCACCGTCGACACGTCGACCGGCACGCCGGCGAGGAAGTTGGTCGAGGTGGTGGTGAAATATTGCTGGTGCAGCGATGGCGCGCGGAAGCCGTTCGACACCGATCCGCGGATCGCGACGCCGGGGATGAATTCGTAGCGCAGCGCGAGCTTGCCGTTCACGGTGTCGCCGAAGTCGCTGTAATGTTCGTATCGCCCGGCCGCCGTCGCGGTGAGGCCGGTGAACAGGTCGGCGTCGAACTCGACATAGCCGGCGAAGCTGTCGCGATTGACGTTGGTGCGCGCCGATGCGGGCAGGCCGCCGAAGCCTTGCGCACCCGCCGCGGCGGCGCGGCCGGGGAAGGAACAGATGCCGGTCGCACCGGTGTAGACGCCGCCGAGCACCGTGCAATTGGTCGACGTCGTGGCCCGCGATGCCTGGAAGAACGGGCCGGTCTGATAGGATTGCGGGTCGCCGGGGCGGATCTGGTAGATTTCGTGGCGATATTCGCCGCCGAACGCGAACGACAGCGGCCCGGCGAGGCCGGCGTCGAACTGGCGCGAGAGGTCGGCGTTGGCGAGGATCTGCGAGAAGGTCAGGCCACCCGCATCGAACGAGCGCTGGCTCTGCGGCCCGAACGAGACGTTGACGCTGTCCTCGGTACGGTAGTTCAGCTCGTTGCGGCCGAAGCCGACCGAGAAGTCGCCCTTGAAGCCGGCGAGGTCGGCGCGGATGCCGCTGGTCGCCGACATGTCGTCGATGTTCGACTGGATCTTGGGCAGGTAGCCGTCCGGCGTCAGGCCGACGAAATTGCCGTTGGTCGGCGTCGTCGCAGGGGTCAGCACGGAGAAATCGCGGTTGGTCGCCGCCGACTGCTGGCGGAAGTTCGCCGCCGACAGGCCGTCGCGATGGCCGTAGGTGGCGAAGGCGTAGAAATCGGCCGCGCCCAGCGGCAGGCCGGCGTTGATGAGGAAGTTGAAATCCTCGGTCTTCGCATCGCCATAGCGGAAATCGAGCCGGTTGAAGCTCGCCTCGCGCGGGTCGAACGTCGTCGACGTCGGGCGGACGTAGTTGGGCCGCAGGTCGTAGCCCTGGCGGTTGGTGAAATTGCGGTCGCGATATTCGCCGGTGAAGTTGAAGAAACCGCCGTCGCCGACCGGCAGGCCGACGTTGACGCCGAACGTCGTGTAGATGCCGTCGCGCGCCTTGCGTTCGCCCGAGCTGGCGCCCTGCAGATAGCGCGAATCGGTCGTGTCGAGCGCCGGCTGGCCACCGACGAGGCCGTCGAAGTTGGAGACGCCGTCCAGCGTCGTCACGTATTTGCCGTAGCTGACCTGCGCGCGGCCGCCCGAATCGGCGGTCTTGAGCTGGACGTTGATGACGCCCGCGATCGCATCGGACCCGTATTGCGACGATGCGCCGTCGCGCAGCACCTCGATCTGCTTGATCGCGAGCGCGGGGATCATGTTCATGTCGACCGCGGCGGCACCGCGACCGACGGTCCCGTTGATGTTGAGCAGCGCCGAGACGTGGCGGCGCTTGCCGTTGAGCAGCACCAGCGTCTGGTCGGGGTTGAGGCCGCGCAGCGTCGCCGGACGGGTGACGTCCGATCCGTCGGCGATCGACGGCTGCGGGAAGTTGAACGAGGGCACGAGCTGGTTCAGCGTCTTGTTGAGCTCGCCCGTCCCCGACGCCTGCAACGCGCTTTCGGAGATGACGTCGATCGGCACCGGGCTGTCCGCGACGGTGCGGTTGGCGACGCGGCTGCCGATGACGACGATCTGGCTGCCGGCGTCGTCCTCGGGCGCCGTCTGCGCTGCGGCGGTCGTCTCCTGGCTCGGTGCCGACTGGACCGTCTGGGCCGCGACCGGTCCGGCCGCCAGCAATCCGACGGACAGCGACGCGCCCGCGAGCAAGTTTCCGCGCTTCATATCATTCCCCCGTTTCCGGCGGCGTTGCTACCGTCCGGTCGGGCGACACTTTATGTCGTCGATTTGCCACGACAAGCGCGACGGCCCGACGATGTCGCGATTTGGCCTCATGCTGTTGCTGCACTGCCACATCGCATCCCCCGCAACGCGAGCGCGCGTCGGCAGTTGACATCGCGGCCGGCTTTCCTTAGCTGCCGCCCCTCATCCCGCCGGGTCTTCCCGAGCGGGTACAAGTTTTTTGGGAAGTGACTAGAGCCATGTTCGCAGTCGTGCGCACGGGCGGCAAGCAGTATCGCGTCGCCGCCGGAGACAAGATCGTCGTCGAGAAGCTGGACGGCGAAGCCGGTGCCTCGATCACGCTGGGTGACGTCCTGCTCGCGGGCGAAGGCTCGGAGCTGAAGAGCGTCGAGGGCCTGACCGTCGCCGCCGAGATCGTCGCTCAGGCGAAGGCCGACAAGGTCATCGTCTTCAAGAAGCGTCGTCGTCACAATTACCGCCGCAAGAACGGCCATCGCCAGAACCACACGATCCTCAAGATCGTTTCGGTCGGCTGAGCCCAGCGCGAACAGGAGTTAGAGCAGCATGGCACATAAGAAAGCAGGCGGTTCGTCGCGCAACGGTCGCGATTCGGCCGGCCGTCGTCTCGGCGTGAAGAAGTTCGGCGGTCAGGAAGCGATCGCGGGCAACATCCTCGTCCGCCAGCGCGGCACGAAATTCTATCCGGGTGCGAACGTCGGTATCGGCAAGGACCATACCCTGTTCGCGCTCGTCGACGGCCGCGTGGCGTTCCACGAGGGCAAGCTCGGCCGTAAATTCTGCTCGGTGCAGATTATGGCGGAAGCCGCCGAATAACATCGGGCGACCAACCGGGTTGCCCACCAGGGCGACCCGGGTTCCTCTCGACGAGGAACCAGCCAGACGAGGGAGACGGGTCCGCCCCGGCTCCCTTTTTTCTTGCTCCCATGACCCCATTGTCCCTGCCGCGTCACAGGCGCGTGGCACGGGCACGGCCAAGGAGAGAGCAAGAATGTTCGCCCGCACCAAGAGACTGACGCTGCGGCCTGCGTGGCCGGAAGACGCCGCCCCGCTGGCGCAGGCGATCGGCCACGAGGCGGTCGCCCGGATGCTGGCACGCGTGCCCTATCCCTATGGCGTCGCGGATGCCGAACACTTCGCCGCCGCCCCGCGCGGCGCGCACGAACCGCGCTTCCTGATCCTGTCGCACGAGACCGCGACGCCGGCGCTGGTCGGGGGAATCGCGCTGACCGATCACGGCGCGGGGGTCGAACTCGGCTATTGGCTGACGCCATCCGCCTGGGGCCGGGGCTATGCGACCGAGGCGGGACGCGCGGTCGTCGACATGGCGCGCCACGCGCTGCCGCTGCGGCGGCTGACCGCCTGGCATTTCGCCGACAATCCCGCATCCGGCGCCGTGCTGCGCAAGCTCGGGTTCCGCAGCGGTGGCGGCATGACGCCGCGGCGCTCGGTCGCCCGGGCGGCGCCGGCACCGGCATTACGCTACGATCTGAACCTCGACGATCGATGCGCGCCGATGCGAATCGCGGCGTGACGACGCCGGCACCGGCCGCCTAGGCGGCGAGCATCAGCCGGTTGCGGCCGTCCCGCTTGGCCGCATAGAGCGCGCGGTCGGCCCGGTCGAGGATGGCGTCGACCGACAGGCCGGGAATGAAGGCGGCGACGCCCAGGCTGACGGTCACGCCGGGCTCGTCCGCTTCCCCGACGCTCGCCTCGACCGCGGCGCGGACGCGTTCGGCGATGCGCATCGCGATATCGGGGCTGGCGTCGGCGAGCACGAGCACGAATTCCTCGCCGCCGTAGCGGCCGATCATGTCGCTGCCGCGCAGCGCGCCGGCGGCGGCCTGTGCGACGCGGCGGAGCACCCGGTCGCCGACCGCATGGCCGAACCGGTCGTTGACCGACTTGAAATGATCGATGTCGAACAGCGCGACCGACAGCGTGCCGCCGCCCTCCCCGGCCGCCGCGATGCCGTCGGCGAGTTGCTTGACGATCCGGCGGCGGTTGGCGAGGCCGGTCAGCACGTCGGTCTCGGCCAGCCAGCGCGCCTGTTCGGCCGCGCGCTCGGCGGCGTCGCGCGCTTCCTTCAGGATCGCCTCCGCCTCGACCTGGTCGGTGACGTCCTGGAGCACGCCGAACAGCCCGAAGGCGTCGTCGCGCGACGACAGGTCGCGTTCGCCGCGCGACACGACGTGGCGCGTGGTGCCGTCGCTGCGCACGATGCGGGCGGCGAAGGCGAAGGCGACGCCGTCGGTCAGCCCCTGCGTCACGATCGCCGACACGCGCTCGCGGTCGTCGGGATGGTAGCAGGCGATCGCCTCCTCGACGCTGGGGGCGGGACCGATCGCGCGGCCGTGGATATGGAACACCTCCGGCGACCAATAGACCGCCTGCCGCGTGGCATCGACCCGCCAGTGGCCGATATGGGCGGCACGTTCGGCAAGGCTGAGCAACCGGATCCGCTCGGCGAGTTCGGTGCGCAATTCGTCGCGGCGCGCGAGCAGCGCCGCCATCGGCAACGCCGACACGAACAGAGTGAGCAGGTAGAATTGGAAGAACAGGCTGCGCACGTCGTAGGAGCCGCGCACCTGGAGGATCGGGCCGTGGCCGGCGCCGAGGCCGGCGGTGCCGACGACGGTGACGATGATGATGCTGAGGATGCCGCCCGCGGTTCCGCACCGCATCACCGCGACCAGCACCGCGAGGATCGGCAGGAACAGCAGCGGATAATCGTCCTGGAAGAAGGTGACCCCGGCGAGCGCGGCGGTGAGGACGCCGATGCCCAGCAGGTCGACCGCCCGCGGACGGACGTCGCCGGGACGCGCCGGGGCGCCCGACCGGAACAGGATGAGCAGAAGCGGCGCGATGACCAGCATGCCGAGCCAGACGGTGCCGAACCACGACAGCGCGAATCCCGGCCGCTCGTTACCCGATGCGGCGGTCGCGATTCCCGCGCTGACCATCGACGCGATCAGCGTCGCGAGCGTGAAGCGGGTCAGGCCGGAGGGGCTGATGAGCGACACGTGCGTCGCGTCGCGCCGCCGCAGCGCCAGCGCGACGATCATCCCCTCGATCACGTTCGCTGCGGTGAAGCCCCCCGCGAGCGGCAGGGACGCGCCCATCTGGAGATTGGCGACCATGCTGGCGACGCCCGCGGCGATGGCGAAGTGCCACAATCGCTGGCGGGGGACCGCGAGCAAAGTGGCGAGCAGCAGTCCGCTCGGCGGCCATACCGTCGCGATCTGGTTGGCGCCGCTGGTGCAGGTGAGCGACAGGATCGCCAGCCAGTAATAGTTCAGGCCGAGGACGACCGGTCCAGCGCGTGACGTGCCCAGCCATGACAGCGATCGAACCATAACGGGGCTTTATACCACAAATACTTAACAGCCGGTCAAGGATCGGCGGGCGGCGCCGCGGCGGTGGCGCGCGCGGGCGACCGACACGGCGCCAGACGATCACGCGATGGTGTTGCTTTCGGGCAGGAATCGCCACACACGGCGGGACGCCCCCCTTCCCTGTCCCTCATACACATCT
>NZ_JAJLPA010000024.1 GCF_025548555.1 Sphingomonas sp. A2-49
CTTCACGTATTGGTACGCGAGCCCGGTGACGAAGGCGTAGCCCAGCGCGGCATGGATGAGCACGACGATGACGATCGCGACCACCCTGCCACCGGACATCTTCTGGTCAGCATAGGCCATTCAGCAACGACACTCCCTAATCTCGTGGTCCTCGCAGCGCCCGGGGGAAGAACGCGCGTAGGCCCCTGCCCCGGCTGGCGCCGTGTGTGGCAGAACCCAAGTACTATCGTCACGTCTCACGCCACGCAAACGCTTTGTCGGACGCAACAAACGTACAATCCTTCGAAGACAGAATTATTTCTGTATCGTTCAGGTGCGCTGCGCTAGCGAACGCGCATGAATCCGCGACCCTGCGCCATCCTGCTCGCCGCCGCCGCGATCGCGGCCGGCCTTACCGACTGTCCCGCAATGGCGCAGGTCGGCGCGCCGATCACCGGACAATCGCCCGCCGTTGCCGGCGGTACGGGCTATGCCGATCTTGCCGATCTGGTCATCGCGGCGCCGCTGGTCGCCGATGCCGCGATCCGGTCCGCGGTCCGCCTGAAGGGTGCGGATGCGGCGGGCGTCGCACCTGGCCAGACGCGCTTCTACGTCGAGGCGGACCTCGTCGCGCTGGTCAAGGGAGCGGACGGCCTGCCGCCGCGAATCGGCTATCTGCTCGACGTCGCGCCCGACGCGTCCGGGCGGCTGCCCCGGCTGAAGAAGCTGCGCGTGCTGCTGTTCGCGCGCCCCGTGCCGGGCACGCCGGGCCAGGTCCAGCTCGTCGCTCCGGACGCGCAGGTCGCCTGGACCCCCGCCGACGACCAGCGCGTGCGCGCCATCGCCCAGGCGCTCGTCGCCGCCGACGCCCCGCCGGTCATCACCGGCGTCGGCAACGCCTTTCACGTCCCCGGCGCGCTGCCGGGCGAAGGCGAGACGCAGGTGTTCCTGACGACCGCGAACGGTGCGCCGGTGTCGATGACCGTGCTGCGCCGCCCCGGCGAACAGCCGCGCTGGGCGGTCGCGCTGTCGGAGATCGTCGACGAATCCGCCGCGCCGCCGGCCCGCGATACCCTGCTATGGTATCGCCTCGCCTGCGCATTGCCCGCGGACCTGCCCGATCACAGCACCGCATCGCTCGACGAGGCCAACGCCGGCACCGCGCGCGAGGACTATCGCTTCATCGTGGCGCAGCTCGGCCCGTGCCGGCGCACCCGCACGATCCGCTGACGGAGACGACCTAAGGCCGGTGGCGGACGAGCGTGATGCCGATCGATTCGCCCGCCTCGGCGATCGCCAGCTTCACGATCTTGACCGCGACGCGCAGCACGCGCGCGTCGCCCAGGAACAACGTTTCGCAGATGTGGTCGGCCACCGCCTCGATAAGCGTGAAATGCACGCCTTCGGGCAATGCCGTCGTCGCGGCGTGCTTGAGATCGAGGTAGTTCTTCGACGCCGACAGCGGCGTGTCCGGCGCGAAGCGATCCGGGCAGCGCAGGTCGACCGTCAGGTCGATGCGCAGCGGCTGCGGCAGGTGCGTCTCTTCCGAATAGATACCGGTGAGCACCTGGACCTCGAGGTCGTGGACCTCCAGCTGAAGACTGTCTTGCATCGGGCGCCTCTAGCAATCCCGGCCGGCGACGGACAGCCATCGCCGCGGATATCGCATTCCGCTTGCGTTCGGGGGGCGTGCACGGCATGCGCGCGGCCCGCCGGCCACCGGCGCCCGGAGGACCGTTGCACACCGTGATCGCATTCGTGCCGCTCAGCGCCGTCGAGGGTGCCGCCGTCGAGGCGCTGCTGGACCGCGCCTTCGGCACGGACCGGCACTTGCGCACCGCCTATCGCGTCCGCGGCACCGGCGCGCCGATCGCGGCGCTGAGCTTCGCCGCGGTGGAGGATGGCGTCGCGATCGGCACGATCCAGTGCTGGCCGGTGCGGGTCGCCGCGGACGACGGCGGCACGCACGACCTCGTCATGGTCGGCCCGGTCGCGGTCGAGCCGGGTCGCCAGCGCGACGGCATCGGTCGCGCGTTGATGACGCGCGCGCTCGATGCCGCCGCGCGGACCGGCGCGGACGCGGCGCTGATGCTGATCGGCGATCCCGAATATTACGGCCGCTTCTTCGGGTTCGATGCGAATCGGACCGCGGGATGGCGGCTGCCCGGGCCGGTCGAGCGCCACCGGCTGCTGGCGCGCGGCGATGCCGTGCCGATGGTCGCGGGGCTGTTGGGACCGGCCGTACCCGCGATCGCGTGAGCGGCCCGCCTTTACGCCGCGCCGCCCAGCGCGTACCGCGCGCGCATGCCGATGGAGGAGCTTCCCGATCTCGCCGGTCTCAGCCTGTCTGAGATCGCAACGCTCGTCGAACAACGTCGCCTGCCCCCGGTGGAGCAATGGAACCCGACGCACTGCGGCGACAGCGAGATGCGGATCGCGCGCGACGGCAGCTGGTTCCATCAGGGGTCGCCGATCGGCCGCCCGGCGATGGTGCGGCTGTTCTCGACGATCCTGCGCCGCGAGCCCGATGGCCGCTTCGTGCTGGTGACCCCGGTCGAGAAGCTCGACATCGCGGTCGACGATGCGCCCTTCGTCGCGGTCGAGATGAAGGCGGAGGGCAACGGCGCCGCCGCCCGCCTCGCCTTCCGGCTCAACACCGGAGACTTCGTGACCGCAGGTCCCGACCATCCGTTGCGCTTTACCGAAGGCGCCGACGGTCCCCGCCCCTATCTGCACGTGCGCGGCGGGCTGGAGGCGCTGGTGGCGCGCCCGGTCTATTACGACCTCGCCGACCGCGCGATCGCCGACGATGCGGCGCGGCCCGGCGTCTGGAGCGACGGCGCGTTCTTTCCGCTCGGCACCGCCGCGTGAGCCTCGCGGTGCGGTTGACGGCGGCGCTGGAGCGGGGCCGCCGCGGCGATCCCGTGCTGCTGACCGGCGACCACCGCGAGCTCGAGGTGCGCGCCGACGGCGACATGACGCCCGCCGCGGTGCTGGTCGCCGTGACCGACCGGCCGCGCCCGGGCGTGATCCTGACGCAACGGACCGAAACGCTGCGCAAGCATGCCGGACAGGTGGCGTTTCCCGGTGGCCGGATCGATCCCGGCGAAACCGCGATCGCCGCCGCGCTGCGCGAGGCGGAGGAGGAGGTCGCGCTGCCGCCCGCGCTGGTCCATGTGATCGGCGAGGTCGACCGCTACCGCACCGTCACCGGCTTCGCGGTGACGCCGGTGCTCGCCGTCGTTCCCGCGGACGTGCCGCTGGTCGCCAGCGAGGCGGAGGTCGCCAGCGTGTTCGAGGTGCCGCTCGACTTCCTGCTCGATCCCGCCAACCAGGTCGAGGCGAGCGCCGAATGGCAGGGCCGGACGCGCCATTATTACGAAATCCGCTGGGACGACCGCCGCATCTGGGGCGCAACGGCGGCGATGATCGTCAATCTGTCGCGGCAGCTCGCATGGTCCTGACCCTCGATCGGATCACGGCGCGCGAGGGGTTCCCTGCACTGATCGCCGCGCTCGGCGGGCCGGCCTGCACGCGGCTGGTCGGCGGGGTGGTGCGCGACACGCTGATCGGCCTCGACCCCGCCGACGTCGACCTTGCGACGCGCCTGCTGCCGGACGCCGTGCTCGCGGCGCTGAAGGCGGCGGGCATCCGCGCGGTGCCGACGGGGCTCGCGCACGGCACCGTCACCGCGGTGCTGCCGTCGGGGCCGATCGAGGTGACGACGCTGCGCCGCGACGTCGCCACCGACGGGCGGCACGCGACCGTCGCCTTCACCGATGCCTGGGCGGAGGATGCCGCCCGCCGCGACTTCACGATGAACGCGCTGTACGCCGACCCCGAGAACGGCGCGATCTTCGATTATTTCGGCGGCCTCGACGATCTGGCGGCGCGCCGCGTCCGCTTCATCGGCGATCCCTATCGCCGGATCGCGGAGGATCACCTGCGCATCCTGCGCTTCTTCCGCTTCCACGCCCGCTTCGGCGACGCGATCGATGCCGACGGGCTCGATGCGTGCGCGGCGCGGGCGAACGACCTGATGGCCCTGTCGCGCGAGCGGATCGCCGCCGAATTGCTGAAGCTGCTCGTCGCGCCCGATGCGGTGGCCGTCGTCACCCTGATGATCGCGCGCGGCATCCTGCGCGCGGTGCTGCCGGAGATCGCCGACGCATCGCCGCTCGCCGCGCTCGCGGATCGGGAGGCCGAAGCCGGCGTGGCGCCGGACGCGATCCGGCGGCTCGCGGCGCTGCTGCCTGCCGACGCCGCCGAGCCGGTCGGCGCGCGGCTGAAGCTGTCGAACGAGCAGCGCCGGCGCCTCGCCGCCGCGCACGACGGCCCGGGCGACGAGGGGCCGCGCGCGCTTGCCTATCGCTGCGGACCAGCGATAGCGCGCGATCGGCTGCTGCTGGCGGGGCGGGACGTCACGCCGCTTGCGGACTGGACGCCGCCGGCGCTGCCGATCGGCGGCGGTGCGCTGGTGCAGCGCGGCCTGCGCAAGGGGCCGGCGGTCGCCCGCGTGCTGCGCGGGATCGAGACGGCGTGGATCGCCGAGGGCTTCCCCGGCGCAGGCCGCGTCGATCAGCTCGCCGATGCGGCGGTCGCGGCGGCCCTCGCCGACACGATCATCGACAGCGCATCCACCGCCTCGAGCGGACGCGCGTAGAGATAGCCCTGGCCGTAGGTGCAGCCCAGCGCCGCCAGCGTCTGCGCCAGTTCGTTGCTCTCCACGCCTTCCGCGGTCGTGCGCATGCCGAGCGCCTGCGCGAGGCTCAGCACCGCGCGGACGATCGCGATCTTGTCGCGGTCGGCGAGCATGCCCGACACGAAGCTGCGATCGATCTTCAGGATGTCGATCGGCAGCTTCTGGAGATAGGCGAGGTTCGAATAGCCCGTACCGAAATCGTCCATCGCCAGCGTCGTGCCGAGCGCCTTCAGCGCGTGCATGATCCCCGCGATGCGATCGGGATCGCTGACGATCGCGCTTTCGGTCAGTTCGAGGTTGAAGCGGCTGCCCTTCAGGTCGTGGCGGATCAGCGCCGCCTCGACCACCGGCGCGATGTCGTCGCGCTGCATCTGGATCGCCGACAGGTTGACCGCGACGCGCATGCCGCAATCGCCGCCGCACGAATCGTCCCACCAGCGCAACGTGCGCGCGGCCTCGTCCATCGCCCAGCGTCCGAGCGGTACGATCAGGCCCGATTCCTCGGCGACGGGGATGAAGTTGCTCGGCTCGTGCTCGACACCGCGATGGTCGCGCCAGCGGGCCAGCGCCTCGAACGAGACGATCGAGCCGCTGGCGAGGTCGCAGATCGGCTGGAACGCCAGCCGCAGCTGACGCTGTTCGATGGCACGCCGCAGCGCGGTTTCCATCGCGAACTGTTCGCGCGCGATCGTTAACGCCTGCGTCTGGTAGCTTTCGACCTGGCGCCCGGTCTTGGCGCGCTTCACCGCGAATTGCGCGTGGCGGATCAGTTCCTCGACATCCTCGATCGCGTCGTCGCCGTGCGCGATGCCGATCGAGCATTCGACGCCGATCTCGTAATCGCTCAGCCGGAACGGCGCGGAGAGCGTCCGCTGGATGCGGTCGGCGAGGCGCGTCGCCTCCTCGGGGTCGCCGTCGACCGCCATCAGGATGCCGAATTCGTCCCCGCCGATCCGCGCCAGCGCATCGCGCGCGCGCAGCACGCCCTTGATGCGGCGCGCAACGGTGATGAGCAGTTCGTCGCCTGCCAGCCCGCCCAGGCAGGCGTTGAGCCGGCCGAACCGGTCGAGGTCGATGACCAGCACGGTGTGGCGGCTGCGCTCCGCCTGCACCGCCTCGATCATGTCGCTGAAGCCTTCGCGATTGGGCAATCCGGTCAGGCTGTCGGTCGTCATCTCCCGCCGCAGCGAGCGTTCGGTATGGACCTGCGCGGTTAGGTCGATGAACGCGATCTGGCAGCGATCACGCAACGCCGGCGTCGGCCGCGCCAGCGTGACGCGGTAATAGCGCGAATCGATCACCTCGCCGATCGACCAGTCGAAGTCGGTGCGGACGTCGGTCGAGCGCAGGAATGCGTCGATCCGGCTGCCCAGCAGCGCGAGCATCGGCGAACGGTCGGCGATCACGCCCAGCCCGGCGAGTCGATAGGCGCGGTTGATCGACAGGAAGGCGAAACCGCCGCCGTCGCGCACCACCTGCACGGTCGGGATCGGGATGAGCTCGAGGTCGCGCTCGAACAGATCGCGCTCGGCGGGCACGGGGGAACCCAGATCTGACGAGGCGGTGGCCATCCCTCCTGTCTAGGGCGTGAACGTTAAGAGCGGCTGAAAATCCGGCCGGTTCATGTTCGCAATCGACCGAAACTCCGCCCCTGCCGGGCTTGCCCGATGGGCAGTCGCGGGATCGTCAGCCGAATCGGTTGTCCCGCGGAAAGCCGGTCGGCGGGGTCCGCCCCGCCGCGCCGCGGGCGGTGCGCCACAACGAAAGGTCGCTTTCGGTGCGCGTCCGCCCGGTTTCGCCGCCCATCGGCCAGCTCATCCCGTCCGCGAAGACGAAGGTGGTCGCATCCGACAGGCTCCCCTCGCGGAATCGCTGGATCTGGACTCCCTGCCCGCGCGTCATCACCGGCAATTCGGCGATCGGGAAGACCAGGAACTTGCGGTTGTCGCCGATCGCCGCGACGTAATCGGCGTTCGGCATCACCGGGCGCACCACCAGCAGCCGCGCGCCGACCCGCGGCGTCATCACCGTCTTGCCCTTGCGCGTCTCGGCGATGACGTCGGCCACCGGCACGCGGAAGCCGCGCCCGTCGGTGGCGGCGATCAGCAATTGCTCCTGCGCGCGTGCGTTGAGGAACGCGGTGACGCCCACCGCGCCGTCGAGATCGATCATCGCCCGCACCGGCTCGCCGAAGCCGCGCCCACCCGGCAGCTTGTCGGCTGCGAGCGTGTAGAACCGCCCGTTCGCCGCCGCGAGCAGCAGCTTGTCGGTGGTCTGCGCGTGGAAGGCGAAGGCGGGGCCATCGCCCTCCTTGAACTTGAGCGTCTCCGCCGATCCCAGGTCGACATGGCCGCGCATCGCCCGGATCCAGCCGCGCTGCGACAGGATGACGGTGATCGGCTCGCGCTCGATCATCGCTTCCAGCGGGATGTCGCGGGTCGGCGCGGCCTCCTCGATCGTCGTGCGCCGCGCGCCGAGCGGCGTATCAGGGCCGTAGCGGTCGCGCACCCGCTTCAGGTCGCGCTTCATCCGCCGCTTCTGCTTGCCCGGATCGGCGAGCAGCGCCTCCAGCTCGACGCGCTCCTTGTCGAGCTTGTCGCGCTCGCCGCGGATCTCGAATTCCTCCAGCCGGCGCAGCGAGCGGAGCCGCATGTTGAGGATCGCTTCGGCCTGTCGGTCGGTCAGCGCGAATTCCGCGATCATCACCGCCTTGGGTTCGTCTTCGGTCCGGATGATCGCGATCACCCGGTCGAGATTGAGATAGGCGATGAGATAGCCGTCGAGCAGCTCGATCCGGTCGGCGATCTTGCCCAGCCGGTGGCGCGTGCGGCGTTCCAGCACGACGAACTGGTGCTCGACCCACGCCTTCAGCGCGCCGCCGAGCGACATCACCCGCGGCGTGCGATCCTTGTCCAGCACGTTGAGGTTCAGGCTGATCCGCGTCTCGAGATCCGAAAAGCGGAACAGGCCGTCCATCAGCACCTGCGGGTCGACGGTGCGGCTGCGCGGTTCGAGCACGATCCGCACCTCCGCGTCCGATTCGTCGCGAACGTCGGCGAGGATCGGGAATTTCCTGTCGTTGATGAGTCCGGCGATCTGTTCGATCAGCTTGCCCTTGGCCACGCCATAGGGGATCTGGCTGACGATCACCTGCCAGCCGCCGCCCTTCTCGCGCTCGATGCCCCAGCGCGCGCGGACGCGGAAGCCGCCGCGGCCGGTGGCGTAGCTTTCGGCGATCACCGCCGGCGGATCGACGATCAGCCCGCCGGTCGGCAGGTCGGGGCCCTTCACGTAATCGAGCACCGCGGTGTCGGGTGCGTCGGGCTTGTCGACCAGCATGATCGCGGCGTCGAGTAGTTCGGCGGCGTTGTGCGGCGGGATGCTCGTCGCCATGCCGACCGCGATCCCGCTCGCCCCGTTCGCGAGCAGGTTGGGGAACAGCCCGGGGAACAGTTCCGGCTCCTGTTCCTCGCCGTTGTACGTCGGGCGATAGGCGACGGCATCCTCGTCGAGCCCGTCCATCAGGTCGATCGCGACCTGCGTCAGCCGTGCCTCGGTATAGCGATAGGCGGCGGCGTTATCGCCGTCGATATTGCCGAAATTGCCCTGCCCGTCGACCAGCGGATAGCGGAGCGCGAAATCCTGCGCGAGGCGGACCATCGCGTCATAGACCGACTGGTCGCCATGCGGATGGTATTTGCCGATCACGTCGCCGACGACGCGCGCGCACTTCTTGTAGCCCTGGCTGGGATCGAGCTTCAGCAGCCGCATCGCCCACAGCAACCGGCGGTGCACCGGCTTTAGTCCGTCGCGCACGTCGGGCAGCGATCGCGCCGTGATCGTCGACAGCGCATAGACCAGATAGCGGTCGGACAGAGCGGTATCGAACGGCGCGTCGAGAATGCCGATCGGCGGTTCCTGGAAGTCGGTGGCCATATCGGGAACAGCGTGTAGCAGGTGCCGGCGCGCGAGCAAACGCGACGTTCGACCGCACCGGACCGGCGGGTCGCGCGCGCGTGGCTGGCGCGGCGGGAGCGCATGGGCTAGCGCCGGCGATGCAGCGATGACCATCCCCCTCACCTGGCCCGATCTCACCGCCCGCCCGCGCCCGCGACCGGATGCGACGATCGCCTATGGCCCGGACGCGATGCAGCGGATCGACCTGTGGCGGCCGGCCGGCACGGGGCCGCATCGCGTCGTGGTGATGGTCCATGGCGGTTGCTGGCAGACGGGCATCGCCGACCGCCGGCTGATGGACTGGGTCGCCGCCGACCTGCGCGACCACGGCATCGCCGTCTGGAACATCGACTATCGCGGCGCCGATCGCGACGGCGGTGGCTATCCCGGGACCTTTCGCGACGTCGCCGCCGCCGCCGACCGCCTGCGCGCGGAGGCCGCCGCGCACGCGCTCGACCTGACGCGGATCGTCGCGGTCGGCCATTCCGCCGGTGGGCACCTCGCGCTGTGGCTCGCGGCGCGCCACCGGATCGCGCCGGGCAGCCCGGTGCACGACGCGCAGCCGTTGGAGATCGGCCATGTCGTCAGCCTAGGCGGCCTGCCCGATCTCGAAGCGGTCGCCGCCAGCCCCGACAACGGCTGCGGTACCGCGGTGATCGCGCAACTGGTGGGCGACCGACCCGAACCCTTCGCCGACACATCGGTCCCGCGCCTGCTGCCGATCGGCGTCGCACAGACGCTGGTCAACGGGCGCGAGGACCGCATCGTGCCCTACCGCTTCGCGACCGATTATCGCGACCGCGCCGCCGCCGCCGGCGACCGGGTGATGCTCCGCACCGTCGCCGACACCGGCCATGTCGAACTGATCGCCCCCGGCACGCCCGCCTGGACCCTCGCGCGCGACCAGATCGTCGCCGCCTTTCGCCGAGAGACGCCATGACCCGCGACGACGCCCGCGCCCTCGATTTCACCGATCCCTTCGCCGCCTGGCGCGACCGGTTCGCATTGCCCGGCGACGTCGTCTACCTCGACGGCAATTCGCTCGGGCCGCTGCCGCGCGCCGTCCCCGCCCGGCTCGCCGACGTCGCCGAACGGCAATGGGGCACGCGCCTGATCCGCAGCTGGAACGAGGGCTGGATCGACGCGCCGCAGCGGCTGGGGGCGCGGATCGCGCCGCTGATCGGCGCCGTCGCCGATGCGGTGATCGTCGGCGACACCACCTCGACGCACCTGTTCAAGGCGATCGTCGCCGCGTTGCGCCACGACCCGTCGCGCCGGACCGTCGTCAGCGAGGCCGGCAATTTCCCCACCGACCTCCACGTCGCTGAGGGCGCCGTCGCCTGCGTGCCCGGCGCGCGCCTGCACGTCGTCGAACGCGCCGCGCTGGCGGACGCGCTCGACGACGATACCGCGCTGCTGCTCCTGACGCACGTCCACTACAAGACGGCGGAGCGGTTCGACCTTGCCGCATGGACCGCACGCGCACACGCCGCCGGCGCGCTGATCCTCTGGGACTTCAGCCATAGCGTCGGCGCGGTCGCGCTCGACGTGACCGCCGCCGACGTCGACCTCGCGGTCGGCTGCACCTACAAATACCTCAACGGTGGACCGGGTGCGCCGGCGTTCCTCTACGTCGCGCCGCGGTTGCAGGACGCGCTGGCCAACCCGGTCAGCGGGTGGATGGGCCATGCCGAACCGTTCGCGTTCCAGGACGCCTATCGGCCTGCCGCCGGGATGACGCGCTGGCTGGTCGGCACGCCGCCGATCCTCGGCATGGCGAGTCTCGACGCCGCGCTCGACCTGTGGGCAGGGGTCGACATGGCCGCCCTCGCCGCAAAGAGCGCGGCGCTGTTCGCGATCCTCGCCGAAGCGGGCGCCGACGCGGGCCTGGCCTGCGTCAGCCCCACCGACCCCGAACGGCGCGGCAGCCACATCAGCTTCCGCCACGCCGACGCCTACGCGCTGACCCAGGCGCTGATCGCGCGTGGGGTCATCGGCGATTTCCGCGACCCCGACATCCTCCGCCTCGGCCTGACGCCGCTGTATCTGAGCCACGAGGACGTCTGGCGGGCGGGCGAACAGCTGCGCGAGGTCGTCGCCACCGGCGCATGGCGCGATCCCGCATTCGCCCAGCGGCTTGCCGTCACCTGACCCCGCGCCTCGCCCATCCTCGTTTCGGCACGGGAACAAACCCGGCGATACAGGATTATGTGGTTTAGAAGACAGGGAGAGTAGACATGGTTGAGTATACGACGGATCAGAACGGCAATCGCGTGATCGTGGAACGTCGCGGTGGCGCCGGCCGGGTGCTCGCGATCGTGGCGGTGATCGTGGTCGTCATCGTGGCGCTGCTGTTCCTGACCGGCTTCTGGAGCGCCGACGTGACGAAGAAGGGCTCGCTGCCGTCGGTCGACGTCAGCGCCAAGGGCGGCTCGCTGCCCAAGGTCGACCTGGATTCGAAGGAAGTCGTCGTCGGCACCAAGGACACGACGGTCGAGGTGCCCAAGGTCAAGACCGAGAAGGAATCGATCTCGGTTCCCGTGGTCGGCGTCAAGGACAATGGCGGCAAGTAACCGCCACGGTTCGACGACGCACGAAGGGCGCTCCCGGCGACGGGGGCGCCCTTTGTCGTGACGGCGGTCGGGCGAGCCGGGATCAGTCGTGCACGCCCGGAAATACCACGCCGTTGAGATTGATCGTCCATTGCAGCGTCAGGGCATGGTCCATCTGCGCCCGCGATCCGCTGCGACCCGGACGGAACTGGTTGAGGTAGCCGACGTCCATCGACAGGCGCCGGCCGATCGGGACGAGCAACCCGACGATGTTGCGCATCCGCTCGTACCCGCGGCGCTGGCCCCAGCTGGTCGCATTGGGCAGGTAGAAACTCTCGTGGCTGGCGAACAGCGCGAGGCCCGAGGTGCGCAGGCGGTAATTGTAGCGGACCAAAGGCCGGATGCGGAAGCCGATCTCGCGGCCGCCCGGGTTGAACCGTTCGTCGACGCGAAAGCGCGTGGTAAACGCGCCGAACGTGCCCACGACCTGCTGGCGCAGCCTGTCCTCGTCGGCACCGGTATTGCCGTTGTGCGCCCCCACCTTGCGATAGCCGAAGCCGAGTTCGATCCCCTTCGCCGCGCGCACGCCCAGCAATGCACCGAATTCGGTCTGGTACAGCCCGTCCTGCCGGTCGCTGAAGCGCGCGATCTGTTCCAGCGTCACGCGCACGTCGTCGGTCAGCGGCACGTTGGTGTTGACCTGCGTCCACAGCTGCGCGTCCTGCTGCTGGGCCTGCGCCGGGACCGCCAGCAGCGCGAGCGGCACGGCCGGCCACAGGCGGCGGGTCGGGAGGGGGCGGGATCGATCGGACATGCACCGGCCGTTACGCCGTGGATGCGCACTTGTCATGAGCGGTCCCGCTTGACCCGATATCCTATCGGGCGGATGGTGTATCAAGCAACGAGCGGGAGGGATCATGCGGCGGATCATGGCAGGGTGCGGGCTCGCCGCATTGGCGCTCGCGGGGTGCAGCAAGGCGCCCGATTCGACCGGCACGATGGAGGCGCCCGCCGCCACCGGCGACACCGTCCCCGCCGCCCCCGGCATCGCGGTCACCGCCGCGCCGGGGGTCGCGTTCAACTATCGCTACGGATTCCGCCTGCCGCCGCGCGCCATCGCCGCCGCGCAGGAGGCGCATGCCGCCGCCTGCGAAAAGCTGGGCATCGCGCGCTGCCGGATCACCGGCATGGACTATCGCGTGATGGGCGAGAACGCGATCCGCGGCACGCTGGCGTTCAAGCTCGATCCCGCCATCGCCCGCGCGTTCGGTAAACAGGGCGTCGACCTGATCCAGGCGGCCCGGGGCACGCTCGTCAGCGCCACGATCACCGGCACCGATGCCGGCGCCGCGATCGAACGGGCCGCGGCGACGCGCGACGATGCCGCCGCCGCCGCGCGGCGTGCCGAGGCGCAGCTCGCCCGACCGGGCGCCGGAGCGGCCGAGCGTGCCGAACTGCAACGCCAGCGCGCCGCCGCCGCGACCGCGGCACGCGACGCGGCCGGCGTGGTCGCCGATAACCGCGCCAGCCTCGCGACCACGCCGGTGCAGTTCGACTATGACTCGGGCGATGCGATCCGCGGCTTCGACAGCAGCGCGCCGCTGACCAGCGCGCTCGACACCATGGTGGGCTCGGCGCAGGTGACGCTTGCGGTGCTGTTGGGCGCGATCGCCATCTTCGGCCCGCCGGGGCTCGCGCTGGCGATCGTGGTCCTGTTGTGGCGGCGCGTGCGCGGGCCGCTCCGGCGCCGGGTCGCGCGCGGCGACTGATCGCCGCCGCGCCGCGCGCTGCATTGCACCCCCGCCACCCTTCCCTTATAGGCCCGGCCATTCCGGCCCCGGCCCGCGACCCTCGCGCCGCCGGGGCTGCTCTATTTCAGGGGAACCGCGCATGGCTCGCCGCCGCCAGATTTACGAAGGCAAGGCCAAGATCCTGTACGAGGGTCCCGAGCCCGGCACGCTGATCCAGTATTTCAAGGACGACGCGACCGCCTTCAACGCCCAGAAGAAGGGCACGATCAACGGCAAGGGCGTGCTGAACAACCGGATCAGCGAGCACATCTTCACGCTGCTCGACGCGATCGGCGTGCCGACCCACTTCATCCGCCGCCTCAACATGCGCGAGCAGCTGATCCGACAGGTCGAGATCGTGCCGATCGAGGTCGTCGTGCGCAACGTCGCCGCCGGCTCGCTGTCGAAGCGGCTGGGGATCGAGGAGGGCGTCAAGCTGCCCCGGACGATCATCGAATATTATTACAAGGACGATGCGCTCGGCGATCCGATGATCTCCGACGAACATATCGCCGCGTTCGGCTGGGCGAGCCAGGAGGAGATGCACGACATCGCCGACCTCGCGATCCGGGTGAACGACTTCCTCACCGGCCTGTTCGCCGGCTGCGGCATCCGGCTGGTCGACTTCAAGCTCGAATTCGGCCGGATCTGGGACAACGACTATGGCCGGATCATCCTGGCCGACGAGATCAGTCCCGATGGTTGCCGGCTGTGGGACATGACGTCGAACGAAAAGCTCGACAAGGATCGCTTCCGCCGCGACCTGGGCGGCGAGGCGGAGGCGTATCAGGAGGTCGCGCGGCGGCTGGGCCTGATGCCGGAAGGCGAGGACAGCGCCGTGCTCGACCTCGACAGCCACCGCAAGCGCCGGGGGAAGTGACGATGAGGCTGCGTATCTTCGTGACGCTGAAGCCCGGCGTGCTGGACCCCCAGGGCCGGGCGATCCATCACGCGCTCGGCGGGCTCGGCTTCGCGGGCGTCGAGGACGTGCGCGCGGGCAAGATGTTCGAGCTGGAGGTCGCCGACGCGACCACCGACGAGAGCATCGACGGCATGTGCCGCCAGTTGCTCGCCAACACCGTCATCGAGAATTATCGCGTGGAGCGGATCTGACATGAGAACCGCGGTCATCGTGTTCCCCGGCTCCAATTGCGACCGCGACCTCGCGGTCGCGCTGGAAGCGGTGACCGGCGTCACGCCGACGATGGTCTGGCACGGCGATACCGACCTGCCCGACGGCATCGGGCTGGTCGCGGTACCCGGCGGTTTTTCCTATGGCGATTACCTGCGGTCCGGCGCGATCGCCGCCCGCTCGCCGATCATGCAGGCCGTCGTCGCCCGCGCGGGCGAGGGCCTGCCGGTGCTCGGCGTCTGCAACGGCTTCCAGGTTCTGACCGAAGCGGGGCTGCTGCCGGGCGCGCTGATGCGCAACGCCGGCCTCAACTTCGTCTGCCGCGACGTCGCGCTGACGATCGATGGCGCGCCGTCCGCCTTTACCCGCCGCTATGCCGCGGGCGAGACGATCCGCGTCCCCGTCGCGCACCATGACGGCAATTACTTCGCCGACACCGAGACGCTCGACACGCTCGAGGGCGAAGGCCGGGTCGCCTTCCGCTATGCCGAGGCGGTCAACGGCTCGGCGCGCGGCATCGCGGGCATCGTCAACGCGCGCGGCAACGTGCTCGGCATGATGCCCCACCCCGAACGCCGGATCGAAGCCGCGCACGGCGGCACCGACGGCCGCCGCCTGTTCGAAGGCGTGCTGGAGACGGTGGGGGCCTGAACGATCGTTCCCGGGCGTTCCGCGCCGAACGGAATGCCCAAGGGGGAACGGGCCTTGCCTCCGCCCGACCGTCACACGGGACGCGTTCAGGGGGCCATCGCGCCACGGGGAGAGCGCCCGTACCTTCAGCCGTTCTCCTCGCCCCGGAAAGGACCGCGGCGCGGCTCCGACGTGACGATGTGGCGAGGGCTGTCCTGCCAGCGCGAACGGCGATCGGCCGTCACACCCGCGCACGGAACGGGGTGAAGTCGGTCGCGCGATCGAACACGTCGACGCCCTCGGCGCGCTTCAGCGCCGCCACGACGACATAGGTCACCGGCGTCAGGATCACTTCCCACGCCACCTTCAGCGCCCATTGCGTGACCATCACCGTCACCACCAGCCCGGGCGTGAACCCGGCGGCACCGAGAAAGGCGAGCGGGTAGAAGATCAGGCTGTCCACCCCTTCCCCCAGCACCGTCGAGCCGATCGTGCGCATCCACAGGTGGCGGCCCGCGGTCCGCACCTTCATCCGGGCCATGACGTAGGAATTGACGAACTCGCCGGCCCAAAAGGCGCAGAGGCTCGCCACCACGATGCGCGGCACCTGGCCGAAGATCGTCGCATAGGCGGCCTGGTTCGTCCAGCTCGGCGCCGGCGGCAGCGCGACGACGACCCAGCTCATGAACGCCATGAACACGACCGCGGCGGTCCCCGCCCAGATCACGCGCCGCGCGCGGGCATAGCCATAGACCTCGGTCAGCACGTCGCCGATCACGTAGCTGACGGGGAAGAACAGGATGCCCGCGCCGAACGGCCACGGTCCGATCCCGGGCAGCACGATCTGCGCCACCTTGCCCGCGCCGATCACGTTCGACAGCAGCAGGATCGCGACGAACGCGGCCATGACGAAGTCGTAGTAGCGGAACGCCCGTCCGCCCATGTCGCGCGCGTCGATCGCGCGTTCGGCCCCATTGCTCATCCGCGGGACTATATGGCGGTTCCACCGCCGCGCAATCCGCGCTAACCCGCGTCCCGCGCGCGCCCGTAGTTCAACTGGATAGAGCACGAGCCTTCTAAGCTTGGAGTTGCAGGTTCGAATCCTGCCGGGCGCGCCAAGGCATTCCCCGTGCAACCCTTTGCGCCATTCTGGTGGCGTTTGCCGTCGCCGGCATGGTTGACAGCACGCGCCGCTCGCGGCAGGGTAATCGCGTTCAGAAATCGCGGCTGGCTGTTAACAAGCAGTTTGACTGCACCAAATAAGGGCGAGGCTACGGCCTCGCCTTTTCTGTTTTCGGCACTGGCACGATGGCGTTCGTCGCGCCTGCCCGAATGCCGCGACGACGCTGAATTCGGGACGATCGGTCGTCGTCCGTGCCGTGTTCTCCCGTCGGTCTTTCCCTATCCTAACCGGGTCGGACTTTATCGCCGGCCGGCGATTGCATGGGCGGCGTTGACGTATGCGAACGCTTGCATAGTCTATTGGTCTTCTCGTCCCATCAGTCGTGCCGTGCGCTTCACCGGGTGGAGCGCATGGCACGATTGATCGCGGGCAGCCGAAAGGGATAGATGGATGCGCAGGCTGGGTCTCGACATCGGTACCAATTCGATCGGCTGGTGCCTGATCGAAAACGATGCCGGCATCGCCGACATCGGCGTCCGCATCTTCTCCGACGGTCGCGATCCGCAATCGGGCACGTCGCTTGCGGTCGACCGTCGCGAGGCGCGGTCGGCGCGCCGGCGGCGGGATCGCTATGTCGGGCGCCGTTCGGCGTTCCTCGCCGCGCTGGTCGAGCATGGCCTGATGCCGGCCGACGCGGACGAGGCGCAGCTGGTCGCGGCGCTCGATCCCTATGTACTGCGCGCACGGGCGCTGGACGAACCGCTCGCGCCGCACGCAATCGGTCGCGCGCTGTTCCACCTCAACCAGCGGCGCGGATTCAAGTCGAACCGCAAGGCGGAGCGCAAGGCGACCGACGGCGAGGACGGCAAGATCGCCAGCGGCGCGCGCGCGCTCGATCAGGCGATGGCGGACGAGGGCGCGGACACGCTCGGCCAGTTCCTGCTGCGTCGCGAGACGAAGCGCGTGCGCATGGGCGGCGAGAACCAGGATTACGATTTCTATCCGCAGCGCCGCCACGTCGAATATGAATTCGACCGGATCTGGCAGGAACAGGCGCGGCACCATCCCGCGCTGCTGACCGAAACCGCACGCGCCGCGCTGCACCGCATCCTGTTCTACCAGCGGCCGTTGAAGGAACAGCCGGTCGGCCTGTGCACCTTCGTCCCGAGCGAGCGGCGGCTGGCCAAGGCGCATCCGCTGTTCCAGCAGCGCCGCCTGTACGAGGAGGTCAACCAGCTGGAGGTAACCACGCCGGGCGAGGCGAACCGGAAGCTGACGCTCGACGAGCGCGACCGGCTGGTCCGCGAATTGTCGCACAAGAAGGCGATCGCCTTCACCTCGCTCGGCAACCGGATCAAGCTGGAGCCGGGCCAGAGCTTCAACAAGGCGAGCGACACCCGCACGCAGCTGGCCGGCGACGAGGTGCGCGCGGTGCTCGGCGACAGGAAGCGGTTCGGCGCCGCATGGGAGAATTTCGACCGCGACCGGCAATGGGCGATCGTCGAGCGGCTGATCGAGGAGGAGGACCCGGATGCGCTCCACGCCTTCCTGACGCGGGATTGCGGCCTCGACGACGCGCATGCCGCCACTGTCGCCAGGACGTCGCTGCCCGAAGGGCACGGGCGGCTCGGCGCGACCGCCACCGCACGCATCCTCTCCGAACTCCAGGCGGAGGTCATCACGTACGACGAGGCGGTGCGGCGCTGCGGCTGGCACCATTCCGACCACCGCACCGGCGAGATCCTGCCGCAGCTGCCCTATTATGGCGAACTGCTGACCCGCGACATCCCGCCCGGCACGCAGGACCCCGCCGACCCGCCCGAAAAGCGATGGGGCAAGATCACCAATCCCACCGTCCACATCGGGCTGCGCCAGCTCGAAAAGCTGGTGAACGCGATCATCACCGTCCACGGCCGCCCCGACGAGATCGTAGTCGAGCTGGCGCGCGAGCTGAAGCTTAACGAGAAGGACAAGGAGGACCACAACCGCCGCATCCGCCGCGACACCGCCGCCGCGGTCAGGCGGTCCGAAAAACTGACGCAGGAAGGCATCGCCGACACCGGCGGCAACCGGATGCTGCTGCGCCTCTGGGAAGACCTCAACCCCGCCAACCCGCTCGACCGGCGCTGCCCCTATTGCGGCCGGCCGATCGGCATGCGCGCCCTGTTTTCGGGCGAGGCGGACGTCGACCATATCATCCCCTATTCGCGCTCGCTGGACGACAGCGCGGGCAACAAGGTCGTCGCCCACCGGTCGTGCAACCGGATCAAGGGCAACCGCACGCCGTTCGAGAAATGGGGCCACGATCCCGACCGCTGGGATGCGATCGCCGCGGAGGTCGGGCGCCTGCACACGTCCAGGCAATGGCGCTTCGGACCCGATGCGATGGCGCGGGTCGAAAAGGACGGCGGGTTCCTCGCCCGGCAGCTGACCGACACCCAATATCTGTCGCGGATGGCGGGGCGCTATCTCGGCAGCCTCTATGCCAGCGCGGACGAGGGCAGCGTCTACGTCATCCCCGGCCGGATGACCGCGATGCTGCGCCGGCTGTGGGGGCTCAACGAGTTGCTGGGCGACCACAATATCGTCGAGAACCGGCACAGCAACGCCCCCAAGAACCGGCTCGACCACCGTCACCATGCGATCGACGCGGCGGTGGTCGCAGTGACGACGCGCCGCCTGATGCAACGCATCGCCCGCACCGCCGGCCTTGCCGAGGACAAGAACCTCGATCGCCTGTTCGAAGGGCTCGACCAGCCGTGGGAGGGCTTTCGCGATGAATTGCGCGAGCGGCTGCGCACGATCGTCGTCAGCCACAAGGCCGATCATGGGCGCACGCGCAAGCCCGCGCCCGGCCGCGACGTCACCGCGGGCCGCCTGCACAACGACACCGCCTACGGACTGACCGGCGAAACGTCGCCCAAGGGCCTGCCGATCGTCGTCCATCGCGTCCCCCTCGCCAGCCTCAAGCCCGCCGACATCGCTGCGGCCGATCGCATTCCCGATCCGGCGCTGCGCGCCGCGCTGGCCGATGCGACCGCGGGACGATCGGGCAAGGATTTCGACGCTGCGATCGCCCGCTTCGCGCGGCAGCATCCGCAATTCGCAGGAACGCGGCGCGTGCGCGTGCGCGAACCGTTGAGCGTCATTCCGATCCGGGACGGCGCGGGCCGCATCTACAAGGCGTACAAGGGCGATTCGAACGCGCGCTTCGACGTGTGGCGGCTGCCCGATGGCAAATGGGTGTCCGACATCGTCTCGATGTTCGACGCGCACCAGCCCGATCAGGGGGACCGTCGACCGCATCCCGCCGCCAAGCGGGTGCTGAGCCTGCACCAGAACGACATGCTCGCGATCGAACGCGACGGCGGCCCGCGCGAGATCGTGCGCGTGGTGAAATTCTCCACAATCGGCACGCTGCAACTCGCCGCGTCGACGGAGGCGGGCGCGCTGAAGGCGCGCGACGCCGCGCCGCCGGAGGTCGATCCGTTCAAGTATATCAATTCCTCGGCAGGCGGCCTCAAGAAGATCCGGGCGCGTCAAGTCCGGATCGATCCATTGGGGCGCATTCTGGATCCCGGCCCCCGCTGACTCGCGCTCTCCCCTCCCCTAGCGTCGACCCGGCGTGGGGCCTGCGGGAGGGGGGATGGAGCGGATCGTCGACATCGGGACCGAGGGGCTGCACCTGGCGATGCATCGCGGCTTCCTGACGGTGTCGAAGGACCGCGACGAGGTCGGCCGCATCGCGCTCGACGATGTCCATGCCGTGATCCTGCATGCGCATGGCTGCACCTGGACCGGCAATCTGGTCGCGGCGCTCGCCGAACGCGGCAGCCCCATCGTCTTTTGCAACACGCACCACAGCCCGGTCGCCGTCACGCTGCCGATCGCGGGCTTTCACGCGCAGGGCGGCCGGATGCGCGCGCAATGGGACGCGGGCAAGCCGCTCGCCAAGCAATTGTGGCAACGCATCGTCAGGGCCAAGATCACGATGCAGGGCGCGCTGCTGGCCCAGCGCGCGACCCCGGAGGCGTCGGCGTTCGCGCTGCTCGCCCGGCGCGTCCGCTCGGGCGATCCCGACAATCTGGAAGCGCAGGCGGCGAGGCGCTACTGGCCCGCGCTGATGGGACGCGACTTTCGCCGCGACCGCGACGCCGCGGGCGCCAACGCGCTGCTCAACTATGGCTATGCCGTGCTGCGCGCGACGGTGGCGCGTGCGATCGTCGCCGCCGGGCTCCATCCGACGATCGGAATCTTCCACGTCAATCGCGGCAACGCCTTCGCGCTCGCCGACGATCTGGTCGAACCGTTCCGGCCACTCGTCGATGCGCTGGTCGTGGCCCTCGTCGCACAGGGCGTCGAGACGCTCGACCCGGCCGTCAAGCGACGCTTCGCGCGCCTGATCGCGTTCGACGTCAAAGTCGGGGGCGAAATGTCGCCCGTGTCCGTCGCGGCGCAGCGCCTCGCGCAATCGCTCGCGCGCAGTTTCGAAACGACAAGATCCGAACTGGCGCTGTTCGATCCGCCCACCGCCGCCGACTGGGCGATGCTCGCGCGCCCGCTCGATCCGACCGGCGAGGCGTGAGCGATGACCGGCATCTCAGCGGCTATCGGCTGATGTGGATCTTCGTGATGTTCGACCTGCCGGTCGTCACCCGAGAACAGTCGCGCGAGGCGACCAAATTCCGCGAGTTCCTGCTCGACCAGGGGTTCGAGATGAGCCAGCTGTCCGTCTACGCCCGTTTCTGCAACGGCCGCGACAGCTACGAATCCCACCTGCGCCGGATCGAGCGGAACCTGCCCGAAAAGGGCGAGATCCACGTCATGACCTTCACCGACAAGCAATATGAAAGCGTCGTCCGCTTCTCGAGCCAGCGCCGCAAACGTCCCCGCAAAAACCCCGAACAGCTGGCGCTTTTCTGATGCCCGCCCCGCTTCTGCCGCCCCGGATGTGCCGATATCGCGTTGTTCACCAACACTTTACCGCCACATCCGGCTTAGCAATTCAGAAATCGCAGGCCAACCGCAACGTCTCTCTTTTCCTCTAGCCAAACGCCAGGGCTTAGCAGTTCAGAAATCGCAGGCCAACCGCAACGACTGCGCCGACCCGGAGGACGTGCCGATTGGCTTAGCAGTTCAGAAATCGCAGGCCAACCGCAACAGCAGCTAGGTACGACCGAGGGCGAAAAGGGGCTTAGCAGTTCAGAAATCGCAGGCCAACCGCAACGGCGCTCCGTTCGGAATGGACACGACCCGGGGCTTAGCAGTTCAGAAATCGCAGGCCAACCGCAACCTGGAGATCGTCACGTCGCTGATCGCCAGCGGCTTAGCAGTTCAGAAATCGCAGGCCAACCGCAACCCACCACGCCTGCGATCAATGCCGCGGTTCGGCTTAGCAGTTCAGAAATCGCAGGCCAACCGCAACGTAAATGTCTGCATCCAATTCCCCCGACGAGGCTTAGCAGTTCAGAAATCGCAGGCCAACCGCAACTTCGGCCACAGGCCCACCTCGGAAAGGTGAGGCTTAGCAGTTCAGGAATCGCAGGCCAACCGCAACACAGGGTCGCGAGCGACACCGGGGCGGGAGGGCTTAGCAGTTCAGAAATCGCAGGCCAACCGCAACGACGGTCCGCTCGCCGGTGCGGCGGTCGGTGGCTTAGCAGTTCAGAAATCGCAGGCCAACCGCAACGACCCGCCGGAATGGAACGACGCCTATCGGAGGCTTAGCAGTTCAGAAATCGCAGGCCAACCGCAACCTAATCTTTCTCGTGCTTATCATCACGAAAAGGCTTAGCAGTTCAGAAATCGCAGGCCAACCGCAACCTCTTCAGCGAGCGATGCGGACAGTTTTGAGGCTTAGCAGTTCAGAAATCGCAGGCCAACCGCAACGTGGGCACCAGGCCAGCACCTTGTTCGTGCGGCTTAGCAGTTCAGAAATCGCAGGCCAACCGCAACACTACTGGAACCAAAGCGCGGCTGAGTTCCGGCTTAGCAGTTCAGAAATCGCAGGCCAACCGCAACGACGCTCACGATAGACCAGCACCTAGCGCGGGCTTAGCAGTTCAGAAATCGCAGGCCAACCGCAACCCCCTGGTTCGTCGCGAAGATCTCAAGCTGGGGCTTAGCAGTTCAGAAATCGCAGGCCAACCGCAACCCACCAAGGTCGCGAGCAACACCGGAGCTAGGCTTAGCAGTTCAGAAATCGCAGGCCAACCGCAACTACCGGGTGATGTTCTATCTGCAGCCGCACGGCTTAGCAGTTCAGAAATCGCAGGCCAACCGCAACGATAGGTCCGGGAAGGGGTGGCCATCCGGAGGCTTAGCAGTTCAGAAATCGCAGGCCAACCGCAACCCAATCCGGCGGTGACGCACGATGCCACGGGGCTTAGCAGTTCAGAAATCGCAGGCCAACCGCAACGACACCGTCGCGCTGTCCGCAGCCACGACGGCTTAGCAGTTCAGAAATCGCAGGCCAACCGCAACAAGGTGTTGCACCTGTGGCTAAGGTGAAACGGCTTAGCAGTTCAGAAATCGCAGGCCAACCGCAACTGACGGCCCAATACGGCGCCACGATCATGCGGCTTAGCAGTTCAGAAATCGCAGGCCAACCGCAACCGCACCGCCGCCCGGTTGTTGAACGCTCGTGGCTTAGCAGTTCAGAAATCGCAGGCCAACCGCAACGCGTCAAATGGTGGACGACGCCCGCCGGCCGGCTTAGCAGTTCAGAAATCGCAGGCCAACCGCAACGCGAGCCGGCGCGGAACACTTCGATTTCGGGGCTTAGCAGTTCAGAAATCGCAGGCCAACCGCAACGTTCATTGGCCGGGGGTTATCGAGGGGCCGGGCTTAGCAGTTCAGAAATCGCAGGCCAACCGCAACTATCGTTGCGACGCGGACAAGGCGGGGCGGGGCTTAGCAGTTCAGAAATCGCAGGCCAACCGCAACAGGCGATCGGCGAGCGCGCCGGCCGCCGCGGGCTTAGCAGTTCAGAAATCGCAGGCCAACCGCAACTCCAGCCAGTCAGGCACATCGCCGCCAAACGGCTTAGCAGTTCAGAAATCGCAGGCCAACCGCAACAGATCCCAGCCGATGACGCGCACCTCGAAAGGCTTAGCAGTTCAGAAATCGCAGGCCAACCGCAACAGATCCCAGCCGATGACGCGCACCTCGAAAGGCTTAGCAGTTCAGAAATCGCAGGCCAACCGCAACTGGCGAACTCATCCATGATCGCTTCGATGCGGCTTAGCAGTTCAGAAATCGCAGGCCAACCGCAACAGCCTGCGCCCGGTCTGTACCGCTACGGCAGGCTTAGCAGTTCAGAAATCGCAGGCCAACCGCAACCAGCCGCCATCGGGCAGCATCCCGGCGACGGGCTTAGCAGTTCAGAAATCACAGGCCAACCGCAACAACATCTGCTTCTTCGCGCCGAAAAGCTTCGTCTCGCATGTCCAAAACACCTTGCGCACACCTCGCACGAAATTAGCTAGGCGACGAGCGCAGCCCAACCCGTATTCGGATGCAATCCGTCAGACTACCGAGTTTCGCCCGTTCCCTGACGGTCGGCCTGAGAGGGGCGAGCATTATGATAGCTCAGCCCCCGCCTGCCAACCACCAAAGAATTTGTGGGTCAAGCGCCTGACCGTATGTCGGGCGGACCCGTCCGGCGCAGCCGCATCGTCAGCCCCCCCCCGTCACTGGCCATTCGACGCCTCCCGCGCTCCGGTGTACGACCGCGATCGCCCGAAGCCGTTCGAGCGATCCGCAGGAGCCCATGCCGTGACAGACACCCGTTCCCCGATCCGCTCGATCCTGATCGTCGGCGGCGGCACGGCGGGATGGATGACCGCCGCCGCGCTCGCGCAGGCGGTGCCGGCGGGGATCACGCTGATCGAATCCGACGACATCGGCACCGTCGGCGTCGGCGAGGCGACGATCCCGCCGATAAAGCTGTTCAACGACACGCTCGGCATCGACGAGGCCGAATTCCTGCGCGAAACCAAGGGCACGTTCAAGCTGGGGATCGAATTCGTCGACTGGGCCCGCGTCGGCCACCGTTACTTCCACCCGTTCGGCACGTTCGGCAAGCCGTTCGATCTGGTCGCGGTCCATCAGCACTGGCTGGCGGCGCGGGCGGCGGGATCGCGGGTGCCGCTGGACGACCTGTCGATGGCCTGGGGTGCGGCGAGCCGTGGCCGGTTCGCCGCACCGATGGCCGATCCGCGCAGCGTCGCCTCGACGTTCGACTATGCCTATCACTTCGATGCCGGCCTGTACGCGCGATACCTGCGCCGCCGGGCGGAGGCGCGCAACGTCACCCGGATCGAGGGCAAGGTCGTCGATGCGACGCTCGACGGGGAGAGCGGCCATGTCGCCGCGGTGACGCTGGCGGACGGACGGCGGATCGAGGCCGACCTGTTCGTCGACTGTTCGGGCTTTCGCGGGCTGCTGATCGAGGAGGCGCTGGGCACCGGATATGAGGACTGGACGCACTGGCTGCCGTGCGACCGCGCCGTGGCGGTGCCGTCCGCGACCGGGGGCGACGGCATGACGCCCTACACGCGTTCGACCGCACGCGCGGCGGGATGGCAGTGGCGCATCCCGCTTCAGCACCGCACCGGCAACGGCTATGTCTATTGCAGCCGGCATCTGTCCGACGACGCGGCGACCGCGACGCTGATGGCGAACCTGGACGGCGCGCCGCTCGCCGATCCACGGCTGCTGCGCTTCACCACCGGGCGCCGGAAGCGGTTCTGGAACCGAAACGTCGTCGCGATCGGACTGGCGAGCGGGTTCATGGAGCCGCTGGAATCGACCAGCATCCACCTGATCCAGGCGGGCATCGCCAAGCTGCTCGCCTTCTTTCCGACGCGCGCGTTCGAACCGCGCGGGATCGCCGAATACAATCGCGTCGCGATCACCGAATATGAACGCATCCGCGACTTCCTGATCCTGCACTACAAGCTGACCGAGCGCGATGACGCGCCGCTGTGGCGGGCATGCCGGGACATGGCGATCCCCGACACGCTCCAGCTCAAGATCGATCATTTCCGCGACGCCGGCCGGCTGGTCGCGCGCGACATGGACCTGTTCGGACCGGCCAGCTGGACCGCGGTACACATCGGCCAGCTCAACCTGCCCGACGCGACCGACCCGCTGCTCCACTATGGCCCCGGCCTGGCGGCAAGCAGCGCCTTCGTCGACCGCCTCGCCGGCGCGATCCGGAACATGGCCGAATCGATGCCCGGCCACGCCGATTATCTCGCGAGGATCGGCGCCAGGCACAGCGGCTGATGTCGATGCAAACCTTTGCATAAAGATGTTGCAATCGATTGCGGGTGCAGTATAGGCAATCTCGAAGCCTCCACAGCGGGGCATTGGAGGAGGATTGCCATGAGGTTGAAGACACTGCTCGCCTGCGGCTCGACGATGGCGATGACGACGGCATTCGCCGCATCCGCGGCGCTCGCGCAGACGACGGCAACCCCGACGACGGCCGCGCCGGTACCGACCGGCGCCGATCAGGTCGCGCAGGCGGGCGACATCCCCGACGCCGGCACGCAGGGCGACGACATCGTCGTCACCGCGACCACCGGCGAACGCTCGCGCCTGCGCAGCTCGATCTCGGTGTCGCAGATCAGCCAGGAGGCGATCCAGAACTTCACGCCGCGGTCCGAGGCCGAAGTGCTGCGCAACATCCCCGGCCTCCAGCCGTCGGACACCGCCGGCCCCGGCGGCAACGCCAACATCGGCGTACGCGGCATCCCCGTATCGACCGGCGGTTCGGAATATGTGGCGTTGCAGGAAGATGGCCTGCCCGACGTCCTGTTCGGCGACATGAACTTCGGCAACAACGATTACTGGCTGCGTTTCGACCAGAACGTGCAGCGGGTCGAGGCCGTCCGCGGTGGTTCCGCATCGACCTTTTCCAGCCAGGCGCCGGGCGCGGTCATCAACTACATCAGCAAGACCGGCGAGAAGGAGGGCGGCCAGGTCGCCTACAGCAACGGGCTGGGCTTTCGCGAACATCGCGTCGACTTCGACTATGGCGCGCCGGTCAGCGACACGCTGCGCTTCCACGTCGGCGGCTATGCGCGCAACGGCGGCGGCCTGACCAACGAGAATTTCAACATCCTGCGCGGCTACCAGATCAAGGCGAACGTCACCAAGGACTTCGCCGACAACCGCGGCTTCATCCGCCTGAACTTCAAGCGGCTCGACGAACAGGCGCCGACCAACACCACGACGCCATCGCTGGCGACGCTGGACGGCAACAAGGTCACCGGCTTCGCACCGCTGCCGACCTTCGACGGCCGCGACGGGTCGGCCTATTCGATCTACAACCGCCGCTTCCAGTATCTCGACTATGACGGCGGCGGGATCCGCTCGGCCGAGGTGCAGGGCATCCATCCGCGCGTGACCGGCATCGGCGCGCAATTCCACTACGACATCACCGACAACATCACGATCGACGACAGCATCCGCTATCAGTGGATCAAGGGCAATTTCACCACGCAGTTCATCAACGTCGCGACCCGCACCGGCGCGGGCGGGGTGATCGGATCGACCGTCAACGGCGCCGTCGTCGGATCGCTGCGCTATGCCGCCGGCCCCAGCGCCGGACAGGTCTACACCGGCACCTACGTCAACAACAATCCGAACATCAACACGTTGATGAAGGACATGAACAACTTCGTGAACAACCTGACCCTGAACGGCAAGTTCGAGGTCGGCCCGGGCAAGGCGACGGTCGCCACCGGCGTGTTCCTGATGAAGCAGAACATCGTCCAGGACTGGCACGTCAATCGCCAGTACAGCGAGCTGAGCGGTGAGAACGCCGCGCCGCTCGACCTGTTCTCGACCACGGGGACGCAGCTGACCGCCGCGGGACAGGCCGGGTTCAACGACAATTGGGGCACCTGCTGCGCCCGCCGCGTCGACCTGACCTATACCGACACCGCACCGTTCCTCCAGGTCGGCTACGAGGTCGGCGGGCTGAACCTCGACGCCAGCGTCCGCTACGACAGCGTACACGGCGAAGGCACCGCGCAGGGCGGCGTCGCCGGCCCGACCACGCGCGTCGCCGATGCGCTGGGATCGGCGCTGATCCCGTCGCTAGTGCTCAGCCCGACGATCGAGAAGGTGGACTATACCGACCATTATGTCAGCTGGTCGCTCGGCGCGCTGTACGCGATCGACCGCAATACCAGCCTGTTCGCCCGCGCCAGCCGCGGCGGCCGCTTCAACGCCGACCGGCGCGTGCTGTCGGGCAATTTCAACGCCGACGGCTCGCTCAACGCACAGGGGCAGTCGACCTCGGTCAATTTCCTCAACCAGCAGGAAGTCGGCCTGAAGCGGCGCGGCGGCGTGTTCGGCGCCTCCTATTCGGTCGAGGTCACCGGGTTCCGTTCGACGCTGACCGAGAACAATTACGACTTCACCCGGATCAACAATCCGGCACCGAACAACAATCCGAACATCTCCAACGGCTATCGCTCGTACGGCGTCGAGTTTTCCAGCAGGGTGACGTCGGGCAATTTCAACCTGGCGGTCGACGCGACCTATTCGAATTCGAAGATCACCAGCAGCGGCACCGCGGCGCTGGTCGGCAAGCGGCCGGGCGGCCTGCCCGAATTCCTGTATGTCGTCTCGCCCAGCTACGACGCCGGCATCGTCGCATTCGGCGTCAGCGTGAACGGCCAGACGAGCACCAAGTCGGACGACTTCAACCTGTACACGATCGAGGGGTCGACCTTCGTCAACGGCTTCCTGACCGTCCGCCCGGTGGATCGGGTCGAACTGGGGCTCAACGTCAACAACCTGTTCGACAAGCTCGGCTTCCGCGGGGGCGGCAGCCTCAACCCGATCCTGTCGTCGACCAGCGCGGTGTTCAACAACACCGCCCTCTATGGCCGTACCGTGACCGGATCGATCCGTTACCGCTTCTGAAGGCGGTCGCCGTTTCCTCCCCCGCCTCGGCGGAGCAGGGTCGCCCCTGCTCCGCTTCTTTTCGGTCGGCCGGCGTGTAGAATGGGTGGCATGAACCGCACCGACCCACCCGAAACCGTTCGTACGCTCAAGGACCTGGCGCGGCTCGCCGGGGTTTCGGCGGGCACCGTCTCGCGCGCGCTCGCCGGCAAGTCGCTGGTCAACGACGAGACGCGGCAGCGGATCGAGGCACTGGCGGCCGAACACAACTTCCGCCCCAACCAGATGGCGCGCCGCCTGCGTACGCAGCAGACCGGGGTGATCGGCATCGCCGTGCCACTCGGCCACGAGCGCCGGCAGCATGTCTCCGACCCGTTCTTCCTGACGCTGTTCGGCTATCTGGCGGATGCGCTGACCGAGCGCGGCTACGACATCATGCTGTCGCGGATCATTCCCGACGCCGACGACTGGCTCGACCGCGTGGTTCGGTCCGGCATGGTCGACGGCGTGCTGCTGATCGGCCAGTCCGACCAGTTCGACGTGATCGAGGCGGTGGCGAGCGGCTATCGCCCGCTCGTCGTGTGGGGCAGCACCATGCCGGGCCAGCGCCATTGCGCGGTCGGCGTCGACAATGCGCACGGCGGACGGCTGGTCGGCGAACGGCTGATCGCGGGCGGCGCCACCCGCATCGCCTTCATGGGCGAGACGCGGACGCTGGAGATCGCCGAACGCTATCGCGGCGTGTGCGACGCCGCCGCCGCGGCCGGCCTGCCGGTGCCGGTCCGGCTGGACACGCACATGGCGTCGGACGTGATGGGCGAGGAGATCGCCGCCAACCTCGACCGCGCGGCGGGGCGGTTCGATGCCATCGCCTGCGCCTCGGACGTCATCGCGCGGCGGACGATCGGCATCCTGGCGGAACGCGGGATCGCCGTGCCGCGCGACATGCGCGTCACCGGCTTCGACGACCTGCCGCTCGCCGAACAGATGCAGCCGCGGCTGACCACGGTGCGACAGGATCTCGCGATCGGCAGCGCGGCGATGATCGATGCGCTGTTCGCGCGGATCGACGGCGACGATGCACCGTCGGTGGAGATGGCGCCGATCCTCGTCGCGCGCGACAGCGCCTGACCGCAGGCGTCAGGCGGCGACGATCGCCGCCCGGTCGCCGTCGAGCGCGAGCCGGAACCACGGCGCCGCGGTGCCGCCGAACTGCGCGCGGCGGGTGACGGGATCGGGCGCGACCCCGCCGCCGAGACCCCAGGCATCGACGAAACTGATGACGTCGAGCTCGCCCGTCACCCACCAGCAATAGCCCTGCGCGGGTTCCGCCGACGGATTGGCCGCGACCAGTCCCGATCCGTTGAGCGGCGTCCACGGCCCGGTCATCGCCGGCGCGACCATGCCGTACAGCCCGGTCGGCGCGCCGATGCCGTCCGCGAACCGCCGCGCCTGCGTCGACCAGAACAGGTAATAGCGGCCGGCGTGAACGACGACGTGGGGGCGCTCGAGCTCGCTGTTGACGCCGATCGCCTCGACCAGTGGCGGGGCGAGCGCCCAGGGATCGGCGGGCGCGGTCCGCCGCGCCACGCCGATGACGCCATCGTCGATCGCATCGACCCAGCCCGCCGATCCGACGAACAGCAGGTATTCGGCGCCGTCGGCGGGATCGCGCAGGTAGCCGGGATCGCGGAAGCCCTTGATCCGGCCATCGACGGCATCGCCCTGATCGGCGACGCGATAGACCGCGCCATCGGCCACGACCGATTCCACCGGGGGGTGCCAGTCGCCGACGCGTCCCGCCTCGAACCGGCCGCGCGTTTCGAACAGGCGCTGCGCGAAGCGGCGCGATCCGTCGCGATGGCCGGCAGCAGTGAAATACATGGTCAGCGTCGCGCCGTCGGCGTCGAGGACCGCCGATCCCGACCATTCGCGGCTGCCGGGGGCGAAGCCGTCCGGAAAGGCGGGGCCGTGATCGCGCCAGCCGTCGCTGCCGTGGCTGGTCAGGTGGATGCGCGCGGCATCGTGCCGCGCATCGGGATCGGCGAAGGCCGGCGCGGCGAGGAAGAACCACCAGCTGCGTCCCCCGACCACGACGGTCCGTCCGTCGGCGTCCGCGATCTGCCACATGTCCCACAGGTCGTGCCCCGCAAGGATCGGGACGACGTCGGCGGCGGTGATGACCGGCAGCGCGGCGGCGGGCTGGTCGGCGGCACGCCGCGCGGCGTCCGCGGTCCAGCGGGCCGGCCGGGGCATGGGCGCCGTGTCGGCGGGCGTGGCGACGGAAGCGGTCATGCGGTCTCCAGCGCGAAGAGCGCGACGCTCTCCGCCTTCATCGCGGGCATCGGCAGGCCGGCATGCGCCAGCCAGTCGCCGTCGAAGATCGCGCCGGCGCCGCGCATCGTCGCGAACAGCGGCGCATCGGGGGCGGCGTGGCCGTCCTCGGTGGCGATATCGAGCAGGCGCACACGGGTAGACCCCGCCGCTGCGAGCGGCGGCAGCACGATCGGCGGCGGCCGGCGCACTGTCGTGGGCGCGACCCGGGTGACGCTCAGCAGCAGGTCGCCCGGCTCGCCGTGCATTTGCCAGACGAGGCCGTCCGGTCCCTCCCCCAGCCACATCCGGCCGCGATGCAGCCGGTCGCGCAGCCGTTTGTAGCGCGCGATCGCCGCGGACAGGATCGCCGCATCGCCGGGGGGGATCGCCGCCGGATCGAGTTCGACGCCCAGATGCCCGGGCAGCGCCACCGCGGCACGGAATGCCATACCCTGTCGCCGGCCGGTCGCATGCGCGGGGCTCGCGCCGACGTGGGCGCCCATCATCTCGGGCGGCATGAAATGGAGGAAGCCGCGCTGCATGCCGACCCGGCTGACCGCGTCGATACAGTCGCTGGTCCAGAAGCGGTGCGTGCGGGCGGCGATGCCCGCATCGATCCGGCCGCCGCCGCCCGCGCACGATTCGATCTCCACCGCCGGATGCGCCGCGCGCAACCGGTCGATCAGGGCATAGAGCCCCACGACCTGCGCATGATAGCCGGCGCGCCCGTGCGCATCGCCGGCCGGCGCCAGTTCGCGATTGTGATCCCATTTCAGATAGGCGATCGGCAACGCGCCGAGCAGCGCGTCGATCGCCTCGAACAGATAGTCGCGCACCGCCGCACGCCCCAGGTCGAGTACCCATTGATTGCGCGAGGTCAGCCGCGGCACGCCGTCCAGCTGCAACGCCCAGTCGGGATGCGCGCGGGCGAGATCGCTGTGGGGGTTGACCATCTCCGGCTCCACCCACAATCCGAACGTCATGCCGCGCGCGACGACATGGCGGGCGAGCGGCCCGAGGCCGCGGGGATATTTGACCGGATCGGGCGTCCAGTCGCCCAATGCGGCGGTGTCGTCCCCCCTGCCCCGGAACCAGCCGTCGTCGAGCACGAACCGCTCGACGCCGAGCGCCGCGGACCGGTCGGCGAGCGCGATCAGCGCCGCCTCGTCGTGATCGAAATAGAAGCCTTCCCAGCTGTTCACGTGCACCGGGCGCGGCGGCATGCCCGTCGCGGGCCACGGCGCGCGCGCGCGGATCGCGGCATGGAACGCCTGGATCGCGCCGTTGAGGCCGGTCGCTGCACAGGCGGCGAGCATTTCGGGGCTGTCGTAGCGTTCGCCCGGCGCCAGCCGGACCTCGCCGGGGGCGAGCGCCTCGCCCATCTGCAACGTCCACACGCCGTCGTCGTCGCGCTCGATGGCGAGGCGGTGGTTGCCCGACGAGGCGAGTTGTGCGGCATGGACGCGGCCGGCATGCCAGCCCGCGTCCGGCCCCGTCACGAACACGCCCGGCGGACCGGCATGACCGGTCAGCCCGCGGCGTGTCTCGCGCACCCAGCCATGCGCGGGCATCGGTTCCGCCTGCGGTACGAATTCGGCATTGTGGCGCCCGGTGAAACTGCGGATGCCGCTACAATCCGCCGGCAGCGGCAGCGTCCCCGCCGCGAGCCATGCGACGTCGAGCGGCCCGTCGCCATCGTTGACGACGGATGCCGACAGGATCGCGATCCCGTCGCGCAGCGCGATCCGCTGCACCAGCGTGATGCCGGCCCGCGCATCGACCAGCGTGACCGTGACCGCATCGGCGCCCGCATCGATCGCATCCACCACGAACCATTGCGCGAAATCGCGACCGGCGCGATGGGCACGTAGTGCCGCCGGGCCGAACCAGCCGCTGCCGAAGCCGGGCGCGAGCGTCAGCGGCTGGTCGATGTCGAGCGAGAAGCTCGCGGCCGGCCGCACCTCGGCGATCGGTGGCAACCCGCCGGCATCGACCCGCGGTCCCCACCAGCGCCACAGCGGCGGCGCCGTACCCCGATCCTCCAGCACCAGGCTGGTGGTGGCGTCGTGCAAAGCGATCATGCGTCCGCCTCGTGCGTCGCGCCGACCGGCAGCCCTTCGGCATTGCGTTCCCGCACGGTCCACACCGCCGCCGCGGCGCAGAACATCAGGACGCCGGCGAGCGTGACGACGTGGCGCGGGTCGCCGTGCATCCACGGCCCGTAATAGAAGGGCAGCGTCACCGCGATCAGCAGCATCGGGATGACGATCATCATGTTGAAGATGCCCATGTAGACGCCGGTGCGCTCAGCCGGGATCGAGCCGGCGAGGATGACGTAGGGATTGCCCATGATGCTCGCCCAGCCGATGCCGATCCCGATCGCCGGCAGGAACAGCATCGCCTTGTCGGTGACGTGCGGCAGCCACAGCATGCCGATGCCCGCGAGCACGAGGCACAGCGCATGCAGGCTCGCCGCGCCCAGCCGCCGCGCGAGCGGCACCATCGCGAACGCCGCGACGAAGGCGACGCCGTTGTACCAGGCGGCCATTTCGCCGTTGGTCAGAACCGCCGAGTGAAAGCCCGACGAGGTCGCGACGTCGGTGCGATAGACCGACCGTCCGATCGAATAGATGATATAGCCCCAATAGGCGGCCATCGCATACCATTGGAACAGGCTCATCAGCGCGAGCTTGCGCATCGCCGGGGGCATGTCGCGGATCGCCGAGCCGATCTCGCGCAGCACCGCGCCCGCACCCTTGGGCTCGGCCGCGATCCGGGCGCGATCGGCGGTCGACAGCGGCAGTTCGGGGACGCGGCGGATCGACCAGAGGATCGTCGAAAAGCTCAGCACCGCACCGAACATGAAGGCGAAGCGCGCGGTATAGGGGATGTTGTGCGTGTCGACCCAGTCCTGGTTCATCCCGAACCACACGAGCAGCGACGGCGTCAGGAACGCGAGCATCTGCGCCAGCCCGGTGAACGCCGACTGGGTCAGGAACCCGATCTGGTGCTGGTTCTCGTTCAGCCGGTCGGAGACATAGGCGCGATACGGTTCCATCGTGATGTTGTTGCCGGCATCGAGGATCCACAGCATCGACACCGCCATCAGCAGCGAATTCGACAGCGGCATGAAGAACAGCCCGAGCGCGCAGAGCACCGCGCCGAACAGGAAATAGGGCGTGCGCCGCCCCCAGCGGCTGTCCGTCCGGTCGCTCATCGCGCCGATCAGCGGCTGAACCAGCAGCCCGGTGATCGGCCCGGCGAGTTGCAGCAACGGCAGCGACGCCTCCGACGCGCCGAGGTAGCTGTAGATCGGCGCCATATTGCCCTGTTGCAGCCCGAAACTGAATTGCAGGCCGAGGAACCCCAGGTTCATCTCGAGGATGCGGGACAGCGACAGGTGCGGTTTGGAATCGGGCAGGCGCATGCGGCATCCTCTGTCGTCGCCCGTCTGCGCGAGCCGTCCCCGCGTTTCTAACGCATGTCGGGCCGATTGCAACAATCGATTGCAAGAGGTGTTGCGAGGCGTCGCTGGCGCCGAGGCCCGGCGCATGCGGACGCATCGATACCGCACGGCACCGCCTCGCGGCCGGTCTCCAGCATCGACCAATCCCGTTTTTCGCTTTGGTAAACAGCTATTTCGGGCGATCGTGCGGCCATGCCATTCGACCATGTGACGCAGTGCCGGATCGGCGACGAGGCGCAGCCCGTCGTCGTCGTCGACGGTTTCGCCCCGGATGCCGCCGCGTTGCGCGAAGCGGCGCTGGCGGCGTGCTTCGGTCCCGCCGGCGAACATTATCCGGGCGTACGCGCGCCCCTGCCCGCCGGTTACATGGACGCCTGCCTGCCGCGCATCGCACAGGCGATGGGGCGCAGCTTCGGCCGCTTGCGCCGGCTGCGCGTCATCGACGCGAGCTTCTCGATCGTCGCCACCGCGCCGGGCGCGTTGCAGCCGCGCCAGCGGCTGCCGCATGTCGATGCCTATGGCGCGGAGCGGATCGCGCTGGTCCATTACCTCGGGCCGGAGCCGCATGGCACCGCCTTCTACCGCCATCGCGTCACCGGCTATGAGACGGTCGATGCGACGCGGGCGCCCGCCTATTTCGCCGCGGTGGACCGCGAGCTGTCCGGGGATGCGCCGCCGCCCGGGTATATCGCCAGCGACACCGCCGCCTTCGCCTGCACCGCACGGTTCGACGCCCGCTTCGATCGCGCCTTGCTGTACCGCAGCTATGCGCTGCACAGCGGTGCCATTCCGCCGGACGCCGACCTGTCGGCTGACCCGGCGCGCGGGCGGCTGACGGTGACCGCATTTCTGGCGATGGAATGAGCGGACCGGCGTGTCCAGCGTCGACCGCCGGCGGCGGCGCACGGCGTGCCCGCTGCCGGGATCACATCGCCAGGATCTCGCCCACGCGCTGTTCCAGGTCGAGCACGTTGAACGGCTTGGTCAGGACGGCCATGCCCTTGTCCAGATGCCCGGCACCGACGGCGGCGTTGGCGGCATAGCCGGTGACGAACAGCACTTTCAGATCGGGCCGGATCGAGCGACCCGCATCCGCCACCTGTCGTCCGTTGAGCCCCCCCGGCAGGCCGACGTCGGTAATCAGCAGGTCGATGCGCACCGCCGTCTGCAACATCGCGACCCCGAGCGGCCCGGTCTTGGCGGTCAGAACGCGATAGCCCGCCTCGCCCAGGATCTCGCTCACGAGTTCGCGGATCGCGTCTTCGTCCTCGACGAGCAGGACGGTCTGCCCCTCGCCCGCGCGAAGCCGGCCGGCGACCTCGACCGGTGCCTCGCTTGGCTCGCCGGCTCCGACGAGCCGCGGCAGGTACAGGTGCATGGTCGTCCCCTGCCCGACCTCGGAGCGGATCCGCACCTGCCCGCCCGATTGCCGCACGAATCCGTAGATCATCGACAGGCCCAGCCCGGTGCCCTCGCCGATCGGCTTGGTGGTGAAAAAGGGGTCGAAGACGCGGGCGATCACCTCCGGCGGCATGCCCGTGCCGGTGTCGGTGACGCTCAGCGAGACATAGTCGCCGTCGGGAAATTCCTGCGGCGCGGCGGCCTGCGCGTCGAGCGTCGCGTTGGCGGTCGCGATCGTCAGCGTGCCGCCGTCGGGCATCGCGTCGCGCGCATTGATGCACAGGTTCAGCAGCGCACTTTCGAGCTGCGGCGCATCCGCGAGCACGGGCCACAGGCCGGGCGTGGCGGCGACGCGCAATTCGATCGCGGGGCCGAGCGTCCGCCCGATGATCTCCGTCATGCTGCCGACGAGCTGGTCGACGTCCACCGCGACGGGTGCCAGCGTCTGGCGGCGGGAAAAGGCGAGCAATCGCTGGGTCAGCGCCGCGGCGCGCTGCGCGCCGGTCAGCGCCATGGTCATGTAGCGATCGAGCCGGTCATATTGGCCGGCCGCGACGCGGTGGCTGAGCAGTTCGAGTCCGCCGGTCACCGCCGTCAGCATGTTGTTGAAATCGTGGGCTAGCCCGCCGGTGAGCTGACCGACCGCCTCCATCTTCTGCGCCTGGCGCAGCGCTTCTTCGGCATGCATCAGGTCGGCGGTGCGCGCCGCGACGCGCTGTTCGAGCGTGTCGTTGAGACGCCGCAACTCGATCAACGCCCGATCGCGTTCCTCCGCGAGCTTGCGCCGTTCCTCGACGTCGATCAGGACGCCGGGAAAGCTGAGCGGCGTACCGTCGGCGGCATGCTCGACGCGGCCGTTCGCCTCCAGCCAGTGATATTGGCCATTCGCCCGCCGCGTGCGATATTGATGCGCATAGGAGCCGCCGCGCTCGATCGCCTCGCGGATCGCCGCGGCCAGCCCCGCCTGATCGTCCGGATGGACGGTGGCGACGACCTGTTCGAGGCTCAGCCCCTCCCGCCCCAGCGCCGGATCCAGCCCGAACGCCCGCGCGAACGGTTCGTCCACCGTGAACCGGTCGTTGGGCAGGTCCCAGACCCAGGTCCCGATGATCGCACCCGCGGCGAGCGCGAGCTGGACGCGTTGCGCGTCGACCTTGGCCGCCGCCTCGCTTGCCCGCAACGCATGTTCGGCCTCGCGACGCTCGGTCTCGTCGCGGGCGATCTTCAGGAAGCCGCGCGGGTTGCCCTGGGCATCCGCCGGCAGGGGATGCATCGACCCGCTCAGGAACACGGTCGACCCGTCGCGGCGCAGGTGCCAGCGTTCGTCGATCGCGCACCCGTCGCGCACCGCGCCCGCGATCTCGCGCACGTCCGCGCCCTTCGCCCGGTCCTCGTCGACGAAGATCATCGACGCCGACCGGCCGATCGCCTCGTCCGGCGACCAGCCGAGCACCGCCTGTGCGCCCGCCGACCATGTCGTGATGATCCCGCCGACGTCGGTGGTGAAGATCACATGGTCCCGCGCCCCCTCGATCACGAGGCGCAGCCGCTCCTCGCTCTGGCGCAACGCCGCGTCCGCGAGCACCCGCTCGGTCGTCTCGTTGGTGAAGATGAACAGGCCGGCGATGTCGCCGTCCGGATCGAGGATCCGCGAATAGGAAAAGGTGAACCAGGTGTCGGCGGCGCCGCGGTCCGTATCCAGCTTCCACGGCATGTCGGTGAAGCGCTGGCTGCGGCCGGCGAACGCTTCGTCGATGATCGGCTTCGCCTGTTCCCACGCATCCGCCCAGACGACGTGGAACGGTGCCCCCATCGCCCAGTCCAGCCGCGGACCGAGCAGCGGGACATAGGCGTCGTTGAAGAAGAAGCTGAGGTCGTCGGTGCCCCAGGCGAGGATCATCGATTCGGGCGAATTGAGCACGATGCTCAGGTTGGACTTCAGGATGTCCGGCCAGCCGGCCGGCGCGCCGAGCGGATGGTCCGACCAGTCGCGCTCGAGGATCAGCCGCGCCGCCGCGCCGCCACCGGCCAGGAACCGCATGTCCCGGGGAAGCGTGGCGATATCGGTCGGGGAACATGCATCCATCGCAAAGGCGTTAGCGCCTGACGCGCCGGGTCGAAAGACGCTTGGCGATCCGCCGACCGGTTTTCGAAACCCGACGGGGCGAACCGTGGCGCGGCCGGTCGTGCACCCGAGTGATTTTCGCTTTCGCTTGAACAGCTTGGCGTTATCCGCGTACCTTGGACGGAGAATGATCTCCGGCAGACATGGCGCGTCAGGGCCTTCCCATGTCCGCACGGTGGGACGCGACGGAGGGGGAGGCCGGTTCCTTCCCGGATAGCGGGGTACGCGCATGACCAAGATGCTGAGCGCCGCGAACGCGCTGCCCCGGCTGATCGCGCCGGGGACGACCCGGACGCTCGCACAACGCATGCTGAGCGCCTCTGCCGAGATCGCCGCCGCGCTGCCCCGCGGTTTCTATGCGCCGACGGCGCTCGACATCCTGCTCACGCTCTATATCGCCGAAGACGACGCGCGGTATCTCGTCGCCGCCGAGCTGCATCTGCCGGGCGGGCCGCCGACGGGCGTCGTCGACCGCTGGCTGACGGCACTGGCGGCGGAGGGGCTGCTCGACCGGCAGGGCGAATTGCTCGCGCTGAGCGCCAAGGGCTACGACCTGGTGACGGCGATCGTCGAGGCGATCCATGCCGCGCAACGGACGCTGGACGTGCCTTGCGGTCCGGCCCCCGGGGATGCGTGACGCGCTGGCGGCGGACGGATCGCCGGCAAGCCCGCGGTGCAGCGAGGCGCGGCTGCGGTTCCTGCTGCGGCTCGGCGACGCCTTGCGTCCCCTCGACGACGTCGGCGCGATCCAGGCGCTGGTGGCGCGCATGCTGGTCGAGGAGATGGAGGCCGACCGCGGCGGCTATGCCGACGTGCGGTCCGACGGCGATACCGTCGAACTGGAGTGGAGGCCCGCCGACGACGGCGGCTTCCCCACGCCAGCACACTGGTCGGCCGACATCGGTCGGCCGGTGCACGACCGCCTGTGTTCGGGCCGGATCGACCTGCACCAGGACGTCGCCGACGACGCGTCGCTGGGCGCGGCCGAACGACATGCCTATGCCGCGATGGACGTCGCCGCCGCGGTGAACGTGCCGGTGCTGGACGCGGGGCGGTTGCGCGCCTTCTTCTTCCTGCATCATCGCCGCCCGCGCCCCTATTCGGATGGCGAGCTCGATTTCCTGCGCGAGACTGCGGAACGCGCCGGGTTCGCGATCGAGGATGCGCGGACCAAGGCGGCGCTCCGCGACAGCGAGGCACGCTTGCTGGCGGCGCTCGAGAGCGTGCCGGCGGGGATCGCGATGCTCGACACGTCGGGCCGGATCGTGCTCGCCAACGCCGAATACCGGCAGTTCCTCCCGAGCGGCGTCATCCCGTCGCGCGACCCGGCGGGCGTCGGCCGCTGGCAGGCATGGGACGACGACGGCCACCTGCTGACGCCGACCGACTATCCCGGGGCACGGGCGATGCGCGGCGAGCGGACCGTTCCCGGGCAGGAGATGCTGTTCAGCATCGATGCCACCCGCCGGATATGGACCAGGGTGGCCAGCGTGCCGATCTACGATGCCGCCGGCCGGATCAACGGACAGGCCAGCGTCATCAGCGACATCGATGCGCTGAAGCGCAATTCGGAGGCCCTGCGCGAGAGCCAGGCCCGCGCGCAGCTGCTGATCGACGGGATCGCCGCGGCGACGTGGGAGGCCGCCCCTGACGGCCTCGTCGAAGCCGACAGTCCCAGCTGGCGCGCCTTCACCGGCCAGGCCTATGACGAATGGAAGGGCTATGGCTGGCTGACGGCCATCCATCCGTCCGATCGCACCGCGACCGTGCGGACGTGGCGCGAGGCGGTGCGGGCGCGGCGGCCGATCGATGCCGAATACCGCCTGCGCCGCGCCGACGGCCAGTATCGCTGGATGAACGTGCGCGCCGTGCCGCTGCGCAACGATGCCGGACGGATCGAGAAGTGGCTCGGGCTGAACATCGACATCGATGCGCGCAAGCGGCTGGAACAATCGCTCGGCGACAACGAACGCCGCACGCGGGCGCTGGTCGAGGGGATACCGCAGTTGCTGTGGCGGGCGGGACGCGCCACCAGGCTCGACTGGGCGAGCCCGCAATGGACGGCCTTCACCGGGCAGACCGAACAGGACAGCCGCGCGCGCGGCTGGCTGGACATGGTCCATCCCGACGACCGCGACGCGGTGCTCGCGGCGTGGGAAGGCGCCGCCGCGGGCGCCGGGTTCGAGATCGAGCACCGCCTGCGCCACCGCGACGGCCGCTATCGGTGGTTCGCGACCCGCGGGGTGCCCGTCATCGACGAGGCGGGCGACATCGTCGAATGGCTCGGCACCGCCAACGACATCGACGCGCTGCGCGACGCGCAGGCCGGCCAGGAGATCATGGTCGCGGAACTCCAGCACCGCACGCGCAACCTCATCGCCGTGGTCCGCGCCCTGTCGGAAAAGACGCTGGACGGCGCGACCTCGCTCGCCGACTTCGCACGCCGCTTCAACCATCGGCTGTCGTCGCTCGCGCGGGTGCAGGGCCTGTTGTCGCACACCAAGGCCCGCGGCAGGGTGATGTTCGACGAACTGCTGCGCTCCGAACTGTCGGCACTCGGCGGCAGCGACTCCGACGGACTGGATGCGCGGATCACGCTGCGCGGACCGCGCGGGATACCGTTGCGATCCAGCGCGGTGCAGACGCTCGCCCTCGCCCTGCACGAACTGGCGACCAACGCGGTCAAGCATGGCGCGCTGGCGAGCGCGACGGGCAGGCTGGAGATCGGCTGGTCGATCGAGCGCGACGATGCGCCCTGCCCCAGCCTGTTCATCGAATGGACCGAAACCGGGGTGAGCGCGCATCGGGCCGGCGGCGCGGACGCGCCCAGCGGATACGGCCGCGAACTGATCGAGCGCGCGCTGCCGTTCCAGCTGAAGGCGAAGACCAGTTACGCTTTGACCGCGGACGGTTTACGCTGCACCGTCACGGTACCGATCATATCGACCCAGACAGGCAAAGAAGGACCATGATGGCCGACGCATCGCTCCGGGACCGCCGCGTCCTCGTGGTCGAGGACGAATATATGATCGCCGAGGCGATGAGCCGCGACCTGCGCCGCGCCGGTGCCACCGTGCTCGGCCCGGTGTCCGACGTCGCCGGCGCGCTGGCGCTGCTCGACGACGAGGCCGACGTCGACGCCGCGGTGCTCGACATCAACCTGGGCGACCACAAGGTCTATCCGGTGGTCGACGTGCTGCTCGCGCGCGGGGCGCAATGCGTGTTCGCGACCGGCAACGATCCCGCCGACGTGCCGACCGCCTATGCAGCGATGACCCGCCTCGAAAAGCCGGTCGATCCCGCCTCGATCGTCCACGTTCTGAACGGACGGGGGCCCTATGCGGAACCGCGACGCGGCTCCGACCCCCTCGCCGCCCTGACGGCGTTGCGCGACCAGTTGACGCTCCAGATCAGGGTCGCCGGCGATGCGGGCGAAACGCTGCTCGCCGCGAAATTGAGCGAGGCGTTCGACGTCGCGGACCACGCGCTGCGCCGCTGACCCGGCCCGGCCCGGCCCGGCCATGTCGCGCCGCGCCGCGCGCGATCAGCCGAAGCCGATGACGTCCTCGAGCCCCGTGACCTTGCCGGCGAGACCGGGCACCTCTTCCAGTTGCCGCAACGCGTCGAAACCGCCGCGGTCGTCGCGATAGCGGACGATCTCGAACCCGTGCCCGCGCAGCGCGTCGATCGCGTCGATCGCCTCGGCGGATGCGGTGTTGATGTCGATCATGGCAGGTGCCTCCGGCGATAGGGGTTCATGGATGGGCTGCCGGTGTTGCGAAGGCAGGCGCACGACGTGCCATACGGGCGCGGCTCCGGCGATCACCGGAGCCGCCACCCGCTTAGGCTTCGCGCACCGCCGCGGCATCGAATTCGCCGAACGCCTCGCGCACCTTGGCGACCGTCGCCTCGTCGTCGATCTCGACCGTCACGATCACCGCGCCCTGCAGCGCCGCATCGTCCCTGGCGTCCGTGCCGGGTGCACCGGCATCGGTGTCGGAGCCGGCGCGCTCCACGCCCGCGGTGTTGCGATCCCCGGACGCTGCGACGACCACGTCGGCGCGGTCGATGCCATGTTCCTGGACGAGCCGTTCGACGGTCATCTCCGCCTCGCGCCGGGTGTCGAAGGTCGCGTTCAGCGTCGTGCCCATGGTCGTTCTCCCGTGCCGCCGACGGTGGCCGGGGTCGTGGGGCACAACGCATGGGAGCGCATCGGATCCGCAGGCCGAATGCGATAGTGCGCGATCGGTCCGGGGCCATGAACCGGGTGATGTCCCCGGCGGCCCGTCCGCGCTATGGCGGCGCCATGGAAAACCGGCCCATCGTCCGCCGCACGATCATCGTTGCGATCCTGTGCCTCGCCATTTCCATGGCGGGGATGCTGGCGCTCGGCCTGGCGCTCTATCGCACCTGACTAATCATCGTCCGGCAAATGGCGTTCGGTGAGCGCCATCAGCGTGCGGGCGGCATCGCGATCGGCGGCATCGGCGAACGCCACGTCGAGGTCCGGCGCGGCATCGAGCATGTAGAGCAAGGTCCACAGGGCGAAGCGGCGCGGCCGGTCCCGCGTGAGGCCGAGGTCGACCCGCATATGTTCGATCCCCGCGGCGAGCGCGCCCTGGGGCACGGCCGCAAGGTCGGTCGCGCCGAAATAGCGGCGCATCTGGTCGTCGAGGTCCATGATCGCGCCCTAGCCGGGAACCGCCGCGGCGTCACCGCCGGCTTGAGGAGCCAGCCGCGCGTGCCCATGGCATTCGGACCGGCACCCGCTCCCCCGGCCGTGCGTTGTCGCGGGATGATGCCGCTGCCCCTGCTCGTCGCCGCGTCGCTGGTCGCGACGCCCCCCTCCACCGTCGCGGCGATGCGATGGGAGAAGCGCGTGCTGGTCATCGGCGCCCCCGATGCGGACGATCCCGCGCTGCACGACCAACGCCGCATCCTCGCCCGGTGGCGGGAAGGCGCCGCCCAGCGCGACCTCGTGGTCGTCGAGATGGTCGGCGACGCGGTAAGCGGGGCGTCCGATACCGCGGCGGCGCTGCGTCGACGTCTCGCGATGCCCGCCGGTCGCTTCGCGGTCGCGCTGATCGGCAAGGACGGCGGCACCAAGCTGCGCGGCGACCGGCCGCTGTCGTCCGCCACGCTGGCGGCGACGATCGATGCCATGCCGATGCGTGTCCGGGGCGGGCGATAGGGTCCCGGCCGACGCGGCACGGGCCTGCGCTGGCGGGCCGCCCCGGCGCAACCCCGGAAAAGCGGACGCGCCGGCGGAACGCGCGGCCCGGATGACACGTTCGCGCACCCTCCTTTTGCCAAGGTTGTACATGCCCGCACATTCGCCGTCCCCCAGCGTCCATCGCAGCACGGCCGAACATGCCGCGGCCCTCGCTCCGCTGCTCGACGAGGGCGACATCATCGCGATCGTGCGTGACGAGATCGCGGCGGCGGCCCTCGCCGAGACGCTGGCGATCATGTGTCCCGACAGCACGATCCTGACCTGTCCCGGCAGCGACGCACTGCCCGGCGACACCGCCCCGGCGTCCCCCGGCAACGTCGGCCAGCGGGTCGCGAGCCTTCACCGGTTGCAACGCCTGCTGGCGACGCCCCGGCGTCCGTCGGTGGCGCTGGTCAGCACGGGCGAAGCGGCGGCGCGCGCCTATCCCCGTCCCGAAACCTATGCCGCGGAACCGCCGGCGGTGGCGGTCGGCGACGCGGTCGACCTCGCCGTGCTCCACGACGACCTGCTCGGGATCGGCTATGTCGCCGACGAGCGGGTCGACGAGCCGGGGGAGATCGGGTTGCGCGGACAGGTGCTCGACGTCTTTCCCGCGGACGCGGCCCTGCCGCTGCGCGTCGAGGTGGCGGAGGGGCGGATCGCCTCGATCCGCAGCTATGATCCGGCCGACCAGCGCAGCATCGATGACATCGAGCGCCGTGACCTGGGGCGCGTGACCGAACCCGCGCTCGGCGATACGCCGACGACGCTGCTCGATCAGTTTCCGCACGCCCGGGTGGCGATCGACCCCGCGGCCGACGAGCGGCGGCAGCGTCTGCTCAGGCTGGTGGCCGATGCGACCCGGCGCGGGTCGAAGCGGGCACGCAAGGACGTCGTCGCCGAGGCCGGCTGGCGCGCGGCCATCGCGGCGCGCACCATCGTCACGCCGGCGCCCGCCGGCGACCCGCCGCCGCGGTTCGTCGAGAATGCATCGCCGCTGCGCGCCTGCGCCCGGCTGGCGCGGGACGTGCTCGACGCAGGGGGACGCGTGGTGCTGCTCGCCGGGCGGCGCGACCTGCGTTTCCTCGGACCGCGCCTCGCCAATGCGGTCAAGCGCGACATGCAGGACGTGGCATCCTGGGCGCAGGTCGCCGCGTCCCCGTCGGGCAGCCTGACGTCGCTCGCCGTCTGCGCGGACCGCGGGTTCCGCCGCGGGGACATCCTCGCGGTGACCGCCGCGGATCTGATCGGCAGCCGGGCCGAACGGGGCGGGCCGACGGTCACGGCTCCGATCTCCGCCTTTGCGGCGGGTATCGAATTGCGCGTCGACGACGTGGTGATCCACGAGGATCATGGCCTCGCCGTGATATCGGGCCTGCAACCGCTGCCGGCGGACGATCGCGATGGCAGCGATGGCGGCGACGCGATCGTGCTGACGCATGCCGACGATGCGGTGCGGCTGGTCCCGGTCGCCGCCGCGGACCGGATCTGGCGATATGGCGCGGAGGACGATGCGGTCCGGCTCGACAAGCTGGACGGATCGAGCTGGCACAAGCGACGCGCCGAGATCGATGCGGCGATCGCGGAAACCGCCAGGGCGCTCACCGCGCTGGCGGCGGAGCGGGCGGAGCGCACCGCACCGGTGCTGGACCCGCCCGTGGCCGATTACGAACGGTTCGCGGCCGGCTTCCCCTTTTCCGAAACGCCCGACCAGCTGATCGCGATCGAGGCGGTCCGATCGGACCTCGCCAGCGGCAGGCCGATGGACCGGCTGATCGTGGGCGACGTCGGCTTCGGCAAGACCGAGGTCGCGCTGCGGGCGGCGGCGGTCGTCGCGCTTTCGGGCCGCCAGGTGGCGATCGCGGCGCCCACCACGGTGCTGGCGCGACAGCATCTCGAAAGCTTCGCCGACCGGTTCGCAGATACGGGGATCGCCGTCGCCAGCCTGTCGCGCACATCGACGGCGAGCGAACGCAAGGCGGTGAAGGCGGGGCTTGCCGACGGGTCGATCCATATCGTGATCGGCACCGGTGCCGTCGCCGGCAAGGGCGTCGCCTACCGCGATCTCGCGCTTGTCATCGTCGACGAGGAACAGCGGTTCGGCGCCGCGGACAAGGCCCGGCTGCAACACCTGTCGTCCGGGCATATCCTGACGCTGTCGGCGACGCCGATCCCGCGCACGCTGCAGGCCGCGATGGTGGGCCTGCGCCAGCTGTCGATCATCGCCACGCCGCCGGCGCGGCGCCAGCCCATCCGCACCGCCGTCGGTGCATTCAGCGAGGCGACGCTGCGCACGGCGCTCCTGCGCGAGCACAGCCGCGGGGGACAGAGCTTCGTCGTGGTGCCGCGTATCGCCGACATGGCGCCGCTTGCGGACATGCTCGCGCGTCTGGTCCCGGAGCTGGAGGTGCTGTCCGCGCATGGCAAGATGGCGGCGGCGGATATCGACGCATCCATGGTGCGGTTCGGCCGCGGCGACGGCGACGTGCTGCTCGCGACCAACATCATCGAGGCCGGGCTCGACGTGCCGCGCGCCAATACGATGGCGATCCTGCACGCCGACCGCTTCGGGCTGGCGCAATTGCACCAGTTGCGCGGCCGCGTCGGCCGCGGCAGCCGCCGCGGCCAGGTGCTGCTGTTCACCGATGCCGACGACGCGATCGCGCCACGGACGGCCAAGCGGCTGCGCACGCTGGAGGCGTTCGACCGGCTGGGCGCAGGGTTCGCGATCAGCGCCCGCGATCTCGACCTGCGCGGTGCCGGCGATTTGATCGGCGATACGCAGGCGGGGCACATGCGCCTGATCGGCGTCGAACTGTACCAGCAGCTGCTCGAAGGCGCCTTGCGCGAGGCGCGGGGCGAAAGCGTGGAGCGATGGACCCCGGTACTGCATCTGGGGCTCGACGGCCGCCTGCCCGCGGACTGGATCCCGGACGAAAGCATGCGGATCGCGCTCTACGCGCGCCTTGCGCGGATCGTGTCGGCCGAGGACCTCGACGCGTTCGAGGAGGAACTGGCCGATCGCTTCGGCGACGCCCCGGACGACGCACGGCGCCTGCTGACGACCGCGCGGCTGCGCTTGCAGATGCGGATCGCCGAGATCGCGCGGATCGATGCCGGGCCGGCGGCGATCGCCTTCACCCCGCGCGGCGACGCCGCGGCGCTGGCGCAGCGGCTGCGCCTGCCCGAAAAGAACGGACGCGCGCTGCTGGTCGAGGCCATCGCCGATCCCGGCACACGGCTCGACCGGATCATCGCGCTGCTGGACGATGCATCCGAGTGATGTGACGGGTCGGCGAAGGGCGTTTCGCAGCGCACGATGCGTGTTGGTTCGCACCTGCGACGTCACTGGGCGACGAGGGTTCGCCTGGGCGCGGCGCACCATCGATTGTCCGACGCCGGCGCCTGCCGGTCTGCCGCCGAGCCGCGCGGCGCGCGCGACGACGCAGGCCGGTCCGAAGCCCGGCGGAGGATCATCGCCCGGGCGAAGCCAGCATCGTCAGCTCCAGCGGGCGTCCGGCCTCCAGCCTCGGTCCCGGCGGCGCCGTAAACCCGAACCCCGCGGGGGGGCGGACGGCGATCGGACCGGACGGGCCGGTCAGTCGGGCCGTGACCCGACGCGGCGTCCAGGTCAGATCGACCGTCACGCCACCGCGGGCGCGCAGGCCCGTCACCGACCCGGTCGCCCAGCCCGGCGGCAAGGCGGGCAGGATGGCAACCGCACCGTCATGGCTTTGCAGCAACATCTCCGCAATCGCCGCGGTGATGCCGAAATTGCCGTCGATCTGGAACAGGACATGCCCCGGCGCCGGATGGGTATCGAGCAGATTGCCGACGGTGCTCGCTTTCAGGAACAGCTCCACCGATCGACCGGCGCGGGCACCATCGCCGAGCCGCGCCCAGATCGCCGTCGCCCAGGCCCGGCTCCAGCCCGTGGCGGCGCCGCCGTGATCTTCCCGGCGCTGCATCGAAGCCCGCACCGCCTCGGCCCAGCGGGGCGTGCGCCGTACGGTGAACTCGGCCCCCGGATAGAGCGGGTAGAGGTGCGAGATGTGGCGATGTCCCGGATCCTGCTCCACGAAATCCTGCGACCATTCCTGCAACTGGCCGTGGCGCCCGACCCGGAACGGCTCGAGTTGCGGCAGCAACGCGGCGAGCGTGTTCGCGAACGTCGCATCGCTGCCCAGCAGGCCGGCCGCGGCGATGCAGTTCGCGAACAGCTCGCGGATGAGCGCCATATCCATGGTGCAGCCGGCGCTGATCGTGGCGGGCTTGCCATCGGGCGCGATGAACAGGTTTTCGGGCGAGATGGACGGCGCGGTCGTCAGCCGCCCGTCCGCGGGCCCGCGCACCAGCCATGCGGCACAGAACTCCGCGGCGCCGCGCATCAACGGCCAGGCACGGCGGCGCAGATAGTCGATGTCGCCGCTCCCGAAGGCATAATGGTCCCACAGGTGCTGCGCGAGCCACGGCGCACCCATAGGCCAGTTTGCCCAATTGGGGTCACCCTTGCCCTCCCCCACGGGATTGGTCATCGCCCAGATGTCGGTATTGTGATGCAGGCACCAGCCCGGCATTCCGTAATAGGCACGCGCGGTCTGCGCGCCGGTCCGGGCCAGCCGCTCGATATGATCGATCAGCGGCAAATGGCAGTCGGCGAGATTACAGGTCTCGGCGAGCCAGTAGTTCATCTCGAGATTGATGTTGGTGGTGTAGTTGCAGCTCCAGGGCGGTTGCACCTTGTCGTTCCAGATGCCCTGCAGGTTCGCCGGCTGGGTGCCGGGCCGCGACGTCGCGATGAGCAGATAGCGGCCGAAGTGGAACAACAGGGCCGCCATCGCCGGATCGGGCGCCGTGAAGTCGGCCGCCCTGCGACGATCGGTCGGCGCGTCGCTCCGCGCCGGACCGAGGTCCAGCCGGACACGCCGATACAGTGCGCGATGGTCGGCCACATGTGCCGCCCGCAACGCGGCGAACGATTTCGGCCGCGCCCCGTCAAGCGCCGCCACCGCCCGCGCTTCCACCGCGGCGGGCGACAGATCGGGCGCGGCGTCGAAACCGCGAAAGCCGGTCGCGGCCGCGATGCGCAGTTCGATGGTGCCGGCGCCGGTGACGCGCAGAGCATCGCCTTCCGGCATCACCGCGCCATCGGTCCGCACCTCCACCACCGTCGCGAACGCCATGCCGCGACCCGGCGTATCCGAATAGACGATCGGATCGGCTACGCGATCGTAATCCGGCTTGCAGATCGTCGGCGCCTTGCCGGCCAGCACCAGCCGGCCGCCGGCCACCCGGACCTTCGCCTTCAACAGGCTCGACAGCGCCACCCGACCGGTCAGCGCGCCTGGCGTATCGGCGGTAAGTCGCAAGACCAGAATCTGGTCGGGGTGCGACGCGAACGCCTCGCGCGTGAAACGGACGCCGTCGACCTGATAGCTGACCGATGCCGTCGCGCTGTCGAGGTCCAGCATCCGGCGGTAACCCGTCGACACCCCGCGATGGGTGAGGTCGATCGTCAGGTCCGCCAACGGCTCGTATGTCTGGCTGTAGGGCCCCTGCATCGCATGCGACACCGCGTCCGCACCATGATACTCGCCCGCGAACACCAGCTCGCGCATCCGGCCCAGCAGCGCGGCGGATCGGGAATCGGGCGAGGGCGCAGGCTGACCGGACCACAGCGTATCGTCGTTCAGCGACAGCGTTTCACGCTCCACGCCGCCGCGCACCATGGCTCCCAGCCGCCCGTTGCCTATCGGCAGCGCGTCGATCCACTCCGCCGCGGGCGCGTCGAACACCAGGCGATGCGCGTCGGTCGCGTCCCCCTTCCCCTGATTGGCCGCGGCCGACCGACCGGCTTGCGCGGCAAGCAGCAACCCGGTGAAGCCGAGCACCTCGCGTCGATCGACCGGCCAAGATGTCATGCTGCGCCCCTCGTTTTCAGACCCGGTTTTGGCCGTGCTGCAGCGGATCTGCCAATTTTACAGCGGCGCGGCAACCAGTGCAGCGCCAGCAAACAGACGATTGCCGTGAACTCGTTGAAACAGCGGACAACTAGGATCAACACTTGATGGGCGCGCGCCGGAGGTTTCGCGTTGGTTCAGGATATCTACGTCCAGCAAGGGGCTTTGATGCCGCGTCGGCTGACGTGGTGAGCGATAGGGGTGGCAGGATTCGAACCGTTGCTCGATCCGCGTATCGCTCCCGCTTATGCTCGGCGAGACGCACGGGCACCCAAGATCGAGGTCTTGAGCCGTTGGCGGCTACCACCTTTCTGGTGACGCGACGCAGCCGCGGCCTGGCGCCAGTCGTCGCCTGCCACGGCACGAGGCCAAGCCGCTACCGACGCCGGTCACGCCAAGGGCGGGCGTCGGCGGGATCGTCCCGACACCGTCCGCCGGCTCGGCGATCCCCCGCGACGACAGTCCACCGTCGATCGCCACAGCGACGGCCTTCCGCCCCCTACCGTTTCGCGCGCCTGGACGATGCGTTCGCGCTGCGGGACAGTTGGCGGTCGAAGAAGCTGCTGATGACCTGATAGGCTTCCAGCGACTCCGGCAGGTCGGAGTTCATGAAGAACGCATGCCCCATCCCGTCGAAGACCTGAAGATGCGTTTCCACCCCGGCCTGTTCGAGGCGCCGGCTCATGGTCGCCATCGCGCTGAGCGCAAAGTCCCGCGATCCCCCCAGCAGCAGGGTCGGCGGAAACGCTGCGAGCATCGTCTTGCTGTTCCCCGGATAGGCCACAGGATTGTTCGACGTGACGCCACTGAAATACGGGATCGGATCGACGGTAACGCCCGATGGGGCGGGCGGCTGTGCCATCGCGAGCTGGCCGAGGATCGCCGAATCCCCCCCGAACGGAAGTCCGGTTCCGCATAACGTGCCGATCGCGGCGGGAACCGGGAGCTTGCGCTGGACGATCATCGCGGTCGCCTCGGCAGTGAGCGCGCCCCCCGCCGAGCAGCCGTAGATCCCTATCTTTTCCGGACGGTAGGTCCGCAGCAACGCCTGGTACACGGCGACGGCATCCTCGACGGCCGCCGGAAAGCGATGTTCGGGGGCCAGCCGGTAGTCCACCGTGACGACGGTCGTCCGGGCTACCGCCGCGATCGGTACGGCTTCGACCAGCGCACCGCTTCCCGCGCCCCACATGAAGGCGCCGCCATGCAGATTGATGAGCACGCGGTCGGTCCGGCGGGGATCGGGCGATGCGGGCGTGACGACCTCGACACCGACGCCGCCGATCGTGCGATGCTCCGTACGGACGTCAAATCGGCGTCGCATCTTCGCCAGCGCGCGATCGCTATAGGCCTGCCAAAAACGCCGCACGGCCGGCAGGTCCGTCATCGACGGTGGCACCTGCGGATCGCGCAGGTCGGCCGCCATCGCCGCCTCCGCTTCGGGACTCGCATATCCCGAGAACGGCAGGGTCGTCGCGGGCAGCTTGACCGCGGCTGCCGCTTCGTCGCCTCGCTGCGCATCGGCGCTGGCGGCGAACATCATGCTCCCAGCGATCAGCAATCCTGCTGCATAAGATTTCACGACATCTCGCCTTTCCAAAATCGTTGAACCCGAATGACAAAGTCCGGAATATTCCTGGCGCCTGCGCGAGACATCGCGGCGCTCGTCCGTCGGCACGCGGCGGACGGGATGCGGCCGTCGCGGATCAATCGCACGCCACGAGATCCATCAACGCCGTGGTGACGCCGTTCGTCCAGCCGAAGCCGAGTTGCGGCACGTATTCGCCCCCGGCCCCGGCACGGCACGCCTCGACGTCGTATTTCTCGTGGATGCGTCCGCTGCCCTGGAATTCCGCGTCGACGGTCTGCGTCCATCGTCGCGCGATCAGCCTTGCGAGATCGTGGTGGCCGTAACGGCGCAGCCCGCTGGCCGCCATCCATTGGAGCGGCGCCCAGCCGTTCGGCGCGTCCCACTGCTGGCCGGTGCGCACGCAGGAGGTGCGCAGGCCGCCGGGCGCAAGCAACCATTGGCGGATCGACGCCTCGGTCGCATCCGCCTGCGCCGCGGATGCGAGACCGGTGAACAACGGCACCGCGCTTGCGGCCGTGATCGGGCGACGCACCCCGTCGCGCAGATCGAAGTCGGTGAAATAGCCGGCCTCCGACCAGCACCAGCGCGTCACCGCCGCCTGGCGCTCGGTTGCGCGCCGGCGGAACGCCGCGGCCAGCGCGTCCTGCCACAGGCGGTCGGCCGCGACCGCGATCGCCCGCTCCAGTCCGAACAGAAACGCGTTGAGATCGACGGCGACGAAGTCGGTCGTCCGGATGCTCGACAGCTGGCCGTCGTCGCACCATCGCGACGAGAAATCCCAGCCGCTCTCCGCACCCGCCCGCAGGTCGCGGAACATGCGTGCCGGATCGCGGAACGACGCGGACGAAGTCGCGACGTCTTCGCTGAACGATTCCTCGCGCGGCGTATCGCGCCGGTCCCAATAGCGGTTGAGGATCGAACCGTCGGGCATCGCGACGACATTTCCCGAACGATCCCCGGGCCCAAGCCGCTCGGCATCCGCCATCCAGTAGCGATGTTCCTCCACCATCGCCGACAGCCGCCGACGAAGCGCCGCCGGCTGCGCCTCCGGCAGCAGTTCCACCATGGCATGGTAGAGCGGCGGCTGCGATCGGCTGAGGTAATAGCTGCGCGTTCCGTTGGGGACATAGCCGTAGCGCTCGATCAATTCGGTGAACCGTTCGAGCAGGGACCGCGCCAGCGCCTCCTCCCCGTCATGCACCAGCCCGAGCATGGTGAAATAGCTGTCCCAATAATAGAGTTCGGCGAAGCGCCCGCCGGGCACGACATAGGGGCCCTCCAGCGCCAGCAGCGATCCGTCGGGTATCGCGGCATCGCCGCCACGACGCAGCTCGGGCCAGATCGAGCGGATATATCGCCGCAGGTTGCGCTCCTCCCGCGCGGCATGGACGCTGGCGATGGTCGGGAGTTCGAAATTGTCCAGGACGAACGCGCGCAAGTCGTCATCCGCGCGCGCCACGGTCGCGAATCGTTCCATGATCTCCGCGGCCGGGCGACGCGGCACCGCATCGACGAACGTCTTTCCATCGGGGAACAGTCGACGCATCTGCACCTCCTCCAGCAAGGCGCCGAAGAGGTCCGCGGGCGTGGGTGCGAGGGGTGGCGACGTCGTCATGCCAGCGCCCGGCGCAGGAACGCGGCCTGTTGCCGGAGCGCCACGTCGCTCTCATGGCAATCCATCAATGCCCAGAAGGCATGGGGCATCGCCTCGTGCACGATCAGATCCGCGGCTATGCCCGCCGCCCGCAGCGCCAGATGGAACATCACCGTCTGGCTCAGCAGCTGGTCGCGCGTGCTCGTCATCAGCAGCATGGGCGGGAAGTCGGCGAGATCGCCGAACAAAGGCGAGAACAGCGGGTCGCGCGGATCCTGACCGGGCGCGAACGCCCTTGCCGCATCCGCGAGGGTCCGTCCGCCGGGCAGCGGCGGCAGATAGCCCTCGATATCCCCGGCCCGCGCCAGATCGGCGGTTCCCGAAAAGATGCCCGCCGCGGCCGGCATCGGCAGCCCCTCGTGCTTCAGCCGCGCGAGCAGCTGGGCGGTCAGGATGGCGCCCGCGGAGGTGCCGAACACCGCGATCCGTCCGGGCGGATATCGCTCGAGCGCCGCGCGATACACCGCCAGCGCATCGTCGACGGGGGCCGGAAAGGGATGTTCGGGCGCCAGCCGGTATTGGACGGTGACGACCGGGACCCCCGACAGGGCGGCGATCGGAACGCTCTCGGCCAGCGATCCGGCATCGACGACAAACCCGCCGCCATGCAGGTTGATGAGCAACCCCGATCCGGCATGAGCGCCGCCCTGCGGAGGCGCCACGGTCTTCACCGGCACGCCGTGCATCGTCGCGTCCGCCAGGGTGACGCCGAAGCGCGCGATGCGCGCGTCCGCGAGCGGGCGGGTCATCGCCTCCGCCATCGTGCGCTGTTCGGCGATGGTACGGTCGGGCTGGGGCTGCGACCAGAGGGCCAGCAGCGACCGCAACTGCCAATGCGTGTCCGCGGCGATCGTTTCGGCGAGCGGGGGTTGCGGCAGGATGGGCAACATGGGTTATCCTTTCGCCTCGGCGGCGGGCGCGGACGCCGCCGTGCCCAGGTGCCTGCCCAGGAACGCCGCCTGCGCGGCGAGCGCCGTCCGGCTTTCGGGGACGTCGATCGACGTCCAGAAACCATGGGTCATGCCTTCGAACACCCGCAATTCCGTCGGTACGTCCGCCGCGATCAGCGCTTCGTGGAGCATCACGGTCTGGCTGAGAAACTGATCGCGCGTGCTCGTCATCAGCAGGATCGGCGGCAGCCCGCGCAGGTCGCCGTAAAGCGGTGAGATCAGGGGATCGCGAACGTCGGCATCGCCGCGATAGATCGCCAGGAGCCCGGGTGTATCGAGCCCCGGCGTCAGCGGTGGCAGGAACGCCTCGCAATCGCCGGCGCGGGCGAAATCCGCGGAGACGGAAAACAGCCCCGCCGACGCAGGCATCGGCACGCCTTCCGCCTTCAGACGGACGAGCAGCTGGAGCGTCAGGATCGCACCGGCGGAGGTGCCGAACAGTCCGACCCTGGCGGCGCTGCGCGTTTCGATCGCGCCGATATAGGCGGCGAGCGCATCGTCGACCGCCGCGGGATAGGTGTGTTCGGGCGCGAGCCGGTACATGACGCTGGCCACCGGCACGCCCGTCAGCGCGGCGATCGGCACGCTCTCCGGCAGGGCGGCGTAATCGATGACGAAGCCGCCGCCATGAAAGTTGAGCAACACGGGACCGGTGTCGTCATCGCCGTCCCAGCCGTGCGGGCGGATGTGCTGCACCGGGATGCCGCCAAGGTCGGCCTCTCTGACGGTGGCGCCATATTGGGCGAGGCGGCGCGCCGCGATCGGCGCGGTACGTCGGACGGCGTCGGCGCGCGCCGCCTGGATGCTGTCGAGCGGAGGCTCGCCCCGCTCCGCTGCGGCCTGCATCTGGACGCGCGCTTCCTGACTGATGGTCGGAGCGAACACGGGTCGCCGCTCGCCTGTGGCATTGGTCATGGATCTATCCTGGTTGAGGCGCGGTCCGGGACGGCGACGCATGGTGCGGCCCGGGTTCGATGCCACCGGCCTCCACGCGCGCGGCGCGATAGAACGGCATGGCGATCACCAAAGCGACGATCGCCACCACCGCCGAGGCGCCGTCGACCAGCGCCAGCGATCGCGCCAGTCCGTCCGTGCCCGGGAACAGGTGTTCGTGCAGCACGGCGACCGCGCTCGGCCCCATCGTCGCGGGGATCAGCCCGACCAGCAGCATGTAGATGGCGATCAGCCGCGCCCGCATATGGGGTGGCGCGACGTCCTGGATTGCCGCGGTTGCGGTCACGGTCGGCGCACCGAGGATGAGGTACAGGGCACAGACGATCGCGATCGTCGGCAATGCCCCGTCCATCAGCGGCAGGACGAGCGCCCCGGCCAGCAGCACCGCCCCTGCCCCCAGGCTTACGCGGAGCACGCCGTCGATCCGCCGGGCCTTTTCGAACCGGTCGCTGGCGACCCCGACCAGCCACGTCCCGGCGACGGCGAACACCAGCGCTGCGCCGCCGGTGAGCGAACCCGTCTGGATCGCGGAAAAGGCGCGCTCGCGCATCAGCATCGTGGGCAGCCACGCGCCGGTCGCGAACACCGCGGTGCTCAGGGCCAGCATGCTGCCCGCCAGCGGCACATACAGGCGCCACCGCAGCGCCAGATGGGCGAGGATGCCCGTCACGGCCGCCGCGGAACGATCGCCGTCGCCGCGACGCACCGGTTCCCGGAACGTCGTGAGCAGCAGGAGCGCGACGACGCCCATCGCGCCGAGCGCCATGAACGCCACGCGCCATGCCTCCCCGCCGGCCAACATGCCCCCCGGGAGCGCGGCGCCCGAAGGTCCCTGCCCGACCAGCCAGCCACCGCCGATCATCGCGACGGCCGCACCCGCCGGTCCGCCGCACCCGAACAGCGCGATCGCCCGCGCCAGCCGGGCGCGCGGGACCAGATCGAGCATCAACGCGCCCGTGGCCGGAAACAGCAAGACCTCGCCGATGCCCAGGAACACCCGCGCCGCGAACAGCTGGCTGAACGACTGCGCCGCCGCACAGGCGATCGTCGCCAGCGTCCAGCCGAACACGCCGACCATGATGATCCGTTTCCGGTTCAGCCGGTCGGCAAGGCCGGCGATCGGCAGTCCTACGACGGCGGCGAACATCGCGACCGCAAAGCCCTGCAACAGGCTGAAATCCACGTCGGTGATCGCGAGCGACGCCTTGATGTCATCGACCATGATGTTGATGACCTGCGCACTCGCGATCGCGACCAGATGGCAGAACGCGAGCACCAGGATGGGCCACAGCCACCGGTCCGGCGGGGGTGCCGGCGATGGCATCGTCAGAACGCCCGCCGGACGCTCAGCCCGTACATTCTGGGTTCGCCGAACGTCGCGACCGACAGGCCGGTCGCGTTGTAGAAGTCGAGCTCGGACTGGTAATAGACCTTGTTCGTCGCATTGGTGACGAATGCGCCCAGATCGATCCGGCTGCCCAGCGCGTCGGTCCAGTCGAGCCGCAGGTTGAGCAGCCCATAGGCGGGCTGCCGGTTCGTCGGCGACCCGGGTCCGAAGTCGCCTATCCCCGAATAGACGCTGCTCTGATAGGAATAGGTCGCCCCCGCCCAGACGGCACCCGCCTTGTCCGGCAGCGGCAGCCGCACCCTCGCACCGGCACTCACCTTAATACGCGGCGTCAGCGCGAACGGCAGGTCGGTGAGGTCGCGCCCGAGCGGCGTGACGTAGTTCTTGTATTGCGCGTCGATCAGCGAATAGGACAGGTTCATTTCGACGTTCCGGCCCGGCTTGATCCTGTTTTCCAGCTCGATGCCCTGGATCGAGGCGCGGGCGCCGTTGGCCGTCAGACCCTGCGGCGAACCGGCGATCACCGCGACCGTCAGCACCTGCGCATCGTCATACCAGCTTTTGTAGACGGCAAGATTGGAGCGCCCATTGATCCCGGCGAACGACCATTCGGTCTTCAATCCCCCCTCGATGTCGCGCACGCGCTCCGGACGGTAGCGGAAATAGGGCCCGAACTGCTGGCCGAGAACCGCAGAGATGATGTTGAAGCCGCCGCTCTTGTACCCCTGCCGCGTCGCCGCATACAGGAGCGTGCGGGGCGTGATCTGATAGTCGAGGCTCACGTTGTAGCTGTCGCCATCGTGCCGCGTGCTCGCGGAGATGTAGCAATCCGGATAGACCGACCCGAAGCGCGTCAGGCACGGATCCCCGGGCTTCGGATTGATCGAATCCGACCCCGCCAGCGCGATGCCCTGCGTGATCTCATCCCACGTATGGCGATATCCGGCGGTGAATTTCAGTCCCTCGGCCACGCGCGACAGATCGATCGTGCCCTGCGCGTAGACGCCGATCGTCCGGGTCACGAGGTCGAGCCTGAACGCATCGGCATAGTTCGCGCCGAACCGCTGGATGAACGTCTGCGACCCGCGCGGATTGCGGTTATGCTCGTAATAGCCGCCGAACTGCCAGCTGAGATCGCCGAACGACTTGCCGGCCAGCCGCAATTCCTCGGTGATGGTGCGGACATCCGTATTCCATGTCCCGGGGTACGACCCGATCGAATCGACGATGGGCAGCGGGGTCGCATCCCCGTCCTCCGCCCGGCGATACTGTCGACGCGAGTAGGAGGCGATGTTCTTCAATTCGACCGCGTCGCCCAGCGATACCGTCGTCTTGTTGATGACGTTCAGGGTGCGGCCCTGGCTGAAGCCGGCTATGCCCTGGTTGATCTCCCGTACGCCGCGCGCCTGCTGCGCCTGGAAAAAGGGCAAGGCTTCCGGACGGATCGCCGGATTGACGCCGATCAGCACCATGCCCGGGCTGCGCTCGTCGTAATCGACGTAATTGGCGAGCAGGTAGTTCTCGAAGCCCGCGACCGGCTGCGCCAGCAAACCGACCCGGAACGCATTGTAGTGCCGGTTCTCATAGGCGATCCCGGTACCGACATCGCGCGTATAGCCATCGCGTCGCCCGATCTGGCCGGCGACCCGCAGCGCCAGCGCGTCCGAAACGATCGGCACGTTGACCGCACCGACGAATTCCGCCCGGCGGAAATCGCCGACGGTGACCTGGCCGAAGCCGCCGAATTCGTATCCCGGACGCTGCGGCTCGAACAGGATCGCGCCGCCGGTCGTGTTGCGGCCGAACAGCGTGCCTTGCGGCCCTTTGAGGACCTGGACCGACTGGAGATCGTAATAGATGCCGGGACCCGCGATAATCACCGGCACCTCGGATACGTAGCTGACGACCGAGGGGCCGCCGCCCGCCCCGCCGCCGGTCGACAGGCCGGTTTCGGTCTGGCCGCGCAGCGTGATGATTTCCTGGTTGCGATTGAACTGGCCGTTGACGTTCAGCGAGGGCACCGACTGCTGGAGGTCGAACAGCGACTGGACGCGGCCGCGGTCGAGCGCAGCCTGATCGAATGCGGTGACCGCCAACGGCACCTGCTGGAGCTTTTCGTCCTTACGACGCGCCGTGACGACGATATCGCCGATCGCGCCCTGCCCCGTGGCACCCTGACCGGTGACACCCTCACCGCCGACACCCCGACCCGTGGCACCCTGCCCGGCGACGTCCTGACCAGCGGCGTCCTGACCGGATTGGGCCTGCGCGGCCGGGGCCACGGACGCGTCGCTCGACTGGGCGGCTGCCGGACAGATGGCGAACGTCCCGATCGTCGTGGCCAGGAGCATACCGACCGACCACCGCTGCGAAATCCTGCGCATATCCGTTCCTCCCCACTCCCCCGCATTCTCGCGGGGTTCGCAGACCGGCCGATACCGCGAAATGCAACGCGTTGCAACACGAGTACGTGGTTTTCTTTGAATTGCTCAGCTTTCCCGAATGATAAGCTCGGTCGGCATGACGGCCGAGGTCGCCGTTTCGCCTGCAATCTGTTGCATCAGGCAATCGACGAGCAACGCGGCGGCCAATTGCGTGTCCTGACGGATGCTGGTGAGCGTCGGACGCACCTGATAGGCCTGCGGAATATCGTCATATCCGATGACCGATACGTCCCGGGGCACGCGCAATGCCCTGTCGCTCAGGGCCGCGATCGCGGCGAGCGCGCCGGTGTCGCTGGCACAGAAGATCGCGTCGGGCGGCGGCGCGTCGCGGTCGAGATACGCGCGGATCGCCGCGAGGAACGCTTCGTAGGACAGGTCGGCGGGTTCCAGCACATCGAGCGCATATGCCTCGCCACTGCCCGACAGCCCCGCCTCGAGCCCCTCTTTCCGGGCGAGGATCTCATGATGGGATAGCGGTCCGACGAACACTATCCGCGCGCGGCCCAACGCGACGAAGCGGCGCGCCGCAAGCCGTCCCCCCAGGCGATTGTCGGTGCCGACGGTGCAATAACGCTCGTCCGGATCGGCCACCCCCCAGACCACGAAGGGCACCGACGTATCCGCGAGTGCCCGCAGGACGGGCATGCGCTGTCCCTGCCCGATGAAGATCACGCCGTCCGCGAGTTGCGAGGCGACCATATCCTCGTAGGTGCCGATCGATTCGTCGTCGGGCGAGTGGAGCAGGACGTCATGCTTCCTGGCATTCACCGCCTTCAGGACATCGGCGAACAACTCGAAGTGAAAGGGTTGCGACACCCGCTGGTTGGGCAGGGACGGCAGGTCGAGGACAAGCGCGATCGTCTGCGCGCGGTTCTGCCGCAGGCGGCGCGCGCTCCGGTTGACCGCATAGCCCTGCTCGCGGGCGATCCCCATGATCCGCTGGCGCGTGGCCTCCTTCACGAGGGTGCTGCCGCTCATGACGCGGGACACGGTCGCCTTCGAAACCCCGGCCAGCCGTGCGATTTCGTCCATCGTGCGTCGGTCGATCGTCAACAAACTGCTCCTGCATCATGAGGCGGTCATGCCCCATGCCCCGGCGAACCGGACATGAGAACCGTTGCAAGGTTGAGACAATCCCCGGAATGTCAACCGTGGCGCGCCGCCGTGCCGATGTGGGTTTGCGCTGACGCGGCTTTCGAACGGAGATGCCGCTCTTTTCGACAGGGCAGACACGCCTGACCGGCGAAAAGCGCGTTCCGTTGGGTCTGACTGCCGAGGGCGCTGTGCAGATGGTGTCGTTTTAGACGTGCCGCCAAAGCCTCGCATTTCACCGAGGCAACATCCAACCTCGGCAAATAGTATCTCGCGAAGATGGGATACACGATCATCAATATTCGTGGCATGCGCATGCGTGGACCAAGCGTTTCCCGAACCTAAACACTGCCAATTAAGTAATTGCAATTTTCGGGTATAATATAGTTGTCGGCTTGTCATTGGCCCGATCCATCCCTCTGCGTGCCTCGATCGTGGCCGGCGCGGTGGATGGCCGGTTGCGGGCCAACGGCGCATAGTCTGGTTCGCAATCTTTCAGCCGAAAGGCATGACGAATTTGACAGGCGTATTGCGCACGGCTCCTGTGGGTGCTGCACGCTTACTTTCGCGCAGGTCGCGACGTTTCGTCGTACGCTGCATCGTGCACGGTCCGGCCCGATGTCCACCCAACCCAGGGTCGATCTCAGGCCGGTCGATGGTCGGGCAACCGGGCTGCGGCAGGGACGGCAACCTCGTGTTGCTATCGCCAAAGGTCCGTCACCGTGCCCAGATGACCGACATAAAACGGCATGAACTGCATTCAGGCACGCCGCATATATCTGCACATCGCCGACCGCATTCCCGGCCGAGCGCAAGCGGCGAACTTTCCGGTAGGCGCGCTGCTGCCGTCCGAACGCAATCTCGCGACACGGGTCGCGCTCAGCCGGTCCTGCGCAGGTCTATTTGCCTGCGGCGAGCGGCAGCGCCGCAGGTCCGTCGCGTGGCTCGCCGCGCGCGAGGCGATAGCGTAGCGGCAGAGGATTTCGGGTCATCGCCAGATTCCCGGATGATGGCTGAACGACGAACGCTGTGGTTAGGCCGATAAGGTTTTCGAGAAACATTTCGCCTCCATTTAAATCGATGACGCCCGCGTGCGTTTAAGGAACGCTCGGGTACGAGGTGCTCGCGACGCCAAGCAATCGTTCGCTAGTGTCGTTGTTTGTCCGGCAGCACGGTCACGTCGATTGCGGAGCCCTCTGCCTGCGACTGGATCCGATCATGTACGCCGCGCCATTCGGGAACCGAGCGCGACACTGGTTGATGGCGTTCGGATGAACGTCATCCCGCTGCGTCGCTTCGGTCAGCATTTCCTCGCCCTTCCCGGCGCGCGGTACCATCTTAGCCCGGAAGGCCGGGCTGTGGCTCCGGCGCGCTCGCTTGCTCGTTTCGCCTCCCGCGCGCGGTCAGCATGGCCGCTGTCGGATCGGCAATCCACGCAGCCCCCCAAAGATCCCACCATTGCACCACAGCGGCTCTCTACGGCGCACGGGCATCCTGGCGGAGCGGATCAAGCTCTTCCCGAGCGGTTGCGAGATCGCGGCGGAACGCCGGGTCGCCGTGGAGCCGGGCAACGACGGCGGCCGCAGCTTGGCGACCCGCCATGACCGCGCTGGCGTTGTGCGCGCCGCAGACGATGCGACTTTCGCCATAGTCGCGTCCGCGTGCAAGCAGTGGACCGGCGCGGTCCGGCATGAGTTCCGCGAGGACCAGCGAGGCCGCCGTCCCCCAGCTCGTATGCCCCGAGGGATAGTCGAAATCCGCCGCGAGCGGCTCGCGCGGCTGGCAGATGGGGCCCGGATCGGCGAGGAACGGCCGACGGCGACCGTAGCCGGGCTTCACCGCCCTCACCGCGCTCGCCACGTCGCCGCGCATGCGGGTCAGCAATCGGGCGAGCGCCGGCGTTGCCTCGGTCGACAGCGTGCGCCCTGCGGCCGGCGTGAAGTCCGCGAGGATCGCGGGCACGCGCTCGTCGGTGTCGGCGATCGCCTGTTGCCAGCGCGGCGTTCCCGCAAACCGGCGGGTCGCACGAAACGTCGCGCGATCGGCGGCATCCTCCGGCGATCCCGCGACCGGGGCGGGCGGCAGCACGTCGCGCAATGCGATGCCCGGCCCCGAAAGGTAGCGCTGCGCCGACGCCGGCGCGGCGAGCAGCAACAGCGGCAGGATGACCGCGGCGCGCATCAGAACCGCACCAGGGCACCGATGTAATAGGCGCGGCCGTTCGCAAGCTCTTCGCTCAGCAGATTGAATGCAGGCCCCGTGACGCGCGTGGGAAGATTGTCGGACAGGTTCTTGCCCTGCGCGACGATGGTCAGCGCACGCGACAGCTTCACGCGGACCTGTGCGTCGAACAGGTCGCTTGCCTTGTACCGGACATCCTGCGTCGGATCGGTGGTCGACACGGTGAGGAGCAACGGCGACAGGTGGTTCCATGCGCCCTGCACCGTCACGGGGCCGACGGTGTAGAAGACGCGGACGTTGCCGACGACATCGGCGCTCTCGACCAGGCTGGCGAGCTGGCGACGCGTCCCGTTCGCCATCATCACCGACGGAGCGGTGGGGTTCAGAAGCGTGAGGTTGGCGGACAGGCCGAGCCCATCGAGCGGGCGCGGCAGGAAGGACATGCGCGTGACGACGGCGTTCAGTTCGACACGGCGGATCACCGTCCCGCTCGCGTTGACCGGCCGAATCGTCGTCACCTGCGTCGTGACGCCGTTGTACGGCTGGAGCGCGGTGTTGCTGACCGTCAGGATCTCGTCGCGGATGGTCTTGATGAAGCCCGCGGCCGCAAACAGCACGTCGCGGTTGACGTAATATTCGAGGCTGACGTCATAATTGTCGCTCCGGCGCGGGCGCAATTGCGCGTTGCCGGTGGTGATGGTGACGAAATTGGTGCCCGAATTTATCGCGATCGTCTGACGTCCGGCAAGGTCGCTGTAGTTGGGGCGAGCCAGCGTGCGGCCGAACGCCGCACGGGCGCGCAGCCTGCCCGTCACGTCCCAGTCGAGCTGCGCCGACGGCAGCCAGTCGTGATAATGCTGGCCCTGCTGGCCATAGGTTAGCGTCGTCGCCCTGCCCGCCGTGGTGATCGCATAGGAGCCGGTCGTCAGGTCGGTCGCCTCGTACCGCACGCCTCCGGTCAGCCGCAGCGTGTCGAGCGCGTAGCGACCGAGCAGATAGGCGGCCTTGATATCCTCGGTCAGCGTGTAATCCGATTGCAGCCCGGTCTGGACGTTGGTGGGATTGGCGGTGAACTTGCCCCGGTTGGCCGCGAAGAAGGCGCTGACCGCGTCGGGATCGAAGAAGATCATCGTCTGCCCGTTGCCGTTGTACGGCGTGTAGCGCTGCGGCACGACGAAGGGGGCGAGCGAGGTCGCTCCGGCGACGGGGGTATAGTCGTTGACGGCGCGATCGTAGCGACGGTCGACGAATCGTGCGAACAGGCCCGTCGCGAAGCCGAAGCCGCGATCGGCGCTGTCGGTGTTGACCCGAAGATTGGCGCGCCCGGTCAACGCCTTTTCCTTCTGGTCGTCGGGGACGGTCTGATAGTCATAGATGCTGTAATTTGCCGCACCGAAGACATAGCCGGGGTTGGCGAAGTCGAACTGCGGGAACCGGCCGGGCGTGATCGTGTACCGGTATGCTAGGTTCGTCCCGCCAGGGATGCGGAACACCGCCGTCGTCGCGTCCTGACTATAGGTCGCGATCGCGTAGTTCACGCCGAAATCGGCCTTGATGTGGCTGCCCGGATCGAGTTCGCCGTGGAAATCGCCGTACTGGATACCGCGCTTCTGGAAGAATTGGGACGCGTCCGCCTGCGCGTAGTTGCCGTTCGTGACGGAGCCGCCGGCGGTCGTGACGTTCACGATGTTGGCAAACCGGCCCGTCGCCGCGGTCACCGTGGTGTTCGGCGTGACGCTGTTCGCCTGCCGGTCCTCGTCGTTTGTGTGATAGAATTTGGCGAAGGTGAGCGCGCCCTTGAACAGGACGTGGTCGTCGAATTCGAGCTTGGCGAATCCCCCGTAACGCTGGCGGAGATTGTCGTAGTGCAGCCAACGGCGTACCGACGGCACGACGGCGGCATTGCCCGCATCGCTCACCGCGGCGTTCAGCCTCTGCCCGGTCGTCGGATCGACGTAGAGCGGCGTGGTGCTGGCGGAGTTGAGCGACGCGCTGACCCGGCGGAAATAGCTGCCGGCGACCACCAGGCCGAACTTGTGGTCGGGACCGAACGTCGTCGCGCCGACGAGTTCGGCCTGCCCGGAGGGCGTGTTGCCGCCGCGCGTGCGCTGGAAGTCCCAGCGGCCGATGTCGAAGCGGCCGCCGAGGAACGGTTTTGCCCCATTGTCGAAGGCGCTGCGCGTGCGTAGGTTCGCGATGCCGCCGATGGCATTGCCGTTCATCGCGGCGTCCATCGACTTGTAAACCTCGACGCGGGCCGCGAGCGATGAGGGAATGACGTCGAGCGACACGTTGCGGCGGCTGATTTCGTTTGCGGGCAACGGCACGCCGTCGATCTCGACCAGGTTATAATCGGCGTTGAGCCCCCGGATCGACAGGAATTGCGCCTCGCCGCGGCCGTTGTTCTGGACCGTCGAGATGCCGGGAACGCGGGTCAGCGCCTCGCCCAGGCCGAAATCGGGCAGGGTTCCGATCTCATCCGAGCTGATGCTGTCCGAAATGACGCCGATGCTGCGCTTGGCGGCGATATCCTTGATCGCCTGCAACCGCGCGCCGGTGACGACGATGTCGGCGCCGGCCGAATCCTGCGGAACGGTCGCGGCCTCGGCAGTGGCGTCCTGCGACGTGACCGCCGTCGCATCGGTCGACCGGGGCGAGGGAGGCGATGCCCGATCCGTAGTCTGCGCCATGGCGGGCGCGGCCAGAGCCGTCGTCATCAACAGGAAGGTGCGTGCCATGAACGATGCGGCCACCAAAAATCTCCTCTTTCCCCATGCAGGTCGAACGCCTATTATTCACCATAGGTGACATAAGTGTGACGGTTTGCATAGCGGTGAATTCGCCGGCCGATGGAAAGGAATAATGATGTTATATTCGAATGCTTTGGCTGCTTTTGCGCTGTTAGCGGCAGGCGAAAGCGCGCCGGTGCAGGGTCAAATCTATGCCTGCGGCGACGATCAGATTCGCGAATATACGGTCACCGGCGATGCCGCCGTGGAGACGTGGCGCTGGCGGGCGGCGGACGCGCGCGATCTGCCGGCGATCTACCGGACCAGGCTGCTTGCGCATATCGACGACTGCAAGCCGGTCGACGACGGCAGGGCGATCCTCGTCACCGCTTCGACCGGGGGCGTCGTACTGATCGACCGTGCGACCGGGCACGTTCGATTCCGGGCGACCGCGCCGATGGCCCATTCGGCCGATCTGTTGCCCGGCGGCCATGCCGCGGTCGCACTATCGATCAACAAGAACGGTGATCGGCTGGAATTGTACGCGCTGTCGCGGAACGAACGACCGCTGGCCAGCGTGTCGTTGCCTTCAGGCCATGGCGCGGTCTGGGACGCGGGGCGGCAGCGGCTGTTCGCGCTGTCGCATGACCTGATCCAGGCATTCGCCTTCGATTCCAAGGCCGCCGATCCGCATCTGACCGAAACCGCGCGCTGGACGCTGCCGGGCCGCCACGATGGCCACGACCTGTCGGCGACACCGGAAGGCGGCTATGTCGTCACCACCGACGACGGCGTATGGCTCTTCGATCCCGACGGCGGTCGCTTCACGCCCATTCCGGCGTTGAACCCGAAGCTGCGGGTCAAATCGGTCAGCGTGACGCGAAGGGCGATGGCGTGGGTGCAGGCGGAGGATAGCTGGTGGGCGCATGGCTTCACGGTCGCCGATCGCGACGCGAGCGCCCCGCAACGGATCGAGACGCCGGGGTTGCACCTGTACAAGGTCCGCTGGATCCGGTGATCTGGCGGCGCGCAAGCGCGACCTATGCCGCCGCGCATTTCGGCAAGAGCCTGTTGTGGACGGGCAGCGACCTGCTGCCCCTCTACCTTCTGGTGTCCGTCTTCGGGGTGGATCCGATGACGGCGGGGATGATATTCCTGATCGGCCTCGCCGCCAACGCGCTGACCGACTTCGGCGTCGGCATCTG
>NZ_JAJLPA010000025.1 GCF_025548555.1 Sphingomonas sp. A2-49
ACGGGCGCGGCACCCGCCATGGCCACGACGATGCCCGCCGCCCCCGCGCGCGATGCGCAGATGGCCGCGCGTCAGGCCGCCCGCCGGGCGGGGCAGGACCGCTATGCCGCCCATGTCGGTGCACGGGCGGTCTCCGCGATCACGACCGACACGCCGTTCGCCGAGCGGCTCGTCTATTTCTGGTCGAACCACTTTGCGGTCTCCGCCGACAAGCTGGAACTCGTCGGCCTCGCCGGTCCGTTCGAGGCGGAGGCGATCCGGCCGCACGTCATGGGCCGTTTCGCCGACATGCTGTTCGCGGTCGAGCGCCACCCGGCGATGCTGCTCTACCTCGATCAGGCGGTATCGGTCGGGCCGGACAGCCCGCTCGGTGCGCGCGTCGCCGCGCGGCGCCAGCGCAAGGTCGGGCTGAACGAGAACCTGGCGCGCGAGATCATGGAGCTGCATACGCTCGGCGTGCGTACCGGCTATACCCAGGCCGACGTCACCGAATTCGCCCGCGCGATGACCGGCTGGACGGTCGGCGGGATCGGCGGCGGCCCGGGGGCGCGCTTCGTTTCCGACCGCCCCGCGGGCAGCTTCGCCTTCGTCGCCGCGATCCATCAGCCCGGCGCGCGCACGATCATGGGCAAATCCTATCCGGCGGGCGACGAGGCACAGGCGCAGGCCGTGCTCGCCGATCTGGCGGTCCATCCCGCGACCGCGCGGCACATCGCCACCAAGCTGGCGCGCCATTTCGCCGGCGACGTCCCGCCCGCCGCCATGATCGCGCGGCTGGAGGCGGCGTTCCTGACGTCGGGCGGGGACCTGCCCACCGTCTACCGCGCCTTGATCGCCTCGCCTGAGGCATGGGCGCCGGCGCCGGCCAAGTTCAAGACGCCGTGGGAATGGACGGTGTCCGCCTATCGCGCGCTGGGCGTGGGGGAGGTCAGGCCGCAGGCGGTGCTGGGGCTGATGAACCAGCTCGGCCAGCCGGTGTGGAAGCCGGGCCAGCCGATCGGCTATGACGATACCGCGCCCAGCTGGGCCGGGCCCGACGCCGTGATGCGCCGGGTCGAGGCGGCGGAACGCTTCGCCGCCCGTGCGGGCGCGACGCTCGATGCGCGCGCGCTCGCGCCGCGGCTGTTCCCGGCGGCGGTGTCGGCCGCCACCACGCAGGCGCTGTCGCGCGCCGAAAGTCCGGGGCAGGCGCTGGCGCTGCTGCTCGTATCCCCTGAAATGATGCGGAGGTAAGATCATGGATCGGCGTGCATTCATCGCTGCCGGTGGGCTCGGCCTGCTCGGCACTTTCGCCCCCCGCATGGCCTTTGCGAAGGCCGCGACGGCACGGCGGTTCGTCTTCATCATCCAGCGCGGCGCCGCCGATGGTCTGGGCACGATCGGCGCGGTCGGCGATCCCGCGTTCGTCGGTGCGCGCGGCGACCTCGCCGCGGATCTGACCTTGGGCACGAAGCTCGACGCGATGTTCGCGCTGCATCCCGCGATGGCCAACGCCGCCGCGCTGTACGGCAAGGGGCAGGCGCTGTTCGCGCACGCGATCGCCTCCCCGTATCGCGACCGTTCGCATTTCGACGGACAGAACGTACTCGAAACCGGCGGCACCGGCGCCTATCAGCTGAAGGACGGCTGGATGAACCGGCTGCTCGGCGTCGTGCCGACCGACGATGCCCGCGCCATCGCGATCGCCGCGACGGTGCCGATGGCGCTGCGCGGCCGGCGCGAGGTGGCGAGCTATGCGCCCTCGTCGCTGCCCGATGCGTCCGACGACCTGATGGCGCGGGTGACGCAGCTGTACCAGGGCGATGCGCAATTGCATGCCTTGTGGGGCGAGGCGCTGGCGACGCGGCAGCTCACCGGCGACCTGGCGCAGGACGGCGGGCGCAATGCCGCGGCGACCGGGGCGCTGGCGGCGCGGCTGCTCGCGCCGGCGAATGGCGCGCGGATCGCGACGATCGAAACCGGCGGCTGGGACACGCATGCGGGCCAGCGCGGCCGGCTCGCGGCGCAGCTGAAGGGCCTCGATGCGATGATCGGCGCGTTGCAGACGGGGCTGGGGCCGGTGTGGGACGATACGCTGGTGCTGGTCGCGACCGAATTCGGCCGGACGGTGGCGGTCAACGGCACCGGCGGCACCGATCACGGCACCGGCACCGCGGCGATGCTGTTCGGTGGCGGGGTGAAGGGCGGCCGCGTCCTCGCCGACTGGCCGGGCCTCGCCACCGCCAGCCTGTACGAAGCACGCGACCTGAAGCCGACGACGCCGCTCGATGCCTTCATCGGCGGCGCGGTGGCCGATCATTTCGCGGTGGAGCCGCCCCGCGCGATGACCGCGCTCTTCCCCGCGAGCGCGCAGACCGCCGCGATCGGGGGGCTGTTGCGGGCGTGACGCCGGCGATCAGACGTTGAAGCGGAACAGCATCACGTCGCCGTCGTGGACGACATATTCCTTGCCCTCCTGGCGCAGCTTGCCGGTATCGCGGGCGCCCGCCTCGCCCTTGCAGGCGACGTAATCGTCATAGGCGATCGTTTCGGCGCGGATGAAGCCGCGTTCGAAATCGGTGTGGATCTCACCCGCGGCATTGGGCGCCTTGGCCCCCGCATGCACGGTCCAGGCACGTGCCTCCTTCGGGCCGACCGTGAAGAAGGTCAGCAGGTTCAGCAGCTTGTAGCCCGCGGTGATGACCCGCGCGAGGCCGGTTTCCTCCAGCCCCAGCTCACCCAGGAACTCGCCGCGATCCTCGGCGGGCATCGTCGCGATCTCCGCCTCGATCGCCGCCGAGACGACGACAGCCTCGGCACCCTCCGCCTTCGCCTTGTCGAACACCTTCGCCGACAGGGCATTGCCGTTCGCCGCATCGCGTTCGTCGACGTTGCAGACGTAGAGGACCGGCTTGGCGGTGATGAGCTGCGCCGCGGCGAATACGCGCGCCTCCTCGGCATCCTTCGGCTGGGTCAGCCGCGCCGGCTTGCCCTCGCGCAGCAATTCCAGCGCCTGGCCGAGCACCGACGCGCCGATCTTTGCCTCCTTGTCGCCCTGCTGCCCCTTCTTGACGAGGTTGGGGACGCGCTTTTCGAGGCTTTCGAGGTCGGACAGCATCAGCTCGGTCTCGACCGTCTCGGCGTCCGCGATCGGATCGACCTTGCCCTCGACGTGCGTCACGTCGCCGTCGGTGAAGCAGCGCAGGACATGGACGATCGCGTCCACCTCGCGGATGTTGCCCAGGAACTGGTTGCCGAGGCCCTCGCCCTTCGACGCGCCGCGGACGAGCCCGGCGATGTCGACGAAGGCGAGCTGGGTTTCGATGATCTTGGCCGAGCCGGCGATTGCCGCCAGCGTGTACAGCCGGGGGTCGGGCACCGCGACGTTGCCGACGTTGGGCTCGATCGTGCAGAACGGATAATTCGCCGCCTGCGCCGCCGCCGTTTCCGTCAGCGCGTTGAAAAGGGTGGACTTGCCGACGTTGGGCAGGCCGACGATGCCGCAGCGGAAACCCATGGCTGTGCTCTGTCGTAGAAGGGAAAGGAAGGCAGCGCCCTTAGCCGCCGGCGGGCGGGTTGGCCAGCAGATACGCCGTCCCTCGATTGGGCGCCGAAATGCACCGTGTCGTCGCAGGACACCCCTGCCGCAATTGTGCCTTGTTCGGCGGGGCGTCGTCTATGGTATGAGGCAGGGATGGCGCCGTGGGGACGGCGCAGGACCGAAACATGCCGCGACGGGGGGCACATGCGGGGGTGGCAGGCGATCGGGGCGGTGATGGCGGCGGGCATGGCGATGCCCGCGACGGCGCAGGGGGCGACGACCACGACCGCCGCGCTCGCGCCCGGACTGTCGGCGCCGGCGCGCGGGCCGCTGCTCCAGCCGATCGCGATCGGCAGCAGCGTCGAGCGGACGACGCGGTCGGGCCGAACGTTGCGCCTGCGCGTCGCGGTGGTCGCCGGGGCACCGGGGCCGCGCGACCACGTGCAGCAGCGCATCGCCAGTTCGATGATCGACGTCTATCCGCTCGGCACCAGTGGCTTTCACCTGTCGGCCGGCACGAAGATGTACGACCCGCGCGTCGGGGAAGAGGCGACCAACCGGGGGCTGATGTCGCCCAGGCGCCAGACCAACATTCCCGGCGGTCGCCTCGGCATGCGGCGGACGCCGGCCTTCACGTTCGGCTATACCGGCGAAATCGTCGATCGCACGACGATGGGGATCGAGGTCGGGGCGATGATGGGCCATGCCTATAACACCAGCGCCGCCGACGCGACGCGCCGCCTGCGCGGCGAACGGCCGGCGGGCAACCCGGTCAACCCGATGGTGAATGTCGTGGTGGGCCGGCGGTTCTGACCGGGTGAGGCGCGGCGTCGGGCGTGCGCCGCGCCCACGCCCGTCGCCGGCGCCGATGCGGCGGCTTCCTGAGCCGGCCGCGATGCGGTACGCGCGTCGCGCCATGATCCCGCCCCTACTTCCCGCCGCGTCGCTGCTGCCGGCCTTCGCGCCGTGGTTCGACGTCGCCGGGCTCGCGGTGTTCGCCGCGTCGGGTGCGCTCGCCGCGGCGAAGCGCGGGCAGACGGCGGTGACGCTGGCGTTCTTCGCGCTGATTACCGGCGTCGGCGGGGGGACGGTCCGCGACCTGTTGATCGGTGCGCCGGTATTCTGGGTGCACGATCCGCGGGCGGCGACCGTCTGCCTCGCGATGGCGGCGGTGATCTGGGTGACGCCGGAGCGCTGGTGGCGCGACGAGGCGCTCGCCTGGTTCGATGCGGTCGGGCTCGCCGCCTATGCGGTCTACGGCGCGGCGAAGGCGATCGGCTATGGCGTGCCGCCGCTGCCCGCGGCGCTGATGGGGGTGGTGACCGCCTGCGTCGGCGGCATCATCCGCGACGTGCTGGCCGGCGAGCCATCGATCCTGATGCGGCCGGAACTGTACGTCACCGCCGCGGCGCTCTCGTCGGGACTGTATGTGGCGCTGAACGGCTTCGGCCTCGTCGGCGCACCCGCCGCGATCATTGCCGCCGCCGCCGGCTTCACGCTGCGCGCGGTGGCGATCCGGTATCGCCTCGCCCTGCCGGCGTATCGCGGGCGGCCGTCGTGAGGCGCGCGCAGGGGCAGGGGCAGGGGCAGGGTCGTGTGTCGAAGGACGCCCTCCGGGGGCTCAAGCCGCAGAGGTAAGGGCCTGCACCGCGAGTTGAGGATCGCCTCTCGCCCTTCGCTGTGCACGTGCACAGCAGCGTCTCACCGGCTGTCCTCGACCCGACCGACGCATCGGTGCCGGCGGGATGTCGAGCCGCGCTGCGCCCCGCCCGGGTCGGCATCCGTCCGATCGACCTTGTCCCGGACCGGTCGGGACCGTGGCGATATACCCGCCATACTCGGAGACAATCGCCCGCCGACCGGGCGCGGTCGCGCCGGACGCCGCGTTCAGTCGCGCACGACGCCCGTATCCGCGAAGCGGCGCGGCGCGGCGGGCGGGGTCTGCGGTTCGGCGAGGCTGCACTGCCAATAGCCGACGTCGATCCACTGGCCGTGCTTGTAGCCGATCTGGCGGAACACGCCCGCGCGGCGGAAGCCGACCGATTCGTGCAGCGCGATCGACTGGTTGTTGGGCAGCGCGATCCGCCCGATCGCCTGCGCGAACCCCTGGGCCCGCAGCGTGTCGACCAGCGCCTCGTACAGCAGCCGCCCGACGCCCTGCCGCTGCGCGACGTCGGCGACGTAGATGCTCGTCTCGACCACCCAGCGATAGGCGTCGCGCTCCGAAAACCGCGTCGCATAGGCATAGCCGAGCACGCCCCCGGTCGGATCGCCGTTGGTCGCTACGATCCACGGAAACAGCCCGGCCGATGCCGCCATCCGCGTGCGCATCGCGCGCGCATCGGGGGCGTCGGTTTCGAACGACACCGTGCCGGCGAGGACGTGCGGCGCGTAGATCGCGGCGATCGCCGCCGCGTCGTCGGGCGTGGCGGCGCGCAGCGCGATCACGCTACAGCCCGATGCGCGCCAGTATGACGTCGAGCAACCGCGCGTCGGCGCCCGCGGTCTCGCTGGGGCCGAGCCCGCCGCATTCGAGGCAACGCGCCTGCACCGATCCCGCCATCGCCAGCCGCTTCACGTCGCCGAGCGCCTGCGCGAGCAGCCCGCGCCGTTCCGCCGCGATCCGCGCGAAGGCATCGCCGCCGGTCGCATCGTCGTCGTCCTTGCGGTCGGCGAAGCCGGCGGCGAGCTGCGCGGCGAAGCCGGGTTCCTTTTCCAGATATTCGGCATGGACCTTCGCCGGGTCGAGCTTCGCGCGCCTCGCGGCTTCGCCGATCGCGTCGTCCAGCCCGCCGAAGCGATCGACCAGGTTGATCTGGCGCGCGGTGCCGCCATCCCAGACGCGCCCCTGCGCGATCGCGTCGACGCGCTCGGGGCTCATCTTCCGCGACTGCGCGACATGGCCGATGAACTGGCGGTAGCCGTTCTCGATGCCCGCCTGCAGGATCGTGTCGAGCTGCGGCGAGGTGCCGGCGAATACGTCGGGCTGGCCCGACAGCGGCGTCGCCTTGTAGCCGTCGGTCGTCACGCCGATCCTGGCGAGCGTCTTCTCGAAGGTCGGGATGATGCCGAAGATGCCGATCGAGCCCGTGATCGTGGACGGTTCGGCGAAGATCACGTCGCCGGGGGTCGACACCCAATAGCCGCCCGACGCGGCGAGCCCGCCCATCGACACGACGATCGGCAGCCCCTTCTTCTTCGCTTCGAGGATCGCAAGGCGGATCCGTTCGGACGCGAGCACCGATCCGCCCGGCGAATCGACGCGTACGACAAGCGCCTTCAGGTCCTTTTTGGCGAGGCCGTTGAGGATCAGCTTGGCGATCGTGTCGCCATGCGCGCTGCCGGGCCCGCCCTCGCCATCGACGATGTCGCCGGCGACGGTGACGACGCCGATCGCGTCGCCGGTGCGGGGCAGCGGGTGTGCGCCGATCCACGCATCGTAGCCGATCGTGTTGAAATTGCCGATCGACTTGCGCGCGTCGCTGCCGACCAATGCCGCGACGCGCTTGCCGAACGCGGTGCGGTCGCCCAGCGTGTCGACGATCCCCGCCGACAGATTGGCGCGCGCGACATTGCCGTTGGCGGCGACGATCAGCCGGTCGGCGCCGGCGAGGAACTGCGCCACCTGCGCCTTGGGACGGGCGCGGCCGATCGCTTCCTGCCACTGGCCGAAGATCGACCCGAGCAGCTGCTGGCTGGCCTCGCGCGCCTCCGGGCTCTGGTCGGCGCGGGTATAGGGTTCGACGAAGCTCTTGAACTTGCCGACTCGATAGACGTGCGTGTTGACGCCGAGCTTGTCGATCAGCCCCTTGTAATAGAGCTGGCTACCGCCGGGACCGGTGAAGATCGCGCCGCCCATCGGGTTGACCCAGATCTCGCTGGCGTTCGCCGCCAGCCGGTAGCCCGCGTCGGTATAGGTGGTGGCATAGGCGAGCACCGGTTTCCGGGTGTCGCGGAAGCGGCGGACGGCATTGGCGATCTCGTTCAGCGTCGCGGGATAGCCGCCGCCGAATCGGTCGAGGTCGAGGACCAGCACCTTGACGCGATCGTCGGTGCGCGCGGCGTCGATCGCGCGCAGTACATCGCGGGCACGATACTGGCGCGGCATCGCCTGGCCCGACAGCGCGGCGAACGGCGCCTGCTCCTCGGGCTGTTCGACGACGGTGCCGTTGAGGTCGAGCACCAGCGCGCCCGGTGCGATCGCCTTCGTCCCCGGCCGCGCGTTGAGCGCGGCGAACAGCAGCCCGAAGAACAGCAGCATCGCGATCAGGACGAGCCCGTCCTTGATCGCCACCAGCAGCTTCCATGCACCCCGAACCAGCTTCACGTCGTGCTCCTCTTGTCCCGCATCAGCGCTAGAGCAGGGAAGGGCGGCACGCAACGGTCCGTATTAGGACAGCAATACAGGTTTAGGTGGTCGTCCGCCGCGCCTCGACCAGCGCGATCGCCTTTTCGACGCTCGTCTCGATCGACAGGAAGCTGGTGTCGAGCAGCGCGGCGTCGGCCGCCATCACCAGCGGCGCGGCGGAGCGGCCGCTGTCGCGCGCATCGCGGGCGCGGATATCGGCCAGCACCTTGTCGAAGCTGACCGTGGAGCCGTGGCCCTGCAACTCCTTGTGGCGGCGCTGCGCGCGGATCTGCGGCGTCGCCTTGACGAACAATTTGGCGTCGGCGTCGGGCGCGATCACGCTGCCGATGTCGCGGCCGTCGAGCACCGCGCCGCCGGGCTGGCGGGCGAAGCGCTTCTGGCGTTGCAGCAGCGCGGCACGGACCAGCGGATGCGCCGATACGATCGAGGCGAGCTGGCCGATGTCGTCGCCGCGCAACGCCGCGTCGCCCAGCAGCGCATCGTCGAAATCGCAGGCGGCGACCGCATCGGCCTCCTTCGCCGGGTCCATGTCGAGACGCCGCACGGTCAGCGCGACCGCGCGATAGAGAAGACCGGTGTCGAGATGGGGCAGGCCGTAATGGCGTGCCAGCGCCCTGGCGATCGTGCCCTTGCCCGATGCCGCCGGGCCGTCCACGGCTATTATCACTGTACCCCCGATATCGTATCAAGCGACTGGTAGAACGCGGGATAGCTGGTCGCCACCGGGCTCACGTCATCGATCGTGACCGCACGCGCGGCGTGAAGTCCAGCGACCGTCATGCTCATTGCGATGCGATGATCCAGTTTCGAGGCGACGCGAGCGTCTGGCGTATCCGGCCCCGGGATCGGATCGCCGCCGGTGCCGGTGATCGCCAGCCCGTCCTCGAATTCCTCGCACGGCACGCCGCATGACTCCAGCGCGCGCCGCATCGCCGCGATCCGGTCCGATTCCTTGACGCGCAATTCGTGCGCGCCACGCGCGACGGTGCGGCCGCGGGCGAAGGCGGCGGCGACGAACAGCACCGGATATTCGTCGATCATGCTCGGCGCGAGGTCGGGCGGCACGTCGATCGCGGTCAGCGCGGCATGGCGGACGCGCAGGTCGGCGACGGGCTCGCCGCCGACCTCGCGGGCGTCGACCTCGACGATGTCCGCACCCATCAGCCGCAGCGCGGTGACGAGGCCGGTGCGCGTGACGTTGAGGCCGACGTTGCGCACCAGCAGGTCGGATCCCGGCACGATCGATCCCGCGACCAGCCAGAAGGCGGCGGACGACGGGTCGCCCGGCACGGTGATCGTCTGCGGCCGCAGTTCCGCCTCGCCCGCGATGGCGATGACGCGGCCCGCGGGCGTATCCTCGACGGTGATGTCGGCGCCGAAGCCGCGCAGCATCCGCTCGCTGTGGTCGCGCGTCGCGACCGGTTCGACGACGGTCGTGGTGCCGGGCGTGTTGAGCCCGGCGAGCAGCACCGCCGACTTCACCTGCGCCGAGGCGACGGGCAGCGTATAGCGGATCGGCACTGCCGGACACATCCCGCGGACCATCAGCGGCAGGCGTCCGCCGGGGCTGGCGGTGATCTGCGCCCCCATCTGCGACAGCGGCTCGATCACCCGCCCCATCGGACGCCCCGACAGCGAGGCATCGCCGGTGAAGGTCGCGGTGATCGGATGGCTGGCGACCAGCCCCATCAGGAGGCGCGTCGAGGTGCCGCTGTTGCCCATCTCCAGCGCGGTCGCTGGCTGGCGCAGACCGCCGACGCCGACGCCGTGGACGCGCCAGCTGCCGTCGTCCAGCCGTTCGATGTCGGCGCCCATCGCGCGCAGCGCGGCGGCGGTGGCGAGCACGTCCTCGCCCTCCAGCAGCCCGGTGATGCGGCTTTCGCCGACCGCGAGTGCGGCGAACATCAGCGACCGGTGGCTGATCGACTTGTCGCCCGGGACCTGGATCGTGCCGGACAGGGGGCCGCGCGGGCCGACGGTGAGTGCCTGGGGGAGGGGGTGCGCCATGGGTCGGGGGCTTTGACAGCCACCTTGCGCTATGGCAAGGCGCGCCCCAAGTCACGGGCGGGGGCAACCTTTGCCTGCCATACTCAATTCCATCCTGGCCAATTCCGAAAGGCACTACGCGGCATGATTAAGCCGGAATGGGGCACGAAGCGTACCTGCCCGAAATGCGCGACGCGCTTCTACGACCTCGAAAAGGACGATCCCGTCACCTGCATCAACTGCGGGTCGACCTGGAATCCCGAACCCATCCTCAAGTCCAAGCAGCCGCTGCCGTTCGAGCAGGCGAAGCCCGACACCAAGGAAGCCGACCGCGACCTCGAGGGTGAGGACGAGGATCTGGAAGCGCTGGGCGAAGAGGAAGAGCCCTCCGCCGACGACGAGGTCGACCTCGGCGGCGACGACGATCTCGGCGTGGAAGCGCCGACCGAGGACGACGATCACTGATCGATAAAAAGGCATGGCGGGCGGATTTCACCGCTTGCCATGCCCCGGCGCCCCCGCTAGTGGGGCGCCTCCCGGAACGATGGGGCCGTAGCTCAGCTGGGAGAGCGCTGCAATGGCATTGCAGAGGTCAGGGGTTCGATCCCCCTCGGCTCCACCATCCGTTCCCGGATCGGCACCCTTGAGCGTGCGATCCCGTCGCCTGACCGTATCGGTCGCGACCGTTTTCGAGAAGAGCTACCGTCGATAGCGACGCGGGCGGACGCCTGCGCCGCGCATCGGCTCCGGCATGCGTGACGTCATCCCCTTGCGATGACGCGGCGCGTGCGTCCTCTTGTTCACAGCAGCAGCGGCAAACCCCGATCGTCATCCGGGACCTGTTCCCGGGTCTATCGCACCGCAGGCGCCCGACTCAATCAGGTAGCGCGCGCCCTCGCCGTATGGTGGACGTTCGAACAGGTTCGGGATGGCGATGCATGGCAGGATGCGTGCCGCTGACATCGGCCCGGCGGCATCCGTCGCGGGACTGGGGGAGCACGCCACGGATAAGGGGATCGACGCGGCATGGGCGCGACACGGCGGTTCGCCGGTGCGGGACCGGCGCGGTCGCGGCGGTCGGATGAGAGGAAAACGGCCCGGCGCGAACCACGCGGGCAACGGATGCGGCGGGGACGCGAACGCCCCCGCCGCATGCGATCAGTCGACCGGCTGAAGGTTGACGGCCGAGGTCTTGCCCCGACGGTCCTGCTCCAGGTCGTAGCTGATGCGCTGGTTCTGGTTCAGCGTCGCCATGCCGGCGCGCTCGACCGCCGTGATGTGGACGAACGCATCGGCGCCGCCCGTGTCGGGTGCGACGAAGCCGTACCCCTTGTCGGCGTTGAAGAACTTTACGGTACCGGTGATGCTGCTCATGGCAGTATCCTTTCTACTTGGCGCGCGACGGTGCGATTACCGACGCGCTCGTGCGCGCGAAGCAGGGAAGGAAGGAAGAGGGAGCCGCAAAGCACCGTAGACCGTCGATGTGCGACTCTAGCCCGTCCCATATGGCCCACTTCGCACGATATCGCAAGGGCGCGCGGCCGGCGCGGTCGCGGCGCTGCCGATCACGGCTTGTGCTGCGACCGCGAAAGGGCCATCTAGTGCCTATCGGGCTGATCCTTTCAAGCATGGTCCGACTGAGAGATAACATGCGCTCCCGCTCTATCTGGGAGACCCGCATGTCGCGCGCGATCAACGTCAACGCCACCAAGACCGAAGTCCAGGCGCTGTGCCTGAAGCACAAGGCGCCGATCAGCGCGATCGAGACGCTGGCCTCCGGCGGCACCCGCGTCGTGCTGACCAATTCGGACGCCGCGGCGACGATGGTGCGCGCCTTCGGTCGCAAGGTGCTGTCGGGAACGGTCGAGCGGACGCCGCTGCGGTTGCGCATGATCTGACGGAAGCGGCCGGCGGGGACGACGCGCCGCCAGTCGGGCGGAGCCTTCCCGTGCAGGCGCGTCCCCGGTGATGGCCGGTCCCCAGTCTAGAAAGCGGACATCGAAGCGGCGGACGCGTCCCCGCGGCTGCGTCCAACCACGCCCCGGCCTTCGCCGGTATAGCCGGGCGGAGCGGTGACGCGGCGCCCTAGCGCGCCGCCGCCACCCGCCAGACCGTGTTGCCGACGTCGTCGGCGACGAGCAGTGCACCGGTGCGATCGCCGATCACGCCCACCGGGCGGCCATGCGCCTTGCCGTCCTTGTCGAGGAATCCGCCCAGCACGTCAATCGGCCGGGCGCCCTCGACCGGGAAGCCGCGCGGGGCGAAGGGCACGAACACCACCTTGTAGCCCGACACCGGCTTGCGGTTCCACGATCCGTGTTCGCCGATGAACGCCCCCTGCGCGAAGCGGGCACCGAGCCGGACGTCGCCGGCGAAGGTCAGCCCCAGCGCCGCGACGTGCGGCCCGAGCGCATAGTCGGGCCGCTTCGAATATTGCTGGAGGTCGGGGCGGGCGGGCTCGACCCGCGTGTCCGGATAGCCGCCCCAGTAGAACCACGGCCACCCGAACTGGTCGCCCAGCTCCACCTGCGTCAGGTAATCCGGCGCGAGGTCGGACCCCAGCATGTCGCGTTCGTTGACGACCGTCCACAGCTGGCGGTTGAACGGGCTGATCGCCATGCCCTGCGGGTTGCGCAGGCCCGAGGCATAAACGCGGAACGTCCGTTCCTGCGGATAGACCTGGAGGATATTGGCGCGGAATTTCTCGGCGTCGAGACCGTTTTCGGCGATGTTGGACGACGACCCGACGCCGACGAACAGCGTCCGCCCGTCGGGGGCGGCGACCAGCGTTCGGGCCCAGTGGTTGCCGCCGCCGTTCAGCCGCACGACCAGCTCCGGCTTCGCCGCGATCCGCGTCGCGCCATCGGTATAGGGCACGCTGACGATCGCGTCGGTGTTGGCGACGTAGAGCCGTCCGTCGAGCAAGGCCATGCCCGTCGGCGAATCGAGCCCGGTCATGAAAACGTTGCGCCGTTCGGCGACGCCGTCGCCGTCCGCGTCGCGCAGCAGCGTGATGCGGTTGGCCGACGGCACGCCCGCACCGGCCTTCGCCATCAGCTTGCCCATCACCCAGCCCTGGATCCCGCCGCCCTCGCGTGGCGGCGAATTGGTCTCGGCGACGAGCACGTCGCCGTTGGGCAGGCGATAGAGCCAGCGCGGATGGTCGAGCCCGCGTGCGAAGGCCTTCACGGTCAGGCCGGGGGCGGGAACGGGCGTCTCGGCACCCTGCCAGCCGACCACGTCGGCGACCTTGACGGTCGGCAGCGTCTGGATGCGCGCCTCCGTGATCTGCGGACGCTTGCCGGTGACCCGGTCGAACGGCACCTTCGCGGTGTCGGGCCAGGCGAGGTAGATCACGACGGCGACGCCGATGACGAGGATGAGCGCGGCGACGCGCAGGACGTGCTTGAGCATGATGCGAGGATAGGGACACGAAGCGGCTTGCGGAAGGGGCTGCGTATGCCCCGGCCAGCGGTCGGGGGTGAGGCGGCGCGCCGCCGCACCCCCGTCGCGGGCTCAGGCCGGGCTGCCGACCAGCAGGTCGTAGCGGTCGGCGTTCATCACCTTGGTCCATGCCTTGACGAAATCGCGCACGAACATCGCGTTCGCATCGTCGCAGGCATAGACCTCCGCCAGCGCACGCAGCTGCGAATTCGACCCGAACACCAGGTCGGTGCGCGATGCCGTCCACTTGTGTTCGTGGGTATGGCGATCGGTGCCGACGAACTCCTCGTCGCTTTCGTCGCTGACCTGCTTCCACGCCGTGCCCATGTCGAGCAGGTTGACGAAGAAATCGTTGGTCAGCTGGCCCGGCCGCGTGGTGAACACGCCGTGCTGCTTCGCCTTGGCGTGATTGGCGCCGAGCACCCGCAGGCCGCCGACGAGCACCGTCATCTCGGGCGCGCTCAGCCCGAGCAGCTGCGACCGGTCGACCAGCAACTCCTCGGTCGGCACGTTGAAGCGCACCTGAAGGTAGTTGCGGAAGCCGTCGGCCCGCGGTTCGAGCACGTCGAAGCTCTCGGTTTCGGTCTGCTCCGCCGAGGCGTCGGTCCGGCCGGGGGTGAACGGCACCTCGATCGCGGTGCCGGCGGCCCTGGCGGCGGCCTCGATGCCCACCGAGCCCCCGAGCACGATCAGGTCGGCGATCGACACCTTTGCGGCGCCCTCCGCGTCGAAGTCCGCCTTGATCCGCTCGTAGACCGACAGCACGCGGGCGAGCTGTTCGGGCTGGTTCACCTCCCAGTCCTTTTGCGGGGCAAGGCGGATGCGGCCACCGTTGGCGCCGCCGCGATGGTCCGACCCGCGCCACGTCGATGCCGATGCCCAGGCGGTCGTCACCAGCTCCTCGACCGACAGGCCGGCTTCGGCGATCGCCGACTTCAGCTGCGCGATGTCGCCGGCCTCGACCTGCGGATAGTCGGCGATCGGGATCGGATCCTGCCAGATCAGCTCTTCCTGCGGCACTTCCGGGCCGATCAGGCGGATCTTCGGACCCATGTCGCGGTGGGTCAGCTTGTACCAGGCACGCGCCCAGGCGTCGGCGAAGTAGGCGGGATCGGCCCGGAACTTCTGGCAGATCGCGTTATACGCCGGGTCGACCTTCAGCGCCATGTCGGCGGTCGTCATCATCGTCGGCACGCGCTTGCCCGCGGTATGCGCGGCGGGCGCCAGCGTGTCGTCGGGGTCGCCGACGGGATGCCACTGGTGCGCGCCCGCAGGGCTCTTCGTCAGCTCGTACTCATGGTCGAACAGCATGTCGAAATAGGTCATGTCCCACGTCGTCGGGGTGGGCGTCCACGCCCCCTCGATGCCGCTGGTGATCGTGTGATCGCCCATCCCGCTTTCGTGCGTCGAGGTCCAGCCGAGGCCCTGGCTGGCGATGTCCGATCCTTCGGGTTCCTTGCCGACGAGGCTCGGGTCGCCCGCGCCATGTGCCTTGCCGAACGTATGGCCGCCGGCGGTCAGCGCCACCGTCTCCTCGTCGTTCATCCCCATGCGCGCGAACGTCTCGCGCATGTCGCGGGCCGATCCCTGCGGCATCGGGCAGCCGCCGGGCCCCTCCGGATTGACGTAGATGAGGCCGTGCTGGATCGCGGCGAGCGGGCTTTCCAGCGCGAGGCCGGCCTCCTCGTCGATGCGGGTCTGGCCGAGCCATTCCTCCTCGGTGCCCCAGTACACGTCCTTTTCGGGCTCGAACACGTCGGCCCGCCCGCCCGAGAAGCCGAAGGTCGGCCCGCCCATCGATTCGATCGCCACGTTGCCGGCGAGGATGAACAGATCGGCCCAGCTCAGCTGGCGACCGTATTTCTGCTTGATCGGCCACAGCAGGCGGCGGGCCTTGTCGAGGTTGCCGTTGTCGGGCCAGCTGTTGAGCGGCGCGAAGCGCTGCTGCCCCGCGGACGAGCCGCCGCGGCCGTCGCCGGTGCGATAGGTGCCGGCACTGTGCCACGCCATGCGGATGAAGAAGGGGCCGTAATGCCCGTAGTCGGCCGGCCACCACGGCTGGCTGTCGGTCATCAGCGCGGTCAGGTCGGCCTTCAGCTGGTCGTAGTCGAGCGACAGGAATTCGGAGCGATAGTCGAAGTCGTCGCCCATCGGATTGCCGCTGACGCCCTTCTGGTGAAGGATGTCGATCGACAGCGATTCGGGCCACCAGTCCTTGGCGGTGCGGCCGAGCAGGCGGCGCTTGGCGGCGGGTTGCTTGCCCGGATCGTTGATCGGGCTGCCCTGGGTGATTGCGTCCATGTCACTCTCCTCGCGTTGCCGCAGCGATCGGCCGGCGCGAAGCGCCTTGCCGGTGCTGTGTTGCAGGAAAGCTACTCCACCCCCGGTGATCGAGGAAACGCGAAATCGCGAACGTGGTGATCGGATGCGACGATCAGCGCTGCCGGTGCGACCATTCGAATACGGTGTAGCCGGCAAGGGGGGCGGCCGGGCCGGGCCGCCCGGTTCGACCTCATGCGTCCTCGATCGCGCGCGCGACCGGGGGGTGGAGGCGCAGGCGGTGGATGCGGCGTTCGTCCGCCTCGAGCACCTCGAGCTTCCAGCCGCTGGGATGGTCGACGCACTCGCCGATCCTGGGCACATGCCCGGCGAGCACCGCGGCGAGGCCGCCCAGCGTGTCGACGTCGTGCTCGGTTTCGCCGAACTGCGGATCGATCAGCGCCCCGGCATCCTCCAGCTCGGCGCGGGCATCGGCCTCCCACGCGCCGCCGTCGATCGGCACCAGCAGCGCCTCGGGCGCCTCGTCATGTTCGTCCTCGATCTCGCCCACGATTTCCTCGATCAGGTCCTCGATCGTGACGAGCCCTTCGGTGCCCGAATATTCGTCGAGCACCACCGCAAGATGCACATGGCTCGCCCGCATGTCGGCAAGCAGGTCGAGCGCGCCGCGGCTCATCGGGACGTAGAGCGGGTCGCGGATCAGGCCCGACAGGTCGGCGGGATGCTCGGCGCCGGTCGCCAGGATGCTGAACACGTCCTTGATGTGGACCATGCCGATGATCGTATCGAGCGCGCCGCGATAGACCGGCAGCCGGCTGTGCCCCGCTTCCGCGAAGATCTGGACGAGGTGCGCGAATGTGGTGCCTTCCTCGACCGCGACGATGTCGGCGCGCGGCACGCCGACGTCGCCCGCATCGCGCTCGCCGAAGTGCAGCAGGTTGCGGACCATCTGCCGTTCGAGCGGGGTCAGGTCGCCCTTGGCGTCGGGTGCGGGATCGTCCTCGTGCCGGTCGATCGCCTCCTCCAGCTGGTCGCGGAGGGATTCTTCCGGCGCGCCGCCGAAGATCAGATGCTTCAGCCCGCGCCAGATATTGGATTCGCTGGAGTCGCCGTTGCCGGCGCTACTTCGGTCGTCTGCCATGGCGGCCGTGTCAGTCCTCTCGTACGAGATAGGGGTCCGCGATGCCGAGGGCGGCGAGCGCCTGCCGCTCGATCTCCTCCATCCCTTCGGCCTCTTCGTCCCCCATATGGTCATAGCCTAGCAGATGCAGCGTCCCGTGCACCAGCAGGTGCGTGGCGTGTTCGGCGACGCCGACGCCCTTTTCCGCCGCTTCCGCCGCGCACACGCCGTGCGCGAGGACGATGTCGCCGAGCAGCAGCTCGCCGTCGTCGCTGTTCTGGCTGACCGTGTCGATCAGGTCGGGCTGCACCATCGGAAAGGACAGGACGTTGGTCGGCCGGTCCTTGTGCCGGTACTGGCGGTTGAGCGCGTGCACCTCGTCGTCCGAGGTCAGGCGCACGCTGATCTCGACCGTCGCGGCGGTGGTCAGCAGTTCGCCGTGCGGCGTGCCCTCGATCGCGGCACGCGTCGCCCGGACGGCGAGCGCGTCCCAGTCGGTGTCGGCAGGCCAGGGCGCTTCGCGGGTGAGTTCGACGTGGATCATGCGAGGTCCGTCCGTGAAAAGTCGTTGCCCTTGTACAGCAGGAGCGCGTCGTTCGTCCTGGCGCAGGCATAGGCGAAGCAATCGCCCATGTTGAGGCGGGCCGGGTGGGCGCCCCTGCCATAGCGATGCGCCGCCATGATGGCCTCATGGCGTTCTTCGGCGCCGATCGACGCGAGGCGGAGACCCGCCTCGTCGACGAAGTTCATGACCGCCGCCTCGGCTTCGATGAGGCTGATGTCGCGGAGTTTGGCGATCGCTTGCGTGGCTTCCCAGGCGCCCACCGCGCAATATAGGCGGTCGAGGTGGCGTTCGATAGCATCGGAAAGGTCGTCCGCGTCCGGTTCCCCGTGGACGATTGCAACGATCGCAGAGGCGTCGACGAGGATGGTCAATCGCCGTCTTCGTCGTTCAGCGAGTCATAGAACGCCTTGTCCGCCTTGAACCCGGTCGGCCTGCCCGGCAGATGCGTCTGACGCCACATCGCCATGCGCTCCCGCAATGGCACTGCCGCCTCCTGCCGGTCGAGTTCGTGTTGCAACGCCAGCTTGACTGCCGCGGTTTTCGAAATGCCGTGCCGTTGCGCCAGCCGGGTGGCCAACGCATTGGCTTCATTGTCCCTGACGTAAAGGGATGCCATGACAGAGCCTCCGTATATCCCCAAAAGGTATAGAGGATATCCCGTTCGGTCAAGCGTCCGGTCCCTCATACGCTTCGACGATCCGCCCGACAATCGGGTGACGGACCACGTCGGCGGCGGTGAAGCGGGTCATCGATATGCCCTCCACCCCTTCCAGCCGCACCGTCGCGTCGGCGAGGCCGGACGCGCCGACGCCGCCGGGCAGGTCGGTCTGGTTGGGATCGCCGCAGATCACCATCCGGCTGTTCTGGCCGAAGCGGGTGAGGAACATCTTCATCTGTGCCGGGGTCGTGTTCTGCGCCTCGTCGAGGATGACGAAGGCGTCGGCCAGCGTGCGGCCGCGCATGAAGGCGATCGGCGCGATCTCGATCTCGCCGCTGGCGATGCGCCGCTCGACCTGCTCGGCGGGCAGGCAATCGTGCAGCGCGTCGTAGAGCGGGCGCAGGTAGGGATCGACCTTTTCCTTCATGTCGCCGGGCAGGAAGCCCAGCTTCTCGCCCGCCTCCACCGCGGGACGCGACAGGATCAGCCGCTGGACGCTGCCGGTGATGAGCTGCGACACCGCCTGCGCGACCGCGATATAGGTCTTGCCCGTGCCCGCCGGCCCGAGCGCGAAGATCATGTCGTTGGTCGTCAGCTCGCGCATGTAATGCGCCTGCGCCGGCGTGCGCGGCACGATCGTCTTCTTGCGCGTGCGGATCATCACCGACGGGATGCCGCCGTGTTCGGTGCTGACGATGCCGGCGAGCGTCGGTTCCGACGCCATCGCGATCGCCGCATCGACCAGGCCGGTGTCGACGTCCTCGCCGCGCTGGATGCGCTGATACAGGTCCTGCAACACGTCGCGGGCGAGCGCGACGTTCTCCGCCGCCCCTTCAAGCCCGACGCGATTGCCGCGGGCGGTGATGTAGACGCCGAGCCGGTTTTCCAGTGCGACGAGGTTCTGGTCGTATTGGCCGAACAGGGTGGCGAGCAGCTGCGGCTTGTCGAACAACACCTCCGCCCGGCTGCGGTCACCGGAGCGGGCGGGGACGGGTTTGCGGCTCATGCAATCCTTTCATGCCGGTATGGCATGCGGGGAATGTGGGATGCGGACCGGCGAAAGGGAAGCGGGAAAACCCGCGTGGGTGAATAGGCGACCGCCCGGATAAAGAGGATGGTCGCAGAGGCGCAAAGGACGCGGAGGTCCGGCGCGCGGCGCGAAGGCGCCTGCGCCATCATCACGTCAGGCATGCAGGCGCCGGCTTGCGCGTACGTCTCTGCGCCTCCGCACGCCGACGAGCTACGCCGCGGCGCGCACCCGCTGCGCGCCAGCGAGCGACACCGGCCCGGCGGACAACAGGTCGACCGTCACCATGTCGCCGATCGCCGCATCGGTCATCAGGTGGACCGATTGCAGCCACGGCGACTTGCCGAGCATCTGGCCCGGCAGCTTTCCGCGCCGCTCGATCAGCACGTCGCAGGTGCGCCCGACGCTCGCCTGGTTGAACGCCTGCTGGTCGCGGCCCAGCGCCGCCTGCAGGCGTTGCAGCCGCTCGTCCATCACCGCGGCCGGCACCGCGCCCGCCATGTCGGCGGCGGGGGTACCGGCTCGGGGGCTGTATTTGAACGAATAGGCCTGCGCATAGCCGACCGCATCGACGAGCGCGATCGTCTCGGCGAATTCCGCCTCGGTCTCGCCGGGGAAGCCGACGATGAAATCGCCCGACAGCGCGATATCGGGGCGCACCGCGCGCACCCGGTCGAGCAGGCGGAGATAGCCGTCGGTGGTGTGGCTGCGGTTCATCGCCTTCAGCACGCGGTCGCTGCCCGCCTGCACCGGCAGGTGCAGGAACGGCATCAGGCTCTCGACGTCGCCGTGCGCGTCGATCAGCCCCTGCGTCATGTCGTTGGGATGGCTGGTGGTATAGCGCAGCCGCGCGAGGCCGGGAATGCGGTCGAGCACCCGGATCAGGTCGTGCAGCCCGCGGTCGTCGTCGCTCCAGGCGTTGACGTTCTGGCCGAGCAGCGTGATCTCGCGCGCGCCGGCATCGACCAGCGCCTTCGCCTCGTCGACGATTCCCGCGAAGGGGCGGCTGACCTCCGCGCCGCGGGTGTAGGGTACGACGCAATAGGTGCAGAACTTGTCGCACCCTTCCTGCACGGTCAGGAATGCCGACGGCCCGACCCGGCGCCGCGCCGGCAGCGCGCCGAACTTCGACAGCAGCGGCATGTCGGTGTCGCGGCTCGGCGTGCCGGCGGCGGCGCTCGCCACCAGCGCGGGCAGGTTGTGATAGGCCTGCGGACCGACGACCACGTCGACCTTCGCGCGCGCGAAGATCTCGTCCCCCTCCGCCTGCGCGACGCAGCCGGCGACGGCGATCATCGGCGCCGCGCGATCGCCGAGCCGCGCGGCCTTGCGCAGCCGGCCGATGTCCGAATAGACCTTTTCGGTCGCCCGGTCGCGGATGTGGCAGGTGTTGAGCACGACGAGGTCGGCGGCATCCGGATCGGAGGTCGCGGTCATGCCGTCCGCCGCCATCAGCTCGGCCATGCGTTCGCCGTCATAGACGTTCATCTGGCAGCCGAACGACTTGACGTGAAAGGTTTTGGGTTTGTCCGCGGCGGTCATGCGCGGGGGCATACAGGATGCGACCGCCGCGTCCAAGCCTCGCAGCCGGTTCGCCCGGTCGGGCGTGGCGCGCGCGCGGCAGTCGTGTCATGCTGTGTGCGACGGATCGGCGGGGGCAGGACGGCGCGGGCGACGGTGACGAGCGGGAAGGCGGGATTGGCCGGCCGGGGAACGGTCGGGGCCGCGACGATCGGGGCGATGCTGGCCGTCGCGGCGGCGCAGCGCCTGCCGGACGGGGGGCCGGACATCGTCGTGACCGGTGGGGTTCCCGTCATGATCGCAGGACTGTGGCGGTTCCAGTCCGGTACCACGCTGGTAGATCCGATGCCCGGCATGCGCGCGGCGCGACCCGTTCGGGGCGAGGACTTCACGACATGCATCCGCGGCGCCGATACACGCGCGATCCTCGCTCAAATGATCGGCCGGGTGGCGGCGTTCGGCGGCGAGGGCCTGTGCACGGCGCTGCGCGTGTCGATCGATCGCGATCGGGTGAGCGGCAGTCGTCGGTGCCAGCTGGTCGCGGCGATGACGCCCGACGGCGACCTGGTCGGGCGGCATGTCGATACGCGGCTCCGCGCCACGATCACGCCGACGTCGCTCGCGGCGCGCTACACGTCCCATACCGTCGTCCGCGGCATCGCCGGGCCGAAAGCGCGGTGGCAGTTGCGCGTGACGCGCGTCGGCTCCTGCGAAGCGCCGTCGCCGCCGATCGCGACGCCGTCGATCACGCACAGCGAGGCCGCGACGCCGGAAGAGCCGTTCGAATTGGCGACGCCGTCGCTGGCGCCCGGCCCCGTTCCGACTGAGACTGAGACTGAGACTGAGACTGAGACTGCGACGGCCACGGCGACCCCCGGTCCGCCGAAGGCCGACGACATCGTCGTGATCGGGCGCAAGCTGCGTCGCCTGCGCCTGCATTATGCCAGCAGCGGCCGGGCGTTCCGCTGGTGCCATGCCGATGTGTCGAGCGGCGATGCGCGGCTCGACACATCGGCTGCGCGATCGTGCGCACCTGCGTACGGGCGGGTTTCGACGATCCGGCGTCCGCGCTCGCCTGTTTCCACCGGCGCGTCGACACGCTGGATCCGCCACCGCCGCCGCGGTCCCCGGCTGGCCAAAGGCGCTGAAACCTGCAAGGCTCCGCGGCATGCAAACGATCCGTACGATCCGACCGGCCCTGATCGCCGTCGCCGCCCTGTCCGTTCTCGCGGGCACCGCGCCTGCCCGCGCGCAGGAGGCCGCGCCCGACGCGCCGCGCCGCACGCGGATCGCGCTCGGGCCACAGGTGGTGCCGAGCTATCCCGGGTCCGATTCCTACAACATCCGGCCCTTCGTCGACGTCTCGCGCACCCGGGGCGATACGCCCTTCGCGTTCGAGGCGCCCGACGAAAGCACGGGGTTCGCGATCCGCAACGGCGGCCGGTTCCAGTTCGGCCCCGCGTTCGGGTTCGAGGGGCGGCGGCGCAGCCGCGACGTCGGCGGTGAGCTGCCCACCGTCGGCACCACGTTCGAAATCGGCGGGTTCGCGCAATATGCGCTGACCGATGCGTTCCGCGTCCGGGTCGAGGCGCGGCAGGGGCTGGGCGGACACAAGGGGCAGGTCGGCGTCGTCGGCGTCGACTATGTCCTGCGCGACGCCGATCGCTGGCTGTTCTCGATCGGGCCGCGGCTGACGCTGTCGAGCGCGCGCTACAACCGCGCCTATTTCGGCGTGTCGCCGGCGGATGCCGTCCGGTCCGGCCTGCCGGCGTTCAAGGCGGACGGCGGCGTGCAGGCGGCCGGGGCGACCGCGGGCGCGCTGCGCCAGCTGTCCCCGCACTGGGGCATCGCCGGCTACGCGAAATACGACCGTCTCGTCGCCGATCCCGGCCGGTCGCCGGTGGTCCGCGCGTTCGGGTCGCGTGACCAGCTGTCGGGCGGGGTGGCGCTCAGCTACACCTTCGGACCGGGGGTCCGGTGACCGCGGCGATCGCGGCGCGCGCCCGCGCCGCGATCGCCTTGCGGTTGCCCGCCATGGCCGGATCGAACGGGTCGAGCATGTGCAGCGTCACCGCGAACGTGCCGCGCCGGCGCAGCACGCGCAGCGCGTGGGCCCCGCCGGGTTCGTCGCCGACCCAGGCCAGCGTGTCGGTGGCATCGCCGTAATCGACGCCCACCGGCTGCACGCGCACGCCGGGCGGCGGCGGGTCGAGCGCGGCGAGCAGCGCGGCCTTGAACGGCAGCAGCGTCCGGCCGTCGCCCGTCGTGCCTTCCGGAAAGATCGTCACGCCGCCGCCCGCGCCGATCGCATCGCGCAGCCGTGCGATCTGCGCCGCCACCTGCAACCGGTCCTCGCGCGTCACGAATATGGTCCGGTTGAGCGTACACAGCCAGCCGACCAGCGGCACGCCGCGCAATTCGCCTTTGGCGACGAAGGCGCTGCCGCTCGCACCGGCGATCGCGAGGATGTCGATCCAGCTCAGGTGGTTGCTCAGGAACACGACGTCGCGGCGCAGCGGCGTGCCGATCACGCGCACCCGCGCGCCGACGATCCTTGCCACGCCGCCCAGAAACCGCCGCGGCCAGGGGGAGGGGGCCCGTACCGCCCGCCACGCGCCGTGCAGCAGCAGCGCGCCCGCCAGCGCCAGGACGAGCAACACCAGCCGCCGTGCGAGCCGCAGGTTGGCGATCATCCCTGCCGACCCGGCGTCAGGCCTTGCGGTCGAGGCTGACGCCGTACAATTCCATGCGATGGTCGACGAGGCGGAAGCCGAGCTTCTCGGCGATCGCCTTTTGCAATTGCTCGAGTTCGGGATCGACGAATTCGATGACCTTGCCCGTCTCCACGTCGATCAGGTGGTCGTGATGCGCCTCGGGCGAGGGTTCGTAGCGCGCGCGGCCGTCGCCGAAGTCGTGGCGGTCGAGGATGCCCGCCTCCTCGAACAGGCGCACGGTGCGATAGACGGTCGCGATCGAAATGCCCGGATCGATCGCCGAGGCACGCTCGTAGACCTTCTCGACGTCGGGATGATCCTCCGCCTCGGACAGCACGCGGGCGATGACGCGCCGCTGTTCGGTGATGCGCAGGCCCTTCTGGTTGCACAGGGCTTCGAGGTCGATCTTGCGAGGCATGTGCGCAATGTAGTGCACGCGGCTTGTTGCGAAAAGCGATACCGACTCGCAATAACCGGCGGCGCCGTCCTAAACGCCGCGACGGTAGGTATGCGCGTCGAACGACTGGCCGGTCTTGCCCCGGTAATAGCCGCGCCGCTCGCCGACCTTGGCGAAGCCCTGCGCGACGTAGAGCGCGACCGCGTCGTTGCCCGCGCGCACCTCGAGATGCAGGTCGGTGACGCCCGCCACCCCCGCATCGGCGATCACGCCGCGCAGCAGCGCGGTGGCGACGCCGCGGCGGCGGTAGGCGGGGTCGACCGCTAGCAGCAGCAGCTCGGCTTCGTCCGCGACGCTGCGGACCATCGCGAAGCCCGCGGGCGCGTCGTCGACGAAGGCGAGCGTCAGCCGTACGCCGGGCATCGCGATCACGCCCAGGCACTGGTTGCGCGTCCAGGCTTCGCCATAGCGCGGGTCGAAGGCCGCGATCATCAGCGTGTCGACCAGCGCGACATCGCGCGCATCGCCGGCCCGCAACAGGATCTGCCGCGTCGCCATCAGGCCGCCGCCACCGCCACGGGGGTCCGGCCGCCCGGCAGCTTGGCGTCGGGCGCGCGGCCGTAGATCGGCCGCGGCGGCAGCGTGGCGAGGTCGGCGGGCAACAGCAGCACGTCGGCGGCATCGGGCAGGGAAGGGGTGCCCGGCAGGTCGGGGTCGACCTGGTGCAGCCAGCGCACGCCGTTGCCGACCGGATGGCGCCCGCCGAGTGCGGCGATGGCGGCATCCGGCGCGCGCGACGCCAGCGCGTCGAGCGGACGCGGACCGGGGGCGAACGACTGCATGAACACCTCGCCGTGGCCGCCTTCCAGCATGGCCGCGACCTCGCCGGTCCGTCCCGCCGCGAAGGCCGCCGCCGCGATCAGCGACAGGCTGGAATAGCCGCGCACCCGTGCATCCCAGCCGAGCGCGAGCCCGAGCGCGGCGGCGATGCCGACACGCAGCCCGGTGAAGCTGCCGGGGCCGACGTCGACCAGGATGTGCGCGGCCCGGCCGCCGTCGGGCAGGGCGGCGATCATCGGCAGCAGCTGTTCGGCGTGGCCGCGGCCCACCTCCCGGTGCGATGCCGCGATCACGACGCCGTCGGCGATCAGCGCGACCGAACAGGCCGCGGTCGCGGTGTCGATGACGAGGGTGCGGGCGGTATGGGGCATCGGCGGGTCCGCTTTGCGATACGTCGCCGCGGGACACAAGCGCCTGTGATTCCCGCGCGCGTCGCCTCAGGCGATCGTGTTGAACATCTCGAACGCCGGCCGCGGCAGGCGGTCGAAGACCGTCGCGGGGTCGCCATAGCCCAGCGTCGAGATGAAGTTGCTGCGGACCCCCGGCTGGTCGGCGAAGAACGCCTTGTCCACCGCCGCCTGGTCGAACCCCGACATCGGACCGGTATCGAGCCCGAGTGCGCGCGCCGCGACGATGAAATAGGCACCCTGCAACGTCGAGTTGCGGAATGCGGATGCCTCGCGCAGTTCGGTGTTGCCGTCGAACCAGGCCTTGGCATTGGTATGCGGGAACAGCATCGGCAGATGTTCGTGGAATTCCACGTCCATCGCGATGATGACGCTGACCGGCGCGTTCAGGATCTTGGGCTGGTTCTGGGCGGAGGTGCAGGCGGCGAGCCGCGCCCTGGCCTCGTCGCTGACGCACCAGACGAGGCGCGCGGGCAATTGGTTGGCGCTGGTCGGACCCCATTTCATCAGGTCCCAGATCGCGTGCAGCTGCGCCTCGCTTACCGGCTGGTCGGTATAGCCGTTGTAGCTGCGCGCTTCGCGGAAGATGCGGTCCAGCGCGATATCGTCGAGCACCTGCGCCATATCAGACGGCCTTCACTTCGGTGACTTCGGGGACATAATATTTCAGCAGCTGCTCGATGCCGCTCTTCAGCGTCGCGCTCGACGAGGGGCAGCCGGCGCAGGCGCCCTGCATGGCGAGATAGACCTTGCCCTTGTCGAAGCCGCGATAGACGATGTCGCCACCGTCGTTGGCGACCGCCGGGCGGACGCGCGTGTCGATCAGCTCGCGGATCTGCGCGATCACGTCCGCATCGGCGGGATCGTCGGTCGCGACCGGTTCGTCGGCGCCCGGCACGCTGAACCCGGCGGACCCCTGGCGGAACAGCGGCATGTTCGCCGCGAAATGGTCGAGCAGGATCGCCAGCACGTCGGGCTTCAGGCCGTGCCATTCGACGCCGGGTGCGGCGGTCACCGACACGAAGTCGCGGCCGAAGAACACGCCGGTCACGTCGCCGAGCGCGAACAGCATCTCGGCGAGCGGGCTGGCCTCCGCCTCTTCCGGGGTCGCGAAGTCGCGGGTGCCGGCGTCCATGACGGTGCGACCCGGCAGGAATTTCAGCGTCGCCGGATTGGGCGTGGTTTCGGTCTCGATCAACATAGCCGCCATGTGGCGCGTGGCGGCCGGGGGATCAAGCGCCCCGGGGGAAAGGGTTTGTTTCGCCCCGTCAACGCCACGCGGGCGCGGTCACGCCTCCAGCCCCCGGGTCGCGGCGTTCCACGTCGCGATATTGGCGCGCGCGTCCTGCACGAATGCGGACCGGCGGACGAGGCCGAGGAACAGGTCGGCGAACCATTTCCCCGGGTTGCGCAGCGGCCGCTCGAACTGGACGAGCAGCACCACGCGGGTGCCGCCCGTGTCGTTCCACACCTCGTGGTCGTAGGTGTCGTCGAACACCAGCGTCTCGCCCTCTGCCCAGCGAACGACGCGGTCGGCGACGCGCATGCGGACGTCGCCGTCGCGCGGCACGATCAGCGCGAGGTGACAGGTGACGAGCCCCTTGGTCACCCCGCGGTGCGCAGGGATGTGCGATCCGGGCGCGAGGATCGAGAAGAAGGCGCTGTTGAGTCCCGGAATCCGCTCGACCAGCGCGCGCGTCCGCGGGCAGCGCGCGAGGTTGTCGTCGATCGGATAGCCATAGCCCCACAGGAAGAACGAGCGCCATTTGCCGACCTCCGCGATGGCGCGATGGTCTGGAGAAATGGTGGCGAGGCTGGGGGCGCCGTCGAGCGCGGCCGCCACCGCCTCGTCGCGGATCGTGCGCCAATGGTCGCGCAGCATCGCGGTCCAGGCGAAGTCGCGCACGTCGAGCACCGGATCGTTGGCGATCAGCGAGGACGAGGCGATCAGCCGGTCGCACACCCCGCGCAGCCGCTTGCCGAGGCGGACCGCCAGCGGCCGCCCCGGCTCGGCGCGCAACGGCGGCGCGGCGGCGGCTGCGGCGCCGTCGCCCGATTGCGGCCACATTGCGGGGGCCGTGTCCCTGATCCCAACCGTCATCGTCACACCATCATCGAGTCGTGCCGGCGCCTCGCGCACGGGCCGCTGCCATGGCCGTTGGGCTAGGCGCAGGCTGGGGCGAAATGATGACCGAAACGAGGGCGATGTGGACACGCGCTGGCGGCGGCGGGCGGCAGGCGCTACAGGGCGACGCATGGCGTTTCTCACCCGCGCGTTCGCGCCCGTTCTCGTCCTCGCCCTCGGTTCGGCGGTCCTCGCCCAGACCAGGGCGCCGGTTCCCGTCGCTGCTCCAACGGTCAAGGTCGATCCCACCGCCTGGCTCTACAAGGGCAGCGATCTGCCGCACGATCCGGCCTGGGTGTTCGGCACGCTGCCCAACGGGCTGCGCTATGCCGTGCGCAAGAACGGCGTACCGCCGGGGCAGGTGTCGATCCGCGTCCGCATCGATGCAGGCTCGCTCAACGAGCGCGACAGCGAGCGGGGCTACGCCCATTTCATCGAGCACCTTTCGTTCCGCGGTTCCGCATACGTCCCCGACGGCGAGGCGAAGCGGGTGTGGCAGCGGTTCGGCGCGACCTTCGGGTCGGACAGCAACGCGTCGACCACGCCGACGCAGACGCTCTACAAGCTCGACCTGCCGTCCGCGACCGGCGAGACGGTCGACGAAAGCCTCAAGATCCTGTCGGGGATGATGGCGGCGCCCGCGCTGACCGACGCCGCGGTGTCCGCCGAGCGCCCGATCGTGCTCGCCGAGCGGCGCGAACAGCCCGGCCCGCAGGTCAAGCTGCAGGATGCGATGAACGGCCTGTTCTTCGCCGGCCAGCCGCTCGCCAAGCGCTCGCCGATCGGCACCGTCGAAACGCTGGAGGCGGCGAACGGCGCCAGCGTCAAGGCGTTCCACGATCGCTGGTACCGGCCCGAAAATGCGGTCGTCATCATCTCGGGCGACATGGACGCCGCCGCGCTGGGCCAGATGGTCGCGCGTCACTTCGCCGGGTGGAAGGGCAACGGCCCGGTCACGCCGGCGCCCGATTTCGGCAAGCCCGACCCTGCGCAACCGACCTCCGCGACGCTGGTCGAGCCGGGCCTGCCGCCGCTCGTGATGATGGGCGTCGTGCGGCCGTGGCAGTACAATGACGATACCAAGATCTTCAACCAGAAGCGGATGGTCGACACGATCGCGGCGAAGGTCATCAGCCGCCGGCTGGAACGGCGCGCGCGGGCCGGCGGCAGCTTCGTCCAGGCCGGCGTCGACCTCGACGACCGGTCGCGCTCGGCGAACATGACGACGGTGCTGATCCTGCCCGTCGGCGATCAGTGGGAACAGGCGTTGAAGGACGTGCGCGCGGTGATCGCCGACGCCCAGAACGCGCCGCCGACCCAGGCGGAGATCGACCGCGAATATGCCGATTACGAGGTCGCGATCCGCAACGGCGTCGAAACCGCGCGGGTCGAGGCGAGCGCCAAACAGGCCGACGACATGGCCGGCGCGCTCGACATCCGCGAAACCGTCACCGCGCCGCAGAACAGCTACGCGATCCTGACCGAGGCGAAGCAGAAGGGGATGTTCAACCCCGCCGCGGTGCTCGCCTCGTCGAAGCGCCTATTCCAGGGTGTCGCGACGCGCGCGCTGGTCAACACCCGCACCGCGGAGAAGGGCACGGCGGAAAAGCTCGCCGCCGCGCTGAAGGCGGACGTATCGAAGCTGACGATCAAGCGTGCCGCGCAGGCCGCGGTCGATTTCGGCAAGCTGCCCCCGCTCGGCACCCCGGGCACCGTCGCGACGCGCGAGCCGCTGGAGGGCCTGCCCGCCGAACGGATCGTCTTCGCCAACGGCGTGCGCATGCTGATGTTCGCCAATCCCGACGACACCGGCCGCGTCTTCGTCCGGGTGCGGTTCGGTCGCGGGTACAACGGCTTGCCCGCCGACCGGACGACGCCCGCCTGGGCCGGCGACCTCGCGCTGATGGAAAGCGGGATCGGGAATCTGGGTCAGGACGACCTCGACCAACTGACCGCCGGCCGCCAGCTCGGGCTCGATTTCGGCATCGACGAGGATGCCTTCTCCGTCGCGGCGCTCAGCAGTCCCAAGGATTATGCCGACGAACTGACGCTCATCGCCGCCAAGCTGGCGCATCCGCGCTGGGACCCGGCGCCGGTCGCGCGCGCGAAATCGGCGGCGCTGACCGCGATCCCCGGCTATGATTCCTCGGCCGACGGCGTGCTGTCGCGCGATCTGGAGGGGCTGCTGCATGCGGGCGACCCGCGCTGGGCGACCCCCGATGCGAAGGCGGTCGCGGCGCTGACCCCGCAGGGGTTCAAGGCGTTCTGGGAACCGATCCTCGCAAGTGGACCGATCGAGGTCGACGTGTTCGGGGACGTCAAGTCCGACGAGGCGATCGCCGCGGTCGCCAAGAGCTTCGGCGCGATTGCGGCGCGGGCGCCGTCGGCGGTGGCGCCGCCGCCCGTGCGCTTCCCGGCGCATGTCGCGACGCCGGTACTGCGCTACCACAACGGCCCCGACAATCAGGCGAGCGCGGTGATCGCGTGGCCGACCGGTGCCGGCCTGTCCGACATCGCCGAGGCGCGCCGCCTCGACGTGCTGGCGCAGGTGTTCAGCGACCGGCTGTTCGAGCGGATGCGCCAGGCCGCCGGCGCGAGCTACAGCCCCGGCGTCGCGAGCAGCTGGCCCAAGGGGCTGCCCGGGGGTGGCCGCCTGATGGCGGTAAGCCAGGTCGCACCCGCCAATGTCGCGCTGTTCTTCCGCCTCTCGCGCGAGATCGCCGCCGATCTCGCCAGGAACCCGGTCAGCGCCGACGAGCTCGCGCGGGTGAAGGGGCCGCTGCAACAGGTCTATGCCCGCGCCTCGACCAGCAGCCTGTTCTGGCTGCGCGAACTGTCGGGCGGCGCCTACGATCCCCGCCGCCTCGACGCCACGCGCCGGCTCGGCCGCGACTTCGGTGAGGTGACGCCCGAGGTGTTGCAGCAGACGGCGGCGAAATATCTGGTCCCCGACAAGGACTGGACGCTGGCGGTGCTGCCGCGCAAGAAGTGACGAGGACGCCGGGCGCCGCAATCCGCGCGGCCACCGGCCAGTGATAATCTTTAGGGCTGGGCCCGTCATCGGGAGCGCAGCGCAGCCGGACCAGCACCTTTGAGCCTTGGCGGCGGTCCGGCCTGGGCCCGTCATCGCGAGCACAGCGTAGCGATCCAGCGGCGGACCCGAACGCCCTGGATTGCTTCGCTGCGCTCCCAATGACGAGGTCTGGGCCACCGCGCAGGCATTGGCGGGCCGGGGGCGCCGGATGATTACCGGGCATGCCTTGCCGCTGGACCTGAGCCGGCTTGAACCCACGACCGACTCGGATGCCTTCGACCGCTTCGCTACGCTTCGAATGGCCCGGTCCCGCGGCCCGTCATCGCGAGCACAGCGAAGCGATCCAGCGCCGGACCCGGACGCCCTGGACTGCGTCGCTGCGCTCGCAATGACGAGGTCTTGGCCACCGCGCCTGCATTGGCGGGCCGTGGGGGCGCCGGATGGCGACCGGGCATGCATCGCCGCCGGAGCTGAGCCGGCACAAAACCGCGATCGACCCCACTCCGATGCCCGCGATCGCTTCGCTACGCTCGCGATGGCCCGACCCGGCGGCCCCGCATCACCCCTTGTACAGCGCCTCCAGCCGCTCGCCATAGACGCCCCGGATGACGTGGCGGCGGATCTTGAGGCTCGGGGTCAGCTGTTCGTTCTCGATCGTGAAGGGGGCGTCGGCCAGCACGAAGCGGCGGATGCGTTCGGTGACCGACAGGTCCTTGTTCACCCGCTCGATCGCCTGGCCGATCGCGGTGCGATAGGCGCTGTTCTCGGCGAGCTTCTCGAACTTGCAGGACGTGCCGTTCGCCGCGCACCATTCCTGCGTCCAGTCGGGATCGGGCACGACCAGCGCCACCATATAGGGCCGCCGGTCGCCGGCGATCATCGCCTGCACGATCTCGGGCTGGAGCGTCAGCATCCCCTCGACCTTCTGCGGCGCGACATTGTCGCCCTTGTCGTTGATGATGAGATCCTTCTTGCGATCGGTGATGCGGATCCGTCCGGCCGCGTCGATCTCGCCGATGTCGCCGGTGTGGAGCCAGCCGTCCTTCAGCACGCGGGCGGTCTCCGCCTCGTTGCGCCAATAGCCGTGCATCACCAGTTCGCCGCGAACCAGGATCTCGCCATCGGCGGCGATCGCCACCTCGGTATCGATCAGCGCGGGCCCGACCGAATCCATCCGGATCCCCGCGCTCGGCCGGTTGCACGAGATCACCGGCGCCGCCTCCGTCTGGCCATAGCCCTGGAGGAACGTCACGCCGAGCGACTGGAAGAACAGGCCGACCTCGGGCGTCAGCGGTGCGCCGCCCGACACCATCGCCTTCATCCGACCGCCGAACTTCCTGGCGATCTTCGGCTTGAACAGCGTGCGTACCAGCAGCTGCGCAGGGCGATCGACCAGTCGCACGCGACGCTCGTTCTCGCGCGCGCCGACGTCGAGCGCCCGTGCGAGCAGGTAGGAGGACATGCCGCCCTGTTTCTCGATCGCCTTGCTGATCCGGGTACGCAGCACCTCGAACAGGCGGGGGACGACGAACATGATCGTCGGGCGCACCTCCTCGATATTGGCGGCGAGCTTGTCGAGGCTTTCGGCATAATAGATCTGCCCGCCCAGCCCGATCGGGAAATGCTGGCCGCCGGTGTGCTCATAGGCGTGGCTGAGCGGCAGGAACGACAGGAACACCTCGTCGTCCCAGCCGAAATCCTCCGAAATGACGGTGGCGCAGCCCTTCACGTTGTGCAGGATCGCGCCGTGATGCTGCATCACCCCGCGCGGCGCGCCCCCGGTGCCGCTGGTGTAGATGATGCAGGCGAGGTCGCCGCGCGCGAACGTCGCCGCCCGCGCCGCCGCTTCGGGATCGGCCGGATGGTCGGCGATCAGCGTGCGCCAGTCGTGGAAGTCGATCGTCCCCGCCGGCACGCGCATGGCATCGATGCCGATCACCGTCTGCCCCCGGTTGGAACGCAGCACCGCGGTCAGCAGCGTCTTCGCCAGCTTCTCGGTCGACACGATGATCGCGCAGGCGCCCGAATCGGCGATGATGTGCGCGTGGTCGCGTTCGGTGTTGGTGATGTAGGTCGGCACCGTCACCGCCCCCGCCGCCATGATGGCCAGGTCGCTGATGCACCATTCCGGCCGGTTTTCCGACACCAGCATCACCCGGTCGCCGGGCTTGATGCCGATCGCGGTCAGGCCGGCGGCGAGGCTCGCGACCTGTCGCGCCGCCTCGGCCCAGCTGGTCGCGGTCCACGCGCCGCCGGTCTTGGTCCACAGGAACGGCGCGGCGCCCTTTTCCCGCGCACGGGTGAAGAACATCGTGACCAGGTTCGGGAAGTGTTCCATCGTACGCATACGGGTCTCTCCTGCCGCGGCGGCGCTGCACCGGCCCGCCGTCGTCGTGTCATTCCGAAGGGCGGTTCGCCACCGGCGCCATGCGGGCCGGATCGCTGACGCGGCCGTCCTCGCCGATCGCGACGCCCTCGCTGCGCGGATCGGCGGCGCCCACCCAGGTGCCGCCGACCCATTCGATCGCATTCGCCTTCAGCCCCATCGGCGCGACCTGAACGCGCTCGCCCAGCGCCGCCATGCCGGCCTGCAAGGCGACCGCGGACGATCCCGCCTCCAGCGTCGCGCCCGGGCCGGGGGCATAGACCAGCCCCAGCGCGATCGCGTCCTGCGCCGACAAATTCCAGTCGAGCACGCCGACCAGCGCCTTGGCGATCTGCGCGATGATGGTCGATCCGCCCGCCGCGCCGAGCGCCAGCCGCACGCGGCCGTCGGGGCCGTAGACGATCGTCGGCGCCATCGAGCTGCGCGGCCGCTTGCCGCCCTCCACCCGGTTGGCGACCAGCGCGCCGCCGTCGACCGGCACGATGTCGAAATCGGTCAGCTCGTTGTTGAGCACGGTGCCGTCGACCACCAGCCCCGACCCGAACGGCCCCTCGACCGTGGTCGTCACCTCGACGACGTTGCCGGCGCGATCGGCGACGGCGAGGTCGGTGGTGCCCGGAACCTCGCCCGCCGGCGCCGGCGTGCGCAACGGTGCGCCCGGCGGCGTGCCGGCCTGTACCCGCGCGAGCGTCGTCCCCGTGGCGATCAGCGCCGACCGCGCGGCGAGATAGGCGGGGTCGAGCAGGCCCTTCACCGGCACGCCGACATAATCGGGATCGCCGACGTACAGGTTGCGATCGGCATAGGCGAGGCGGGAGGACTCGGCGAACAGGTGCCAGGCGACGGGCGAATCCTTCCCCAGCTTGGCCATGTCGAAGCGTTCGAGCTGTTTCAGGATCATCATGACGGTGATCCCGCCCGACGAAGGCGGCCCCATGCCGCAGATGCGATAGCTGCGGTAGGGCACGCAGAGCGGATCGCGCGGCTTGGCGTCGTAGCTGGCGAGGTCGCCGGTCGTCATCTTTGACGGATTGCGCGCCGCGCCGTTGACGGTCGCGACGATCTTCGCCGCCTGCGGACCGACGTAGAAGCTGTCGGGACCCTGCGTCGCGATCCGCCGGAGCAGCGCCGCCTGTGCGGGATTGCGCAGGATGCCGTCGGCGGGAACGGCGAACACCGCCTGCGCCTCGGCCGACAGGTGGCCGCCATAGGATTCGCCCGAATTGCGGAAGCGCGGGCTCGTACGGAATCCGTCCTGCGCCAGCCTTATCGCGGGTTCGAACAATCGCGCCCAAGGCAGCTTGCCCGACTGGCGGTGTGCCAGCGCCATGCCGCGCAGTGCGCCCGGCACGCCGACGCTGCGTCCGCCGGGCACCGCATCGGCGTGGCTCAGCGGCGTGCCGTCGGCGGCGTAGAACCAGCGCGGCGTCGCCGCGGCGGGTGCCGCCTCGCGCGCGTCGATCGTGGTGACCTTGCCGGTCCGCGCGGCGTGGCTGACCCAGAAGCTGCCGCCGCCGATCCCGGAGCTTTGCGGCTCGACGACGTTGAGCGCCAGCATCGTCGCGATCGCCGCGTCGGTGGCGCTGCCGCCCGCCTTCAGGATCTCGACGCCCGCCGCCGCGGCGCGCGGGTCGGCGGCGCTGACCATGCCGGGGACGCCGGCCGCGGGAGGGGGCGCAGGCGCCCCGACGGCGGGGCCGGGGGCTTGCGGTGCGCAGGCCGCCAGCGGCAGCGACACGGCGGCGAGCGCGATCGGAAACGTCTTCATCGCGGCGAAGCCTAACGGCTGGCCCGGCGAGGGCAACCCGTTACGCCGCGCTGGCGGCGGCGACGTCGGCGAAGCCGTCGCGCACCAGGCAGGCATCGAGGTCGGCGAGGATGCGGCGCGGCAGGGCGGGCCCCTCGAACACCAGCGCCGAATAGAGCTGGACGAGGCGCGCGCCCGCGCGGATGCGGGCATAGGCCTCCGCGCCGCTGTCGATGCCGCCCGCGGCGATCAGCGCGATGCGGCCGCCGCCGGCGCGGCGCACGTCGTCGAGCCGCTGACGCGCCAGCGCGGCGAGCGGCGCGCCCGACAGCCCACCGGTCTGGTCCGCGTGCGGCGAACGCAGCGCCGGACGCGACACGGTGGTGTTGCCCATGACGATCGCGTCGATCCGGTTGTCGATCGCCGCGCGCACGATGCCGTCGATCGCCCCGGCGTCGAGGTCGGGCGCGATCTTCAGGAACAACGGTGTCGTGCCCCGCGCCGCGGTGCAGGCGGCGAGCAGGTCGGCGAGCGCCTGCCCATGCTGCAGGTCGCGCAGGCCCGGCGTGTTGGGCGAGGAAATGTTGATCGTGACATAGTCGGCGAGCGGTGCGGCGGCCGTGACGCCCGCGACGTAATCGGCGATGCGATCGGCCGCATCCTTGTTCGCGCCGACGTTGATGCCGAGCCGCCCGCCGCGCCGGTCGGCCGCGCGCACGCGCGCCAGCCCCGCCTCCAGCCCGCTGTTGTTGAACCCCATGCGGTTGACGACGGCGTGATCCGCGACGAGCCGGAACAGGCGGGGGCGGGGGTTGCCGGCCTGTGGCAGCGGCGTCAGCGTGCCGATCTCGACCGCGCCGAAACCCAGCCCGAACAGCCCCGCGATCGCCACCCCGTCCTTGTCCAGCCCCGCCGCGACGCCGATCGGATTGGTGAAGGTCAGCGCGCCGATCCGCGTGGCGAGCCGCGGGTTGGCCTTCGTGGCGGGATAGGGAAGCCTGCCCCGGATCGCGAGTGCCCGAAGGGTCAGGGCATGGGCACGCTCGGCATCGAACGCGAAGAGCAGCGGGCGCAGCGGAAAGGACATGCGCGCGCCCATCGCATCGTCCGGCGGCAAAGCAAAGGCTGTAGGCTTGCCCTCTGCGTCATTCCCGCGAAGGCAGGAATCCATATGCGCGGGTCCCGGATGGGAGGCGCGCCGTCAGCGTGCATGGATCCCCGCCTGCGCGGGGATGACGGTTATGGGTCACGCGCGCCCTCCCGCCACCTTGACCGCAGCGCACAAAGGCTTATCTGGCAATCGGATCGAATTGATCCGATTTGCGAACGTTTCGCAACAACCACGTCGGAGCCGATGCGCCTCAGCAGCCTAGCCGATTATGCGGTCGTGATGATGTCCGCCGCCGCGCGCCATTGCGGCGGTGCGGCGCGACTGAACGCGACGCTGCTCGCCGACGAAACCGGCGTGCCGCTGCCGACCGCGCAGAAGCTCGTCAGCCGGCTGTCCGCGGCCGGATTGATCGAGAGCACGCGCGGGACCGGCGGCGGCTTCCGCCTGTCGCGCCCACCCTCCGCGATCAGCCTCGCCGACATCGTCGAGGCGGTGGAAGGCCCGATCCAGATGACGTCCTGCGTCGAGGGCAGTCGTCACGATTGCGGGCTCGAGGGCAATTGCCAGGTCCGCCCGCACTGGGGCGTCGTCAACGAGGCCGTCCGCGGTGCGCTTGCCGGCGTCAGCCTCGCCCATCTCTCCCGCGCGCCAGCCGCTCCGGCGCGCGTCCCCGAACAGGTGTAACCATGGCCACGAAGAACGCCGAAGCCTATGCGGCCGTCTCGAAGACCTACGAATGGGGCTTCTCGTCCGACATCGAACAGGACTTCGCCCCGAAGGGCCTGAACGAGGATACCGTCCGCTACATCAGCGCCAAGAAGGGCGAGCCCGCATGGATGCTCGACTGGCGGCTGAAGGCGTTCCGCCTGTGGCAGACGATGGAGGCGCCGGACTGGGCCAAGCTCAAAGTGCCGCCGATCGACTATCAGGACGCCTATTATTACGCCGAGCCCAAGGCGAAGCCCAAGCTCGGGTCGCTGGACGAGGTCGATCCGGAGATCCTGCGCGTCTACGAAAAGCTCGGCATCCCGATCGCCGAGCAGAAGATGCTGGCCGGGGTCGAGGACCTCGATGCGGAGGGCAATCCGAAGCGCCGCGTCGCGGTGGATGCGGTGTTCGACAGCGTCAGCGTCGCCACCACGTTCCGCAAGGAGCTGGAGGCCGCGGGCGTCATCTTCCGCTCGATCAGCGAGGCGATCAAGGAATATCCCGACCTCGTCCGCAAGTGGCTGGGCAAGGTCGTGCCGCAGCGCGACAATTACTTTGCGACGCTGAACAGTGCGGTCTTCTCGGATGGCACGTTCGTCTACATTCCGGAGGGCGTGCGCTGCCCGATGGAGCTGTCGACCTATTTCCGCATCAACGCGGAGAACACCGGCCAGTTCGAACGGACGCTGATCGTCGCCGACAAGGGCAGCTACGTCAGCTACCTCGAAGGCTGCACCGCGCCGATGCGCGACGAGAACCAGCTCCACGCCGCGGTGGTGGAACTGGTCGCGATGGACGATGCCGAGATCAAGTACAGCACGGTCCAGAACTGGTATCCGGGCGACGAGAACGGCAAGGGCGGCATCTACAATTTCGTCACCAAGCGCGCGCTGTGCCAGGGCAAGAACAGCAAGGTGTCGTGGACGCAGGTCGAAACCGGCAGCGCGATCACCTGGAAATACCCGTCCTGCGTGCTCGCGGGCGAGAACAGCGTCGGCGAATTCTATTCGGTCGCGGTGACCAACAATCGCCAGCAGGCGGATACCGGCACCAAGATGATCCACCTCGGCAAGGGCTCGCGCTCGACGATCGTGTCCAAGGGGATCAGCGCCGGCCGCTCCGACAACACCTACCGTGGCCTCGTCCGCGTCGGCCCGAGCGCGGAGAACGTCCGCAACTTCACGCAATGCGACAGCCTGCTCCTGGGCGACCAGTGCGGCGCGCATACCGTGCCCTATATCGAGGTGAAGAACCCCAGCGCGCAGATCGAGCACGAGGCGACGACGTCGAAGATCAGCGAGGACCAGTTGTTCTACGCGATGTCGCGCGGGCTCGATCAGGAGGCGGCCGTCGCGCTGATCGTCAACGGCTTCGCCCGCGAGGTGCTGAAGCAGCTGCCGATGGAATTCGCGGTCGAGGCGCAGAAGCTGCTCGGGATTTCGCTGGAGGGCAGCGTCGGGTGATTGTCGAGCCCCTCCCTACAGGGGAGGGGTCGTGGTGGGGGATGCGGCCGGTGATCTTGGTGAGACACGCCTCATCCCCCAAACCCCTCTTCTGATGGGGAGGGGCTAAAAGGAAGAATGATGCTCAAGATTGAAAACCTCCACGCCGAGATCGACGGCAAGCCGATCCTCAAGGGCCTCTCGCTCACCGTCAACGCGGGCGAGATCCATGCGATCATGGGGCCGAACGGCGCGGGCAAGTCGACGCTCGGCTACGTGCTCGGCGGTCGTCCCGGCTACGAGGTGACCGAAGGCTCCGTGACGTTCGACGGGCGGGATCTGCTGGAACTCGCTCCCAACGAGCGCGCCGCGGCGGGCGTGTTCCTCGGCTTTCAGTATCCGGTCGAGATTCCCGGCGTCAGCAACGTCCAGTTCCTGCGCGAGGCGCTCAACGCCCAGCGCGCGACGCGCGACGAAAAGCCGCTGTCCGGGGCGGAGTTCCTGAAGCTCGCCCGCGAGGAGGCACGCAAGCTCGACATGGATGCCGAGATGCTCAAGCGCCCCGTCAACGTCGGCTTTTCCGGCGGCGAAAAGAAGCGCAACGAGATGGTGCAGATGGGCGTCGTCGACCCCAGGTTCGCGATCCTCGACGAAACCGACAGCGGGCTCGACATCGACGCGCTTCGCATCGTCGGCGACGGCATCAACCGGATCATGCGCGCACCCGACAAGGCGGTGCTGCTCATCACGCATTACCAGCGCCTGCTCGATTACGTGCAGCCCGACTTCGTCCATGTCTTGGCGGACGGCCGCATCGTCCGGTCCGGCGGCGCCGAACTGGCGCACGCGCTGGAGCGCGAGGGCTATGCGGGGGTGGCGGCGTGATCCCGGTTCACGCGAAGGCGCGAAGGCGCGATGAGGGTGCGCGCGGGGCGTTTGGCTCGCGTCGTCGCGCCGTTGTTTTGGTTCGCGCGGAGGCGCGGAGGCGCGGAGGGAGCGTCGCGCGGACGATGCTCCCGCGGATCGTCGCCCATGATGTCGATGCGCTGACGCGCGCGCCCGCGGAAAGCGCCGCAGGCTCCATCCCCTCTCTGCTTCTTCTCCGCGCCTCCGCGCCTCCGCGTGAACAGAAATGTCCTTCCCTTCGCGCCTTCGCGTCTTCGCGTGAAACCCATCAGAGCCCCGCCGCATGACCGACGTCCTCGACCTGCCGACCACCCGCGACGAGGCGTTCCGCTGGGCCGACATGCCCGCGCTCGAAGCCGCACGCGCGCTGCCCGCGACGACCGCGCCGATCCCCGAACCGATCCTCGCCGATGCCATCCGGCTGGTTTTTGCGGACGGTGTTCTGGTCGATGAGCCGACGGGCCTCCCGATCGCATCGACGACGCTGGCCAGCGACCACCCGCTCGGCCGCCATGCGGCGGGGGAGGGCCACGCGATCACGCTCGCCGGGCGGAGCATCACGACGATCGAGATCCTCCGCGCCAGCACCGGCGGCGACTGTCATGCGCCCCTGACGATCACCCTCGGCGAGGATGCCGTCCTGACGCTGGTCGAAAGCTTCACCGGCGCCGGCTGGAGCAACACGCTCACCCGGTTCGACCTCGGCAGGGGGGCGCGCGTCATGCGCGCCGTCCGCATCGTCCAGGACGCCGGCTTCGTCTCGACCCGCGACGAGGTCGCGATCGCCGAGGCCGCCAGCTTCGTCAGCGTCGCGCTCGGCGCCACCGGCGCGGGCACGCGGCTCGATGCGGCGCTGACGCTCAACGGCGACGGCGCCTATGCGGAACTCGGCGGCGCGCTGCTGACCCGCGACGACCAGCGGCAGGAATGCGCGGTGCGCGTCCGGCATGCGGCGCCCAACGGCCAGTCGCACCAATTGTGGCGCGCGGTCGCCGCCGACCGCTCGACCGCCAGCCTCGCCGCCGCGGTCGAGGTCGCGCGCGACGCGCAGAAGACCGACGGCGAACAGAGCCTGCGCGGCCTGCTTCTGCAACGCACCGCGACGGTGAACCTGAAGCCCGAGCTGGAAATCTTCGCCGACGACGTGAAGTGCGCGCACGGCGCGACGATCGGCGAACTCGACGCGCGCGCGCTGTTCTACATGCAGAGCCGCGGCATCCCTGCGGCGCGCGCCAAGGCGCTGCTGACGCGCGCCTTCGTGGCGGACGCGCTCGATCGCATCGCCGACGAGACGGTACGCGCCGCGTTCGTCGCGGACGCGGACGCATGGCTGGAGCAGGCATTGTGACGGTAGCGACCGCCATCCTCCCCGGCGCCGGGAGGGGAACCGCGACGCGTAGCGACGTGGTGGAGGGTGGGCTCCACCCACGGCATCGTTCGCGGCGGTCCCCCTCCACCAGCGTCGCTGGTCCCCCTCCCCGTGCCGGGGAGGATGGCGACGGCGCGCGCATCGTACACCCCCGCCCTTCGCAGGCCAGCGCATGACCACCACCGGATCCCCCCTCGACCGCATCGCCGACTTTCCCGCGATTCCGGACGGCTGGGCGTATCTCGACACCGCCGCGACCGCGCAGAAGCCGCAGGTGGTGATCGACGCGATCACCCGCGGCTATGCCGAAACCTACGCCACGGTGCACCGCGGCGTGTACCAGCGCTCCGCCGACATGACGGTCGCCTATGAAGCCGCGCGTGCCAAGGTCGCGCGCTTCATCGGCGCGACCACACCCGATGAGATCGTCTTCGTCCGCGGCGCGACGGAGGGCATCAATCTCGTCGCGCATTGCTGGGCGGCGACGCAGCTCGAGGCTGGCGACCGCATCCTGCTGTCGATGCTGGAGCACCACAGCAACATCGTGCCGTGGCAGATGGCGGCGGAGCGGGTCGGTGCGGCGATCGATGTCGTGCCGCTGACCGCGGATCATCGCATCGACCTCGACGCGATGGCCACGATGCTGACGCCGCGGCACAGGCTGGTCGCGCTCGCGCACGTCTCGAACGTCCTCGGTTCGGTGCTCGACGCCCGCCGTGCCACCGAACTGGCGCATGGCGTGGGGGCGAAGATCCTGCTCGACGGTTGCCAGGCGGTGCCGCGCATCCCGGTCGACGTCGCCGCGATCGGGTGCGACTTCTATGTCTTTTCCGGGCACAAGCTCTACGGGCCGACCGGGATCGGCGTGCTGTGGGGCCGCGGCGACCTGCTCGGCCAGATGCCTCCCTATCAGGGCGGCGGATCGATGATCGACCGCGTCACCTTCGCGAAGACGACCTATGCCCCGCCGCCGGGCCGGTTCGAGGCGGGGACGCCGCACATCGTCGGCGCGCTCGGCCTCGCCGCCGCGATCGACTATGTCGAGGGGATCGGCGTCGGGCGCATCCACGATCACGAGACCGCATTGGTCCGCGACGCCCGCGCCGCGCTGTCGTCGCTCAATTCGGTCCGCCTGTTCGGGCCGGAGGACAGCGCCGGCATCGTCAGCTTCGAGGTCCGGGGTGTGCATCCGCACGACGTCGGCACCATCTTGGACGAAGGCCGGGTGGCGATCCGTGCCGGCCACCATTGCGCGCAGCCGCTGATGGACGTGCTGGGCGTCGATGCGACCGCACGGGCGAGCTTCGCGGTCTATAACGGGCCGCAGGATATCGAGGCGCTGGTGAAGGGCGTCGAGCGAGTAGCGAGGATTTTCGGATGAGCGATCGGTTTCGCGTCGAGGAAGTGGAGGCGGTCGCCCCGCCGCCACGTGCCCGCGTCGAGGATGGGGCAGGCGAGGCCCCCCGCGAGCGCGACTATCTGTCCGGTTTCCTCCGGCAGGCGCCACGTACGGATGCCCCCGGCGAGCCCGGCGGCGCGCTGTACGAGGCGGTGATCGATGCGCTGAAGGAAATCTACGACCCGGAAATCCCGGTCAACATCTACGATCTCGGCCTGATCTATGGTGTCGAGCTCAATGACGAGGGTCATGCGACGGTGATGATGACGCTCACCACGCCGCATTGCCCGGTTGCGGAATCGATGCCGGCGGAGGTCGAGATGCGCGTGGCGGCGGTGCCGGGAATCGCCTTCGCCGACGTCAATCTGGTCTGGGATCCGCCCTGGGATCCGCAGAAGATGTCCGACGATGCCAAGCTCGAACTGGGGATGCTGTGATGGCGACGACCCTGCGCCCGCGGCCCGCGCCGCTGATCCTGACCGCGTCGGCGGATGCGCGCATCGCCGACCTGATGGCGCGCGCGCCCGCGGGTGCCATCGGCGTCAAGCTGTCGACCCCGCGCCGCGGCTGTTCCGGCCTCGCCTATTCGGTCGACTATGTGACCGAGGCGAAGCCGTTCGACGAGCGGATCGAGACGCCGGGCGGCACCCTGTTCGTCGACGGCGGGTCGATCCTGTACCTCGTCGGATCGACGATGGACTGGGTCGAGGACGATTTCACCGCCGGGTTCGTCTTCGCCAACCCGAACGCCAAGGGCGCCTGCGGCTGCGGCGAAAGCTTTACGGTCTGACGCCGTGATCGTCGCGAGCGTAGCGCCGCTGCGCTCGCGACGGATAACGGCGGGGGCTGCCTGTGCGCCGTCCTACAGGGTCTTGCCGTAGACGGTGTAGACCTTGTTCACCTCGCTCTCGAGCGTCGTGGCGATCGAGCGCATGCCCTGATTGTCTTCCAGGATCCACCCGATCTCGCCCCGGCTGGCGCCGTAATGCTCGACCGACGCGCGGCGGATATATTCGATCATCATGAAGGCGAGCTGGCTCGCCATCCGCGACGCCTGCAATTCCTTCACCACGCCCATCAGCGGCACGCGCATCGTTCGCACCTTGGGCTTGCGCAGCCACAGCAGCAGCTTGGCCCAGCCGAACGGCAGCAGCGATCCGCCCAGCGGCTTGATCGGTTCGTTGAGGTCGGGCAGCGTTATCATGAACGCGACCGGCCGGCCGTCGAGTTCGGCAATGCGGATCAGGTCGTTGAACACGATCGGCTTCAGCTTGACGCCGACGTCCTTGATCTCCGGCGGGGTGAGGGGGACGAACCCCCAATTGTCGCTCCACGCGTCATTGAGGATCGACAGGATGATCGCCGCCTCTTCCTCGAACCGGCGCTTGTCGACCTCGCGCACGACGATGCGCGGGTTGCTTTCGCCCGACTTGATGATCCGCTTGACGATCGGCGGGAATTCCTTGGTGATGTCCAGCTCGTAGGTGAACAGCTGCTTGGCCGGCTCGTAACCGGCGCGCTCGATCCAGCCGCGATATTCGGGCTTGGCGTGCCCCATCATGATCGTCGGGGGATGGTCGAAGCCCTGGACGAGCAGTCCCGGCTCTTCCCAGATCGATTGCGAGATCGGCCCCAGCGCGCGGGTCATGCCTTCGCCGCGCAGCCAGTCCTCCGCCTTGCCGAGCAGCGCGACGAAGACGTCCTCGCGCTCGGCGTCCATCAGCCCCCACTGGCCGACGCCGGGGCCGAAGCCCTGTGCGGCGGGCATGGTGAGCGCCAGCGTATCGATATGCGCGGAGATCCGGCCGACCACCCGGACGCCCTCGTGCGCCAGGAACAGCTGTACCTTCGCATGGCTGTACCAGCCGTTCTTCTCCGGCGTGATGAGCCCCAGCGCCTCGCCCATCAGCGGCGGCACCCAGTTCGGATCGTCGCGATACAGCCGGAACGGCAGGTCGACGAACGCCTTGCGCTCGCGCTTCGTGGTGACGGGCGTGATCGTCAGGTCGCTCAAAGTCTCGGCCTCCCTCTTGGCGGTGCGATCTAGCACGCCGCGCCGCCGATGCGAGTGACGATTCCGTCATCTGTGATCGGAACCTTGCGCGGCCACCGACTGTAAATGCCATGCTGCCGCCACTATCTTGGGGCAATGGACCACGTCATGGACAGCTCGTTGACCCTTTCCCGCGCGCCCGCCGCAGACGTTGTTGCGCGCGCGCCGCGCGAGCGGATCGCCGACGACAGGGCGATGCTGCGGACGGCCGCCGAACTGACGCGCGATCTCATCGCGCCGCGGCCCGGCATCTATTGGGCGGACCTGATCGCATCCTCGATGGTCGGCTATGGCGCCCTCGCGGTCGCGGTCAGCGTGACCGGGGCGGGATGGGTCGTGCTCGCCGCGCTGGTATCGGCGCTGGCGCTGTACCGTGCGCTGAGCTTCATCCACGAAGTCAGCCACATGAAGCACAGCGCACTGCCGCGCTTCCGCGGCCTGTGGAACGTGCTGGTCGGCGTGCCGATGCTGGTGCCGAGCTTCATGTACGAAGGCGTGCACAACCTTCACCACGCCAAGACGCGCTACGGCACGTCGGAGGATCCCGAATATCTGCCGCTCGCGCTGATGAAGCCGTGGACGCTGCCGGTGTTCGTCGTGGTCTCGGCGCTGGCCCCCGTCGGGCTGCTGATCCGCTATGCGATCCTCGCGCCCGTGTCGCTGCTGTCGCCCCGGCTGCGCACGGTCGTGATGGAGCGTTATTCGGCGCTCGCGATCAACCCGTCGTTCCGCCGCCGCGCGCCGGAGGGCGAGGCGCGGACGATGTGGAACCGGGTCGAGGCCGCCGCCAGCCTCTGGGCGATCGCCGTGGTGGCGCTGACCGCGACCGGCGTGTTCCCGCTGCGTGCGGTGCTGATCGGCCTTGCGATCGGATCGGGCGTCGCCGTCGTCAACCAGGTCCGCACTTTGGTCGCACATCTGTGGGAGAATGACGGCGAACCCATGTCGGTGACCGCGCAATATCTCGATTCGGTCAACGTTCCCCCGCCGTCGCTGCTGCCGGCGCTCTGGGCGCCGGTCGGCCTGCGCTACCACGCGCTGCACCACCTGTTGCCGAGCCTGCCCTATCATGCGCTGGGCGAGGCGCATCGGCGCCTCAGCGCGGCGCTGGATCAGGCGTCGCCCTATCACCGCGCCAGCTATGCGGGCCTGCCGGGGCTGGTGAACAAGATCGTCCGGAGCACCTTCGCGCCGCGCTGATCCGCCGCGCCGGGTCAGACCCGGCGGATGCGGGCGAGAATGTCGGCGAGCGTGCCCCCGCCATAAGCGGCGTGCGCCTGCGCCGCGGTCATGCCGGTACGGCCGGTCTTGGCGGTGACGGCCGTCGCGAGCGGGACCGCCCTGGGCACGAGTACCGGGCGCATCACGCGTCCCGTATTGCGTCTGGCGGAGGCGGGCGCGGTCGTCGCGCCGGCGAGCGACTTGGCGAAATCCTGATCCGTGCCGGCCCGTGCCGTCGTCCCGGTCGGCGTGACCGGCGCGCCGCGCGCCGCGGCTGTCATCGACACGTCCATCTTCGCTCTCCGCTACCCTCGTTCGCCGGAACGTCTAGCGGATCATGGTTAACGACGTGTCTATTTCGGACCGAAACCGCAACGGGCGATCATTCCTCCGTGCGGATCAGCACCGCCTCGCCGATCAGCAGGAACAGCAGGAACGGCGCCCAGGCGGCGAGGAAGGGCGGATAGGCGCCCAGATTGCCCATCGCGAGCGCGAAATTGTCGGCCACGAAATAGGCGAAGCCCAGCCCCATGCCGATCACCGCGCGGATGAACAAATGGCCCGAGCGCGCGATGCCGAATGCCGCGACCGCGCCCAGCAGCGGCATCAGCACCGCCGACAGGGGACCGGAGAATTTGTGCCACAGCGTCCCCTCGAGCGACTTGGTCGGCCGCCCCGCGTCGCGCAAATCGCCGATCGCGGCGGCCAGCGCGGTGAAGTCGAGCCCGTCGGGATTGACCGTGCCGAGCGTGAACTGGTCGGGCCGGACGCCCGGCGCGACGGTGACCGTGCCAAGGTTGCCGACCCGCCCGGTCGCGACGTCGAAGCGCGTGGCGGGCCCGATCGCCCAGCCGTTGCCCGCGTGGCGACCCTGCGGCCCGCGAATGATCGCGACCAGCTCGCCGCCGGTCCGGTCGTAGACGGTGACGTTGCCGAGCCGCGTCGCCTCGCCCCGGCCGCGCACCTGCTGCACCGCGATCAGGTCGTCGCCGTCGCGGACCCAGACGTTGGTCCGCTCGCCCCGGTCGATCGGCAGCGCGCCATAATCGACGTCCTTCCACTGGTCGAGCGTCGCGGTGGCGCGGGTGACGATGCGCTCGTTGAACGCGAAGCTGACCACCGCCACGCCGAGGCTCGCGACCAGCAGGGGGGCGAGCACCTGATGCGCCGACAGGCCCGCCGCCTTCAGCGCGATCACCTCGCTGTTCTGGTTCATCGTGATGAGCGTCAGGATCGTGCCGAGCAACACCGAAAAGGGCAGCAGGAAGGCGATGATCTGCGGTGCGCGCAGCCCGACATATTGCCATACCTGCGCCTGCGTATTGCCCGGGTGCGCCAGGATCGCGCCGGATTCGCTCAGCAGGTCGAGCGTCTGGAGGATCAGCAGCAGCGCGGCGAGCAGGCCGAACGTCCGCGTCAGGAACATCCGCCCCATGTAGACCGCGACGGTCCGCGACGGGAAGAAGCTGGTCATGCGGTCGCGCCCTTCTTGCGGCCGCGGCCGGGCAGGTAACGGGTGACGAGCTTCGCGATCTTGGAAAAGCCGCGCTCCAGCGCACCGATCGGCTGGCCGCCGGGGACGTAGGCGATCTGATAGTACATCCACAGGATGATGCCGGCGAACAGGCAGAACGGCACCCAGAGCGCCACTGCCGGATCGATCCGCCCCAGCTCGCCGATCGACGCGGCGTATTCGTTGACCTTGTGATAGGCGACGATCATCACGATCGCGAGGAACACGCCGAACCCCGAATTGGACCGCTTGGGCGGCACGCCCAACGCGACGGCGAGCAGCGGCAGCAGGAACATCATCGCCACCTCGACCAGACGGAAATGGAATTCCGACCGGCTGCTGTCGCGCTGTTCCTCGTTGCGCGACGCATGGCCGAGCTTCGCCAGTTCGGGCAGCGTGAATTCGAGGTTGCGGCCCCCGCGCTGCCGGAAATTCTCGTAGCGGGGCAGGGGAATGGGCAGATCGTGCGAGGTGAAGGTCAGCACCCGGGGCACGGTGAAATTGGGCGCCTTGTGCACCAATGTGCCCTTGGTCAGGCGGAATATGATCGTGTTGGGATCGTCCGTCGCGAGGAACTGCCCCGACTGCGCGGTGACCGAATAGCTCGTGCCCTTGTCGTTGTAATAGACGAAGATGCCGTCGAGCTTGCGGCCCTTGTCGTGGCTCTGCTCGATGCGCAGCGTCATGCGGTCGCCGAAATGGGTGAATTCGCCGACCTTGATCGAGGCGCCGAGCGCGCCGGTGCGCAGCTCGAAGCGCAGCTGCTCGTAATAATAGCGCGCCTTGGGCTGGACGAAGCCGACGATCGCGATGTTGAGCGCGGCGAGCACGATCGCGTACATGAACGGCACGCGCAGCATCCGCGTATAGCTGACGCCGACCGCGCGCAGCACGTCGAGCTCCGAATTGGCCGCCAGCCGGCGGAAGGCGAGCAGGATGCCGAGCAACAGCCCGATCGGAATGCCGAGGCCCAGATATTCGGGCAACAGGTTGGCGAGCATCCGCCAGACGACGCTGATCGGCCCGCCTTCGGTGGCGACGAAGTCGAACAGCCGGCGGATACGGTCGAGCACCAGCAGCATGGCGGCGATCGTCAGCGTCGAAAACAGCGGCAGCGCGATCAGCCGGGCCATGTAGCGGTCGAGGGAGGTCATGCGGGAAGGGGCTCGGGCCGGGGCGGGAAGCGCCGGGTATAGGCATCGGGGTGGCGGACGTCAGCTAGAAAAGCCCCGCTCACTCCGCGGCGATCTGTTGCGGCGGGGCGGGGCGGTCGGCCGCCATCGCCCGCCGGATCGCCGCTTCCAGCCCGGCGAGCGTGAAGGGCTTGCGCAGCACCTGATAGGCACCGAATTCGGTCGCGTTCGCCTCGCCCGCGAAGCCGGTGACGAACAGCACCGCGATATGCGGGAAGCGCGGGCCCAGCGTCGCGATCAGTTCGGGCCCTGTCTGCCCCGGCATCAGCACGTCCGAGATGATGAGGTCGATCCCGTCGTGCCCGGCGAGCAGCGCCGCCGCCTTGTCGGGGCGATCGCAGGCGATGCCGTGGTGGCCGAGTTCGCCCAGCGCGCCCATCGTCGCGCCGAGCACGCGCGGATCGTCCTCGACCACCAGCACCTGCAACGGCAACCCGACCGGGTCGGCGAGCGCGATCTCGACGACGGGGGCAGCGGCGGGCAGCGGCACGCTGGCATCGCGCGGCAGGTAGAGCGTCACCGTCGTGCCGTCGCCGGGCGCGGTGTCGATCGCGATCGCACCCTCCAGCTGGCGGACGAGGCCGAAGATCTGGCTCAGCCCCAGCCCGGTCCCCTTGCCGGCCTCCTTGGTGGTGAAGAAGGGTTCGTAGACGCGCTCGACCACGTCCGGCGTCATCCCGCAGCCGTCGTCGGTCACCGCGATCGTGACATATTCCCCCGCCGCGCAATGATCGACGTCGTCCTCCGCAAGCCGGATCGCACCGGTCGCGATGTCGAGCTGCCCGCGCCCGTTCATCGCGTCGCGTGCGTTGACGGCGAGGTTGAGGATCGCGTTTTCCAGCTGCACGCGGTCGGCGCGGACGTGCCAGCCCTGCGCGCCGTCGCGCGTCGTCACGGTGATCGCATCGCCCAGCGTCCGGTCGAGCAGTTCGGACATGCCGGACACCAGTTGCGCCGCCGGGATCGGTTCGGGCCGCAGCGCCTCCTCGCGACTGAAGGTCAGCAGCCGCCGGGTCAGCGCCGCCGCCCGGTTGGCGCCCTCCGCCGCATTGTCGAGATGGCGCGCCGTCGCCACCGGATCGCTGTGCATCGATCGCTTCGCAAGCTCCAGCCCGCCCAGCACGACCGCCAGCATATTGTTGAAATCATGGGCGATGCCACCCGTCAGCTGGCCCACCGCCTCCATCTTCTGGATCTGGCGCAGCTTGGCCTCCTGCACGCGCAGTTCGTCGGTCGCCTGCGTCACCGCGGTCGACAGCTCCTCGGCCCGCTCGCGTTCGGCATCCGCCTCCGCGCGCGCGATCGCGCGTTCGCCGAGCGCCTGCAGCGTGAACCAGCCGAGCAGCAGCGCGCCGAGCACGATCAGCACGCCGAACACCGCGAGCACGCCCGCGATCCGGCTCGACCGGTCGACCGTGCGCATCGCGTCCGTCGTCCGCGCGTCGAGCAGCGCGCGCTCGCCTGATATGATCTCGTCCAGCCGCAGGTCGATCGCCGCCAGCGTCGGCGACTGGCGTGCCTTGTAATAACGCGCGAGCGCCTGGCCGTTCTTGCCGTAGGTGGTGCTCAGCGCGGTCAGCGACAGTTCCTCGCCACGGTGCATGTAGGCGTCGCGCAGCTGGGCGACGCGCGCGCTCTGTTCGCCTGTCGCGCTGGTCAGCCGTTCGAGCCGGCCGATCTGCGTGCCGGCGAGCCGCCACTGGTCGAAATAGAGCTGGCCGAGTTCGCGCTGGTCCTTGCCGCTGATGACGTAGCGGCCCAGCGACGCCTCCGATCGCGCGATCGTGCCCGACAGCGTCCGCGCGAGGATCATCACGTCGTAACTGTGCGCCTGCGCCTGCAATGCCCGGTCGCGCTGGCGGTTCGCCTCGCCCAGCGTCACGATCAGCGCGACGAGCACCGCGGCGCCGAGCAGACCCATTACGACCAGCGTAATCATCCGCCAGGCCGCGTCGCCTCCGGGAGCCCCCCCCGGGACCGTCTCGGCATCATCCCGCGTCACGGCGACGATGCTACGCCGTTTCGCGACCGCTGGAAAGCATGCTCACCGTAGGGCTGCGGTCAGCGGATCGCGCCCACGGCCTGTCCCGCCGACCGGAACATCGCCAGCACCGCGTCGAGCTGCGCGCGGCTGTGCTCGGCGCACAGCGAGCAGCGCAGCAGGAACGTGCCCGCCGGCGTCGCGGGCGGGCGCGCCATGTTGACGTAGACGCCCGCTTCCAGCAGCCCCTGCCACATCGCCACCGCCTGTTCCTGGTCGTCCAGGATGACCGCGACGATGGCGCTGTCCGGCGCCTCGGTACCGAGCCTGAAGCCCATCGCCTTCAGCCCGCCGTGCAGGTGGCGCGCATTGTCCCACAGCCGTTCGCGCTTGGCGTGCGCGGTCCTGAGCTTGCGGATCGATGCCGCCGCGGTCGCCACCACCGACGGGGGCAGCGATGCGGTGAAGATATAGGCGCGGCAGGCGAGGCGGATCGCCTCGAACTTGGGATGGTTCGACACGCAGAAGCCGCCGACCGTGCCGACCGACTTCGAGAAGGTGCCGACCACGAAATCGACGTCCGCCTCCAGCCCCAGCGCCTCGTAGACGCCGCGGCCGTTGGGGCCATAGAAGCCCATCGAATGCGCCTCGTCCGACAGCACCATCGCGCCGTGCTTCTTCGCGACCGCGACCATCTCCCGCAGCGGCGCGATGTCGCCGAGCATCGAATAGACGCCCTCCAGCACCACGAGCTTGCCCGCCTCCTTCGGCAGGCGACCGAGCCGCTTGTCGAGATCCTCGACGCTGTTGTGGCGGAAGCGCACGATCTCGGCGACGCCCTGCTTGCAGCCGTCGTAGATCGAGGCGTGGCTGTCGGCGTCGAGGATGACGTATTCGCCCTTGCCGACCAGCGTCGAGATCATGCCGAGGTTGGCCATGTAGCCGGTCGAGAAGACGATCGCGCCGGTCGTGCCGTAGAATTCGCGCAACGCCGCCTCGGCTTCCATATGGTCGCGGAAGGTGCCGTTGAGCATCCGGCTGCCGTTGGTGCCCGATCCGAACCGGTCGAGCGCGTCGTGGCCGGCGGCGATGACGTCGGGATCGAACGTCATGCCCATGTAATTGTAGGTGCCGAGCAGGATCGTGTCGCGGCCGGCGATCACCGCCTCGGTCGGCGATTTCACCTGCTGCATGACGATCGCGAACGGATCGGTGACGCCGGTGTCGATCAGCGCCTGCCGTTCGGCGATCAGCCCGTCGAACTTGCTCATCAGGTCGCGTTCGGGGACGACCGGCGCAGGATCGAGGTCGAGCGTCTCGGACTGGAAGCCGGTTTCCGTCATGCCTCGCCCTTCAGCTTGGCGACCGCGTCGGCGAGCTGGCCGACGGTCTCGATCTCCGCCTGCATATTCATCGTGATGATGATGTCGAATTCGTCCTCGATCGCCGCGACGAAGTCCATCACGGTCAGGCTGTCCCACTCCAGGTCGCCCTGGAACGTGGTCGCTTCGGCCAGCGCGACGCCCTTTTTGTTGAACGGTTCGATCTGGCTCTTGATGATGTCGAGGATCTGGGTGCGTTCGGTCATGATGGTCATCCGATTGGCGGCCAATTGCGGCAGGGTTGCGGCGCTATAGCAGTCCGTTGGCGCGATACCATCGCGCGGTGGCGGCAAGGCCCTCCGCCGGGGCGGTCCGCGGCGTCCACAGGGCGGCGGGCGGACGCAGCGCGGGGCGGGCGGTCCAGTCGGGATGCGCGAGATAGCCGACCCGGTCGGGGGTGAGTCGCGCGCCGGCGCCGCGCGCCATCCGGTCGATCCGCGCGCCCAGCATCATCACCGCGCGGGGCAGGTGCAACGCCAGCACGCGGCGGCGGCCGACCGCACGCCCGATCGCCTGCGCCAGCGCCGCATGGGTCAGGACGTGGCCGTCGTCGACCTCGTACACCGCCGGCGGGACCGCCTGCGTCGCCAGCGTCAGCAGCAGTCGCGCGAGGTCCGCGACCGCGACCAGCGACACTGCGCCGCGCGGCGGCAGCAGCGCGATGCCGAACTTCGCGGCGCGGAACAGCTCGCGCATGTCCATGTCGCCGGGACCATAGACCCCGCTCGGCCGGACGATGCTCCAGTCGAGGCCGCTCGCCTCGACCAGCGCCTCCGCCGCCGCCTTCGACCAGCCGTAGTTGGACAGCCGCGGTTCGCGCGCCGACAGGGACGAGACGTGGACGAACCGGCGCACGCCGGCCGCCCGTGCCGCGGCGAGCATCGCGCGCGTGCCGTCGACGTTGCCGGCGACGAAGCCGGCCCGGTCGGGCGCGTTGACGACGCCGGCGACGTGGACGACCGCGTCGGCGCCGGCACACACTGCGGCGAGCGCGTCGGGCCGGTCGAGCGCACCGTCGATCCACGTCACCCCCGCGCGCGGCGGCTGCGGGCGGCGGGCGAGCGCGCGGACGCGATGGCCGGCGGCCAGCGCCTGGTCGAGCAGCACCGCGCCGACGAACCCGGTCGCGCCGGTGATGGCGAGGACGGTCATGCCGACCGCGCCCACGCCGCCGCTGCGGGCGGCATCACAGGAGCGCCAGATGGCTGCGATGGACGAGCGCCGCGCGCGGGGCGTAGCCGAGGATCGCCGCCTGTTCGTCGGATCGCGTGCCGAGCAGGCGCGCGGCGTCGCCCGCGTCATATTCGGACAGGCCGCGCGCGATCGTCCCGGCCGGCCCCTCGACCGTGACGAGGTCGCCACGCACGAAGCCGCCATCGATCCGCGTCGCACCCGCCGCCAGCAGGCTGCCGCCCGCCGCGAGAGCCCGTGCCGCGCCCGCATCGACGTGGATGCTGCCGCGGGCGGTGAGGCCGCCCGACAGCCACGCCTTGCGCGCGGAGGCGGTGCGCTCCGCAACGAACAGCGTGTGCCGCCGCTCGCCCGCCAGCGGATGGTCCATCCGCCCGCTGGCGATGGCGAGGCTGGCGCCCGCGCCGGTCGCGATCCGCGCCGCCGCGATCTTCGACACCATGCCGCCCGATCCCATGCCCGACGCCGATCCGCCGTCCGCCATCGCGGCGACCGCGTCGATGCGCTCGACCCGCGGGATATGGCGCGCGGCGGGATTGGTATGCGGATTGGCGTCGTACAGACCGTCGACGTCGGACAGCAGCACGACCGCGGGCGCGCCCGCCGCCTGCGCCACGCGCGCGGCGAGCCGGTCGTTGTCGCCGAAGCGGATCTCCTCGGTCGCGACGCTGTCGTTCTCGTTGATGACCGGCACCACGCCCAGCCCGAGCAGCCGGCCGAGCGTCGCCGCGGCGTTGAGGTAGCGGCGGCGGTCCTCGAGGTCGTCAAGCGTCACCAGCATCTGCGCGGCGGTCAGGTCGTGCGCGCCGAGCAGTTCCGCCCAGGTCTGGCTCAGCGCGATCTGTCCGGTGGCGGCGGCCGCCTGCGCATCCTCCAGGCTGGCACGACCGCCCCGGGCGAGGCCGAGCCGCCGCGCCCCGAGCGCGATCGCGCCGGACGAGACGATCGCGACCTGCTGCCCCGCAGCGCAGCGGGCGGCGACGTCGGCGACCAGCGTCGCCAGCCACGCGCGCCGCACATCGCCGTCCGCCGCGACGAGCAGGGCGGAGCCGACCTTGACGACGAGGCGCGGGCAGGTGGAGGGCGGAAAGAGCGTCACGCGCGGCCCTTACCGCAGCGGATCGCCGTCGCCAATCGCGGCGCCGGCCGCGGCGCCCTCAGGCGGCGACGTGCCGGGCGAAGTCGTCGGCGCGGCTGCGCAGCGTGTCGAGGCGATCGTCGAGCTGGTGGAAGCCGCGGCCGACGCCGTCGATCTCGGCGGCCACCGCCTCGGTATCCTCGCGGATCGCCGCGATCGTGCCCGACATCGAATCGGCGGCGAGCGCGGTCTCGTCGACCGCCGCGGTGATCGCGGTCACCGTCTGTGCCTGCGCCTCCATCGCATAGCGGATGCGATCGGCGGATTCCTGCACCTCGGTGACCGTGGTCTTGATACTGGCATTGGTTTCGACCGTCGATCGCGTCGCCGACTGGATCGAGGCGATCTTGGCGGCGATGTCGTCGGTCGCGCGCGCGGTCTGGTTGGCGAGGCTCTTCACCTCCTGCGCGACCACCGCGAAGCCGCGGCCGGCATCGCCGGCGCGCGCCGCCTCGATCGTCGCGTTCAGGGCGAGCAAATTGGTCTGGCCGGCGATGTCGCGGATCAGGCCCAGGATCGATTCGATCGATTTCGCATGATCCGACAGCGCCTCGGACATGCCGACCGCGTTGGTCGCCTGCGTGCTGGCGCGCGCC
>NZ_JAJLPA010000026.1 GCF_025548555.1 Sphingomonas sp. A2-49
GCAGCGCCGATCGTGTCGCCGACGCGGCCGGTCAGCGCCGCGGCGGCGCTGGTGCCCGAGGCGGTGAGGCCCAGCCCCGCAAGGACGAGCGCGGAGACGAGCGCGCCTCCGGCAGCGAGGCGGCGGCGCGAGCGCGGCGAGGTGGACAGCATCCGGATTCTCCCTTTCAGATCGTCGATGGTGTGCAGGTGACAGGCGGCCGATACGGCGCCACCATGCGCCGCCTTGACGATGGCGCAGGCATAGGCGTGGCGGTCGATCGTCGAACGGCCGGCGAGGACGCGGGCGTCGTTGGCCAGTTCCTGGTCGGCGCGGAAGCCGCGGAAGGCGCGCCACGCGACCGGATTGAACCAGTGCAGCGCGAGCACCGCGAGCGCGACCCAATTGGCGATCAGGTCGCCGCGCTGGTGGTGGCCGATCTCGTGCTCGAGCGCGAGTTCGCGTTCGTCGGCGTCGTAGCGGTCGGCGAAATCGAGGGGAAAGGCGACGTAGCGACGCAGCACGCCGAACGCGAGCGGCCCGGTCGCGACGTGGCTGGCGATGACGCGCACCCCCCGCACCTCCTCGACCGCGGCGGCCGAGCCCAGCAGGCGACGACAGAAGCGGGTATGGCTCGCGAGATGCCAGCCGAGGAAGCCGAGCGCGCCGAGCGCCCACAGGCCGCCGACGATCGCCGCGATCGCCGGCCCCGCCCCCGTCGGCGCGGCGCTGGCGGCGTGCGCCGCGGTGCCGCCGTCGACGACCAGGATCGTGATCGTCTCGCTGGCGCGCGAGATCGGCGTCACCGCCGCCTGTCGCCACGCATCGGGAAGCGGCGGCAGCACCAGCCGCAGCACCGGCAGCGCCCACAAGGCATAGCCGAGCTGCGGACCGAAGGTGTTGCGCACCGGCGCGCGGACCAGCAGCACGAGCAGCATCAGGACGGTGGAGGCGATCAGCGCATCGATCAGCCAGCCGGCGAAGGTCGCGTGCGACAGCCCGCCGATCATTGTTTGAGGTCCCTGAGCAGCGCCTCGATCTCGGCGATGTCCTGCGCGGTGAGTTCGTCGCGCTCGGCGAGGTGCGCGACCAGCGGGGTCAGCCGGCCGCCGAACAACCGGTCGATCAGCCGCTTCGATTCGCCCGAGACGTAATCGCCGCGCGCGACCAGCGGCCGGTAGAGATAGCGACGGCCGTCCTCCTGATGCGCGATCGCGGCCTTGGCGAGCAGCCGGCCGAGCAGCGTCTTGACGGTGTTGGCGCTCCAGCCGCGGGCGGGATCGACGCGCTCGGCAACGTCCTGTGCGGTGAGCGGGGCTTCGTCCCACAACACCTCCATCACCGCATGTTCGGCATCGCTGATTCGTTCGGCCATGCGTATGTTCCCTCTTCAACTACACCCGTAATCGCTCCGATTACGGGTGTAGTCAAGAGGGCGCGCCGATGTCCGGGCGCGCCGACGCAACGCGCGGCGAAATCGTCGGAAAACTTTACGATGCCGGGGGGCGTCCGCCCGCCCCTTAACCACCGCGAACCGCAGACATCCGCGATCCTGCCGGCCTGGCACGGCGCCTGCTACCGTCAGGGCAGCCGAGCGTTTCGACGCTTCAGCAGGGTGGGCCCGCCGCTATTCCAGTCTCGCGCAGGCCCACCCGCACCCGGTTACGAACGGATGCAGGCCGCCCCGCGTGCAGCGTTCAACCGGCCGCCGTCTCGCCGCCGAGCAGCGTCGCCAGCTCGCCGCTTTCGTACATTTCCATCATGATGTCCGACCCGCCGACGAATTCGCCGTCGACGTAGAGCTGCGGGATCGTCGGCCAGTCCGAATAGGCCTTGATGCCCTGGCGGATGCCCTGGTCCTGCAACACGTCGACGCTTTCGTACTGGACGTTCAGATGGTCGAGGATCGCGATCGCGCGGCTCGAAAAGCCGCATTGCGGGAACAGCGGGCTGCCCTTCATGAACAATACGACGCGGTTCGTCTTCACGACGCTGTCGATGCGGGCGTTGGTGTCGTCGGTCATGGTCATCGTCCTCAAGCGGCTGCTGTCTTCAACTGCAGCGCGTGCAATTCGCCGCCCATGCGATGCCCGAGCGCCGCATAGACAGCCTGGTGTTGCTTGCGGAGCGGCAGCCCCGCGAAACTGGCCGACACGACGCGTGCGGCATAATGGTCGCCGTCGCCGGCGAGGTCGGTGATCTCCACCTCCGCATCGGGGATGGCGGCGCGGATCAGCGCGGCGATGTCGTCGGCGGCCATCGGCATGCGATCACTCCGCCTGCATCAGCTGGCGCCGCGCCTCGATCGCCTTTTCGGCGAGCGTGCGACGGACCAGGGCGTCATCGGTGTCGACGCCGGCGGCGGCCATGTCGCCGCACAGCTTGCGCACGACATCCTCGTCGCCCGCTTCCTCGAAATCGGCCTGGACGACCGACTTGGCATAGGCGTCGGTTTCCTCCGGGGTCAGGCCCATCCGCTCCGCCGCCCATTGGCCGACCAGCCGGTTGCGCCGCGCCGTGATCCGGAACACCATTTCCTCGGCCCGCGCGAATGCCGCCTCGTGCGCGTGTTCGCGTCCGTCGAACGTCGTCATAGCCGGCTCACCCCATCGCTGCTCGCGATCCACATAGGAGGCGGCCGCCCGGGGTGCAACGTGCAGGCGGCGGTCGCCGGCCCGCCGGTCAGGCGATCTCGACCACCAGCTTGCCGATCGCCGCCCGCGCGGCCATCCGCGCGATGGCGTCGCCGCCCCGCTCCAGCGCGAAGGTCTCGGTCACGCGCGGCGCGATCCGGCCGTCCCGCCACAGGTCGAACAGCGTCGCGACATGCGCCGCATTCGCCTGCGGATTGCGGGCCGCGAACGCCCCCCAGAACACGCCGCAGACGTCGCAGCTCTTGAGCAGCGTCAGGTTGAGCGGCAGTTTGGGGATACCCGCGGGGAAGCCGACGACGAGATACCGCCCCTCCCATGCGATCGACCGCAGCGCGGGTTCGGCATAGTCGCCGCCGACCGGGTCGTAGATCACGTCGAAGCCGCCGCGGCCGCCCGCCGCCTTGAATCGCTCGGCGAGCGCCTTCGACTGGTCCCGGTCGAACGGCGCACGGCCGTAGACCAGCGTCTCGTCGGCGCCCGCGGCGCTGGCCGCCGCGGCCTTCTCCTCGGACGACACTGCGGCGACGACACGTGCGCCGAACGCCTTGCCGAGTTCGATCGCGGCGAGGCCGACGCCGCCCGCCGCACCCAGCACCAGCAGCGCATGGCCCGCCTTCAGGTGGCCGCGATCGAGCAACGCGTGGATCGTGGTGCCATAGGTCAGGATCAGCGCCGCGCCCTCGGCGAAACTGCGCTCTTCGGGCAGGCGGTACAGGCGCTGTGGTTCGGTGACGATCCGGGTCGCGAGCCCGCCATGGCCGATGACGCCCATCACGCGGTCGCCGACCTGCCAGTCGGTCACGCCTTCGCCCACCGCGTCGATGACGCCGGCGATCTCGCCGCCCGGCGCGAACGGGCGCGGCGGCTTGAACTGGTAGCGATCCTCGATGATGAGCACGTCGGGGTAGTTGATCGCGCATGCCTTCACCGCGATGCCCACCTGTCCGGCGGCGGGCGCGGGATCGGGCAGGTCCGTCAGCTCTAGAGTTTCAGGTCCGCCCGACGCCATCGACAGCAATGCCCGCATATCCGCTCCTGTTCGCGATCCAGGGGCGGTGTTCGTCCACCGCGCCTTCGAATTTCGAAATCGCGGTATCCTTTGCCATCGTCAGGCCGATCTCGTCCAGCCCTTCCATCAGGCATTGGCGCCGGAACGGGTCGAGATCGAAGGCGAAGCGGTCCTGATAGGGCGTCGTCACCGTCATCGATTCGAGGTCGACGGTGATCGGCTGGTCCTGCGCGACCTCGACCAGCCGGTCGACCGCCTCCTGCGGCAGGACGACGGGCACGATGCCGTTCTTGAAGGCGTTGCCCGAGAAGATGTCGGAGAAGCTCGGCGCGATCACCGCGGTGACCCCCATGTCGGCGAGCGCCCAGGCGGCGTGTTCGCGGCTCGACCCGCAGCCGAAATTGTCGCCGGCGATCAGGATCGGCGCGCCCGCGTAGCGCGGGTCGTCGAAGACGTTGCCCGGCTGGGCGCGCACCGTCTCGAACGCGCCACGCGCGAGCCCGGTTCGCGTGATCGTCTTCAGCCAGTGCGCCGGGATGATGATGTCGGTGTCGATGTTCTTCGCACCCCAGGGATAGGCGGTGCCGCTGACCGTGGTGACCGGCTGCATCAGCGCTGGGTCTTCGGCGGATGGGCGAGCACGCGGGCGCCCGCGACATAGGCTGCGACGCCGCTCATCATCGCGCCTGCGACGAGCAGGACCAGGACCTTCTTCATGCGGATTCTCCCATCAGGTCGCGCACGTCGGCCAACCGCCCGGTCACCGCCGCCGCCGCCGCCATCGCCGGCGACAGCAGGTGTGTGCGCGCGCCAGGCCCTTGTCGACCCACGAAATTCCGGTTCGACGTGGACGCGCACCGTTCCCCCGCAGGCACCTTGTCGGGGTTCATCGCGAGGCACATCGAACAGCCGGGCTCGCGCCATTCGAACCCCGCCGCCACGAACACACGGTCGAGCCCCTCCGCCTCCGCCTGGCGCTTGACGAGGCCGGAACCCGGCACGACCATCGCGCGGACGCCCTGCGCGACGGTGCGCCCGTTCGCGACCGCGGCCGCGGCGCGCAGATCCTCGATCCGGCTGTTGGTGCAGCTGCCGATGAAGACGTGCTGGACCGCGACGTCCTGCATCGCGGTGCCCGGCGTCAGGCCCATGTAATCGAGGCTGCGGCGCGCCGCCGCGCGCTTGGCGGGATCGGCGAAGCTGTCGGGTTCGGGAACGACGCCGGTGATCGGCACGACGTCCTCGGGGCTGGTCCCCCATGTCAGCGCCGGCGCGATGTCGGTGGCGTCGAGGCGGACCGTCCGGTCGAACCGCGCGCCGGGATCGGTCGCGAGGCTGCGCCACCACGCCGCCGCGATATCCCACGCCGCGCCCTGCGGCACCATCGGGCGGCCCTTCAGATAGGCGAAGGTAGTGTCGTCGGGCGCGACGAGGCCGGCGCGGGCCCCGCCCTCGATCGACATGTTGGCGACCGTCATCCGTCCCTCGATCGACATCGCGCGGATCACCTCGCCGGTATACTCGATGACATGGCCGGTCCCGCCCGCCGCGCCGATCCGGCCCATGATCGCGAGGATCACGTCCTTCGGGCTGACGCCGAACCCCAAGGTGCCGTCCACGCGCACTTCCATCGTCTTCGACTGGCTGAGCAGCAGCGTCTGCGTCGCGAGGACATGCTCGACCTCGCTGGTGCCGATCCCGAAGGCGAGCGCGCCGAGCGCACCGTGCGTCGAGGTGTGGCTGTCGCCGCAGACGAGCGTCGTGCCGGGCAGCGTGAAGCCCAGCTCCGGCCCGACGACATGGACGATCCCCTGCTCCGCTGCGGTCGCGTCGATATAGTCGATGCCGAATTCGGCGGTATTGCGACGCAACGCGTCGAGCTGCTGCGCGCTTTCCGGATCGGCGATCGGCAGCATGCGCCCGGCGGCGTCGACCCGCGGCGTCGTCGGCAGATTGTGGTCCGGCACCGCCAGCGTCAGCTCGGGCCGACGGACGCGGCGGCCGGCGACGCGCAAACCTTCGAACGCCTGCGGGCTGGTCACTTCATGGACGAGATGCCGGTCGATATAGACGAGGCAGGTGCCGTCGCCGCGCCGTTCGACGACGTGCGCGTCCCAGATCTTTTCGTACAGCGTTTGCGGTCGGGTAGCCATGATGGCTGCGCGTTAACCGAAAGATGCGTGCGGGTCGAGGCTGGCTGGCGGATAATTGCTTTGGTGCCGGTTTCCGGGGATCGCGCCGGCCCGCTTTTTGAATGGCCGTACCGGCCGATGGCCAAGGCGAAGCGGCGTTCGAGAGAAAATGCTTTGTTCGCGCGGAGGCGCGGAGGACGCAGAGATGTCGGGTCCGCGGCGCCCTTTGTCTGCATTCGGAGGCCGTCGATGAGGTAGGGCGGCACAACGCCGCATGCGCCTCCGCGCCCTCCGCGGCTCCGCGCGAGCCTTGTTCTGTCTTCGACGCGTCGCGGTGGTGCGAAGGCCTGACCGTCCACTGCCGGACCTGCTTTCAGGGACCGGACCGATCCCCGCTTCCTGCTGTTATCCCGGACGCGATCGGGGATCATCCGTGCGACCAGCGGCCCGCTGGAGGTTGGTGCCGCACCCTTGGGGCGTCGTGGCCCCCGGAACACGTCCGGGGTGACGGCATAGATGCGACCACCGAGCCGATGCCCTTCGAGGTTTGGCACGCGGCTTTCCTGCCGAAGGCTTTGCTGGCGCAGAGGTGGCGTCGGCGCGGCGCCCTTTCTCTCCCGTCGGTAAGAGATAACGCAACGACGCCGCTCACGCCTCCGCGTCCTCCGCGCCTCCGCGCGAACCTCATTCCTTCCTTCGATGCGTCGCGGTGCGAAACCTAGCGATCCAGCCCCGCCCGACACGCGGGGGCGGGAACGGTTTCCGCTTGCTACCGTCGTTTCAGGACGTGGCCCGGGATCCGCCGTCAAACGAGGGCCGGTGTAGCCCCCCGCCGTAGCCGTACGAAACGACCGAGCCTGCCCCGGCCTAGCTTTCGTACGCCGCCGTCGTCTTCGCGGCGACCTCGTCGGCGGTCACGCCGGGGGCAAGTTCGATCAGGCGGAAGGGCGCGTCATGGTCGGGCCGGCGGAAGACGGCGAGGTCGGTGACGATCATGTCGACCACGTTCCTGCCGGTCAGCGGCAACGTGCAGGCGGGGATGAACTTCGGACTGCCGTCCTTGGCGTTATGGTCCATCACCACGATGATCTGCTTGACCCCGGCGACGAGGTCCATCGCACCGCCCATGCCCTTTATCATCTTGCCCGGGATCATCCAGTTGGCGATGTCCCCGCCCTCGCTCACCTCCATCGCGCCGAGCACGGTCAGGTCGATGTGCCCGCCGCGGATCATCGCGAAGCTTTGTTCGCTGCCGAAATAGGCGCTTTGCGGCAGCTCGCTGATCGTCTGCTTGCCCGCATTGATGAGGTCGGCGTCCTCCTCGCCCGCATAGGGGAAGGGGCCGATGCCGAGCATGCCGTTTTCCGACTGGAGCGTCACGGTCATGCCGGCGGGGATGTTGTTGGCGACCAGCGTCGGAATGCCAATGCCGAGGTTGACGTAATAGCCGTCGCGCAATTCCTGCGCGGCGCGGGCCGCCATCTGGTTGCGGTCCCAACCCTTCGCTGCGGTAGCCATCAGTTCAGTCCTCCGGGATGGTTGGCGATCCGGGCGGCGGCAGCCGGATCGATATCGGGGCGCGCGCCATCGAGGCCGCGCCAGATCAGCGCGGCCGCTTCGGCCTCGCCGATGCCCAGTGCGGCGGCATGCGCCCTGGCCGCATGCGCGATCGTGTCGGCGATCAGCACGCCGAACATTTCGGCATCGGCAAGGACGCCCGCGTCGATCACGACGGTCGATCCGGCGCGATCCGTGATCCAGATCTGCGCGACCTCGGCGGACCGATCGTCGAGATGCGGGATCGCGGACAGGGGAATGGCACGCGGCTTGGTCGCCTTCACCGGGCGCCCCCGTCGACCCAGCGCCGGTCGGCGGGAAACACGTCGTCGAAGCCGCCCTTCACGCCGCTGCCGTAGACCGGGTTGGGCAGGACGAACCAGCCGTTGCCCCACAGTGCGGCGATCGCACCGCCGTCGGCGGCACGGCGGCGCTCCGCGGTCGAGGGGATCGCGGCGAACAGGTCGCTAAAGTCGCCGAGCTGGTCGCCCGCCATCGCGACGACGCAATAGCGCGTCGCGATCGCGGTGCGACGATCGTCCTTGCCGCTCGGTCCGTTGCGCAGGAAGAGGTCGACGCCGGGCGTGAAGTCGCCAAGCCCCGCCGCCTTCAACGCGGCGATCGTGCCGGCGAATTCCGCCGCCGAGCGGTTGCTGTTGACGATGACCGCGATATTGGCGGCGCGCAGCGCGGCGAAGGCCTCGACCGCGCCGGGAACGGGAGCGACCGCCTTCGCGCCGGTCCGTTCCCATCGTGCCCATTGCGCCGCATCGAACGGCGCGGCCGGATCGCGCGCCGCCAGTGCCTCGACGCCGAGGTTCAGGATCACCGTTTCGTCCGCGTCGAACACCGCGGCGCGCTGCTTGCCCTCGCACGGCTGCCATTGCGGCGCGGCGAGCGTCGCGCCGGGCGCGAGGACGACGCCGTCCCCCGCCGCCCGGCGATAGGTCGCATAGGCGACGAGCGCGCGGAACGCTTGGCGACTGAGCGCCGCCGCCTCCGCCGAGCCGTAGAGGAACTGGAACTGCGGCGGCACCGCCTGCCCCGCCGCCGTCGCCGTCGCCGTCGCGCGCACCGCCCCGTCGGGGGCCGGCAGCGCGGTGAGGCCGGTGACGCGGACCAGCCGGCCGTCCGCGGTATAGGTCTGTCCCGGCGCCGGCAGCGTCGCCACCCGCGGCGCGCGCGTCGGCCCGCATCCCGCGAGCAGCGCCACGGCCGCCAGCATCGGGACCGCGCGCCGCATCACGCCGCCACGCGCTCGCGCACGGTGCGGAACTCGATCTTCTTGTCATAGGGCGCGCCGACGATCATCCGCTTCACGTAGATGCCCGGCAGGTGGATGTGGTCGGGATCGAGGCTGCCGACCGGCACCACCTCTTCGACCTCGGCGACGCAGACCCGGCCCGCGGTCGCCATCGGCTGGTTGAAGTTGCGCGCCGTCTTGCGGAAGATCAGGTTGCCGCTCTCGTCCGCCTTCCAGCCCTTGATGATCGACAGGTCGGCCCGGATGCCGCGTTCGAGGATATAGTCCTGCCCGTCGAAGGTCTTGACCTCCTTGCCCTCGGCCACCAGCGTGCCGACGCCGGTCTTCGTGTAGAAGCCGGGGATGCCCGCGCCGCCCGCCCGGCACCGTTCGGCGAGCGTGCCCTGCGGACAGAATTCCACCTCCAGCTCGCCCGAAAGATACTGCCGCTCGAATTCCTTGTTCTCGCCGACATAGCTGGAGATCATCTTGCGCACCTGCCGGGTGCGCAGCAGCTTGCCGAGGCCCTCGCCGTCGATGCCCGCATTGTTGCTGGCGATGGTCAGGTCCCGCGTCCCCGCCGTCTGGATCGCATCGATCAGCCGTTCGGGAATGCCGCACAGGCCGAATCCGCCGGCGCAGATCGTCATGCCGTCGTGCAGCAGGCCGTCGAGCGCCGCCGCCGCATCGGGATAGAGCTTGTTCATCGCCCGTCACTCTCCTGTCGTTGCCGCGGCGATAGCGAGCGGATCGCCGCGGCGTCAAGCAACCTGAACCGTCATTCAACTTCACCGCCGGCGCGGGACGCGTCCGGCGACCGATCGCCTATCGCAGCGCCGCCTGCGCCGCCGCGAGGCGCGCGATCGGCACGCGGTACGGGCTCGCCGACACGTAATCGAGCCCCACCCGTTCGCAGAAGGCGATGCTCGCCGGATCGCCGCCGTGCTCGCCGCAGATGCCGAGCTTGATGTCGGGCCGCGTCGCCCGGCCGCGATCGGCCGCCATCTGCACCAGTTCGCCGACGCCTTCGATATCGAGGCTGACGAACGGGTCCTTGGCGTAGATCCCCTGTTCGACATAGGCGCCGAGGAACCGCGCCGCGTCGTCGCGGCTGACGCCCAGCGTCGTCTGGGTCAGGTCGTTGGTGCCGAACGAGAAGAACTCGCCCGTCTCGGCGATCTCGCCGGCCTTCAGGGCGGCGCGCGGCAGCTCGATCATCGTGCCGACCAGATAGTCGATCGTCTGGCCGCGTTCGGCGAACACCGCCTGCGCGGCCCTGTCGACGACCGCCTTCATCAGGTCGAGCTCGCGCTTGGTGGCGACCAGCGGGATCATCACCTCGGGGATCGGTGCGGCGCCCGATTTCCCGGCGACGTCCAGCGCCGCTTCGAAGATCGCGCGCGCCTGCGTCTCGTAGATCTCGGGATAGGTCACGCCGAGGCGACAGCCGCGGTGGCCGAGCATGGGATTGAATTCATGCAGCTCGGCGGCGCGGCGCTTGAGCACGTCGATGTCCACGTCGGCGGCCGCCGCGACCTCGGCGAATTCGTTCTCCTCGTGCGGCAGGAATTCGTGCAGCGGCGGGTCGAGCAGCCGCACCGTTACGGGCAGGCCGGCCATCACCTCGAAGATCGCGGTGAAGTCGCTGCGCTGCGCGGGCAGCAGCTTGGCGAGCGCGGCGCGGCGTCCGGCCTCGTCATGCGCCAGGATCATCTGGCGCACCGCGGTGATGCGGTCGGCGTCGAAGAACATATGTTCGGTGCGGCACAGGCCGACCCCCTCCGCGCCGAAATCGCGCGCGGTCTGGCAGTCGAGCGGGGTTTCCGCATTGGCGCGCACCTTCAGCCGCCGGACGCCGTCCGCCCATTCCATCAGCGTGCCGAAATCGCCCGCCAGTTCGGGCTGGACGGTCGCGACCGCGCCGAACATCACCTCGCCGCTAGCACCGTCGATGGTGATCGTGTCGCCTTCGCGGATCTCGCGACCGGCGACCTTCATCACCTTGTCCTTCGCCGAGATCGACAGCGATCCCGCGCCGGAAACGCAGGGGCGGCCCATGCCGCGCGCCACCACCGCAGCGTGGCTGGTCATGCCGCCGCGCGCGGTCAGGATGCCCTGCGCCGCATGCATGCCGTGGATATCCTCCGGGCTGGTCTCGGTGCGGACGAGGATGACCTTGTCGCCCGCCGCGTTGCGCTTTTCCGCGGTGTCGGCGTCGAACACGACCGTGCCCGATGCCGCGCCGGGGCTGGCCGGCAGGCCCTTGGCGATCACGTCGCGCGGCGCGTCGGGGTCGAGCGTCGGGTGGAGCAGCTGGTCGAGCGCCATCGGGTCGACGCGCAGGATCGCCTCGTCGCGGGTGATGAGCCCTTCGTTCGCCATGTCGACCGCGATCTTCAGCGCGGCCTTGGCGGTGCGCTTGCCCGAGCGGGTCTGGAGCATCCACAATTTGGTCTGTTCGACCGTGAATTCGATGTCCTGCATGTCGCGGTAATGCGTTTCGAGCCGGTCGAAGACTGCCGCCAGCTCGGCATAGACCTCGGGCATCGCCTCTTCCATCGAGGCGGGCCTGGCGCCCGCTTCCTCGCGCGCGGTCCTGGTCAGATATTGCGGGGTGCGGATGCCGGCGACGACGTCCTCCCCTTGTGCGTTGATGAGGAATTCGCCGTAATAGGCGCGGTCGCCCTTGGCGGGATCGCGGGTGAAGGCGACGCCGGTCGCCGACGTATCGCCCATGTTGCCGAACACCATCGCCTGCACGTTGACCGCGGTGCCCCAGTCGGCGGGAATGTCGTTCAGGCGGCGATAGACCTTGGCGCGCTCCGACTGCCACGATCCGAACACCGCGCCGACCGCGCCCCAGAGCTGGTCGTGCACGTCCTGCGGGAAGGGCTTGCCCCATTCCGCCTCGACCAGGCCCTTGTATTCGGCGACCAGCGCCTTGAGGTCCGCCGCGGTCAGTTCGGTATCGAGGGTGAAGCCGTTGTCTTCCTTCGCGATCTCCAGCGCTTCCTCGAACGCGCCATGGTCGAGTTCGAGGACCACGTCGGCGTACATCTGGATGAAGCGGCGATAGCTGTCCCAGGCGAAGCGTTCGTCGCCCGATTTCGCGCTGAGCCCCTCGACCGTGGCGTCGTTGAGGCCGAGGTTGAGGACGGTGTCCATCATCCCCGGCATCGACACGCGCGCGCCCGAGCGGACCGAGACCAGCAGCGGGTTCGCGGCATCGCCGAACGTCTTGCCGGTGATACCCTCGATATGCGCGATCCCCTGCGCCACCTCGTCGCGCAGGCTCTGCGGGAATTGCTCGCCCTCGTCGTAATAGGTCGTGCACATCGCGGTACTGATCGTGAAGCCCGGCGGCACCGGCAGACCGATCGACGCCATCTCGGCCAGGTTCGCGCCCTTGCCGCCGAGCAGGTTCTTGTCGCCCTTTCCGCCGTCCGAAACGCCGCCACCGAAACGGTACACGTATTGGGTCATCGCTGGTCCTTGAGCTTACGTTGAATGCCGGTCCCGGGGAGGATGAGGCGCATAACGAAGGGTCGGAAGGTCACATTGGTCGCATGCAGGAGGGTGTGTCGCTACCCCTCGATCTTCGAGAAATCGGCGACGCCATGCACCGCGGCGCGGACGCGGGCCAGCAACGCGAGGCGCGCGGCCCGCTTGTCGGGGTCGGCATCGTTGACGGTCACGCCGTCGAAGAACGCATCGATCGGCGCGCGCAGCGAGGCGAGCGCCGCCATCGCGCGCTCGAAATCCTCGGCCGCCACGGCGGCGGCGGCGGCGGGTTCGGCCGCATCGAGCGCGGCGATCAGATCGGCCTCCGCCGTGTCGGGCGTGTAGGACAGCGATGTCGCATTCCGCTCCGCGGCGGCGGTCCATGCTTCCTTCTTCAGGATGTTCGCGGCGCGCTTGTAGCCGGCGAGCAGGTTCCTGCCGTCGTCGGTGGTGACGAACGCCTGCAACGCGCGGACGCGGGCGAGCAGGCGGACGAGATCGTCCTCGCCGCCCAGCGCGAACACCGCGTCGATCAAATCGTGGCGGACGCCCGCCTCGCGCTGCTGCACCTTCAGCCGGTCGGCGAAGAAGGCGAGCAGTTGCACGGGCGTGTCGACGATCCGCTCGCGCCCCTGCTGGAGGAAGTGGAAGACCTTTTCGGTTTCGGGCTTGAGCACGATTTCGAAATCGCCGAGCGCTTCCGCGACCAGCGCCATGCGCCGGTCGAACTCGTCGCGCGGCAGCGCCCGGTCGGGTGCGATCTGCGTGACCTTTTCAAGGTAAAGCGCGAAATTGGGGTCCGCCTCCGCCGTCCGGCCGAGCACGCCCTGCACGACGTTGGTGACGGCGACGCCGAAGGGCGCCAGCATGCCGAACCGCAGCTGCGACCGCTCGATCAGCAGGATCACGCCGAGCGCGGCGCGACGCAGCGCGAACGGGTCCTTGGATCCGGTCGGCAGTTCGCCGATCGCGAAGAAGGCGGCGAGCGTGTCGAGCTTGTCGGCGAGGCTGACCGCCACCGTCACCGGCGCCGTCGGCACCGCATCGCCCTGTCCGACCGGCTTGTAGTGATCGCGGATCGCATCGGCGAGCGCGCGCGGTTCGTCCTGTGCGGCGGCGTAATAGCCGCCCATCAGGCCCTGCAATTCGGGGAATTCGCCGACCATGCCGGTGACGAGGTCCGCCTTGGCGAGCCGCGCCGCGCGTTCGGCCATGTCGGCGAGCGACGGTCCCTCTCCCTCAGTCGCGGAGGGAGATGTCACGATCCCCTGCTCGACCAGCCAGCGGGCGAGCCTCGCGACGCGGTCGACCTTGTCCGCGACGGTGCCGAGCTGCTCGTGGAAGACGATCTGTTCGAGCTTCGGCCGCAGGTCCTCGAGCCGGGTCTTCAGGTCCGTCTCGTAGAAGAAGCGCGCGTCGGCGAGGCGCGCGGCGAGCACCTTGCGGTTGCCCTCGACGATCTTGGCGCCGCCGTCGGTCGCCTCGATATTGGCGGTGCAGACGAAGGCATTGGCGAGCGCGCCAGCGGCGTCGCGGCAGACGAAATACTTCTGGTTCACGCGCGCGGTGAGCTGGATCACCTCCGGCGGGACGGTGAGGAAGCCGGCGTCGAACCGGCCGAGCAGCGGCACCGGCCATTCGGTGAGGCCGGCGTTCTCCGCGACGAGCCCCTCGTCCTCGACGAGGGTGAGGCCGGCTTCGGCGGCGAGCGCGGCGGCGCGGTCGCGGATGATCGCGCGGCGTTCGTCCTGATCGACCATGACGTGGCACGCGCGCAGCTTCTCGACGTAATCCGCCGCCGAGCCGATCGTGATCGGACCGGCATGGTGGAAGCGGTGGCCGAGGGTGGCGACGCCCGAGCGGATGCCGGCGACCTCGATCTCGACCGGATCGTCGCCGAACAGCGCGACGATGCCGTGCAGCGGCCGGACCCAGCGCAGCGATTCGGTCGAGGCGGAGGCGCCGCCCCAGCGCATCGACTTGGGCCAGGGGAAGCCGCGCACGATCGCTGGAACCGCCTCCGCCAGCACGGCGGTGGTGGCGCGGCCGGGGCGTTCGGTGACCGCGTACAGCACGCCGTCACGCTCGGTCAGCTGCTCGCGGACGAGGCCGGTCTTGCGGAGGAAGCCCTCGAGCGCCTGCGGCGGCGCGGCGACCTTGGGGCCCTTCACCTCCTCGCGTACCGCCTGCGTCTCGGCGGGCAGCCCGCGCGCGATCAGCGTCAGGCGGCGCGGCGTCGCATAGGTCACCAGCGCCGTGGCGGTCAGCCCGGCCTTTGCCAGTTCACCCGCGAACAGGCGGGCGAGATCGTCGCGCGCCTTGTCCTGCATGCGTGCAGGGATTTCCTCGGAGCGCAGTTCGAGCAGGAAGTCGGTCATCGTGTTGCGCCGGCGAGGAAGAACAATGTGTTTTCACGCGGAGGCGCGGAGACGCGGAGCAGAAGAGAAGTCGTGCAGGACCGCGCAGGGGGCGAGCCGGACGCGCGACGCCGAAGGCGCTTCGTATATTCGGCTGTAAGGACGGGAGGGCGCTCGCCCGCACCCCATGTCTTCTCCGCGTCTCCGCGCCTCCGCGCGAAAACACCTTCTGCGAATCCGCACAGCGCCATCACGCCGCGTTCCAGTTCGGGAAACGGGCTTTCCAGCCCTCGGCGTTCTTGTCCATCCAGGCGCCGCATGCGCCCTTGGCGAGGTCGCGGACGCGGCCGATATAGGCCTGGCGTTCCGCGACCGAGATCACGCCGCGCGCCTGGAGCAGGTTGAAGGTGTGGCTGGCCTTGATCGCCTGTTCGTAGGCGGGGATCGGCAGGCCCGCGGCGAGGCTGTTCTCGCATTCCGCGGCGGCCTTGCGGAAGGCGTCGAACAGCGTCGCGGTGTCGGCGACCTCGAAATTCCACTTCGACATCTGGCGCTCGTTCTCGAGGAACACGTCGCCATAGGTGACGCCGCCGTCGTTGAACTTCAGGTCGTAGACGTTGTCGACGTCCTGGATATACATCGCCAGCCGTTCGAGTCCGTAGGTCAGCTCGCCCGCGACGGGCTTCATGTCGAAGCCGCCCATCTGCTGGAAATAGGTGAATTGCGTCACCTCCATGCCGTCGCACCAGACTTCCCAGCCCAGCCCCCAGGCGCCCAGCGTCGGCGATTCCCAGTCGTCCTCGACGAAGCGGATGTCGTGGCGCGTCATGTCGACGCCGATCGCGGCGAGGCTGCCGAGGTACAGGTCCTGCAGGTCGGCCGGCGAGGGCTTCAGGATCACCTGATACTGGTAATAATGCTGGAGCCGGTTGGGATTTTCGCCGTACCGGCCGTCGGTCGGCCGGCGGCACGGCTGGACGAAGGCGGCGTTCCACGTCTCCGGCCCGAGCGCGCGGAGCGTCGTCGCCGGATGGAAGGTGCCCGCGCCCATCTCCATGTCGTACGGCTGGAGGATCACGCAGCCCCGGTCGCTCCAGTAATCGTGGAGCGTCAGGATCATCTTCTGGAAGGAGAGCGGTGTGGCGGCCATTGCGCCAGCGGCTTTGGCGGATGAGACGGCGTCTAGCAAGTGGTGCGGCGCGGCATTAGGTACGGCGGGAGCGCAACAGCCGGACACGTCCCGACATGATACGAACCCTCGGTGCCGCCCTGTCGGCGGTCGCCCTCTGCCTCGCCCTTCCCGCCTGCGCGCAGCAGCCGGCGAAGCCCGCCGCGACGGCCTCGCTCGACGCCGATCCGGCGCTGTGGGTGGTGAGGGACAAGGACACGACGATCTACCTGTTCGGCACGATCCATGTGCTCAAGCCCGGCCTTACCTGGTTCGACGAGGCGGTGAAGGCGGCGTTCGACCGGTCGGCGGAGGTCAAGCTGGAGATCGTGATGCCCGACCCGGCGACGATGCAGGGACTGGTGCAGGCGAGCGGCGTCGCCGCGCCGGGCACGCCGCCGCTGACCCAGCGATTGCCGGTGGCCAAGCGCGCCGCCTTCACCAAGGCGGTGACCGACCTGGGCCTGCCCGCGAACGCGCTCGACCGCTACAAGCCGTGGCTGGCGGCGACGCAGCTGTCGGTCGCGCCGCTGTCGAAGCTCGGCTACGACAGCACCAACGGGCCGGAAGAGGTCATCACCGCGGCCGCGAAGCAGGCGAACAAGCCGCTGACCGGGCTGGAAACGCCCGAGCAGCAGCTCGGCTTCTTCGGCAGCCTGTCCGACACGGCGCAGCTCCAGTTCCTGGAAAGCACGATCGACGAGCTGCCCAAGCTGAACCAGCAGATGGCGGCGATGGTCGACGAATGGGCACGCGGCGACCCCGATGCGCTGGCGCGCGAGATGAACGACGAGCTGAAGAGCTCTCCGGAGGTCGCCAAGGTGCTGCTGACCGATCGCAACGCGCGCTGGGCGCAGTGGATCAGGCAGCGGCTGGCGACGCCGGGGACGGTGTTCATCGCGGTCGGTGCCGGGCACCTCGCGGGACCGGAATCGGTGCAGGCGCAGCTGGCGAAGCTGGGGGTGAAGGCGCAGCGGGTACGGTATTGAGTTCGTCGCGCTTGCCCTCACCCTTCGCCGGCTTCGCCGTCTTATCCCCTCTCCCGGCGGGAGAGGGAAGAGGCGCGCAGCGCCGATGGGGTGAGGACGGGGCGAGCCGACCGGTTGCGTTTTCCGCCCCTTTCCGCTAAGCGCGCCGGCTTCCGGCCATGGTCATCCCTGGAGGCGTGGCGCGGAAAGACACTAAAGCACGTTTCGGAAGGTTATCTGCATGAGCGACACCATTACGCTCGCAGCCGAGACGCGCGACCGGGTTGGCAAGGGAGCCTCCCGGGCGCTGCGTCGTGACGGCCGCGTCCCCGCCGTGATCTACGGCCAGAACAAGGAACCGACCTCGATCCATCTCGAGGAAAAGGCGCTGATGAAGGCGCTGATGACCGGTCACTTCATGAATTCCGTCATCATGGTCTCCGGCGAGCGCACGCTGCCGAAGGACGTGACCTTCCACCCCGTCACCGATCGTCCGGTGCACGTCGACTTCCTGCGCATCGGTGAGCACACCGAAGTGACCGTGGCCGTCCCCGTCGTGTTCGCCGACGAGGACGATTGCCCCGGCATCAAGCGCGGCAACGGCGTGCTCAACATCACGCGCCACGAGATCGAGCTGGTCGTCGACGCCGCCGACATCCCTTCGGAGATCACGATCTCGCTGAAGGGCAAGGAAATCGGCGATTCGATCCACATCAGCGACGTGGAGCTGCCCAAGGGTGCGAAGCCCGCGATCGAGGACCGCGATTTCGCGATCGCCACGATCGTGCCGCCGACCGTCCCGACCGCGCAGGACGAGGCACTCGAGGCCGAAGTCGCCGAGACGCAGGCCGCCGAGGCCGCTGCCGAGGCCGAGGCGACCGACGCCGAGGACGACACCAAGGAGGGCTGATCCCCTTCGTCGGACCGTTCGTGAAGGGGCAGGGTGGCGCAAGCTCCCCTGCCCCTTTCGGTTTGGGCGATCCCGCAGCGGTCGTCATCCCCGCGCTCACCGACACCCAATGACGTCAGCCAACATGGATCCCCGCCTCCGGGGGATGACAGATGTGGCTCGAAAGCGGTCGATGGGAATAAAACGAAGGACCACGCCATGCAGATCTGGGCCGGGCTCGGCAATCCGGGGCCGCAATATGCGATGCACCGGCACAACGTCGGCTTCATGGCGCTCGACCTGATCGCCGACATGCACGGCTTCGGCCCGGTCCGGAAGCAGTTCCTGGGCTGGACGCAGGAAGGGCGGATCGGCACGGACAAGGTGCTGCTGCTCAAGCCCGCGACGTTCATGAACGAAAGCGGCCGCGCGATCGGCGAGGCGTTGCGCTTCTACAAACTGGGTCCCGACGCGCTGACGGTGTTCCACGACGAGCTCGACCTGGCGCCGTTCAAGGTCAAGGTGAAGCGCGGCGGCGGCACCGCGGGGCATAACGGATTGCGCTCGACCGACCAGCATCTCGGCCCCGATTTCCGCCGGGTGCGGATCGGCATCGGCCATCCAGGGCACAAGGATCGCGTCACCGGATACGTGCTCGGCAACTACGCCAAGGCCGAGATGGACGACCTTTCCGACATGCTCGGCGCGATCGGGGCGGAGGCGCCGTGGCTCGCCGCGGGCGACGACGTGCGCTTCATGAACGACGTCGCGCTGCGATTGGGCTAGGACGGGCGCATGACGATCCGCACCCTCTTCGCGACGCGCTTCTACGAGGAAGACCTGGGCGACGACGCGCTGCTCGCCGAGCTGGAAGAGGCGTGCCTCGACCTCGCGCGGCAGGATCGCGCCGGCGTCGCTTGGTCGAAGGCGCATGGCTATCGCGGCTATACCTCCTATGCCTCGCTCGACGACCTGCCGGCGCGCGATCCGCGCTTCGGCGATCTGGTCCGGCTGCTCAACCGGCACGTCGCGCGCTTCGCGGAGGCGTGCGCCTTCGACCTCGGCGGGCGGCGGCTGAAGCTCGACAGCCTGTGGGTCAACGTCCTCAAGCCCGGCGGCGCGCATTCGGGGCATATCCATCCGCACAGCGCGGTCAGCGGCACGATCTATGTCGCCACCCCGCCGGGCGCCGGCGCGCTCAAGCTGGAAGATCCGCGACTGCCGATGATGATGGCGGCCCCGACCCGCCGCGCCGACGCCGGCGAGGATCACGCGACGTTCGTCTATGCCGAACCCCGGGCCGGCAGCGTCTTCCTGTGGGAAAGCTGGCTGCGGCACGAGGTCGTGCCCAATGCGGCCAAAGGCGAACGGATCAGCATCAGCTTCAACTATCGCTGATCCCGGGCCGCCGCGGATCCGCCTTCGCGCCGCCGCAATCGGACCCCAGCATGCGCCGATCGGAGGCGAGGCGATGCAAGCACGAATGGCCATGGCACTGGCGTTGCAGGCCGCGCCGGTCGCGGGACCACCGGTCCCCGCCGAACTGCGTCCCGCTCGGGCGCCCGCCCCCGCCGTCCCCTGCGGCAGCCGGGACGATGGTGGCGACATCGTGGTGTGCGCGCGCGCCAGGGACGCCGACCGGCTGCGCCCGGTCGCCGAGGGCACCTATGCGCGACGGCCGTTGCGCGCCGAGACCGGCGTGGCCGGCAAGCTGCGCGTGGCGGCGGAAGCGGAACAGGGCGTGCTGCCCAACGGCCAGAGCGCGCCGCGCGCGATGATGCGGCTCAAGCTGCCGTTCTGACCCGATGTGGGACATAACCGGCCCGCGCGGGGCCGGATCGTTTCCTGAACGGAACGTTGTTCGCCGTTCATGCAACCGCACTATGTTGAGCGACGTTAGCGCATCACAGGTTTTCAGAACGGAGTGAAATGACATGCGTAAGTTGATGCTCGCCATCGGGTGTGCCGCGATGGTCCTGCCGGCGACGATGGTCGTGCCGGTGTCGCAGGCCGGCGCGCAGCGGTATAAGTATCGCGAATGGCGTGACAATCGCGGCCGCGTCCGCTGCCGCAAGCCCGACGGCACCACCGGTGCGGTGGTCGGCGCGATCGGCGGCGCTCTGCTCGGCCGTACGGTCGATACGCGCGGCGACCGCACGGTCGGCACGCTGGGCGGCGCGGTCGCCGGCGGCCTGCTCGGTCGCGAGATCGATCGCGGCGGCAAGCGTCGCTGCCGCTGAGGCGGCACCGGCCATCGCCTTTTAGGTCAGGAGGGGCGTCGCGAGGAAACTCGCGGCGCCCCTTCTGCGTATGCCCCCGACATCAACACAGGAGACGATCGACATGGTGACCCGCAGCGCTTCGGCGAGCTACGCCGGCCTCGGCAAGGACGGCAAGGGCAAGATCTCGACCCAGTCGGGCGTGCTGACCGACGCCAATTACGGTTTCGGCACGCGGTTCGAGGACGGTCCCGGTACCAATCCGGAAGAGCTGATCGCCGCCGCGCATGCCGGCTGCTTCACGATGGCGCTGAGCTTCGCGCTGGCGGGCGCTGGCCATTCGCAGGGCGACCTCAGGACCAGCGCCAAGGTCACGCTCGACAAGGACGGCGACGGCTTCACGATCACCCGGTCGGCGCTGACCCTGAGCGGCCATGTCGAGGGGATCGACCAGGCAGAGTTCGAACGCATCGCCAACGAGGCGAAGGCCGGCTGCCCGGTATCGAAGGTGCTCAACTGCGACATCACGCTGGACACGACGTTCGGCTGATCGGCCGCGTGGCGGGCGGCCGCCTGTCGGGGTGGTGAACGCGACGTAGTTTGCCGTTCACGCAACTCCGCGGGCGGTCCGCTGGTTTGTCTGTTCACTTGGATCAAGGAGCAGATCATGCGTATCGCCTTCCTCACCGCCGCGCTGGCGGCCACGACCCTGACGGCGATCCCCGCCGGCGCGCAGGACACGCGCCGCGAGGCGGACCGCGAATATCGCGACCAGGTGCGCGATGCGCGCCAGGACTATCGCCGCGACGTCCGCGATGCCGATTCGCGTCGCGACGTGCGCGACGCCCGCCGCGAATATCGCGACGAGGTGCGGGATGCGCGCCAGGACCGCCGCGGCGACCTGCGCGATATCCGGCAGGACCGGCGCGACGACTGGCGCCAGTATCGCAACTACGACTACAATCGCCTGCCGCGCGGCCAGCGCGCCTATTTCGCGGACAATTACTATCGTGACGGCCGCTATTACCAGCCGCGCCAGCTCGGTCGCAACGACCGCATCTATCGCGGCAACAACGGCCGTTATTATTGCCGACGCAACGACGGCACGACCGGCCTGATCGTCGGCGGGCTGGCGGGCGGTGCGCTCGGCAACGTCATCGCGGGCGGTGGTTCGCGGCTGCTGGGCACGCTGATCGGCGCGGGCGGCGGCGCGCTGCTCGGCCAGTCGGTCGACCGCGGCAACGTCGTCTGCCGCTGATCCTGCGATAGCGACGTGCGGGAGGCCCGGCAGCGATGCCGGGCCTCTTCGCACGTCGGGATCAGATGATGCCGCCACCCAGGCTGAGCCGGATCGCGAAGATCACAATCAGCACGAGGTTGAGGTTGCGGCCGGAATTGCTGGACGACATCGCGCCGACGGCGGCCCCGACGATCCCGATCGGGATGACCAGCCAGTTCATCCAACCGAGCAACGGAACGAAGGCGACGAGTCCCAGCACCAAGGTGACGAGGCCGATCGCGACGGAAATGATGTTGAGCATGCCGGATACATGGTCGCTGCCCCGGCGCCCGACAAGCGACGCGACTGTGACGTTACGTTAACCACGTCGGCGGATGCCGCCTTAACCCGCCGCGGCGCATCATCTGCCGGTGACCGTTTCCCGCCTTCGCCTTTCGCCGCTGCTGCCCGTCCTGATGCTCGTCGCGGGCTGTGGCTCGCCGGCGCCGTCGCAGCAGGATCTCGACGGCCTTGACCGCGAACTGGCCGATGCGACCGGCGGCAACCGCCGCGACCCCGCATTGACCGCCGCCCTGGCCGACCAGATCATGGTCGATCCCGCACTGGCGCAGAGTGCGAACGCGACCGTCGTGCGCCCGCCGAGCCGCCCCGATCCGCTGGCCATGCCGCCCGAACCGGTGGCGCCGCGGCCCGACCGCGTCACCGCCGCCGACCTGACGCCCACCCCTGCCGCGCGCGGCGCGTGCCGGGCATGCCGCAACGCCGATGGCGCGCTGACGCTCGGCGAACTCGCCGCCCGCGAGGCCGCCGCCACCGCCGGCTGCGCGCGCGATGTCTCCTATTCCGCGGGCTGGGCGAATCGACTGCCCGCGGCGCTGCCGCTCTATCCCGATGCGCGCGTGCGCGAGGCGGCGGGCAACGACGCCTGCGGCTTGCGCGTCGTCAGCTTCGCGAGCGCGGCGCCGGTCGGCCGTATCCTCGACTGGTATACGGCGCGCGCGCGCCGTGCCGGCTATTCCGTCGAGCATCAGGCGTCGGGCGGACAGCACGTATTGGGCGGGACGCGCGGCGAATCGGCCTATGTCGCCTATGTCACCGCCGCACCCTCTGGCGGCAGCGCGATCGATCTCGTGGTGCGCTGAGCACCGCCGCCACGCACCATGACCGGCACCGCAGGGCACGGGATCGCTTGCCTTCCCGCGGCCGCGCCCCATATTGTGCAGCGCAACATCGAGACGTCCACCGGCGATCCTGATCCTTAGTGGAGTGCACGCATGCGACGTTTGTCTGACACGATCGGCCGGCTGGCCGCGCCGCGCGGCGGCCCAGATCCGATGGCGGCGGCCGGCCCCGATCGTCTCGCCGACCTGCCCGCGTTCGGACGCAACCCCGGCAATCTGCGCGCGCGCACCTACGTCCCCGCCTCGATCGCCGCGCGTCCGGCGCTGGTGGTGGTGCTGCACGGCTGTACGCAGACCGCCGCCGGCTACGACAGCGGATCGGGCTGGTCGCGGCTCGCCGACGAGCGCGGCTTCGTGCTGCTGTTCGCCGAGCAGAAGAGCGCGAACAACCCCAACCGCTGTTTCAACTGGTTCGCGCCCGAAGACGTCAGCCGCGATCATGGCGAGGCGCAGTCGATCCGCGAAATGATCGCGGCAGTCGTCGCGCTGCACGACGTCGATCCCGCCCGGATCTTCTGCACCGGGCTGTCGGCGGGCGGCGCGATGACCGCGGTGATGCTTGCGACCTATCCCGAGCTGTTCGCCGGTGGCGCGGTCATCGGCGGCCTGCCGTTCGGCACCGCCAGCGGCGTCGTCCAGGCACTCGACCGGATGCGCGGCCACAACATGCCGGGCGATGCCACGCTGGCGACGCTGGTCCGCGACGCGTCGGCGCATGCGGGCGCCTGGCCGACGCTGTCGGTCTGGCACGGCGATGCCGACGCGACCGTCGACGATGCCAATGCCGATGCGATCCTGACCCAGTGGCGCGCGCTGCATGGCGTGTCGGGCGCCCCCGACACGCACGACGGCGGCGGCGACCGCCACCGCATCTGGCGCGATCGCGGCGGGCGTGCGGTGGTCGAGGATCATCGCATCGCCGGGATGGGCCACGGCACGCCGATCGCGACGCGCGGGCCCGAGGCGTGCGGCACGGCCGGCGCGTTCATGCTCGACGTCGGCGTGTCCTCGACGCGTCGCATCGCCGCCTTCTGGGGAATCGCCCCGGCCGTCGCCGACGCGCCCGCCGTCCCGGAACCGACGCCGAGGCCGGCGCGGCTGCGCCCCGAGCCACAGCGGCTGGAGCCGGCCGGCGTCGGGGCGGTCATCAACGACGCGCTGCGCGCCGCCGGGCTGCTGCGGTAAGGCGCCGCACCGCATTCCCCTCCGCCCGTTTGTGCTCTAGGGCGAAATCCATGCCTCTTCTTTTCGTCATGATCGGCGGTGCCCTCGGCTCCGGCGCGCGGTTCCTGACCGGCCGCGCCACGCTGGCGCTGTTCGGTCCGCTCTTTCCCTACGGCACGCTGGCCGTGAACCTGATCGGCGGGCTGCTGATGGGCGTGCTGACCGGCCTGCTCGCACGCGCCGGCGTGGCGGGGGAGCCGTGGCGGCTGTTCCTGGGCATCGGCGTGCTCGGCGGGTTCACCACCTTTTCCTCGTTCAGCCTCGACGTCGTCGGCATGATCGAACGCGGCGCGGCCGGTGCCGCGCTATGCTATGTGCTGGTGTCGGTGATCGGATCGGTGCTGGCGCTGTTCGCCGGGCTGATGCTGACGCGCGGCGGAGGAACGCTGGCATGAGCGATACGAAGGACCAGGGCATCCGCCAGTTCAACGTCGGCTATGACGACGACGGCATCCGCCTCGACCGCTGGTTCAAGCGGCATCTGCCCGACACCAGCTTCACCACCGTCGCCAAATGGGCACGCACCGGCCAGCTGCGCGTCGACGGATCGCGCGCCACGCCGGGCGACCGGATCAAGGCCGGCCAGACGCTGCGCGTTCCCCCGCCCGAGCCGGAGATCAAGGACGAGGCCGGCGTCCCCGTTCCCCGCCCGCAGCGCGAGCGCGTCGCGCTGAGCGAGGACCAGATCGCGTTCGCGCGCGAGATGGTGATCCACAAGGATTTGCAGGCGCTGGTGCTCAACAAGCCGCCGGGCCTCGCGACCCAGGGCGGCACCAAGACGACCGAGCATGTCGACGGCCTGCTCGACGCGCTGCAATATGACGCGGAAGGACGGCCCAAGCTCGTCCATCGCCTCGACAAGGACACCTCGGGTGCGCTGCTCGTCGCGCGGACCAGCCGCGCCGCCGCATTCTTCGCCAAGGCGTTTTCGGGGCGGACCGCGCGCAAGGTCTATTGGGCGCTGATCGTCGACGTGCCGTCGATCGAGGACGGCGTCATCGACCTGCCGATCGCCAAGCAGCCGGGCACCGGCGGCGAGAAGATGCACGTCGACGAGGAAAACGGCCAGGCGGCGCGCACCCGCTATCGCGTGATCGAGCGCGCCGGCAATCGTTGTGCCTGGGTCGAGCTGCAACCCTTCACTGGGCGGACCCACCAGCTGCGCGTGCATATGGCCGCGATTGGCCATCCGATCGTCGGCGACGGCAAATACGGCGGTGCCGCCGCGTTCCTGACCGGCGGGATCAGCCGCAAGATGCACCTGCACAGTCGCCGCCTGCGTGTCGACCATCCCGACGGCGGCAGCATCGACGAGACGGCGGGCCTGCCGACGCACTTCGCCGAAAGCCTCGCCACGCTGGGCTTCGACGAGGCGAAGGGCGACGCGATGCCGTTCGAGGAGCCCAAGAAGGGGCCGCCGCCCAAGGCGGTGCTGAAGCAGCGCGCCAAGGCGCATGCCAAGTCGATGCGCAAGGAGCATCGCGGCGAGCGGCGCCGGCGCGGCAGCAAGGACTGACGCATCGGACGGTGGTGGTTCCGGACGCCGGCAACGATGCCCGCCTTTGCAGCCGCTCGGGCGGGGCCGGATTGCGGGAATCCCTGCCGGCCGGGCGATGCCCCCGCCGGACCGGGCGCTGTCGGGCGCCGCACCCGGATGCCGGTCAGTCGATCCGCTTGCACAGGAAGAATCGCGCCTCGCCCGGCGGATAGTCGTCGATGCGGCCGACGCAGCGATAGCCGAGCCGTTCGTAGAAGCCGCGCGCCTGGAAGCTAAACGTGTCGAGCCACAGGCCGACGCAGCCCAGCCGCCGCCCCTCCGCTTCGGCCGCGTGCATCAGCTCGCGGCCCCGCCCCAGCCCGCGCATCGATTCGGGGACGACCAGATATTGCACGAACAGCCAGCGATAGCCGGCCGTGCCCCACAGGCCGCCGACGATCGCGCCGGCGGCATCGCGGATCACGATCGCGACCGTATGCCGCTCGGTCGCGCCGACCGCGGCGTCGTTGAACGCGACCAGCGGCGCGAGGATCGCCTGACGCTCCGCCTCGCCGGGCGTGGCGACGACCTCCACCGGGGTCACTTCTTGCGCTTGAAATCCACGCTGACGACGTTCGACCCGTCCGCCGCGGGGGTGACCGCGGGACCGTCGTTCTCCGCCTCGTCGTGCGGTTCGGGGCCGTCGCTCGGATCCTCGGTCGCCTGGAAGCGCAGTTCGAAATTGACCGCGGGATCGTGGAACCCGGTGATCGCCGAATAGGGGATGACCAGCTTCGAGGGCACCTGGTTGAAGCTGAGGCCGACGGAGAACTTCCGCTCGTCGACCAGCAGGTCCCAATAGCGGTTCTGGAGGACGATCGTCATTTCGTCCGGAAAGCGTTCGATCAGCCGCTGCGGGATGTCGACGCCGGGCGCCTGCGTCTTGAACGTGATGTAGAAATGATGCTCGCCGGGCAGGCCGCCCGATTCGGCGACGGAGCCGAGCACGCGGCCGACGACGGCACGCAGCGCCTCCTGGACGATCTCGTCATACGGGATCAGGCTATCGGGCAGTCCGTCGGTCATTCCCCTTGGGTAGCGCACTCACCGGGCCGGTCAAGATTGTGCGTGACGCCGCACGCTTCTATGGGGCGAACCGACATGCGCACCGCCACCATCAACCGCTCCACCGCCGAAACGCGGATCGACGTCACCGTCAACCTGGACGGGACCGGCGCCTATCGCATCCGCACCGGCATCGGCTTCCTCGACCATATGGTCGAGCAGCTCTCGCGCCACGGGCTGATCGACATCGACCTGACGGTCGAGGGCGACCTTCATATCGACGGCCACCACACGGTCGAGGATTCGGCGCTGGCGCTGGGCCAGGCGGTGGCGAAGGCGCTGGGCGACAAGCGCGGCATCCGCCGCTACGGCGACGCGCTGAGCCCAATGGACGAGACGCTGACCCGCGTCGCGCTGGACATTTCGGGCCGGCCCTGGCTGGTGTGGAAGACCGCCTTCACCGTGTCGCGGCTGGGGGAACTCGACACCGAGCTGATCGAGCACTGGTTCCACAGCTTCGCGCAGACCGCCGGCATCACGCTGCACGTCGAGACGCTGTACGGCAGCAACAACCACCATATCGTCGAGGCCGCGTTCAAGGGGCTGGCGCGGGCGCTGCGCGCGGCGGTCGAGATCGATCCGCGCAAGGCGGACGCGATCCCGTCGACCAAGGGCGTGCTGTGAGCGAACCCTTCGCCCGCCCCGGCACCGCGATGTGCGTGGTGTCGCTGACCTATGGCGCCGATCTCGACGCGATCGACGCGGCAATGGGCGCGCACGTCGCCTGGCTGGGCGCCGCCTATGCCGAGGGGCGGCTGGTCGCGTCGGGGCGCAAGCGCCCGCGCACCGGCGGCATCGTCATCGCGATCGGCAGCCGCGACGAGGTGGAGGCGCTGGTCGCCACCGATCCGTTCGTGGCGGGCGGCCTCGCCACTGCCGAGGTGGTGGCGTTCACCGCGAGCATGGCGGCGCTGCCGCTCGCCGACCTGCTGTCGTCGTGAGCCCACGGCCATGACCATCGCGCTGATCGACTATGGCGCGGGCAACCTGCATTCGGTGGAGAACGCGCTGCGCGCCGCCGGGGCGACCGGCCTGTCCGTCACCGCCGACCCGGACGTCGTCGCGCGGGCCGACCGGATCGTCCTGCCCGGCGTCGGCGCGTTCGGCGCCTGTGCCGCCGCGCTGCGCGGCGTGCCGGGGATGGTGGAGGCGATGGAGCGCCGCGTCCGTGCCGAGGGCGCGCCGTTCCTCGGCGTGTGCGTCGGCATGCAGCTGATGGCCGAGGCGGGCGAGGAGATGGGCGAGCATCGCGGGCTCGGCTGGGTGCGCGGCCGCGTCCGCCGGCTCGCGCCCGGCACCCCCGACGCGCGCGTGCCGCACATGGGCTGGAACGACGTCGTGCCCCGCGGCGACCATCCACTGGTGCCCGCGGGCGAGGCCTATTTCCTGCACAGCTACGCCTATGACGGCGCGGACGTCATCGCCACCACCGATCACGCCGGCCCGGTCACCGCGGCGATCGCGCGCGACACGATGCTGGGCGTGCAGTTCCACCCCGAAAAGAGCCAGCGCTACGGCCTGGCGATGCTCGAAAGGTTTCTCGCATGGCGGCCCTGAGCCCGATCGTATCTTCCCGGCGCGGGGGGATGTCGTGAGCCTGATCGTCTTCCCCGCCATCGACCTGAAGGGCGGGCAGGTCGTCCGCCTGGCGGAGGGCGATATGGACCGCGCGACCGTCTATGGCGACGACCCCGCGCATCAGGCGACGCTGTTCGCCGACGCGGGCGCGCGGCATCTGCACGTCGTCGACCTCGATGGCGCCTTCGCGGGCGAATCGGTCAACGGCGACGCGGTACGCGCGATCGTCGAGCGGTTTCCCGGCCACGTCCAGCTGGGCGGCGGCATCCGCAACCGCGACAGCGTCGAACGCTGGTTCGACCTCGGCGTGTCGCGCGTCGTCATCGGCACCGCGGCGCTGGAGGATCCCGAATTCGTCCGCGGCGCGGCGCGCGACTTTCCGGGCGGCGTCGTCGTCGCGGTCGATGCGCGCGACGGCATGGTCGCGACCAAGGGCTGGGCCGAGGTATCGACCACCAGCGTCGTCGACCTTGCCCGCCGGTTCGAGGATGCGGGCGTCGCCGCGCTGCTGTTCACCGACGTCGGCCGCGACGGCCTGCTGAAGGGCTGCAACGTCGAGGCGACGGTCGACCTGGCGCGGGCGGTGTCGATCCCGGTGATCGCCAGCGGCGGGGTAAAGGGCATCGCCGAGATCCACGTGCTGGCGCTCCACGTCCGCGACGGGGTGGAGGGCGTCATCACCGGCCGGGCGCTGTACGACGGCCGCCTCGACCTCGCCGCGGCGCTGGAAGTAGCGCGGGCGGCGGCATGAGGTTCGCGCGATGGCGCGACGGCGCGACGAGCGGGTTTTGGCGCGCAGAGGCGCGGAGGACGCAGAGGGTATCCGACCAGCGCGCAGCGCCGTCATCATGGCCGGATCGCGGATCGGCACGTGACCAGTGGCGCGGCCGGTTTTCGCCGGAAACCTCTGCGCCCTCCGCGCCTCTGCGCGCAACTATCCGACGGCGCCCTCGACGCTCGTCTCGCCCTTGCAACGGTGTTCCATGCGGCGCCCGCGAAGGCATGATGTTCGCGCAAAGGTGCGAAGGCGCGAAGAGCGGGTTTTGGCGCGCAGAGGCGCGGAGGACGCAGAGGGAGCGCACTCTGCGCGCAGCGCCGTCATCCTCCCCTGATCGCGGATCGGCGAGTGACCGCCAGCGCGGCCGGTTTCGACCGGGGGCCCCTGCGTCCTCCGCGCCTCTGCGCGCCGAAATCCTTCTTCCCCGCGTCTCCGCGCCTCCGTGTGCGACCCCCGTCTCCGGGCCGAAAACATGACAGTCCGGGCCCGCGTGATCCCCTGCCTCGACGTCGCCAACGGCCGCGTCGTGAAGGGCGTCAACTTCGTCGAACTGCGCGATGCCGGCGATCCGGTCGAGCAGGCGCGCGCCTATGACGCGGCGGGAGCGGACGAGCTCTGCTTCCTCGACATCACCGCATCGCACGAGGACCGCGGCACGATCCTCGACGTCGTGCGGCGGACCGCGGCGGTGTGCTTCATGCCGCTGACCGTCGGCGGCGGGGTGCGCAGCGCCGACGACGCGCGCGCGCTGCTGCTCGCGGGCGCGGACAAGGTCGCCGTCAATTCGGCCGCCGTCACCCGGCCGGAGGTGGTCGGCGACATCGCCGCACGTTTCGGCAGCCAGTGCTGCGTCGCATCGGTCGACGCGCGGCGCAGCGGCGATGGGTGGGAGGTGTTCACCCACGGCGGCCGCCGCCCGACCGGGATCGACGCGGTCGCGCACGCGGTCCGCCTCGCCGAGCTGGGCGCGGGCGAATTGCTCGTCACCTCGATGGACCGCGACGGCACGCGCAGCGGCTACGACCTCGACCTGATCCGCGCGATCGCGGAGCGGGTGCCCGTGCCGGTGGTCGCGAGCGGGGGCGTCGGCGGGCTCGACGACCTCGTCGCCGGCATCCGCGACGGGCATGCGAGCGCGGTCCTCGCCGCCTCGATCTTCCACTTCGGCGAGGCGAGCGTCGCCGATGCGCATGCCGCGCTGGCGGCGGCGGGGATACCGGTCCGGCGACCGGTCGCGGCTTAGCGCTTCGGCAACCCCCGCCGGGCTAGACCGCGGGCGCCATGTACGCGATCGAATTCGACCACGCCCTCAACCTCGTCGACATCCGCTGGACCGGGCTGTTCGACGAACCGACCGTCGCCGCCTATGCCGACGAACTGCTCCGCCGCTTCCGCACCGAGGGGTTCCGGCCCGGCTATCGCCTGTCGATGGACATGAGCGGCTGTACGGTGCAGCCGGCGATCGCCGCCGCCGCGATCCACGCCCGGCTCGGCACCTTCCCGCGGGCGAGCCGCATCGCCATCGTCACCGCCAGCGCGATCACGCGGATGCAGGTGCGCCGGTTCATGACCCAGCCGTACCTGCGCCTCTTCGATTCGGCCGTCGACGCCCGCCGCTGGCTGGTATGCGACGATATCGGGGAACGCGACGAGGAACGGGCGGCATGATCGTCGTGCACGCCGGCAGCGTCGCGGGCGGGCACAGCGGCGTCGTGCATCGCCGCACCGGGCCGGAGGCCTCGGACTTCGCGCTGTTCATCGTCGCTGGGGTAGCCCTCTGGATCGTCCGCCGCGCGCTGCGCCGGCGCTTCGCGCGGACCGGTGAAATGTCCGCGGAGGATTGACCCCTCCCCCGCTCCCGCGCCAAGCGGGGGCCATGGACCCGCTCGACCGCCTGGAAGCCACGATCCGCGCCCGCCGCGCCGCCGCCGATGCCGGCGATTCCTACGTCGCCAGCCTGTTCGCGAAGGGACGCCCCAAGATCGCGCAGAAGGTCGGCGAGGAAGCGACCGAGACGGTGATCGCCGCACTCGCCGCGCCCGACACGCTGGCGTCGGAGGCCGCCGACCTCGTCTTCCACCTGCTGGTGCTGCTCGCCGATGCCGGGCTGGGGCTGGACGACGTCCGCGCCGAGCTCGCCCGGCGCGAGGGCGTGTCGGGCCACGCCGAAAAAGCCTCCCGCTGAAAGGACGTCCGATGCCGATCGATGCGACGCTGCCCTACGACGACCAGAACGTCTTCGCGAAGATCCTGCGCGGCGAAATCCCGTCGCGGCGCGTCTACGAGGACGAGCACGCGGTCGCCTTCCACGACATCGCGCCGGTCGCGCCGGTGCATATCCTGGTCGTGCCGCGCGGCGCCTACGTCTCCTGGGACGATTTCGGCGAACGCGCGTCGGAGGCGGAGATCGCCGGGTTCGTGCGCGCGGTCGGCCGGGTCGCGCGCGACCACGGACTGGTCGCGCCGGGATATCGCCTGCTCGCCAACATCGGCGGCGACGGCGGGCAGGAAGTGCCGCACCTGCACGTCCATCTGTTCGGCGGGCGGCCGCTGGGGCCGATGCTGGCGACGGCGTGACGCCCCGCCGCCGCGGCCCGAACCACGATAGGGGATTGCGCCTGCCCCAATAGCGGTTAGCATCGCGCGCTTCACCATGCGGCGGCGCGTTCAAGGACCGTCCGTATCTGGGGGGATACGCTACATGATATTCGGGCGCGTCAAGTCACTCGACGCCATTCTCGCCACGGCCGAAAAACGCGGCCTGCACCGTTCGCTCGGTGCGTTCCAATTGACCATGCTCGGAATCGGCGCCGTCATCGGCACCGGCATCTTCGTCCTCACCTCCGAAGCCGCGCAGAAGGCGGGGCCGGGCATGATGATATCGTTCATCATCGCCGGTTTCGTCTGCGCGGTCGCGGCGCTCTGCTATTCCGAACTCGCCTCGATGGTGCCGGTCGCCGGCTCCGCCTACACCTATACCTATGCCGTGATGGGCGAACTGCTCGCCTGGATGGTCGGCTGGGCGCTGATCCTCGAATATGCCGTCGGCGCCTCCGCGGTCGCGGTCGGCTGGTCGGGCTATATGGTCGGGCAGCTGCGCAACCTGCTCGGGGTCGAGGTGCCGATGGAATGGGTCAACGGCCCGTCGGCCGGCGGCTACATCAACCTGCCGGCGGTCATCATCTCCGGCCTCGTCACCTGGCTGCTGGTGATCGGCACGACCGAAAGCGCGCGGGTCAACGCGATCCTCGTCTGCATCAAGGTCGCCGCGCTGACGCTGTTCATCGCGCTGTCGCTGCCGGTCATGAACATGGACCATTTCGAACCACTGATGCCGACCGGCTTTTCGGGCGTCGCCGGCGCCGCGGCGTCGATCTTCTTCGCCTATGTCGGCTTCGATGCGGTGTCCACCGCCGCGGAGGAGACCAAGAACCCGCAGCGCAACGTGCCGATCGGCCTGATCGCGAGCCTGGGCTTCTGCACGATCTTCTACCTGCTCGTCTCGGCGGGTGCGATCGGCTCGCCGCTCGGCGCGCAGCCGGTCCGCGATGCCGCGGGCACGCTGCTGTCGCCGGGTACGTCGGAACTCGCCGACCGCTGCCGTGCGATCGTCGCCGGTGGCGCGCTCGAGCCGCTGTCGTGCTCGCGCGAGGCGCTGGCGCACGTGCTGCGCACGATCGGCTGGGTGCAGATCGGCAATCTGATCGGCCTCGCCGCGACGCTGGCGTTGCCGTCGGTCGTGCTGATGATGATGTTCGGCCAGACGCGCGTGTTCTTCACCATGGCCCGCGACGGCCTGCTGCCGACCAAGCTCGCCTCGATCCACCCGAAGTATCGCACGCCGCATGTCGTGACGATCGTCACCGGCATCGCCACCACGCTCGCCGCGGCGTTCCTGCCGGTCGGCAAGCTCGCCGATTATTCCAATTCGGGAACGCTGTTCGCCTTCCTGATGGTGGCGATTTCGGTGCTGGTGCTGCGCAAGGTCGATCCGGACCGCAAGCGGCCGTTCCGCACGCCGTTCATCTGGTTCGTCGCACCCGCGGCGATCCTGGGGTGCCTGTACCTCTATTTCTCGCTGCCGCTGCTGGCGATCCTGGTCCTGCCGGGCTGGGGCCTGATCGGCCTGCTGATCTACTTCGGCTATAGCCGCAGCCGGTCATACGTCGGTCGCGGCATCAGCGACGTGGTCGACGACCCCGCCATGCAGCCGGAAGTGTCGAAGCCGCTGAATTGAGGTTCGGTTGGCGAATGTGAAGGGGCCGGTGGAGCGATCCCCCGGCCCTTTTTCGATTCACGCGAAGACGTTCGGTTCACGCGAAGACGCGAAGACGCGAAGGGGGGGGCACCCGGGCCGCAGGCCCCGCCTCCATTAGCGATGAAAGGGCGTCAGCTTCTCGCCGGGCGCGCGCTCTTCGCGTCTTCGCGCCTTCGCGCGAACTATCCCGCCGCCCTCTCCAGCATGACGGATGCGCCGTCCTCTCCCTCTCCCGCCGGGAGAGGGAGGCATGGGTCACAGCTTGGTGGCGACCAGCGCCTTGAGGTCGACGTTGGGGCGGGCGCCGAAGTGGCTGATGATCTCCGCCGCGCAGATCGCGCCGAGCTTCAGCGACTGTTCCAGCGTCTTGCCCTGCGCCTGGCCGTGCAGGAACCCCGCCGCGAACAGGTCGCCCGCGCCGGTGGTGTCGACCACCTGCGCGATCGGTTCGGCCGCCACCTCGGCGCGGGACCCGTGCTGGATCGCGCACGCGCCCGCCGGGCCGCGCGTCACCACCAGCGTCGGCACCAGCGCCGCCAGCTTCGCGACCGCCGCGTCGAAATCCTCGGTTTCGGCGAGCGCGGTCAGCTCGTTCTCGTTGGCGAACAGGATGTCGATCAGGCCGTCGGCGATCAGGTTCCGGAAGTCGCCGCCGTGGCGACCGATGCAGAATACGTCGGACAGGGTGAAGGCGACCCGGCGCCCGGCCTTGCGCGCCGCCTCGATCGCCGCACGCATCGCAGCCCGCGGCTCCTCGGGATCCCACAGATAGCCTTCGAGATACAGGATCGCCGCATCCTCGATCACCGACAGGTCCAGCGCCGCCGCCGGCAGGAACTGCGACGCGCCGAGATAGGTGTTCATCGTCCGCTGCCCGTCGGGCGTGACGAAGATCAGGCAGCGCGCGGTGGTCGGCTGGCCGGGACGCGCCGCGGTGGCGAAATCGACGCCGGCGGCGCGGATGTCGTGCGCGAACACGTCGCCGAGCTGGTCGTCGGCGACCTGGCCGATGAAGGCGGTGCGGCCGCCGAGTGCGGCGATGCCGGCGACGGTGTTGGCGGCGGACCCGCCCGACACCTCGCGCCCCGGGCCCATCTTGGCATAGAGCGCGTCGGCATCCTCGGGCGAGAACATCAGCTGCATCGACCCCTTGGCGACGCCGATCGAATCGATGAAGGCGTCGTCGGCCTGCGAGAGCACGTCGACGATCGCGTTGCCGATCGCGACCACGTCAAATTTGGGCTGGGACAAGGGCGGAAGCTCCAAGAAAACAAACGCCGTCCCTAGAGGCGCGGCGACGGCGGCGCAACGTGCCGGCGGTTGACGGCGGCCGCCGCCGGGGCCACCGCGGCACGATGCTGCGCGCCTTCGTCCTGACCATCGGCCAGCTCGGCGACCGGACGGTGCTGGGCGTGCTGGTCAAGTCGTTGCTGGCGACGCTCGCGGTGTTCGGCGCGCTGGGGTTCGGCCTCTATCTCGGCCTGCGGTCGATGGCGGATACCTGGATCGGGCCGGACCATGCCGGCGGGCTCGCCGGCGCCGCGGCGGTCGTGCTGCTGGCGCTGGGCGCATGGCTGCTGTTCCGCGTCGTCGCCATCGCGGTCGTCGGCCTGTTCGCGGACGAGATCGTCGCCGCGGTCGAGGCACGCCATTATCCCGCCGCGCATGCCGTCGCGCGCCCGGTCGGGCCGTTGCGCTCGGCGCGGATGGGGCTCGCCTCCGCGGGCCGCGCCTTGCTGGTCAACCTGCTGATGCTCCCCGTCTATCTGGCGCTGCTGGTCACCGGCATCGGGCCGGCGGTCGCCTTTTTTCTCGTCAACGCCTGGCTGCTCGGCCGCGACCTCGGCGAGATGGTCGCCAGCCGCCACATGGACGATGCGACGATGCGGGGCTGGCGCAAGGCGACGCGGGGGCGGCGCATGGCGCTGGGGCTTGTCGGCACCGGGCTGTTCGTGGTTCCGCTCGTCAACCTGCTGGCGCCGATCGTCGGGGCGGGCATGGCGACGCACCTGTTCCACGCGTCGACGGGGGGAAAGCGCGCGTGAAGGCACTGGCAGCGATCGGACTGGCCCTGGCGATCGGCGGCTGCGCCGCGCCCGGCAGCGTCGCGCCGCCGGTCGGCCGCACCGTGATTCCCTACACGAGCGCCGGGCTGGAGCGCGTGCTCGGCCAGGACGCCGCCGCGCTGACGCAATTGTTCGGCCAGCCCGACGCCGACGTCCGCGAAGGCACCGCGCGAAAGCTCCAGTTCGCCGGCCCGATCTGTGTCCTCGACGCCTATCTCTACCCCAAGGACGGCGCCACGCCGCGCGTCACCTATCTCGACGCGCGCGAACCCGACGGCAGCACGATCGACCGCGCCAGCTGCGTCGCGGCGCTGACCCGGCGCGACGGGGGAAGATAGGCGCTTGCGGGGATGGTCCGCACTTGCCGGGAGCGCCTGTGCCTGACAGCCTATTCCGGTAAGTCAGCCGACCCCACGTCCTCGATGGAAACGATCCGGTCGGCTAGAATCTGGCCGTGCCAGTAACCCATATGGCCGTATCCGCCGCCGATGTCCGGTTTCGGTACGATAGGGGACCGCCAGCCGTCGAGCGTCACGCGATACGCGCGGTCGTAAAAGCGGCGAAAATCGCGCGGCACCTCGGTGCGATCGTCGATCTCGAACCACGGCGCGTCGCGGCGATTGCGGGTGTCCTCGATCCGCTGCGCGCCTTCGATGAAGACCGACCCCTCGAAATAATTGATCCAGATCCCGGAGATGCGCCGCGCCGGCGTCTTCTCGACGCAGGCGCGTCCGCAGCGAACGGGAATCGGATCAGGTGGCGGGAGGACCGTTCCGTGCAGAGGCAGCGCCTGAAGCAGCATCCATGTCCACGGCATCGCATCGCCCCCCTGTACCCGCCAGACGCGCAAGCGCCCATCGCGCCGCATCCTGCACCACCGCATCGTCGTCGTGCAACAGCGGCGCCAGTGCCGCGACCAGCGCCGGGTCGCCGCTGTTGCCCGCGGCGATGGCGGCGTTGCGGACCATGCGGTTGCGGCCGATGCGCTTGATCGGCGATCCGGCGAAGACCTGGCGGAACCCCGCATCGTCGAGCGCGAGCAGGTCGGCGAGCGCCGGCGCGGTCAGCTCGGCGCGGGGCTGGAACGCGATGTTCGCCGCCGCCGATGCGGCGAACTTGTTCCACGGGCACACCGCGAGGCAATCGTCGCAGCCGTAGATGCGGTTGCCGATCGCAGCGCGGAATTCGTCCGGGATCGGTCCGGCATGCTCGATCGTCAGGTAGGAGATGCAGCGGCGCGCATCGAGCCGGTAGGGCGCCGGAAAGGCATCGGTCGGGCAGGCGCGCTGGCAGGCGTCGCACGATCCGCAGCTGTCGCGTCCGGGCACATCGGGCGCGAGGTCGAGCGTGGTGTAGATCGCGCCGAGGAACAGCCAGCTGCCGTGGTCGCGGCTGACCAGGTTGGTGTGCTTGCCCTGCCAGCCCAGCCCCGCCGCCTCGCTCAGCGGTTTTTCCATCACCGGCGCGGTGTCGACGAACACCTTGAGGTCGCAGCCCGCCTCCTGCGCCAGCCAGCGGCCGAGCGCCTTCAGCGCGCGCTTGACGACGTCATGGTAATCGCCGCCCTGCGCATAGACGGAGATGCGGCCGACATCGCCCTGCCCCGCCAGCCGCAGCGGATCGGCGGCGGGGGCGTAGCTCATGCCCAATGCGATCACGCTGCGCACCTCGGGCCACAGGCCGGCGGGCGCGCCGCGGTGATGGCTGCGCTCCTCCATCCAGATCATGTCGCCGTGCAGCCCGCCGTCGAGCCATTCGCGCAGCCGCGCGGCACTCCGCGGCGCCGCATCGGCGCGGGCGATGCCGGCGGCGACGAAGCCGAGTTCGGCCGCCTTCGCCTTGATCCGCGCCTCGATGCCGGGTTGCTGCTTGTCTTCGGCCACGTCGCCCCGCTACCACAACCGGCGAACGGGGATAAATGGTGACATCGAACGAGGCGGCGGTGTTCGCCGAACATCTGGTCAAGCGCTTCGGCGAGCGGCGCGTGGTGGACGGCGTCGACCTGTCGGTGCCGCGCGGCGCGATCTATGGTGTGCTCGGCCCCAATGGCGCGGGCAAGACGACGACGCTGCGCACCGTGCTGGGCATCATCGAACCCGACGAGGGGCGCCGGTCGGTGCTGGGCCATTTCTCGCCGCGCGAGGCGAGCGACCGCGTCGGCTACCTGCCCGAGGAGCGCGGCCTGTATCCGTCGATGAAGGCGCGCGACGCGATCGCCTTCATGGGGGCGCTGCGCGGCCTCGATCGCCGCACCGGCCGCGCCCGCGCCGCCGAGATGATGGAGGCCGCCGGGCTGGGCCATGCCGTCGACGCCAAGATCAAGACCCTGTCGAAGGGGATGGCGCAGCTCGTCCAGCTGCTGGGATCGATCGTCCACCGCCCCGACCTGCTGGTGCTCGACGAACCGTTCAGCGGCCTCGATCCGGTCAACCAGGAAAAGCTGGAGGCGCTGATCCTCGCCGAGCGCGACCGCGGCGCGACGGTGCTGTTCTCGACGCACATCATGGCGCATGCCGAGCGGGTATGCGACAGGCTGGCGATCATCGCGGGCGGCAAGCGCCGGTTCGAAGGCACGGTGGACGCCGCGCGCGGCACGCTGCCCAGCCGGGTGCGCTACCTGCCGACGCGGCCCGATCCGGCGATCGCCGCGATCCTGCCGCACGACGCCCGGCCCGACGGCAGCGCCGGCGACGGCTGGCGGTTCCAGCTGCCCGACGAGGGGATCGAGGGGCTGCTGGTGACGCTGATCGACCGCGGATACGGCATCGCGGGTCTGTCGATCGAACGCCCCAGCCTCCACGACGCGTTCGTGCGCATCGTCGGGCGCGACGCCGCCGGGGAGCAGGACGCATGAACAACGCCACCCGCACGCTGCGCCAGGCGCTCACCATCGCGCGGCGCGACTTCATCGCGACGGTGTTCACGCCCATCTTCCTGCTGTTCCTGTTCGCGCCGGTCATCATGGGATCGTTCGGGGCGGTCGGCGGGATGGGCGCGGCGAGCGTCGCCGACGGCCGCGCCGACAAGGCCCGGATCGTCGCCATCGTCCCGGACGCCGCGGCGCGCACGATCGCGGAGGCGGACACGCGGTTGCGCGCCGTCTTCCGCCGCGACGAGGAGGCGCCCCCGGCGCTCGTCACGCTCCGCCCCGCCGGCGATCCGGCGGCACAGGCGCGCGCCGCCTTCTCGGCGAAGGACTATGACGCGAGCGCGGTGCTGTACGGCCCGCTCGAGCGGCCGCAGGTCCTGTACGGCCCGCGCGGCCGGCGCGCCGCCGATTATCTGGGGCTGCTCGCCGCCGACACGCTCGCCGCCGGGCGGCTCGACGGGGCGCTGCCGCGCGTCACCGCGGTACAGACCGCGATGGCCGGGTCCGCCGCCGCGGGCGACAACCGCCGCCAGTCCGCCTCGTTCGCGGTGTTCGGCGTCTTCCTGCTCAACCTGTTCCTCGCCAGCCAGGTGGTCGGCACGATGGCGGAGGAGCGCAACAACAAGGTGATCGAGGTGCTCGCCGCCGCGGTGCCGCTGGAAAGCGTGTTTCTGGGCAAGCTGCTCGGCATGTTCGGCGTCGCGATCCTGTTCGTCTGTTTCTGGGGCACGATCATCGCGCAGCTCGGCATGCTGTTGCCGCCGCAAGTGGCGTCGGCGCTGGCGATCCAGGCGGCAGTGGGGATGCCGGCGTTCGTCGCGCTGTTCGTGACCTATTTCACCATGGCCTATCTGTTGCTGGGGTCGGCGTTCCTCGTCGTCGGCGCGCAGGCATCGACTCCGCGCGAGATCCAGATGCTCGCGCTGCCCATCTCGATCCTGCAGATGGGGATGCTGGCGCTGGCGCTCGCCGGCACCGCGCGGCCGGACAGCTGGCTGGCCGTCCTTGCCCAGATGTTCCCACTGTCGTCGCCGTTCGCGATGGCCGGACGCGCCGCGACGTCTCCGACGCTGTGGCCGCATGTCGCGGCGATCGCATGGCAATTGCTGTGGGTGACGATCTTCATCACGCTCGGCGCGCGCCTGTTCCGCCGCGGCGTCCTGCAATCGGGCAGCGCACGGCCGTTCTGGAAGCGCGGACGGCGCGCCGACATCCCCAATTGACATAGGTGTCAGTTCGGTATCTCCTGCCCGAAAAGAGCAGGAGAGAGATGATGGCGACCCTGATGCGCGCGGCGGACGCCGGCGTCGATCCGTTCGACGTGAGCCGGGCCGAACTGTACCGCGACGACGTGTGGCAGGCACCATTTGCGCGGTTGCGCGCGGAGGCGCCCGTCTATCGCTGCGAGCACAGCGACTATGGCCCCTATTGGTCGGTCAGCAGCTACAGGCCGATCGTCGAGGTCGAATCGCTGCCCGAGCTCTATTCGTCGGAAGTCGGCGGCATCACGCTCGCCGATTTCATCCCGGAAAGCGACGTGCGCATGCCGATGTTCATCGCGCGCGACCGCCCCGTCCACACCGGCCAGCGCCGCACCGTTGCCCCCGCCTTCACCCCGTCGGAGATGACGCGGATGAGCGGCGACATCCGCCATCGCACCGCCGACCTGCTCGATGCGTTGCCGTGGAACGCGGAATTCGACTGGGTCGACACGGTGTCGATCGAACTGACGACCCAGATGCTGGCGATCCTGTTCGATTTCCCGTGGGAGGACCGCCGCAAGCTGACCTTCTGGTCGGACTGGGCGGGCGACATCGAACTGGTCAAGACCGAGGCATCGCGCAAGCAGCGGCTCGCGCACATGTACGAATGCGGCGCCTATTTCCAGACTCTGTGGAACGCCAAGCTGAACCAGCCGCAGACGCCCGACCTCATCAGCATGATGATCCATTCGGATGCGATGAGCCACATGGATCCGATGGAATTCATCGGCAACCTGATCCTGCTGATCGTGGGCGGCAACGACACCACGCGCAATTCCATGTCGGCGCTGGCCTATGGCCTGGACCGGTTTCCCGACGCCCGCGCGAAGCTGGAGGCGGAGCCGGCCCTGATCCCCAATGCGACGCAGGAGATCATCCGCTGGCAGACGCCGCTCGCGCACATGCGCCGCACCGCGACGCGCGACACCGAACTGATGGGACAGCGCATCCGCGAGGGCGACAAGCTCGCACTCTGGTACCTGTCCGCCAACCGCGACGAGAGCGTGTTCGGGCCCGACGCGGACGCGATCGTCGTCGATCGTCCCAATGCGCGCCGCCACCTCGCCTTCGGGCACGGCATCCACCGCTGCGTCGGCGCACGGCTGGCCGAGATGCAGATCGCGATCCTGCTGGAAGAGATGGCGAAGCGCCGGATGCGTGTGAACGTGCTGGCCGAACCGACCCGCGTCGCGGCCTGTTTCGTCCACGGCTATCGCCGGTTGCCGGTGGAGATCACGCGCTACTGACCCGGCGCATGACGGCGATGTCATCGCCGCTACGATGCCGCGTCATCTCGGATACCGTACGGATCGGACCTACCTGTTGGAGGGGGAGTCCGGTCGGTGCGAATCTCTGCAATCGTCGTCGCGGCGGCCGCGCTGCTGGTCATGGGATCGACCGAGCCGCGGCCCGTCCGCGCGGGCGAACCGGCGAGCGTCCATGCGGCCCCCGCCGCCGGCCCGGTGCGACTGCTGTCGTACAATGTCGAGGGGCTGCCATGGCCGCTGACGCACGGCCGCACCGAAGCCGCCGCGGCGATCGCCGCGCAGCTGCGCGCGCTCCACGACCGGGGCGCGGGGCCGCAGGTGGTCGCCGTGCAGGAGGCCTTCGGCGACGCGCAGAAGGCGATCGGGCGCGACGCCGGCTATCGTTACGCCGCGTTCGGCCCCGCGGCGGACATGCCCGCCGAAGCGGCGACGGCGCCCGGCGACATCGCCTATCTGTCGCGCGCGAGCGTCTGGCGCGGCGAAACCGAGGCCCCGCGCGAGGACAGCGGACTGGCGGTGTTTTCCGACTATCCGATCCTGTGGGTCAGGCGCGTGCCCTTCCCGCGCTACGCCTGCGCGGGCTACGACTGCCTCGCCAACAAGGGCATGCTGGCGGTGGCGCTGCGCGTGCCGGGGCGCGCCGCGCCGCTGATCGTGGTCGACACCCACCTCAATTCCCGGACGGCATCGGGCGTCGACGATATGCGGAGCTTCCATGCCTACCGGCGTCAGGTCGATGCGCTGCGCGGCTTCATCGCGAGCCTCGCGTCGCCGACGACGCCGCTCCTGCTCGCGGGCGACTTCAACGTCGGCAACGACGACGATCGCCAGGCCTACCTGTCGGTCGCGCTGATGCATGGCGACATGATGCGGATCGCGGCGTCGGAGAGCGCCTGCGGCAGCGGATGCCGGCAGATCGCTCCGGTCCCCGGCGTCGTCCGGGCCAAGACGATCGTCGCCAGTCACGGGGCGATCGCGGCGGACGGTCCGGCCAGCGTCTTCGGCACGCGGGACGACGGCACCCGCCTGTCCGATCACATCGGGGTGATGCGCGCCTTCGCCATCGCCGCCTGACCGCTCAGTTGGGCTTGCCCGCCTCCGTCGTAGCGCAGGCACCATCGACCGCGGCGGCGGCAGCACCGACGGCGGCAGGCTTCTGCCGCCCCATCGTCCAGTTCGCCTGAAGCCGGACACGCGGGTTGGGCGCGCACCAGATTTCTCCGGTGTCGTTGATCGCAGTGACCCAGATCAGATTGTGCTCCTGCCCATAGTCGATCACGGCAAAGGCATAGCCGGGGCCCTTGTCGAGCACATGGACGGGCAGCGGCGGGTCAAGTTGTTGGAACGACATGGACAGGGAACCTCGTTTGCTGCGAAGCGCGCCAATCACGCCATTGTTCCGTCGATGTTGGTGGGGATGCGCGGCGTGCCGGGCGATCCTATATCCAAATCATGACGTACGATCCGACCCGCCGCTCGCTCCTGTCGCTCGCCGCCGCCGGCGTGGCCGGCGCCGCCTTGTGGGGCTGTCGCAGCGCCCCCGCCGCTGCCGCAGAACGCTTTCCGGTGCAGATGAGCGACGCGGCGTGGCGCAGGAAACTGGGCGATCCCGCCTGGAACGTGCTGCGTCACGAGGGGACCGAGCGCCCCTATTCCAGCCCGCTCAACGACGAGCACCGCGCCGGCACCTTCCTGTGCAAGGGGTGTGCGACGCCGGTGTTCGCATCGCGCACCAAGTTCGAAAGCGGCACCGGCTGGCCCAGCTTCTGGGCACCGCTGCCGCGCGCGGTTGCGACACGTACCGACGGATCGCTGATGATCGAACGGGTGGAGGTGCATTGCCGGCAATGCGGCGGGCATCTGGGCCACGTCTTCGATGACGGGCCGAAACCGACGGGCAAGCGCTATTGCATGAACGGTGTGGCGATGACGTTCAGGCCGGGCGCCACCAAGGCCGGCTGACCGCGCTTATTCGCCGGCGACCGGGATGACGGGCACCGCGGCGGAGGTCGCGATGACGCTGGTATCGGCGACCGGTGCGGCGTCTACGGCAGGCGCATGGCCCGAATAGATGAAGCCGCTGGTCGGATAGCTGGACGTGCCCAGCCCGCCGAGCGGACCGTACCAGACCTTCACCTCGCTCCAGTCGCCGGCGGCGGAGACGTCGACCGCGCGGACGTCGCGCTCGATGCTGCCGGGGCGCGACCAATTGGCGTGGGTCAGCAGCACCTCGCGGTCGCTGACCACGCGCGAGACCATTGCGACATGACCGACGCGCATCCGCTGCGTCGCCTGGAACGCGAGCACCGCGCCGACCTTTGGCGCGTGACCGCGCTCGTACTTGCCCGCCGCCTGGCCCCACCAGGTGTTGGCGTTGCCGTGGATGTCGATCCCCGAAATCTCGCGGGCATAGGGCGCGCACTGCCAGAACTGCGCGAACGCAGGGGTCGCCGTCATCAGGCCGCACGAAACCACCAGCGCAAAACGCGCTGCCAACGCCTTCAAAGTCATTGCTGACCCCCCGGTCAAATCCGTTCGTCGATGATGTCGCTAGCCGGAGGATCCTGATTATCCAATGACCGCAGGAACCATATGGGACGAACGGTGTTTGCGCGCCGACGAGGCGACGCCGTGTCGATCGGGCACGTCCGGAGCACTGACCCTTTCTTGCAGCTGAACGCCATCGGCGGGCAAGAATCGGTCAGCACCACTGCCGTGGGTGGCCTGCGTTCCCGCGACAAGCCGGCATGGCGCCGGCATGGCCGTCCGCCCGTGTATGTGCCCTCGCGCTATGCCGCGCTGGCATGCGGTATGGACAGCTCGTCAGGATCCCGACGCGTTTTTGAATTTCGGGTTTGCAGGCGGTCGCGCTTCGCTTTACCCATTCAGGCCAATGACCGGCCCTGCCGCGGGGCTTCGGAGAGGATGCCATGGCTCTCGATCCCGACACATTCGACGCGCTGATCGACACCGTTCGCCGCTTCGTCGCCGAACGGCTGCGCCCGCTCGAGGCGGACGTCGAGGCGGCCGATGCCATCCCCGACGCGGTCGTCGCCGAGATGAAGGCGATGGGTCTGTTCGGCCTGTCGATCGCCGAGGACTTCGGCGGGCTCGGCCTAGACATGGTCGAGGAATGCCGCGTCGCGATCGAGATGGGCCGGACGACCCCCGCCTTCCGCTCCACGTTCGGGACCAATGTCGGGATCGGCAGCCAGGGGCTGGTGATGGCGGGCACGCCCGAACAGAAGGCCGAATGGTTGCCCAGGATCGCCAGCGGCGAAATCGTCACCAGTTTCGCGCTGACCGAGCCCGACGTGGGCAGCGATTCGGGCGCGGTGAAGACGCGCGCGGTCCGCGACGGCGACGTCTATCGCCTGTCCGGCACCAAGCGCTACATCACCAATGCCGACAAAGCGCAGCTGTTCACCGTGATGGCGCGCACCGGCGAGGAGAAAGGCGCGCGCGGCGTCTCCGCCTTCCTGGTGCCGCGCGACCTGCCCGGCATCACGATCGGCGAGCCCGAGAAGAAGATGGGGCAGAAGGGCGCCAAGGTCGCCGACGTGCATTTCGACGACGTCCCGGTGCCCGCCGCGAACCGGCTCGGCGCGGAGGGCGAAGGCTTCAAGATCGCGATGCGCGTGCTCGACCGCGGCCGGCTGCACATCAGCGCGGTCTGCGTCGGCGTCGCCGAGCGGCTGATCGCCGACAGCGTCGCCTATGCCGGTGGCCGCAGCCAGTTCGGCCAGCCGATCGCGTCGCACCAGCTAATCCAGGGCATGATCGCCGACATGAAGACCGAAGCGCTGGTCGCGCGCGCGATGGTGCTGGACACCGCGGCGAAGAAGGATCGCGGCGAGGACGTCGTGCTCGAATCCGCCGCCGCCAAGTATTTCGCATCCGAGATGGTCGGTCGCGTCGCCGACAAGGCGGTGCAGATCTATGGCGGTGCGGGCTATATCGCCGATTACGGCATCGAACGCCTGTACCGCGACGTCCGGCTGTTCCGCATCTACGAAGGCACCAGCCAGATCCAGCAGGTCATCATCGCGCGCGAGACGATGAAACGGGGCGGATGACCCCCCTCCCCCATACCGCAATCCGTCATTGCGCGCGTAGCGAAGCAATCAGCCCGGCCAAGATGTCCCGGCCTGCCGCGCTCCGCTCGCGATGACGACCGAACCGTGAAGGATAACCCATGGACACCACCTCTCTCTTCCGGCTCGACGGCAAGGTCGCGCTGGTCACCGGCGGCAGCCGCGGCATCGGCAAGATGATCGCCGCCGGCTTCATCGCGCAGGGCGCCAGGGTCTATATCTCGTCGCGCAAGGCCGCCGCCTGCGACGAGGCCGCGGCGGAGCTCGGCCCGAACTGCATCGCGCTGCCGCAGGACGTCGCCACCGTCGCCGGCTGCAAGGCGCTCGCCGCGCAGCTGGCGGAGCATGAGGACCGGCTCGACATCCTCGTCAACAACGCCGGCGCGGCATGGGGCGTGCCGTTCGAGGAGTTTCCGGAAGCGGGCTGGGACAAGGTCATGGACCTCAACGTCAAGTCACCCTTCTTCCTGACGCAGGCGCTGCACGGCCTGCTGAAGGCGGCGGGATCGCCGCAGCGCCCGGCCAAGGTCATCAACATCACCTCGATCGACGGCCAGCGGCTCAATCCGTGGGAAACCTACAGCTATCACGCGTCGAAATCGGCGCTGATCTACCTCACCAAGCGGATGGCGGCACGACTGGTCCGCGACGCGATCAACGTCACCTCGATCGCGCCGGGCGCCTTCCCGAGCGAGATGAACAAGGCGGCGCGCGACCACGGCGACGCGATCGCGCGCGGCATCCCGTCGGGACGGATCGGCACCGACGAGGACATGGCGGGCGCCGCCATCTACCTCGCCAGCCGCGCCGGCGACTATGTCGTGGGCGAGACGATCACCGTCGATGGCGGCCTCGTCCACGCCGCGCTGGGGACCAGCATCGACGCGTGAGGGGGCGCCCGGGGGGCGGATGCGCGGCGCTCGCCTGCCACGCCTGGCCGACGGGGCATGCGTTTCCCCTGCGCGGCGGACGAAGTCACCCGCACTGCCGTCATCCCCGCGGAGGCGGGAATCCATAGACGTAGACGGTGCGCACCGAGCCGAAACGCCGGCGTGTATGGATCCCCGCCTCCGCGGGGATGACATTCAAGGAGGGAGTGGCGGCAATCGGCTCTCCCGCACGCGTGCGCTATCGCGGCAGAACGTGCGCCCTCCGGAGTATGGCATACCGTCCGCAATGCTGCATCCCTGCGGCGGGGGCAAACACTCCTCCAGTGCCGTCATCCCCAGGTAGGCGAGCGCATCCGCCCATCAATGCCGTCATCCCCGGGCAGGCGGGGATCCATGGACGCTGACGGTGCGCGCCGAGCCGAAACGCCGGCGTGTATGGATCCCCGCCTCCGTGGGGATGACATTCAAGGAGGGAGTGGCGGCAATCGGTTCTCCCGCACGCGTGCGCTATCGCGGCAGAACGTGCGCCCTCCGGAGTATCGTATGCCGTCCGGAATGCTGCATTTCTGCGGCGGGGGCAAACACTCCGCCAGTGCCGTCATCCCCAGGTAGGCGAGCGCATCCGCCCATCAATACCGTCATCCCCGCGCAGGGGGGGATCCATGGACGCTGACGGTGCGGATCCGGCCGAGACGCCGGCTTGTATGGGGCGCCGCCTCCGCGGGGATGACATTTGAGAAGGGAAAGGGGCATCGAACCGAAGGCGCCCCCTTCCCTGCCCTTGCCGGGGCTCGGGAGGGCGGGCTTTCGCCGCCGCTCCCCCGCCTCCTAGAAGTGGATCGCGCGATTGTAGGACGACAGCACGCTTTCGTGCATCATTTCCGACAGCGTCGGGTGCGCGAACACCGTTTCCATCAGCTCGTGCTCGGTCGTTTCCAGCTGGCGCGCGATGACATAGCCCTGGATCAGCTCGGTCACTTCGGCGCCGACCATGTGCGCCCCCAGCAGCTCGCCGGTCTTGGCATCGAACACCGTCTTGACGAAGCCCTCCGCCTCGCCGAGCGCGATCGCCTTGCCGTTGCCGATGAAGGGGAACTTGCCCGCCTTCACCTCATAGCCGGCTTCCTTCGCCTTGGCCTCGGTGAAGCCGACGCTGGCGACCTGCGGGCGGGAATAGGTGCAGCCGGGGATGTTCCAAGTCTCGAACGGGTGCGGGTCCCCGCCCGCGATCTTCTCGACGCAGACGATACCCTCGTGGCTCGCCTTGTGCGCCAGCCACGGCGCGCCGGTGACGTCGCCGATCGCATAGATCCCCTCGACGTTGGTGCGGCCATAGCCGTCGACCTTGATGTGGCCGCGCTCGGTCTCGACGCCCAGTGCTTCCAGCCCGATGTTTTCGGTATTGGGCACGATGCCGATCGCGACGATCGCGTGGCTGAACTCGGTGCTGGTGACCGTGCCGTCGGCGCCCTTGATCGCCGCGGTGACGCCGCCCGCGCCGGGCTCCAGCTTTTCGAGGCCCGATTTGGTGAGGATCTTGATCCCCTGCTTGGTCAGCGCCTTGGTCATGAACTCGCTGACCTCGGCATCCTCGACCGGCAGGATCCGGTCGAGCATCTCGACGATCGTCACGTCCGCGCCCATGTCGTTGTAGAAGCTGGCGAACTCGACGCCGATCGCGCCCGATCCGATGACCAGCAGCTTGGTCGGCATCACCTCCGGCACCATCGCGTGGCGATAGGTCCAGATCGTCTTGCAGTCGGCCTTGGCGAACGGCAGGTCGCGGGCGCGCGCGCCGGTGGCGATCATGATGTGCTTCGCGTCGAGGTCGATCGTCCTGTCGCCCTGCCTGACCGACAGCTTGCCCTTGCCGGTGACCGTGCCGACGCCTTCGAACACCTGGACCTTGTTCTTCTTCATCAGGCCCTTGACGCCCGCGTTGAGCTGCCCCGCCACCTTGCGGCTGCGATCGACGATCTTGCCGAGGTCGAACGAGACATTGTCCGCCTTCAGGCCATAGGCATCGGCGTGGGTCATGTAGTGATAGACCTCCGACGTGCGCAGCAGCGCCTTGGTCGGGATGCAACCCCAGTTGAGGCAGATGCCGCCGAGGCGCTCGCGCTCGACGATGCCGACCTTCAGGCCGAGCTGGCTCGCCCGGATCGCCGCGACATAGCCGCCGGGGCCCGAGCCGAGGATGAGGAGGTCGAAGGTATCAGCCACGTTAGGAAGTCCTTACCGGGGAGGAAGAGTCAGGCCAGCGGCGCGATGCGGCGCGGCTGGCGGTGTTCGTCGGTGGCAACGAAGACGAAGCGCGCCTGCGTCACCTTGCACGCCTCGTCGACGTGGCGGGCGCGGCGCCATGCCTCCACCTCGATCGTCATCGACGTGTTGCCGACCGCGACGAGGCGGGCGTAGACCGACACCTCGTCGCCGACCAGCACGGGGGCGTGGAACTTCATCGCGTCGCAGGCGATCGTCACGGCGCGGCCGCGCGCATGCCGCGACGCGACCGATCCCGCCGCGAGGTCCATCTGGCCCATCAGCCAGCCACCGAAGATATCGCCATACGGATTGGCGTCCGCGGGCATCGCGGTGACGCGGATCGTCGGCGCGTCCGGGGGCAATCCGGTCATCGCCGCCTCCGATCGATCGCACGGGCGCGGCGCAGCGGTCCGACCCCCATCAGCACGGTCGCCAGCATCGCCGCCGCCCCGCACCACCAGATCGTCTCGCGCCCCAGCGGATAGGCCCAGGCCGCGGCCCAGGTCATCGCCACCGCCGCCACCAGTCCGGCAGCGACGTGGAGCAGCTCGATCGCCATCCGGGGCATTGGCGTCCGCGCCACCCCGGCCTCAGGCGAGCATGCCGAGCGGCCGCTCGACCAGCTCCTTGAACGCCTTCATCAGCTGCGCCCCGTCGGCGCCGTCGATCGCGCGGTGATCGAAGCTGCCGGTCGCGGTCATCACCGTCGCGACGCCAAGTTCGCCGTCGACGATATACGGCCGCGCCTCGCCTGCGCCGATCGCCATAATCATGCCCTGCGGCGGGTTGATGACCGCCTCGAACTGCTTGATCCCGAACATGCCCATGTTGCTGATCGACGCGGTGCCGCCCTGGAATTCCTCGGGCTTGAGCTTGTTGTCCTTGGCCCGCGCGGCCAGGTCCTTCACTTCGGTCGAGATCGCCGACAGGCTCTTGGCGTCCGCGCCGACGACGATCGGGGTGATGAGACCCGACGGCGTCGACACCGCGACCGAGATGTCGGCGCGCTTGAAGCTGATGAGCTGGTCGGGCGTGAACATCACGTTGCACTTGGGCACCGCGATCAGCGCCGCCGCCAGCGCCTTCACCAGCATGTCGTTGACCGACAGCTTGACGCCGCGGCTCTCGAGCGAGGCGTTGAGCTCGCCGCGCAGCTTGAGCAGCGCGTCGAGGCGCACGTCCACCGTCAGGTATATGTGCGGCACCGTCTGCTTCGATTCGGTCAGGCGGCGCGCGATCGTCTTGCGCATGTTGCTGAGCTTGGTCGCCTCGTGCGGGATGTCCGGCACGGCGGCGGGCTTCGCCGCAGGGGCGGGCGCGGCCGGCGCGGGTGCGGCGGCGGTGGCGGCGGCGGGCGTCGCTGCCCCGGCCTTCGCGCCCTCGACATCCGCCTTGACGATGCGGCCGTTGGGGCCCGATCCGGTGACGCCGGACAGGTCGACGCCCGTGTCGGCGGCGATGCGGCGGGCGAGCGGGCTCGCCTTCACCCGGCCGCCGGCGGCGGCGGCGGGCGGCGTCGACGGGGCGGCGGCGGCGGCGGGCTTGCCGTGATCCTCGGTCTCGGTCGCGGTGCGTTCGGCGGGCTTCGCCTCGCTGCCGGTCTTGTTGGGGTCGGTCGGCTCGGGACGCCCCTTGAACTGGTCGTCGGCGGGCTGCGGCGTCTCGCTCTTCGACGGCGCGGACACGGCGGCCGCATCCTCGCCCTCCTCGGCCAGGATCGCGATCACCGCGCCGACCTTCACATTGTCGGTACCCTCGGCGATCAGGATCTTGGCGATGACGCCTTCGTCCACCGCCTCGAATTCCATCGTCGCCTTGTCGGTCTCGATCTCGGCCATGATGTCACCGCTCTTGACGGTGTCGCCTTCCTTGACGAGCCACTTGGCGAGCGTGCCCTCTTCCATCGTCGGCGACAGCGCGGGCATCTTGATCTCGATCGACATGCAGGTCCTCTTGCCTGGGGAGCAGGTGGCTCCCTTCGCGCGCGCACGGCGAAGGGTCAACCCTTGCGCGTCGCGGAGCCACGGGCCACGTAGCGGAAAAAGGGGTCGGGCATGCGCATTTATCTGGTCGTGATCGACGACAGTCCGGAGGCGGAGATCGCGTTGCGCTTCGCCGCGCGGCGCGCGGTGAAGACCGGCGGCGGCGTCGAGATCCTGACGCTGATCCCGCCGCAGGAGTTCATCGCCTTCGGCGGCGTGCAGGCGACGATCGAGGAAGAGGCGCTGCTGCATGCCGAGGGGCTGGTCGCCGCCGCCGCGGGGACGCTGGTCGCGGAATCGGGACTGAAGCCCGCGATCACCGTCCGCCAGGGCGAAGGGCCCAGGATCATCCGCGAGATCATCGCCGCCAATCCGGACATCGCCGCGCTGGTGCTCGGCGCCGCGCCGGCGGGCGCGCCCGGCACGCTCGTCAGCCATTTCGCCGGATCGGACGCGGGCACGCTGCCCGTCCCCGTCATGATTATCCCCGGTTCGCTGAGCCGCGAGGCGATCGACCGGTTGAGCTGAGCGTTCCGCGACCCCCGGCGAATCAGGGGGTTGAGCGCGGGCACCGGCCGGGCCACACCGATGCCATGGTCATCCTTCCGCTCCTCGCCGCCGCTGCGGCAACCGCCGCCCCCGCTCCCGATCCCGCCCGGCTGAAGGCGAGCGTCACCGCCCTCGTCGGGTTCGGCACCCGCCACACGCTGTCGTCGGCGACCGATCCGAAGCGCGGCATCGGCGCGGCGCGCACCTGGGCCGCGCGACAGTTCGAATCGATCGGGCGCGACTGCGGCGGCTGCATAAAAGTCGAACGGATCAGCCGCAGCTTCACCGGCCCGCGCGCACCGGGCGGCGTCGTGGTCGAGGACGTGCTGGGCATCCAGCCGGGCCGCGATCCCAACCGCGTCATCATCATCGGCGGCCATATCGACAGCCGCGTCACCGACGTGATGAACGCGACCGCCGACGCGCCGGGCGCCAACGACGATGCCTCGGGCGTCGCTCTGGTGCTCGAAACCGCGCGGCTGCTGTCGAAGCGCCGGTTCGACGCGACGATCGTCTACGTCGCCTTCTCCGCCGAGGAACAGGGACTGTGGGGCGCCGAACTGCTCGCCGATACCGCCGCGACGCGGGGATGGCAGGTGACGGCGATGCTCAACAACGACATCGTCGGCAATTCGATCGGCCAGGGCGGCATGCGCGACGCCAATCGCGTGCGCGTCTTTTCCGAAGGCATCCGCGCGTCTGAAGACCTGCCGCAGCAGCAGCGCCGCCGCGGCGAGGGCGGCGAGGACGACGGCCCCAGCCGCGCGCTCGCCAAGACCATCGACGGCATCGCCGACACGATCCCCGGCGGGTTCGACGTCGTTGTCGATCGCCGGCCCGACCGGTTCGGCCGGGGCGGCGACCACGAACCGTTCCTGAAGCGCGGCTATCCGGCGGTGCGCTTCTCGGTCGGGGCGGAAAACTGGGACCGCCAGCACCAGGACCTGCGCACCGAGGGCGGCACCGTCTATGGCGACACGATCGAGGGGATGGACTTCGCCTATCTGGCGAAGGTCACCGCGATCAACGCCGCCACCATCGCACGCCTCGCCGCCGCACCCGCCGCGCCGGCGAGCGTCGGGCTGGTCGGCGACCTGTCGCGCGATACACAGGTCAGCTGGACGCCGGTCGCCGGGGCGGCGGGCTACCGCATCCGCTGGCGCGCCAACGACACCGCCGTCTGGAGCAAGTCGCAGGACGTGCAGGGCAATGCCGCGACGCTGCGCCATGTGCCGGTCGACGACACGTTCTTCGCGGTGTCGGCGCTGGCGGCGGACGGCAGCGAGAGCCTGCCGACGTTCGGGGGTCGGGCACCGCGGCGCTGACCGCCCTGCCCGGCGACGCCGTCACCGCTTGCTGCCGAGCC
>NZ_JAJLPA010000027.1 GCF_025548555.1 Sphingomonas sp. A2-49
AGCCCGTCGCCCCGAGAGGACATAGGTGCGACGAGGAAGCCATCGGTCAACGCGTCGCCCCGCTAACAGGGGGAGATGTGGCCCATGACGCTGGTATTGCTCGATAACGACACAACGACGGTGGTGCGCCGCGTCCCCGAGGGCGAAGCCCGCCGCGAGGCGACCTTGCGCGATCTCATTGCCACCCATCCTGCCATCCTGCCGGTGCACGATATCGATCCGAGCTACGGACGCCTCGTCACTGTCACCCGCGAGCTTGCCATCCCCGGCGTCGGCTTCGTCGATGTACTGCTCATCGACGAGCATGGCCGGCTGGTGGTGGTCGAGTGCAAGCTCTGGCGGAACCCTCAGGCGCGCCGCGAGGTGGTCGGCCAGATCCTCGATTATGCGCGCGCGCTGAGCCGCTTTGGCTATGAAGACCTGCAGCGGCAGGTCAGCATCGCCACCCGCACAGGTGGCAACGTGCTCTATGCGCTGGCGCAGGGCGCCGGCGGCACGCTGCCCGAAGCCGAGTTCGTCGACCGCGTCACCCGTGACCTTGCCGCCGGACGCTTCCTCCTCCTCGTCGTCGGCGACGGCATCGCCGAGGGCACGCGGCGGATCGGTGAATATCTGCGCGCGCAGCCCGGGCTCGCCTTCGACTTCGGTCTCATCGAGATCGCCGAGTATCGCCGCGCCGACGCCGATGGCACCGAGCAGGTCATCATGCAGCCGCGCGTGCTGGCGCAGACCGCGATCATCGAGCGCCACGTTATCCGCAGCGAAGTGCCGGGGATCACAATCGACACGCTCGAGACCATACCATCCGTGGCCGCCCGCACCGCCCCGGCAATGAGCACCGGCGGCGTCCGCGCCACCAGCGAAACCGCAAACCGATGGCGGCATTTCCTCGAGCGCTTCATCGCAGAGACCCGCTTCGATGACCCCGGCCAGCCGCCGCCGCGCAGCGGCGGCAACGGCTGGATCCGGATTCTGCTGCCGCATGGTCTCTACATCAACGTCTGGCGGAGCATAACGATGAGCCGGATGGGCACCGAGGTGCGGTTTAGCGGCGCCGAACAGCGCAGCGCCTTCGATGCCCTGCTCGCCGACCGCGCCGCGATCGACGCCGAGTTTACCGACCAGGGGTTGGAGGCGCCGGATTGGGATCCAGGGGACGTCGCGCTGATCACATTGGCCGCGTCCAATCCGCTGCCCTGGACCGATGCGGTCGAGATCGAGCAGCGCATTTGGCTCGGGGTCCGCGCAAACCAGCTCGTCAACAGCCTGCGCCCGCGCCTGCAAGCGCTCGACCGGGATATTGCCGCATGAGCCGCCACGGTCTTGGGATCGCCGCAGCGCTTGGCATCGCCGCCATCGGCGCAACTCCTGTGCTGGGCGCCGACAAGAACCGGCCGGCGCATGTGTTCGGCCCACCGCCAAGCTGGGACGCTTATCGCGCCATAGCGGAAGCGGGTCTCAAGGAACGCCTGGTCGATCCGGAATCGGCACGGATCACCTGGGCGGGCGGCTTCTTCAAAGGCGAGTTCAAGCCGCTGCTCGCCGGACGTATCGAGGGCTATGTCGCCTGCGGCGCCGTCAACGCCCGCAACCGCATGGGTGGCTATTCGGGCGCGACGAGCTTTGTCACCGTCGTCGATTATGACCGTGTGCTCTATGTCGAGATCGACCGGGTCGCCGGCGGCATGATCGCCGGCAACTGCAATAAGTCCGCGCGCGCCGGTCTATTGCCGCCACTGCCGACTGGCGCGGCGGCGAGTGCGGTGTCACCGATGCCCCCCGCAGTACCTGCATCCGCGGCCTCGGCGTCCGTCGCGCCCGCGCCTTCCCAGCCGCCCGCAGCGTCCGGGCTAACGCTGCGGGCGATGCCGGACGGCGCCTATATCAGCGCGGTCGCAGCCGCCTCGCCTGCGGCCGCCGTCGGCCTCAAGCCCGGCATGGTGAACACCAGCGTCAACGCCATCCCGCTCACCGGCATGGGGGAAGCGATGGTGAAGATCATCGATGCCACTGGCACGAAGGCAGTGTTCACGCTCGTCGGTGGCAGAACCGTCACGCTGGGAGCCAGGCCATGAGGGCGCTTCCAGGCTTGGCGCTGGCGTCGCTTGTCATTGTGGCGGCGCCCGCGGCGGCCAAGACCGACTATGTCTACGGCCCGCCGCCTGACTGGGCACACTATAAGCAGATCGCGGAGCCTGCCGTGCGCGAGACGTTGACCGACCCCAAGGTGCAGGCACGCTATCCCTCCATCGAGCGCTTCGAGATCGAGTGGCCGAACGGCTACATCCGCGATCGCTGGGACAATAAGGGTGACTGGCCGGGGTATATGACTTGTGGACGCCTGCGCGCTCCGGTGGATAGCGATGCGCGTGACCGGCTCGTCAACTTCATCATCGTGATCGATCATGGTGCCGTGAAGAAGGTCGATATCGCAAAGCGCGCGAGCAATGACATTCGAAATCAGATTTGCACCGACTGGGTGGCGAGGGGCAAGTTTCCCCCGGCGCAGCTGATGGAAACCGCCGCGGCGCCCGCTGCCGCCGCAGCGGATGTCGCGGATCTCTCGGACATGCGTGTCTTGGGGATGACGATCAGCGTCATGCCCGAGGGCGCCTATGTGCTCGATGCACCGGCAGGGTCTGCCGGTCGTAACGCCGGTCTGGCGCCGGGCGTGGTTATCGTGCGGGTCAACGGCATCGCGCTTGCCGGCATGGGTGCGGCCATGACGAAGCTGCTCCGCAGCGATGCAGCGCGTCTCGACCTTGAGACCGCCACCGGCGAGCATGTCGTCGTCACGCCGCGACGGTGACGTGGCGCTTCGAGATCGGCTGGTACAATGGCTGGAGCCCGCAGGAACGACTGGCCGTCATCCCGCGTCAGCGCGCGGCCGTGCGGTCGGGCGCAATTGCGACACCAGTCACCTGTTCGATCTGCGCCAACACGCCGCCCTCCCCGTCCGATAATCCTGTGTGGTTGCACGACGAGGATTATGCCGATCCGTATGGCGCCTATCCGGTCTGCCGCCGCTGCCACCGGATCCTGCACGAGCGCTTCGAGCAGCCCGAACCATGGCTGGCGCTGGTCGGGCGCCATGGCACAGGCGATCAATGGTTCGAGGCGCTGACCATGGATCCAGCGTCATTGCGACAGCCGTTTGCGGTGACCTACCCACACGGCCTGATCTCGGCTCATGACGACTGGTCGGCCTCACCCAAACCGTAACCGCCGCTGCGGGCGATCCGGTCGGGCGGCACGCACCGGCCGCCCGCGCGCATCACGCTCGCGCATCAGCCAGGGGGCAAAGCGTAAGTGATGCTCTAGAAACTGGGTGAGACTGTCGACCTGGTCGTCGTGACGTCCGTATGGAAATGCGCGAAGCTCGTTGAAAAAGGCGTCGAGCCACGGCGCGTCTGCGGGCAACACGCACAGACCCGCTTCCAACTGCCCGGTGACGCCGATGAGGCGTTCCTCCTTGTCCTGCGTCACGCTCCACATCGTCGGCCGCAATTCGCCACTAGCGCGAAACTCCTGCCACAGCGCCTTGCCCGTGCCGGCATCCTCGATGACGATTTCGTCGGCCTGCCACTGGCGGCGCAGCCGCAGCACCGCCCGCTTGAGATCGGGGAAAGCCAGACGCTGGCGCAGCACGTCGAGGAGATGCCATCGACGTTCGTGATATCCCCAGGTTGTGCAGACCGAATAATCGGCGCCGGGCTGGTCGCTGAGCGCCGTATCCCAGCTCTGCACGACCTTGAGATACCGATCGCGCTCGAGCGCTTCAGCATAGGTGCCGAACCACTCCATCCGAACGAGGTTGCCCTCTGGCGCGACTGGATTCTGCTGAAACTGCGACGAGTAGACCTGGGCGCCGAGATTGCGGCGCTCGGTGTCCAGGATTTCGCGCGTGATACCAGGCCGGTCGAGCAGGTCGCCGACTTTGCGGCGGTGCGAGACGTTCGGTGCGAGCGCGATCTCCTCCTCGCGTTCCGCGATCGCGGGCAGGCAGAGAAGGTCATAGCCCTTGTCGAGCAGGTGCGCGGCCAGATCGTCTTCGTGCAGCCGCTGCGAGATCGAGATGATCGCGCCCCCGCCCACCGTGTTGAGGCGTGTCGCGAGCGTGCCGTCAAACCACTCTTTTGCTTCCTGCCGCTTGGCCTGGCTGCGCGCATCATCGGCTTTCAGGCAGTCATCGACGATAATGACATCTGCGCCGTGACCGGTGACGGTGCCGCCGACCGATACGGCCTTGCGGCCCCCGCCCCTCGTCGTCACGATTTCGAGCATGCGATTGCCGTCGTCAGCAATGACCGTGCCCGGGAATATCCGCCGATACCACGGGGTTTGCATGATTGTACGACACTGGGTCGCGTGCAACCTCGCAAGGTCCTGACTGTATGTCGCGACCATGATCCGGCAGCTGGGATCGCGACCGAGCATCCAGGCCGTGAGAGCGACCGATGCCGCCACCGATTTGAGATGACGCGGGGGCACGTTGATCACCAACCGCGCACCCGGCGTCGCGCACGCCTCGGTCGAGGCATGGCAGATCGCGCGCAGATACCAGGCAAGGTGGAGCGGCGGCTTATCAGAATGCAGGTCGCCAAACACGCGCATCAAAAACAGGTCGAAGCGCTGCCGCATGGCGGCATCAAGAACGTGCCTCATTGCTCGTCCCCAATCTCGCCGAGCAACGTTGCTCGCAGACATTCGAGGATCGCGCGATCATGCGCGTCCATATCCTCTGGCACCATTCCCGGTTCGGAGCTGGTAACAGGCAAAGCGTGGGTTGTAGGCGTCGCGTCCTCTGGAATGGCATCGCGATAATAGCGCAACAGCTCGTGACGATCCTGCCGGCTGCCCTTCAATGCGCTCTCGATGGTCTGCATCATCAGTGCCTGGGCATGGGTGACGGTCTTGCGGCCGGTTGCGGTACGGACCGCGAGTTTTGCGGTCATCGATTCGCGAACGATGGTCTTGAAGCTCTTTGCCCCCTTGGGACGTCCCTTCAAATTACCGGACTGGCCTTTGCGGAATTGGCTGTGGCGCGGTGGCCGGCCATAGCCGACCGCATATGACGGGCTCGTGCCATCCGATGGCGGCGCCGCAGGGACCTCGCCATCGGCGCGTGGCATCGTCGAGGCTCGATTTGACATGTCGCCTGCCGCCGCAGCGGATGGACTTGCTGCTCCCGTCGAGGTGGGGATCGCAGCGGGCCTGATGCGTGTGCGTGAGCGCGTGACGATATCGGGCCGCAGCAGCGAACCGCTGGACGCCGGGGTTTGGACAGAGTTTGTGGCAGCATCGGGGGTCATCGAAGGATCCTTGGAATTGAATGCGGGCTTCGCAGTGAAAGCAGCTAAGCCATCGATCGTTTGCCCAGCGGTTAATTGGCCGGACGATCGAATCAGGCAGGAGTGAGCGCCGGCGAGGTTCGCTCAGCCGCAAGATCGGCGAACGTCTGCCCGGAGGATCCGAGGATTGCCTGCTGGCCGGTCATCGCCTCCCAGCGGCGGATGGCGACGTCGATGTAACCGGGCTCGATCTCGATGCCGTAGCCGATCCGGCGAGCTCGCTCGCATGCGAGGATGGTGCTTCCCGATCCGCAAAAGGCGTCGATAACAATCTCACCGTGACGGGTGACATCGCGTATTGCCTCGGTGAGGAGCGCGATCGGCTTGACCGTCGGGTGATCGGCGAGATCGGCGTCACGCGTCGCGCCAAAGGCATTGGCGCCGGCGCAAGTCCATACGTTGGTCCGGTAGCGACCGTGCTTGCCGAGCTCGACCGCATTGGTGTGCGGCGCCTTGCCATGCTTCAGCACGAGCACGAGTTCATGCTGTGAGCGGTATAGGCTCCCCATGCCCCCGTTTGTCTTGGCCCAAACGCACAGGTTGAGATGCTGCAGCTCGACGCGTTTTGCCGCCGTCATCAGTTCGTAGAGATGGCCATGGTCCATGAAGGCCATGACGATGGCACCGTCCTTGAGGTGCCGGGTCATGTTGCTGAGGTACGTTTCGTTGAACGTCACGAACTCAGATTCCGACATCTCCCCCGACGCCATCGCAAATTCGGCGAACCGACCGCTCCCCGACACATGACCATTAACGGCGACATTGTAGGGGGGATCCGTCAGGGCCATAGCCGCCGTGCTGCCCGCCATCAGTAATGCCCAGGACGCCGGATCGAGCGACGAACCGCACAACAGACGATGCTTGCCAAGATGCCATAGATCGCCCGGACGGGCGACGACCACGGCTTGCTCAGCGGGCAGAGCATCATCGGGATCACCGTCATCGAGGCTCGGGGCGTCCAGCAGGACATCGATTTCGGCTGTTTCCCATCCCATCACCTCGATCGAGATCTCGTCGAGATCGATGATGCTCTGGATCTCGATCCGAAGCAGGCGTTCATCCCAGGAGGCATGACGCGACAGCTGGTTGTCGGCGAGGCGATAGGCCTTCACCTGCGCAGCGGACCAGTGATCGGCGACGATCACCGGGACCTCGGCAAGCCCAAGGCGCAACGCCGCCTCGAGGCGAGCATGGCCGACGATGAGCACGCCGCTTTCGTCGACCAGCAACGGCATCGCAAAACCGAATTCGGTCATCGATGCCATCAGCTGAACAATCTGCTTTTCGGGGTGCTTACGGGTGTGACCATCGTAGCCGCGAACGCTGACGATCGGGCGATACGCAATAGGCCCGAGCTTTCGCTCGAGCGCTGAACACGCATTGCCGAGTGATACCTTTGATGACTTGGCTGAGGCAGATTTCATGTCTTGTCTCCGTATGCGGAGGACAAGCGGGTGCAGCGGCAGGGCGCGTGATCACTCGCTCGCCCGAGCCGCTTGGCTTCGAACCGAGGTTTCCATGTGATCCCGCCTCTGCTTCGCCTGACGTTCCGATAGGATACGCCAACTGGATGCTGCTCGGGGGAGGCTATCGCCGCCGACATTTCACGTAAGTCAAACAAGCCTACTCGTCAATACCAGGTTTTAGCGCCATCACGCAAATCAAGACGGTAGACTTTTGTTGTCAATCGCGGGGCCGCAGCACACATCATTTAGCCTGATCGTAATTTTGGAGACGTGCAATCTCATCATATGCTCGCAAAACAGCTATGAAATTCCCTGTTATTGATAATAGGGAAATCGCCCAACAAACCGCGGGTTTCCGCCATGGCGGAACCGATCACCGAGCCGCGGCCACGCCATTTCAGGGAGTATTCCCTGTAAAAGGCCGCCTATCAGGGAAAATCGCATTGTACGCGGCCGCAAGAAGCCGGCGGCGACCAGTTCTTCGATTTGGAAAGCGACGATGCGGGTTCCAGCACGCGAATGCCCAGTCGACCAGTTTGAAGACGCCCGGCGGCGCAGGATGCGACAGAATGGAATTCCGTACTGCCGACACCGGCACCGGAGAAATTTGTATCGATTTTGCGATTTCGCCGATTTTGGCGACGCTCCGCACTACCGAAAAATGCGCAAACCGCCCGGTATCGCGGGCTGTTCCGAAAATTTCTCGTGCAATCTCAATGACTTGGGACTGGGTGGCGGAGCGGGAGGGATTCGAACCCTCGATACGCTTTTGACGTATACTCACTTTCCAGGCGAGCGCCTTCGACCACTCGGCCACCGCTCCGCATGTCCTGGAGGGGCGCGCGTAGCGCGTCCGGTCGCGGGCCGCAAGTGATTGCGCGACGGCGGCGGTTGCGCCAGTCTCTCGCGCATCATGCTGAGCCTTCTCCTCCTCGCTGCCCCGCCGTTGCCCCAGGCGGCGCCTGCGCCGTCGCCCGCCGATCCGGTCGAGGCGGACTGGCGCGCCATTCCCGACGACGAATTGCTCGTGATCGGCCTCGGCACGGGCAAACAGGTGGTGATCCGGCTCGCCGCCGCGCTGGCGCCCGCGCATGTCGGGAACATCCGCGCGCTGGCACGGGCGCGCTGGTGGGACGATGCGAGCGTGTACCGCGTGCAGGAGAACTGGGTGGCGCAATGGGGCGATGCGACCGAGAAGAAGCCCCTGCCCGCCGGCGTCACCGACCGGCCGCCCGCGGAATTCGAGATCGCCGCCTTCCGCCCCGCGGTGCGGATGGCGAAGGCGGACAGTTACTCCACCGCATCGGGGATCACCGCGGACGGGTGGCCGGTGGCGACGAACGGGACGCGGGCGTGGCTGACGCATTGCTACGGCATGGTCGGCGTCGCGCGCGACGCCCTGCCGAGCACCGGGTCGGGCGCCGAGCTGTTCACGCCGATCGGCCAGTCGGCGCGCCGGCTCGACCGCAACTATACGGTCGTCGGGCGGATCGTCGAGGGCATGCAACATCTGTCCGGCCTGCCCCGCAGCGAGGCGGCGATGGGCATGTACGCCACGCCCGGCGAACGCACGCCGATCGTATCCGTCCGGCTGGCGAGCGACATGCCGGCGGCGACGCGCCCGCATTTCCAGTATCGCGCCGCCGACAACCCGCGCTTCGCCGCGGCGGTCGCGCGGCGCGAGCATCCTGACGCGCCGATGGTCAGCCTGGACGGCGCCGCGGTGTGCGACGTGCTGCCCGCGGTGCGGCGCGCGCCCTGATCGGTCCCGTGGGAGCGGCCGGGCCCCCTGCCGTCAGTTCGCGGACACCCAGGCGGCGACCTCGCCCGCGACCTGGTTGGCGGCACGGCTGAGCGCCGGCCCGGCGCTGGTCGCATCGATGGCATCGACCGGGACGCGCGCCTCGAACCGCCGCTTTTCGACCGTGTCCTTGCCCGCGCGGGTCAGCGCCGCGTCGTAGATCACGATCGCCTGGCGGCTGGACGCGTCGAGGCCGAAGCCGCGCAGCTCGCCCGCCAGCGTCGCGCTGGGGTCCGCGATCGACTGGACGGTCGACAGCACCACCATGTTGCCACGCGCCGTCACCGTATCGGCCAGCAACCGCGCGAACAGGCGCGCGGGCGGTTCGGCCCATTGCGCGTCCTTGACATAGGCGATCGTCGTCGCGGTCGTCTGGACGGGCACGCGGGTCGCGGCGATCGCGGCCGGTGTCGATGGCACCTGGATGGTGATCGAGCGTGCCGCCGCCGAATTCTGCTGCGCGCCGACCGCGGGCGCCGCGGTCGTCTCCAGCGTCATCAATGAGGGCGGTGGCTTGGCGCCGAAGCTGATGCAACCGGCGAGCGGCAACGCCGCGGCGATCAGGAGACATTTGCTCTTCATGATCTCACTTGCCCTTGTAGTCGGGGAGCTTCTGCTGGCCGATCAGCGAGCTGGCGCCGCCCTGATCGACCTTGTCGGCGATCGACGACAGCGCCGTCGCGGTCACGCGCAGGTCGCGGACCAGCCGGTTCGCCTCCGGGATCGTCTGCTTCGAGAAGGTCTGGAGACCCGGCCGCGCATCCTGGATCGCCGAATTGAGCGTTACGGCACTCTGCTGCGCCGCGGCGATCGCCTTGTTGAGGTTCTGCATCGACGGCTTGACGTCGTCGGCGAGCACGCCGTTGGTCGTGTCGGCGAGCTTGCCGATCGACTGCGCCGCGTCGCCCGCCTGCTGGATCGCGATGCGGGTCTGCGCCAGCGTCGCCGCGATCTCCGGCCCGCGGTCGGCGAGCGCGTCGGTCAGGCGGTTGGTGTTGTCGAGGATGCCGGCGATCGAGGCCTGGTTGCGATCGGTGAGCAGGCCGGTCAGCCGCTCGGTCAGCGTCGACAGTCGCTCGAGCAGCTGCGGCGCGGAATTGAGGATCGCGCCGATCCCGCCCTGCTTCGTCGGGATCACGGGCACGCCGTACGGGCATTGCGTCGCATCCGCCTGTTCCGGGCAGACGATCGGCGCCGCGCCCTTGCGCGCGCCGTCGAGCGCGACGGTGCTGGTGCCGGTGAAGCTGCCCTGGATCGTCGCGGTGGTGCCCTGGAGGATCGGGGTGTCCTCGTTCACCGTCACGCGAACGCGGACGAACTGGGGATCGGGCTTCCACAGCGCGATCGTCTTCACCTGTCCCGTCGGCACGCCCGAATAGGTGACGGTCGATCCCTTGGCGAGACCGTCGACGGACTGTTTGAAGAAGATGTCGTATTCGCGTTCGGTCGCGCCGCCGAGGCGCGCGATCCAGACGGTGAAGATCGCCAGCACGGCGAGCAGGATCAGCACCACCGCGCCGACGATCACGTGGTTGGAACGGGTTTCCATCAGTCGGTCCTCGCCGGTAGGGTGGCGGCGGCGGGGCTTGCCGCGGCCGGCGGCGGCCGCACGTCGGCCGGATGCGCCCGCGCCTGGGCTTCCTGGGTCGCGACGGCGGCTCGGCCGCGCGGCCCCTTGAAATATTCCTGGATCCACGGGTGATCGAGCGCGAGCAGCTCGTCGATCGTGCCCACCGCGATCACCTTCTTGTCGGCCAGCACCGCCACCCGGTCGCAGATCGCATAGAGCGTGTCGAGATCGTGGGTGATGAGGAAGACGGTGAGGCCCAGCGTCTTCTGGAGCGATTTCGTGAGGTCGTCGAACGCCGCCGCGCCGATCGGGTCGAGCCCCGCGGTCGGTTCGTCGAGGAACAGCAGTTCGGGGTCGAGCGCGAGCGCGCGGGCGAGCCCGGCGCGCTTCTTCATGCCCCCCGACAGCTCGGCGGGATATTTCGGCCCGGCGTCGGGCGAGAGGCCGGTCATCACGACCTTGTATGCGGCGATCTCCGCCATCAGCGCGGGGTTGAGGTCGCGATAGAATTCGCGCAGCGGCACCTCGACGTTCTCGGCGACGGTCAGCGTCGAGAACAGCGCGCCGCCCTGGAACAGCACGCCCCAGCGCTTGCGGATATCGGTCGCCTCGGTTTCCTCGCGGCCGATCGTCGGTTCGCCGAATACGGTGATATCGCCCGCGACCGGGGTCTGGAGCCCGATGATCGAGCGCATCAGCACCGATTTGCCGGTACCCGATCCGCCGACGACGCCCAGGATCTCGCCGCGGCGCACGTCGAGATCGAGCCCGTCGTGGATCACCGATTCGCCGAACGCATTCTTCAGCCCGCGGACCTGGATGATATGGTCGTCGTCGTCGCGCGCGGTCGTGGAGGCGGGCATCAGTTCCACCCCACCCAGGTGAAGAACACCGCGAAGAACGCATCGAGCACGATCACGAGGAAGATCGCCTGCACCACCGCCGACGTGGTGCGCAGCCCGACCTGTTCCGCATCCGATTCGACCAGCATGCCCTGGAAACAGCCGGCGATCGCGATGATGGCGCCGAACACCGGCGCCTTGATGAGGCCGATGTACAGGTCGGTGATCGGCACCACTTCGCGGATGCGCTGGATGAAGGTGACCGGCGGGATGTCGAGCGAGATCCAGCACAGCAGACCGCCGCCGATGATCGCGATCAGCGAGGCGTAGAAGCCGAGCAGCGGCATCAGCAGCACCGCCGCGATCGTGCGCGGCAGCACCAGCGCCTCCATCGGCGACACGCCGATCGTGCGCATCGCATCGATCTCCTCGGTCAGCTTCATCGTGCCGAGCTGCGCCGCGAACGCCGAACCCGATCGGCCCGCGACCATGATCGCGGTCATCAGCACGCCCAGTTCGCGCAGCGTCAGGCGGCCGATCAGGTTGATCGTGAACACCTCCGCGCCGAACTGGCGCAGCTGCACCGCGCCCTGCTGCGCGATGACGATGCCGATCAGGAAGCTCATCAGCCCGACGATGGCGAGCGCCTGCACGCCGACCACCTCGAACCGGTGGACGGTGGCGTTGAACCGGAAGCGGCTGGGATGGCGCACGACGTTGGCGAAGGCGATCGTCGTCGCGCCGAGGAAGCCGAGCAGGCCGTACAGCGTCCGGACGGTGATGACGACCGCATCGCCGATCTCGCCCAGCAGTCGGGCGAACGCGCCGGACTTCCGGTCGGGCAACGCGACCGGCTGGTCGGCGGCGACGACCGAATCGAGCAGATAGCGCCCGTCCTCGTCCAGCCCGTCGATCGGCGCGTCGTGGCGCGTCGCGAGGCGGTGCACCACCCAGGCGCCGACCGTGTCGATCCGCCCGACCGCGCTGAGATCGATGCGCTGCACCGGCCCGGACAGCGCGTCCAGCCGGTCGGGCAGCTTGCCGAGCGTGCGCAGCAGCAGGTCACCAGTAAAGCGAAGGGTTCCGCCGCTGTCCTGCTCGAATTCGGCTGTGGCGCTCATCGTGTTCGCTTCTGCGGCAAGATGTCCAAAACGGCAAGGCGTTTGCGATATGCGACGATCGGCGGCGACATGTGCCTCACAGCAGGACGTCGACCCCGTGGATCGCCAGCCCGACCAATCCGCCGACCAGCGTACCGTTGATGCGGATATATTGCAGGTCGCGCCCGACCGCATTCTCCAGCCGGCTGGTGATCGTGCGCGCATCCCAGCCGCGCACCGTCTCCGACACCAGCCGCACGATGCCGTCGCCGTAATCCGCCGCGACGCCGACGATCGCGCGGCGGACGAAGCGGTTGATCGTGCGCGCCAGCCGCGGGTCCTGCGTCAGCGTGCCGCCGATCTGGCGCAGCATGTCGCCGAGCTGGCCGGCCATCGCGCCCTCCGGATCGCGCGCCACCCGCAACAGTCCGGCGCGCGCCGCCTCCCACAGGCCGTCGAGCCAGTGCTGCATCGCGGGATTGGCGATCAGCTCGGCCTTCATCGCCTCCACCCGCGCACGCACGTCGGCATCGAATTGCAGGTCCCAGGCGAGCCGGTCGAGCCCCTCCTCCGCCTTCAGGCGCAGCGGATGGCGCGGATCGTCCGCCATGTCCGCGACCAGCTTGTCGAGGCCGGCGATCAGCCGGTCGGCCACCGTCTCGTCCAGCCCGGTCCAGCGCAGGATCGAGCCCGCGCGCTCGTGCACCATCTGGCGAATCAGATGCTCGTTCGCCGTCAGCGCCTTGGCGCCCCAGCGGATCGCGGCGTCGAGCAGCGGCGCGTGGCGCTGTTCGGCGAGCGCGGCCTTCATCATCCGGCCGAGCACCGGCGCGACCTCGATCTCGCGCAGCCGGGCGGCGATGCCCGCCTTGACCATGCTGCCGAGCCGCTGCGGGTCGAGCCCCTCGAGCACCTGCGCGACCAGCTTCGATGCGCCCTGTCGGAAGCGGCCGCCCGCGCCTTCGGCCGGATCGGTCAGCCAGCGCGCGATCGCGGTGGCGACGTCGACGCGCCGCATGCGCCGGCCGATGACCGCGGGCTGGAGGAAATTCGTGCGCAGGAACTGCGCCAGCGTGTCGCCGATCCGGTCCTTGTTGCGCGGCACGATCGCGGTGTGCGGGATCGGCAGCCCCAGCGGGTGGCGGAACAGCGCGGTGACCGCGAACCAGTCGGCGAGGCCGCCGACCATCGCCGCCTCGCTGAACGCCTGGACGAAGCGCACCCAGGGATGGAGCGACGCGAAATGCCGGCTGGCGAGGAAGACCGCCGCCATCGCGAGCAGCAATCCGCCCGCGACCCGCCGCATCCGTACGAGGGCGGGCGGTGCCGCCTCGTTGGCGCCGGTGCGGGGAAAGGGGGTCATCCGCGAAACAATCCCCGAACGGCGGGAATGTTCAAGTGCGATCGGCGAACGCCCCGCCGGTCCCCCACCGCCCCCCGTCGCGCTGGCCGCGCGAAGAGGGGTCGGCGGGACAGGCGTATCACTCCGCCGGCTGTTCGCCCTCGTGGCCGAGGCGGCCGGAAGGGACCGGGCCGATCGTCGGCGTGTGCGGACCGGCGATGCCGACCACGGTGCTGCCGTCGTCGCCGGGGCGATAGGTCAGCAGTCGCTTGCCGAGGCGCGGACCGACGTAGCGCTCGATCCCCACCGCCAGGCTGAACGCGGCCGGCACGATCACCAGCGTCAGCATCGTCGACAGGATCAGCCCGCCGATCACGACGATGCCCATCGGTGCGCGCCACGATCCGTCGCCGCCCAGCGACAGGGCGGTCGGGATCATGCCCGCCACCATCGCGACCGTGGTCATCACGATCGGCTGCGCGCGCTTGTGCCCGGCATCGAGGATCGCGGTCAGCGTATCGACGCCCTTGTTCATCTCCTCGAGCGCGAAGTCGATCAGCAGGATCGAATTCTTCGCGACGATGCCGAGCAGCATCAGCAGGCCGATGAACACCGGCAGCGACAGCGGATTGCCCGTCGCCCACAGCGCGATCAGGCCGCCGAGCGGCGCAAGCAGCAGCGAGGCCATGTTGACGAACGGCGGCAGCGCGCGCCGGTACAGCAGCACCAGCACGGCGAAGACGAGGAAGGTGCCCGCCACCACCGCGACGACGAAGTTCTTCAGCATCTCCGCCTGCCACTTCGCTTGGCCGAGCGTCAGCTTGTTCACGCCGAGCGGCAGGTTCTTCATGATCGGCAGATTGTCGATCTGCTTCTGCGCCACGCCCGACACGATGCCGGGCGCGAGGTCGGCGCCGACCGCGATGCGGCGCTGCTGGTTGACGCGGTCGATCTGCGTCGGTCCGGAACCCAGGCTGATGTCGGCGATCAGGCTGAGCGGCACCGAGCCGCCGCTCGTCGTCGACACCGGCAGGTTCTGGATCGTCGACAGCTCGGTCCGCGCGCCCTGGTCGAGCGCGACGCGGATCGGCACCTGGCGGTCGGAGAGCGAGAAGCGCGCCGAATTCTGGTCGATGTCGCCCAGCGTCGCGACGCGGATCGCACTGGAGAGCGCCTGCGTCGTCACGCCCAGGTTGGCGGCGAGGTCGAAGCGCGGCTTGATGACGATCTCGGGCCGCTGGAGGTTGCCCGAGATACGCGGCTGGGTGAGCGTCGGCAGCGTCGCCATCTGGTCGACCAGCGTGCTCGCGGTCTTCTGGAGCAGGTCGGGATCGTCGCCGCCGAGGACGACGGTCATGTCGCGGCCCGACGAGCCCCAGCCGAACTGCGAACGGAAGCCGACGCGCGCATCCGCGATCTTCGCGAGTTCGGGGGCGAGGCTGCGTTCGAATTCGGTGCTGGTGACCTTGCGGTCGTCGCGCAGCGTCGCGGTCACCCGGCCGGTGTTGACGCTGTTGCCGCCGGTGCGCGAATAGACCGACTGGACGTCGGGCTGGCGGCGCAGCAGGTCGGCGACGCGCGATACCACCGCGTCGGTCTGCGCCAGCGTCGTGCCCGGCACCATCTCGATCGTCGCGGTCGAATTGTCGCTGTCCTCGGGCGGCTGGAACTGCATCGGCACCACGGTGAACATGACGAGCGTCAGCACGAAGGTGAGCAGGCCGAATCCCATCACCCACATGCGATGGTCGCGCCAGCGGCTGGTGACGCGGTGATAGCCGCCGCGCACCGCGCTCGCCTTTTGCCGGGTGCTGTCGAGCGTCCAGCGCAGCACCGCCATATAGGCGTCCATCGCCGGGCCCTCGCCGTGGCTGGCATGGCCGAAGCTCTTGAGGAAATAGGCCGCGATCATCGGCGTGATGAGGCGTGCGACGGCAAGGCTCATCAGCACCGACACCACCACCGTCAGGCCGAAATTCTGGAAATACTGGCCCGAGATGCCGGGCATCAGGCTGACCGGCATGAACACTGCGACGATCGACATCGTCGTCGCCAGCACGGCGAGGCCGATCTCGTCCGCCGCGTCGATCGACGCCTGATAGGCGGATTTGCCCATCCGCATGTGCCGGACGATATTCTCGATCTCGACGATCGCATCGTCGACCAGCACGCCGGCGACGAGGCTGAGGCCGAGCAGCGTCATCTGGTTGAGGTTGAAGCCCAGCAGCTCCATGAACCAGAAGGTCGGGATCGCCGACAGCGGGATCGCGAGCGCCGAGATCAGCGTCGCCCGCCAATCGCGCAGGAACAGCAGCACGACCAGCACCGCCAGCACCGCGCCCTCGATCATCGCGTGGATCGCCGATTCGTACTGGATCTCGGTATATTTGACGCTGTTCGAGCGCAGCACGAAATGGACGCCGGGGTTGCGCTTCTCGAGCGCGTTCAGCTTCTTCACGGCATCGTTGAAGACGCTGACGTCGGATGCGCCCTTGGCGCGCTGGAAATCGAAGCTGATCGCCTGGCGTCCGTCGACCGCCGCGCGGCTGCGCTGTTCGGCGTACAGGTCGCGCACCGTCGCGATGTCGGCGAGGCGCACGGTGCGGCCGTTGCCGACGTTGATCTGCGTCTGTGCGAGGTCGTTGGCGTTGCGCGCGTTGCCGAGCACGCGGACCGACTGTTCCGACCCGGCGATCTCGGCACGGCCGCCGGCGGCGTTGAGGTTGATCTGGCGCAGCTGCGCGTTGACCTGGCTCGCGGTCAGGCCCTGGCTCTGCAGCTTCAGCGGATCGAGGATCACGCGGATCTCGCGACTGACGCCGCCGTTGCGGTTGACCGCGGCCATGCCGGGCACCGCCAGCAATTCCTTGGTGACGGTGTTGTCGATGTACCAGCTGAGCTGTTCGACCGTCATGTCGCTGGCGATCGCCGAATAGCTCGCCAGATCGTTGTCGGTGGTGTCGGCGCGGAAGATCTGCGGCTCGAGGATGCCTTCGGGCAGGTTGCTGCGGATCTGTGCGATCTTGTCGCGGGTGTCGTTGACCGCGCGGTCGATCGGCGTGCCGATAGCGAGCTGGACGACGGTGGTCGACTGGCCCTCGGTGACGGTCGAGGTGATCTCGTCGATGCCCTGGAGGCTGCGCACCGCCGATTCGACGCGGTTGGTGACCTGGTTCTCCAGCTCGGTCGGGGCCGCGCCCGGCTGGCTGATGACGACGATCACGACCGGGAAGTCGATGTCGGGATCGTTGTTCACGTCCATCCGCATGAAGCTGACGATGCCCGCCAGCGTCAGCGCGAAGAACAGGACCAGCGGCGGGACCGGGTTGCGGATCGCCCAGGCGGAGATGTTGCGGAAGCTCATGTCAGCTCGCCTTCTGTACGACCGGCTTCACCTTCTGGCCCGGCGCCAGGAACCCGCCCGCGGAGCGGACGACGCGTTCGGTGCCGTCCAGCCCCGAGACGACCGTGACGCCCGCGTCCGACACCTGGCCGATCCGGATGTTGCGACGTTCGACCTTGTCGTCCTTGCCGATGACGTAGACGAAGCTGCCCTTGTCGTCGCTCTGCAACGCGCTGTCGGGCAGCAGCGGCGCGACCGCCGCACCGCCGACGATCGTGGCGGATGCGAAGCCGCCCGGACGCAGCGCGGGATCGTAGCGCAGCGCGACGCGGGCGACGCCCTGGCGCGTCTGCGGGTCGATCACCGGCGACACCTGCCACACCTCGCCCGCGAAATGGCGGTCGCTGCCGACCGGCACGACGTCGGCGCGCGCGCCCGCGCGCAGCGAGGCGAGGTCCGCCTCGGCGAGCTGCGCACGCATCTCGAGCTGTCCGCCCTGCGCCATGCGGAAGAGCACGCCCGATCCCGCGCTGACGATCTGCCCCGGCTCGACGCCGCGGGTGAGGACCAGTCCGGCGGCAGGCGCGCGGATGTCGAGCCGGCCGTTGCGCGCATTCGCCTCGCGCAGCGTCGCCGAAGCGACCTGCACGCGTGCGGCGGCGGCATCGCGGGTCGCGGCGCGACGCTGGAGGTCGGCCTTGGAGATGAAGCCGCGATCGACCAGCTGCTTCGCGCGATCGAGCTCGGCCTGCGCGATGCCCTGATCCGAGCGTGCCACCGCGACCTGCGCGGCGAGCGACTGTGCGGTCTGCGTCTGCACCGACCGGTCGACGGTGGCGAGCACCTGTCCGGCCGCGACCCACTGGCCCGGTTCGACCAGCACGCGCGTTATCATGCCGCCTTCGCCCGCGACGCCGACCGGCATCTCGCGCCGCGCCGCCAGCGTTCCGGTGGCGGACAGCGTACGGTCGACCGTCTTGCGGCCGGGGACGACCACGGTGACGCTCGGCATCTGCTCGGTCTTCTGGCCGGCGGCGGGATCGGCCTTCTTGCGGCCGAACATCGCCCAGGTGACCAGCGCCAGCGCTGCGACGACGACCAGCACGATCACGATCCGGCGCGCACGGCCCGATGCCGCGGGCTCGCCCGGCAGCGCCAGCCGCTCCTCGTGACCGATCGAACCCTGATAGTCGTTCATGCCTGTCCCATCCCCGTCCCGGCCAACGACGGCCGTCGCAATAGCAGCTGTATTATCTGAATACATCACCGCACTCAAGCCCCCGCCGGCACGGCCGCCGCGCTTTGCCCGAATCCCCGTGTTCGCGCAACGATTTCGCCCGTTCAGCCAGCGTTGGGCCGGTCCGGTCCAGAGGGGGTCGTATTCGCAGCAACGGCGACGGGAGACAGATGGTGGTACGCATGACGACACTGGCGGCGATCGCAGCCGCCGCGGCGATCACGGGCACGGGCGCGGCGACGGCACAGACCGCGCCGACCACGGTGGAGCCGCTCGTCCCCGCGCAGGGCACGGTGCTCGACGTCACCGCGCAGGGCCGCACGACGCGCGTGCCCGACCTCGCGACGATCCGCGCCGGCGTGGTGTCGCAGGCCGCCACCGCGTCGGCGGCGCTCGCCGACAACGGCCAGCGGATGGCGCGGGTCATCGCGGCGCTCAGGAAGCGCGGCGTCGCGCCGCGCGACATCGCGACCGCGACCGTCGGGCTCAGCCCGCAATATCGCTACGCCGACGGCCAGCCGCCCGCGCTGACCGGCTATCAGGCGAGCAACACGGTCAGCATCCGCTTCCGCGACGTGGCGAAGGCGGGCGGCGTGCTCGACGCGCTGGTGGCGGAGGGCGCGAACCAGATCGATGGGCCGTCGCTGTCGATCGACCGGCCCGAGGCCGCGCTGGACGAGGCGCGGACCGATGCGGTGAAGCGGGCGCGGGCGCGCGCCGACCTGTATGCGGCCGCGGCGGGGCTGCGCGTGGTGCGGATGGTGTCGATCGCGGAGGCGGGGCAGGATGCCGGCAACCCCGGCCCGCAACCGGTGTTCATGGCGCGGGCGATGGCGGCGGACGCCCGGACCGAGATCGCCCCCGGCGAAAAGGACGTGACCGCGACGCTGTCGGTGCGCTTCCTGCTGCAATAGGCGGCGTGCCGGGGCCGATGGCCGCGCACATACGAAAAAGGCCGCCCGGTTGCCCGGGCGGCCTTTCCTGTTTCGCGTGACGAAGCGAAATCGGTGCTTAGCGGACGCTGCCGCGACGCACGAGGTTCACGATCGCCAGCAGGACGACCGCGCCCAGCAGCGACACCAGGAACGACGTCACGTTAAGCGGCGCGTTGTTGATCGACCCGCCCGAGATGATGAGGCCGCCGATGAAGGCGCCGACGATCCCGACGATGATGTTCAGGAAGATGCCCTGCTGCGCGTCCGTGCGCATGATGATGCTGGCGAGCCAGCCGATGACACCGCCGATGATAAGCCAAAGAATGATACCCATAGGTCCCTCCGTTTCGCCCTCCGTGGGCTCTGTGCGGAAAGACTCACGAAACCGGGATAATGTTCCGCACGCGTTTCGTTTTTGAGACGGATCGCAGGCGCCGGGATCAATATTTCTGCTGGCGCTCGTACAGCGACTTGTAGTGCTGGATGCGCGTCACGCGCAGCCCCGGCATGCCCGATCGATCGATCGCGCGCTGCCATCCGGCGAATTCCTCGACGGTCAGGTTGTAGCGCGCGCAGACCTCGTCCACCGTCAGCAGGCCGCCGTTGACCGCGGCGACCACTTCCGCCTTGCGACGCACGACCCAGCGCGTGGTCGAGGGCGGCGGCAGCGAATCCAGCGTCAGCGATTCCCCGAGCGGGCCGATGACTTTGGCGGGACGGATTTTCTGATTCTCGATCATGACTCAAACCTCGATCGGGGCGGGGGCCCCCTCTCAAAACGCGAACTGGTCCCTAGCGAGCGGTCTTGAAGATCGCCTGAAACGCCACGGTAAACGGCGGCTTCATTCGTCCTTCCACCGGGTGAGCGACGCCGCCATCGGACCGTTGAAGGCACCGTCCACCGGCTCCAGCAGCCGCGAGGGCTGGCTGATCCGGCCGAAGCGCGCCTGCGCGATCGCGGTCGGGGATGCCGTCTGGCGCGCCGCGATCCCGACCATGAGCACCGCCAGGTCGCCCGGAAGCTGGGTGACCTCCGTCGTCCTGTCGAAGCCGGGAAAGCTGAGATCCAACGTGCACTCACTCGTGTTGTTCGTTCGGGATCACCGGCTTAGCCGACAGGCGATGAAGGCCCGGTAAAGCCCGGCGCAAGGTTGTGTGAACCTTCGTTACTTTGCGGTTCCGCGGGCCAGCGCCTATGTAGCGGCGCATGAAAGAGGTGGACTTCCAGCTGGGCGACGACGTCGCGGGCAAGCGGATCGTGGTGGCGATGTCGGGCGGCGTCGACAGTTCGGTCGTCGCCGCGCTCGCCGCGCAGACCGGGGCCGAGACGATCGGCGTGACGCTGCAATTGTACGACCATGGCGAGGCGACGGGCCGCGCGGGCAGTTGCTGTGCCGGGCGCGACATCCGCGATGCGCGCGCGGTCTGCGACCGGCTGGGCATCGCGCATTACGTGTTCGACCACGAAACGCGCTTTCGCGAAACCGTCATCGATACGTTCGCCGACGCCTATCTCGCCGGCCGCACGCCCATCCCCTGCGTCCAGTGCAACACCGGGCCGAAGTTCACCGACCTGCTCGCGCTCGCGCGCGATCTGGGCGCGGACTGCCTCGCGACCGGCCATTACGTGCGCCGCGTCCTCGGCCCCATGGGCGCCGAGCTGCATCGCGGCGCCGATCCCGCGCGCGACCAGAGCTATTTCCTGTTCGCCACGACGCAGGCGCAGGTCGATTACCTGCGCTTTCCCCTCGGCGCGCTGCCCAAGGCGCGGGTCCGCGCCATCGCCGCCGAACTGGGGCTCGGCGTCGCCGGCAAGCCCGACAGCCAGGACATCTGCTTCGTCCCCGACGGCGATTACGCCGGCCTCGTCCGCAAGCTGCGGCCGGAGGCGGACACCGCGGGCGACATCGTCGACCTGTCGGGTGCGCGGCTAGGCCGCCACCGCGGCATCATCCACTTCACCGTCGGCCAGCGCCGCGGGCTGGAGATCGGCGGCACCCCCGAACCGCTCTACGTCGTGCGTGTCGACGCGGCGACGCGGCAGGTCGTGGTCGGGCCGCGCCGCGCGCTGGCGGTGGCGGCGGCGCGGGTGACCGGACTCAACTGGATCGGCGGCGATCACGCCGGGCCGCTGACCGCCAAGGTCCGCTCGATGGCGAAGCCGGTGCCCGCGCGCTTCGCGGGCGACCGGCTGGCGTTCGACATCCCGGAATATGGCGTCGCCCCCGGCCAGGCGGCGGTGCTCTATGCCGGCGAGCGCGTACTGGGCGGCGGCTGGATCGCCGATACCGAGGCCGCGCCGGCGGCGCAGGCGGCATGACCGCCACGATCGAGGCGTTGCGGCTGGAGATGGAGGCCGCCGCCGCTGCGCTCGACTTCGAGCGCGCGCAGCTTTTGCGCGACCGGATCAGCCTGTTGCGGGCCGGCGGCGAGGACCGCGATCCGACGGGGCTCGCGCGCCAGCGCCCCGGTGCGATGGGGCTCGGCACCAGCCGGTCGCAGGTGTCGCCGCCCGAGGGCTGGATGAAGCCCGCGAAGCCCGACCCGATGACGCGCGGCAAACGCTGACGCGGGGCCGGCGGGCCGTCACAGATCGGGCAGCACCTGATCCGCGACGCCCCAGCCCGCCAGCGCGCGCGAGGTCGCGCGGTCGAGCAGTTCCTCGCCGTCGCGCACGCTCCAGCGCGCCGCGGTGTCGATGTCGCGCAATTCGGTCCACGACACCGGCGCCGCGACCGGCGCGCCGGCGCGGGCCCGCGCCGAAAACGGCATGATCGCGGTGCTGCCGCGCTGGTTGCGCAGATAGTCGATGAAGATCTTTCCCTTGCGCTTCGCCTTGGTCATCACCGCGACGTAGCGGTCCGGTTCGGCCGCGGCGAGCGCGCGGGCGAAGCGATCGGCGAAGTCCTTCACCGCCGGCCAGCGCGCCGACGGCGTCAGCGGCACGACGACGTGTACGCCCTTGCCGCCCGACAGCAACGGAAAGCTGACCAGCCCCAGCTCGGCGAGCTGCGCGCTGACGTGTTCGGCCGCGCTTTTGGTATCGGCGAAATCCAGCCCCTCGTCGGGGTCGAGGTCGATCACCAGCCGGTCGGGCTGTTCCAGCGCATCGATCCGCGATCCCCAGCCGTGGAACTCGATCGTCCCCATCTGGACGCAGGCGACCAGCCCATCGGCATCGTCGACGTACAGATAGGGCTGCACCGACCCGTCCTTCTCGGTCACGTCGACGTGATGGACGTCGTCGCCGAAGCTGCCCGCGTCGTGTTTCTGGAAGAAGCACGCCTTCGCGCGCCCCTGCGGGCAGCGGACCAGGCTGACCGGGCGCCGCCCCGCCCAGGGCAGCATGATCGGCGCCACGCGCGCGTAATAATCGGCCAGCTCGCCCTTGGTGACGTCGCTGTCGGGAAAGACCAGGCGGTCGCGGCTGCTGACGGTGACGTGGATCGCCGGCGCCGCGGGGGCGGGCTGCGCCACCTCCGCCACGACCTCCGCCGCCGTCTTGTCGCCGCGCAGGCCGAGGAAGCTCGAATGGCGCAGGACGCCGTCGGGCGTGACCTCCGCAAAGGCGACCTCCGCGACGAGCTCCGGCGCGATCCAGCGCGCGCCGCGCAGCGCTGCCTTGTGCGGGGCGGTGCTCGCCGCATCGAGCGGCGACGTATCGCGCGCCAGCGACGCCATCCGCTCGCTCAGCGTATCGATCAGCGCGCGGTCGAACCCGGTGCCGACCTTGCCGGCGTAGCGGAACCCGCCCTTCGCATGCACCCCGAGCAGCAGCGACTTGAACCCGCGTCCCTTGTCCGACGGCGTCCAGCCGACGATGACGAACTCCTGCCGCTGGGTACATTTCGCCTTGAGCCACGCCTTGCTGCGTCCGCCGGCATAGGGCGCATCGGCGCGCTTCGACACGACGCCTTCCAGCCCCTCGCGGCACATCGTCGCGAACAGCGTCTCGCCCGATCCCAGCACGTGTTCGGCGAATTGCAGCCGCTCGCCGTTCTCGATCACGCCGCGCAGCCGGTCCTTGCGCTCCACCGTCGACAGAGAGGTCAGGTCCTCGCCATCGAGCGCGAGCAGGTCGAACGCGAACAGCGTCATGGCCCCGCCCGACGCGATCGCGTCCTTCAGCGTCGAGAAATCCGGCCGCCCGTCCTTGTACGCGACGATCTCGCCGTCGATCAGCGCGGATCGCACCGGCAAGGCGGCGGCCGCGTCCGCGATGGCGGCGAACCTGTCGGTCCAGTCGAGCCCGCTGCGCGTATAGACCCGGGCGCGCCCGTCCCCGATCGCGACCAGCGCGCGATACCCGTCGTACTTCACCTCGTGCAGCCAGCCGCTGCCGGCGGGTACGCCATCGACCAGCGTGCACAGCTGCGGTTCGCGGAACGCCGGCAGGGTCGCCGCCTTGCCGCGCGGGGGGCGGCGCGTCGGGGACGCCGGTTTCGCCGCGCGCTTGCCGCCGGACGCCGCCGCCTTCGCCGGCTTGCCCGCGGCGATCTCCGCCATCGTCCGTCCGCTGGCGACGCTGGTCAGCGCCTCCTCCACCAGCGTATCGGTGCCGCCCGCATGCGCGTCGTCGATCTTGCGCAGCAGCCAGTTCTCACCGCGCTCCCGGCCCCGCGGCTTCAGCCGGATCAGCAGCCAGTCTCCCTTCATCCGCTCGCCCTGAAGCGTGAAATGGAGATGCCCCGCGTCGAGGTCCGCGGCCGACTTGCCGGCGATCGGCGCCCAGGTGCCGAGGTCCCACAGCATCACCGTGCCGCCGCCATATTCCCCCGCCGGGATCGTCCCCTCGAACGTCGCATAGGACAAGGGGTGATCCTCGGTCCGCACCGCCAGCCGCTTTTCGTCGGGGTCGAGGCTGGGGCCGCGCGTCACCGCCCAGCTCTTCAGCACCCCGTCCACCTCCAGCCGCAGATCCCAGTGCAGCCGCGTCGCATCGTGCTTCTGCACCATGAACGCATTGCCATGGCCGGGCGCGAGCGTGCCCGCCGGCTCCGCCGTCTTCGCGAAATCGCGCTTGGCATTGTAGCGCGCGAGGGGATCGGCCTCAGGCACGCTTCTTCGCCGCGGTCGCTGCGGGTTTCTTCGCCGCCGCCTTCTTCGCTGCCGGTTTCCTGGCGGGCGCGGCCTTGGACGCCGTCGCCGACCCCGACTTCTCCATCGACTTCTTGAGCGCCGCCATCAAATCGACGACGTTGCTGCCCGACCGGGTCGCGCCGTCGTCCTTCTCCTCGATCACCTTGCCGCCCTTCGCCTTGCGCTTGCGCTCGACCAGATCCTTCAGCGCATCGACGTAGCGGTCGTGGAATTCCTGCGGATCGAACGTCCCGCTCTTCTTCTCGATCAGCGCCTCGGCGAGGTCGAGCAGGTCGGCATCGGGCTTGCCCTCGGGGATCTCGCGGAAATAGCTTTGCGCCTTGTTGACCTCGTCGGCGTAGCGCAGCGTTTCGAGCACCATGCCGCGTCCGCACGGCTTCAGGCTGACGACATATTCGCGCCCGCGCATCGCCAGCTGGCCCAGCCCGACCTTCTTCGTCCGGCGCAGCGCCTCGCGCAGCACGATGAACGCCTCCTCCGCCAGATCGTCGGCGGGCACCACGAAATAGGGCTTTTCGTAATAGAGCACGTCGATCTCGTGCGCGTCGACGAACTGCGTCAGCTCCAGCGTCTTCTTCGATTCGAGCTTCACCGCATCGATCTCGTCCTGCTCCAGCAGCACATATTCCCCCTTCGACACTTCATAGCCCTTCATGATCTCGTCGGTGTCGACGGGGCCGACGCCGGTCACGATCTTCTCATAGTGGATCGGCTTGCCGGTCGGCTCGTGGATCTGCTTGAACGCGATGGCGGCGCCGCTCTTGGTGGCGGCGTAGATCTCGACCGGGATCGACACCAGCGCGAGCCGGATCTGTCCTTGCCAATAGGCGCGTGCGGGCATGGGGATGGGTCTTTCCGTTGCGGAAGCGATTCAATCCGCGGGAGAAGGAGTCGTTCCGTCGACCGTCCGCCATGCGCCGCGCGGGATTTTCCCTTGCCCCCGACTTGCGCTAGAGGGCGGCCATGGCCGACGATCCCTTTGCGCTGTTCGAGTCCTGGTACGCCGAGGCGCGGGACAGCGAAATCAACGATTCCAACGCGATGGCGCTGGCGACCGTCGATGCCGACGGCCAGCCGTCGGTGCGGATGGTGCTGCTGAAGGGCCATGGCCCCGACGGATTCGTCTTCTACACCAACCGCGAGGGGCGCAAGGCGGCCGATCTGGCGGCGGTGCCCAAGGCGGCATTGCTGTTCCACTGGAAATCGCTGCGCCGCCAGATCCGCATCGAAGGGCCGGTGGACCTCGCCACCGATGCCGAATCCGACGCCTATTTCGCCAGCCGCAGCCGCGATTCGCAATTGGGCGCCTGGGCGTCCGACCAGTCGCGCGCCCTCGCCGACCGCGCCACCTTCGAAGCGCGCTTCGACGTGATGAAGGCGCGGTTCGACGGCGGCGCGGTGCCGCGCCCGCCGCATTGGGGCGGCTATCGCGTGACGCCGCAGCGGATCGAATTCTGGCAGGATCGCGCGCACCGCCTGCACGAACGTCGCCTGTTCGTGCGCACCGGCGACGACTGGACCGCAGGATTGCTGTTCCCATGACCCGCGACGAACAGCGGCGCTTCCTGCCGCTCGCCACGCGCGCCGCGCTCGCCAGCGTGGCGATGGCGTGCTTCCTGCTCGCGCTGAAGAGCTTCGCGGCGTGGCAGACCGGATCGGTCGCGATGCTGGGCAGCCTGGCCGACACCGCGCTCGACCTGCTCGCCAGCCTCGTCACGCTGTATGGCGTGCGGCTGGCGGCAACGCCGGCGGACCACGACCACCGTTTCGGCCACGGCAAGGCGGAGGCGCTCGCGGCGCTGTTCCAGGTCGCGCTCATCACCGCCTCCGCCGCGGCGATCGCGTGGCGCGCGATCACCGCGCTCGGCCAGAACGGCCCGACCGCGGATGCGGAATTCGGCATCGGCGTGTCCGTCGTCGCGATCGTCGCGACCGCGGTGCTGCTGTGGTACCAGCGCAGCATCATCCGCCAGACCGGATCGGTCGCGATCATGGCGGACAACGTCCATTACCAGTCCGACGTGCTGCTCAACGGTTCGGTGATCGTCGCGCTGGTGCTCGACCAGTATCTCGGCTGGCACAAGGCCGATCCGGTGCTGGGCATCGTCATTGCGCTGTGGCTCGCCTGGGGCGCGTTCCAGGCCTCGTCGAACGCGATCGACCAGCTGATGGACAAGGAATGGCCGGAGGACCAGCGCGCCGCCTTCCTCGATGTCGCCGCCCGCCAGCCGGGCTTGAAGGGCATCCACGATTTCCGCACGCGCCGCTCGGGCAGCCACGATTTCGCGCAATTCCACATGGAGGTGGACCGCAACCTGACCGTCGGCGCGGCGCACGACATCGTCGAGCGCGTCGAACAGGACCTGCGCCGCACCTTCCCCAAGGTCGAGGTGCTGATCCACCTCGACCCCGAAGGCCATGTCGACACCGACAACCCGCTGGTCGAGGCGGACGTCACCCCCCATTGGTTCGGGAAACGCCTGTGAGAATCCCCTTCGCCCAGATCGACGCCTTCGCCGAGGCCGCGTTCGGCGGCAATCCCGCCGCGGTGATGCCGCTGTCGGCGTGGCTGGCGGACGACGTGCTGCAAAGCATCGCGTCCGAGAACAACCTGTCCGAAACCGCGTTCATCGTGCCGATCGCCGCGGACGCGGCCGGTGACGCGCCCGCCGATTTCGACCTGCGCTGGTTCACCCCCGCCGCCGAGGTCGCATTGTGCGGTCATGCGACGCTGGCGAGCGGGCATTTCGTGCTGTCTTCGGACGACGATCGCAGCACCGTCCGCTTCCGCACGCGGCAGGCGGGCATCCTGGAGGTCGCGCGCGAGGGCGACCGCTATCGCATGGCGCTGCCCGCCTGGGGCCCCGCGCCCCGGCCGCTCGACGCGATCGTCACGGCGCTGGGCGTCGATCCGGTCGAGACGCTGTGGCACGACAAGGGCTATGCGCTGATCGTCGTCGCCGACGAGGCCGCGGTCCGCGCCGCGCGTCCCGACGACCGCGCGCTCGCCGCCGAGGGGCCGATCGTGGCGATCGTCGCCGCGCGTGGCGACGCGACCGACATCGTCAGCCGCGTCTTCACCGCCTATTTCGACATCCCCGAAGATCCCGTCACCGGCTCCGCGCACGCGGTGATGGTACCCTATTGGGCCGAAAAGCTCGGGCGCGACCGCTTCACCGCCTATCAGGCGAGCCGGCGCGGCGGGCTGCTCACCTGCGCGCTGGAGGGGGACCGCGTGATCCTGGGCGGCGCCTGCGTGACCGTGATCGAGGGCACGTTCCTGCTGCCCTGACCGCCGCGCGGCCAATTTGTGTTGCATGGCAGCACGCAACGGTAGACGGTGCGCGCCGGGTCGTAACGGGGTGACACGTTAGAGCGATGGCGACGCAGGCTGCGCCCCTTTTCGACGCGACCACCCATGCCGGGCGCTGGATCGCCGACTATTGCGCGCGGGCGACCGCGGGCGACGTGCTGTGCGGCACCGACGATCCGGCATGGGCAGCGATGTTCGAGGAGCTGGCGAGCGTCGCGTCCGACGACCTCGACCACGTGCGTGAGCGCGTCCGCCGCCATGCCGCGGACATCGGCATGGGCTTTCGCATCATCGGCGAGGCGGACGAGCGGCCCTGGCCGGTCAGCCCGGTGCCGCTGCTGATCGACGCACGCGAATGGGCGCAGATCGCGCGCGGCGTCGTCCAGCGCGCCGAGTTGATGGAGACGGTGATCGCCGACCTCTACGGCCCCGGCCGACTGGTCGAGCGCGGGCTGATCCCCGCGGCGCTGGTCACCGGCAGCCCGCTGTTCCTGCGTCCGATGATCGGGCTGGAGCCGCCGGGTGGCAAGCATCTGCACTTCATCGCGATCGACCTGGGCCGCGGGCCGACGGGCGAATGGCGCGTCCTCGCCGACCACCTGCGCGCGCCCGCGGGCGCCGGCTATGCGCTGGAGAACCGGCTGGCGGTCAGCCGGACGCTGGGCGGGTTGCAGGGGCGGATCAACGTCCAGCGCCACGCGCCGTTCTTCGCCGCCTTCCGCGCCGGGATCGCGGCGATGTGCCGCCGCACCGATCCGCGCATCGGCCTGCTGACCCCGGGCCGGTTCAACCCGAGCTATCCCGAACAGGCGCATCTGGCGCGTTACCTCGGCCTGCTGCTGGTCGAGGGCGCCGACCTCGCCGCGCTGGAGAACCAGCTCTACGTGCGCACGATCGGCGGGCTGAAGCGCGTCGATGCGCTGTGGCGGCGCGTCGATCCGCGCATGCTCGATCCGCTGGCGTTCGATTCGCATTCGCAGATCGGCGTACCCGGCCTGATCGACGCCTATGCCGCGGGCAACGTCGTGCTCTCGAACGCGCCGGGCGCGGGCGTGCTGGAGGCGCCCGCGTTCGGCGCGTTCCTGCCGCAGCTCGCCACCCGGCTGCTGGGCGAAAGCCTGTACCTGCCCAATATCGCGACCTGGTGGTGCGGCCAGCCGTCCGAGCGCGCGCGCGTCGAGGAGGACCTCGACCGGCTGCTGATCGGATCGGCGTTCGGCCCGGTGCCGCTCGGCCTGCCCGGCGGGCGTACGGTGCATGGCGGCGACCTCGATGCGGGGGCGCGCGCGGCGCTGCTCGCCGACATGACGCGCCGGCCGCAGGATTACGTTGGGCAGGAGATCGTGCGCCTGTCGACGATGCCGGTGGTGATCGAGGATGCGCTGGTGCCGCGCCCGTTCACGCTGCGCGTCTTCGCCGCACGCGACGCGAGCGGCGGCTGGACCGTCCTGCCCGGCGGCTTCGCGCGTATCGGCGAGGATACCGATCCGCGTGCCAGCGTGCTGGGCGAAGGCACCTGGTCCGCCGACGTGTGCATCCACGGCGGCGACGCGGTCGAGCCGGTGTCGCTGCTGCCCGCGCCCGATTCGCATCACGTCCGCCGCAATCCGGGCACGCTGCCCAGCCGGGTCGCGGACAATTTCTACTGGCTGGGCCGCTACCTCGAACGCGGCGAGGCACTGCTCGCGGCGATCCGCGTCATGCTCGGCAATTCGATCGACGCCGATGCGGGCGCGGCCCTGTCCCCGGCGACGGTCGGCAAGCTCGTCGGGCTGATCGCCGGCGGCGGATCGGCGCCGCATCCGCTCTCGCTCAAGCGCGGCGACCTCACCGCCTTCGCACGCACGGCGATGGAGGACGAGGCGTGGCATTCGGTCGCGACGATCAACCGGCTGGCGCGCGGCATCGGCGAAGGGTCGCGCGACCGGCTGTCGGCGGACATGGTCCGGCTGCTGGAAGCGCCCTTCCCCACGCATCGCGGCATGCTCGACCGCGCGGGATCGTTGCAGCGTCGCTATGTCGCGATCGCCGGGCTGTCGGCCGAACATATGGGCCGCACCGCGGCGTGGCGGTTCCACGACCTCGGCCGCCGGGTCGAGCGCGCGATGGCGATGACGCGGGCGCTGCGCCTGTTCGGCATGCCGGGCGCGACCGCGGACGACCTGTCGACGCTGCTCGACCTCGCCGACAGCCAGATCAGCTATCGCCAGCGCTACATGACCGGCCTTGCCCGCGTGCCGGTGGTCGACCTCGTCGCGCTCGATCCCGGCAACCCGCGCAGCCTCGCCTATCAGGCCGAACGGATCAACGAACGGCTGCGCGACCTCCCCGTGCTGAGCGACGACGGCATGCCCGAACCGCAGCAGGCGCACGGCCGCAGCCTGGCGGCGGCGCTGGCGATGACGACCGCAGCGGCGCTGGAGCCCGACGGGCTGGGCGATATCGAGCGGCGGCTGGCGCAATTGTCGGAAAGCGTCGCGCGCCGCTATTTCCTGCAGGGTGCCGAGCCGTTGCGCGCGGGCGGGCTGACGCTGGCATGACCGCCCTCGACCCGATGCTCTACGACATCCGCCACATCACCCGCTTCGATTACGGCGGCAACGTCAAGTTCGCGCGCTGCAACCTGCGGCTGAAGCCGATCGACTGGCCCGGGCAGGTGCTGGAGGATTATGCGCTGACCGTCGAACCGGTCGGCCGCGTCAGCCCGGCGCGGGCGGAGGCGGGGCTCGCCAACGTCACCCGGCTGGTGATCGACACACCGGTGCGCAGCCTGACGATCGAAAGCCGCTCGCGGATGCGCGTCGACCGGCTCGTCCCCGTCCCCGCTGCGGGCGACCCGACGCTGGCCGAGGTCGCGGCGCTCGCCCGCGCCAGCCGCGACCTGTCGGCGGCCAGCCCCGCCAACTATCTGTTCCCTTCGCCGCTGATCCCGCTCGACCACGCCATCGCCGCCTATTGCGCGCCCGATCTCGACCCCGATCGCGGCAGCCTCGACGCGGGCATCGCGCTCGCCCGCCGCATCCAGGACGATTTCACCTTCGACGCGACCGCGACGCTGGTCGACACGCCGCCGCACGAGGCGTTCCTGAAGCGCAAGGGCGTGTGCCAGGATTTCGCGCAGATCATGATTACCGGCCTGCGCGCCGCGGGCCTGCCCGCGGCCTATGCCAGCGGCTATATCCGCACCATCCCGCCCGAGGGGCAGCCGCGGCTGGTCGGCGCCGACGCGACGCACGCCTGGGTCCTGCTGTGGTGCGGGCCGGACCGCGGCTGGGTGGGGCTCGATCCCACCAACGGCATCTGGATGGCGGGCGACCATATCGTCATGGCGGTCGGCCGCGACTATGCCGAGATCGCGCCGGTCGACGGCGTCGTGCTCGGGTCGCAGGCGCAGAACATGGCGGTCAGCGTGGATGTGGCGCCGCTGGTGGCAACGTAAGCGCCCGCCCCGCCCCTGCCCTCACCCTTTCGCCGCCTTCGGCCTCTTTCCCTCTCCCGGCGGGAGAGGGAGGGAGCGGCGCGGGGCGAGGACGACTATTGCGTCACCGCATTTTCGTTGCCGCCGTCATCTCCCGTTTCACCGTCGCCGGGCCCCGAATAGGCGACATGGCTCTGCCCGCCATGGCCCGTGAAGCCGCCTCCGACGTCGTCCTGCTTGCCCTTGCCCGTATGCGGGTTGGGATAGGCGCCGCCGCCGCTTTCGCCGCCGCCCTGCTTGGCGGGGGCATCGCCGACGCCGTCCCGCGCGCCGTCGTGATCCGTGCTCATCGCCTGCATCGGTTGCTTGTCGGTCATGATCGCATCTCCTCGGTCGTTCGAACGATCCATGCCGCGATTGCGTTGCGCCGCGCCCTCCCCCACATAGGCGCGTAATACACCAACGGGGAACCAATGGCCGATCCATATCAGACCTTGGGCGTTGCCCGCGGCGCGTCCGAGGCGGACATCAAGAAAGCGTATCGCAAGCTCGCCAAGGAGCTGCACCCCGATCGCAACAAGGACAATCCCAAGGCGTCGGAGCGGTTCAGCCAGGTCACCAACGCCTATGACCTGCTGACCGACAAGGACAAGCGCGCGCGCTTCGACCGCGGCGAGATCGACGGCGACGGCAACCCCGCCGCACCGTTCGGCTTCGGCGGCGGCGCGGGGCGTGGCGGCGCGCGTCCCGGCGGACCGGGCGGCGGCTTCAACAGCGCGGGCTACGAATTCGGGGCCGGCGGCGAACCCGACATGAGCGATATCTTCGAAGGCCTGTTCGGTGGCGGCCAGGCGCGCGGCGGCGGTTTCGCGAGCGGGTTCGGTCGCCGCCCGCAGCCCAGGGGCGCGAACGTCACCTACCGGTTGCAGGTGCCCTTTATCGACGCGGCGACGCTGGCCCCGCAGCGCGTGACGCTGGGCGATGGCAAGACGATCGACCTGAAACTGCCCGCCGGGGTCGAGAGCGGGACGCAGATGAAGCTCGGCGGCAAGGGCGAACAGGGGCCCGGCGGCGCCGGCGACGCGATCGTCGCGATCGAGGTGCAGTCGCACCGCTTCTTCACCCGCGACGGCGACGACGTGCGCCTCGACCTGCCGGTGACGCTGGGCGAGGCGGTGGCGGGCGGCACGGTGCGCGTGCCGACCGTCGACAAGGCGGTGATGCTCACCATTCCGAAGGGCACCACGTCGGGCAAGACGCTGCGCCTCAAGGGAAAGGGCTTTCATCGCAAGGACGGAACGCGCGGCGACCAGCTGGTGACGCTGGTGATCGACGTGCCCGCGGACGATGCCGCGCTGCAACAATTCGTCGCGGGCTGGACCGACGCACGGAACCCGCGGGCGGCGATGGGCGTCTGAGCCCGGAGTGACCGATTCCACCGCCCTTACGCCCGAAGACCGCGCGCACCAGCGCCATGGTACCCGCCATCGCCTCGCCAAGCTGAAGCCGGGACCGGCGGCGTGGGAAGTGGTGAAACGGGCGGCGCTCGGCGTGTTCAACGACGGTTTCATCCACGCCGGCAACCTCGCCTATCTGGCGTTAATGACGGTGTTCCCGTTCTTCATCACCGCGGCGGCGGTGCTGTCGCTGCTCGGCCAGAGCGCCGAGACGCAGCGTGCAGTCGCGTCGTTCCTGCACGTCCTGCCGCCCAACGTCGCCGATATCCTGCGCAAGCCGATCGCCGATGTGCTGGTGGCGCGGACGGGATCGCTCTTGTGGCTGGGCGGCCTCGTCGGACTGTGGACCGTCGGCAGCTTCGTCGAGACGATCCGCGACATCTTCCACCGCGCCTATGGCCTGAAGGCGACCGCGCCGTTCTGGAAATCGCGGCTGTCGTCGTCGGGCGTCATCATCCTGTCGGTCATCATCGCGCTGATGAGCTTCCTGGTGCAGGGCATCCTCACCGCGGCGGAGCAGTTCATCTATCGCCTCCTGCCCTTCGCCGAGGGTGTGGCCGGCTGGGTCGGCCTGTCGCGGATCATCCCGGGGCTGGTGATGTTCGGCGCGCTGTACCTGCTGTTCTATTCGGTGACGCCGGCGAAATACCGCTATTCGAACTGTCGCAAATGGCCGGGCGCCGCATTCACCACCGTGTGGTGGGTGGGCATGACGACGCTGCTGCCATGGGTGCTGGGGCAACTGGGCGGCTACGACCTGACCTACGGCAGCCTCGCCGGCGTGGTCGTGATGCTGTTGTTCTTCTACCTGATCGGGCTGGGGCTGGTGTTCGGTGCGCATCTGAACGCGGCACTGGCGGAACCCCCCGAACCGGCGCTACAGGGAACGCCGAATACAGTGGAGGCACAGACGGCGTGACGGGTTTGATGGCGGGCAAGCGCGGTTTGATAATGGGCCTGGCGAACGACAAGTCGCTCGCCTGGGGCATTGCGAAAAAACTGTCCGAACATGGCGCGGAACTGGCCTTTTCCTATCAGGGCGCGGCGATGGAAAAGCGGGTGCGTCCGCTCGCCGAGCAACTGGGCGTGGCGCGGCTGTTCGATTGCGACGTGTCCGACATGGCGGCGCTGGACGGGACCTTTGCCGCGCTGGCGCAGGAATGGCCGACCATCGACTTCGTCGTCCATGCGATCGGCTTTTCCGACAAGTCGCAGCTGCGCGGCCGCTATTACGACACGACGCTCGACAACTTCCTGATGACGATGAACATCTCCGCCTATTCGCTGGTCGCGGTGGCGCAGCGGGCGCGGGCGATGATGCCCGAGGGCGGATCGATCCTGACCCTGACCTATTACGGCGCGGAAAAGGTCATCCCGCATTACAACGTGATGGGCGTCGCCAAGGCCGCGCTGGAAACCAGCGTCAAATATCTCGCGGTCGACCTGGGGCCCGACAACATCCGCATCAACGCCATCTCCGCCGGCCCGATCCAGACGCTGGCGGCGCGCGGCATCGGCGATTTCAACTACATCCTCAAGTGGAACGAGCTGAACGCCCCGCTGCGGCGCACGGTGACGATCGAGGATGTCGGCGGCGCGGGGCTGTACATGCTCAGCGACCTGGCGAGCGGCGTCACCGGCGAGATCCACCACGTCGACGCCGGCTACAACGTCATCGGCATGAAGGCGGAGGACGCGCCCGACATCGCGCTGGCGTAACGCCGCTGGTCTTCAGAGAACGTGGGTTCCGCTTCCACGTCTTCTCGAACGAAGGCGATCCTCGTGAGCCGCCGCACATCCACGTCGTCGTCAAGGATGGGTCGGATGCGAAGCTATGGCTTTATCCCGAGGTCCATTATGCGGATAACACCGGGTTCGATGCGCGCCCGCAACGATGGATTGCCGGCGTTGGCGAGGCCCGGCGGGATGAGATTGAGGGAGCGTGGCATGACCATTTCGGCACGGGCGCCTAGCGTCGACTTCGACGACGATCAGATGTGGGTCCGTCTTGAGGAAGGGCGAACGATCGGCGTGCCGCTGGCCTGGTTCCCGCGCCTGCTTCACGGCTCGGCGGATGCGCGGCGTCAGGTCGAGATCAGCCCGAGCGGCCTGCACTGGGATGCGCTCGACGAGGATATTTCGATCGCCGGCCTTCTTGCCGGTCGCTGCGACATGACCGATCGCCGGTCCTACGCTGCATGAGCATCAACAGTTTCGGCCACCTGTTCCGTTTCACCACCTGGGGCGAGAGCCACGGGCCGGCGATCGGTGCCGTCGTCGACGGCTGCCCGCCGGGGCTCGCGCTGGGCGAGGCGGATATCCAGCCGTGGCTCGACAAGCGCCGCCCGGGCACGTCGCGCTTCACGACGCAGCGGCGCGAGCCCGACCAGGTCCGCATCCTGTCCGGCGTCTTCGACGGCCGCACGACAGGCACGCCGATCAGCCTGATGATCGAGAACGTCGACCAGCGCTCGAAGGATTATTCGGAGGTCGCGCTCGCCTACCGCCCCGGCCACGCCGATTATGCCTATGACGCCAAATACGGGTTTCGCGATTATCGCGGCGGCGGTCGTTCGTCGGCGCGCGAGACGGCGTCGCGCGTCGCCGCGGGTGCGGTGGCGCGGCTGGTGATCCCGCAGGTGCGCATCCGCGGCTGGGTCGAGGCGATCGGCGGCGACGGCATCGACTATGCCGCGTTCGACGACGCCGCGATCGACGAAAACCCGTTCTTCTGCCCCGATCGCGCCGCTGCGGCACGGTGGGAGGCGTTGGTCGACGGCGCGCGCAAGGCGGGATCGTCGCTCGGCGCGGTCGTCGCGTGCGAGGCGACCGGAGTGCCCGCCGGCTGGGGCGCGCCGCTCTACGCCAAGCTCGATGCCGAACTGGCGCACGCCTGCATGGGGATCAACGCGGTGAAGGGGGTGGAGATCGGCGACGGCTTCGCCGCGGCTGCGCTGACCGGCGAGGCGAATGCCGACGCGATGCGGCCGGGCGACGACGGCCCCGCCTTCCTCGCCAACCACGCCGGCGGTATCACCGGCGGGATCGCCACCGGCCAGCCGATCCGCCTGCGCGTCGCGTTCAAGCCGACCAGCTCGATCCTGACCCCGGTCGAGACGATCGACCGCACCGGCGCGGCCGCCGATATCGCCACAAAGGGACGCCACGACCCCTGTGTCGGCATCCGCGGCGTCCCCGTCGTGGAGGCGATGATGGCGCTCGTGCTGGCCGACCAGGCGTTGCTGCACCGGGGCCAGACGGGCCGCTAGCCGTTAACCATAGGGAACACTCTCCTGTCCCGGCCCGTTGGGAGCGGGCAAGTTTTGCAGGAGAGAACAATGCGCAAGCTCATTCCGATCATGGCGGCGGCGATGCTGATCCCGGCCGCGGCCTATGCCCAGACGACGACGGGCGGCACCGCCGGCTCCACCACCGGTGGGTCGATGGGCGGCACGATGGGTGGCCAGACGACCACCACCTCGCCGACCGATTCGACGATGTCGACGACCACGACGACGCAGAGCAAGTCGTCGAAGCGCGGTCGCAGCACCCGCGCCGGCACCAACGGCAGCACGACCGGTACGACCAATTCGACCACCACGACGACCCCGGCCCCGGGTTCGACGATGGAGACGATGGGCGGCACGACCGGCACCGGTACGGGCACGACCACCGGAACGATGGGTGGCACGACGGGCACGATGGGCGGCACGTCGACCACCGGCACCATGGGTGGCTCGACGACGGGCACCACCGGCGGCACGACCCCGCCGCAATAAGCCGTCATCCGACGGATACGAAAGGCCGGACGGCGCAAGCCGCCCGGCCTTTTCGTGCGTGCGGTCAGTCGGCGAAGGGATCGCGGACGAGGATCGTATCGTCCCGTTCGGGACTGGTCGACACCAGCGCCACCGGACACCGGATCAGTTCCTCGACGCGGCGGATGTACTTGATCGCCTGCGCCGGCAGGTCGGCCCAGCTGCGCGCCCCCGCGGTCGATTCCCGCCACCCCTCCATCGTTTCGTAGATCGGCTCGACCGCGGCCTGATCGGCGGCATGCGCCGGGAAATAATCGAGCTCCTGCCCGCGCAGGCGATAGCCGGTGCAGATCTTGACCGTGTCGAAACCGTCGAGCACGTCGATCTTGGTCAGCGCGATGCCGGTGATGCCGCCGACCGCCGCCGACTGGCGCAACAGCACCGTGTCGATCCAGCCGCAGCGGCGCTTGCGTCCGGTCACCGTGCCGAATTCGTGACCGCGCTGCCCCAGCCGCTCGCCGGTATCGTCGTCAAGCTCGGTCGGGAACGGCCCCGACCCGACGCGGGTCGTATAGGCCTTGGCGATCCCCAGTACGAAGCCGACCGCGGCCGGCCCCAGCCCCGATCCGCCCGCCGCGGTGCCCGCGATCGTGTTCGACGAGGTGACGAAGGGATAGGTGCCGTGGTCGACGTCGAGCAGCACGCCCTGCGCACCTTCGAACAGGATGCGCTTGCCCCGGCTGCGTGCCTCGTTGAGGTCGCGCCACACCGGCTTGGCGAACGACAGGACGAAAGCGGCGATATCGCGCAGCTCCGCGATCAGGCCGGCGCGGTCGATCGCCGGGGATCCGAACCCGGCGCGCAGCGCATCGTGATGCGCGAGCAGCCGGTCGAGCTGGGGCCCCAGATCGTCGAGATGCGCCAGATCGCAGACGCGGATGGCGCGCCGGCCGACCTTGTCCTCGTATGCCGGGCCGATGCCGCGGCGGGTGGTGCCGATCTTGCCCGCCCCGCTCGCATCCTCGCGCAGCGCGTCGAGATCGCGGTGGAGCGGCAGGATCAGCGCGCAGGTATCGGCGATCCGCAGCGTTTCCGGCGTGGCGGATACGCCCTGCGCGGCCAGCCGTTCGATCTCCGCCTTCAATGCCCAGGGGTCGAGCACGACGCCGTTGCCGATGACGCTGGGCGTGCCGCGGACGATCCCCGACGGCAGCAGCGACAGCTTGTAGACGGCATCGCCGACGACGAGCGTGTGACCCGCGTTATGACCGCCCTGGAAGCGCACGACCATGTCGGCCCGCTCGGCGAGCCAATCGACGATCTTGCCCTTGCCCTCGTCGCCCCATTGCGCGCCGATGACTGCTACGTTGGCCATGGATACAGGTCTCCGCCTGCCGGCGTTGATCCGTGCGCCCTTCGACAGGACTCGGCACACGGACAGGTCCTGATTGCGAGGGCGCGCCTACCGGTACCCGGCGGCAGGGTCAACCGTCGGCACCATCCGATTGCCAAGAACGGATCAATACGCTATGTATTGCCCACCAAACGACATGGCTCTACCATTGGATGAACCCTCGCCATTGCCGTGGCGGGGGTTCTTTCGTTTGGGGAGACGCGTTGCCGCGCGCCTCCCCGCCCGTTGGCCTATCCGCGACGTGCGACCTCGACCACCTTCAACAGAAGGGTGCCGAAGCCGAACAACGCCGCAAGGAACAGGCACACATCACCAAACGACATGTCGTTCTCCATTGGATCGACGGCAGGATCGCCGTCGACATAACACTAGAAGCCGCACCGCCGAAATGTCAGGTCCGTTTCGGTAGCACCACCGGATCAGACCGCCCGCGCCGTGCCACCGGCATAGACATGCGTGCAAAGCTGCGCCCCGGGCGTGTCGTCGGGGGTCAGCGCGGCGACGGTGACCCAGCCTGCCGCGCGCATCGCCGCGCCGGCGGCGGCGTCGGTGCCGAACGGCAGGAACAGGCGGCGGCGATCGACCGCGGTGGCGGTCGACACGATCGCGTCGGCGTAGAGCGAGAAGCCCGTTGCCGCCTCTTCGTCGCCATCGCCGTGGACGACGGTATAGGTCCCGCCGCGCCCCACTTCGCGCGCGACGCCGGCCGCGAACAGCGAAAAGCCGAGCCACGTCTGATATTCGAAGCCGTGCCGCTCGGTCGGGTCGAGCGTCAGCGTCACCGCGTCGGGCATCGCCGCGGCGATCTCCATCAGCCCGTCGAGCCGCGAGCCGAGCACGCCGCCCGTGTCGAACGCGCGCAGCTTCGCCAGGGCGCCGTCGAACGGCCCCGCCGCGGCGATCAGCGGCAGGTAGGCGGGCGCGATCTCCGCCACGCCGCCCGCGTCCTTGGCGTCGAGCCGCTCGCGCAGGCGCGCGATGCGGTCGGCCGGCACCGGCAGCGGCCCGGCGGCGAGCGTATCGACCAGGTCGGGCAGCGTGAAGTCGATCGAGACGCCCGCGACGCCGGCCGCGGCCAGCCCCTCGACCGCGACGCCCACGACCTCGCGTGCGGCGGCGATCGAATCGAGCCCGATCAGCTCGGCACCGACCTGGCGACGCTCGCGATCCGGCGCCAGCGCCGTCGCGCGCAGCAGCAGCACCGATCCGGCATAGGACAGCCGCACCGGCCGCGGATGATGCCCCATGCGCGTCGCCGCGATCCGCGCGACCTGCGCGGTCAGATCGGGCCGGATCGCCATCGTCGCCTGGCTGACCGGATCGACGAAGCGCACCGCGTCGCGCAGTCCCCCGGCCTTCAGCCGTGCCGCAAGACCGTCCGCGAATTCGGCGAGCGGCGGATCCACGCGCTCATAGCCATGCGCCCGCGCCGCCTCCAGCACCCGCGCCTCGACCGCCGCGGCGGCATCGGCGAAGGGCGGCAGGGAATCGTGAAAGCCCTCGGGCAGCAGGCCGGATCTGGTCATGGCCGCAGCGGATAGCGGGCACACCGCACGAGCGCCATAGCCGCGATGCGACGCGGCGCTATCGGCCGCCGGCGCCCTCGACCGGGGCGGGTGGCGCGAGAGACGGCACGGGATCGGGGGTTACCGGCAGTTCGACGGTAGGGGCGCCGCCGCGGCCGCGCAGGCGGATCGTGCCCGTCGGCGCCTCGGTCATCCCGCCGCTGCCCGCCCTGCCGCGGCCATGCAGGCGGTCGATCTCCGCCTGCCGCCGTTGCAGGTAGAAATCGCGCGCGTTGCGATACGGATCGCCGGGGGCCGCGCCGATCGCCTTGTACGTCTCGTCGAATTCGGCGCGATGATCGAGCGCGCCCAGCACACCGGCGGGAAGCGCGAACTTGGGATCGGTCACCCCCCGGCCGAGCGCAATCGGCAGGATCAGGCGGTCGATCGCGCCGCCGAACAGGTCACGCACCGTCGTCGGCCCGACCAGCGGCAGGTAGAGGAACGCACCGTTGGGCACGCCGTAGAAGCCCAGCGTGTTGGCGAACCCATTGCTGCGCCGCGGCAGCCGGAACGGCCGGCGGCGGGCGATGTCGAACAGGCCGATCGCACCGATCGTCGTGTTGACCGCGAACCGCCCGACGGTCTCGACCGCCTTGCCGATCTTGTGCTGGAGCAGGAAGTTCACGAACACGACCGGTTCGCGCAGATTGTAGAGGAAGTTGTGGATGCCGTCGCGCACCGGCCCCGGCACCTTCTTCTTGTACGCCATCGACACCGGGCCGATCAGCGCGCGATCGACCTTCATCGTCGCGTCGAAGGCCTTGGCGTTGATCCCGTCGAGCGGGTCGGGCGCCTCCCACGCGCCGCGCGCGGTGACGACGATGTCGTTCGCCTGCGGTGCGGCGGCGGCCGGCGGCGGCGGCACGGTCTGTGCAGGAGCCGGTTCGGCGGCCGGCGTATCCTGCGGCGGCGCGGCCGGGGCTGGCATGTCCTGCTCGACCGGCGCCCAGGTCGGCGGCATGAACGCCGGCGGCTCCACGACCGACAGCATCATCGCAAGCACCGCCACCGTCACTCGGACGCACCCCCGTATTGCCGTCGATCGTTGCGCCGGTGTCCCGTGCATAACGCCGAGTCCGGCGGAGCGATAGCACCCGGCATGCCGAAATCGGGACGGTTCCGTGCGGGATCGATGGCCGGGCGCCCGGCGCGGAGAAACCGCGCGCCCGGCCGTGCCGTCAGAAGCGGAGGCCCATCGCGGTCTTCACGCCGCCCAACGCCTTGACCTTGGCGAGCAGTGCGGCATCGACCGGCTCGTCGACCGACAGCAGCAGCACCGCCTCGCCGCCCGCCTGTCGGCGGCCCAAGTGGAAGGTGCCGATGTTGACGCCCGCCTCGCCCAGCGCCGTCCCCAGCCGCCCGATGAAGCCCGGCGCGTCCTCGTTGACGACGTACAGCATCGGCCCGACCAGATCGGCTTCGACCTTGATCCCGAACAGTTCGACGAGGCGCGGCGCCTGGTCGCCGAACAGCGTGCCCGCCACCGAACGTTCGCCGTCCGCGGTCTTCACCGAGACGCGCAGCAGCGTGTGATAGTCGCCCTCGCGCTCGGTGCGTACCTCGCGCACCTCGACGCCGCGATCCTTCGCCAGGAACGGCGCGTTGACCATGTTGACCGTGTCGGTCTGGTTGCGCAGGAACCCGGCCAGCACCGCGCTGGTGATCGGCTTGGCGTTGAGTTCCGCCGCCGCGCCCTCGGTATGCACCGAGATGCGGGTGATCGCGCCCGTGGTCAGCTGGCCGACGAGGCTGCCGAGCTTTTCGGCCAGCGCCATGTAGGGCTTCAGCTTGGGTGCTTCCTCCGCCGACAGGCTGGGCACGTTGAGCGCGTTGGTGACGCCGCCGGACACCAGATAGTCCGCCATCTGCTCGGCGACCTGGATCGCGACGTTGACCTGCGCCTCCGTCGTCGACGCGCCGAGGTGCGGCGTGCTGACGAAATTGGGGGTGCCGAACAGCGGCGATGCCTTTGCCGGCTCCTCGACGAACACGTCGAGCGCCGCGCCGCCGATATGGCCGCTGTCGAGTCCCGCCTTCAGCGCCGCCTCGTCGATCAGGCCGCCGCGCGCGCAGTTGATGATGCGCACGCCCTTCTTCGTCTTCGCCAGCGCCTCCGCCGACAGGATGTTGCGGGTCTGGTCGGTCAGCGGCGTGTGCAGCGTGATGAAGTCGGCGCGGGCCAGCAAGTCATCGAGGCTGACCTTCTCGACCCCCATTTCCACCGCGCGCTCGGGCGTCAGGAACGGATCGAACGCGACCACCTTCATCCGGAGCCCGCGCGCACGATCGGCGACGATCGAGCCGATGTTCCCCGCGCCGATCAGGCCCAGCGTCTTGGCGGTCAGCTCGACCCCCATGAAGCGGTTCTTCTCCCACTTGCCCGCCTGCGTCGAGGCATCCGCCTCGGGCAACTGGCGCGCGAGCGCGAACATCAGCGCGATGGCATGTTCGGCGGTGGTGATGCTGTTGCCGAACGGGGTGTTCATCACCACCACGCCCTTGGCCGACGCCGCGGGGATATCGACGTTGTCGACGCCGATGCCGGCGCGGCCGACGACCTTGAGGTTGGTGGCATGCTCCAGGATCGCCCTGGTGACCTTGGTCGAGCTGCGGATGGCGAGGCCGTCATATTCGCCGATGATCGCCATCAGCTCTTCGGGGGTCTTGCCGGTGATCTCGTCGACCTCGACGCCGCGCTCGCGAAAAATCTGCGCGGCCTTGGGGTCCATCTTGTCGGAAATGAGGACTTTAGGCATGGGTGTTATCCTGTGAACCAGCCGTCACCGCCGCGAAGGCGGGGTCCGTAGCCGCTGACGTTGCGGCGTCTGCGACGACCTGCGTGTATGGATCCCCGCCTGCGCGGGGATGACGAAATCGGGTTAGGCGGCGTTCTTCGCGGTCGCGTAGGCCCAGTCGAGCCAGGGACCGAGCGCCTCGATATCGGCGGTATCCACCGTTGCACCGCACCAGATGCGCAGGCCCGGCGGGGCGTCGCGATAGCCGGCGACGTCATAGGCGGCACCTTCTTTCTCGAGTAGCCCGGCCATGGTCTTGATGAACGCCTCGTCGGCGCCCTCGACGGTCAGGCAGACGCTGGTCTTCGACCGCGACGCGGGGTCCGCGGCGAGGTGGCCGAGCCAGTCGCGGTCCGCGACGATCCGGTCGAGCGCGGCGGCATTGGCGTCCGATCGCGCGATCAGGCCGCGCGCGCCGAGCGACTTCGCCCATTCGAGGCTGGCGATCGCATCCTCGACCGCGAGCATCGACGGCGTGTTGATCGTCTCGCCCTTGAACACGCCCTCGGCCAGCTTGCCCTTCGACACCAGGCGGAACACCTTGGGCAGCGGCCAGGCGGGCGTGTAATGTTCCAGCCGCTCGACCGCACGCGGACCGAGGATCAGCACGCCATGGCCGCCCTCGCCGCCCAGCACCTTCTGCCAGCTGAACGTGGCGACGTCGATTTTCGACCAGTCGATGTCATAGGCGAAGACGCCCGACGTCGCGTCGGCGAAGCTCAGCCCCTCGCGGTCCGCCGGGATGAAGTCGGCGTTCGGCACGCGGACGCCGGACGTCGTGCCGTTCCAGGTGAACAGCACGTCGGTCGACCAGTCGATCGCGCCGAGGTCGGGCAGCTGCCCGTAATCGGCGCGGATGACGGTCGGGTCGATCTTCAGCTGCTTGACCGCGTCGGTCACCCAGCCCTCGCCGAAGCTTTCCCATGCCAGTGTCGTGACGGGCCGCGCGCCGAGCATCGTCCACATCGCCATCTCGAACGCGCCCGTGTCCGACCCCGGGACGATGCCGATCCGGTGCGTGTCGGGCAGGTCGAGCAGCTCGCGCATCAGGTCGAGGCAGAGGCCGAGGCGGGCCTTGCCGATCCTGGAACGGTGCGAGCGGCCGAGCGATGCGGTGGCGAGCCTCGAGGCATCCCAGCCCGGAGGCTTGGCGCAGGGACCGGAGCTGAAGAAGGGGCGTGCCGGTTTGGTGGCAGGCTGGGTCGCACCCGATGCGGGTGCGGTCGCGGTATCCGTCAATGTATCTCTCCTCACAGAGAGCACGCGCCGCGTTGGGGCGGCGTGGCCCGTCGACGGCCCTAGAGGCGTCGATCCGGTCTGGCAAGGCGCCTTCGCTCGACAGGCGCAACAATGCATCGTGGGAACGGCCTCACATGAGGAAGAATTGCGCCGGCCAAAGGATTCGACGGCACGCAGTCAGGTGCGAGCAAGCTTGCCCCCCGTTAAAGAGTGACGATGACATGCCGTGATTCCTGCGTGGCGGCCGCACTGGTCCTCACCTTCGCGCTCGGCGCCTGCGGGCGGTCCGATCGTCCCGAGCCGCCGCCGACGCGCGGGCCTGCGCGGCTGGTCGAAGGCCCGTCGCTGCGCGAAACGGCGCAATGCCATGCGGACCTGACCGCGATGGGCGTCGCGTTCCAGCCGCTGCCCGATCGACAGATCGCCCCCGGTTGCGGCCTGGTCGGTACGGTCAAGCTGCTCGATATCGGCGTTCCCACCGCGAACCTCGGCGCGGTGCGCTGCGGCCAGGCGCGTGCCTATGCCGCCTGGGCGCGCAACGCGGTGGCGCCCGCGGCCTATCAGATCCTCGGCAGCGAACTCGCGCGGATCGACAGCATGGGCAGCTATGCCTGCCGCAACGTCGTCGGCTCCGCCGCTGCCGCCGGGCGGCGGTCTGGCCATGCGATCGCCAACGCGATCGACATCGGCGCGTTCGTGCTGAAGGACGGCCGGCGCATCGCGATCCTCGACGACTGGAATTCCGCCGATCCGCAGGTCCAGCGCTTCCTCGTCACCATCCACGATTCGGCCTGTCGCCGCTTCGGCACCGTGCTGTCGCCCGCCTACAATGCCGCGCATCGCAACCACTTGCACCTGGAGGACGACCACGCGCACCTGTGCCGGTGACATTTCGCCCGTTGAGGCGGAATCCGCTTTGCTCTAACGCCTGCGGATGACCGACACACGCCTACCGACCCGCGTCTTCCCCAACGCCAGCCAGGACGCAGCCAGCGCCAGCCAGGCGATTTCGACCCCGCAGACCGAGGATCCGGCCTACAAGCTCGCGTTCCAGGACATGGACTTCCTGCTGCGCGAGGACCTGCGCCCGATCCGCTTCCAGCTCGAGCTGCTGAAACCCGAACTGCTGCTCGAGGAGGCGAAGATCGCCTCGACCTTCGTCATGTACGGGTCGGCACGCATCCCGGAACCGGCCAAGGCGCATGCGATGCTGGAGATGGCGAGCGACGACACCGCGCGCGCGATCGCCGATCGGCTGGTCGCCAAGAGCCGCTATTACGACGTCGCCCGCGAACTGGCGCAGATCGCCAGCCGCGTACCGCGCGACCAGAACGGCATGCGCCAGTTCGTCGTCTGTTCGGGCGGCGGGCCGTCGATCATGGAAGCGGCGAACCGCGGCGCGACCGAGGTCGGCGCCGAATCGATCGGGCTGAACATCGTCCTGCCGCACGAGCAGGCGCCCAACCCCTATGTCACGCCGTCGCTGAGCTTCCAGTTCCACTATTTCGCGCTGCGCAAGATGCACTTCCTGCTGCGCGCGCGGGCGCTTGCCGCCTTCCCCGGCGGGTTCGGGACGTTCGACGAACTGTTCGAGCTGCTGACGTTGATCCAGACGGGCAAGATCAAGCCGATCCCCGTGCTGCTGTTCGGTCGCGAATTCTGGGAAAAGGTCGTCAATTTCCAGGCTCTGGTCGACGAGGGCGTGGTTAGCCAGCGCGACCTCGGCATCTTCACCTATGTCGAAACCGCCGAAGAGGCATGGGACGTCGTCCGCGCCTTCTATGAGGAACAGGCGAAGAAGGACGGCTGAGGCGCGCGGGCCTCTGCGCGCGCGGACTGGGCGTCGTGACGCGCGGTTGCGGCGGCGCGGGTCCCACGGGCCGTATAGCGGAAGCAGGTTTGCCGGCGTGACGGCGTCGTCCCAGTAGCAGGCCGGAACGTCCCGGTGCGGCACGGCATTGCCCCGCCGCGCCCGTAATGACGTGGGAGGCGGGCCGCAACCGCGGCGCCGTCACCGAACGACCCGTCATTGCGAGCGTAGCGAAGCAATCCAGCGCGTGCCGGTCCGGTTCTGGATCGCGTCGCCGGCCGATTATGATGTGGGAGACGGGCCGAAAACCCCGCCCTTACGATCAAGGACCGTCATTGCCAGCGTAGCGAAGCAATCCAGCGCGTCCCGGTCCGGCCCTGGATCGCGTCGCCGGCCAATTATGATGTGGGAGGCGAGCCGGAACCCCGCCGTTACGGTCACGTCCCGTCATGCGAGCGTAGCGAAGCAGTCCAGCGCGTGCCGGTCCGGCTCTGGATCGCGTCGCGGCCCATCATGATATGGGAGGCGAGCCGGAACCCCCGCCGTTGCGGTCACGGACCGTCATTGCCAGCGTAGCGAAGCAATCCAGCGCGTCCTGGTCCGGCTCTGGATTGCTTCGCTTCGCTCGCAATGACGGCTGCGGGTCGTGACGGAGCGTGAGACGGCCTTCGCAGTGACGGTCGCGAAAAGGTGGCGGGGCGTGAAACGGCCTCCGCAGTGACGGCCGCGGAGTGGCGACGGGGCCTGCGACGGCCTCCGCGATGACGGCCACGGGGTACCGAGACGGAGCGCAAGACGGCCTCGGGCAACACCGGCAGCCGCCGCCGGCCGGACGAGATCGCGCAAGCGCCCGTTCACCGCCACCGGCGCCGAACGCCCATCGGGCGTTCCACGCATCGCCCCTGCCCGAGCGGGAACCGCCGACGAGCCACCGGGGCCGCCGCCGCCCGACGGCGGCGCGACCGGATTACTTGCCCGCCTTCGCGCCTTCCTTGGCGGCGTTGGGGTCGACCGATGGCGCGCCGGAGGCGGGGGTGCCCGTGTTGGCGAGATTGTTGGTCGCATCGCCGTTCGCCACCGCGTCCTTGGCACCGGCGGTCGCCGGTTCCTTGCCCGCGGCGGGCGCCGCGCCCGCCGCCGGTGCGGCGGGCAGCGGCAGGTTCGATCCCTGCGAATTCAGATAGGCGATGACGTTGGCGCGATCCTGCGCATTGCCGAGGCCGGCAAAGGTCATCTTGGTGCCGGCCGCGAACTTGCGCGGGCTGGTCAGCCACGCGTTCATCTTGTCGAAGTCCCAGTTGCCGCCGACACCCTTCAGCGCGTCGGAGAAGGCATAGCCGCCCTTGCCCTGGCCGATGCCCTCGCCGAGCGTGCCGTACAGGTTGGGGCCGATGCCGTTGGCGCCGCCCTGCGTCACGGTGTGGCATGCCGCGCACTTCTTGAACACCTCGGCGCCCTTGGCGACGTCGGCGGTGGGCAGCAGCGTCGCGATCGGCACGGCCGCGGCCTCGCCGCCGGCGCCGCCCTCGGCCTCGACGCCCTCGATCGCATAGCCCATCTTTTCCGGCCGCTCGCCGTGGAACGCCATGCCGCCGACGATCGACAGACCGAGCGCGAGCCCGCAGGCTGCCAGCGTCCACCCGGCGATCGTGTTGGTGCGGTTGTCCATCTGCCTAACGCTGCCCCTGTTATCGTTCGCGTATCTCGCGCGCGGCAAACCCATAGGAAACGGCGTCCCCGTCCGCAAGCTTGCTTGCGGACAGACCGGCAGACGCCGCAGGCTTGCTCGCGGACCCGGATCCGATGCCCGCAAGCGCGCGCTTGCTGGCCGCGCACCGGCGCGATACCGCCGCATGACCATGGAAACCTATGCCGCCCCCGCCCGCCCGATCGTCGCCGCGATGACCGCCGCCGCCGCCGCCGACCCCGGCCGCGCGGTCGCATTCCAGGGCGCGCCGGGCGCGAACAGCCATGTCGCCGCGCTGGAAGCCTTTCCCGACGGCCTGCCGCTGCCCTGCTTCGCGTTCGAGGATGCGATCGACGCGGTGCGCGACGGGCGCGCCGATTGCGCGGTGATCCCGATCGAGAATTCGCTCCACGGCCGCGTCGCCGACATGCATTTCCTGCTGCCCGAATCCGGGCTGGTCATCACCGGCGAACATTTCCTGGCGATCCGCCACGCGCTGATGGGCACCGGCACCCGCGACGAGGTGCGCGAGGCGATGAGCCATCCGCAGGCGATCGGACAATGCCGCCACTGGCTGAAGGCGCACGGCATCCGCCAGGCGTCCTACCCCGATACCGCCGGTGCGGCGGCCTATGTCGCCGAACTGGGCGATCCCGCGGTGGCCGCGCTCGCCCCGCCGGGCGCGGCGGCGATCTATGGCCTCAACCTGCTCGGCGTCGACATCGCCGATGCCGATCACAACACCACCCGGTTCGTGACGCTGGCGCGCGGCGGCAAGCCCGCGGTCGGCGAGGGGCCGTGGATGACGACGCTCATCTTCGAGGTGAAGAACATCCCTGCCGCCCTCTACAAGGCGATGGGCGGCTTCGCGACCAACGGCGTCAACATGACCAAGCTCGAAAGCTACCAGCGCGGCGGCCAGTTCGTCGCGACCGAATTCTTCGCCGATATCGAGGGCAAGCCGGGCGACGCGGCGGTCGATCGCGCGCTGGAGGAACTGGGCTTCCATTCGAAATGGGTGCGCGTGCTCGGCACCTATCGCCGCGCGCGCGAGCGGGGGTGATCCGACGCCCTCGCGGCGGGCGATCAGCCGCCCGCGCTCTTGGTGAAATCGATGCGGATGCGCACCCATGCGCCGATCTGCGCCTTGCCGTTGACCCGCGGCGGGCGGACCCTGAATTGCCACGCCGCCTCGCGCACGCCGCGTGAGAGGCCCGAACCGGTGCGCGAATCACCCAGCTGGACGCAATCCTCGACCCGGTAATTGGCGGCGGTGCGGCACGCGATCTCCGCCCAGGATCCCAGCGGCACATCCCTGGGCAGGTAGGGCGAGAGCTGTGACTGCGCGGGCTCGACATACCATTCGGCGTTGAACAGCCGCTGTCCGCCCGGGCCGGTGCCAGCCGACGCGCTCGTCTCGCCGTCGTCGCCGTCCCCCTGCCCGTTCGCCGCCGCCAGCTGCTTGCCGGCGCTGCCGCCCGACTTCCGCGAAGGCATCCTGCCGACGTCCGAGGCGGCATAATCGTTTTTGCTG
>NZ_JAJLPA010000028.1 GCF_025548555.1 Sphingomonas sp. A2-49
CGGACGAGCCGGCCGCTTTCGGGCGGCCGGCCCTTTCGCATCGTCGCCATGCGCGCGATAAGCGGGGATGGCCGCCCCCCTCTTCCCCCGTCCCGGCGACGCGCTGATCGTCGTCGATCCGCAATACGATTTCTGCCCCGGCGGCGCGCTCGCCGTCGCCGGGGGTGACGCCATCATGTCCGGCATCGCCGCGCTGGCGCCGCGCTTCGACCATGTCGTCGTCACGCAGGACTGGCACCCGGCGGGACACCGCTCGTTCGCCAGCAGCCACCCCGGCGCCGCGCCGTTCCGGACCATTGCCATGCCCTATGGCGAACAGATGCTGTGGCCCGACCATTGCGTTCAGGGCAGCCGCGGCGCCGGCTTCCACCCGGACGTGACGCCCGCGGTGGCCCGCGCCCGCATGATCCTGCGCAAGGGCATGAACCCGGCCATCGACAGCTATTCGGCGTTTCGCGAGAACGACCGGAGGACACCGACCGGGCTTGCGGGATACCTCAACGACCTCGGCGTGCGGCGCTGCGTGCTGGTCGGGCTCGCCTATGATTTCTGCGTCGGGTGGTCGGCGCTCGACGCGGTCGCGCAGGGGTTCGGGGCGATCGTGGTCCGCGACCTGACCCGCGCGATCGCGATGCCGCTGGCCGGCGGGGGCACCACCGTCGACGAGACGGAACGTCGGTTCGCCGCGGCCGGCGTCGTCGTCGCCTGACGGCTAGCGCCCGGTCGCGACGGCATATATCGCCGGCGCGCCCTCCATGTTGGTGCGATAGACGATCCACTTGCCGTCCGGCGTGAAATGCTCGTTCGGCTCCAGCGTGTAGTCGTGCGTCGCCAGCGTCGCGAGCCGCGTCGTCTCCAGCACCCCGGGTGCGATCAGGCCCGGCTGCGGCGCCGCCGTGGCACGGGGCGCGAACAGGCTGATCCACTTGCCCGCATTGCTGCCGTCGCCGGCGAAGACCCTGCGGTCGGGCGACTGGGTGAAATGATACGATCCCTGATCGTCGGCGATCGCATAGCGGGTGCGCGCGCCGGTCCGGACGTCATAGCCCGCAAGCCAGCCCGCGCCCCCCGCCGGCATGCGCAGGTCGTACCAGATCGTCGCACCGTCACCGCTCCAGAATTCGTGCCCCGCGATCTCCCCCGCCATCGTCCGGGTGTGAACCTTGGTCAGGCGCGTGCCGTCGGTACGGATCGTCCAGATGCGATCGACCTTGTCCCACGGTCCTTCGTGGCAGAACATCAGCAGCCGCGGGTCGGCGGGCGAGAACTGGACGTGGTTCAGCCAGTCGGTCGCGCGCAGGATGGTGCGCCGCCGGCCATCGGCGATGGCGACGCTGTACATCTCCATCGGGACCCGCGCGGCGAGGCGCGCGTCCATCCATTGCGCTTTCGCCGCGGCGAACGACAGCGGCCGGCCGTCGGGGCCGGTGCCGGAATAGGTCGGCGCCCCGGTCCGGGGGTCGCGCCGCCCCTGCGCGGCGATCGCGGGTGGCGGCGACGCCAGCTCGCGCTCGCCCGCCAGCAGCGTCTCGTCGGCGTTGATCGCCTCGATCCGGCCGCCGGGCACGTCGGCGATATGCCGCGTCGCGCCGCTGTCGAGGTCGACGCGCCAGACCTGGAACGGCCCGCCGTCGTCGGTCGCGGCGTCACGCACGGTGTAATAGGCGCTGCGGCTGCGCGGGCCGGCGAACAGCAGCCGGTCGACCTTGCCGGCGAGCACCAGCCGCGTCGCCCAGGTCCCGAGGTCGACGACCCGGATCCCCTCCGGCGTCAGATAGATCATCAGGTCGCCCTGCGGCGTGAAGGGGTTGTAGTTGAAGTATAAGGCGTAATTGCCCGGGGTCGCGTCGATCCGCACGATCCGGTGGCCGGTCACCGGATCGGTCCACGTCGCCGGCGTCGCCAGAACGGCACCGGCGAGCAGCAGCGCGAGTGCGCCCGCCATCAGAACTTGTACCGCGCGCCGACGAAGAATTGCCGCCCGGTCGAGCTGTAGACCTGCTGGTCGCGGAAGGCCTGACCGTCCCAGAAGCTGGTCGGCTGGTTGGTCAGGTTGATCGCATCGACCGTCAGCGTCAGGTGGTCGCCGACCTTGTACGAGGCGGAGGCATCGAGGTTGGTGGTCGAGTACGATCCGGCCGTGTCGGCCAGCCCCGAGCGCAGCGGCACCTGGCGCAGATATTCGTCGCGATAGGCGAGCGACACGCGCGCCGAGAAGCGCTTGTCCTCGTAATAGAGCGTCGCGTTGGCGGCGTTGGGCGACACGTTGACCAGCGGCGCGATCAGCGCCGGTCCGCTCGCGCTGGTGGTCAGGATGTAGCTGATGTTCGACTTGATGTGCGTATAGTTGAGCAGCGTGCCGAGGTTGCGCAGCGGCCCCGGCAGGAAGGTGAAGGGCTGCTGGTACTGGATCTCGAACCCGTCGATCTTGCCGCCGCGGGTGTTGGCGTAGGAGGTGATCGTGGTCGCGGTGTTGGGATCCTGCGACGCGCTGAGCAGGCTGAGCGGCAGCCCGGCCGCGGCATAGGTCGTCTGCGTCGACAATTGCTGCACGAAGCTGTCGACGGTCTTGTGGAAATAGGCCGCGGACAGGACCGCGCCCGGCTGGAAATACCATTCGACCGTCGCGTCGATGTTGGTCGCGCGATAGGGATCGAGATAGGGATTGCCGATCGTCGCGCTGAACGGCGGGTTGGCGGTGCCGATCGACCCGCCCGGCGTCAGGAAGCCGAGCGACGGCCGCGACATCACCCGCGCGGTCGCGGCGCGGACCGTCAGCCGGTCGGTCAGGTCGAGCGCGAGGTTGAGCGCGGGCAACCAGTCGCCATAGTCGCGCTTCACCTCCAGCGCGGTGCCGATCCCGACATAGCCGTTCGAGCGCTGGTACGTCTTGGCATAGCGGACGCCGGCATCGCCGCGCAGCGTCATGCCGTTGGTTAAGGGCAGCTTGAAATCGAGCTGGACGTAGGGGCTGACGTCCTGTTCCACGACCGAGCGGTTGTCGCCCTGCGACCCCGTCCCGATGCTGCCGATGCGGAAATCCCCGTATTGGTTGACGCAATAACAGTCGACGCCGAACGCGCTCATGATCCGGTCGATGTCGGGGACGATGAAGCTGTTGCTCGATCCCGCCGGGATGCCGATCGTATCGATCGTGATCGGGGCCAGGCTGACGTCGGCGATCGTCAGTCCCGCCGATGCGAGCGAGGGGATCGCCGCGGTCGACGCGATCCGCTGCTGGCGGGCGGAGATGAAGTTGAATCGCTTGGCGGCGATCCCCGCCTTGATCGTATAGTCGTCCGACAGGTCGTATTTGACATCGACCTTCAGGTTGCGCAGCCGGTTGGTCACCTTTGCGGTGAATTCGCGGATCTGGTCGTAACCGTTCTGATACTGCCAGTTCGTCGGGTTGGTCGCGTCGAAGCCGTAGATTAGCGAGGGCGTGTTGCGGTTCTGCCGCGCGTCGAAGACGAAGCCGTCGCTGTCGAAGCGGCTGAACGTCACCAGCCGCGAATAGGGATTGTCGAACACCGAGTCGGACTGCCCGTACAGGACGTCGATCTCGCCGCGGTCGCCCAGCTTCTGCTCGATCTTGATGTCGGCCTGATAGAAGGTGGTGGTCGAGATGTCGTGGCTGTTGGTGACCGAGAAATCGGTGTCGTTGAACACGCCGTAGACGAGATAGCCGTTCTCATCGACCTGCGCGTCGCGGATCTTCATGTTCGGCCGGCCACTGAGCTGCGCCGCGGTCAGCCCCGCCGCCGCCGCGCCGTTCGCGCGGTTGAGGCTGATCGGGTTGGTCGCGAGGTCGTTGCGGTCCTGCTTGAAACGCGAATAGGCGCCGTCGATGGTGATGACCGACGTGTCGGTCAGCTTCGCCTGGAAGGTTCCGGTAAGGCCCAGACGCTCCTGCCGGTTGGTGAAGCGGCCATAGCCGGGCAGCTTGGCGACGAAGACGCCGGGCTGGTTGACGGTGTTGTACGCCGCCGGCGTCGATCCGGGCGTCGCGCCCGCTTCGGGAATGCACAGCGTCGTGCGCGGCGCGGTGCCGACCAGCGGGTTGACCGGGGTCGTCTGGCTGCCCGGCACCACCGGGCAGAAGCCGTTGTTGACGTCGGCGAAGTCGGCGAGCGTGGTGTCGGAATAGGCATCCTCCTGCACGTCGCGCTTGTTGTACGCGGCGGACAGCAGCAGGCCGAACCGGTCGTCGTCCCACGTCTTGCTGACGAGCCCGACGAGGCGCGGCGACACCTTGTCGTTGATGTCGTAATAGGCGCCCTGCGCCGAGATCGCCGCCTGGAAGCCCGGATTGTCGAACGGACGGCCGGTCTGAAGGTCGATCGTCGCGCCCAGCGACCCCTCGTCCACCTCCGCCGATTGGGTCTTGCGGACGACGATCGAATTGAACAATTCGGACGCGAACACGCTGAAATCGAAGCTGCGGCCGCGATTGACGCCGGCGCCGAGCGTCGAGCCCGTCGTCGCCGAGATCGCCTCCAGCCCGTTGAACCGCGTCCGGCTGAAATCGCCGCCCAGGCCGCGGACGGTGACGGTCCGCCCCTCGCCCGCGTCGCGCTCGATCGAGATGCCGGGGATGCGCTGGAGCGAATCGGCGAGGTTCGCGTCGGGGAAGTCGGCGATGTCCTGCGCGTTGATCGCATCCACGACGCCCGAGGACTGTTTCTTGACGTTGAGCGCGGATTGCAGGCTGCGGCGGAAGCCGGTGACGACGATATCGGCGCCCTGATCGCCCGCCGGCGCGTCTGCGGTCGCGGTCGCCGCGTCCTGCGCCGGTGCGCCCCGGTGATACACGGTCACGGCCATGCCAGCCTCTCCTCCAATCCACATTGTGGTATCGCTTCTTGTGAATTGAAATTCCTCTTATTGACGCGCTATGTCAAGAAGGCTCACGTAAAACATCGATAAATGATGGACCGGTGAGCTATTATATGGGACTTGACCGTATCGACCGTCGAGAGTCGGGCCCCGTCGAGAGGAATGCGCCATGAGTTCCAAGACCCTGATCGCCGTCGCCCTGCTGGCCACCTCCGCCACGGGCGCGGCCTTCGCGCAGGACCGGCCGCCCGTGCTCACCGCCCGCCCCGACGCGAACGCCACGCCGCCGAAATCGTGGATCGACGCGACCACCGGCCACCATATCGTCCGCATCTCCGACGAGCCCGGCAGCAGCAGCAACTATTTCAACGTCAACAGCTACACCCCCGACGGCCGCTGGATGGCGTACAGTTCGCCGAGCGGGATCATGGCGCTCGACCTCAAGCGCTTCACCTCGAAGCTGATCGTGCCGGGCCGCGTCAGCCTGCAATTCGTCGGCCAGCGCACCGGCACCGTCTATTACCTCACCGCGCTCGAACAGACGCGGGGTCACGACGCCAATGCCGCGTTCGTGCCGGGATCGAAGCCGCGCGCCGCCGCCGCGCCGCCGCGCGGGCCGCGCGCGATCATGGGATACGACATCGCGACCGGGAAGAGCCGCCGCATCGCGACGCTCGACCCCGGCTATTCGATCGCGACGATCAACGCCGACGAGACGCTGTTCGCGGGCGCGCGCAACACCGGCACCGGGCCGGGCGCGGGCGTCGCACCGGGCAGCGTGATGGCAACGCGCGATCCGGCGAGCGAAACCGGGCCGAACGGCGAGAAGCTGACCTATGCCGAGGGGCGCGAGGTCCAGATCAACCGCCGGCTGATGCAGCGCATCCCGATGGAGATCTTCACGATCGACATCCGTACCGGCGCGCGCAAGACGATCACCGCATCGACCGACTGGCTGAACCACCTGCAATTCTCGCCGACCGATCCCAACCTGCTGCTCTATTGCCATGAGGGCAACTGGCACGTCGTCGACCGGCTGTGGCTGGTCCGCGTCCACCGGCCCGACACGCCGAAGCTGCTGCACCGGCGTACGATGAACATGGAGATCGCCGGCCACGAATGGTGGAGCAAGGACGGCAAGACCGTCTGGTACGATTTGCAGACGCCGCGCGGCGAGGATTTCTGGGTGGCGGGATATGACGTGGGCAGCGCACGCCGCCGCTGGTATCACCTCGATCGCAACGCCTGGGGCGTGCATTTCAACAGCTCGGCCGACGGCACGCTGTTCTCCAGCGACGGCGGCGACCCCGAGATGGCGGCGCATGCGCCCGACGGCAAATACATCTATCTGCTACGCCCGCGCAGCATCCCCGACGTCGCCGGCATCCATGCGGCGAACAGCGGCGACCTCATCACCCCCGGCGCGCTCGACCCCGAACGGCTGGTCGACCTGCGCAACCACGACTATCGCTCCGAACCCAACGCCAGCTTCACCCCCGACGGCAAATGGCTGGTGTTCCGGTCGAACATGTGGGGACCGGGCCACGTCTATGCGGTGGAGGTGGCGAAGCCGGGACGGTAGCGCCGGGTCGTCCGAACCGATCGGATTCACGGGCGAAGACCGGGGGCCGGCCGGGGCGCAGCCCCCGCTGTCCGGGCGCCCAGATCACCAGACTGTTTCGGCAGGATCCCGGCCACCCGAACCCATCGCCTCCCCGGCGAAGGCCGGGGTCCAGTCGGGCAGGCGCAGGTTGGCTCACGTAGCGCGCAGCCATGTGCGTCCCCCGACTGGGCCCCGGCCTTCGCCGGGGAGCGAGAAAGGGCATGTGGCAGGGCAGGTTCGCGCGCAACCGCCCGGAACGGCCCTTCCTCCCGTTGCGGCAACGTCTCGATCACCGTCGGGACGTCGCTTCCGCTGTCCGTGTGCGCAGATCGCAAGACCGCCTCGGCAGGATTCCGAACACCCGAACCCATCGCCTCACCGGCAAAGGCCGGGGCCCAGTCGGGCAGGCGTTAGGTCGGCTCACGTCGCGTGCGGCCACGTACGTCCCCCGACTGGGCACCAACCTTCGGCGGGGAGCGGCACGGGGGCGGATGGCGCCCCCCCTACAGCAACGTCTCGATCGCGATCGGGAAATCGCGCGGGCGCACGCCGGTGGCGTGCCACACCGCATTGGCGATCGCACCCGCGCTGCCGGTGATGCCGATCTCGCCCACGCCCTTGATGCCGAGCGCGTTGACGTGGGTGTCCTCCTCGGCAACCTGGATGCACTCCAGCGCAGGCACGTCGGCGTTCACCGGGATGTGATATTCGCCCAGATTGGGGTTCATCACCCGGCCGGTGCGCGGATCGACCACCGCGCGTTCGTGCAGCGCGAACGACACGCCCCAGATCATGCCGCCGTACAGCTGGCTGTCGACCATGCGCGGGTTGATGATCCGCCCCGCCGCGAAGGCGCCGACCAGCCGCGTCGCGCGCACCTGCCCGAGCTCGGGATCGACCTTCACCTCGGCAAAGACGGCGCCGTGCGCGTGCTTCGAATAGGCCTCGCTCGCGGGATCGGCGGCGGCATGGCCGTTGCCCTCCACCATCGCCCGGCCGGCGCGGCGCAGGATCGCGGCATAGCTTTCGCTGCGGCTCTCGTCGTCGCGCCGGTGCAGGTGGCCGCCGCGGGCGACGACGCCGGTGTTGCCGGCACCGTACAGCGGCGAATCAGGATGCTCGGTCGCCAGCGCGGCGAGTTCGGCGATCACCGCCGCGCCCGCCTCGTGGATCGCCATGCCCGCGGTGGCGGTGTGGCCCGAGCCGCCGGCGATCCCGGCGTCGGGCAGGTCCGAACTGCCCGAGCGGAATTCCGTCTCGGCGAGGTCCAGCCCCAGGCTGTCGGCGGCGATCTGCGCGAGCGCGGTCCACGCCCCCTGCCCCATGTCGTGCGCGCCGATCTCCACCGTCCCGCGGCCGTCGTCGCGGATCACGGCGCGCGCATTGCCTTCGAACATCAGCGCCGGGAAGATCGCGGTGCCCATGCCCCAGCCGACCAGCAGCCCGTCGTCGTCGCGCATCGTGCGCGGCGCGAGCGGCCGCCGCGACCAGCCGAAGCGCTCCGCCGCCTGCGCATAGCATTCGCGCAGCGCCTTGGACGAAAACGGCTTGCCGTCGATCGGATCGACCTCGGCATAATTGGCGAGGCGGAAGGCGAGCGGGTCCATGCCGCAGGCATAGGCCGCCTCGTCGATCGCGCATTCCAGCGCGATCGATCCGCTCGCCTCGCCCGGCGCGCGCATGAAGCCGGGGGTGCCGGAATGAATGCGCACGACGTCGTGGCTCGTCGCGATCGCGGCGCTGGCATAGACCGACTGGCTGGTGTTCGACGAGGGTTCGAAGAAATCGTCGAACACGCTCGACACCGTGCGCGTGTGATGGCCGAGCGCGGTCAGGCGGCCGTCGGCGTCGGCACCGATGCGCAGCGTCTGGCGGGTCTGGCCGCGATGGCTGACCGCGCCGTACATGTGCTCGCGCCGCAGCACGAGCTTGACCGGACGCCCGACCATTCGCGCGGCGAGGATGCCGAGCACCATCGGCCCGGCCACCATCCCCTTCGACCCGAAGCCACCGCCCAGATAGGGGCTGCGGATGTGGATGCCGGCGGGGTCGATGCCGAACAGGCCGGCGATCCGCCCCTGCGCCATCGCCATGCCCTGGCTCGGCATGTCGATCGACAGCGTGTCGCCGTCCCAGGCCGCGACGATCGCATGCGGCTCCATCGGGTTGTGATATTGCGGCGGCGTCGCATAGGTCGCCTCGATCCGCGTCGCGGCGGCGTCCAGCCCGGCGTCGAGGTCGCCGGTCGCCGCCGCCGCGGGCGCGCCCGCCCCGACCATCTGCGGCACGAACGGATCGGCGGCGTCGATGCCGACCAGCGGGTCCTCGGCGGCGTAGCGCGGCGCCAGCAGCGCCACGCCCTCGGTCGCCGCCTCCAGCGTCTCGGCGATCACCACCGCGATCGCCTGCCCGGGATAGCGGACGCGGTCGTTCTGGAGCAGGTCGAGCCGGAACATGAAGGGATGGTCCTTCGCGTCGGGGTCCTGCGCCAGCGGCGGCCGGTTGTCCGGCGTCATCACCGCGACCACGCCCGGGTGCGCCTCCGCGGCGGCGACGTCCATCCCGGTAACGCGGCCATGCGCGATCGAGGCGACCGCCATCACCGCGTGCAGCAGGCCCTGCGGATGCGCGTCGGCGGCATAGGCGGCGCGGCCGGTGACCTTCAATGCGCCCTCGGCGCGGGTCAGCGACTGGCCGATGTTGGAGCCGTGCCGGCGATGCAGCGGCGAAGGGGTCGGCGACAGGTCAGCCATGATGAATCTCTCCGGCGGCAGCGGCGAAGGGGGAGGCGGGAAGCGGCGGCAGGCGATCGGGCGTGCCCGTCGCGGCGCGGACCAGCGCCCGCACCGCGATGCGGCGGGCGAGGTCGATCTTGAAGGCGTTGTCGCCCGACGGCCGGGCATCGGCCAGCGCCGCCTCCGCCGCGCGTTCGAACGTTTCGCGCGTCGGCGGCGCGTCCGCCAGCACCGCCTCCGCCGCGCTCGCGCGCCACGGCTTCGCGGCGACGCCGCCCAGCGCCAGCCGGCCGGCACGGATACGGCCGTCGACGATGTCGAGCGCCGCGGCGGCCGACACTACCGCAAAGGCATAGGAGGTCCGCTCGCGCACCTTGATGTAGCGCTGGTGCGCGGCGAACGCGCCCGCCGCCGCCGGCAGCCGGACGGCGAGGATCAGGTCGCCGGGGGCGAGCGTCGTCTCCACCTCGGGCGTGTCGCCGGGCAGCCGGTGCAGATCGGCGAGCGGCAACGCGCGCCGCCCGTCGACGCCCTCGATCTCGACGACCGCGTCGAGCGCGACGAGCGGCACGCAGAAGTCCGACGGATGCGTCGCGATGCAGCGGTCGCTCCAGCCGAGCACGGCGTGCATCCGGTTCTCGCCGCCGATCGCGTCGCAGCCCGACCCCGGATCGCGCCGGTTGCAGGCGCTGGCAGTGTCGTAGAAATAGGCGCAGCGGGTGCGCTGGAGCAGATTGCCGCCGACCGTCGCGGCGTTGCGCAGCTGCGGCGACGCCCCCGACAGCAGCGCCTCGGCAACCGCCGGGAAGCGCGCGGCAAACCCCGCGTCGTGCGCGAGCGCGGCGTTGCTGACGCGGGCGCCGATGCGCACCGCGCCATCGCCCAGCGTCTCGATACGGTCGAGGCCGGGCAGCCGCGCGAGATCGACCAGGCGATCCGGCCGCGCGATCCCGCCCTTCATCAGGTCGAGCAGGTTGGTGCCGCCGCCCAGATAGGCCGCACCCGCATCCGCCGCCGCTGCGACCGCGTCGGCGACCGCCTCCGGCCGGCGATAGTCGAACCGGTTCATGCCGCCTCTCCCGTCGCCATCGCGCGCTGCGCGGCGCACACCGCCTCGGTGATCCCCTTGTAGGCGCCGCAGCGGCACAGGTTCCCGCTCATCCCCTCGCGCACGCGTTCGGGGTCGTCGCCGGCCTGTCCCTCCGCGATCAGACCGATCGCGCTCATGATCTGGCCCGGGGTGCAAAAGCCGCACTGGAAGCCGTCGTGCGCGACGAACGCCTGCTGCACGGGATGCAGCGTCTCGCCGTCGGCGACGCCCTCGATCGTCGTGACGTCGGCGCCGTCGTGGCTCACCGCCAGCGCGAGGCAGGCGTTGATCCGGCGCCCGTCGACCAGCACCGTGCAGGCCCCGCACTGACCGCGGTCGCAGCCCTTCTTGGTGCCGGTGAGGTGCAGCCGCTCGCGCAGCAGGTCGAGCAGCGTGACGCGCGGATCGTCGAGTTCGATCGCGTGGTGCCGATGGTTGATGGTCAGGCCGATGGAGAAAGACATGCCGCGACTCCGATCCATGCTATGATAGCATCTCTACAATCACGACCTATACGGAGGAACCCTCCGCTTATCAATGGAGCAGCACGAGCGCGGGATGGAATGTGCGTCGACCCGACCGAAACGCCGGACGAGGGCCGATGCGGCGCGCAATCGCGAACGCCTGCTCGCCGCGGCCAAGGCGGTGTTCGCGCAGACCGGCACGGGCGCCAGCCTGGATGCGGTCGCCCGCGCCGCGGGCCTCGGCATCGGCACGCTCTACCGTCACTTCCCGACGCGCGAATCGCTCTACGAGGCGGTGTACCGCCGCGACATCGAGCAGCTGCTCGACCTTGCCGCCGCCGCCGCGTCCGCCGATGCGGCCGTGGCGGCCCTGCGCGACTGGCTGCACGCGATGGTCGGCATGGTCGCGACCAAGAAGGGCATGATCGCCGCCTTCGCGCTTGCCGCCGATACGACGACCGCGATCTCGGCGCGCTCGACCGGCGCGCTGACGCAGGCGCTCGACGGCCTTCTCGCGCACGCCGTCCGCACCGGCGCGATCCGGCCCGGGATCGGCGGCGAGGACCTGTTGCTCGCGGTGATCGGCATGTGCATGCTGCGCAACCAGCCCGACTGGCAGGACGGCGTCCTGCGGCTGGTCGATGCCCTGATCGACGGCATGGCCGTCGCGGGCGACTGATCCCCACGCCCCGGTACGTCCTTTCGGATTCGGAACAAATTCCGGCGGCCGGTCGATTGTAGCGGCATACCGATCCAAGGCAGCAGCCGCGGACGGCGACACAGCAGAGGTGGAACGGACTATGGCACGATCGGCAGAGACGCGCGGCAAGAGCGAAACCGCCGCAGCGGAAAAGAAGGTCAAGGCGACGGCCAAGCCCGCCGGCGGCGCGCGCGGCGGCATCACCGCACCGGTGACCCCCTCCGCCGACCTCGCCGAGATTGTCGGCAAAGACGACCTGCCGCGCAGCGAGGTGGTCAGCAAGGTCTGGGCCTATATCAAGAAGCACGACCTTCAGGACGCGAAGGACCGGCGTCAGATCAACGCCGACGACAAGCTCGAAAAGATCTTCGGCAAGAAATCGGCCAGCATGTTCGAGATGAACAAGCACCTGAGTGCCCACCTGTCCGCCAAGAAGGGCTGACGCAGCGCCGCCGGCCTGTGCGCCGGCGGCGGTCCCGCGTGGCGGATGCGCGATTCGCCCGCCCCGCCTTGCCCCGATCGGTGGCCTGCCCGATCGCTACGATGCGGTGCCGGCGATCCCCCGGTGCGGCGCGGGCCCCGTCGACTGGCGGACGATGAGTTCGTGACGATGGTGGCGGCGCATGTCGGCCTCGGTGCCGCGCAATTGTGCGACGACCATGTCGGCTGCTGCGACCGCCATGTCGAACACGGGCTGGCGAATTGTCGTGATCGCCGGCCAGGCGATCCGCGCGACGTCGGAATCGTCGAAGCCCGCGATCGACAGGTCGCCCGGCACGGACAGGCCCGCCTCGCGCGCCGCGATCAGCGCGCCCACGGCCATGTCGTCGTTCTGGGCCAGGATCGCAGTCGGACGATCGGGTGACGCCAGCAGGCTGCACGCGGCGGCGTATCCGCTGTCATGGGTATAATGGCCCTGCTTCACCCGGTCGGCACGGATCGGCAGCCCGGCCGCCGCGAACGCATCCCGATAGCCCGCCAGCCGCATGTCGGCGGACGCGTGGGTGGGTTCCCCCTTGATGATGCCGATATCGCGATGGCCGAGCGCGATGACATGCGCCGCGATCTCGCGCGCCGCGGCCTGGTCGTCGAGCAGATTGCCGGGTCCGGCGTCCAGCAGCCGCGTCGGCGCGATCCGGGCGAAGCGGATCCCCGCGGCATCCAGATCCGCCATGATCCGCGGACTGTCCGACGCCGGCGGCGCGAGCACCACCCCGTCGAGCGCTGCGGAGCGCAGCAGCCCCACCACGTCCGCCTCATGCTCCGCGATCGACGCGATCGGGATCACGACCAGCCGGTAATGCTCGTCCCGCAGCCGATGCAGCACCCCCATCTGCAGGTCGACGACGTAACTGGGCGAGGGATTTTCGTAGACCAGGCCGATCAGGTGCGAACGGCGCTGCACCAGCGCGCGCGCGAGCATGTTGGGGTGATAGTTGATCGCCGCCGCCGCCTCGCGCACCCGGCGCTTCAGGTCCTCGGTCACGTGCGGTTCGCCGTTGAGCACGCGCGACACCGTCTTGGTCGATACCCCCGCATGGCGGGCTACGTCGACGATCGTGGTACGGCGTTGATCCTGGGCCATAACACGACCTAGGGTTTCGCGACGAATTGGTCCACTCCGCACGCGATCCGTCCCGGCAGCGCCGCGCCGTCCACGATTGACAGCGTAGGACAATTGGTGCCCATATCCGTCGCATACGACGAAACGACCCCGGGAGAGAGAAATGAACCGCCGTGACATGCTCCGAAACGGCCTTGCGGTCGGCGCCGGGCTGGCGGCCGCGGCGCAGCGCGCCGGCGCCGATCCGATCGACCTGTCGTTCCCCGCCGACTTTCGCTGGGGATGCGCCACCGCGGCCTATCAGATCGAGGGCGCGGTGCGCGAGGACGGCCGCGGCGAAACCAACTGGGACGTGTTTTCGCACACGCCGGGCCGCGTCGCCAACGGCGACACCGGCGACGTCGCCTGCGACAGCTATCATCGCTATGCCGAGGACATCGCGCTGCTGAAGGCGCTGGGCGTCAACAGCTATCGCATGTCGATCGCCTGGTCGCGGATCTTCCCCGACGGTCGCGGCAAGCCGAACCAGAAGGGCGTCGATTACTACAATCGCGTCGTCGACGCGCTGATCGCCGCCGGCATCCGCCCGTATGTGACGATGTTCCACTGGGACCTGCCGCAACGCCTGCCGGGGGGCTGGCAGAACCGCGATACCGCCCTCGCCTTCGCCGATTATGCGGGCTTCATGGCCGGCAAGCTGGCGGACCGGGTGCAGGACTTCATGACGGTCAACGAGCTCGCCTGCTTCACCGACCTCGGCCATCTGCGCGGCATCCACGCGCCCGGCCTCAAGCTGGAGCCGGCGGCGGTGAACCAGGTCCGCCACCACGGCGTGCTCGCCCATGGCCTGGGCGTGCAGGCGATCCGCGCGCATGCGAAGCCCGGCACGCGCGTCGGCATCGCCGACAACACCAGCTTCCACATCCCCGTGATCGAGACGCCCGACCATATCGCCGCGGCCAAGACCGCGACCCGCGAAAAGAACGCGATGTTCCTGACCGCGATCATGGAGGGACGCTACATCGATTCCTATCTGGAGGAACAGGGCGCCGCCGCGCCGCGGGTCCGGGCCGGCGACATGGCCGCGATCGCCAGTCCGCTCGATTTCGTCGCGCTCAACATCTACGCCCCCGAATGGGTGCGCGCCGACGCCGGGCCGAAGGGCTATGCCGTCATCCCGCATATCGCCTCATCCCCCCGGATGGCCTCGCCGTGGCTCGTCGTGGGACCGGAGGTCGCCTATTGGGGGGTCCGCATGGTCAGCGAATTGTGGCGGCCGAAAGCGCTCTTCATCTCGGAAAACGGTGCCTCGGCCGACGATCCGGTGAGCGACGGCCGCATCGACGACGCCGACCGGATCATGTATCTGCGCAACTATGTCGGCCAGTTCCGCCGCGCGGTCGCCGAAGGCTATCCGCTGAAGGGCTATTTCCTGTGGAGCCTGATGGACAATTTCGAATGGGCGGACGGCTACACCAAGCGGTTCGGCATCCATCACGTCGATTTCGCGACGCAGAAGCGTACCCCCAAGCTCAGCGCGGCGTGGTACCGCGAGGTGATCCGCCGCAACCGGCTCGTCTGACCGCCGTCCGCCCGCGGCCGGTGCCGTCAGCGGGCCTGCGGCCGGCGCGGCGACAGCCAGCCGCCGTCGGCAAGCCAGTCGTGCAGCCGGTCGGGCCAGTGCAGGATCGAGATGCGGTCGGATTCGTCGAGGTTGAAGGCGTGGCCGCTGTCCGCATACATGTGCAACTCGGTCGAGATCCCCGCTTTTCGCAGCTGTTCGTAGAGCGCGACCGTCGGTTCGGCGCAGCACGGATCGCGACTGCCGGCGACGAGGAACGCCGGTGGCGCGGCGGCGATCGCCCGGGCGGGAATGCCGCGCGGGCCGGGGAAGACGAGCACCTGGAAATCGGGGCGGGCCGACAGCGTGTCGATGGCGTCCAGCCTGGGGCGACCGGCGGGTTCGGGATTGTCGGCGACGAGCGAGACGAGCTCGCCGCCGGCCGAAAATCCCATCGCGCCGACCCGCGCCGGATCGATGCCGTAATCGGCGGCATGGGCGCGCACCCAGCGGATGGCGCGACGCGCGTCGTCCGCCGCGTCGCCCTCGACCGAATAGCGCGACCCCGGCTCGGCCGCCAACCGGTATTTGAGCACGAAGGCGGTCACCCCCATGCGGTTGAGCGCGGTCGCGACCTTCGTGCCCTCGTTGGTCCAGACCAGCAGCTTGTGGCCGCCGCCGGGCAGGATCACGATGCCGGCGCCGTTGCGGCTGGCCGCGGCGGCCGGGAAAGCGATCAGCGACGGATCGTGGATGTTGCGGACCCAGTAATCGCGCGCGACCTCGGGTTCGGCGCGCCGCGCGGCGCTGGTGCCGGGCGCGCCGTTCGGCCACAGCCGGATCGTCGCATAACGCGCCGCGGGCTGCGGCGGAGGGTCCTGCGCCGCCAGCGACGCGGCGCCCGTCACGGCGAGTGCCAGTCCCGACAGACAGGCCAGATAGATCGCGCGGCGCACTTCGCCTCTCCCCAACATTATTATAGCGCTATCATCGCCGAGGACGCGGACGACGGCAAGCCGTTCGTGGGGGTGCGAGAGGGGACGGACGGGATGACGGCAGGGGCACGGCGCGATGGCGCGCGGGACGGTCGTACCGCAGCGATGGCGCGATGACGCCGCCCCCCTTCCCCCTCGCCCGCGGCGCCAGGCTCACGGCAAGCGCGATCGGCGACGCGCGCGAACCGGTGTTGCAGGCGGACGACCTGCTCGCCGATCCGGGTGCGCTGGTCGCGGTCGCCGCGGCGAGCCGGTTCGAGCCCGCCTATGGCCCCGCCGGCGGCTATCCGGGGCTGCGCAGCGCATTGCCAGAGGCGTATATCCGCGCGGTCGTCAACGCCCTCGTCGGCCCGATCGCGGAGGCGTTCGCGCTCGGCCGGGTCAGGCCTGTCGGCGCGCAAGGCGCCTTTTCGCTCGTGACCCAGCGGCCCGACGCGCTGCTGCCGCCGCAGCGGGCGCCGCATGTCGATGCGGTCCATCCGATGCAGTTCGCGATCCTGCATTACCTGTGCGACGCCGCGCACGGCGGCACCGCCTTCTACCGCCATCGCGCGACGGGTTTCGAGGTGCTGAGCGATGCACGCCTGCCCGCCTATACGGCCGCACGCGCCGGCGAGGGCACGTCCGCCGGCTATATCGATGGCGACGACGGCTGGTTCGTGCAGACCGCCCGCGTCGATGCGGCGGTCAACCGGCTCGTCGTCTACCGTAGCGCGTTGCTCCATTCCGGCCTCGTCCCCGCGCCGGAGCGACTGCGTGCGGACCCCCGCACCGGGCGGCTGACGGCAAACGTGTTCGTGACGCTCGCACCGGACTGACGCCGTCCCCGGATGTTAGGCGAAACCGGAAATGCAAGCGCTACCATGGTCGTATGTGGCACAATAGCGACGCCCGCCCGCTTCCGGTTCCATGACGTTGACAACGTAGGACAGACGGCTGATTACGGCATCCAGGTCGGCTCATGGCTGTCCGCAGGAAACGGTAATCGTACCGGCAAGGGGAGGAAGTATGAGGGGTCCTAGACTCATGGGCGCGCTCGTCCGCACGACGTCGATCGGCGCGATCGCGATGTGCATCGCGGCGCCCGCGGCGGCGCAGGCCGTCGGCGGCGGCGACGACACCAACGCACCGGCCACCAACGCACAGCCCGGCTCCGAAGCCGCGCCGCGCGTCGCCCAGGACGGCGCGACCACCGCGACCCCGGCCGAAGCCAGCGGCGACGACATCGTGGTGACCGGCATCCGCGCATCGCTGAACCGCGCGATCGACATCAAGCGCAATTCGAACGGCATCGTCGACGCCATCTCGGCCGAGGATATCGGCAAGTTCCCCGACACCAACCTCGCCGAATCGCTGCAACGCGTCAGCGGCGTCTCGATCAACCGCGTCAACGGCGAAGGATCGGAAGTGACCGCGCGCGGCTTCGGCGGCGGTTTCAACCTGGTGACGCTCAATGGCCGCCAGCTGCCCGCGACCAACCTGCAGGGCGTCGGCGGCGACCAGAGCGTCGACTTCGCGACCGCGACCGGACGCTCGTTCGACTTCGGCAACCTGGCATCGGAAGGCGTCAGCACGCTCGAGGTATACAAGACCGGCCGCGCCGCGATCCCGACCGGCGGCATCGGCGCGACGATCAACGTCATCACCCGCAAGCCGCTCGATTCGCGCGAAAGCGGCCTGACCGGCTCGATCGGCGCCAAGGCCTCGTACGACACCAGCATCGAGAAGGACGAAGACGGCCTGGCAAAGGTCACGCCGGAAGTGTCGGGTCTTTTGAACTGGAAAAATGATAGCGATACCTTTGGCGTCGCGTTGTTCGGCAGCTATCAGAAGCGCAATTCGGCGGCGGCCAGCTCGACCTCCAATGCGTGGAATATCAGGACGATCGACAATCCCGGCGACATCATCGGGTCGGGCACCGTCGTCACCAACCGGCCGGCCAGCGGCAGCCTGATCGCCTTTCCGAACGACGCGCGCTACCATTTCTCGGAATCGACCCGCGAGCGGATCAACGGATCGGGCGTGATCCAATTCCGGCCGGTCGAGAACCTGTTGCTGACCGCCGACGTGCTATGGGCGCAGAACCGCCAGAGCGAGGCACGGCAGGACCAGACCAACTGGCTCAACCGGCCGTTCGGCACGGTCACGTTCGACAACAGCCCGGTGCCGACCGCGACCGTGATCTCGCAGGCGGTGCCCGATCCCAAGGACACCGGCTACGAACAGCAGTTCCGCGCGACGCGCGACAAGCTGGAGGAATACGGCCTGAACGCCGCCTGGGACGTCACCGACCGGTTCAAGCTGGTCGCCGACGTGCAGCATTCCAAGTCGCAGGCGCTTCCCGACGCCTCGAACGGCGCCAGCTCGACGCTGTTCTCGATGGGCGCCAACATCGTCAACGGCCAGACGATCGACTGGTCGCGCGGTTTCCCGCAGATCAACGAGACGATCAACGACTGCCGGGCGCTCGCCACGAGCACGGGGCCGGGACGCGTCATCGGCAATTGCAACAATCAGCTCGACGTCGGCGACCTCGGCACGCAGGTGGCGCGGACCAATACCGCCCGCCAGATCCAGACGATCGACCAGGCCCAGATCGGGCTCGGCTGGGATCTGGGCGAGGGGAGCCGGGCCGATTTCGGCGGCAGCTATATCGATTCGAAGCTGCGATCGACCCGCACCCAGACCAGCCAGACGCTCGGCGACTGGAGCATCAGCAACCCCGGCGAAGTCGCGGCGCAGGCCGGCGACCTCATCAAGACGTTCTGCCTCGTCTGCAAGTTCGATCATTTCGATCCGGGCGTGACCGGTCCCGGCCTCAACGCCTTCCGCGGCAATGCGGTCGCGCTCACCAACCTGTTCTCGCCGATCTACGCCGGGCGCGGCAACCCGGTGACCGCCGGGTCCGCCAACGACGACAGCATCCGGGAAAAGATCGCATCGGTCTATGGACAGCTGACATGGAAGGGGCAGATCGCGGGCGCCGCCGCGACACTGGTCGTCGGTGCCCGCTATGAAGTGACGAAGGTCCGCGCCTTCTCGCTCGTCAACGGCCCGTCGGCGATCGTCTGGACGTCGGACAACGACTTCACCGTGCCCGGTTCGGCGACCTCGACGCCGCTGTCCGGCCGGGGCAGCTACGACAACCTGCTGCCCGCGATCGATTTCCAGATCTCGCCGTTCGAGAACGTCATCACCCGCGTCTCGTTCAGCCGGACGATCGCCCGCCCGTCCTACGGCGACCAGTTCGTCAGCTCCACCGCGGGGGCGGGCAGCCGCGCGACCCTGTACGGCGGCCAGCCCAACGGCACGCGCGGCAACCCCAATCTGAAGCCGCTCGTCTCCGACAATTTCGACGTCTCGGCGGAATGGTATTTCAAGTCGTCCAGCTATGTGTCGGCGGGCTTCTTCGACAAGCGGGTGCGCAATTTCGTCGGCACCGGCCTTACCAACGGCAACCTGTTCGGGCTGCGCGACGCGACCTCCGGCGCGGCGGGATCGCGATCCGGCACCGCCACCTCGGCGCTCACCCGCCTCGGCCTCGACCAGTCCGACATCAACCTGTTCAGCTATACGGCCAGGTTGATCCAGAACGGCGGCAACGTCGCGCGGACCGATGCGGACATTCGCGCGAACAGCACGGGCAATTCCGTCAACCAGGGCTATTTCGACACGCTGTCGCGCGCCGTCGACATCACGCCCGACGCCAACGATCCGCTTGCGGTCTTCTCGATCGCATCGCCGATCAACAACCGCGACGCGGAAATCTACGGCGCCGAATTCGCCGGCCAGTATTTCTTCGGCTCGACCGGGTTCGGCGTCGCGGCGTCCTACACGCTGGTCCGCGGCAACGTCGGCATCGACGTGCTCGCCGCGCCGACCGTCGACCAGTTCGCGCTGCTCGGCCTGTCGGACAGCGCCAATGCCTCGCTGATCTACGACAAGAACGGGATCTCGGCCCGGCTGACGTACAATTGGCGCGACAAGTTCCTGTCGGAAACCGGCCGCGGCGGCACCACCGATCGCAACCCGGTGTTCTTCGCACCCTATGGCACGGTCGATCTCAACGTCAGCTGGGACATCAGCCGACAGATCGCGGTGTCGCTGGAAGGGATCAACCTCACCAGCGAATCGGTGCGCAGCTACGGCCGGTCGAAGAACCAGACGTTCTTCGCGCAGGAGAACAAGCCGCGGCTGCTGCTCGGCGCCCGCTACCGGTTCTGACGATCGCACCGATATCCCTTCCCCACCTGAGGCCGCTCTTCGGAGCGGCCTCCCTGTTTGCGGCATGCCGGCATGCGCTGGTTCCGCGCCCCGATATCGTGCAGCATCCGCTCCTTCGCCGGCCAGATCGGAAACGCCCGAAACGATGAACACCGTGCTCCTCAACAATGTCGACCATGCCGATCTGCGCGTCGCCATCCGCGCGGGTGCCGAATATGGCGACGCCGCCAATCAGCTGCCGATCTTTCCGTCCGAGTTCGAGGAGGCGCAGCGCGCCTTTCCGATCGTCTTCCGTCCGGAGGGCGACCATGTGCAGGCCTATGCGCTGCTTGGCCTCGATCGCGACGAGAACCTGTTCCTCGACGGCGCGCGCTGGACCAGCGCCTATGTCCCCGCCTTCCAGCGCCGCGGCCCCTTCTCCATCGCGATCGGGCGGGCCGGGCCTGACGCGATCGAACCGGACGAACCGATGATCCACGTCGACCTCGACGATCCGCGCATCGGCGCGCCCGACGGCCTGCCGGTGTTTCGCGAGCATGGCGGCAACGCGCCGCTGCTCGATCACGCCGCCGACGCCCTGCGCACGATCTATCAGGGGATGGAAAGCGGCCCGGCGATCTATGCCGCGTGGCGCGATGCCGGCCTGCTGCGCACGATCACGCTGGAAATCAGCCTCGACGACGCCACGACCTACGCATTGCCCGACCTGATGGTCGTCGATCGCCAGGCGCTCGCCGACCTGTCGGGCACGGCGCTGGAGGCGCTCCATCGCCGCGGGCTGCTGGAGGGGGCGATACTGGCCGCAATATCGCTCGGCAACGTGCAGCGGCTGATCGAGCTGAAGACGCGCAAGCGGGCGGCGGCATGACCGGCCGCGCCGCCCCGATCACGTCCGCGCGCGTGGCGGAGATCGACGCCGCGCAGGCCGGACCGATCGATCCGCAGCAGCTCGTGCGGGCGGGCGAACCGGTAATCGTGCGCGGCTATGCGCGCGACTGGCCGCTCGTCGCCGCGGGGCGCGACGGGCCGCAGGCGGCGGCCGACTATCTGCTGTCGTTCTACGGCGGACGCCCCGGCGTCGGCTACACCGCGCGCGCCGATGCCGGCGGACGCTATTTCTACGACGAGAGCCTGACGCGGCTGGATTTCGAGGGCGAACGCGTACAGCTCGACGCCTATATCGGCCGCATGCTCGCGCATCTCGGCGATGCCGGCGCGCCCGCCTTCTACGTCGGCTCGACCGACCTCGACCAATATTTCCCCGGCCTCGCGGCGGCGGGCAACGACCTGGCGCTGGGGGGGCCGGCGTTCGCGCAATGCCTGCGCAGCATCTGGATCGGCAACCGCACGATCGCTTCGGCGCATCACGACATGTCCAACAACATCGCCTGCGTCGCGGTCGGGGAGCGCCGTTTCACCCTGTTCCCGCCGGAGCAGGTCGCCAACCTCTATCCCGGCCCGCTCGAACCGACGCCCGGCGGACAGGTGGTCTCGCTGGTCGACTTCCGCGATCCCGACCTCGCCCGCTTTCCCCGGTTCGCGGACGCGCGCGCGGCCGCGCGCGTCGCCGAGCTGGGGCCGGGCGATGCCGTGATCTATCCCGCGCTGTGGTGGCACCATGTCGAGGCGCTCGCCGATTTCAACGTCATGATAAATTTCTGGTGGAACGAGGCGCCCGCCTTCATGGATTCGCCGATGAACACCCTGCTCCACGGCCTGCTGAGCCTGCGGGACCGGCCGGAGCCGGAAAAGCGCGCCTGGGCCGCGCTGTTCGATTATTACGTCTTCGGACCCGCCGACCGCCCGGTCGCGCACCTGCCGGAGGCCGCCCGCGGCATCCTCGCCCCGCTCGACACGCTGTCGGCGCGGCAGCTGCGCGCGCGCCTGCTCCAGCGGATCAACCGATGACCGATCCCGCGACGCCCCGGCGCATCGTGATCGCGGGCGGCGGCACCGCGGGTTGGCTCGCCGCCGCGATCCTGACGCGGCAGCTCGGCACGCTGGCGCAGGTGACGCTGGTCGAATCGGACGACATCGGCACGGTCGGCGTCGGCGAATCGACGATCCCGACCGTCCGCGCCTTCCACGCGCTGGTCGGCATCGACGAGCGCACGTTCATGCAGGCGACGGGCGCCAGCTTCAAGCTGGGCATCTCGTTCGAGAACTGGGCACGCGACGGCGACCGCTACATCCATTCGTTCGGCGACGTCGGCACATCGACGTGGATGAGCGAATTCCAGCATTTCTGGCTGGAGGCACGCGCGCGCGGGCTGGCCAGGCCGTTCGGCGCCTATTGCCTGGAGCACGAGGCCGCCGATGCGGGGCGCTTCGCGATCGGGAGCAGTCCCGCGCTCAACTACGCCTATCACTTCGACGCCGGCCGCTACGCGCGCTTCCTGCGGCAACGATGCGAAAGCAACGGCCTGCGCCGGGTCGAGGGAACGATCGAGCGGGTCGAGCGGGACACGGCGAACGGTGACATCGCCGCGCTGGTGATGGCGGATGGCACGCGGATCGCGGGCGACCTGTTCTTCGACTGCACCGGCTTTCGCGCGCTGCTGATCGGCGAGACGCTGGGCGTCGGGTTCGAGGACTGGAGCCACTGGCTGCCGACCGACCGCGCGCTCGCGATGCAGACCGCGGCGACGGGCCCCGCCGTCCCCTACACCCGCGCGATCGCGCACGACGCCGGCTGGCGGTGGAAGATCCCGTTGCAGCATCGCGTCGGCAACGGCCTCGTCTATTGCTCCGACTATCTCGGCGACGACGCCGCCCACGACCGGTTGCTCCGCTCCGTCGAGGGCGACCGCCTGATCGAACCGCGCCTGATCCGCTTCCGGACGGGACGCCGCAAGGCCGCCTGGCACCGCAACTGCATCGCGCTGAGCCTCGCCAGCGGGTTCGTCGAGCCGCTGGAATCGACCAGCATCCACCTCATCATGATCGCGCTGACCCGTTTCCTCCAGCTCCTGCCCGCAGGCCGGCCGGGCGCGGCGGCGACCGCCCGCTTCAACCAGCAGGCGGCGCAGGAGATCGAAGGCGTCCGGGATTTCATCATCCTCCATTATCATCTGAACGGGCGCGAAGAGCCGTTCTGGCGCGACCGGCGCGAGATGGGCATCCCCGACAGCCTGGCCGAGCGGATCGCGCTGTTCCGCGAAAGCGCCAACGCCTATCAGGCGGACCACGACCTCTTCCGCGTCGCGTCCTGGCTTCAGGTGATGTTCGGCCAGCGCCTCGATCCGGCGAGCCGTCACCCGCTGCTGCAATTGATGCCGCCCGATCAGCTGAGGGCGGCGATGGACGGCATGAGCAGCCGCGTCGCCTCGACCGTGGCGCAATTGCCCCCGCATCAGGATTTTCTCGATCGTTATTGCGGATAGCGAACCATGCCGGCCGGTCGCACCGGTCCGTATCGGCCGCGACGCACGTGTTACCGGCGCGCGACTGCGCCGACAGGGAGGGACGGATGAGAACAGCCCGTATCGTCGCATCCGCCGCGATCGCCCTGGCGGCGACGGCGGCGTTCGCCACCGCGGCCGAACGCGCCCGGACCGGCTCGAACCCGATCGTGCGCGACGTGTTCACCGCCGACCCCGCGCCGCTGGTCGTCGGCGACACGCTGTACCTGTATGTCGGTCACGACGAGGCGCAGCGGGACGAGATGTTCACCATGCGCGAATGGCTGGTCTATTCGACGCGGGACATGCGGCACTGGACCGCGCACGGTCCGGTCATGAACGTCGCCGGTTTCGCATGGGCGCGCAAGGACGCCTGGGCGTCGCAGGTGATCCGCAAGAACGGCCGCTACTGGTTCTACGCCGCGGTCGAGCATGACGGCACGCATCCGGGCAAGGCGATCGCGGTGGCGGTCTCCGATCGCCCGACCGGCCCCTTCGTCGATGCCAGGGGCTCGGCGCTCATCACCAACCAGATGACGCCCAAGGGCACGCACAGCTGGGAGGATATCGACCCCACCGTCTTCACCGACGACGACGGCACGACCTGGATCGCGTGGGGCAATCGCCAATGCTATATCGCGAAGCTGAAGCCCGACATGATCGGGCTGGACGGCCCGATCACGGAGATCACGCCGCCGTTCTTCGAGGAAGGCCCCTGGCTGCACAAGCGCAGCAGGACCTATTACCTGACCTATGCCTCGCTCGACCGCAGCACCCAGCGCGACGAACACATATCCTATGCGACGGCGCCCTCGATCGGGGGCCCCTGGACGCCGCGCGGGTTGCTGACCGGATCGGGCAAATACAGCTTCACCATCCATCCCGGCATCGCCGAATTCCGCGGCAAATGGTATCTGTTCGTCCACAACGCCGACCTCGCCATCGGCGACCAGCGCGGGGCGATCGGCCGCCGCGCGGTGACGGTGCACCCGCTGACCTATGCCAGGGACGGGACGATGCGGCCGGTCGTGCAGACCGATGCCGGCGTCACTGCCCGCTGACGAGACGAGGAACCCCATATGATGACGCGAATTCGGGCTGCCGCGATCCTGCCGGCGATCGCCCTGCTGGCCAGCGCGGCGACGGGCCAGAGCGATCGCATGACACCCATCGCGACCCCGGCGCAGCCGACCGCGATCCCGCTCGGGACGGGCGCGCTGCCGCAGGCGCCCGTCGCCGAAAGCTGGCACAGCCAATATGGCAGCCGGTTCGCGCGCAACGTCACCGATGCGACGCTGACGCCCTTCCTTCCCGGTCCCGACAAGGCGAACGGGACCGCGGTCGTGATCGCCCCCGGTGGCGGCTTTCGCACGCTGTCGATGGAGAACGAGGGATGGGACGTCGCAAAGGCGCTCGCCGCGCGGGGAGTGGCCGCGTTCGTGCTCAAATACCGGCTGAACCAGACCCCCGCCGGGATGCCGGCCTTCGAACGGTCGATGGCGGCGATGTTTTCCCGGACCGCCAGCGCGCCGCGGCCGCGGACGGATCAGCAGGTCGCCGGGCTGGCGCCGCAGATCGCCGACGCGCGCGCCGCCTTCGCGCTGATCCGCAGGCGTGCACCGGAATGGCGGGTCGATCCCGCACGCGTCGGCATGATCGGATTTTCCGCCGGCGCGATGCTGACGATGGCGACGACGCTGGCGGGACGGGAGGCGCGGCCCGCGTTCATCGCCGTTATCTATGGGCCGCTTTCCGCCGTCACGGTCCCGCCGGAGGCGCCGCCGCTGTTCGTCGCGCTCGCCGCCGACGATCCGTTCTTCGCCCATGACGGGTTCGGCCTGATCGACAGCTGGCGCGCGGCCGGGCGCCCCGTCGAATTCCATCTGTTCGAGCAGGGCGGGCATGGCTTCGGCATGTATCCCAAGCCGACGACCAGCACCGGCTGGTTCGACGCCTTCGCCCGATGGCTGGACATGCATGGCTGGACCCGGCGCGGCGGCTGAGGCGCGCGCCGCGACCGGCCCGCGACGATCGTCGCGCCCGCGACCGGCATCCGGGCGTCGCGTTGCCGGCGGCGTCAGGGCGCGGGCGGCAGCGTCGGCGTGACCGGCGGCGGCGCGGCCCCGATCGGCGGATCGGCGACGGTCAGCAGCCGCCAGCCGGACGGCAGGTAATCGGTCGACATGTAGAAATAGAAGGCACAGCTGCCGTCCGCACGATAGCTGCCGCCTTTCAGGATGCCATAGGCGGTCGTGCCCAGGAACACCGGACTGCCGCTGTCGCCGCCCTTGCAGGCCGGGCCGCCGACCGTCGTCCATGTCGGCAGGCAGGCGCCGCCGCACAGGTCGCCGGCGGGGGCGAAATCGGTCAGCTCGACCTCCGAACAGCTGTAGCCGGTGCGTTCGCCGCGATGGCAGACGACATCGCCCGCGCGCATGCCCGCGCGCGGCGCCGCGCCGGTGACGGGACGGCTGACCGTCCCGGCGGTATCGGCGAAGAACAGCGGGTCGAGCGGGTCGGCGCTGGCATTGAGCTGGACGTCCTGATTGCCCCAGCCCCACTGCCCGACGAAGGCGAGCGGGCGCTCCCGTCCGTCGGCATCGCGCATGCCGAGATCGTCCGGGCAATGCGCCGCCGTGATCATCGCGGCGCGCACGCCATCGGTGACCGCGAAGCCCGCGGTGCACAGATAGCGATGCGTGTCCCCCGGCACCCGGCCGATCATCCGCCCGCCGCCCTCGACGCCCGGTCCGTCCGCCATGTCCAGCGTCGGCTGGTCGACGACGCGCAGGCGGACCGGCACATGCGTGAGCGTCGCGAGCCGGTCGCGCAGCGCGTAATGGCCTTCGCGCGCGACGTCCCTGCCCGATACGACCGCGACCAGTTCGCCGGTCCGCTGGTCGACGCCGAGCCCGGGCGGGCTCGCGAGGCTCGCGCGGATCGTGCCCTGATACGCGGTGATCGCCTGGACGAGGTCGGTGAGCCGCACGCGCGCGCCGGTGCGGAAGGTGACGGGCACGGGCGTACCGGCTGCGTCGATGACCGCGTCGGGGACAGGCGCATCCCCGGTCAGCAGCAGGACGATGCCGAATTCGGGTCGATGGACCAGTGCGACGCCGGCGAGCCGGTCGGAATAGCGGTCCGCGAGCACCTGGGTCGCGGCGGCGCTTGCCTGCTGCAGGTCGAGCTGGCGGCGGGCGATGTCCGTCGTAATTGCGAGCCGCGGGGCGACCGCGGCGGCGTCCTGGGCGAGCGCGTCGGCCGTCGTCTGGCGCGATGCACCCGCCGGGAGCGACTGCCCCGCCGCGGGGGCGCCCGCCGCCAACGCTGCCAGGACCCCGAGTCTGAACCGAACGAGCCATCGCACCACCCCCCTCTAGCCGGCAATGATGGCGGAAGGCTGAATGCACGCCGTCGCGATACCCCGCAATGGCATCGGGACGAGGATGCAGGGACACCGTCAACGACGAGGTGCTGGCGGCGGCGGCGACGCGGGCCGGCGCTGCGCGCGCTGATCGACAGCCTGCGCTGGCAGGACGCCTGAGGCCCGCCTGCCCCGCCTCGCCCGCAGCGTCTCATGATATCGGTGCCCGGGCCAACGCCCTGATGGCACAGCGGAACCGGACGCGCGCGTCCCGGTAACCCGGGCCAAACATCAAAAACCCCGCTAAGCCATTGGCATAGCGGGGTTTTCAATGGTGGGCGTGGCAAGGATTGAACTTGCGACCCCTGCGATGTCAACACAGTGCTCTACCACTGAGCTACACGCCCGCCGGAGGTGGGCCATTAACCGGGCCGTGCCGGGCTGGCAAGCGGTCAATTCAATCCGGTCGCACTTCCCGTCTCGAAAACGCGATCGACCTCGGCGACGAGGTCGCGCAGGTGGAACGGCTTCGACAGGACGCGGGCGTTGGGCATCTCGCGTCCGGCCTTCAGCGTCACCGCCGCGAAACCGGTGATGAACATCACGCGCAGCCCCGGCACCATCTCCGCCGCGCGCCGGGCGAGTTCGATGCCGTCCATCTCGGGCATCACGATGTCGGTGAGCAGCAGATCGAACGATTCGGTTTCCAGCAGCGGGATCGCCGCGGTGCCCCGATCGACGGACGACACCGAATAGCCCGCCCGCTCCAGCGCACGCGCCAGATATTCCCGCATCACCTGATCGTCTTCGGCCAGCAAAATTCGGATCATCGCCGTGTCGGTCCCTCTACGCGCGCCGTCACCTATGATCCCCGATCGTAAAGATTTCCAGAGCGGGCGCGGTCGAAACCGCGTAAGTGCGACCGGGAATGGACGGATCGTTCGAATGCATCGGCGTAACGCGGGTCGACGAGGCCCTGAGCCCGGTCGTCCTGTCGGTCCCGCACGCGGGCCGCGACTATCCCGCGGTGCTGCTGTCGGCGCTGCGCGTGCCGCCCGCGGCGCTCGTCGTGCTGGAGGATCGCCACGTCGACCGGCTTGCCGAAGGCGCGCGGGACGGACAGGCGATGCTGGTGCAGCATCGCGCGCGGGCCTGGATCGACCTCAACCGCGGCGAGGACGAACGCGACCCCCGCATCGACGAGGGCGCGCGACCGCAGGCGCAGGGGATGCCCTCCGCCAAGCTGCGCAGCGGACTGGGGCTGGTGCCGCGCCGGGCCGGCGCGGCGGGCGACCTGTGGCGCCGCCGCTTCGCCGATGGCGAGATCGTCGCGCGCATCGTGCAGGACCATCGCCCCTATCACGCCGCGCTCGCCGCGCTGCTCGCCGCGGCGCGGGCGCGGTTCGGCATCGCCGTGCTGATCGACGTGCATTCGATGCCGCCAGTCGGCGCGCACGCGCAGATCGTGCTGGGCGACCGGTTCGGCCGATCCGCCGATGCGCGCTTCGTCGCGCGGCTGGAGGCGGCGGCGACGGGCGCGGGCATCCGCTGCGCCCGCAACGCGCCCTATGCCGGCGGCCATATCCTCGAACGCCATGCCGACCCCGCGGGCGGCGTGCACGCGATCCAGGTCGAGATCGACCGCGCGCTGTATCTGGACCATGCGCTCGATGCGCCGGGACCGGGGATGGCACGGATGACCGCGGTGCTCCGTGCGATGATCGCGGCGGTAGAGGGAGAGGCGCTGGCCGCCGTCGCCACGCCGGGGCGGGCGCTCGCTGCGGAATGACCCCATAAAAAAACCACCCCGTGCGGAGCACGAGGTGGCCAAGGTTCAGGGAGGAGATACACCCGAAGGTGTATCGTACGAGCCCGCGAAAGGGGGGACACGAGCGCCGTACACAAGTAAAATAGGTGAGCGGCGATTTGGTTCAATAGGCCAATAGGCCCTGCCCCCATTTTTTCCGGGCGACTGTTCGGTCGCCCGGCCTCACCGCGCCGCCCACGTCTATCGCCGCCGCCGCGGCACCTTGCGCGCGACTCAGCGGCGCAGCGCGGGGGCGATGCGCGTCAGCACGGTGTCGCGCAGGATCAGGTGATGGCGCAGCGCCGCCGCGATGTGCAGCACGACCAGTGCCGCCATCAGCCAGCCGAGCACGCCATGCGTGTCGTGGCCGAGATCGGCGAGCCCCTTGCCGACGGGCAGCGTCGGGATCTCGAACAACCCGAACCACGGCATCGGCCGGTGCGGCCCCGGGCCCGACACCATCAGCCACCCGGTCAGCGGCATCGCGATCATCAGCAGGTACAGCGTCCAGTGCGTCGCATGGGCGACGCCCTTTTCCCACGCCGGGGTGCCCGCGGGGAGCGCCGGGGGCCGATGCGCCAGCCGCCATGCGACGCGGCCCGCGGTAAGCACCAGCACGGTGATGCCGATCGCCTTGTGCGCGCCCATCAGCGAACGCAGGAACGGGATCGCGTCATGGCCGATGCCGATGACGAGGTTGACGATGACGAGCAGCGCGATCGACCAGTGGAAGGCTATCGCGACGGTGGAGTAGCGCTCTCCCCGCGACAGCGTCGCCCGTGAAGATCCCGTCCCAGAAAACCCTGCCATGCCCACGCCCTTATGATGAAGGCGCGACAGTCGTTCGTGGAGCGGCCGGGGTCAAGCGTCGGCATCGCGCCGGCGGGCGATGCGGGGACCGTCGCGCGGCCCCCGCTCCGTCGTCAGCCGAACTGCGGTTGCGGCTGCGGCGTCTTGCCCTGCTGCGCCTGGCGCGCGAAGATCTCGCGCATCAGCGACAGCGAGAAGAGGTGCGCGTAGAGCAGCGGCAGCATGCCCGACTGCGACATCTTGCGCAGCTGGTCGCCGCGCAGGCCCGCCAGCTTTTCCTCGTTTATCATCTGAAAGCCGCGATAGACGAAGGGCTGCTGCCCGTCCTCGACCTGGATCGTGACCTCGCCCTCCATCAGCAGGTCCTGCTCGCGCAGCTCGTTCATGAACGCCTGCGTCCGGGCGCCGGCCTGTTCGAACTGCTCCGCGAAATCCAGGATCGCCTTGGTCGTCTGGCTCGGCTGGCCGTTCTCGAACAGCGGCTCGCCCTCGTCGAACGCACCCAGCGCATCCGACGTCGGGTCGAAGCACAGCGACAGCTCGTCCGCGTCCGGGCGCAGGCGGGCGAGCATGTAGGGATAGCGACGGACATAGGCGGGAACGTAGAAATTCGTCTCGGTCAGCTTGCCGTCGTCGCCCATGAATACGTTGACGCCTTCGTTGAGGCCCATCAGCGCGAGCGGGATGGCGTCGTCGCCGACCGAGAAGACGATCGGCATGTGGCGCTGCACCAGCGGGAATTCGTCGGTGGTGATCGGAATCGCGTGCTGGCCGACCAGGAAGGGCGCGCTGTCCTGCTGGCGCACACGCCAGTTGCCGTGCGTCTCGCTCGAGAGCGGCTCGAGGCCGTTGTAGAACAGGGGAAGCGGCGCACTGGCCATCGAAACTCTCCACGTCTTGATGTGTCGCGGCGCGGGCGCGCCGCTGGAAGTGATCTGTGCGGCGGGCCGCCGGTCCGGGCGCTGCTCTATTGGCCCGCGGCGGCCGGTGCAAGCGTGACGAGCTTGCCGGGATTGAGGATGCCGAGCGGATCCATCGCCGCCTTCACCGCCCGCAGCGCGGTGAGCCGCGCCGGCGACGACAGCCGCGCCAGTTCGTCCAGCTTCATCTGGCCGATGCCGTGTTCGGCGGCGATCGATCCACCCGCGGCGATCACCAGGTCGTCGACGAAGCGCGTCACCACCGGCACGTCCTCGGCATACCAGCGTGCGGGATCGGTGCCGGCGGGGCTGCGGACGTGGAAATGGATGTTGCCGTCGCCCAGATGGCCGAAGCCGCTGGCGTGCGTGCCGGGAAAGCGTGCCTCGCATGCCGCCGCCGCCTCGATCATGAAGCGCGGCATCGATTCGACGGGCACCGACAGGTCGTGCTGCGACGCCGGCCCTAGCGCGCGTTCCGCGTCGGAGATCGATTCGCGCAGGCGCCAGAACGAATCGGCCTGCGCGTTCGTGGCGGCGATAGTCGCGTCGGCGATCAGCCCGTCCGCCAGCGCCGCCGCCAGCACCCGCTCGGTCAGCGCCGCACCGGCCGCGTCGGTATGCTCGATCAGCAGGTGCCAGGGGTGATCCCCCGCCAGCGGCGATCGTACGTCCGGCACATAGGCGAGCACCGCGGCGAGCGATTCGCGCGGCAGGATCTCGAAACTCTCCAGCGCCCCGGTCGCCTGCTGCATGCGGCGCAGCAGCGTCAGCGCCGCATGCGGGTCGGTCGTCGCCGCCCAAGCGGTGGTGCGCGTCGCCGGCACCGCCGCCAGTCGCAGCGTCGCGGCGGTGACGATCCCCAGCGTGCCCTCCGCCCCGACCAGCAACTGGGTCAGGTCGTAGCCGCGATTGTCCTTCTTCAGCGCAGCGAGCCCGTCGTGGACGCTGCCGTCGGCGAGCACGACCTCGAGCCCCGCGACCAGCCCGCGCATCGAGCCGAAGCGCAGCACCTGCGTTCCCCCCGCGTTGGTCGACACCAGCCCGCCGACCGTCGCATTGCCTTTCGCCCCCAGCGTCAGCGGAAAGCGCCGGTCCACCGCCAGCGCGGCATCGTGCAGGTCGGACAGGATCACCCCCGCCTCCGCGACGACGAGCCCCGCCGCCGCATCGATCGCCCGGATCGCGGCCATGCGCCGCAGCGACACGATCAGCGCCGATCCGTCGCCGGGGGGCGTCGCGCCGCCGACCATCGAGCTGTTGCCCCCCTGCGGCACCAGGGGCACCCCGAATCGCGCCGCCGCGGCCACCACCGCCGACACCTCCGCCGTGGTGGCGGGCGCGAGCATGGCGGGCGCATGGCCGTGGAAGCGGCGGCGCCAGTCGGTTTCCCAGGGCGTGATGACGGACCGGTCGGTCACGATGCCCTTCGGCCCGAGCGTGCCGGCAAGCGCTTCGAGCAAGGCGGACTGCGCAGGGGTCATGATGCGATCCGCTAGGCCAAGTTCATCGCATGTTCAACGATCCGGGCTAGATTGCGAAGTCTTCCATGCTGCACCCCGCCTTTCCCGTCTCGCTCCTCGCGCTCGCCGCCCCCGCCGTGGCCTCGCTGGGCGATTCGGCGGGGCGACCAGCCGGCGTCCGCTGGGCACAGATGAGCGTGCACGAGCGCATCGTGATCCGGGTGCCGCGGATGACCCGGGCGGCGCGCGTCCTGGTCCCCGTTCCCGTCCGCTACAAGGAAAAGAAGGGGCCGAAATGCGTCGCCGTCGCCGAGATGGGGGGCGCGCAGATCGTCGCACCGGGCGCGGTCGACCTGGCGATGGCCGGCGGCAGGCGGCTGCGCGCCAAGCTCGACACCGATTGCGGGCCGATGGACTTCTACAACGGCTTCTATTTGCGTCCCGCGGCGGACGGAAAGGTGTGCGCCGACCGCGACGTGATCCGCATGCGATCGGGCGCCAGCTGCACGATCACGAGCTTCAAAACGCTCCAGCCGGCGCGTTGACCCCATTTTCTTGACTTTTGCGGGCAAATCCGCAAGCGCGACGGCAGCGATGCTGCGCCCGTGCGCGGCCGTCATTTTCCGGACCCTTGCATGAGCCACATGGCATGAGCTTCGCCGACCTCGGCCTTTCCGACGAACTGCTGACGGCGGTCACCGACGCCGGCTATTCCGAACCGACGCCGATCCAGGCGCAGGCGATCCCGTCCGTGCTGATGATGCGCGACCTGATCGGCATCGCGCAGACGGGGACGGGCAAGACCGCCGCGTTCGTGCTGCCGATGATCGACATCCTGGCGCACGGCCGCAGCCGCGCCCGCATGCCGCGCAGCCTGATCCTCGAACCGACGCGCGAACTCGCCGCGCAGGTCGCGGAGAATTTCGAGAAGTACGGCGCGGGCACCAAGCTGTCGATGGCGCTGCTGATCGGCGGCGTGTCGATGGGCGACCAGATCAAGGCGCTGGAAAAGGGCGTCGATGTCCTGATCGCGACGCCGGGCCGGCTGATGGACCTGTTCGGTCGCGGCAACATCCTGCTGACGGGCTGTTCGATGCTGGTCATCGACGAGGCGGACCGGATGCTCGACATGGGCTTCATCCCCGATATCGAGGACATCTGCACCAAATTGCCGAAACAGCGGCAGACGCTGCTGTTCTCGGCGACGATGCCCGCGCCGATCAAGCGGCTCGCGGACAAGTTCCTCGACAATCCCAAGACGATCGAGGTGTCGCGCGCCGCGTCGACCAACCTCAACATCAAGCAGTGGCTGGTCCCCGTGTCCGGCAACGCGATGAAGAAGCGCGAGGCGCTGCGCCAGCTGCTGCGCACCGACGAGGTGCGCAACGCGATCATCTTCTGCAACCGCAAGACGACGGTGCGCGAGCTCAACAAGAGCCTGAAACAGCACGGCTTCAAGTCGGGTGAGATCCATGGCGACATGGAACAGGCGCAGCGGATCGCCGAACTCGACCTGTTCAAGGACGGCAAGATCAACATCCTGGTCGCCAGCGACGTCGCGGCGCGCGGGCTCGACATCAAGGGCGTCAGCCACGTCTTCAACTTCGACGCGCCCTGGCACCCCGACGACTACGTCCACCGCATCGGCCGTACCGGCCGCGGCGGCGCGACCGGCATCGCCTTCACGCTGATGACCGCCGAGGACGCCGAGAACATCCAGAACATCGAGAAGCTGACCGGCCAGACGATCGACCGGATGGAGCTCGACGGCAGCACCGTCGCGGATGCACCCGCGGCGACGGCCCCTGCCGAAGACGCGCCGCGTCGCGGCCGTCGCGAGCGCAACCCGCGCGAGGGGCGCCGCGAGCGCGCGCCGCGCGAATCGGTCGCAGCGCCCGAGCCGATGGTCGAGGCCGAGGCGATTCCCGCCGCCGAGCCGGTCGCGACCATGCCCGAACCGCGCGCCCCCGCCGAGCGTGCGCCCCGCGCCGAACCCGCCTTCGCGCCGCCGCCGCGCCGCGACGTCCGCCGTGACGAGCGTGGCGACCGCCGGCCGCGACGCGACGCGCGCGACGACGGTCCGGACGACGGCTGGAACGGCCCGATCCCCGACTTCCTGAACGCCGTCATCACGCTGTGACGCGGCGCGGCGGCGCCGGGCCGTCCGCGGCGCCGGCGATCGCGACCCCCTGCACGGGCGTGTGCGCGATCGAGGCGGACGATATGTGCCGCGGCTGCGGCCGCACGCTCGACGAGATCGCCGGCTGGGGCCTGATGACGCCGGCCGCGCGCGACGCGATCATGGCCGCGCTGCCCGCCCGCCGGCGGCTTCCGGTCGGGGACTGACGCTCCCCCGCCCCGCGTCGCTATCCGGCGGTCACGCCGCCATCGCCGTATCGTCGAGCGCCGCCGCCCGCAGATAGGCGTCGCGCGCCGTCAGCCGCGCGATATAGGCGTCGAAGGCATCGCGCCTGGGCAGCGAACCGAATTGCGCGCCCCATATCACCTGCGATCCGACATAGACGTCGGCGGCGGTGAAGCGGTCGCCGGCGATGAACGGATGTGCCGCCACCGCCCGTTCCAGCACGTCGACGACGCGGTCGTAGCTGCCGTAGCCCGCCATCCGCTGCTGCTGGTCGGTCGGTTCGACGCCGAGCGAGCGGTTGGTGACCGCCGCCTCGACCGGTCCCGCCGCGAAGAACAGCCAGCGATAATAATCCGCCCGTTCGTCGTCGCGCGGGGCGAGGCCCGCCGCCGGAAACGCCTCCGCCAGATAGGCGCAGATCGCCGCGCATTCGGTCACGGTCCGGCCGCGATGGACGATCGCGGGCACCTTCGCCATCGGGTTGACCGACAGGTACGGCTCCGCCTTCATCGTCGTCGCATAGTCGAGCAGCACCACGTCGTACGATGCGCCCGCCTCTTCCAGCATCCAGCGCGCGATCCGGCCGCGCGACATCGGATTGGTGTACAGCGTCAGCTCCGCGTCCATCGCCCGTCCCCCCTCACAACGCCTTGGCGAACAGGGCGAGCATCTTGGCCCAAGCGCGTTCGGCCTGTGGCGGATTGTAGACCTTGCTGTCGATCACGCACCAACCGTGCATCGCGCCGTCGTACACCTCGATATCCGCCGGGCGCTTCGCGGCGGCGAACGCCTCGCGCAGCGCGACCTTGTCGTTGGGGCTGCGCTGGTCGTCGTTGGTGGCGATCGCGATCAGATAGTCGCCGCGCAACCGCGGCACGAGCCGGTGCGGGCTGTCGGTCGCATCGCCGACCAGCCCGGCGCCATGGAACGACGCCCCGGCATGGACCCGCGCAGGGACGGCGGCGGCGGTGCGCAGCACCATCGGTCCGCCCATGCAATAGCCTGCGCTGCCGATGCCGCGGCGGGTGTCGACCTCCTTCTGCCTGTCGAGGAAGGCGACGAAGGTCGTACCGTCGCTGGTTACCGCCGCCGGGGTCAGCGCGGCGCGCCACGGCGTGATCCGGTCGCGCACCGCGGGCTGGTCGAACGATTCGCCCGGCTGGACGATCGGCGACTTCACCGAACGATAGAATTGGTTGACGACCAGCACCGCATAGCCGGACTGCGCCAGCCGGTCCGCCATCTGCCGGAACGCCGGCCGCAGCCCCATGATATCGGGCCACACCAGCACGGCGGGGTGCCGGCCGCTGGTCGGCGCGGTGAAATAGGCGTCGCAGCTGCCGTCCGGCGTCGCGATCGTGACGTCGCGCCCCTGCACAGGCTTGGCGTCGGCCGGGGTCGGCAGCACCAGTGCGGCGCCGACCGCGCCCGCCGCCACGCCGAACTGGCGGCGCGAGAGATGGCCGTTGTCCTCGGCGGTCAGTTCGTCACACATGCCTGCTCTCCCAATGCTTTGAGAGAGGCTAGCGCAGCGCGGTCGCCGCGGCCAGAGGCGTTGCGCGCCGGCGGTAGCGGACGATCAGCGCTTGAACGGATCGTTGAACAACGCCTGCGCCGCCGCCGCCGGATCCGAGCCGGTGAGGTCGACGCCGCGCGCCGCCGCATCGCGCTCCGCGCGCAGCGACGCGATAAGCGCCTCGCGGTCGCCCTCCAGCCGGGTGTCGGTCGGCGCGGCCTCGTTGCCCGACGCCTTCGACGCCTTGGCGACCGCGGCATCGAGCTCGCGCTGCGTCGTCAGGCCGAGCGTCACCGGATCCTTCGGCGTGATGTTGCCGATGTTCCAGTGGCTGCGGTCACGGATCGCCGCGATCGTCGTGCGGGTGGTGCCGATCAGGTTGCCGATCGCGCCGTCGGTGATTTCGGGATGGTTGCGGATGATCCAGGCGATGCCGTCCGGCTTGTCCTGGCGCTTGGACACCGGCGTGTAGCGCGGCCCCTTGGTACGGCGGACCTGCTCGGGGCCCTTTATCATCTTCAGCCGGTACGTCGGATCGGCCTGGCCCTTGTCGACCTCCTCCTGCGTCACCTCGTGCGCGCGGACGGGATCGCGCCCCGTAAGCTTGGTCGCGGCGGTGTCGTCGGCGATCGCCTGCACCTCGAGGATGTGCAGGCCACAGAATTCGGCGATCTGCTCGAACGAGAGCGACGTGTTGTCGACCATCCAGGAAGCGGTCGCATGGGGCATCAGGGGCTGGGCCACGGGGGAACTCCGTCCGAAATAAATAGGGCCGCCCCTTACCGGAGCGGCCGTGTCATAGCGTGGATGTACTGCGCGTGTTGCCGAAGGGCAACCCGCCCAGGCTTTTGACCGCGTCACGTTGACGAGAATGTCACAAAACCGGACTATGCCGCCTGCCTCGCGGGCCAAGCCGTTCGCGCGCCACCACAATTCGATACGATCCAAGGGAGTTTACACCATGACCATCCTGAAGCGCGCGCTCGTCGCATTCGCCGGCGCAGCGATCCTCGCCGCCCCGGTCGCCGCCCAGGCGGCCCCCGCACCCGCCGCGAACCCCGCCGCCAAGCTGTCGGTCGCCCGCGCCGCCGCGCCGAGCGCGCATGGCAGCAAGCTCGGCGCGGCCGTGCCGGGCACGACGCTCATCAGCATCGGCATCCTCGCCGCGCTGGTCGTCGGCGTGCTGGTCGCCACCGGCGGGGACAATTCGGACAGCAACTGATCCGTCCCGACGGACACAGGCGAGGCCCCCGTCACACCGGTGGCGGGGCCTTCGTCGCGTCCGGGCGGCATCACATCGTCAGCACGATCTTGCCGACGTGGTCGCCCTCTTCCATGCGTGCGTGCGCCGCGGCGGCCTCGCCGAGCGGGAACAGCTGATCGATCACCGGGCGCAGCCGCCCCGCCTCGACGTGCGGCCACACCGTGCGCGCGATCTCGTCGGCGACCAGCGTCTTGAACGCGGTGTCGCGCGCGCGCAGCGTCGATCCCGTCAGTGTCAGGCGGCGGCGCATGATTTCGAACAGCGGCACGGTCGCCTGCGCGCCGCCCTGCACCGCGATCGATACGTGGCGACCGTCGTCCGCCAGGCAGGCGAGGTTGCGCGGCACGTAATCGCCGCCGACCATGTCGATGACCGCGGTCACCCCCTTGCCCCCGGTGATCGCGCGCACGCGCTCGACGAAATCCTCGGTCCGGTAGTTGATCGCGTGGTCGGCGCCGAGGTCCAGCGCCTTGGCGCATTTCGCGTCGGAGCCCGCGGTGACGATGATCGTCAGCCCGAACAGGTTGGCCAGCGCGATCGCCATCGTGCCGATGCCGCTGGTGCCGCCATGCAGCAGCACGCTGTCGCCCTCGGTGGCGAAGGCGCGCTCGAACAAATTGGTCCATACGGTAAACAGCGTTTCGGGGATCGCCGCCGCCGCGACCATCTCGAGCCCGTCGGGCACCGGCAGGCATTGGCCGGCGGGCGCCACGGCATATTGGGCATAGCCGCCGCCGGCGAGCAACGCGCAGACCGGCTGGCCGATCTGGACCGCGTCGACGCCCTCGCCCACGGCGACGATCGTGCCCGCGATCTCCAGTCCGGGGATCGACGGCGCACCCGGCGGCGGCGGATAGCCGCCCTTGCGCTGCAGCACGTCGGGCCGGTTGACCCCCGCGGCGACGACGCGGATCAGCACCTCGCCCGACCCCGGGCGCGGCACCGGCCGCTCGACCAGCCTCAGCACGTCGGGGCCGCCCGGCGCCTCGGGATCGATCGCCTGCATCGTAAGGGGCAATTCGTTCATCCGCCACGCTTCCCGTCGTTCGCCGTCCGCGCCTTATTGACATCGTGCGGGCGGGGGTCAACGTTAAGCGGCGATGGAACTGGACGACGCCCCGTCGCGTCCCGACGACGCACTGACCGAGCTGCTGCGGCAGGATCTCGATCCGCTGTCGGTCGCGGAGCTCGACGCCCGGATCGCGGCGCTGGAGGGCGAGATCGCCCGCAGCCGCAGTGCCATGGCCCGCGCGGTCAGCCACCGCGCCAGCGCCGACGCGTTGTTCCGGCGATGACCGCGGCGCGCGCCGGATGGGCTTCCTGCCCGATACCGCCGGGGCGACGTCAAGAGCTTGATGCGGGCCGTCAGGATACCGACATTGTCGAAAAGGGTCCGGCGCCATGTCCTTGGTTCCACCGTGGCCCGACTGGAGTGATCTGAATGCCATCCTTCGCCCCCGCGCTCGAGACCACGCTGCACAAGGCGCTCGAGGCCGCGTCATCGCGTCGGCACGAATATGCGACGCTCGAACATCTGCTGCTCGCGCTGATCGGCGACGAACATGCCGCCAAGGTCATGGAGGCGTGTCACGTCGACCTCGGCGAGCTGAAGACCACGGTCGCGCACTATCTCGACACCGAACTCGACGCGCTGAAGGTCGACGCCGCGACCGATCCGTCGCCGACCAGCGGGTTCCAGCGCGTGGTGCAGCGCGCGATCCTGCACGTCCAGTCGTCGGGCCGAGACGAGGTGACGGGCGCCAACGTGCTCGTCGCACTGTTCAGCGAGCGCGAAAGCTATGCCGTCTACTTCCTGCAACAGCAGGACATGAGCCGCCTCGACGCCGTCAGCTTCATCAGCCACGGCGTCGGCAAGGGCAGCGGCGCCGCCGAATCCGCGACGCCCAAGGGCGCCGAGGAGGAAAAGCCCGCGAAGGGACAGGAGAAGGGCAAGACGGAAAGCGCACTCAAGCAATTCACCGTCGACCTCAACGAGAAGGCGAAGATCGGCAAGGTCGATCCGCTGATCGGGCGCGGGCCGGAGGTGGATCGCACGATCCAGATCCTGTGCCGCCGGTCGAAGAACAATCCGCTCTACGTCGGCGATCCCGGCGTCGGCAAGACCGCGATCGCCGAGGGGCTGGCGCGCAAGATCGTCGAGGGCGAGGTGCCCGACGTGCTGAAGGAGGCGGTGATCTACAGCCTCGACATGGGCTCGCTGCTCGCCGGCACGCGCTATCGCGGCGATTTCGAGGAGCGGCTGAAGGCGGTCGTCAACGAACTCGAAAAACTGCCGCACGCGGTGCTGTTCATCGACGAGATTCATACCGTGATCGGCGCCGGCGCCACGTCGGGGGGCGCGATGGACGCGTCGAACCTGTTAAAGCCGGCGCTGTCGGGCGGCACGATCCGCTGCATCGGATCGACCACCTACAAGGAATTCCGCAACCATTTCGAAAAGGATCGCGCGCTGCTGCGCCGGTTCCAGAAGATCGACGTCAACGAACCGACGATCGAGGATACGATCAAGATCCTCGCCGGGCTGCGCTCGGCATTCGAGGACCATCACAACGTCAAATACACCCCCGACGCGATCAAGTCGGCGGTGGAGCTCAGCGCGCGCTACATCAACGACCGCAAGCTGCCCGATAAGGCGATCGACGTGATCGACGAGGTCGGCGCGATGCAGATGCTGGTGCCCGCCAACAAGCGCAAGAAGACGATCACCGCCAAGGAGATCGAACAGGTGATCGCGACGATGGCGCGCATCCCGCCGAAGTCGGTCAGCACCGACGACAAGGCCGCGCTGGAAAGCCTGGAGACCGACCTGAAGCGTGTCGTGTTCGGCCAGAACAGCGCGATCGAGAAGCTCGCCTCGGCGATCAAGCTGGCGCGTGCGGGCCTGCGCGAACCCGAAAAGCCGATCGGCAACTACCTGTTCACCGGCCCCACCGGCGTCGGCAAGACCGAGGTCGCCAAGCAATTGTCGTCGATCCTGGGCATCCCGCTCCAGCGCTTCGACATGAGCGAATATATGGAGCGGCATTCGGTCAGCCGGCTGATCGGTGCGCCCCCGGGCTACGTCGGCTTCGACCAGGGCGGCCTGCTGACCGATGCGGTCGACCAGAACCCGCATTGCGTGCTGTTGCTCGACGAGATCGAAAAGGCGCATCCCGACCTGTTCAACATCCTGTTGCAGGTCATGGACAACGGTCGCCTGACCGACCAGCACGGCAAGTCGGTCGACTTCCGCAACGTCATCCTCATCATGACGACCAATGCCGGTGCGTCTGACATGGCGCGCGAGACGGTCGGCTTCGGCAACCTGACCCGCGAGGGCGAGGACGAGCAGGCGGTGCAGAAGATGTTCACGCCGGAATTCCGCAACCGGCTCGATGCGATCGTGCCGTTCGGATACCTGCCGACCGAGGTGGTCGCGCGGGTGGTGGACAAGTTCATCCTCCAGCTCGAACTCCAGCTCGCCGATCGCAACGTCCACATCAACCTGGACGATGCCGCCAAGGCGTGGCTGACCGAAAAGGGCTATGACAAGCTGTACGGCGCGCGTCCGATGGGCCGCCTGATCCAGGAAAAGATCAAGCAGCCGCTTGCCGAGGAACTGCTGTTCGGCAAGCTCGTTCACGGCGGCGAGGTGACGGTGCGGATGAAGGACGGCGCGCTGTCCTTCGCGATCGAGGGCGCCGCTCCCAAGAAGCCGCGCAAGAAGGGCAAGGCCGAACCGGTCGACGCCAAGTAAGCCGATCCGAAACGGACCGAACCGTCACGGGTTCGGTCCGTTACCGTGATAATCGCGGCGCGTGGACCCGCCCGCGCCTTTCCCGCATCGCACTGCCGACGCGCTTGCCGACATCGCGGCCGGGCGGCTGGTGGGCAGCAACGCGATGGCGCTTCGCCTCGGTGGCTGGCACCTCGCCCGCGTCGACGGCGCGCCATCCGCCTGCGACCCGTTCCAGGGATCGCCCGCCACCAGCCCGGCGACGCCGCTGTGCTGGACGGCTCGCGCCGTCGGCGCCTGCGACCGGTTGCGCCGCTCGATCGCGGCGACCGACCCGTCCGCCGAGCGGCGATTCGCGGCGGCGCTGGTGCGAGGGATGATCCAGCTGATCGTCGACGGGGCACCGGGCGCTGACGGGTGTAGGGACGTTGCGCTCTGCCCCGCGGTGACACTGCGGCTCCACGTCACCGCCGCCGGCATCGTCGTGCTCGACCTCCACGATGGCCCATCGACGGGGTGACCGCGCCGGCCGTCATTGTTTCCGCGTCATTTACCAAAGCTTTGCAAAGGCACCGCTATCCCGGACGTCATGCCCATCCGGCTCCCGATCAGGCACGGTGTTGCCCTGTTGCTGCTGATGCTGGCGTGGATCGGCGCGTCCCCCGCTGCCGCCGCGCCGGACGTCGGCATCGCGACGTGCATCCTGCGCGCGCCGCCGGGGCCGCAGCCATCGCCCGCCGCGCTGTTCGCGGATCCGCACCGGTTCGACTGCGCGACCCGTCAGACCGATTTCGGCGCCGGAGACTATTGGATCCTGTCGCACCCGTTGCCGCGCGGCATCGGCACCGACACCCGCGTCCGCCAGGCGAGCCTGTGGCAGGATCGCCTGACGCTGTACGTCCTCTACGCCGACGGCGCGATCCGCAGCACCGGCTTTTCGAGCGCGGACGCCGGTCGCTACCTGCGCCTCGGCGCCATCCTGCAGCTCGCGCCGCCTGCGCACGACGCGCGTCCGGTCCGCCTGCTGTGGCATATCGAAGGCGCGATCAACCGGCGCGGCATCCTCGTCAGCCCGACGCTGACCGACAGCCACAGCGCCGCTCGTGCCGAGCTGACGATGGCGGCACTCTATGCCGCCTTCGCCGGCATGTGCCTCGCGCTGCTCGTCTACAATCTCGCGCTGTGGGCGGCGCTGCGCCAGGCGTTCCAGCCTGCCTATTGCCTGATGGTCGTGTGCCTGCTCGCCTATGCCTCCACCTCGTCGGGGCTGCTGGGCCAGGTGACCGCGATCGACAACAATTACCGCCAGCGGCTCAACTACGTGCTGCTCGCCTGGGCCGCCGCCGCTGCGATCGTCTTCGCGCGCGCCTTCCTCGAGCGGCGCGTGTTCGACGGCTGGCTGCGGCCGTACAGCACCGCCGTCCTGCTCCTGCTGCTGTCCACCACCGGCGCATACGGCCTGCTGGCGCCGCGCTTCGCCGCGGTGACGGATACCGCGAGCACGCTCGCCTATATCGCGGTGCTGACGCTGCTGGTGCCGGTGCTGGTCCGCGCCTGGCTGCGGCGCAGCAACTACCTCTGGGTCTTCGCGCTCGCCTGGGGCGCGCCGGTGGCGCTCGCCAGCGTCCGCGTGCTCGCCGCCCTGAATTTCATCGGCTGGCAGATGTGGATCGACAATTCCACCCTGCTCGCGATGGCGCTCGAGGCGGCGCTGTCGTCGCTGGGCGTCGCCTATCGCATCCGGCTGCTCAGCCTCGAACGCGACGCGGCGCGCGAGCAGGAGATCGCCGCACGGCTGCTCGCCGCGACCGACCCGCTGACCGGATTGCTCAATCGCCGCGCCTTCCTCGACGGCACGATCGGACGCGCGGAGGACCATCAGCTGATCCTCGTCGACATCGACCATTTCAAGACGATCAACGAAACCATCGGTCACGACGGCGGCGACGAGGTGCTGCGCGTGATCGCCCGTGCGCTGCGCGCCGCGGCGCGACCCGATGTGCTGGTGGCGCGGATCGGCGGCGAGGAATTCGCCCTGCTCGCGCGGGCCGACGCGCCGATCGACGCGCGCCTCGTCCTCGACCGGCTGCGCATGGAGCGGATGCCGTTCGACCTCACCGTTACCGCCAGCATCGGCACCTGCATCGGCCCGCTGACCCGCGAAACCGACTGGAAGGCGCTGTATCGCTGCGCCGACCGCGCGCTGTTCGCGGCCAAGGCGGCGGGACGAGACCGGGTGCGCAACGCCGCCGACCTCGCCCACGCCGCCTGACCGCCGTACCGGGACTGGCAGCGGCGAGGCGCATCTGCTACAAGAGCCGCTTCGGGAGGAAGCGCATGACGGACCGTCGCAAACTCGCCATCGCGGCGCTCGCTGCCCTCGGCATCGTCGCGGCGCGGCATCCCTCGCCCGACATCCGCCTGCTCACGCACGATATCGGCGATCCCCGCCCGCATCGGGTGCAGGCGGCGATCGATCTCGGCCTCGTCGGCGTCTCGATCCTCTACACCTGGACCGCACGCCGCACCTGATCGACCGTCAGCCGAGCACGGTCTTCAGGTTCATGAATTCGTGGAGACCATAGGGGCCGAGTTCGCGCCCGTGACCGGACCGCTTGATCCCGCCGAACGGCGCCTCCGGCGTCGACGCAAGCATCGCGTTCACCGCGATCATCCCCGCCTCGATATCCCGTTCGAACCGCACGCGCTCGTCGGGCGCGTTGGTCCACACCGACGATCCCAGTCCGAACGGCACGTCGTTGGCGAGCGCGATCGCCGCGTCGATGTCGGCCGCCCGGAACACCATCGCGACCGGCCCGAACAGCTCTTCGCGCGCCGCGGGATGGTCGATCGGCACATCGACCAGCACGCCCGCCGACATGAACGCGCCCCTCCCCGGCAGCGCCTCGCCACCGAACAACAGCCTGCCGCCCGCCGCCCGGATCGCGTCGATCTGCGCCAGCGTCGTGCACCGCTGCTCCTCGCTGGACAGCGGTCCCATGTCGGTCGCGGGGTCGGTCGGGTCGCCGGCCTTCACCGCGCGCATCGCCGTGCAGAACCGATCGAGGAATGCGTCGTAGATGTCGGCATGGACGATCATCCGCTTGGCGCAGATGCACGACTGCCCGCTGTTCTGGATGCGCGCGGTCACCGCCTGCCGCACCGCCTCGTCGAGGTCGGCGGAGGGCATGACGACGAACGGGTCCGATCCGCGGAGTTCCAGCACCACCTTCTTGAGTTGGCGACCCGCGGCCTCGGCCACCGCGATCCCCGCGCCCTCGCTGCCCGTCAGCGTCACCGCGACGATCCGCGGATCCGCGATCAGCGCATCGATCCGGTCGGACCGGATCGCGAGGTTCTGGAACAGGCCCGCCGGCGCGCCCGCCGCGACGATCATCCGCTCGATCGCCGTCCCGCACCCCTGCGTCAGCGAGGCGTGCTTCAATAGCCCGACGTTGCCGGCGAGGATCGTCGGCGCGGCGAAGCGCACCACCTGCCAGAACGGGAAGTTCCACGGCATGACCGCCAGCACCGGTCCCAGCGGCATCCAGTGCGCGGTCGCCGGGCCGGACGGCGTGTCGAATCGCGTCGGCGCCAGCATCGCCGCACCGTTCTGCGCGTATTGGCGGAAGGCCGCGGCGCATTTCGCCACCTCGGCCCGGGCGGAGGCCAGCGTCTTGCCCATCTCGCGCGTGGCCGTCGCGGCCAGCTCCTCCGCATGCGCGTCGAACTGTTCGGCGATGCGTTCGAGCAACGCGGTCCGCGCGTCGAGCGAGGTGACCCGCCACGCGGCATAGGCGCTCGTGGCGCGGGCGAGCCTGTCCTCCACCTCCGCGGCGGTGAGTTCGGGGATGCTGGCGCCGACGGTGCCGGTCGCGGGATCGATGCTGGTGAACATGGATGGCTGAACGCACGCCATGCGTCGGGTGTCCCCGGCGACGCCGCACCCGCCGATCCTTGCGCCCGCCCCGCCCCTGTCGCATAGGATCGCGCATGGATACGCCGATCGAGACCCTGTCGTTCGAAGACGCCCTCAAGGACCTGGAACGCATCGTCGGCCGGCTGGAAAGCGGCGCGGCGACGCTGGACGAATCGATCCAGCTCTACGAACGCGGCGATCGCCTGCGCCAGCGCTGCGCCGAACGGCTCGACGCCGCGCAGGCGCGGATCGAAGCGATCCGGCTCGACGCCGATGGCAAGGCCGCCGGCACCACCCCCTTTGCCGCGGGCTGAGCCGGTGCACGCGACGCTGGGCGACGCCATGACGACGGTGTCGACGGACATCGACGCGCGGTTCGACCGGCTGCTCGCCGTTCCCGACGATCCGCGCGCCGATCTGTACCGCGCGATGCGCCATGCCGCGATCGGCGGGGGCAAGCGGCTGCGGCCGCTGTTGCTCTGTGCCACCGCCGACCTGTTCGGCGTGTCGCGCGACTGTTCGGGCGACGTCGCGACCGCGGTCGAGGCGATCCACGTCTATTCGCTGATCCACGACGACCTGCCGGCGATGGACGACGACGACCTGCGCCGCGGCAAGCCGACCGTCCACAAGGCGTTCGACGAGGCGACCGCGATCCTCGCCGGCGATTGCCTGCACGCGCTGGCGTTCGAGATCCTCGCCGATCCCGCGACGCATCCCGATCCCTTCGTCCGCGCCGAGCTGGTGATGGAACTGGCCCGCGCCTCCGGCCCGTCGGGCATGGCGGGCGGACAGATGATGGACCTGGTCGCCGAACGCATGACGTTCGACCTCGCCACCGTCACCCGCCTGCAACAGATGAAGACCGGCGCGCTGATCGGCGTCTCGGTCGAAATGGGGGCGATCCTCGGCCGCGTGGCGCCGGAGGGGCGGCGGTCGCTGCGCGGCTATGCCCACGATCTCGGCCTCGCCTTCCAGATCGCCGACGATCTGCTCGATGCGGAGGGCGACGAGGCGATTGCCGGCAAGAAGCTGCGCAAGGACGTCGGCGCGGGCAAGGAGACGTTCCTGTCGCTGCTCGGTATCGATCGCGCGCGCGACCAGTGCCGCATGCTCGTCGACCAGGCGGTGCAGCACCTGCACGGCTACGGCACCGAGGCCGACGTGCTGCGCGACGTCGCGCGCTACGTCGTCGAACGCGACCGCTGAAGGAAACAGGCGTCATGAGCGAACGGATCGGCGTCTATCCCGGCACCTTCGACCCGATCACGCTGGGTCACATGGACATCATCCGCCGCGGCGCGAAGCTGGTCGACCGGCTGGTGATCGGCGTGACCACCAATCCGTCGAAATCGCCGATGTTCACGCTCGACGAGCGGATGGCGATCGTCCGCCGCGAGGTGGAGGGACTGGCGGGGGCGATCGACGTCGTCGACTTCGATTCGCTGCTGATGGACTTCGCCGAGCGCGAAGGCGCGCGGGTCATCATCCGCGGCCTGCGGGCCGTCGCCGATTTCGAATATGAATATCAGATGGCGGGGATGAACCAGCAGATCAATCCGCGCGTCGAGACGGTGTTCCTTATGGCCGACGTGGCGTTGCAGCCGATCGCCAGCCGGCTGGTCAAGGAAATCGCGCTGTTCGGCGGCCCGATCGGCAAGTTCGTCACCCCCGCCGTCTGCACAGAGGTGGTCGCGCGCGTCGAGGTTATGGGCCGCAAGGGCAGCTGACCGTCGCCGCGGACGCCCGTCGCACGGCGTGCGGCGGCGACGCCATGTTCAGTTTGGTGCAAGTCGCGATTTGCTCTAAGCCGCCCGGAATCACGAGAATTGGGAATTCCATGCGTCCGTTCGCCCGTCTGTTCGCATTCATCCTCTGCCTGATAGCCATGCCCGTGCTCGCGCAGACGCTGCCCGAGCAGGTCGCCGGGCGCGCCACCCCGCCGCTCGTCACCGACAAGGCGAACCTGTGGCTGCTCGACCTGTCCGACGGCGGGCGGGTGACGATCTGGCTGCGCCCCGACGTCGCGCCCAAGATGGTCGAGCGGGTGAAGACGCTGACCCGTCAGGGATTCTACAACGGCCTCGCCTTCCATCGGGTCATCGACGGGTTCATGGCGCAGGGCGGCGACCCGAAGGGCGACGGCACCGGAGGATCGACGCTGCCCAACGTCGATGCCGAGTTCAACTACCTGCCGCACGTCCGGGGCGCCGTCTCCGCGGCGCGCGCGGATGCGGAGAACAGCGCGAACAGCCAGTTCTTCATCGTCTTCCAGCCGCGCCTGGCGCTCGACAAGAAATATACCGTGTTCGGGCGCGTCATCGACGGCATGCAATATGTCGATGCGATCGAGCGGGGCGAGCCGCCGACGGATCCCACCAAGATCCTTCGCGCCTATATCGCCGCCGACGGCCCGCCGCCCTACACGCCCGCCGCCGCGCCGGCACCGGTGACGCTCGGCGCGCCGGTCACGCTGCCCGGCAGCGGCACGCCGCGCCCGGCCGGCACCGCCGCACCGAAGCGCGCGGGCAAGCCCGCCGCCGGGGCGCCGCGCGCCGGGCAGTGACGATCGGGCATTGAGGACCGGACGGTGAAGGTCGACCTTTTCGACTTCGAGCTGCCGCCGGAGCGGATCGCGCTGCGCCCGGCGGTGCCGCGCGATGCCGCACGGCTGCTCGTCCTTGACGGGGCAGAGACGCGCGACCGGATCGTGCGCGACCTGCCCGGCCAGCTGCGCGCCGGCGATTGCCTCGTCTTCAACGACACGCGCGTCATCCCGGCGCGGCTGGAGGGTCACCGGGGCGATGCCAGCATCGGCGCGACGCTGCACAAGCGCGAGGGACCGCGACGCTGGCGCGCCTTCCTCCGCAATGCGCGGCGCGTGCGCGAGGGCGATACGATCGATTTCGGCCAGGGGGTAAGTGCCACCGCCTCCGCGCGTCAGGAGGACGGCAGCCTGGCGCTCGACTTCGCCGGCGACGAACCGGTCGAACTGCTGCTCGAACGCGCCGGGCGCATGCCGTTGCCGCCCTATATCGCCGCCAGACGCGCCACCGATGCGCAGGATGCCGACGATTACCAGACGATGTTCGCCGCCGAACCCGGCGCGGTCGCGGCGCCGACCGCGGCGCTGCACTTCACGCCGGCGCTGATCGCCGCGCTGGACGCGGCCGGGGTGACGCACGAGACGCTGACGCTGCACGTCGGTGCGGGCACCTTCCTGCCGGTGAAGGCGGACGATACGGTCGATCATCGCATGCACGCCGAATGGGGCCGCATCGACGCCGCCACCGCCGACCGCCTCAACGCGGTGCGGGCCGGCGGCGGCCGGGTGATCGCGGTCGGCACCACCTCGCTCCGCCTGATCGAAAGCGCCACCGGCAGCGACCGCGTCATCCGCTCCTTCGCCGGCGACACCGCGATCTTCATCACGCCGGGCTATACGTTCGCCGGGATCGACGGGCTGCTGACCAACTTCCACCTGCCCAGATCGACGCTGTTCATGCTGGTATCGGCGCTGATGGGGCGGGAGCGGATGCAGGCGGCCTATGCGCATGCGATCGCGTCCGGCTATCGCTTCTATTCCTACGGGGACGCGTCGCTGCTGCTGCCGTAGGGATCCCACGGGCGGCGGCAAGGCGAC
>NZ_JAJLPA010000029.1 GCF_025548555.1 Sphingomonas sp. A2-49
CCATGACGCAGAGGGTCGCACGCACGCCGACGAACGCGGACATCGCCCGGCGGGCGATATTGCCGGTTCTCGGCCTGCGCGAAAACGAGGGCGAGGTCGACGCGCAGGCACATGCCGCGCGGCTGGCCGAGGTCGCGGCGATCTGGCCACTGGCCCTCGCGGCGCAGGCGCTAGCCGGTGCCATCCTGTTCGCCGCCGCCTGCGCGATGCCTGCCGCCGCCTCGCCGATCCACATGGCGATCGTCGCGGCGATCGCCACGCTGCCTGCGCTCGTGTCCTACGCCGCGCTGGCGACCGCGCGGCTGCGCGGACAGCCGCCGCACGTCCGCATCCGGCTCTTGACGCTGGCGGCGAGCGGGATCGCCGCCGCCTTGCTGTCGCTGGTATGGCAATCGATTGAACTGCCGGTCGGACCGTTGCAGATCGGATGTTTCGTCGCCGCCGCCGGCGCGATCGGCCTGACCGTCGTCGCGCTCAATCCGATCCGCATCGCCACGTTCGGCTTCGCAGTCGGGCTCGTCCTGATCCTGCCGATCCTGTCCGGTGGCATGCTGCCGTCGCTGATCGCCGCTTTGTTTCTCGCCGGGCTCGCCGTCGCGACGCTGCGCCTCGCGCGCCGCGACGCGGACGCCGCGCGCGCGCTGGCGCAGGAGGCGAGCGAAGGCCGGCTCGCGGCCAAGATGATCGCCGAATTCGAAGGCCATGGCACCGGCTGGTTCTGGGAATCGGATCGCCACGGCCGGCTGTCGTATATCTCGGGCAAGGTCGCGGTCGCGCTGCGGTCGGGCGGCGTCGAGCCGGTCGGCCGGCCGCTGACCGACCTGTTCCGCATGGACAGCGTCACGCCGGGCACCGAGCGCACCCTCGCCTTTCACCTGTCGTCGCGGACGTCCTTTTCCGACTATACGGTGTGCGCCGCCGATACCGCCGCGCCCGACGTCGAGCCCGATCGCTGGTGGTCGATTTCGGGCCGTCCGGTGGTCGACGAGCTCGGCCGGTTCCAGGGGTTCATCGGTTCGGGCAGCGACCTCACCGAAAAGCGCAAGTCGGATGCGGAGATCACCCGGCTCGCGCTGTTCGACGGGCTGACCGGCCTCGCCAATCGCCAGCGGATGCGCCACAGCCTCGACAAGACGCTGCAACAGCAGCAGTCCGGCCCCTATCGCCCCGCATCGCTGTTCCTGATGGACCTCGACCGGTTCAAGGCGGTCAACGACACGCTCGGCCACCAGGCCGGCGACGCCCTGCTCAAGCAGGTCGCGCAGCGGCTGGAGCGGGTGGTCGGCGATGCCGGCCTCGTCGGGCGACTGGGTGGCGACGAATTCCAGGTGCTGTTGCCCGGCCTCGACAATCGCGACACGCTGGCCGGCCTCGCCCGCGAACTGATCGCCGGCCTGTCGCAGCCCTATTTCATCGCCGGCGCGTCGGTATCGATCGGCTGTTCGATCGGCATCGCGATCGCACCACACCACGGCGAGGACGCCGAGGAGCTGATCCGCAACGCCGACCTCGCGCTCTATGCCGCCAAGGCCGACGGGCGCGGCGTCCATCGCTTCTATTCGGACGAGATGCTCGCCGGGGCGAAGAGCCGCAAGGTGCTCGAGGACGACATGCGCGCGACGCTCGGCGAAGGCGGGTTCGCGCTCGTCTACCAGCCGGTCGTGTCGACCGCGGATGCGCGGATCGTCGGCTACGAGGCGCTGCTGCGCTGGGAGCATCCGACGCGCGGCATGATCTCGCCCGGCGACTTCATCCCGGTCGCCGAGGATTGCGGGCTGATCGAGGCGATCGGCGAATGGGTGCTGCGCACCGCCTGCGACGCGGCGGCAGGGTGGCCGCACGGCGTCCGCGTCGCGGTCAACGTGTCGCCGATCCAGTTCGCCAATCCCGCCTTTCCGACGATCGTCGCCTCCGCGCTCGCGCACAGCGGCCTCGCCCCGCAACGGCTGGAGCTGGAGATCACCGAAGGCGTGTTCCTCGACGAATCGGGATCGACCGACGCGATGTTCAGGGCGCTGAAGGGCCTCGGCGTCCGCCTCGCGCTCGACGACTTCGGGACGGGCTATTCCTCGCTCGGCTATCTGCGCACCGCGCCGTTCGACAAGATCAAGATCGACCAGAGCTTCGTGCGCGGCGCCGCGCAGCCGGGCAACCGCAATGCCGCGATCGTCCGCGCCATCGTCACGCTCGCCGATACGCTGGGGATGGAGACGACCGCGGAGGGCGTCGAGATCCAGGACGAGATCGACCTGGTCCGCGACCTGGGGTGCAGCCATATCCAGGGGTTCGTCTACGGCCGCGGCGTCGCCGCCGCCGACGTGCTGGTCCAGCTGGGCGGCGTCCAGGCGCTGCCGGTCGGCCACAAGGTCAGCCGGTCGCCGCGCACCAAGATGCTGCGGTCGGCACGGATGGCGATCGGCCACAACGAGGGCGACGTGCGGATCCGCAACATCTCGACCAGCGGCGTGATGGTCGACGGCATCGACGTCGACGGCGAGGCGGTGGGGCTCGACGTGCTCATCGAACTGGTCGAGGACCAGATGTTCGCGGCGCGGATCGCCTGGGCGCACGACGGCAAGGCCGGGTTGCAGTTCGACCACCCGTTCAACCTCGACCGCCTCAATCACCAGCCGGGCCGGGTCCAGCGCCGCAGCGCCTGACGGCGACGCGATCGGACCGCAGACACGTCCCTTTCGGATCGACCCGCACCGCGCCGGCGCCCGTCCAAAAAATTTTCGTTCCCGCGCTGTTCCCTTGCGCTTTGCGTAACCCGCAGAAGTCCGCGCGTCGTTCGCGGGCCGCCGCCGGATCGGCCGTCGGGCGACCGCCACCCGCACCCCCGCCACACGATTAACCGCTTGCCTGCCGCAGCGCTTTGCCACAATTTGTGGGGGTTGAGTTCGGGGGCGGACCCAATTGCTGGTAGTGGACGGGCGCGATCCCCATATGGGTCATCGTCGCCGGGCATGGCGCGACACCGCGATGTGCTCATTTTGTTCTCCCGGCCGGGCCGCCGCGGTGGTAGTATGAATTACGCCGCCGATTCGAACACTTAGAGAACGAAGGAGCGGTTTCGATGGACTTCAGGGACACGCAGGGTGCAGCAATGAGCGATACGATCGAAGCCACCACCGGCGAGGCGAGCACCACCAGCGCAGCGACGGAAGCCGTCGGCACCGGCAGCAAGGCGGTCCGCGCGCGCCCCTATCCGGTCGAGGTCGACCACAGCCGCGACGCGCTGCTCACCGATTTCGGCAAGGAGACGCTGAACGATCGCTACCTGCTGCCCGGCGAAGGCTATCAGGACCTGTTCGTCCGCGTCGCCTCGGCCTATGCCGACGATGCCGCGCATGCGCAGCGCCTGTACGACTATATCTCGCAATTGTGGTTCATGCCGGCGACGCCGGTGCTGTCCAACGGCGGTACCGGCCGCGGCCTGCCGATCAGCTGCTACCTCAATTCGGTGCCCGACAGCCTCAACGGCATCGTCGACACCTGGAACGAGAACGTCTGGCTGGCCTCGCGCGGCGGCGGCATCGGCACCTATTGGGGCAACGTGCGCGGGATCGGTGAGCCGGTCGGCCTCAACGGCAAGACCAGCGGCATCATCCCCTTCGTCCGCGTCATGGATTCGCTCACCCTCGCGATTTCGCAGGGGTCGCTGCGTCGCGGCTCGGCCGCCTGCTATCTCGACATCAGCCATCCCGAGATCGAGGAATTCCTCGAAATCCGCAAACCCTCGGGCGATTTCAACCGCAAGGCGCTGAACCTCCACCACGGCGTGCTCGTCACCGATGCGTTCATGGAAGCCGTCCGCAACGGCGAGGAATGGCACCTGCGCAGCCCCAAGGACCAGGCGATCCGCCAGACGGTCGATGCGCGCTCGCTGTTCCAGAAGCTGGTCGAGACCCGGCTCCAGACCGGCGAACCGTACATCGTCTTCGCCGACCACGTGAATTCGAACATGCCCAAGCATCATCGCGAGCTGGGGCTGAAGGTGTCGACCTCGAACCTGTGCAGCGAGATCACGCTGCCGACCGGCGTCGACCATCTGGGCAACGACCGGACCGCGGTCTGCTGCCTGTCGAGCCTCAATCTCGAGACGTGGGACCAGTGGAAGGACGAGAAGGGGTTCATCGAGGACGTGATGCGCTTCCTCGACAACGTCCTGCAGGATTACATCGACCGCCACGAGCCGGGCATGGAGCGCGCCGCCTACAGCGCGGGCCGCGAGCGCTCGGTCGGCCTCGGCGTCATGGGCTTCCACTCCTTCCTCCAGGCGCGCGGGCTGCCGTTCGAGGGGGCGATGGCCAAGTCGTGGAACCTGCGCATGTTCAAGCACATCAAGAGCCAGGCGGACGAGGCGTCGATGCAGCTCGCGATCGAGCGCGGCCCCTGCCCCGACGCCGCCGACACCGGCGCGATGGAGCGGTTCAGCTGCAAGATGGCGATCGCGCCGACCGCGTCGATCAGCATCATCTGCGGCGGCACCAGCGCCTGCATCGAGCCGATCCCGGCCAACATCTACACGCACAAGACGCTGTCGGGCAGCTTCTCGGTCAAGAACCCGTATCTCGAAAAGCTGCTCAACGAAAAGTCGAAGAACAGCGAGGCGGTGTGGAGCTCGATCCTCGAACATGGCGGCTCGGTCCAGCACCTCGACTTCCTCTCGACCGAGGAAAAGGACTGCTACAAGACCAGCTTCGAGATCGACCAGCGCTGGCTGCTCGAACTCGCCGGCGACCGCACGCCCTATATCGACCAGGCGCAGTCGCTGAACCTGTTCATCCCGGCGGACGTCGAGAAGTGGGACCTGCTGATGCTCCACTTCCGCGCGTGGGAACTGGGCATCAAGTCGCTCTACTACCTGCGGTCCAAGTCGGTGCAGCGTGCCGGTTTCGCCGGCAGCGGCGGCGTCGAGGCGGACAATACGATCAGCGCGCCCAAATTCGAGATCGGCGAGACGACGGACTATGACGAATGTCTGGCGTGCCAGTGAGGTGACGGGTCGGGTCGCCCTCGTCCTTCCGGTCCTGCGGGCCTCCCTCCCTCTCCCAATGGGAGAGGGAATGGTCGACCCAATCCCTCTCCCATCGGGAGAGGGAGGGAGCCGCGCAGCGGCGGAAGGGTGAGGGTGACATGCGGCTCTATCAGGACCAACCCTCGGGCACCGTCCAGCATGCGCGCACGCTTCGCAAGAACGCCCCGGAACCAGAACGCCGCCTGCTCCGCGCCCTCCGCGAATCCTTTCCGACCCTGAAATGGCGCCACCAGGCTCCCGTCGGCCCATATCGCGCCGACATCCTCTGCTTCTCCGAACGCCTCGTCATTGAGGTCGACGGCGACACCCACGCCGCCACCTCCGAACACGACGCCGCCCGCACCCGCTTCATCCACCGTCAAGGCTTTTCCGTGATCCGCTTCGCCAACAATGACGTGATGACGAATCTGGAAGGCGTCATCGCACAAATCTCCTTCTCTCTTGGGGAGAAGGCAGGGGCCCGCACGGCAAAGCCGTGTGGGAAGGATAAGGGCGACCACGAACAGAAAAAGGGCGAGCTGGCGTGAACCAACTCACCCTCACCCTTCCGCGCCCTGACGGGCGCTCCCTCCCTCTCCCAGGGGGAGAGGGAAAGGACGGATCACTCCGCCTCTTCGAACATGTCGACGGCGTTCTGCGCGGTGGCGCTGAGGCGCACCGTATCGCCCTCGATTTCCGCGACCAGGCCGGCGGGCAGGTAATGGTGCTTGCCGCCCTGCCCGTCCTGGGTGCTGGGCGAATCGGTCTTGGTGAGCTTGATGCGCTCGCCATCGACATGGTCGACGGTGCCGACATGGACGCCGTCGGCGCCGATGACCGTCATATGCTCCTTGATGTTGCTATGGTCGTGCATGCTGCGTCTCCTGTAATGGGTTCGGCGGTGAAACGAGCCGCCTGCCAAATGGATGCACGCAGCGATACGGGGCGCGTCGGCTGATGCCGTGGCAGAGCCTCGTCATGTTCGCGGTCGCCGCGGTCTTCGGGCTCGGCGGCGCGTGGCTGCTGCTGCAATTGCGCCGGCCGCAGCCGCCCGCGCGCGTCTACGTCTATCGCATGGTCGGCATCATGGCGGTCAGCCTCGCCATCGTCCTCGCCTTCTCCGCCCACGCCATGTGGCAGTGGAGCGTCCCGTCTCCCCCCCTTTCCTGATATCCACCCGGAGTAATCCCCATGTCCCTCCTCCAAGCCTCCAAGCAGTACAAGCCGTTCGAATACCCCTGGGCATTCGAATTCTGGAAGCGTCAGCAGCAGCTCCACTGGCTCCCCGAAGAGGTGCCGCTGGGCGAGGATTGCCGCGACTGGGCGCAGAAGCTCAGCGACCACGAACGCAATTTGCTGACCCAGATCTTCCGCTTCTTCACCCAGGCGGACGTCGAGGTGCAGGATTGCTACCACGAGAAATACGGCCGCGTGTTCAAGCCGACCGAGATCAAGATGATGCTGACCGCGTTCAGCAACATGGAGACGGTGCACATCGCCGCCTACAGCCACCTGCTCGACACGATCGGCATGCCCGAGAGCGAGTACGGCGCCTTCCTCGAATATGCCGAGATGAAGGAAAAGCATGACTATATGCAGAACTTCGGCGTCGACAGCGACGAGGACATCGCCCGCACGCTCGCCATGTTCGGCGGCTTCACCGAGGGGGTGCAGCTGTTCGCCAGCTTCGCGATGCTGATGAACTTCCCGCGCTTCAACAAGATGAAGGGCATGGGCCAGATCGTCACCTGGTCGATCCGTGACGAATCCCTGCATTGCGAGGGCATCATCAAGATGTTCCACACCTTCTGTCAGGAGCGCCAGTGCCTGACCAAGGCGGTGAAAGACGACATCGCCGACGTCTGCCAGACCACGATCCGGCTCGAGGACAATTTCATCGACCTCGCGTTCGAGATGGGCCCGGTCAACGGCATGACGCCCAAGGAGATCAAGAAGTACATCCGCTACATCGCCGACTGGCGGATGGGCCAGTTGGGCCTGAAGCCGATCTACATGATCGACGAGCACCCGCTGCCCTGGCTCGCGCCGATGCTGAACGGCGTCGAGCACGCCAATTTCTTCGAACAGCGCGCCACCGAATATTCGAAGGCCGCGACCAAGGGCCAGTGGAACGACGTCTGGGATTCGTTCGACAAGCGCCAGAAGGCGAAGATCGTCCGCCCCGTGGCGCAGGATCTGGGGATGGACAGCGGCGACATGTTCTCGCGGGCCGGCGTGGCGGCGGAGTAACGACCATGATCGCGTCTGACGATCACGTCCATCCAGCATGGCACATGTTGGATGGACGTGATCCAGACGAGTGCTACAAGACGATGATGGCGGACCAGACATACCTTATTGAAGCTGGTCGCAAATCCCTAGTCTTCGCCTTGGCCGCCGAAACGGAGAGAGGGCTGCTATACGAATATTCAAAGATCGGCAGCTCTACCCATGCCTCCACCGCCACCCAGACGCCGATAACCCCAAGCCACTAGATTGCTCCGGCCCGGCAGCCGGAACGAAATTAGCGCACGTCTTTGGCTTGGTGTAATCATACAATGATCCCCAATGGAAATCTGACGTAACCGATGCCCGTCATCTCCCTCTTCTTCGGCATCGTGATCCGGATGTATTTCGACGATCACCCCCCGCCGCATTTCCACGCCAGCTACCAAGGCTTCGAGGCGTTCGTGCGGATCGCGGACGGTGAGATCACGCAGGGGAACTTGCCTCGCAAAGCCGCCAAGATCGTAAGCCAATGGGCGCTCGACCATAGGGCCGAGCTTATGGCAAACTGGCAGCGCGGCGTGGCGCTTGAACCGCTGGAGATGATCGCAGGAGCGGACCTCGATGATTAAGATCGTGTACCTTGCCGTGGCCGGTCCTTCGACCGTGTCACTCGTCTTCTCGGATGGGTCCGCGGCGGCCTGGTCGGCAGCGGACCTTATCGCCCGCGATACCAGCATGACACGTCCGCTCGGCGACCCGGCCTATTTCAAACGCGCCTTTATCGAAGCCGGGGCCTTGGCCTGGCCCAACGGGTTCGAACTGTCCGCCGACAGCCTCTACCGTCGGCTCGACGAGGCCGGCGCGCTGATCCGGTCGGCGGCATAGCAGTCACCCTCACTCCACCATCGCCTCATTCCCCGCGAACCCCAGCCGCGTGATCCCCGCGCGCTTTACCTCGGCGAGCACGCGGTCGAAGCGGTCGTAGCGCGCCTCCGGGTCGGTTCGCACGACCAGCAGCGCCGCCGGGTCGGCCTTCAGCGCGCGGAAGCGCGCCGGCATTGCCGCGTCGCCCAGCGCCGCGCCGTCCAGCGTCACGCCGCCGTCGCGCGCCAGCACCAGCGGGTGCGTCACCGTCTCCGACGGCGGCGCGCTGCCCTGCGGCAGGTCGACCGTCACCTTGTGCAGGACGGTCGGCAGCGTCAGGATCATCATCACCAGCAACACCAGCAACACGTCGATCAGCGGCGTGATGTTGAGCTGCGACAAAGGCGCGTGGGAATCGTCCGCCCCGGCAAGGCGGGCGGCGGCGGGAGCAAAGGCACGCTGGCGTGGCATCGATCGTCTCCTCGATATGTAACGGTATCACATCACCTGATCGATCTCCCGTCAAGCCCGCCGATCGCGCGCTTAACCATCCCCCGCAACGCACCGGCAACGCGGGCCGTGCAAGGTTCGCCGCGATGCTGCCCAACCCCCGCCTCTTCCGCAGCCGCTGGGCGGCGCTGCTCTGGGCCGGGGGCATCCTCTGGTTCGCCCACGACGTAGCCGTATCGGCGCCCGCCGGCAACGGCGGCGCGACGACCGACGCCGACGGCGGCGCCGCCGATGCCGCAGATCTCGCGACGGTCGCCAATTTGATCGACGGCTGATCCGGCCGCGGCGCTCGGCGCCCGCCCCACACCGCCGCCCGGGCGCGCTCCGTGACGCTGCGACGTCCGCGACCTTCCGATATGCGTCCCGATCCGCCGCCGGGTCAGCGCCGCCGCCGCACCGGGACATGGAAGTCCGCGGGCTTGTCCGCGATCCAGGCGAGGAAGCGCGCGATGTCGGGATGCGCGCGCAGCGCCGCAGGATCGGCGTAGTCGCGGGCCAGCAGCGCGTTCGGCACCGTCGCGTGGATGGTGCGGTGGCAGATCGGATGCACCGGCGCGGTTACGCGCCCGCCTTCGGACTTCGGGACCAGATGGTGCCATTCCACCCTCGTGCCGAGCGGCCGCCCGCACAATGCGCAGGTCGCCGGGGGCAACTCCCGTGCCGCGCGCGCCGCCGCCTCCGCCAGCCCGGCCTTGCGCTTCACCCGTCCGACCATCGCGGCCGATATAGGAAGCCCCGGCACGCGGTCCCAACGAAAAGGGCGGGCCGCTTGCGCGGACCCGCCCTTCCCTGTTGCCCTGACGGGAACCGATCAGAAGTGCGCGACGACACCCGCCATCGGGCGGAAGCTGTGCGCGTCGTCGAAGGTCGACACTTCCATGCGCAGGCGCAGGCCGGAATTGCCGGTCAGGCCGCCGAGACCGATGTCCCTCGGGCCGACTTCGGCGCCGATGCCATAGACGGTCGCGTGATAGTCACGGTTCAGGTCACCCGACACGCCCGGCGCGAAGTTGTTGAAGTTGTTCCAGCGGTAGCCGACCTTGCCGTAGAACAGGCCGCTCTCGCCGGCGCGAAGGCCGAAGCGGCCATAGGCGCCGTACTGCCAGTCGATGTCACCCGACACGCCCTTGGCGACCGCGCCTTCGGCGCCGACGAACACGGGGCCGAGCGGCACGTTGAAGCCGACGATGCCTTCGACCAGCGCGCCGTCGAGGTTGTAGCCCTTGGGCTGCGCAGGGATACCGGCGACCGCCTGGCGATCGAACTGCTCCCAGCCGCCCATCACCGCCACATAGGGCTCGATGCCGAAGGCGCGGGTGCCGTCGGGTGCGCGCGGACCGGTGTCGGCGGGCGCTTCGGCGGGCGCCGGTGCGGCGACGGCGGCGTCGGTCGTGCCGGTGGTCGACATGTCCTGGGCGACGGCGGGGACGGCGAAGGACGCGGCCGCAACGGCGGCCGCGAGGGCGAGCTTACGCATGTGTGATTACCTTGTATTGCCTCAACAGGGGCGACGACGACGCATCGTCGATCAGCCCAGGCCCGTCCAAACCGCGCATTCGCGGCTTTGTTGCACCGCACGCGTTCAATTGTCCGGAATGGGTTGAACCTGTGCTTTTCCGGTCACAGTTCCTGTCGCCCCGATGAACGGAACGGCGCAAAACCGCCATTCATTGCCCGGACGGTTTGGGAACCGAAGGCCGTGGTTTCATATCGCTGCTGCGAATACGCCATGCGTGTGCCTCGGGATCGTCGCTGTCGATCCCGTCGGCGACGCGGTGCAGGACGATCGGCCCCTGCATGCGGAACGGTGCGCCGGATACGAGCGTGCCCGTGACGACGACCGGGACGGTGACGTAGCGCTGTCCCGCGCCGGCATCGGCATCATAAGGAGTCCCGACGGCAGCATTGAAGGCCGCATATTTCCTGAAACTCGCCGCGAACGCCGCCTCCGTCATGCCGGAGGCGCGGCCCTGCCCCTCCCACAACGCCCAGGCATCGGCGTAGCGCTGCGCCGAGATGGCGGCGGCATAGCGGCGCACCACGTCCGCGGGGTCGGCCGTCTCGGCCGGCGCGGTCGCCATCGTGCGAGCCGGTGCCACCGCGGGCGGTACGGCAACCGGAGCACGACCGGCGGCGCGAACAGGCGCAGGCGATGAATCGCTCGCAGCGTTCCCGGCATCATCGGTCCGACCATCGGAACAGCCGGCCAGACACAGGGACAGCAGCACCGTCCGCAACGGCGGCACCGTCATCACGCGCGTCGGGAGGCGCAGCGGTGATGCCGCCCCGCCCCCGTCATCCCGTCCGCCCGCGCGTCAGGGGCGCAGCGCCGCATCGTCCGCGTCACGCAGCGTCTCGTCGTCGGTCGTGCCGCCGTCGAAATCGTCCTGCGCATCGTCCTCGTCCATGTCGTCCTCGTCCATGGTCACGCTGGCGTCGGTGTCGCCGACCTCCTCCGAATCCATGTCGAGTTCGTCGATCGAGTCCTCCTCGACGTCGGCATCGCCCAGATCGGGGTCGAGGTCGGTCAGCACCAGCCCGTCGCTGGGGCCGTTGCGCGTCGCCTCCAGGATCTCGGCGCGCTGGCTCTCGTCATAACCTTCCTCGTCGTAGCCGTCGTCGCCGGACCCGTGGCCCATGACCTGATGTCCACCCATCACAACCTCCATTAGTGTGGCATGCGAACGGCGGGATGGCGGCGGCGGTTCCGTCGCGGTGCGTCAGACCGGGTGGAACAGGCGACCACGCTCGGTCACCGCGACGATCGCGAGCGCGACGACGCCACAGATCAGGAACCCCGCGGCGAGCGGCGCGGTGCTGCCGTCGAACGCCTGGCCGATGACGACGCCGATCACCGCGCCGAAGGTGACGCTGGTAAAGCCCTGCACGCTCGACGCGGTGCCGGCGATCGCGCCCATGTTCTCCATCGCCATCGACGAGAAGTTGGACGTGGCGAGACCGAAGCACCCCATCGTCAGCGCCTGCAACACGACGAAGCCGACCAGCGTCTCGAACCCGGCAAGCGCAAGCGACAGGTGCAGCGCGCTCAGCACGACCAGCAGCGTCAGCGCGCTGTGGCTGATGAGCCGCGTGCCCAGCCGCATCACCAGCCGGGCGTTGGTCAGGTTCGCCGCCGCCATCAGCATCGCGGTCAGCGCGAACATCACGGCCAGCAGGCGCGGCTTGCCGAACGTGTCGAACATGATCTGCTGCACCGAGTTGAGATAGCCGTAGAGCGCGCCCATCAGCGACGTCGACGCCAGCGTGTAGCCGAGCGACCAGCGGTCGCCGAGCGTCTGTCGCCAGCCCGACAGGATCCGCGCCACCGACAGCGGCTGCTGCGCGTCCGCATGCAGCGTTTCGGGCATGCGCAGGTACAGCCACGCCCACATCCCCATGCTGATCCCGCCGATCACCCAGAAGATGCCGCGCCAGTCGGCGAACAGCAGCACGGTCTGGCCGAAGGCGGGAGCGAGCACGGGGACGATCATGAACACCATGAACGCGATCGACATCACCCGCGCCATCGCCCGGCCGTGATAGCAGTCGCGCACCATCGCCACCGTCGCGACGCGCGTCGCGGCGACCATCGCGCCGCCGAACACCCGCGCGGCGAGCAGCAGCGTGAAGCTCGCCGACACCGCGCAGGCGACGTTGGCGATCGCATAGCCGCCGATCGCGAACAGCAGCACCGTCCGCCGCCCGTAGCGATCCGCAAGCGGTCCGTGGACGAGCTGCGCGATGCCGAAGCCGAGGACGAAGGCGGTGATGATGAACTGCCGCTGGTTCTCCGTCGCGACGCCCAGGGCGGCACCCATCGCGGGGAGCGCGGGCAGCATCGAATCGATGCCGAGCGCGGCGAGCGACATCAGCGCGGCGACCAGTGCGACGAATTCGGCAAAGCCGATCGGCGCGCCGGCCGGCCCGGAGGCATGGTCGGGCGAGACGGCGGACGGCGCCGACGCGGAAAGGGAAGCTGGACGGGTCACGATCCGGCCGTCCTACCGTCAAGCGTCCGCATCCGTAACCCCGCTTGTGCCAGGGATCGCAAGCGCCTACGTGTATTGTACGATCAATACACGATGGGATGGCCGATGACCCGCACGCTCCTGTTCGCCGCCGCCACGCTCGCCCTGCCGCTTGCCGCCTGCGACCGGTCGGGGACGGGGACGTCGGTGTCGATCAACACCGATGGCGGCAATACGCTGGCGGCGGTCGACGGCCGGTCGGGCGAGGTCAAGATCGCGGTTCCGGGTTTTTCGGGCCAGATCAAGCTGCCCCGGCTCCAGCTCGACGCGAACGATTTCGATCTCAACGGCGTCCACCTGTATCCCGGATCGACGATCGAAGCCGTCGACGTGGGGGCGGCGGACCGCAGCCGGGCCGGGCTGCGCGTCCGCTTCACCAGCCCCGCCACCCCCGAACAGGTCCGCGACTGGTTCGAACGGCGCCTCGGCAAGGCGGGCTTCGCGCTGCACCGCGACGGAGCGGGCCTGAGCGGCACGACCGACGAGCACAAGCCCTTCCGCCTCGACCTGACCGCGGCGGACCCGACGCATGCGAAGGGAAGCATCGTCCTCGGCAACTGATCGCGCGGCCTACTCCGGTCCTACAGCACGCGCACCGCCGCCAGCACCGCATCGGCATGGCCGGGAACGCGCACCTTGCGCCACGCTTCGACCAGCGTTCCGTCGGCGCCGAACAGGAAGGTCGCGCGCTCGATTCCCATATAGGTCTTGCCGTACATTTGCTTTTCGCCCCAGACGCCGAACGCGTCGCAAGCGCTGCCGTCCGTGTCGCTGGCAAGACGCACGGTCAGCGCGTGTTTGGCGGCGAACTTGCCGTGGCTCGCGGGCGAATCCTTGCTGATCCCCAGCACGGTGGCGCCCGCCGCGGCGAAGGCGTCCGCCAGCGCGGAAAAGTCCTGCGCCTCGCGCGTGCAACCCGACGTGTCGTCCTTGGGATAGAAATAGATCACCGCGGGGAACGACAGGTCGGCCAGCCCCAGCGCGTCGCCGTCCGGCAGGGTCACCGTCACCGGCGGAATGCGCGCACCAACGTCCATCTCACTCTCCCGTCATCGCCGCCCAGGCGGCCTCGACCTCCTGCCGGGTCGCGGCGAAGGCGGCAAGCACCGCCGGCCAGTCGGCCAGCCGCAACGCCCGTGCGATCAGTGCGCGGGTCGCCGCCGGCGGCTCGGCGGCATCGGGGGCGACGAGGCGCAGCACCACGAGCAGCCGCGTCAGCAGGTCGTGCGCCGCCGCCAGACCGGGGGGCAGCAGCGCCGCATCGACCAGCGCCCGGATCGCGCCGGCAAGGTCCGGATCGAACCCGGTGCGGTGGCGCAACTGTGCGAGATGGACGGTGAATTCGAGGTCGACGAGCCCGCCGGCGGACAGTTTCGCATCGAGCGGCCCGGTCGGCGGCTTGTGTCGCGCCATTTCGGCCCGCATCGTCGCGGCATCCGCGGTCAGGTCGCGCTCCGGCCGCGCGCCGGCCAGCACCGCCGCGATCTCTCCCGCCACCGCCGCCCGCGCCCCCGCCGACCCGAAGACCGGCCGCGCGCGGGTCAGCGCCATATGCTCCCACGTCCAGGCTTCTGCGCGCTGGTAGCGGGCGAAGGACTCGACCGACACGACCATCGGTCCTTGCGCACCCGATGGTCGCAGCCGGGTATCGACCGGATAGAGCGGCCCCGCCGCGGTCGCCACCGACAGCGCGGCGGTGATCCGCTGCGCCAGCCGGTTGTAGTAGAGCGTCGCCCCCAGGGGTCTCGCGCCGTCCGACTCCGCCGCGAAATCGCCGGTGAACAGGTAGACGAGGTCGAGGTCGCTGGCATGCGTCAGTGCGCCGCCGCCCAGCCGGCCGAACGCGACGATCACCAGCTCGCTGTCCGGCACCCGTCCATGCGCCTGCGCGAATTCGGCGACGGTCGCCGCCGCGAGGACCTCGATCGCCGACTCCGCCAGCCGCGCATAGCCGGCCGCGGCCTCCAGCGGATCGGCGGCGCCGGCGACGATCTGCGATCCGAGCGCGAACCGCTTCTCGCCGACCAGCCGCCGGACATGGTCCAGCGTCGCCTGATAGTCGCGCGCGTCGCCGGCGCGCATCTCGGCGACGAGACCGTCGATGCTGCCGAGGGGTTCGAACGCGCTCGCGTCGATCAGCCAGTCGATCAGTTCGGGCCGCGTGGCGAGCGCATCGGCGAGCGGGGCGGCGTGGCTGAGGATCGTCGCCAGCAATGCGGCGAGCGCCGGCCGCGCCTCCAGCAGCCGCAGGATGTTGATCGCGCTCGACAGCCGTTCGAGCAGCCGGTCGAGCCGCAGCAGCGCCGCGGCGGGATCGGGCGCGCCGGCCAGCGCGGGCATCAGCACCGGCAGCACCGCCTCCAGCGCGTCGCGCGCCGCCTGGCTGCGCAACGCGGGGTAGCGGCCCGTCCGCCACCCCGCGATCCGCGCCGCCGCACCCTCGCCGTCGGCAAAACCCGCGGCGTGCAGCGTCGTGGCGAGCGCCCCCGTCTCCTGCGGCAACCCCGCGGATCGCCCCTCGTCGAGCGCGTCGTAGATCCCGCCGGCGCGCGCCACCGGCGCACGCAGCAGAGCGAGCAACGCCGGACCGTCCTCCAGTCCATGCAGCCGCGCCACCCCGTCGAGCGCCGCCCCGGTCGGCAGCGTGTGCGTCTGGCGATCGTCCACCATCTGGACGCGGTGCTCGATCGTGCGCAGCAGCGTGTAGGATTCGATCAGCGCCTCCGCCGGCGCATCGGCAATCCAGCCGGCCGCGGCCAGTCGCGCCAGCGCGTCGCGCGTGGCGGGCGCCCGCAGCGCGGGATCGCGGCCGCCGTGGATCAGCTGGTGGATCTGCGCGAAGAACTCCGCCTCGCGGATGCCGCCGCGTCCCCGCTTCAGGTCGTATCCGGGACCGAACGCCTGACCGCTCGCGTAATGATCGCGGATGCGGTGGGAGAGGTCGCGGATTTCGCGCACCGCGCCGAAATCGAGCCCCCGCCGCCACACGAACGGGCGTACGGCGTCCAGGAAATATGCACCCAGCGCCCGGTCGCCCGCCGCGGCGCGGGCGCGGATGAACGCCGCGCGCTCCCATGGCAGCGCCTGGCTTTCGTAATAGCCGATCGCGCCGCCGACCGGCAGCGCGATCGGCGTCACCTCCGGCGATGGCCGCAGCCGCAGGTCGACGCGCAGCACATATCCGTCGCCGTCGCGCGCCTGGAGCAGTTCCACGACACGCCGCGCGATCCGCACCGCCGCCTCTTCGGGTTCCTCGCGCGCCCGGTGCGGCAGCGTTCGCGGGTCGAAGATCAGGATGGGGTCGATGTCGGACGAATAATTGAGTTCGCGGCTGCCCTGCTTGCCCAGCGCGATTCCGGCGAACCCCTGCGGTTCGGCGCCCGGCGTGCGCTCCTCGATCGCGGCGCGGATCGCCCGGTCGAGCGCGCGGTCCGCGAAATCGGTGAGCGCGTGCGTCACCGCGGTCAGGTCCATCACGCCGGCAAGGTCGCCGATCGCCACGGTCAGCGCCAGCGCGCGCCGGTCGAGCCGCAACTGGCGCGCAACCGGCATGTCGGGCGTCGCAAGCGTGTAGGCCGGGTCGAGCACGCCCGCCGCAAGGCGCTCGGCGAGCGCGGGTTCCCGATCGAGCAGCATCGCGAGAAAGGGGGCGTGGGCGCGGGCCCGGTCGATCGCGGCGTGCAGCATCGGGATTCGCATCGTCACGGCCGGCGCAACGTTTCGCCCGGACGGTCGTTGACAGCATCATGACCGCCGACACGCATCCCGCCACCACGACCCGCCCCGGGGGTTACGTCGTCCGCGGGCCGCGCGCGACCGATACGCTCGGCCACGCGCTGCGGAATGCCTTCGGCTGCACGCACATGCCCGAGGATATCGCTGTCTTGGTGCGGCGGCTGGACCGGGTAGCGCATTGATCGCCCGCCGCGGCGCCTAGTGGCCGCGGCTGAGTTCGTCGACTTCGCCCATGATCGTATCGAGCGCCGTCTTGTTGACGTCGGTTTCATGCTCGCGCCGCGACGGCAGCGAACCGTCGTTGAGGATATTCTCCAGCGCGACCCGGCCGCGCGCGACGCGGCTCTTGATCGTGCCGACGGCGACCTGACAGATTTCCGCGGCTTCCTCATAGGCGAAGCCGCCGGCACCGACGAGGATCAAAGCCTCGCGCTGCGGCTGCGGCAGATGCAGCAGCGCGCGCTGCATGTCACCCAGTTCGACATGGCGATCCTGGCTCGCGGGCGCCGCGAGGATGCGGTCGGCGACCAGATCGTCCCACTCGCCCTTGAAGCGCGCACGGCGCATCTGCGACAGATACAGGTTGCGCAGGATGATGAAGGTCCAGGCGCGCATGTTGGTGCCGGCCTGGAACCGCTGGCGCGCCGCCCATGCCTTCAGCAAGGTTTCCTGCACGAGATCGTCGGCGAGGTCGCGGCTGCCGGACAGCGAGCGCCCGAAGGCGCGCAAGTGCGGAATGACCTGCGCCAGCTGCTTCTTGAATTCGGGATCGGACAGGGCAACGTGCTCGACGGGCTCCACGGGCGCGTCGTTAGGTTCGTAATCGTCGTCACGCGGAGCGGTCTGGGTCATGCAAATCCGTTCGAAGCCGGGGACATCGATGCCGCCTGATGCGGCAAGATAGGAGTCCACGCCGGCAATTGCCAGTGATACGGCTGATGCGGGCCTATCGCAGGAGCAGGAAGGCGAAGATCGCGATGATGAGCACCATGGAAATGCCGAGCACGTAGCGCATGACGCCCGGCGTTGCGCCCGCACGGGCCTCGGTGGTGGTCACATGGACCGTTTCATTCGGATCAGCCATGATCGTGAAACCCCCGAAGTCCGTTTTGGGTCCGTAACTTTTCCCGCGGCGTGGCGGGTCAGGCCACCGCGGCCGGGATCGTCGCCTGGTCGAAGAACAGCGCCTGGCTGATCGCCGCCTTCACCGTCGACCGCTGGAACGGCTTGGTGATGAGGAACGTCGGCTCCGGCCGCTCGCCGGTGAGCAGGCGCTCGGGGAAGGCGGTGATGAAGATGACGGGAACCTCGAATTCGGCGAGGATGTCCTTCACCGCGTCGATCCCCGAACTGTCGTCGGCGAGCTGGATGTCGGCCAGCACCAGACCCGGACGGTCCTCCATCGCCAGCGCCACCGCCTCGTCGCGCGTCACCGCGACGCCGGTGACCTCATGGCCGAGGTCGCGAACGATCGTCTCGATATCCATCGCGATGATCGGTTCGTCCTCGATGATGAGGACGCGCGCGCGGGTCTGCTTCTCGATCTCCGCGAGCGCCTCGGCGACCAGGCTGTCGACCTCGCTCGTGTCGACCTCGATCAGATAGGCCGCATCCTCGGGCGTGAAGCCTTCCATCGCGGTCAGCAGCAGCGCCTGCCGCGACAGCGGCGTCATGCGGGCGAGCCGCGCGCGGGCGACCGCCTCCGTCCCCTCGGCATCGCTCTGCGACGTCTGCTCTTCGCCGTCGGCGTTGGCCGACGCCCAGATGCCCTGGAACATGCGATAGAGGCCCAGCCGCGGATCGACGTCGCGCGGAAACTGGTCGGGCGCGGCGACGATGGCTTCCAGCGTGGCGCGCACATATTTGTCGCCTTGATTCTGGCTGCCGGTCAGGGCCCGGCCGTAGCGCCGCAGGAAGGGAAGATGCGGTGCGAGTTGCTGTCCAAGCGACATGGGTCGTGTTCACTCCCTGAAGATACTGAGCGGACGCCTGATCTGTGCGTGCGTCCGCGGCTTTGCAACGGTGTTTGTCGAAGAACCCACCCGCCCCCTCGGACCTGCGGAATTTTCGCGCGGCAAGGGAACCAACGAAGGCCGCTTTGGTTTCATCGGCGATTGAATGGGCAAACCGCTTCGCTGAAAGCGGCCCCTTTGGTATTGCGTCGACTGCCCGGACCATGCGGGCCACCCAGGGGGACATGTTGGAACTGCCCAGCGACAAGGATAGGAAAACGTCTTCCAAGAAGTCTCCTGCCAAGGTTCAGAGCAAGGATCGCGACATGGGCGCGGCCCTGCGCTCCGCCTATCAGCGGACGATCGAGGAAAGCGTTCCTGACGAAATGCTCGACCTGCTGAACAAGCTCGCCTAGCAGGGGGCATGGCCTCCACCTTCGACGCCGCCTCTTCCACCCGCCGCGCCGCCATGGCGCCCGTATCGGCCCTGTCCCGCCTGCCGACCGGCGCCAAGCTGTTCATCACGCTCAGTGTCGCGTTGTTGTTGCTCGCGCTCATCGCGATCGGTGCGACGTTGCAGACCGGCCGGACCTCCGATGCCGAGGCGCGGGCGCGGCTGCGGATCGCAGCCAACGAAAGCGCGCGCAGCATCGCGATCGAGCTCGTCGGCGACATGAACGCGCTGCGCGTCGCGGTCGGCGCCTTGCGCGCCGATGCCGCGGACGCCCCGAGCTGCGCGCGCGCACAAGGCGTCTTCGCGCAGCAGGCGACCACCGGCACCCGCTTTTCGATCGTCGACCGCAGCGGCCGGTTACTCTGCGGTGAGCCCCTCGACAGCGACATCGCGGTCGATACGACCACACCGGTCGGCGCGGCGATCATCCCGGGGCGCGGCCTGATCCTGTCGGTGGTGGGCCCCGCTCGCGGGCCGAGCGCCCGTGCCTTCTTCCCGCAACGCTTCCTCGCCCATCTCACCGCCCCCGCCAGTCGCGCGATGCCGCTCGCCAGCGCGCTGGTGCACGACGACGACATGCTCGAACTGGCGACGATCCCCGATCTCGGACCGCTCGACCGGATCGAGACGGTGCAGAACGATCTGGCGCTCGGCGGCCTGACCCTGCGCACCAGCATCCGCAGCGCGCCGATCACCTCGTCCTTCCTCGTCGCCCTGATGTTGCCGCTGCTGATGTGGGCGGCCGCGGCGGGGCTGTCGTGGTTCATCGTCGACCGGCTGCTGATCCGGCCGCTGCGGCTGCTGCGGGCCAGCGTCGCCTCCTACACGCCGGGCGAGGTGATCGATCCGGGCCGGCTGGGGCCGCTCCCCGCGCAGGAAATCCGCGAACTCGGCGACACCTTCCGCGCGATCAGCCGCACGGTGGCGCTGCACGAGGCGGGGCTGGCGGAGGCGGTGGTACGCCAGACCAAGCTGACCCGCGAGGTGCATCACCGCGTCAAGAACAACCTCCAGGTCATCTCCAGCCTCATCAACTTCCACGCGCGCGGCGCCCCTAGCCCCGACGCGACCGCCGCCTATGCGTCGATCCAGCGCCGCGTGGATGCGCTGGCCGTCGTGCATCGCAACCATTTTGCCGAAATGGAGGACAACCGCGGGCTCAACCTGCGCTCGGTGATCGGCGAGCTCGCCTCCAACATCCGCGCGACCGCGCCCGAGGGTGCGAGTAGCCTGTCGATCGCGCTCGATATCGATCCCTATATGGTCAACCAGGACGTGGCGGTTGCCGTCGCCTTCCTCGTCACCGAAACGATCGAGCTCGCGATGAACTGCGATCCGGCGGCACAGATCCGCGTCGCGGTGAAGGCGGGCGACGACGACAAGAAGGCGCGGCTGCGCGTCGTGTCGCGCGCCTTCGTTGCGAGCGAGACGCTGGAGACGCTGTTGTCGACCCGCTACGGGCGCGTGATCGAGGGCCTGTCGCGCCAGTTGCGGGCGCCGCTGCACCACGATCCGATGACCGGCGCCTATGAGATCGCCATCGCGATCCTCGGCCGCGACTGACGCGAATCCCGCCAGCGACGATGGCGCCCAAAAAAATGGCGCGCCGCGGAACCGGACGAAAATCGCGGAGTTATGCAATACGGATCGCGACCTTATGCCCCCCCGCTCTCGCGGTCCACGACATAGGCCCGGAAGCTATCACCCTCCCCCCCCCGGTGACGCTTTCGGGCCTTTAACTTTTCGGCGCCACCGATGGCCTGCCGCACCCGTGGATGCGATGAGTTGCGCAACCGGAACGAATGGCGCGGTCGATCATTCCGTTGGTGGCATTCATGCTTCAGGAGGTTCTATGCGTAAGGTTCTCGGATTGGTCGTCGTCGCCGGTGCGCTCATGGTCAGCGCCTGCAACACGGTCGAAGGCGTGGGCAAGGACGTGAAGTCGGCAGGCAACACCGTCGCCAAGACCGCGGACGACGCCAAGTAAGCACGCGATACAGCCTCACCCGGCTGACGAAAGGCCCCCGCTCTCCCGAGCGGGGGCCTTTTTTCGTGATGCGGCAGGTCGTGGGAGCGGTGGGTCAGGCCTCGACGATGTCGGTCCCGGCATCCTTCGCGCGCTTGCGCTCGGTGAACCAGATTCCGATGATCGCGATTTCGTAAAGCAGGATCAGCGGGATCGCGAGCAGCACCTGGCTCATCAGGTCGGGCGGCGTCAGCACCGCCGCGATCGCGGTGGCGCCGACGATCGCGTAGCGCCGCGCCCCGATCAGCTGCTTGCGGGTCACGATGCCCGCGCGCTCCAGCAGCATCAGCAGCACCGGCAGCAGGAACGCGATGCCGAACGCGAACAGGAACTGCATCACGATCGACAGGTAATTGCCGATCGCCGGCAGCGCCTGCTGGTGCACGCCGCCGACATCCCCCTGGAACCCCAGCAGGAAGTGGAGCGCCATCGGGATCGCCATGTAATAGGCCAGCGCCGCGCCACAGATGAACAGCAGCGGCGTCGCCAGCAGGAAGGGCAGCAGCGCCCGCTTTTCCTTGCGATAGAGGCCAGGGGCGACGAATTGCCACAGCTGGTTGGCGATCACCGGGAACGAGATCATCATCGCCGCGAAGAAGGCGACCTTCACCTTCACCAGGAACGCTTCGAACAGCTGGGTATAGATCACCGTCTTCTGCCCAGCGTGGAGCAGCGGCTGGACGAGGAAGGCGAAGATGTCCTCGGCGAAATAATAGCTGACGCCGAACGCGACCACGACCGCCGCGATGCAATAGAGCAGCCGCCGGCGCAGTTCGATCAGATGATCGAGCAACGGCGCGCGGCTGGCGTCGATCTCGTTATCGATCGCGGGTTCGCTCATGACGGGGTGCTGTCGGGCTGCGGGGCGGGGCGATGCTCGCTGGCCGGCGCGACGACCGGTTTCTCGACCATCACCGGTTCGCCATGCCCGTCATGCGGGTGACCGGCCGTATCCGTCGCCGGTGCGTCATGCACAGGCCCGCCGACATCGGCCACCGGTTCGCCGGCAGCGATCGATTCCGCATCCGCACTGGCGGGATGTTCCGCCATGATCCGCGCATTCTCGGCGGCCCAGCGCTTTTCCATCTCTTCCAGCTCGGCCTCGCGGACCATGTTGTCGAAGCCCTGACGGAACGACCGGCTGACGCCGCGCGCCTTGCCGACCCAATAGCCGACGACGCGCATCGCCTTGGGGAGGTCTTTCGGTCCGATCACCACCAGCGCGACGACGGCGATCAGCAGGAATTCGGACGAATCTACCCCGAACATCGGGCGCCGCAGCCATGCATCGGGATGGACTTAACGGTCGTCGCGGACGCGCTCGCCGTCGCGATCGAACGCGGGCTCGGCGGTCTTCTGCGCTTCGATACGCGGCGCGGGCTTCGCCGGAACCTCGTCGTCGTGCTCGGCCATGCCCTTCTTGAAGTTTTTCACACCCTTGGCGACGTCGCCCATCAGGTTGGAGAATCGTCCGCCACCGAGCAACAGGATCGCGACGACGGCGAGAACGAGCAGATGGATCGGGCTGAAGCTGCCCATGGCGTATCTCCTAGAATGCGTGCCTATCTAGTCGCTATCGGTCCCGGTTTCCACCTCCAAAGCTTCGTCGGGCGCGACGTCGACGGGGTCGAGCAGACCCGCCGCGCGCAGGTCGTCGATGCCGGGCAGGTCGCGGCGGCTGGCGAGGCCGAAATGCGCCAGGAATCCGGGCGTCGTGGCGAAGGTGAGCGGGCGCCCCGGCACCTCGCGCCGCCCCGCCGGCCGGACCCAGCCCGCCTCCATCAGCACGTCGAGCGTGCCCTTGCTGATCTGGACGCCGCGGATCGCCTCGATCTCGGCGCGGGTGACGGGTTCGTGATAGGCGATGATCGCCAGCGTCTCGATCCCCGCGCGGCTCAGGCGCCGCACCTCGTCGCGATCGCGGCGCAACACATGCGCCAGGTCGGGCGCCGTCTCGAAATGCCAGCGATCGCCGCGCCGGACCAGCACGATGCCGCGCCCGGCGTAATCCGCCTCCAGTCGCGCCAGCGCGGCGGCGACGTCGACGTCGCCGACGTGCGCGCGGATCGCGGCGATGCCGATCGGTCCCGATGCGGCGAACAGGATTGCTTCGACCGCGCGCACCGCATCGTCCGGCGGGCTCACGCCAGCGCCCGCAGGTAGAGCGGCGCGAAGGGCGCGTGCTGGCGCAATTCCACCCGGCCCTGCTTGGCGAGTTCGAGTGCGGCGAGGAACGACGAGGCCAGTGCCGACCGGCGCAGCCGTCCCGATCCGTCGGGCAGGAAGCTGTCCAGCGTCGCCCAGTCGATCCGGCTGCCGACGAGCTGCGACACGCGCGCCAGCGCCGCCTCCAGCGTCATCACCTCGCGGTCCGCGACGACGTGCATCACCGGGCGGGTGCGTGCGCTGATCCGGCCGTAGGCGGCGATGAGATCGTAGATTTCGGCCTGCCAGTGGGTGGCGCGAACGACGTGCAGCCCGTCCGGCGTCCCCCGCGCGAACACGTCGCGGCCCAGCCGATCGCGCGCCATCAGCCGCGCCCCCGCCTCGCGCATCGCATCCAGCCGCTCCAGCCGCAATTGCAGCCGCAGCGCGAGCTCTTCGGGATCGGGCTCCACCGCGGGATCGCGCGGCAGCAGCAGCGCCGATTTCAGATAGGCGAGCCATGCGGCCATCACGAGATAATCCGCCGCCACCTCGAGCTTCAGCGTCTGGCGCTGCCGGATGTAGCGCAGATATTGCTCGACCAGCGCCAGGATCGACACCCGGCGCAGGTCGACCTTTTGCGAGCGCGCGAGCGTCAGCAGCAGGTCGAGCGGCCCTTCCCACCCTTCGAGGTCCAGCGTCAGCTGTTCGGGCTCGCCCATCGCGCCGCGCGCGTCAGGCCAGCGCCAGGAAGGCGTCGCGGCGGGCGATCTGTTCGTCGACATCGCCCTGCGGCGCACCGACGGATGCCATCGCGCGGTCGAGCCGCGCCCGCGCCGACGCCGCGATCGGGCCCAGCCGCGCCGCGATATCCATCATCTCGTCCATCCGCGCCCAGCAATCGAGCACCAGGTCGCACCCGGCGGCGATCGCCCCCGCCGCCTTCTCTCCCGCGGTCCCGGACAGGGCCTTCATGTCGATGTCGTCGGTCATCAGCAGGCCGTCGAAGCCGATCGCCCCGCGGATGACGTCGGCGATGACGGTCGGCGACAGCGTTGCGGGCCGCTCGCGATCCCACGCCTCGAACACGATGTGCGAGGTCATGCCCATCGTGGCATGCGCAAGCGTACGGAACGGTTCCAGATCCACGGCCAGCTCTTCCGCGGATGCGGTGACGGTCGGCAGCAGGTGATGGCTGTCGACGACGGCACGGCCATGGCCCGGCATGTGCTTCACCACCCCGACGACGCCGCCCGCCGCCAGCCCTTCGAGCATCGCACGACCGAGCGCGGCGACCTGCATCGGATCGCTGCCATAGGCGCGGCAGGCGATCGCCTCGGTCGTGTCGGGCTGCGCCACGTCGACGATCGGCGCGCAGTCGACGGTGATGCCGACCTCCGCCAGCATCAGCCCCAGCGCCTGCCCGTTGGCGCGCATCGCCTGGATCGCCGACATCGGCGCCCGTTGGTAGAGCGCGGCGAACGCCGGGCCCGCCGGAAAGGCCGGCCATTCGGGCGGCCCCATCCGCGCGACGCGCCCGCCCTCCTGATCGATCAGGATCGGCAGGTCCGCGCGCCCCGACAGCGTGCGCAACGAATCCGTCAGCGCGCGCACCTGCGCCCGATCGACGATGTTGCGCCGGAACAGGATGTACCCCGCCGGCTCGACGTCCGCGAAAAAGGCGCGCTCGTCGGGCGTGAGCGACGGGCCGGCGATACCGAAGATGACGGGCTTCATATGCGCCGGGTTAGCGCGGGTACGCACAAGATGCGAGGGGGGCGCCTTCCCCCCCCCGCGTCAGCTGGCGACGAAGCAGCTTTCGCCCGCGACGCGCAGCCGCCCGCAGATGTCGGCGGCCTGGTTCGCGCTGCCGGCATTGACGCGCAGGCGATACAGCGTCCGGCCGCCGGTCGCGACCGACTGCACCGACTTGCCGAGCGGCGCTAGATAGCTGAACCGCTTCGAAAAGGTCGTCCAGGCCGCGTTGGCGGTCGCCTCGTTCGGGTACGCGCCGAGCTGCACCAGCGAACCGTTGCCCGCCGCCCCCGCCGCGGGAGCACGCTGCACGGTCACCGGCTGGGCCGCGACCAGCTTGCCGCCGGATGCGGGAACCTGCGCGACCGCGTTGCTGCCGCCGCCGGTGACGGGCTTGCTGACCGGCGCGACGCGGCGACCGTCGATCGGCTTTTCGGGCACCGCGTTGAGGTCGATCGAGCCGTTGCCCGCCTTGCCGGCGCTCGTCGCGATCGCGGCGTCGCCCTCGCCCTTCACCTTCAGCCCGCCCGGTTCGTCGGGGCGGACCTTGTAGGCACCGGACTGCGCCGCGATCAGCTGGCCGTCGGCGGACTGGCGCGACTGGATCGCGTAGAGGCCGTAGATGATCGCCGCGAGCACCGCGAGGCCGAGCACGACCAGCGCGACGACCTTGCCGACCGGCGCACCGCGATCCTCGTCGGGCTCGACGGTTTCGAGCCACGGCAGGCGGTCCTCCTCGCGCAGGTCCATGTCGTCCGCCATCACTTCATCTCCGAAACCGCGACCACACCCATGATGCTGAGCCCGTTACGAATAATCTGCGCGACCGCCGTCGCCAAGGACAGACGTGCGCGGGTGGCGTCGTGATCCTCCACCACCAGGAAACGCCGGTCGGGACGGTCGTTGCCGACGTTCCACAGGGCATGGAACGCGGCAGCCAAGTCATAGAGATAGAAAGCAATTCTATGCGGTTCGCGTGCCGTCGCCGCGGTTTCCACGACGCGCGGGAACTGCGCCGCCAGCTTCACCAGCGCCAGCTCCTCCGTATCAAGCCGGGACAGGTCGGCCGCGCCGCCCGCGATGCCGGCCTCCTCGGCGCGCCGGTGCAGCGAGGCGATGCGGGCGTGGGCGTACTGGACGTAGAAGACCGGATTGTCCTTCGATGCCTCCACCACCTTGGCGAAATCGAAGTCCATCTGCGCGTCGGACCGGCGGGTGAGCATGGTAAAGCGCACCACGTCCTTGCCGACCTCGCGCACGACGTCGGCGAGCGTGACGAAATTGCCCGCCCGCTTCGACATCTTCACCGGCTCGCCACCGCGCAGCAGCCGCACCATCTGGACGAGCTTCACGTCGAACCGGGTCTTGCCGCCGGTCAGCGCCGCGACCGCCGCGACGATCCGCTTGACGGTCCCGGCATGGTCCGCGCCCCAGATGTCGATCAGCTGGTCCGCCGACTGGCTCTTCTGGAAATGATAGGCGAGGTCGGCGCCGAAATAGGTCCACTGCCCGTTCGACTTCCTGATCGGCCGGTCCTGATCGTCGCCGAACTGCGACGAGCGGAACAGCGGCAGCTCGACGGGCTCCCAATCCTCGGGCGTTTCGCCCTTGGGCGCCTCGAGCACCCCGTCGTAGACCAGGCCGCGCGCGCGCAGCTCCGCCTCCGCCGCCTCCGGCTTGCCCGCCGCCTGCAATTCCGCCTCCGACGAGAACAGGTCGTGGTGGATGCCGAGCAGCGCCAGATCGTCGCGGATCATCACCAGCATCGCGGCGACCGCGCGGGTCCGGAACAGCGCCAGCCATTCGCTCTCCGGCGCGCCGACGTAGCGGTCACCGAATTCCCCGGCGAGCTGCTGCGCCACCGGCACCAGATAGTCGCCGGGATACAGGCCTTCGGGGATTGCCACCGTCTCGCCCAGCGCCTCGCGGTAGCGCAGGTGGACCGAGCGGGCGAGCACGTCGACCTGGCCGCCGGCGTCGTTGACGTAATATTCGCGGATGACGGTATGGCCGGCGAATTCGAGCAGGCTGGCGAGCGCATCGCCGACCACCGCGCCGCGGCAATGCCCCATGTGCATCGGGCCGGTCGGGTTGGCGCTGACATATTCGACGTTGACGGTGATGCCGGCGCCGGTCGCCGAGCGGCCGTAATCGTCGCCCGCCACCGCGATCTGCGCCAGTTCGTTCCGCCATGCGGCATCGGTCAGCCGCAGGTTGATGAAGCCGGGCCCCGCGACGCTGGCCCCGGCGACCTCGTCCAGCCGCGCCAGTTCCGCCGCCAGCGCCTCGCCCAGCACGCGCGGGTTCATGCCCGCAGGCTTGGCGAGCACCATCGCGGCATTGGTCGCGAGATCGCCGTGCGTGACGTCGCGCGGCGGCTCGACCGTGACGTTGCGCCGATCGAGGCCGCCGGGCAGCGTGCCGGACTGGACCAGCGTGTCGAGGGCCGTCGCGACATGCGCGGCAAAGCGGGTGTAAAGCGTCATCAGCGTCCGTTCGGCAAAAGCGCCGCGCTCTAACGCACAACGGGGGTGGGTTCAAATTTCGTCCGCCGTCTTGTTGCGGTCACGATGCGCCGGGTAGGAGGGATACAGCCATCCTGTACGGGACGATCCGCCTGTGAGACTGATTCCGCTCGTTTTGTCCGCACTGGCGCTCGCCGGCTGCACGCTTCCCTACACGCCGCGCGCGCTGGCGCCGGTGACGCGGCCGGCCCCGCCGGCGACCGGCGCCGTCCTCGCTGCACCGGTGTCCGCGTCGACGATGACGGCCGGGGCCGCACCGGTCACCATCCTCGTGTCGATCGACGGCTTCCGCCCCGACTATCTCGACCGGGGCGTGACGCCGAACCTCGTCGCGCTCGCCGCCGGCGGCGTGGCCGCGTCGATGCGCCCGTCCTTCCCGTCGGTCACCTTCCCCAACCATTGGACGCTCGTCACCGGCAAGGTGCCCGACCATCACGGCATCGTCGGCAACCGGATGGAGGATCCCGCCCGTCCCGGCGAAACCTTCACGATGGCGAGCGACGATCCGTTCTGGTGGAACGCCGCCGAGCCGATCTGGGTGACCGCGCAGCGGGCCGGGGTGCGCAGCGCCACGATGTTCTGGCCGGGCGCGAACGTCGGCTGGGGCGGCACGATCCTGCCCGACAGCCACGGCGCGGTCGCCAACGCCACCCGACCGGACGACTGGCAGCAGTTCAACCAGGCGGTCACGGGCGCGCAGCGGGTCGATGCCGTGATCGACTGGATGCGGCGGCCCGCCGCCACCCACCCGCGCTTCGTCACCCTGTATTTCGACACGGTGGACAGCGCCGGCCATGCCAACGGGCCACAGGCGGCAGCGACGACGCAGGCGGTCGCCGAGGTCGACGTTCAGATCGGGCGGCTGGTCCGGGGCCTGCGCGAATTGCGCCAGCCCGCGAACCTCGTGATCGTCGCCGATCACGGCATGGCCGCGACCGACGCCAGCCGCACGATCGCGCTGGACCGGATCGCCGACCCCGCCGATTACCGGCTCCTCGAAAGCGGCCCCTATGCCACGCTGTTCCCCGTCGCCGGCCGCGCCGCGGCGCTGGAGGCGGCGTTGCTGAAGCCGCATCCGCACATGACCTGCTGGCGCAAGGCGGCGGTTCCGGCGCGCTTCCGCTACGGCACCAACGCGCGCATCCCGCCCTATGTCTGCCTGGCGGAGACGGGGTGGCTGATCCTCAAGACCGCGAGCCGCGATCCGATCCACGGCGGCGCGCACGGCTACGACAACCGGGCGCCCGACATGGCGGCGCTATTCATCGCCAACGGGCCCGCGTTCGCCGCCGGCAAGCGGCTGGCGCGCTTCGACAACACCGACATCAATCCGCTGTTGCGCGACCTGATCGGCCTGCCGCGCGGCACGGGGCTGGACGGCGACGACGCACCGTTTACGCAGGTGCTCAAACGATAGGAGAGCGAAGCGGTGCAATATTTCGAGGACATCGTCGTCGGGTCGACGGCACGTTTCGGCGATTATCCCGTCACGCGCGAGGACGTCGTCGCCTTCGCCGCGAAATATGATCCGCAGCCCTTCCATCTCTCCGACGAGGCCGCCGCCACCACCCATTTCGGCCGGCTGTCGGCGAGCGGCTGGCACACCTGCGCGATGACGATGGCGATGCTGGTCGAGCATCTGAAGGCGAACCGGCAGGCGGGGCTGGGATCGCCGGGCATCGACGAACTGCGCTGGCTGAAGCCCGTCTATCCGGGCGACCGGCTGCGCTGCGAAACCGAAGTGCTCGAAAAGCGCCGGTCGGCCAGCCGGCCGGAGATGGGCATCTTCAAGAGCCGGATGGCGGTGTTCAATCAGGACGACGTCATGGTGATGACCTTCGTGTCCAACGGTCTGGTGGCGACCCGGCCGGACTGACCGGGCGCCACCCGCCGCCGGCATGCGTCGCCGTCAGCGGCGACCGCGCCCGCCGCCGCGCCCCTCGCGGCCACCGCCGCTCCAGCCCCGGTTGCCGCCCCAGCTGCGCTGGCCCATGCCGGGCGACCGCTGCGGCGTGGCCGAAGGCGGCACCGCGGACTGCGGCGTCACGGCGGGCTGGCCCGAAAAATTCTGCCGGTTGCCGCGCCAGCCGCCGCGATCGCCACGGATGCCGTCGCCGCGATAGCCGGGCGTGCGATCCCCGCCCCGATAGCCATCCCCGCGACCATATGGCGCGCCGCCGCCATCGGGACGCACCCCCTGCCCGCGCCGGTCGAAACCGTTCCAGTCGTTGCGGAAATTCCGGTCGCCGCGCCAGCCGTTGCGCCGCCCCTCCCAATAGCGCCGCTGACCGTCGTTCCACCGGTAGGGCCGCCGATACTGGTCGTAGACGTAGATGCCGGTGCCGGGATAATAATAATCGCCATACCAGCCGAAATAGCTGGGATAGCCGCCATATCCGTAGCCATAGCCGCCGCCATACGGATCGCCGTAGCCATAGCCGTCGCCGTAATAGCCGCCACCGCCGTAACCGACCGCGACGCCGCTATAGCCATAGCCATCGGTGCAGGCGGAGGTGCCGATACCGGCACCGAAGATCAGGCCGGCGATCGCCAGACGCTTGAGAAACATACACGCTCTCCCATCATCGAGGGGCGCGGGGGACACAGGCAAAACGCGCCGATCGTCGTTCAACGAGGGCGGATCGTCGCAAGTTCCGACTGAACCATCAATGACCGGCGAAGGCGAACAGCGCATCGACGCGCAAGCCCTCCGCGCGCAATGCCGCCGCCCCGCCCAGATCGGGGAGGTCGATGACGAATTGTGCCTGCGCCACCTCTGCGCCCGCCTTGCGCAGCAGCCGTACCGCCGCGCGGGCCGTACCCCCGGTCGCGATGAGATCGTCGACCAGCAGCACGCGCTGCCCGGGAACGAGCGCGTCCGCATGCATCGCGATCCGGTCCTGCCCGTATTCCAGCGTATAATCCTCCGCGATCGTCGCGCCGGGCAGCTTGCCGTCCTTACTCATCAGGAGAACGCCGGCGCCGAGCGGGATCGCGAGCGCCGCGGCGAACAGAAAGCCCCGCGCCTCGATCCCGGCGACCAGATCGACCGGGCCATGCGTGGCGGCCACCATCCGTTCGACCGTCGTGGCGAGGCCGGCGGGATCGAGCAGCAACGTCGTGATGTCACGGAATTGGATGCCGGGACTGGGGAAGTCCGGGATCGTGCGGACCAGCGCCCTGAGATCGTCGTTCATGCCCGCGCGTGTCGCCCGGCGGCGGTATGCGGTCAATGCCGGCGATCGACACCCGGCGATGCGCGACATGCACGACGGCCAGCGCCGCGCCTTCGCCGACATGGCCGACGGGGTGTACCCCCGCCCGTTGCACGCATCGCCCCGCAGGATCGATCGGCATGCGGGCATGCCACGCCACGCGCAAAACCGCGCTTGCACCATACGTATACACGCTGCCCATAAATGGCGCCATGGCAACAGCTTGCGCCGGCAACCATCGTGCTGTCAGGAGACGCTTTGTTTCCTAGTTCGAACAAAAATAAAACGTTCTTTCGCGGTTCTGGTGGTGGTTCCGCAGGACGTGGGCGCGGCCATGCGGGACTGATCGCGTGTCCCTTCGCCAGCAATCACGATTGGACTCAATCTCATTCAGGGGCTCGGCTCCTGTTTGGCTAGTTCCGCACCGATTGCCCGCGCCATGTCACCCATCTGAAAGCTGGGTAGGTTGTTCCCCTCACCCTGATATGTTCCGAGCAGATAGCCGCGGTCAAAGGCGGTCATTTCGGTCGGCGCCACAACGCCTTCGTCGAATAACGTCAAAATCGTCGGCGCGCCCGCATTGCGTTGCGGCTTCGTTTCGACGAAGGCTCGCATTGCGGCGTAGTCTGCGATCTGTATTATCAGCTTGCCCTGCACCGCCTTGCGCTCGATGATTACGACCGAGGACAGCATATCCTGCCGGATGGACAGCGCGGTGCGTGTTGCTGTGGGAACGCGCAGCGTAGGCACCTCGCCCGGCCCGGCAACCTCTCCCGGCATCCCCATGCCCAGCCTGTCTCCGTCGCGAGATCGGGTTTCCACCGCGCTCCATGCATAGGCCGGCCCAGGCTCTTTGATCAGCGCCTTGATCTCGGAATACGACAGGCTGCGCAAGAGGCCTGACATGCGCTTGGCAATATGTTTGATCGCGGATTGGCTGTCGTCGATGAATAACACCAGCACGTTGGGGATGCACTTGGCCTTGCCATTCATCGGCACGTGCGCCGCCTCCGCCACCTGCACCATGCGGTCCAAGAGCAACGCACCGGACTTCGAGTCGAGGCCCATCGTGCCCAGGCAGACGGGATCGGTGAAGCGGGCTAGTGGTTTGTCGAAGCTTGGATGGCCAGCAATTGCGTCTACCTGCCGGAGCAGTTCGGCGCCGTCGGGCGCACGCCGCCCGATGATGGTCACCTCGCTCTCCTGCTTCGTCGAAGGCGTGGATTGCGCCGTCGCGCCGGTTGCCGCCAGCGTGATCAAGCTCAAAATCCAGAACCGCATCCAGCCTTCCTCCTGAATGCACCCGCGGGAATGCGGGTGCTTACTTACAAGAGCTGACGCTCCAATGCCTCGCGTAACCGCAGCGGGATTTTGAAAGTCCGATTCAAAGCTCAAGCGTTGCCGGGAACCGCGTCAACTGTTTAACAAAATTGGTGAGGAACACACTTCGGGCGATCCGATAGGTTGCCTCTAGGTCTTTAGCGACGTGACTACTTCAATCGATCTCGACGATAGCCGGTTATGCTTCCTATCGACGGCATAAGACGATGTAGCAGTAAGCGTTGGGACGCTTGAATGTTTCTTTGATCGCGCATATCCGGCCACTGCTGCGCCCTATATGATACTCTGTGATAAGAATCATTGGCGAACGAAAGTCATTAACCTGCTATCACCCGCAAATTACAAATTACTAATTTTGAATGTATTATATTCGTTTCTCGAGGCGTAAAAAGCGGCCGGCTCATTGTCAAAAAAGCAGCTATAGTATGCTTGTGCTGCCTCGCCGACGCATAGTTGCTGATGCTGCGAGTCATTCCCATTGCGCGACATGCATCGGAAAATGCCATTTTTTCAACATCTTGACACGCCTTAGCTTTGGTCGACTGGGCGCCCGCATTCGACGTACAAAAAGGTATAGAATGTACGAGGATAGCTTAAGTAATCTTATACGCTCTCATCGAATTTCCCCCTTTTCAATAATTCTTTGGTTATAATTTAGTCAAAATAACCCATCTTCGCAACAGATAACTCGCGTCGATATGGACGTAACTCGCAGATTATGTCGTTGACATGGAGATATCGTTCAGATCATCATAAATACTTGAAATATAGACGGAACGGAATCGCATTTATGCGCACGCGCCGTTTGCAAGAGCTGCGCGATCGAGAGCGGCGCGATAGTCGATGGCGTTTTTGTGATTGCTTGAAACCCTGTACTTTGCTGGTGACCTAAGCCCTTCGGATTAGTCCATTCTTTGTGAGCAATTCCCGGTTAGGTTTGGCAGGCGCCGGACGACGGAAGCCGCCGATGAAGAAGTCGAGGTTCAGCGCACAGCAGATAACGTTGATCCTCAAGCAGGCTGAGGATGGTACGACCGTAGAAGAGGTGTGCCGGAAGCCCGGCATGTCGATCCGGACTTATTACCGATAGCGTAGCAAGTACGGGCGGGGCTAATGCCGTCGGCGATGAAGCGCCTGAAATTCTGGAGGAGGAGCACGTTAGGCAGAGGCGGCTGGTGGCGAACCTCAGCCCGAACGAGGAGATGCTTGCCACGACGTCATCCGCCGAAAAATGTAGGGCGTGCTCGAGCTCAGGAGATCGTCGACTATCTCCGGGCGAGCTGCCAGGTCAGCGAACGACGAGTCTGCGGAGCGTTTCCGGTTAATCAACCCTTTCGATGGCGGAGCAAGCAGCATGCACGACGGTCCGCGCCGCGCCTTCGCCGACATGGCCGACGGGGTGTACCCTCGCCCCTTGCACGCATCGATCGGCATGCGGGCATGCCGCGCCTCCATCATCCGCACCGTCACGCTGCACCGGGTCTGCGGTCCACAGCGCGGTGGGCGTCAGGGCTGGCGCGGCCTGCCGACCGCTTGATGTTTACCGGCCCCCGCAACGCCGCGCCGTAGCAGTAAGCGAATGCGCCAGCCTTCCGGCCTTGACGGAAGGCCGGGCCCTGGTTCCGCGACGCGGGCAAGCAAAAGGGGGGAGCGCCGCATGGCACTCCCCCCTTCAGGTCACACGATCCTACGCCCCGCCTTTCGCGACGGGGCGGCGGTCGATCAATGCTTCACGTCGCGCCAGACGTTCTGATAGGCGCCCCAGGCGAGGAAGCAGAAGATCAGCAGGAAGATCCCGGCGGCGACACCGGCCGCATGACGGGCGTTGAGGTTGGGCTCCGCCGTCCACGTCAGGAAGGCGGCGACGTCGCGCGCCATCTGGTCCTTTGTGGCCTTGGTCCCGTCCGAATAGGTCACCTGACCATCCGACGTCAGTGGCGGCGGCATCGCGATGTTGAGGTTCGCGAAATACGGATTGTAGTGAAGCCCCTCGGGCGTCTTGGCGCCGGGGAATTCCTTGATGAGCGCGGCGGGCTGCGCACGATAGCCGGTCAGCAGCGCGTGGATGTAGTTCGATCCGTCGTGGCGTGCCTTCGACATCAGCGACAGGTCGGGCGGCAGCGCATTGTTGTTGGCGGCGCGGGCGGCGACCTCGTTGGCGAAGGGCGACGGGAAGTGATCGCTGGCCACGTTCTTGCGCGTCGCCGCCTCGCCCGTCTCCGGGTTGACGCTCGGCTGCTCGATCACCCACTGGTTGGCGATCGCCTTGATCTCGGGATCGGTGTAGCCGATCTTCGAGAGGTCGCGGAACGCGACGTACTTCAGGCTGTGGCAGGCCGAGCAGACCTCCTTGTACACCTGGAAGCCGCGCTGCAGCTGCTGGTTGTCGAACTTGCCGAAGAAGCCGTTGGAGGGCAGCCCGATATCCTCGGGGTGAAGGTGGAAGACGTGCTCGGCGCTTTCCGCCGCGGGCTCCTGGATCGCGGTCTTGGCAGTGCCGAAGAGCGCAATCGCGAGCACGAAGACGAAGGCTGCGCCGACCAGGGATGCGATGATGCGAGGCATGATGTCTGAAGGTCCCCAGTCGGTTCAGGCGTGCGCCGAGGCGGTGACGGCGCTGTGCGCCGGGCTGGTGCCGCCATGCTTCGCCAGCACCGCCTCGGTGATCGAGTTCGGCAACGGGCGCGGACGCTCCGAACGGGCGACCCACGGCAGGATGATGAGGAAGTGCGCGAAATAATAGGCCGAGGCGATCTGCCCCAGGATGACGTTGCGCGCATTCGCCTCCGCCCCGCCGACATAGCCCAGCACCAGCACGTCGAACAGCAGCACGCCCAGGAAGACGCGGTACTTCGGCCGGAAGTTGGCCGAGCGGACCGGCGACGTGTCGAGCCACGGCAGGAAGAACAGCAGCAGGATCGACCCGAACATCGCCAGCACCCCCCACAGCTTGGCCGGCAGGATGAAGTCCGCGGTGAAGCTCTTGAGGATCGCGTAGAACGGCAGGAAATACCATTCGGGAACGATGTGCGCCGGCGTCGAGAGCGGGTTCGCCTCGATGTAATTGTCCGGATGGCCGAGCAGGTTCGGGCTGAAGAAGATGAGGCTAGCGAAGATCAGCAGGAACACGCCCAGCCCGACCGCGTCCTTCGCGGTGTAATAGGGGTGGAACGGCACCGTGTCCTGCTCGCCCTTCACCTCGACCCCGGTCGGGTTGTTCGACCCCGGGATGTGCAGCGCCCAGATGTGCAGGATGATGACGCCCGCGGTGACGAACGGCAGCAGATAGTGGAGCGAGAAGAAGCGGTTGAGCGCGGCATTGTCCGGCGCGAAGCCGCCCAGCAGCCAGATGCGGATCGTCTCGCCGACCAGCGGTATCGCCGAGAAGAAGCCGGTGATGACCTGCGCGCCCCAGAAGCTCATCTGGCCCCAGGGCAGCACGTAGCCCATGAACGCGGTCGCCATCATCAGCAGGAAGATGACGACGCCGAGCAGCCACACCATCTCGCGCGGGGCCTTGTACGACCCGTAATAGAGGCCGCGGCCGATGTGGATGTAGACGACCAGCAGGAACATCGAGGCGCCGTTGGCGTGCGCGTAGCGCAGGAACCAGCCGGCGTTGACGTCGCGCATGATGCTTTCGACGGAGCCGAAGGCGACGCCGGCGTTGGCGGCATAATGCATCGCCAGCACGACGCCGGTGATGATCTGGATCGCGAGCGCCGCGCCGGCGAGGACGCCGAAGTTCCAGAAGTAATTGAGGTTGCGCGGCACGGGATAGCCCGCGCCGACCGCGTTGTAGACGAGGCGCGGCAGCGGCAGCTTCTCGTCGAGCCACCGCATCAGCGGCTGTTTCGGCTCGTAGTGCTTGGCCCAGGGAAAGCTCATCTGCTGCTACCTCAACCCACCGTCACGACGGTGTCGGAATTGAACGTGTAATTCGGAACGGCAAGGTTCTTGGGCGCCGGCCCCTGGCGAATGCGCGCCGCGGTGTCGTAGGCCGACCCGTGGCACGGACAGAAATAGCCACCGAACGGGCCCTTGTTCTCGCCCTCGCCCGCGCCCAGCGGCACGCAGCCCAGGTGCGTGCACACGCCGAGCGTGATGAGCCAGTTCTCCTTGCCGGGCTTGGTGCGGTCGGCGAGCGTCTGGGGATCGCGCAGCGAGGCGACGTCGACCTTGTTCGCCTCGACGATTTCCGCGGGCGTCAGGTTGCGGACGAACAGCGGCTGCTTGCGGAACTGCGACTTGATCGCCTGTCCCGGCTGGATCTTGGAAAGATCGACCTCGGTCGTCGACTGCGCGAGCACGTCGGCCGACGGGTTCATCTGGTTGATGAGCGGCAGCACGATGGCCAGCGCACCCACGCCGGCGAAGGACACGGCGGCGATATTGATGAAATCGCGGCGGCGGGGATCGTGGACTTCCTCGTGGAACGGTTCCGGCGATTCACCGGGAGGAACCATGCTGTCAGTCGCCATTCGTCTCTGCCCTAACCTTTTTATTCGCGGAGGAACGCCTCACCGCCGTGAGGAGTCGAAATCGCGCACCCACCGAGCCCTACCATCCCCACGGCGGGCTGCTGGCCTGATAGACGGCACGCCCGCGCTTTGCCAACAGCATTTTACCGCGGGCGGCGGCCGGGCTAGACGGCCGCCATGACCACCGGCCTGCGCATCGCCCTCTACCAGCCCGATATCGCCGGCAATGTCGGCGCGGTGATGCGCACCTGCGCGTGTCTCGGCATCGCGCTCGACCTGATCGAGCCGATGGGGTTCCAGTGGGACGACAAACGCGTCGCGCGCGCCGCGATGGACTATATCGATCATGTCGCGCTGACCCGCCACGCCGACTGGGACGCCTTCGCCGGACAGGCGGCGGGGCGGCTGGTGCTGCTGACGACGCGGGGCGCGACGCCGCTGCACGACTTCGCCTTTCGCGGCGACGACGTGCTGCTGTTCGGGCGCGAGAGCGCGGGGGTGCCGGAGGACGTCCATGCCCGCGCCGATGCGCGCGTCGTGATCCCGATGGCGCCGCCGTTGCGCTCGCTCAACCTGTCGGTGTCCGCGGCGATCGTCGCGGCCGAGGCGCTGCGGCAGACGGGCGGATGGCCGGGCTAGGGATCAGACGCGGAGGCGTTCGTTCCGGACAAGGCCATCCCCGAACACCGCCGAATTGCACCCTGGATGCGGTTCGAGAGGCTGCGCCGCCCACGGCACCTCCGCGCCAACCCATTTCCTCTCCGCGCCTGAGTGCGCCCTTTATCGCGAAGCGACCCGGATCGCCTCCAGCACATGGGTCAGCAACGCATCCTCGTCGTGGTGGATGTTGTGCCCGCCCGGCATGCCGACGATCCGCGCGCCCGGCACCCGCAGCCGCGGGCAAAGGCTGTCGTCCTCCTCGACCCCGTAGATGCAGGTCAGCGGTGCCCAGGTCAGCGTGTCGGCGGTGGTGGTGGCGACGCTGTCGGGCGTGCCGCGATAGGACCAGCCGGTCGGGTCGGCGCGGAACCAGACCGAATCGCCCGGCAGGACGAGGACGATCGCCGCCACGTTCGCCCGCAGCGCGGCGGGCAGGCGCGCAAGACCGGTCTGGACGATGTCCGCGCCATAGGATTGCCCCATCACGACGATCCGGCGCTTGCCGGTCCGCGCCAGCGCCGTGCGCACCACGTCGACCATGAACGCGTCGACCTCCGCCCGCGTCCGCCGCTGGCGGAAGACCGCGGGAGAGGCGATGCCGACGACCGGCAGGTGATGCCCGGTCAGCCCGCGCGACGTCGAGGCGCCGAGCAGGAAGCGCAGCCCCATGTCGCCCGACACGTTGACCACCGCCACGTCCGCGGTGGGCGGCACGGCGGGATAGACGTGGACGGGGTCGCGATCGAAATAGCCCGCCGCCGCGACGAAGGCGCAGACGAACGCCGAACTGACTGCGGTGACGCGCAGGCCACGGAACAGCGATCGGCGGGTCGGGCGGCGCATGCCGGCGCGCTTGCCAGCCGGCGGCAGCGAATGCCAGCGCGATGCTCGACTTGACCGCGCCGCATTCGCTACAGCGCGGGCATGCTGACCCTCGACGACCAACAGACCGCCGCCCGCAGCTGGTTCGAAGCGCTGCGCACCCGCATCTGCACCACGTTCGAGGCGATCGAACGCGAGGCGGGCTCCGATGCGGCCTTCGACTATGTGTCCTGGGACCGGACCGATCCCTCCGGTGCGCCCGGCGGCGGCGGCGTCCGCGGCGTGATGAAGGGCAAGGTGTTCGAGAGGGTCGGCGTCAACGTCTCCACCGTCGGCGGCATGCTCGACGGCGACTTCGGCAAGACGATCCACGGTGCCGGCGACGATCCGCGCTTCTTCGCGACGGGGATCAGCCTGGTCGCGCACATGGCCAATCCGCACGTGCCCGCGGTGCACATGAACACGCGTTTCCTGGCGACGACGAAACGCTGGTTCGGCGGCGGCGCCGACCTCAACCCACCGCTGCCGGTGGCGGCGGACACCGACGATTTCCATGCGACGCTGAAGGCCGCGTGCGACGCGCACGATCCCGCCTACTATCCGCGCTTCCGCGCCTGGGCCGACGAGTATTTCTACATTCCGCACCGCAAGGTGCACCGCGGCGTCGGCGGGATCTTCTACGATCACCTCGAAGGCGACTTCGAACGCGACTTCGCCTTCACCCGCGCGGTCGGTGAAGCGTTCCTCGACGTCTATCCGCGGATCGTGCGGCGGCGGATGGAGACGCCGTTCGACGCCGCCGACATCGCACAGATGCTCGCGTGGCGCGGGCGCTACGCCGAATTCAACCTGGTCTACGACCGCGGCACGCTGTTCGGGCTGAAGACCGGGGGCAACATCGACGCGATCCTGATGAGCCTGCCGCCGCTGGCGACGTGGGAATGACGCGATGGCGCTGATCCCGGTCGATCCGGCCGAACTCGCGACGATCGTCACCACGCTGGAGATGACGCGCCGGCCACCGCTGCGCCCCCTGCCCGCCTCGCCGCTGCGCCTCGTCCGCTGGGAACGGCCCGACCCCGACCGGTATCGCATGCTGTTCCGCCGCGTCGGCGGGCCGTGGCTGTGGTATTCGCGGCTCGCGATGGACGATGCGGCGCTGGCCGCGATCGTCCACGATCCGTGCGTGCAGGTGCATGCCGCGATCGACCGCGCGGGGATCGAGATCGGGATGCTGGAACTCGACCTGCGGCAGCCGGGGCTCTGCACCTTGGCCTATGTCGGGCTGGTCCCCGAACTGACCGGCAGGGGGCACGGTCGCTGGCTGATGGCGGAGGCGATGGCGCGCGCATGGCGTCCCGGCGTTGCGCGCGTCTGCGTCAACACCTGCACGCTCGACCACCCGTCCGCGCTCGGCTTCTATCGGGCGCAGGGGTTCACGCCGGTGCGGCGGACGATCGAGACGTTTCCCGACCCGCGCGCGCTCGGCCTGCTGCCCGACACCGCGGGCGCACACGTGCCGCGGCTCTAGCGCGCCGCCGCCAACCGGCGATAGGCGGCGACCGCGATCAGCGCGCCGGCGAGCTGGCTCAGCATCGCGACGCCCGCGGCGACGGCATGCGCCAGCGCGATGCCGATCGGATTGCCGCCCGTCTCGCTGCCTAGCCAGCGGGCGAGCAGCATGAACGGCTGGCCCGCGAGCAGCCCGCCGAGGTAGACGGTGACGATCGCACCGAGCAGCGACAGCTGCGCCCGGCGCGTCGCCTGCCACGACCGGCCGATCGCCGCGACCGCGCCGATCGGCGCCTGCGCAAACACGATCGGGCCGGCGAGCATGAAGCGGCTCATCAGCCACAATCCGGGCAGCAGCAGGATGTACATGCCCGCTCCCGCAGGGATCGAGACGATCACCGTCGCAAGGATGAAGCGCGGGAACAGCGTCGCGCCGCGGCCCAACGCCTCGCCGACGGTCGGCCGCATCGGGTCGAGCAACAGGCAGAACACCACCGCCAGCCCGAAATAGGTGATCGCATAGGCGCCCGCCGATCCCAGGCCATAATCGCCCACCCAGGCGTCGAGCCCGTTCATCCACGCCTGCGCCCGCGCCTGCGTATCGACGATGCGCGAATCGGGCAGCGGCAACGGCCCGACGAGCAACAGCATGGCGTAGGTGGGGACGAACAGGAACAGCCCGGCGACGCGCAGCAGCAGGTCGGCGTCGCGCCGGAACAGCGCCCAGGCATCGCCGAGCAGCGCCGCGAGCGTCACCTTCATGCCGGATCCCGCCACGCATCGTCCGCGGCAACCGGTGTCGCCGCCCGCTCGCGCAGCCGCCGCTCGCGATCGACCAGCGCGAGGTACAATTGCGCGGAGAAGACGATGGCGACCAGCGTCAGCGCGGTCGATACCGCCTGACCGGCGATCGCCGCCGCGAACGCGACCGCCTGCGCCGCACCGGCCCCGAGCATCAGCCGGAACAGGAGGCCGATCACCGTCTGCGCGGCCAGCGTCGCGATCCCCGCGACGAGCACGAACAACAGCACGACCCCGACCAGCCGCCAGGTGTGCCGCCGCGTCAGCCGCCAGCAGCGCGCGATCGTGCCGATCCCGCAGCGTTCGTGCAGAATCACCGCATAGAAGGGCAGCAGCCGCGCACCGACGAACAGCAGAGCGATGCCGAGCGCCAGGACGTAGAGCACGCCCACGCCGGCGATCCCCGGCGCCGTCGCGGCCGGTGGTGTGCCGTTGCTGATCGCGGTCCAGTCGAACCCGGCGCCCAGGAACAGGAAGAAGGCGGGCAGCAGCGCGATCATGAAGATCAGTGCCAGCAGCAGCGCGATGCCGATCGCCGGGCCCACCCGGCGGTTCGCCGCATCGATCGCGGCGGGCCGGTCGGTCGCGGGATCGCTCGACGCCGCGATGATCGCCAGCTGTCCCCACAAAGCGGCGATCGTCACGCCCAGCGTCAGCAGCCCGCTGGCGAGCAGCGTCGCCGTGGACGGCGCGGCAAAAGATTTGAATGCCGCGGCGAGTGCGGCAGGGGCGAAGAGCGACACCAGTGCGAGCCCGGCGAGCATGCCGCCCCGTCCGTTGAGCACCTCGACCGTGCGGTCCCACACATTGCCCATCTTGACCATCTGCAACCCCGTTCGCGGCGCCCGTCCGTCGCCCCTTGCGCCCGGTTAGCCCAAGCGTCGCGGCTTGGCCATCGCCTTGGCGCCCGGCGGCCCGCCACCTTGCAAGCCCGCGGCGGCGCGCGCACATGGCGGGCATGACGGACATCGACGGGATCGAATGGCGGGTGTCGCCGGGGCTGACCCCCTATGACGAGGCGCTGGCGGCGATGGAAGCGCGCGCGGCGGCGGTGCTCGCGGGCGAGGCGCGCGAACTGATCTGGCTGCTGGAACATCCGCCGATCTACACCGCGGGAACCAGCGCGCAGGCAGGCGACCTGATCGACCCGCGCTTCCCGGTGGTTTCGACCGGGCGCGGCGGCAAATACACCTATCACGGTCCGGGGCAGCGGATCGTCTACCTCGTCCTCGATCTCAACGCCCGCGGGCGCGACGTGCGCTGTTTCGTCCATGGCGTCGAGGGCTGGGTGATCGCCGCGCTCGACCGGATGGGCGTCGCCGCCTTTCGCGCCGAGGGGCGGGTGGGGATCTGGACGCGCGATGGCGGGCCGGAGGCGAAGATCGGCGCGATCGGGGTCCGCGTCCGCCGCTGGATCACGATGCACGGCCTCGCGGTCAACGTCGCCCCCGATCTGACGCATTTCGGCGGTATCGTGCCGTGCGGCCTGCCCGATTATCCGGTCACCAGCCTCGCCGCGCTGGGCCGCGATACGCGCCTCGCGACGTTCGACGCGGCCCTTGCGGAGAGCGCGCCGGCGCTCCTTTCGTCTCTTTCCTGCCCGTCGGAACCGCCCCGGGGGAAAACGAGGCTTGAGGGCGGGGCGTTATGCGATTAATGTCCACTGCGATTTGGGTATTAAAAGGGCCAGCAAGCCGTCCAAATCCTTTATCTAGGGAGCTTCCAATGCGTGCACTCATCTCCAAGGTCCTGACCGGCTCGCTGATCGCCGGCGCCGCCCTCGCCGTCTCGGCTTGTGGTCCGAAGACCGAGACCACCACCGACAACACGATGGTCACCGACCTCAACACCACCGACGACATGGGCACCATGAGCGACAACATGACTGCCGTCGACGGCAGCATGAACGGTGGCATGATGGCGAACGACACGATGATGTCGAACGACACCATGATGTCGAACGACACGGCGACCACCAACGCCATGTAATCGGCCGTAACGGCCCGTCGGGTCGTTGCGATCGCGAAATGGCCGTCCGGGCGACCGGGCGGCCTTTTCTTTTTGGTTCCCGGCGTGTGCCCGGCGGGCCAACGCTTCGGCGCATTTCTGGCGGTTTCGCCCCGATCGTGCTTAATCGGGGATTGGGTCGCCGGCCAAAACGATCTAGAATCGACCGATAAACGGCCTTCCGGGAGGATTTGGTGACATGACCCTGTTGCGTACCGCGCTGGCGCTTGGCGGCGCGGCGATCGGCCTGATGGCGGCGACGGCGCCCGCCTCGGCCCAGTTCTTCCTGCGGTCGCACGATTTCCGCGGCGACGCGGTGACCGGTGTCGAGGCCAACCTGGGCCAGACGCTGCCCGATGCGACCCCCGCCGAACTGCGCGCCGCGATGGCGTGGAACATGCGCGCCGCGCTCAACGTCGCCGCGCTGCAATGCCAGTTCGAACCGACGCTGCTGACCCGCGAGAATTACAACGCCATCCTGCTCGACCACAAGGACGAGCTGGCCAACGTCTTCACCACGCTGACCAAATATTTCACCCGCACGAACAAGACCGTGAAGGCCGGCCAGAACGCGCTCGATCAGTTCGGCACGCGCACCTATTCGACGTTCGCAACCGTGGCGGCGCAGTTCAACTTCTGCCAGACCGCCAGCGAGATCGGCCGCGACGCCATCTTCGCGCCGCGTGGCGGCTTCGGCGATCTGGCGCTTTCCCGCATCCGCGAATTGCGCAACAGCCTGACGCCCTATGGCGAGCAGCATTTCACCCGCGTGCTCGGCCGCGACTATGCGTCCAAGCCGCGGTTCGATCCGATCTGCTGGAACAAGAAGGGCGAGTGGGTCACCAAGAAGTGTGGCGCCTTCGCCTGGCCGCCCGTCGCCCCGACCGCCGCCGTCGCGGTCGCCGCGACCCCGCCGGCACCGACCGAAACCGCGCTGCGCTGACGCCGTCCGCGCTCTCCCGCCCTGCGGCGGGAGAGCGCCTCAGCGCAGGCCGAGCAGCTTGTGCGTCTGGAGCGACAGCCGCCAGTGCGGGCGTTCCATCACCAGCGCGATCGCCGCCTCGACATTCGCAGTCCCCCGCGCATCGTCCATCGGCTGGAGCAGCCGGTGGGTGAAATCCCACCGTTCGACGTCGTCAATATCGGTACCCGGCTGCGGCCATACCAGCTTCAGTTCGTCGCCCGTCCGCTGGACGACGACACTGCCCGCCTTGGGACTGACGCAGATCCAGTCGATCCCCGGATGCGCCGGCAGGGTGCCGTTGGTTTCGATCGCGATGGTAAAGCCGGCGGCGTGGAGCGCGTCGACCAGCGCGTCGTCGACC
>NZ_JAJLPA010000003.1 GCF_025548555.1 Sphingomonas sp. A2-49
GGCGCTGATCGACGATCCCAAGCTGCGCTGGATGTTCGGCAATTGCTATCCGAACACGCTCGACACCACCGTGCGGCTGACGACGCGCGACGGCAGGCCCGACGCATTCGTCATCACCGGCGACATCCCCTGCCTGTGGCTGCGCGATTCGTCGGCGCAGGTGAAACCCTACCTCCACCTCGCGCGGCAGGCGCCCGAGCTGCGCACGCTGCTGCGCGGGCTGATCGCGCGACAGGCGGCGTGCATCCTGATCGATCCCTATGCCAACGCCTTCATGGAGGATCCCGCCGCGCGCTCGACGCTGGAATGGTCGCAGAAGGACGAGACGGCGATGAAGCCCGGCGTCGCCGAGCGGAAGTGGGAGGTCGATTCGCTCTGCTACCCGATGCGCCTCGCGCACGGCTATTGGCGCGCGACGGGCGATGCGACGCCGTTCGACGCGCGATGGGCGGAGGCGGCCCGCGCGAGCGTGCGGACCTTCCGCGAACAGCAGCGCAAGGACGGCCCCGGCCCGTACAGCTTCCGCCGCGCCGCCGCCCAGCCGACCGAGACGCTGCTGTGGGGCCTCGGCAATCCGACCCGGCCGGTCGGGCTGATCCATTCGGGGTTCCGCCCGTCGGACGACGCGTGCCTCTATCCCTTCCTGATCCCCAGCAACCTGTTCGCCGTCACCGCGCTGCGCGAGCTGGCGCAGGTCGCCGGGGAGGCGCGCCGCGATACCGCGCTCGCCGCCGATGCGACCGCGCTGGCCGCGGAGGTGGAGGCGGCACTGCGCCAGTACGGCACGATGCGGCTGCGCGACGGGCGCGAGGTCTGGGCCTATGAGGTCGACGGCTACGGCAACGCCGTCTTCATGGACGATGCCAACGTGCCCTCGCTGTCGGGCCTCGGCTATCTCGGCTGCGTTCCCGCCGGCGATCCGCTGTGGCAGCGCACGAGCGAAGCCTGCTGGAGCGACGCCAACCCCTGGTTCTTCCGCGGTCGCGCGGGCGAGGGGATCGGCGGCCCGCACGTCGGCGCCGGCCAGATCTGGCCGATGTCGCTGACCATCCGCGCGCTGACCGCCACCGACAACGCCACCATCCGCGCCTGCCTGCGCATGCTGCGCGACACGGACGGCGGCACCGGCTTCATCCACGAAAGCTTCGACCGGGACGATCCCGCCAAATTCACCCGCGCCTGGTTCGCCTGGGCCAACGGATTGTTCGGCGAACTGATCGTCCACCTCGCCCGCACCCGTCCCGCCATCCTGAAGGCGCCGCTATGATCGACCGTCGTACCCTGCTCGCCGGCACCGCCGCGATCGGCCTGCCGCTGCCCGCGTTCGCCGCCGCCGCGGCGTCGCCCGCGCGGCCCAACCTGTTCGTCGGCACCGGCGGCCACGGCCATACCTATCCCGGCGCGACCCTGCCGTTCGGGATGGTGCAGCTGTCCCCCGACACCGACGTCGAGCGGTGGGATGCATGTTCGGGCTATCACCGCACCGACACGTCGATCATGGGGTTCAGCCACACGCACCTGTCGGGCACGGGCATCGGCGACATGCTCGACGTGCTGGTCGTGCCGACGCGCGGGCCGGTCAAGTTGCTGCCCGGGCCGCTCGCCGACCCCGACGCGGGCTATCGCCAGCGCTTCACCGCGGAGCATGCCGAGCCCGGCTATTACCGCGTGACGCTGGAAAGCGGGGTCCGCGCCGAACTGACCGTGACCGAGCGGACCGGCTATCACCGCTACACCTTCCCGGCGGGGCCGGGCCATATCCTCGTCGACCTGTCGCATCTGGTCCACGACAGCTCGGACCAGGCACCGCTCGTCACCGACGCACGGCTCGACCTTTCCGCCGACGGCACTCTGACCGGCAGCCGCACGGTCAACCGCTGGGCGAAGGGGCGCCGTATCCATTTCGCGATGCAGCTGTCGCGTGCACCCAGCCGCATCGTCTTCTACGGCGACGGCGACGCCGAACGCCCCGCCGGCACGCGCGGCGTCGCGGGCAACCGGCTGAAGGCGGTGCTGCATTACGACGATGCCGGCGCCGCGCCGGTGCTGATCCGCTGCGGCCTATCCGCGGTGGACGTCGCCGGCGCGCGGGCCAACCTCGCCGCCGAGGCGAAGGGCTGGGATTTCGACGGAGTCCGGGCCGCCGCGCAGGCGCGCTGGGCCGACGAACTCGCCGCCGTGCACGTCGAGGGCGGCACCGCCGACCAGCGCGTCATCCTGTCGTCCGCGCTCTATCACGCGCTGCTGGCGCCGACGCTGTTCTCCGACGTCGACGGCCGCTACGTCGGGCTCGACCGGCAGGTGCACCGCCTGCCCCCCGGCGACGCCGCCTACAGCACGCTGTCGCTGTGGGACACGTATCGCGCGCTGCATCCGCTGCTGACGATCGTCGCGCCGGCGAAGGTGAGGAGCATCGTCGCCGATGTCATTCGCCAGACGCGGCAGAGCCCGTACGGCCCGCCGGTCTGGCCGTTGCAGGGTGTCGAGACGGGGACGATGATAGGCTGGCACGGCGTCTCGGTTCTCGCCGAGGCGCAGGCGAAGGGCATTCCCGGCGATTATGCCGCGGCGTGGCCGGCGATCGCGCGGCGATCGTTCGATGTCTCCGCCCCGGACCTCGACAACAGCAAGGGCCGCGACCTGTACGACGCCAAGGGCTATGTTCCTGCGGACAAGGTGTTCGAAAGCGTCAGCCGGACGCAGGAATATGCCTATGACGACTGGGCGTCGGCGCACCTCGCCCGTGCCGCCGGGCGTCGCGAGGACGCCGACCGCCTGCTCCGGCGGTCGGGCAACTGGCGCAACGTCATCGACGGCAAGGCGGGCTTCGCCAGGCCGCGCTTCGCCGACGGCCGCTGGTGGGGGCCCTACGATCCGATCCAGCTCGGCCACATGCCCAAGCCATGGTGGCGCGATTATACCGAGGCGAACGGCTGGCAGGCGACGTTCCTCAACCAGCACGACGTCTATGGCCTGATCGCGCACATGGGCGGCGACGCCCGGTTCGAGGCGCGGCTGGATGCGCTGTTCACCGCGCCCTCGACCCTGCCCGCCAACGCGCCGCCCGACATCAGCGGGCTGGTCGGCCAATATGCGCACGGCAACGAGCCCGATCATCACGTCGCCTATCTCTATGCCTATGCCGGCGCGCCGTGGAAGACGCAGGCGATAATCCGCCGGCTGTGCACCGAAATGTATCGCAACGACCCCGACGGCGTCATTGGCAACGACGATTGCGGTCAGATGAGCGCCTGGTTCGTGCTGTCGTCGCTCGGCTTCTATCCGGTCGACCCGGTCGAGGCGGTCTACGTCTTCGGCTCCCCCCTGTTCGAGCGCGCGACGATCCGGCTTCCTTCGGCCAGGCGCCTGACGATCGAGGCGCCCGGCAACACCGCCGACACGCCCTACGTCCGTTCGGTGACCTTCGACGGCAAACCGTGGACGAAGAACTGGATCGCCCACGCCGAGCTGATGAAGGGCGGGCGCCTGGTCTTCACGATGAGCAGGACGCCGGTGAAGACCTTCGGCGCGGCGAAGGCGGACCGCCCGCCGTCGAACGGGCGCGCGGCGGGATGACGCCCCCGCCCGACGCCAACGCATCGATGGAACGCCCATTCTCCCGGAGCACCGACGTGACCGACCTCTCCCGCCGCACCCTGATCGCCTCCGGCCTCGCCGCCACCGCGACGGCCACGCCCGCCCTCGCGGCCACGCCGGCCACCGGACCGAAGCCCTGGGGCGCGACGCCGTCGGCGCGCCAGCTCGCCTGGCATGCGCGCGAACGCTACGCCTTCGTCCATTTCTCGATCAACACCTTCACCGATCGCGAATGGGGCTATGGCGACGAGAGCCCCAAATTGTTCGACCCGACCGACTTTTCCGCCGACCAGATCGTCGCCGCGGCGAAGGCGGGGGGCATGCGCGGCATCGTGCTCACCGCCAAGCATCATGACGGCTTCTGCCTGTGGCCGACGATGCTGACCGAACATTGCATCCGCAACAGCCCCTACCGGAAAGGAAAGGGCGACATCGTGCGCGAGATGGAGCAGGCGACGCGCCGCGCCGGCCTCGCGTTCGGCCTGTACCTGTCACCCTGGGATCGCAACCACCCCGAATACGGCCGGCCGGCCTATATCGATTACTATCGCAAGCAGGTGGTCGAGCTTTGCACCCGCTACGGCGAATTGTTCGAATTCTGGTTCGACGGTGCCAACGGCGGCGACGGCTATTACGGCGGCGCGAAGGAGACGCGCACGATCGACGCGCCGAAATATTACGACTGGCCCGCGATCATCGCGCTGGTGCACCGGCACCAGCCGATGGCCTGCACCTTTGATCCGCTCGGCGCGGATATCCGCTGGGTCGGCAACGAGGACGGCATCGCCGGCGATCCCTGCTGGCCGACGATGCCCGACCATTCCTATGTCCAGGCGGAAGGCAACAGCGGCGTCCGCGGCGCGCCCCTGTGGTGGCCGGCGGAAACCAACACCTCGATCCGCCCCGGCTGGTTCTACCACCCGGACGAGGACGCGCGGGTGAAGACGCCGGCCCGGCTGGTCCGCTTCTTCGACGAATCGGTGGCGCGCGGCACCAACATGCACCTCAACCTGCCGCCCGACCGCCGCGGCCGCATCCCCGATCACGACGCTGCCGTGCTGAAGAGCTTCGGCGACGCGATCGCCGCCAGCTTCGCCACCGACCTCGCGCAGGGCGCGGTCGCGGGCGCCAGCGCAACGCGTGGTCCGGCATTCGCCCCGGCGCGGGTGCTGGACGGGAACCGCGACACCTATTGGTCGACGCCGGACGCGGTCACCACGCCGACGCTGACGCTCGACCTGCCGCCGGGCCGCAGCTTCGACCTCATCCGCCTGCGCGAATATCTGCCGCTCGGCGTGCGCGTGACGCGCTTCGCGATCGAGGCGGAGGTCACCGGCCGCTGGCAGCGGCTGGCGACCCACGAATGCATCGGTGCGCAGCGCATCGTCCGCCTGCCCGCGCCGATCTCCGCCCGCCGCGTCCGGCTCGTCATCCTCGACGCGCCCGCCTGCCCCGCGATCAGCGAATTCGCCCTGTTCCGCAGCGTCGCGCCGGTCCCGGTCGCCGCGCCGCGCAGCACCGACACCGCGATCCTGTCGCCGCGCGGCTGGACGATCGTCGCGGCGAGCGCGCCGGGCGCGGAGGCGCTGCTCGACGGCGACGGATCGACGGTCTGGAGCCAGCCGGCCCCGGCCGGCACGCCGGCGAGCGTAACGCTCGACCTCGGCACCGCGCAGCGCGTCGCGGGCTTCAGCCTGACGCCCTGGCGCCATCCCGACAAGGCGAGCGCGCCCCCGCGCGGCTATCGCGCCGAAACCAGCCTCGACGGCAAGACATGGGCGCCGGCGGCGGAGGGCGAATTCCAGAACATCGCCTATGCACTGGCGACGCAGCGCATCCCGTTCACCGCCCCGCGGTCGCTGCGCTACCTGCGCCTGACCTTCGCGGCGACCGCGGTGCCGGCCGCGAAGCTCGCGATCGCCGATGTCGGCGCCTTCGCGAGGTAGCGGCGGCAGGATCATTGGCCCGGCCACCGCTGCCGCGGATCATGTGGCGGCCGGTCATCGGCCCATCCGTCATTGCGAGCGTAGCGAAGCAATCCAGACCAGGACGCCCCGAATTGCTTCGCTACGCTCGCAATGACGAGCATGGGACGCAGTTCCTGGTCCCCTCGCAGGAGAGCGTCAGATCCCCTCGGGGAATACCGTGCGGCCGCAGGCCTCGAGGTCGCGCGTCAGGTCCGCGATGCATTGCGCGACGAGCGCCGCATCGGGGCTGCGCACTACGAAGTTCGCGCCCGTCCGCCCTTCGCGAAAGAACGGATAGCTGCCGATCGAGACGCCCTCGTGCGTCTTTTCGGCGTTGCGCAGCAGGTCGGCGACCTCGCTTTCGGCGACCCAGCAGCCGATCGTCTCCGACACCACCGGCCGGCCGCCCTCCAGCGTACCGGTCAGAGCATCGAGCATGCCGGCGGTGATGTGCGGCACGCCCGCCATGATGAAGATGTTGCCGATGCGGATGCCCGGCGCCCCCGATACGCGATTGGGGATCAGCCCCGCCCCCGCCGGCACCCGCGCCATCCGCGCCCGCGCATCGTTCAGGCCGCCGCGAGTCGCATAATAGCGTTCCAGCACCGCCATCGCCTCCGGATGATGCTCGACGCCGACGCCCAGCGCCGCGGCGATCGCGTCGACGGTGATGTCGTCGTGCGTCGGGCCGATGCCGCCGGTCGTGAACAAATAGTCGTTGCGCGCACGCAGCGTGTTGACCGCCTCGACGATCGCCTCGGTCCGGTCGGCTACGACGCGGACCTCGACCAGCCGGATGCCCTGGACGTTGAGCCAGCTCGCGAGCTGCGCGACGTTGCGGTCCTGCGTGCGGCCCGACAGGATCTCGTCGCCGATGACGATCAGTGCGGCCGTCCAGATGCGTTCCTGTTCCATGCCCCCGCCATAGCCTCGCAAAACCGCGCCGACCACGCTATATCGCGGCCATGACCGAATACGTGACCGTCACCTCCGACGCGCCGGAAGGGCGCACCGGCGCCATCAAGCTGCACGGCCCCGCCGCCTTCGCCGGCATGCACAAGGCCGGGCGGCTCGCCGCCGAGACGCTCGACATGCTGACGCCGCACATGGTGCCCGGCGTGTCGACCGCGGAACTGGACCGGCTGATCTACGACTTCATCCGTGCCGGTGGCGGCGTGCCCGCGACGCTCGGCTACCGCGGCTATACGCATTCGACCTGCATCTCGATCAACCACGTCGTCTGTCATGGCATTCCGAGCGAGAAGACGCTGAAATCGGGCGACATCGTCAATGTCGACGTCACCCCGATCGTCGATGGCTGGCACGGCGATTCCAGCCGTATGTACCTGATCGGCGACGTACCGCTGAAGGCGCGGCGGCTGGTCGAGGTGACCTACGAATGCCTGATGCTGGGCATCGAGCAGGCACGGCCCGGCGCGCACATGGGCGATGTCGCCAATGCGATCCAGCGCCACGCCGAAAAGCATCGCTACGGCGTCGTCCGCGATTTCTGCGGGCACGGGCTCGGCCGCCTGTTCCACGACGCGCCGGAGGTGGTGCACGTCGGCAAGCCCGGCACCGGCCCGGAACTACGCCCCGGCATGATCTTCACGATCGAACCGATGATAAACATCGGCCGCCCCGACGTGAAGCTGCTCGACGACGGCTGGACGGCGGTGACGCGCGACCGGTCGCTGTCGGCCCAGTTCGAACATTCGATCGGCATCACCGAGGACGGGTGCGAGGTCTTCACCGTCTCGCCCGCAGGCTTCCACCAGCCGCCCTATTCCTTATCCGCCGCGCGCCGGCGCGAGCGGGGCCGCGGCCCCAGCGCGTCGAGCGCATCGGCATTGTCCCGGCCCCAGGCGTAGAGCCATTCGACCGGCGCGACGAAGCGCGCACCGAGCGGCGTCAGCCGGTATTCCACCGCCGGCGGCATCGTCCCCTGTACGTCGCGCGACACGAGGCCGCTGCCCTCCATCTCGCGCAGCGTCTGCGTCAGCATCTTCTTCGATATGCCCGGCAGGCTGCGCAGCAGCACCCCGGTCCGCGCCGCGCCGCCGTGACGGGCGTGCAGCGTGTGTAGGATCATGCTCGTCCATTTGGTCGCGAACAGATCCAGCACCCGCCGCGGCGCGCAATCCTCGCGCCATTCCGCCTCGTCGCTTCCTGCCTGCATCGCCGGTTACCTCCTGGTGCCTGGGTCCCCAGATGGTGCCGTCTGGCGGCACGCGCCACCGCTCCCTAGCTGGCGGGGACAGGATAATCGCGAAAGGACACAAAGCGAATGACCGGTACGGCTTTGATCGTGGGGGCGAGCGGCATCGTCGGCAGCGCGACCGCGGAGCTGCTCGTCGGCGAAGGCTGGACGGTGCACGGCCTCGCGCGGCGGCCGGTGACGCAGGCCGGCGTGCAGCCCGTCGTCGCCGACCTGCTCGATGCGGACGCGACCGCGACGGCGCTCGCGGATCTGCGGCCCGATGCGGTGTTCATCGCGACGTGGCTGCGGCAGGACAGCGAGGCGGAGAACATCCGCGTCAACGCGGCGATGGTCCGCAACCTGCTCGACGGGCTGCGCACGCACGGCGCCCCGCGCCACGTCGCGCTGGTCACCGGGCTGAAACATTATCTCGGCCCGTTCGAGGCCTATGGAAAGGGCAGCCTGCCGCAGACCCCGTTCCGCGAGGAACAGGGGCGGCTCGACGTCGAGAATTTCTATTATGCGCAGGAGGACGAACTGTTCGCCGCCGCCGCCCGCGACGGCTTCACCTGGAGCGTCCACCGGCCGCATACGGTGATCGGCAAGGCGGTCGGCAACGCCATGAACATGGGCACCACGCTCGCCGTCTATGCGACGCTGTGTCGCGAAACCGGCCGCCCCTTCCGCTTTCCGGGATCGGCGGCGCAGTGGAACGGCCTGACCGACATGACCGACGCCGCCCAGTTGGCGCGGCATATGCTGTGGGCGGCGACCACCCCCGCCGCCGCGAACGAGGCGTTCAACGTGGTCGATGGCGACGTCTTTCGCTGGAGCTGGATGTGGGGCCGGATCGCCGGCTGGTTCGGGCTGGAGCCCGCGCCGTTCGACGGCACGGTCCGTCCGCTGGAGACGCAGATGGCGGACGATGCCGCGACGTGGCGCCGGATCGCCGCGCGCGACGGGCTGGCCGAGGCCGACCTGTCCCGACTCGCCTCGCCCTGGCATACCGACGCCGATCTCGGCCGCCCGATCGAGGTCGTCACCGACATGTCGAAAAGCCGCCGGCTGGGCTTCACCGCATATCGGCCGACCGACGACGCCTTCTTCGCGCTGTTCGACCGGCTGCGTGCCGATCGCATCATCCCGTAACCGCGTGGCACGGGGGCGGCGCTGGTGCGTTCGGACTCACGGGCCACCGCCTCCGGTGCGCCCTGCCGCCCCGCCGGCCCGTTCTCGAAGGATCCGATCATGGCCGATGACAGCAATCCGCGCGGCCGCGCGGTTCCGAGTGGACGGCTCGCCCGGCTCGGCGCGTTCGGCCGGCTGGCGGCGGGCGTCGGCGGCGGCGTGGTCGCGGAGGGCGCGCGGCGGCTGGCGGCGGGCGAACGGCCGCGGATGGGCGACATGTTGCTCACCCCCGCCAATGCGTCACGCGTCGCCGACCAGCTGGCGCACCTGCGCGGCGCGGCGATGAAGCTCGGCCAGATGATCTCGATGGACGCGGGCGACATGCTGCCGCCGGAGCTGTCCGCGATCCTCGCCCGGCTGCGCAACCAGGCGCACCACATGCCGCCACGGCAGCTCGATACCGTGCTCGCCGCCGAATGGGGCCGCGACTGGCGGCGCCGGTTCGCGCATTTCCAGGCGCATCCGATCGCCGCCGCCTCGATCGGGCAGGTCCATCGCGCGCGTTTGCCCGACGGCACCGATCTGGCGATCAAGGTCCAGTATCCCGGCGTCAAGGCGAGCATCGACGCCGACGTCGACAATGTCGCGACGTTGCTGCGCGTGTCCGGGCTGCTGCCGAAGGAACTGGATGTCGCGCCCCTGCTGGGCGAGGCCAAGCGCCAGTTGCACGAAGAGGCGGATTATCTGCGCGAAGGCGCGATGCTGACCCGCTACCGCGCGCTGCTCGCCGACGCGCCCGGCTTCGTCGTGCCAGAGCTGCACGCCGATCTCACCACCCCGCGCGTGCTGGCGATGGGCTTCGTCGCAGGCGGGCCGATCGAGGCGCTGGAGACCGCCGACCAGCCGGTCCGCGACGCGGCGATGCATGCGCTGATCGGGCTGGTGCTGCGCGAACTGCTCGACTGGGGGCTGATGCAGACCGACCCCAATTTCGCCAATTATCGCTGGCAGCCGGACACGGGGCGGATCGTATTGCTCGATTTCGGCGCGACGCGGGACATTCCCGCGGCAACTGCGGAGGGCTATCGCACGCTGCTCGCCGCGGGCCTGTCGGGCCGGCGCGATGCGGTACGCGAGGCGGCGATCGGCGCCGGATTCCTGGGGGCCGCGGCGGCGGAACGGCATCGTGCGCTGGTCGACCAGATGATCGATATCATCCTCGCCAACCTCAACCGGCCCGGGCTGTTCGACTTCGGCGACCGCGCGTTCGTCGGCGTCGTCCGCGAGCAGGGGATCGAGATGGCGCGCGACCGGACGACGTGGCACATTCCGGCCGCCGACACGCTGTTCGTACAGCGCAAGATCAGCGGCACGGCCCTGCTCGCCGCCCGGCTGAAGGCACGCGTCGACATCCGGACCATGGCCGAGGCCGCGGTCGGCGCGCGCGCGCTGCCGGCCTAGTGGCGACCGCGGCGGGCTTCGGCCTGCCGCGCCGAGGCGATCGTGTCGACGACCAGTTCGTAGAATGCGGGGGAATAGCCCGCCGCGACGAACGCCTTCACCTCGGCGGATGCGATCGAATAGCCGCGCTTCCAGCTCAGCACGGCGATGCGGCGCAGCGCCTCCAGCTTGGGGTCGGCGAGCTGCGGGCTGATCCGCACGCCGAACACCAGTCCCAGCCAGCGCGACAGCCGCCCGGGCTGGCGCAACGTCGCCATGCCGTCCTGCCGCGCGATGCCGATCACCGAGCGTTCGAGTTCCGTCAGCACCGGCCGCACCTCCCCCAGGTCTGTCGTCACGGGCGCCACGGTCGCGACGTACTCCACCGGCGGACGCACCGGCGGACGCACCGGCGCGCTGGCGCGGGCGTAACCGGCATTGCCGGGTTCGGCGAAAGCAAGAAAGGCCATGGCGTAACTCCCTTTTCGGACCGCAGGCGAGCGTGCCGCATCGACCGGGATGCAGCGGCGTACCGCAGGATTGTTGCGTCCCTTTTGCCGACGTCGACCGACAGGCTTCCGGGATGTTGCGAAACCACGACCGGCCCTGACCGCCCCGTGTTTCTATACTGGCCGGTATATAAGCCCGTCCGGATCGCGTCAACGGGTTTTGTACCGGTCGGTAGTGAAAAGTTCGACCAGCCTGCCGGCCGGCACCGTCCGCCCCGCCGGCGCGTTGAGGACGTCCCGGACAACAGGAGCGCAGCGATGATCGATACCCCCGACACGACGCCGGACGACGCCGACATTCCCCCCGACAACGGCCGCCGCGCCTCGATCGACCCACGGACGGGCGAGGTCCACGGCAGCGGCAGCGGCGCCGGCGGCGGCAATCCGGGCGAGGACTTCGCGAGCGATGCCGCGGGCGGAGACGGCTATCCGGTCGACGGCGGCGAGGGACGTACGAAAGGCGCACCGGTGGACAAGCAGGCGACCCGGCCCTGATGCCCGGCCCGGCGAGGCCGGTCGTCACGCTATTTGAGCGGGACGATCACCTCGTCGGGATGCGCGACGTTCAGTTCCTTGCGCACCATTTCGTCGACCATGTCCGGATTGGCATGGTCGGGATCGAGCAGCGCGACGCGGTTCTTGAGCACCGCACGCCGCTGGTCGAGCGCCGAGAACTGCTTCTCGCGTCGCGCCAGCTGCTTCTTGTAGTCGCCATAGGCGAGCATGCCGTTCGGCCCGAGCACCGCATAGGCGCCGAAGAACGCCATGATCGTCAGGCCGAGCGCGGGCAGCGCGGCCCGGCGCATCACCTTGTGGAATGTCGATCGCCTGATGACCCGCGCCATGGCCGCTATCCTCGCCTGCTACGATCCGCGGATCAAGCCCTGAGGACGTCGCGGCCCGCATAGCGCGCCGCATCGCCCAGCTCTTCCTCGATCCGGATCAGCTGGTTGTACTTGGCGAGCCGGTCGCTGCGTGCAAGGCTGCCGGTCTTGATCTGGCCGCAGTTCGTCGCGACCGCGAGGTCGGCGATCGTCGCGTCCTCGGTCTCGCCCGACCGGTGGCTCATCACCGCGGTATAACGCGCGCGCTGCGCCATGGTCACCGCCTCCAGCGTCTCGGTCAGCGTGCCGATCTGGTTGACCTTCACCAGCAGCGAATTGGCGTAGCCGCCCTCGATCCCGCGCTTCAGGCGCTTGGGGTTGGTGACGAACAGGTCGTCGCCGACCAGCTGGACCGTGTCGCCGATCAGGTCGGTCAGCGCCTTCCAGCCCTCCCAGTCGTCCTCGCTCATGCCGTCCTCGATCGAGAAGATCGGGTAGCGGCGCGTCAGGTCGGCGAGATATTCCGCCATCGCGCCGCTTTCCAGCACCTTGCCCTCGCCCGAGATGTCGTAGCGGCCGTTCTTGTAGAATTCGGTCGCGGCGCAATCGAGCGCCAGCATCACGTCGTCGCCCGGGGTATAGCCCGCCTTCTCGATGCTCTGCATGATGAAGCCCAGCGCCTCGTCGGTCGATGCGATGTTGGGGGCGAAGCCGCCCTCGTCGCCGACGCCGGTCGCAAGGCCCTTGTCGTGCAGCGCCTTCTTGAGCGTGTGGAAGATCTCCGATCCGCAGCGCACCGCCTCGACGATATTTTCCGCGCCGACCGGCACGATCATGAATTCCTGGAAATCGATGGGGTTGTCGGCATGCTCGCCGCCGTTGATGATGTTCATCATCGGCACCGGCAGCACATGCGCCGACACGCCGCCGACATATTTGTACAGCGGCATGCCGCGCGCCTCCGCCGCGGCCTTGGCGGCGGCAAGGCTGACGCCGAGGATCGCATTGGCGCCCAGTCGCCCCTTGTTCTCGGTCCCGTCGAGTTCGATCATCGCGCGGTCGAGGTCCGCCTGATCCTCGGCATCGAGCCCGATGAGCGCCTCGACCAGTTCGCCGTTGACCGCCTCGATCGCGTCGTCGACGCCCTTGCCGCCCCAACGGCTCGCGTCGCCGTCGCGCTTTTCGACCGCCTCGTGCGCGCCGGTCGATGCGCCCGAGGGCACCGCGGCACGACCGAAGCTGCCGTCCTCCAGCAGCACGTCGACCTCCACCGTCGGATTGCCGCGGCTGTCGAGGATCTGGCGGCCATGGATGTCGATGATTGCGGTCACGTAACGAAGCTCCTACCTCTGCCGGCGTATGCGGCGCCCTCTACCCTGCCGCACCGGGCGCGGCAATCTCCCCGACCGTCAGGGAACCGCACTCGTGGCGGCGGGGTTGAGGGTGTCGGACAACAGCAAAGGGCGCGTCATGGCCGATAACGACCTGAAACCGATCACCGACGGCGACATCGCGCCGCCGCCGTCGACCACCACCTTCACCCCGGCCGAACCGCTCAAGACGGCGGGCGTCGATTTCGATCCGGCGCCGGGCAGCAAGACCGAACAGGTCAAGCAGACGGTGAAGGACTATTCGGCCAAATACGGCACGCAGGCGAGCGATCGTGTCCGCAGCCTCGCCGACACCGGCAAGGAGCGCGCGGTCGGCGGGCTCGACCAGCTGTCGCAGATGATTACCGACGCGGCGGGCCAGGTCGACGAGAAGCTGGGCGCGCAATATGGCGAATATGCACGCTCTGCGGCGGGCGCGGTGTCCAATTTCTCCGACCAGATCAGGGGCAAGGACGTCGACCAGCTGCTCGACGAGGCCCGCGAATTCGTCCGCAAGAGCCCCGGTGTCGCGGTCGGCGTCGCGGCGGCGCTCGGTTTCGCGGTCGCGCGCCTCGTGCAGTCGGGGATCGACGGCAACAGCACCGACGGCCGGAACTGAACGGCCAATGGCGGTGATCGAGCCGGTGACGGGCGATGAAGGCATCGGCACGTTGGTGTCCCAGCTGGTGGAGGACGTCCGCGGCCTTGCCGGCGCCGAGGTGGCGCTGGTCAAGGCGCGCGTCGGCGAGCGTGCCAGTGCCTACCGGAATGCGGCGATCTTCTTCGCCGTGGCGGGCGTGCTGGCGCTGGCGGCGCTCGTCGCGCTGCTCGTCGGCATCATCATGGCGCTCGCCACGCTGATCGGTCCCGGGCTCGCGACCGCCGCGGTGGTGCTCGCGACGCTGGCGATCGCCGCGGTGCTCGCGATCGTCGGCAAGGGCCGGCTCGCGCCGGGGGTGACGCGATGAGCGTGATCGACCCCGCCGCCCGCCTTGCCGAGGCGGAGGCACAGGCCGCCGCGGCCCGCGAGCGCCTGTCCGGTACGCTCGGGCGGCTTCAGGTGAAGCTCAATCCGCGCACGCTGGCGTTGCAGGCTGCACGCGACGTCGCGGATCGTGGCAATGCCGCGGCGCAGGCGGGCCTCGACACGGCGGTGCGCAATCCCGGCGCGGTGGCGGGCGTCACCGCCGTGGCGGGGCTGTTCCTCGCGCGTCACCGGATCGCCACGCTCTTCCGCCGCAAGCCTAAGCCGCACAAGCCGGGCTACCGCGACCACGAACCGGGCCTCGGCCCCCAAGACGACCCCTCACAAGGATGACCTCCATGCCAGACATGCACACGCAGGAACGACTCGACGACGCCAAGCATGCAGCTTCCGATGCCGCCCGCAAGACCGTCGACGCGATCGAGGCAAACCCGCTCGCGATCGTCGCCGGCGGGCTCGCCATCGGGGCACTTGCCGGCGCATTGATCCCGCGGTCGGCGAAGGAGCGCGAATTGCTCGCGCCGCTCGGCCGCAGCCTCGGCGAACGCGCGCGCGGCGCGATCCAGGCGGCGCGCGACGCCGGCTCGGACGAACTGCAGAATGCCGGCCTGTCGAAGGACGCGGCGAAGGATCAGGTCAAATCCCTGTTCCAGGGCGTGCTGAAGGCGGCGACCACCGCAGGCTCCGCCGCCGCACGGACCGCGGCCAACAAGGGCTGACGCGATCCCGGCGTCGCGCGCCGGGCGCGGCGCCGGGGGTTCAATATTGCACCGCAACACGCTAGAGGCGGTCGCCGAACCTCACACCCGGGACACTCGCATGAGCAAGCTCCACCTCGTTTTCGGCGGCCGCGTCAAGGACCCCCGCACCCTCGAATTCGCCGATCCGTCGAAGCTGGAAGTGGTCGGCATCTTTCCCGACTATGCGAGCGCCGAAAAGGCATGGCGCGCGAATGCGCAGCGCACCGTCGACGATGCCGAGATGCGCTTCGTCGTCGTCCACCTGCACCGCCTGCTCGAACCGGAACTGCTGGCGCCGCCGGCGGCGTAAGGCTGCGGCGACGTCCGGGTGCGAGGGATTGCGGAGCGGTCTATGCCGGTCGGAGACTGCAAGCGGGATCGAACCCGTACGTCCCACCCGTCCTTCGCCCAAAGGACCGTTCCGAAGTCCACGGCGCCGCAGGGTGACCGTACTGGGCTCCGAACCGGCCTGAGCCACACGGCGCACCCCGGAACAAGGCCGGGATGACGGGACATCGGAGCAGCACGCCCCAACGTCGATCGTCAACCGGGCGGCGACCGACCGCCCGGCACCCGGATCAGATGAACTCGATCTTCGAAACGACGTAATACCGGTCGCCTGCGGGCACCGACACCTCGACCTCCTCGTCGACCTTGCGCCCGATCAGCGCGCGGCCGAGCGGCGAATTGTACGAGATGCGCCCGGTCTTGGCATTCGCCTCGGTCTGGCCGACGATCTGGTATTTCACCGGCTTGTCGTCGTCGTCGAGCAGCGTCACCGTCGCCCCGAACACCACCTTGTCGCCCGACAGGTCGCGCGGGTCGATGATCTGCGCGCGGGACAATTTGTCCTCGATGTCGCTGATCGTCGCCTCGTTCTGGCCCTGCTGCTCCTTGGCGGCGTGATATTCGGCGTTTTCCGACAGGTCGCCGTGCGCGCGCGCTTCCTCGATCGCGTCGACGATCAGGGGACGCTCCGTTTTCAGACGCTTCAGGTCCGCGACGAGCGTGTCATAGCCCTCCTGGAGCATCGGCATCTTTTCGACGGTCGCCATATCTACGTCCCCAATTCACTCGTTCCCCGTGCGGCCCGCCGGGCCGCCCGCACACATTACATTATGTCGGGATCAGTTGTGCGACTGCGAATAGTAGGATTGCAGAGGCCGCACTTCAAGATGCACGACCCCGATTGCCGCCGCCGCCTGCACGCTGGCGGGCGCCGTCGTGAAGTACGGGATCTTCTGCGCCAGCGCCGCCTGGCGGATCGGCTTGGAGTCCTTGAGGCTCTGCCACCCTTCGGTGGTGTTGAAGATCAGCGTCACCTCGCCGTCCATGATCCGGTCGAGGATGTGCGGCCGCCCCTGCGCGACCTTGTTGACCTTTTCGACCGCCAGGCCCGCGATTTCCAGATAGTCCGCGGTCCCGCCGGTCGCCAGCACCCTGAAACCGTGGTCCAGCAACGCCCTGACCGCCGGCACGATATGCGGTTTGTCGCCGTCCTTGACGCTGACGAAGGCGGTGCCCGACGTCGGCAGCACGGTGCCGGCGCCAAGCTGCGACTTGGCGAAGGCGGTGGTGAAATCGGGATCGATCCCCATGACTTCGCCGGTGCTCTTCATCTCCGGTGACAGGACCGGGTCGATGCCGGGGAAGCGGTTGAACGGGAACACCGCTTCCTTCACCGCATAATAATCGATGTGCCGATCGATCGGCGGCAGGTCGCGCAGCATCTCGCCCGCCATCACCCGCGCGGCGATCTTGGCGATGGGCACGCCGATCGCCTTGGCGACGAACGGCACCGTCCGGCTGGCGCGCGGATTGACCTCGATCAGATAGACCTCGTCCTTTCCGTCGGCCTCGCGGCCGTTGGCCTTCACCGCGAACTGGATGTTCATCAGCCCCTTGACCGACAGCGCATGCGCCAGCGCGACCGTCTGCCGCTCGATCTCGGCGATCGTCTCGGGGGTCAGCGAATAGGGCGGGATCGAACAGGCGCTGTCGCCCGAATGGACGCCGGCCTCCTCGATATGCTGGAGCAGGCCGGCGACGACCACGTCCTCGCCGTCGCAGATCGCATCGACGTCGACCTCGATCGCGTCGCGCAGATACTGGTCGATCAGCACCGGGCTGTCGCCCGACACCTGCACCGCGGTCTGGATGTAGTCGTCGAGCTGCTGGAGCGAATCGACGATCTCCATCGCCCGCCCGCCGAGCACATAGCTCGGCCGCATCAGCACCGGATAGCCGATCCGCTCGGCGGCGGCGACCGCCTCGTCGCGGCTGCGCGCGAGGCCGTTCGCCGGCTGCCGGAGCCGCAGCTTGTTGACCAGCGCCGCGAACCGCTCGCGATCCTCGGCCAGGTCGATCGCATCGGGGCTGGTGCCGAGGATCGGGATCCCCGCCTTCTCCAGCGCCCGCGCCAGGTTGAGCGGCGTCTGCCCGCCGAACTGGACGATCACGCCGACCAGCTCGCCGCGCGACTGTTCGACGTGCAGGATCTCCAGCACGTCCTCGGCGGTCAGCGGTTCGAAATACAGCCGGTCCGACGTATCGTAGTCGGTCGACACCGTCTCCGGGTTGCAATTGACCATGATCGTCTCATAGCCCGCGTCCGCCAGCGCGAAGCAGGCGTGGCAGCAGCAATAGTCGAACTCGATCCCCTGCCCGATCCGGTTCGGCCCGCCGCCCAGGATCACGACCTTGCGACGGTCGGACGGCATGCTCTCGTCCTCCGGTTCGCCGAAGCTCGGCGCCTCGTAGGTCGAATACATGTACGGCGTCTTCGCATCGAATTCCGCGGCGCAGGTGTCGATCCGCTTGAACACCGGGCGCACGCCGAGCCGATGGCGCAGGGCGCGCACCTCCTCCTCGGTCACGCCGCCGGTCATCGCGACCACCGCCTCGTGGATCAGGCCGGAGCCGCGCGCGATGCCGCGCTCCATCCCGCGCAGGTTAGCGGACTTCAGCGCGAGATAGGCGAGCCGCTTGTCGCTGAAGCCCATCGACTTGAGCCGCCGCAGTCCGGCGGCCTCGATCGGCAGGCCGTTGCGGCACACCTCTTCCTCCGCCCGTACGATCTCGGCGAGGCGTTCGAGGAACCACGGGTCGAAGCGCGCGATGGCATGCACCTCCGCCACGGTGAAGCCCTCGCGCAGCGCCTGCGCCGCGACCAGCAGCCGGTCGGGCGTCGCGACCGCCAGTGCCGCCTCGATCTCTGCGCGCGGCGCGCCGACCAGCCGGTCGACCGCGTTGAAGCCGGACAGGCCGGTTTCCAGACCACGCAACGCCTTCTGCATCGATTCGTGGATATTGCGGCCGATCGCCATGACTTCGCCGACGCTCTTCATGGCGGTTCCAAGCACGGATTCCGCGCCCTTGAACTTCTCGAAGGCGAAGCGCGGGATCTTGGTGACGACGTAATCGATCGTCGGCTCGAACGACGCCGGGGTCGCGCCGGTGATGTCGTTGACGATCTCGTCGAGCGTATAGCCGACCGCCAGCTTCGCCGCGACCTTCGCGATCGGGAAGCCGGTCGCCTTCGACGCGAGCGCCGACGAGCGCGACACGCGCGGGTTCATCTCGATGACGACGAGGCGGCCGTCCTTCGGATTGACCGCGAACTGCACGTTTGAACCGCCTGTTTCGACGCCGATCTCCCGGAGTACCGCGATCGATGCGTTGCGCATGATCTGATATTCCTTGTCGGTCAGCGTCAGCGCGGGCGCGACGGTGATCGAATCGCCCGTATGGACGCCCATCGGGTCGACGTTCTCGATCGAACAGATGATGATGCAATTGTCGTGGCGGTCGCGCACGACCTCCATCTCATATTCCTTCCAGCCGAGCAGCGATTCCTCGATCAGCACCTCGGTGGTGGGCGACGCGTCGAGCCCCTTGCGGACCATGTCGACGAATTCGGACCGGTTGTAGACGATGCCGCCGCCCGACCCGCCCATGGTGAAGCTCGGCCGGATGATCGCCGGCAGTCCGGTGATCTCGAGCCCCGCCAGCGCCTCCTCGACGGTGTGCGCGATCGCGGAGCGGGCGCTCTCCAGCCCGATCCTGGTCATCGCGTCCTTGAACTTCAGCCGGTCCTCGGCCTTGTCGATCGCCTCGGCATCGGCGCCGATCATGGTGACGCCGAACTTCTCCAGCGTGCCGTCGTGGAACAGCGCCAGCGCGGTGTTGAGCGCGGTCTGGCCACCCATCGTCGGCAGGACGGCGTCGGGCCGCTCCTTCTCGATGATTTTGGCGACGATCGCAGGCGTGATCGGTTCGACATAGGTCGCATCGGCCAGCTCGGGATCGGTCATGATCGTGGCGGGGTTCGAATTGACGAGGACGATGCGATAGCCCTCCTCCTTCAGCGCCTTGATCGCCTGCGTGCCCGAATAGTCGAACTCGCACGCCTGACCGATGACGATCGGCCCGGCGCCGATGACGAGGATGGAGGAGATGTCGGTGCGTTTTGGCATTTAGTGCCCCTTAAGCAGCGGATGCCCGCCGGCTATTCCTATGATTGCCGACCACTCAGGCCGAAAAGCCGAGACGATTTCCCCCGCCTGAGCGTCCGGAATTTCGCCAATTTCGATGGCGATCACGCCATCATCACGATCATAAACTCGACTCGGCGCGATCTTCGCATCCGCCAACATCGCGAGGACATCGTCCACGTGCGCCGGCTTGATGCGCAACCGCATCACTCGTTCGTACCCCGCAGCGATTCCACAAACTTCTCGAACAGGTACAAACTATCCTGCGGCCCCGGGCTCGCCTCAGGGTGATACTGAACCGAGAACGCCGGCCGGTCGGTCAGTTCCAGCCCCGCGTTCGATCCGTCGAACAGCGACACGTGCGTCTCACGCACGTTCGCCGGCAGCGACTCTTGCTCGACCGCGAAGCCGTGGTTCATGCTGGTGATTTCGACCGCGCCGTCGGACAGGCGCTTGACCGGGTGGTTGGCGCCGCGATGGCCCTGGAACATCTTGGTCGTGCTCGCGCCGACCGCCAGCCCGAGCAACTGGTGGCCGAGGCAGATACCGAACAGGGGCTTCCCCGTTTCCAGCAACTGCCGGATCACCGGGACGGCATAGTCGCCGGTCGCGGCAGGATCGCCGGGGCCATTGGACAGGAAGATGCCGTCCGGATTCTGCGCCATCACCTGCTCGAACGTCGCCTCCGCGGGCAGCACCGTCACCTTCGCACCGGCGTGAACAAGGTTGCGGAAGATATTGTGCTTGCTGCCGTAATCGATCGCCACGACGTGCGGGCGTGCGCCGCCGTCGCCCGCGCCATAGCCGAAGCCCAGCCGCCACGGCCCGCCCTCGCGCGTCTCGCCCCAGGCGTAATGCGTCTCGGTCGACACGCTTCTGGCGAGGTCCATGCCCTCGAGGCCCGGCCAGGCCCGCGCCATCGCGAGCAGCGCGTCGAGGTCGAACTCGCCCGCCGCCGAATGCGCGACGACGCCGTTGGGCGCGCCGCCCGTGCGGATGCGCCGCGTCAGCGCGCGGGTGTCGATCCCGGACAGGCCGATGCGCGCGTGCCGCTGCATCCAGCCGTCGAGCCGCTCGACGCTGCGGAAGTTGGAGGGCTGGGTCACGTCCTCGCGCACGATCATGCCCAGCGCATGGGGCGCGTCCGCCTCGATATCGTCGGGGTTGACTCCGACGTTGCCGATGTGGGGGAAGGTGAAGGTGATGATCTGGCCCGCGAACGACGGGTCGGTCATGATCTCCTGATACCCGGTCATCGCGGTATGGAAGCACACCTCGCCCACCGCGGCGCCCTCCGCGCCGAAACCGCGGCCCCAGGCCACGTCGCCGCTCGCGAGGACCAGGACGCCCGTCGCGCCCGCCGGGGTAGCAAGGTTGGCGGGTTTGCCGGGCATGACAATGGGCTTGGCGTCGGCCATGGCTTGGCGGGCACTCCTACAGGTTTCGTCAGCGATGTCGCTAAGCCGCGCCCGCTAGACCCCCGCCCCCGTCAGGTCAACCGGTTCACGGGGGCGCGTTCCTCCGCTAGGCTGGTCCGCTTCACGCAGGCACGAGAGTTTCCCCATGATTCGCGACGACATCAAGGCCGCCCAGGTCACCGCCATGAAGGCCGGCGACAAGGAATCGCGGAACGCGATCAGCCTGATCCAGGCCGCGATCAAGAACCGCGACATCGAACTGCGCACCGGCACGGCGAACCCGGACGACGACGCGGTCGTGGTCGAGGTGCTGCAAAAGATGGTCAAGCAGCGCCGCGAATCGATCGCGATGTACGAAAGCGGCGGTCGTCAGGAACTGGCCGACGCCGAAAAGGCGGAGGTGCGGTGATCGAACGCTTCCTGCCCGCGCAGATGAGCGAGGCGGACACCACCGCCGCGATCCTCGCGATCAAGGACGAACTCGGCGCCACGGGCATGAAGGACATGGGCCGGGTGATGGCCGAACTGAAGGCCCGCCACGCCGCGAGCCTCGACATGAGCAAGGCGAGCGGGCTGGTGAAGGCGGCGCTGTCGTGATCGTCCCCCCTCCCGCTTGCGGGAGGGGTCGGGGGAGGGCAGTATCCGCGGCATGGAGCAGCGCACGCGGGCACGCCAACTCCGAAACGATGCCACCGACGCCGAACGTCGCCTGTGGCAGCAATTGTCGGCGCGCCAGATGTGCGGCATCCGTTTCAACCGGCAGGTGCCGGTCGGCCCCTTCATCTGCGATTTCGTCGCGCGATCCGCAAAGGTGATCGTCGAGGTGGATGGCGGCCAGCATGCGTGGCGCAACGGGCAAGACGCGGAGCGCACGCGCTATCTGGAAGGCTTGGGTTTCACGGTGCTGCGGTTCTGGAACAACGACGTGCTGGAGCGGACCGACGGAGTCGTCGAAGCGATCGCCTCGGTGTTGGCGCGCTTGCCCTCCCCTGGCCCCTCCCGCGAGCGGAAGGGGAATCCATGAGCCTTTCGCCGCAGTTCCTGGACGAACTCCGCGCCCGTACCTCGCTGTCGGCGCTGGTCGGCAAGACGACGAAGTTGCAGAAGGCGGGGCGCGAGATGCGCGGCTGCTGCCCGTTCCATAACGAGAAGACCCCCAGCTTCTACGTCAACGACGACAAAGGCTTCTACCATTGCTTCGGCTGCTCCGCGCACGGCGACGCGATTCGATGGATGACCGACCAGCGCGGCCTGCCCTTCATCGACGCGGTCAAGGAACTGGCGCAGGCCGCCGGCATGGACATGCCCGCGCAGGACCGCGCATCGGCGGTCAAAGCGGAGCGGGCGAAGGGCCTTCACGATGCGATGGCGGATGCCGCGGCGTGGTTCACCGAGCAGCTCAACGGCATCGGCGGCACCGAGGCGCGCGGCGTGCTGGCGAAGCGCGGCATCGCGCCCGACACGGCGCGCGCGTTCGGCATGGGCTTTTCGCCCGACAGCCGCGGCAAGCTGAAGACCGCGCTGAAGGACTATGGCGACCCGGCGCTGGTCGAATGCGGCCTCCTGATCCAGGTCGAGGGCAAGGACCCGTACGACCGGTTCCGCAGCCGGCTGATGATCCCGATCCGCGACGCGCGCGGCCGGACGATCGCGTTCGGTGGCCGGGTGATCGGCGACGGCGAACCCAAATATCTGAATTCCCCCGACACGCCGCTCTTCGACAAGGGCCGCACGCTCTACAACCTCGATCGCGCCGCGCCCGCCGCGCGCAAGGCCGCCCGGGTGCTGGTGGTCGAAGGCTATATGGACGTGATCGCGCTGGCGCAGGCGGGGATCGAGGAAGCCGTCGCCCCGCTCGGCACCGCGCTGACCGAGGCGCAGCTGGAACGGCTGTGGCGGATGGTCGACGTGCCGATCCTGTGCTTCGACGGCGATGGCGCGGGGCAGAAGGCGGCGTTGCGGGCGGCGCAGCGCGCGCTGCCGCTGCTCGGCAACGGCCGCAGCCTGTCGTTCGTCACGCTGCCGCAGGGACAGGATCCCGACGACCTCGTCAAGGCAGGTGGCGCGCCGGCGATGGAGGCGCTGTTGCAGGCGCCGCAGGCGCTGGTCGACCGCCTGTGGCACAGCGAAGTCGCCGCCGGCCCGCTCGATACGCCGGAACAGCGCGCCGGCCTGAAGCAACGGCTCGCCGAACTCGCCGCGACGATCGCGGACGCATCGGTGCGCAAGGAATATGAGAGCGACTTCAAGAACCGCTTCTACGAACATTTCGCGCCCAGGCGCCGCGCCTTCACGCCGTTCGCGCCGCGTCCGCAGGGCAAGCGCGGCGCCGACGGCCAGTGGAAACAGCCGATCGCGCCACCGACCGAGGACGTGAAGGCCTTCCATGCGATCGGCATCGACCGCGTGCTGGCCAAGGCGGTGCTCGCCGGGCTGATCCGCCACCCGGTGGAGATCGCGCGGCACATGGAGGTGCTGGGCAGCCTCAAGCTGGTCGACGGCGCGCTCGGCCGCCTGTTCGAGGCGGTGGTGGACGTGGCACTGGAGGATCAGGCGCTTGATAGCGCGCGTTTGCGTACCATATTGGCGAGAACCGGTTTCGATTCGGTCGCTGGTGACCTGCTGAGAGCCGATACGATGCCCTATTCGTTCACGCAGAGCGGCGGAGATCCGATCCGCGCCAGAGCAGACCTCGACGAGGCGATCGCCATCATGGTGGCGCGGCCCGAGGTCGACATGGCGCTGGGCGAGGCGACCGCTTCGATGCAGGCGCACTTCACCGACGAGGCGTTCGAGCGGCAGGTGGCATTGGTGAAAGAGAAACAGGCGTTGGAGCTTCGGCTTGCAAATTTGGTGCAGTCGAACGAAGACGCCCGAGCGTTGGGATCCGAGGGCAATTGATGGCGAAAGTTAACGGTAGCGGTGGCGATGAAGGTGGCGATGTGACCGACGCGCCGCTGATCGACCTCAATGATGCCGATATCAAGAAGCTGGTCGCCCGCGCCAAGAAGCGTGGCTACATCACCTACGACCAGCTGAACGAGGCGCTGCCGCAGGACCAGATGTCCTCCGACCAGCTCGAGGACATCATGTCCGCGCTCAACGAGATGGGCGTCAACATCGTCGAGAACGAGGAAGCCGGCGAGGACGGCGACGAGAAGGAACAGGCCGACGACGACGAGGCGGAAACGCCCGAAGTCGACGGCGACGGCACCGCCGCGCCCGCGCTCGAGACCAAGAAGAAGGAAACCGTCGATCGCACCGACGATCCGGTTCGCATGTACCTGCGCGAGATGGGGGCCGTCGAGCTGCTGTCGCGCGAGGGCGAGATCGCGATCGCCAAGCGGATCGAGGCCGGTCGGGACACGATGATCCTCGGCCTGTGCGAATCGCCGATCACGTTCAACGCAATCATCGACTGGTCGACCGCGCTCAACGAAGGCACGATGCAGCTGCGCGAGATCCTCGATCTCGACGCGATGCTGTCCAAGGGTCCGTCGGCCGAGCAGGTCGAGGGCGCCGAGGACGACGATTCGGCCGAGATCAGCGAAAAGACCGCCGGCGCGAGCTTCAAGGACGAGCCGGAACCCGAAGAGGCCTCCGCCGACGAGGACGACGAATCGGGCGAGCCGCGCGCCCCCCGCCCGTCGGACGACGAGGACGAGGACAACACGCTCAGCCTCGCGCAGATGGAGGAAACGCTCAAGCCGCAGGCGCTCGAGCGGTTCGCCAACATCACCGCGCTCTACAAGAAGTTCAGCAAGATCCAGCAGGCGCGCCTCGATGCGATGACCGCGGGCGGCGAGCTGTCGGCGTCGGACGAGCGCAAGTATCACAAGCTGCGCGAGGACCTGACCGCCGAGGTCGAGAGCGTGCAGTTCCACAACGCGAAGATCGAATATCTCGTCGACCAGCTCTATGCCTACAACCGGCGCCTGACGGCGCTTGGCGGCCAGATGCTGCGCCTCGCCGAGCGACACAAGGTCAGCCGCAAGGACTTCCTCGACCGTTACGTCGGCCACGAACTCGACGACACCTGGCTGCAATCGGTCGGCAAGCTCGACAAGAAGTGGACGGCGTTCGCCACCAACGAGGCCGATGCGGTCGACCGCATCCGCGGCGAGATCAGCGAGATCTCGCAGCAGACCGGCATGGCGCTCACCGAGTTCCGCCGCATCGTCAACATGGTCCAGAAGGCGGAGCGCGAGGCGCGGATCGCCAAGAAGGAAATGGTCGAGGCGAACCTGCGCCTCGTGATCTCTATCGCGAAGAAGTACACCAACCGCGGCCTGCAGTTCCTGGATCTGATCCAGGAGGGCAACATCGGCCTGATGAAGGCGGTGGACAAGTTCGAGTATCGCCGCGGCTACAAGTTCAGCACCTATGCGACCTGGTGGATCCGCCAGGCGATCACCCGCTCGATCGCCGACCAGGCACGGACGATCCGCATCCCGGTGCACATGATCGAGACGATCAACAAGCTGGTGCGCACGAGCCGCCAGTTCCTGCACGAGCAGGGCCGCGAACCGACTCCGGAAGAGATGGCCGAGCGCCTCTCGATGCCGCTCGAGAAGGTTCGCAAGGTGATGAAGATCGCCAAGGAGCCGATCAGCCTCGAGACGCCGATCGGCGACGAGGAGGACAGCCATCTCGGCGACTTCATCGAGGACAAGAATGCGGTCATCCCGGTAGACGCGGCGATCCAGGCGAACCTCAAGGAAACGGTCACCCGCGTCCTCGCCAGCCTGACCCCGCGCGAGGAGCGGGTGCTGCGCATGCGCTTCGGCATCGGCATGAACACCGATCATACGCTGGAGGAAGTCGGCCAGCAGTTCAGCGTGACCCGCGAACGCATCCGGCAGATCGAGGCGAAGGCGCTGCGCAAGCTGAAGCACCCGAGCCGCAGCCGCAAGATGCGCTCGTTCCTCGACCAGTGAGGTGACGGAGGGGTCGCGGCGAAGATGCGCGGCCCCCTCCCCACCGGATCGGCAAAGGACGGGCAGGACGGAGAGGCGACATCGTGGACCATCGGGCGGTAGCGATCATCCCGTGCAGCGATATCGACGCGAGTGTGGCGTTCTACGCCCTGCTCGGCTTCGCGGTCGTCGGTGATTTCGGCGAATACCGCATCCTCGCCGACGGTCGCGGCTGGCATCTGCACCTGACGCTGACGCCGGGCTGGCCGCCGCATATCGAGGCCAATCCGTTCGGCCTTTACCTGTACGTCGACGACGTCGACGCGGTCGCCGACCGCGTTCGCGACCGGATCATCGAGCGTGGCGCGCCACATCGCAAGCCATGGGGCACCTACGAATTCGCGGTCAGCGATCCGAGCGGGCTGCTGGTGCGGATCGGCCGGATCCTCGACCCCGCCTGACCCACCGCGTCCGCCGATCGGTCAGTCGGGGATCTGCCCGAACGGCAGCAGGCGCGCGGCGAGCACCCTGGTCGCGGTCGCGTTGCCGGCCTGGATCGACGCAAGGATCAACGTCGCCGAACGCCGCATCATGCGATCGAACGCAGTCGGCGTCGCCGCCTTGCTGGCGAAATCCGCAAGCGCCCGCCCCTTCGGATCATGCGCGTCCTGCTCCAGCCGCAACAGCGCCGCGACACCGGCGTAGATCGCCCGATCGCCGCCCGTCGCCACCGCGCGGTCCAGCGCGGCGAGGCCGACGCTCTTCTGCGCGCCGAGCGCGGCACGGCCGATCATCCCGCCGAGCTTGAACACCGCGCCCATATGCCACGCGCCCAGGCCCAGTTGCGGTTCGGGGTCGTGCGGCGCACGGGTGGCCAGCGCCTCGAACATCCTGCGCGCCGCGATCGCGTCGGCCCGGCTGCCGCTCAGCTTGGCCCGATAGCTGCGCGCCGTCGCCTGCATCAGCAACGCCTCGCGATCGTCGGGCGCCCGCGCGAGGGCCGCCGCCGCCAGCCGCTCCGCCTCGCCGATGCTCTGCAACGCCGCCACCTTGCTGCGCGCCGCGAACGAGGCCTGCGTCAGCACGTCCCGCGCCGTGTCCGCCGCAGCGGGGGTGGCGGTGGCCGTCATGGCGATCGCAACGCCCAATCCTGTCCCTATCGCGCGCATGCTGTCCCCTGCTCCTGACGCACAGACAGCACATGCCGGCGCCCCGCGCAACGATCTGGAGCAAGCAGCAAAAAGGGTGCGGAGATCGCTCCCCGCACCCCTCGTGCAATCCCGGACGGGTCGCGGAGATTATTCCGCGGCGACGGTGCCCTTGGCCGGACGCGTGTCGCGGCGCTCGGCGATACGCGCCGACTTGCCGGTACGACCACGCAGGTAATACAGCTTGGCGCGACGCACGGCACCCTTGCGGACGACGTCGATCGAATCGATGTTGGGCGAATAGAGCGGGAAGACGCGCTCGACGCCCTCGCCGAAGCTGATCTTGCGGACGGTGAACGACGAGCCCATGCCCTTGTTCGAGCGCGCGATGCACACGCCTTCGTAATTCTGGACGCGGGTGCGCTCGCCCTCGACGACCTTCACGCCGACCTTCAGCGTGTCGCCGGGACGGAATTCGGGGATCGCGCGCTTGGCGGTGAGCTTCTCGATCTGCTCGGCTTCGAGCGTCTGGATCAGGTTCATGACTTCGTGTCCTTCTCGTGCCGCGCGCCAGAGGGAGGCTGGACCCGAGCGCCCTCATGGCGCTCCCAAAGGTCCGGCCTCCGTAGCCGTGTATCGGTCTCGGCCTGTCGCTTGCGCCAGGCCGCGATCCTCGCATGATCCCCCGATCGCAGCACTTCGGGGATCGTGCGCCCTTCCCATTCATATGGTCGGGTATATTGCGGATATTCGAGCAGCCCCGTTTCGAAGCTCTCGTCCACACCGCTTGAAGCCGCGCCCATTACGCCGGGCAGCAGGCGAATGCAAGCGTCCAGCAGCACCAGCGCCCCCATCTCGCCCCCCGACAGGACGTAGTCGCCGATCGACACCTCCTCGATCCGGCGGCCGTCGAAGATGCGTTCGTCGAAGCCTTCGAACCGGCCGCACAGGACGACGACGCCCGGCCCGGCCGCAAGGTCGCGTACCCGCCGCTGCGTAAGCGGCCGACCGCGCGGCGTCATCGCCAGCACGGGGCGATCGTCGGCGACGCTGTCCAGCGCGGCCGCGAGCACGTCGGCGCGCAGCACCATCCCCGCGCCGCCGCCCGCGGGCGTGTCGTCGACCGAGCGATGCCGGTCGGTGGCGAAATCACGGATCTGCACGGGACCGCACGTCCAGCCGCCCTCGCGCAGCGCGCGCCCGGCGAGCGATAGACCGAGCGGTCCGGGAAACATCTCCGGATAGAGCGTCAGGATCGTCGCGGCGAAGGTCATCGGGTCCAGTTCTCCAAGGACAGGCCGGGGATATCGGCGAAATCGCCCTCGTTGTTGGTGACGACGGTCAGGCCGGCCGCCAGCGCATGGGCACCGATCAGGCGGTCAAACCGCGCACGCCTGAAGGGGATATGACAATAGGCGTCCGCTGCGCCGGCCTCGAACGGCAGGATAGGACAGACGGCAAAGAACGCCCGTGCCGCTGCCATCGCATGGGCATCCGTCGCGTCGATGCCCCGCAACACTTCCGCATAGGCGATCGCAGACACGACGACTTCGCCCGGTGCACATCGCTCGACCCGGGTTCGCGCAACGTCCGATAGGCCCTGCAGCAGATAGATGCACACGTTCGAATCGAGCATGTACCGTGGTTCAGTCACGTTGCAGGAGCTTTCCATCCCAATCCAGCTCCCGCGGCTCGATCAGCCGCTCATCCCGCGCGATCGGCCTCATCCCCGGGCACGAGCCGTAGATTCCCGTGAGGTCGATCGTCTTCCGCTCGGGCCGGGCGGGCTCGACGGTGAAGCTGCCGCGCTCCTCGCGCAGCACCATCTCGTCGCCCTCCTTCAGCCCCAGCGCCTTGGGCAGGCGCAACGCGACGGAATTTCCCGATTTGAACACCTTGGCGCGATATTCGTTACCCATGCCAGCCTCCGTATACACAGGATGTATATACATGAACGACGCCGGACAAGACCAGATAGACGATTGCATCATCGTCGGCGCCGGCCCGGCGGGGCTGACCGCGGCGATCTATCTCGCGCGCTTCCATCTGACGATCCGGCTGTTCGACAGCGGGTCGAGCCGGGCGGCGCTGATCCCGTGCACGCGCAACCATGCCGGCTATCCGGAAGGCATCGCGGGCACCGACCTGTTGGCGGCGATGCAGGCGCAGGCGGCGAAATACGGCGCCTTTCGCGAGGAGCAGCGCGTCACCGCGATCGAACCCGACGGCGACGGCTTCCGGATCGTCACCGACCGCGGCACCTATGGCGCGCGGACCGTCCTGCTCGCGACGGGCGTGGTCAACCACCGGCCCGACATGCCGCCCGAGGTGCACGACCCGGCGCTCGCGCGGGGGCTGATCCGCTATTGCCCGATCTGCGACGGGTATGAGGTGACCGACACGCGCGTCGGGGTGGTCGGCACCGGCGATCACGGCATGCGCGAGGCCCTGTTCCTGCGCGGGTTCACCCGCGACGTGACGCTGATCGCCCCGGAGGCGCGGCACAGCCTCGACGACCGCTGCGTCGCCACGCTCGAGGATGCGGGGATCGTCCGGGTCGAGGGGCCCTGCGGCGGCTGGGCGATCGAGGGCGACCGCATCGCGCTCGACACCGCGGACGGGCGCATGGCGTTCGACAGCGTCTATCCGGCGCTGGGATCGCGCATCCGCTCGCACCTGGCGGTCGCGGCGGGTGCGCGGGCGAGCGAGGAAGGCTGCCTGGAAGTCGACGACCATCAGCGGACCACGGTTCCCGGCCTGTTCGCCGCGGGCGACGTGGTGAAGGGCCTGGACCAGATCAGCCACGCGATGGGCGAAGCGGGCGTCGCCGCCACCACGATCCGCAACCTGCTCGCCGAGCGGCAACCGATCCGGCGATAGGTCGCCGGGTCAGGCCGCGCCGGTCATTCGACGAAATCGGCGTTCACGACCATGCGTTCGCCGTTCCAGTCCGGCACCGCGTCGGCGTTCATCGGCACCATGAACCGCTTGCCGTCGGGCCGCTCGATCTCGATCACGTCGCCCGCGCCGAAATTCTCGACGAGCACCACCGTACCCAGCGCGCCGCCGTCGGTCGAGACGACCGGCAGGCCCATCAGGTCGGCGTGATAATATTCGCCATCGGCCAGCGGCGGGAGCGCCGCGCGCGGCACCGTCAGTTCGGTACCGCGGAGTGCCTCGGCGGCGTTGCGGTCGGCGACCTCGGCAAAGCGCGCGATCGTCCCGTTGTTGCCCGCCTGCGACGCCTTCAGCGTCAGCGTGCCGCCATTGAAGCTCTTGTAGCTGCCGAAATCCTCGGCGAAGACCTTGAGGCGCACCTGGCCGTTGATGCCGTGCGCCCCGATCACCACCGCCAGCGTCACGCTGGGCTCGGCACCCGATCTATTCGGGCGATCCGTCGCCTCCTGTGGGGGCATCGTCGTCACCTTCTGCGGGATCGGTGGAGGAAACGCCACGGTTGGTGGCGTCGTCGGTCGCACCATCCCCGCTATCGTCGGGGGCGGTACGGGGATCGGGTTCGATGGCCATGGCGCGTGCACTCCTTCGTTGCGAAGACTCACAACGCACCATGGCCGATCGGGATGCTTACGCCTCGGTGGTCTCGGCGTCGGCGTCGGCGGCGGGCGCCTCGTCAGCTGCCGGTGCGGCGGCGGCGGCCGCTGCTGCCTCTTCCTGCGCCTTCAGCTTCTCGGCACGCTCCTCGGCGCGCTCGGTCGCCTTCTCGCCGGGCTTGCCCTTGTTCGGGTTCGAGCGGGCAGCGCGCTCGCGCACGCCGGTGACGTCGAGGAAGCGGGCGACGCGGTCGGTCGGCTGGGCGCCGTTCGCGAGCCAGTACTTCGCACGCTCGGTGTCGAGCACGATGCGGTTTTCCGCATCCTTGGCGAGCAGCGGGTTGTAGTTGCCGATCTTCTCGATGAACTTGCCGTCGCGCGGGCTGCGCGCGTCGGCGACGACGATACGGTAATAGGGACGCTTCTTGGAGCCGCCACGCGACAGACGAATGCTGAGTGCCATTGTAGATAGTCCTTCGTTTAAAGTCGGTTGTTACTTTTTCTTCAAAAGATTTTCGAAGCCGGGGGGCAGCTTGGGCATGCCGTCCTGACCGCCGCCGAGGCCGGGCAGACCCTTGGGCAGGCCGCCGCCGGCCTGCTCCATCATGTCGCCGAGCCCCTGACCGCCGAGCGCATTGCCAAGACCGCCCATGCCGCCCTTGCCGAGCATGGCCATCATGCCCTTCAACCCGCCCATCTTCTTGATCTTCTTCATGGCGGTCGACATTTCCTGGTGCATCTTCAGGAGCTTGTTGATCTCCTGCACCGTGGTGCCCGATCCCTTGGCGATCCGGATCTTGCGCTTGGCGTTGATGAGTTCGGGCTTCGTCCGCTCCTTCAGCGTCATCGAACCGATCATCGCATCCATGTGGATCAGCATCTTGTCGCCGCCTGCGGTCGCGAGCGCGCCCTGCGCCTTCTTCATCCCCGGCATCATGCCGGCAAGCGCGCCGAGGCCGCCCATGCGACGCATCTGCGCGAGCTGGCCGCGCAGGTCGTTCATGTCGAACTGACCCTTGGCGAGCCGCGCGGTCATCCGCTCGGCGTCTTCCTGCTGGATCGATTCGGCCGCGCGCTCGACCAGGCTGACGACGTCGCCCATGCCCAGGATGCGGCCGGCGACGCGATCCGGATGGAAGGCCTCGAGCGCGTCGAGCTTTTCGCCGGTACCCGCGAACTTGATCGGCTTGCCGGTCACCGCGCGCATCGACAGCGCCGCACCGCCGCGCGCATCGCCATCCATCCGGGTCAGCACCACGCCGGTCAGCGGCACCTGTTCGGAAAAGTTCTGCGCGACGTTGACCGCGTCCTGGCCGGTCAGCGAATCGACGACGAGCAGGATCTCCTGCGGCACGGCGATGTCGGCAACGGCCTTCATCTCGTCCATCAGCGCCTGGTCGACGTGCAGCCGGCCCGCGGTGTCGAGCATCAGGACGTCGTAGCCCTGCAGCTTCGCCGCCTGGAGCGCGCGCCGCGCGATATCCACCGGCTGCTGACCCGGCACGATCGGCAGCGTCGCCACCTCGATCTGCGTCCCCAGCGTCGCCAGCTGTTCCTGCGCGTTCGGGCGGTTGACGTCGAGCGACGCCATCAGCACCTTCTTGCGGTCGCGCGTCGTCAGCCGCTTCGCGATCTTGGCGGTGGTGGTGGTCTTGCCCGAGCCTTGCAGGCCGACCATCATCACGACGGCCGGCGGCGCGACCGCGAGTTCGAGTTCGGACGCGTCCGCGCCGAGCATCTCGATCAGCGCATCGTTGACGATCTTGACGACCTGTTGCCCCGGGGTGACCGAGCGGAGCACGTTCTGGCCGACCGCCTGTTCGGTGACCGTGTCGACGAAGCTGCGCGCGACCGGCAACGCGACGTCCGCCTCGAGCAGCGCGACGCGCACCTCGCGCATCGCCGTGCGCACATCGGCTTCGGTCAGCGCGCCACGGCCGCGAAGGCGGTCGAATACGCCGCCAAGCCGGTCGCTCAGACTGTCGAACATCGCGTCGAAACCTCCATCATCCCCGCGCAACGCAAACGACGCCGGCGGGCGAAACCTCGCCGGCCAGCGCGCACCCGAAGGCGCTTCATCGATCGCATCCCGTGGTGGAACGTTCGGCGCCTGTAGGGGAATGTGCGGCGCAAGGCAAGTTCGGGGATTTCCAGCCACGCGTGCGGGGCTGGCGAGAGGCGGTCGCGCCCGTCTCGTCACGCCCGCCCCACCCCGTCATGGACTTGCCGCCCTCCCGCGCCTAAATCGCGAGCCATGCATGCTTCCGCGCCAGAGGTGATTTCCCTCGGCTGCCGCCTCAACATCGCCGAGAGCGAGACGATACGGACGCTGGTCGCGGGCCGGGACACGGTCGTCGTCAACAGCTGCGCGGTCACCAACGCCGCGGTGAAGGCGACGCGCACCGCGATCCGTCGCGCGCGCAGAGCCCGCCCGGGGGCGGAGATCGTCGTCACCGGCTGCGCTGCGCAGATCGACCCCGCGAGCTTCGCCGCCATGCCGGAGGTGGACCGGGTGATCGGCAATGGCGAGAAGCTGCTGCCCGCCGCCTGGGCCAGCGCCGAACCCGTCGTCGTCGGCGACATCATGGCGCTGCGCGACACCGCACCGCACCTCGCCGCCAGCTTCGGCAGCCACGCCCGCGCCTTCGTCGAGGTGCAGAACGGGTGCGACCATCGCTGCACCTTCTGCGCGATCCCGTTCGGCCGCGGGCCGAGCCGGTCGGTGCCCGCGGGCGCGGTGATCGAACGGATCGCCGGCCTCGTCGATGCGGGGCATGCCGAGGTGGTGCTGACCGGCGTCGATCTCACCAGCTACGGCCACGACCTGCCCGGCGCGCCGACGCTCGGGTCGCTGGTCGATCGCATCCTCGTACACGTGCCCGCCCTGCGTCGCCTGCGCCTGTCGTCGCTCGATTCGATCGAGATCGACGACCGGCTCTTCGAGCTGGTCACCGGCGAACCGCGGGTGATGCCGCACCTCCACCTGTCCTTCCAGGCGGGCAACGACCTGATCCTGAAGCGGATGAAGCGCCGCCACACCCGTGCGCAGGCGATCGATACGGTGCGCCGGCTGAAGGCGGCGCGGCCCGACATCGCGATCGGCGCCGACCTGATCGCCGGTTTCCCGACCGAGGATGCGGCGATGGCGGCGGACACGCTGGCGCTGATCGACGACGCGGACATCGTCCATGCGCATATCTTTCCCTATTCGCCGCGCGCCGGCACGCCCGCCGCGCGCATGCCGCAGGTCGATCCCGCGATCGTCCGCACCCGCGCGGAGCGACTGCGTGCCGCCGCCGCGCGGCGCAGGGCCGCATGGCTCGCCGATGCGGTCGGCACGTCGCACGCGATCCTCCTCGAACGCCCCGGGACCCGCGGCCATGCGGACAATTTCGCCGACGTCCTGCTCGACGCCGCGGGCGAACCCGGCACCCTCGTCATTGCCCGCATCACGGGCGCCACCGACACCCAGCTTCTAGGTACGATTGCATGAGCACCATCCCCACCTGGCACGAACGCCTGCTCGGCGGCTTCAGGAAGACGTCCGACCGCCTCGTCGGCAACCTCGCCGGCCTCGGCGGGGCACGGCTCGACGACGCGACGCTCGACGATATCGAGGAGGCGCTGATCGCCTCCGACCTCGGCCCCGACACGGCCGGCAAGATCCGGACGCGGCTCGCCGAGGGCACGTTCGAACGCAACATGGAGGAACTCGGCATCCGCCTCGTCGTCGCGGAGGAGGTCGAGCGCGCATTGGCGCGCGTCGCCACCCCGCTCGAAGTCACCGCCTTTCCCCGGCCGCAGGTGATCCTGGTCATCGGCGTCAACGGATCGGGCAAGACGACGACGATCGCCAAGCTCGCCCACCTGCTGATGGAGCAGGATTACGGCGTCATGCTCGCCGCCGGCGACACCTTTCGCGCCGCGGCGATCGGCCAGCTGCGCACCTGGGCCGACCGCGTCGGCGTGCCGATCGTCACCGGGCCGGAGGGCGGCGATGCCGCCGGCGTGGTATGGGACGCGGTCAAGAAGGCGACCGAGACGGGCATCGACGTGCTGATCGTCGACACCGCCGGCCGGCTCCAGAACAAGCGCGAGCTGATGGACGAGCTCGCCAAGATCCGCCGCGTGCTGGGGCGGATCAACCCCGCCTCGCCGCACGACGTGGTGCTCGTGCTGGACGCGACGACCGGCCAGAACGCGCTGTCGCAGATCGAGGTGTTCAAGGAGGTCGCGGGCGTCACCGGCCTCGTCATGACCAAGCTCGATGGCACCGCCCGCGGCGGCGTGCTGGTCGCGGCGGCGGAGAAATACGGCCTGCCGATCCACGCGATCGGCGTCGGCGAGGGGATGACGGACCTGCGCCCGTTCGACGCCAACGAGGTCGCGCGGATCATCGCCGGCGTCGATCAGGGCGCGCGCAAGTGACCGCCCTCGCACCCCCCGCCCCGACCCCTCGTGACCAGGCCCGTGCGGAGATGACGGCATGACGCGCGCACGATCCTCCCCCGGCCTGCGGATGGGCGTCGAATACGGACCGCTGCTCGTCTTCTTCGCGGTCAATTTCCTGTTTCCGGCAGCGCTGGCCATGCGGCTGGTGGGCGCGGGCACCGGCTTCCTGTCGGACCTCGATCGCGCGGGCGCGCTGGTGATCGCCAAGGTCATCGTCGCCACCACCGCCTTCGTCATCGCCACCGTCGCGGCGATGATCGTGTCGAAGACGCGGCTCGGCCACATCTCGCCGATGCTGTGGATCTCCGGCGGGTTCGTGGTCGTGTTCGGCGGGCTGACCGTCTATTTCCACGACCCGCGATTCATCCAGATGAAGCCGACCTTCGTCTACGCGATGTTCGCCGCCGTGCTGGGGTTCGGATTGCTGACCGGCCGCCCGCTGCTCCAGGGGCTGCTCGGCACCGCCTATCCCGGCCTCACCGCCGTGGGGTGGGCCAAGCTGACGCGCAACTGGGCGCTGTTCTTCCTGTGCATGGCGGCGCTGAACGAGGCGGTGTGGCGCAACACCAACTGGGACTTCTGGGTCGGGTTCAAGCTGTGGGGTGCGATTCCGCTGACCTTGCTGTTCGCCTTCGCCAACATCCCGATGCTGCTGCGCCATGGCCTCAGCACAGGCGAAACCCCGGTCGCCGACGTTCCGCCGGAGTGACCGGCGCCGGGGCCGCGGGTCCCGCACGAGCCGAAAGACGTACCGCGGAACCAAAAAGCCCGCCCGGGTCATGCGACCGGGGCGGGCTGATATGGTGGGCGCGACAGGGATTGAACCTGTGACCCCACCCGTGTGAAGGGTGTGCTCTACCGCTGAGCTACGCGCCCGAAACCTGTCGGAGGCGGGCCTTTACGCGAGGCCGGCGCTCCCTGTCCAGTCTCAGTTCACCGAATCTTTCAGGCCCTTGCCGGCCTTGAACTTCGGCTGGCTCGACGCCTTGATCGTCATCGGCTCGCCCGTGCGCGGATTGCGACCGGTCGACGCCTTGCGCTTCGAGACGGAGAAGGTGCCGAAGCCGACCAGGCGCACTTCGTCGCCCTTTTTCAGGCTTGCCGAAATCGCGTCGAACACCGCCTCGACCGCCTTGATCGCGTCGCCCTTGGCGAGTCCCGAGGTATCGGCGACGGTCGCGATCAGCTCTTGCTTGTTCATGGAAATACTGCCCCCTTCGTACATTCAACAGAATCGTTGCCCAGCCAGAACAACGAGTAAGGCCGTCCTGTCGGGCGAAGTCAACGGCTACCGCCGGGACATGGCGGTCCCGGCGGTTCCAAACCGTCAATCACCCGACCCTAAAGTTCCGCGATCAGTGATGCAACTCGCCGCCCGCGGGCGCAACCCCTGCCGGCGGCAGCGCGGCGAGCTCGTCCGCATCGGTCCAGTCGATCGCCTCCAGCGGTTCGGTCAGGGCGAGCGTCAGCACCTCGTCGACATGGCTGACCGGCACGATCGTCAGGCCGTCCTTGATGTTCTGCGGAATGTCGGCGAGGTCCTTCTCGTTCTCCTGCGGGATCAGCACCGTCGTGATGCCGCCGCGCAGCGCCGCGAGCAGCTTCTCCTTCAGACCCCCGATCGGCAGCACGCGACCGCGCAGCGTCACCTCGCCGGTCATCGCCACGTCCTTCTTCACCGACACGCCGGTCAGCGTCGACACGATCGAGGTGACGAGGCCGATACCCGCCGACGGGCCGTCCTTGGGCACCGCACCTTCGGGCAAATGGATGTGCAGGTCCTTGCGGTGGAACAGCGACGGCTTGATGCCGTAGCTCGGCGATCGCGCCTGCACGAAGCTGAAGGCGGCCTGCACCGATTCCTTCATCACGTCGCCCAGCTTGCCCGTCGTCTTGACCGCGCCCTTGCCCGGCACCGTCACGCTCTCGATCGTCAGCAACTCGCCGCCGACCTCGGTCCACGCCAGCCCGGTGACCGCGCCGATCTGATGCTCGGTCTCGCCGAGGCCATGGCGATATTTCTGCACGCCCGCGAATTCGCCGAGATTGTCCGGCGTGACGGTGACGCTCGCCACCTTGCCCTCGAGGATCTGGCGCAGTGCCTTGCGGCACAGTTTCGCGATCTCGCGCTCCAGCGTGCGCACGCCGGCCTCGCGCGTGTACTTCTGGATCAGCGCGCGCAGCCCCTCGTCGGTCAGCACGAACTCGCCGGCCTTCAGCCCGTGCGCCTCGATCTGCTTCTCGATCAGATGCCCCTTGGCGATCTCGACCTTCTCGTCCTCGGTATAACCCTCCAGCCGGATGATCTCCATCCGGTCGAGCAGCGGCTGCGGCAGGTTGAGCGTGTTGGCGGTGCACACGAACATCACGTCGCTGAGGTCGATGTCGATCTCGAGATAATGGTCGTTGAACTTGCCGTTCTGTTCGGGGTCGAGCACCTCGAGCAGCGCCGACGCCGGATCGCCGCGGAAATCCTGACCCAGCTTGTCGATCTCGTCGAGCAGGAACAACGGGTTGGACGTCCCCGCCTTCTTCAGGTTGGTGACGATCTTGCCCGGCAGCGACCCGATATAGGTGCGGCGATGGCCGCGGATCTCGGCCTCGTCGCGCACCCCGCCCAGGCTCTGGCGGATGAACTCGCGTCCCGTCGCCTTGGCGATCGACTTGCCGAGGCTGGTCTTGCCGACGCCGGGCGGACCGACGAGGCACAGGATCGGCCCCTTCAGCTTGTTGGTGCGCGCCTGCACGCCCAGATATTCGACGATCCGGTCCTTGACCTTCTCCAGCGCGTAATGGTCCTCGTCCAGCACCGCCTGCGCGGCGGCGATGTCCTTCTTGACCTTCGACTTCTTGCCCCAGGGCAGGCCGAGCAGCACGTCGAGATAGTTGCGCACCACCGTCGCCTCGGCGCTCATCGGCGCCATCGTCTTCAGCTTCTTCAGCTCCGACGTCGCCTTGGTCCGCGCCTCCTTGCTAAGCTTCAGCGTCGCGATCTTCTGCGTCAGCTCGGCGATCTCGTCGCCGTCGCTTTCGTCGTCGCTGTTGCCCAGCTCGCGCTGGATCGCCTTCAGCTGCTCGTTGAGGTAATATTCGCGTTGCGTCTTTTCCATCTGCCGCTTGACGCGGCTCTTGATCTTCTTTTCGACGTGCAGGACGCCGAGCTCGCCCTCCATCAGCGCATAGGCCATCTCCAGTCGCTTGACCGGATCGAGCTCGACCAGCAGCGCCTGCTTGTCGGCGACCTTCACCTGGACGTTGGCCATGATCGCATCGGACAGCTTCGCCGCCTCGACCAACTCGCCCAACTGCTGCGCCGTCTCGCTCGGCAGCTTCTTGTTGAGCTTGGCATAGGTTTCGAACTGCTCGACCGCCGAACGCATCAGCGCCTCGACCTCGATCCCCTCGGCCTCGCGCTCCTCCAGCATCTGGACGGTCGACTGGAGGAAGGCATCGCCCTCCGACAGCTCGCCCAGCCGGCCGCGCGCCTTGCCCTCGACCAGCACGCGCACGGTGCCGTCGGGCAGCTTCAGCAATTGCAGCACGGTCGCCGTGACGCCGACCTCGTACAGGTCCTCGCGGCCGGGATCGTCCTCGGCCGGATCGAGCTGCGCGACGAGGAATATCTCCTTGTCGGCACCCATCGCCGCCTCCAGCGCGGCGACCGATTTGTCGCGTCCGACGAACAGCGGCACGATCATGTGCGGGAAGACGACGATATCGCGCAGCGGCAGAACGGGAAATGTGGTCATGGATACTCCGGTGCCGCTTCGAACGGGGCGGCTTTGGTACACTATATGGGGACGGGCCGGCATCCATCAATCGTTGCGCGCGCGACACGGCGGGACTTGTCATCGCGGCGGCGAGCGTCGAAACCGCGCATGTCCAACCGGGAGTACAGAATGTCGCCTCGCCTGCCGTTCGCGGCCCTGTTGCTGCTGTCGACCGGCGCCATCGCCGCCGAACCGGGCAAGCCGGCGCTGACCGCGCAGACCGCGGCATCGGGCGGGACGCTCGACCCGGCGCAGAAAAAGGTGACGTTCGACACCGCCGACCTGGCGATCGAGGTCGATGCGGAGCGCGAGGTCATCAACGCGACCGCGACGCTCGTCTTCACCGTCCTCGAAAAGACCGACCGGCTCGTCGTCGATCTCGACAAGAACTACACCGTGACCGCGGTGACCGTCGACGGCGCCGATTCCGCCGGCTTTACCAATCCCGAAGGGCGGATGACGGTCAAGCTGCTGAAAAAGGCGGCGAAGGACGCCAGGCTCACGCTGAAGATCACCTATGGCGGCCGCCCGCATACCGCCGTGCGCGCGCCGTGGGACGGCGGCTTCGTCTGGGCAAAGACCCCCGACGGCCAGCCCTGGATCGCGACCGCGGTGCAGAACGAGGGCTGCGACCTGTTCTGGCCGTGCATCGACTATCCGACCTATGAACCGCAGAAGGTGACGCTGCACATCACCGTGCCCAAGGGGCTGAAGGCGCCGTCGAACGGCAAGCTGCTGAGCGTCGACCAGATCGACGATGGCCGCACGACATGGAACTGGGAGGTCGCGCATCCCAATCCCTATAGCATCGCGCTCAACGTCGGCCCGTACGAGGACGTTTCGGGCACGTACAAGAGCCGCTTCGGCAACACGATCCCGATGATCTACTGGTTCCTGCCCGGCGAGAAGCCGAAGGCGGAAAAGCTGTTCGCCGAATTCGCGCCGGTGCTCGATTTCTACGAGGCGACCGTCGGCCCCTACCCCTGGGCGTCGGAAAAGGTCGGCGTCGTGGAGACGCCGCACCTCGGCATGGAGCACCAGACGATCAACGCCTATGGCAACAAATACGCCAAGGCGCCGGAGGGCTTCGACTGGCTGTTCCAGCATGAATTCGGCCACGAATGGTTCGCCAACCAGATGACCGCGCCCAATTGGGACGATTTCTGGCTGCACGAGGGTTTCACCGAATATATGCAGCCGCTCTACGGCCGGTGGCGCGACGGCGACGCGCGCTATGCGGCGATGATGCTCGACATGCGGCCGAAGATCCTCAACCAGTCGGCCCTGGTCACCGGCAAGCCGCAGACCGCGGACGAGGTATACAGGAAGTCGCCCGGCCGCGGCGGCGACATCTACTACAAGGGCGCGTGGGTGCTCCACACCCTGCGCAACGCGATCGGCGACGCCGCCTTCCACCGCATCCTCCAGCTGACCGTCTATGGCCGCGCCGATCCCGCGCCGGGCAATTTCGCCCCGGTGTTCCGCACGACGCCCGAATTCATCGGCTATGTGAAGCAGGTGACCGGGCAGGACTGGCAATGGTTCTTCGACGTCTATCTGTACCAGGCGGCGCTGCCCAGGCTCGCGGTCAACCGCAACGCGACACAACTGACGCTGAAATGGGTGGTGCCGGGCGGCAAGCCCTTCCCGCTGCCGGTGGAGGTCGCGGTGGACGACGCGGTGCAGAAGGTCGCGATGACGGGCGGTGTCGCTACGATCACCGTGCCGGAGGGCGCGCATATCGTCGTCGATCCGATGGCGCGGCTGCTGAAGCAGGATGACGCCATCGACGCGTTCCAGGCGTGGAAGGCCGAACAGAAGCCGGCGAAATGACCGCCGCCGGCCTGCCCGCGCTCGCTGTCCTGTCGCTGGGTCTGCTCGCATTCGCGATCGCGCTGGTCGCGGCCCGGTGGCGCCGCGCGCGCGAGGCCGGCGGCGGCGGGCGGCGCGATCCCGCATCCCTGATCGGCATCGCCGTCCAGGGTGCTGCCTTCGTCCTTGTGGCGTCAGGCGGCGCGCGGGCGACGCTCGATCCCCTCGGCGGACCCGCGCTGGCGGCCGCCGCGATCACCGCCGTCCTGATGGTGGGCGCGCTGGCGCTGTTTCTCTGGTCGACCGCCACGATGGGGCGCAACTGGAGCCTCGTCGCCCGGACCCGTGCCGACCACGTTTTGGTGACCGCCGGCCCCTTCGCGCACCTGCGTCACCCGATCTACACCGCGCTGGCGCTCGTCGTGATCGCCATCGCGGTGGCGACGGGGCATGTCGCGCGGCTGCTGCCGGCGCTTCCCGTCTACGCATCGGGCACCTGGCTGCGCGTGCGGAGCGAGGAGCGCCTGCTGCACGCGCTGTTCGGCACGGACTACGAACGCTACGCCGCGCGGGTGAAGCGGTTCGTGCCGGGGCTGTTCTGACCGACGCCGCCTGCCGCTGTCGTCGCCGTCAGGGGATCACCGTCGTGAACAGATAGGCGGCGAAGATGACGAGGTGCACCACGCCCTGCAACACCGTCGTCCGGCCCGTCCCCAGCGAGATCGTCGTGACGAACAGCGACAGCGCGAGCAGCACCATGCTCTTCGCGTCGATGCCCATCGCCAGCGGCAGGCCGAGGACGAGGCTGACGATCGCGACCGCCGGGATGGTCAGGCCGATCGTTGCGAGCGCCGACCCCAGCGCGAGGTTCAGGCTCGTCTGCAACCGGTCGCGCCGCGCGGCATTGTAGGCGGCGAGGCTTTCCGGCGCCAGCACCAGCGCAGCGATCACGACGCCGACGATCGCGAGCGGCAGGCCCGCCGCCAGGATCGCCGCCTCGACCTGCGCCGACAGGCCCTTGGCGAGCATCACGACGACCACGAGCGCGACCAGCAGCACGCCGAACGCGGTCCAGGCGGTGGCATCGCCCGGCGGGGCGGCATGCGCCTCCGGCTCGACGTCGCCGGCGGGCAGGAAATAGTCGCGATGGCGCACCGTCTGCACCAGCACGAACGTGCCGTAGAGCACGAGGCTGACGATCGCGACGAAGATCAGCTGCGATGGCGCATAGGTCGGCCCGGCGACACTGGTCGTGTAATTGGGCAGGATCAGCGACAGGACCACCAATGCCGCCAGCGTCGCCAGCGCGGCGCTGATCCCGCGCAGCGTGAAGCGCTGCTCGCCGTGCTTCAGGCCGCCGGTGAGCAGGCACAATCCGATGATGAAGTTCAGGATTATCATGATCGCCGCGAACACGGTGTCGCGTGCCAGCGCGGCGACGTCGCCCGATCCCGACAGCATCAGCGACACGATCAGCGACACCTCGATCACCGTCACCGCGACCGCGAGCACCAGCGTCCCAAACGGTTCACCCACCCGGTGCGCCACCACCTCGGCATGATGCACCGCCGCCACGACCGACCCGACGAGCACCAGTGCGGCGACGATCGTACCGACCGTCCCCATCGCATAGACCGACAGCAACACCGCGGGCACGCCCAGCGCCGGGAACAGGATCGACCAGAGCGGCAATCCGCGCCATCCGACCTTCGCGGTCGTCCCGTCGTTCGTTGCTGCTGCCATCGCGGTCCCCCTTGTCGTCCGCCCGAACCAATGCTTCGGGGGCGCCAAAGTGTCCGTCACGGCCCCGTCCCGCGCCCGCCGTTCACGTTTCGATACAATGCCGCGCGACGCGATACCCTACCGGCGCCCTGCGGCCTGAGCGATCGCCACCCGGTCGAAGGCATGGTCCGCATATCGGCCATCCTTTTCCACCCAGTGCAGGAACAGGTGCGCGGACCAGCTGTTCGGGTTGGGATCGAGCCGGCCGTGGCGATGATGCGTGCCCTGATACAGGACGCCGTCACCCGCCGCCATCGCGACCGACCGGAACGGCTGTCCGGCGAAATCCTCGGCCACCACCGGCCGGGGGACATCCGTCCGTTCCGTCGCGACCGACAGGGCCCAAGGCCGCTCGTCGCCATAGGCGATCGTCAGCGAAAGGCTGTGCTCGCACGCCTGCCGATCCGAATGCACCCGACAGACGTCGCCTGCCTGATATGCGCGGAAATAGGCATAAGTCGGCAGCAGCGGCCGCCCGACGACGTCCGCGACCCGCGGCGTCAGGCCCCACAGGAACGTCAGCATCGGAGCGTATTGCATCGCATAGACCTCGATCGCCGGCCGCCGCAGCAACGGCCCCTGCGCAGTGAAGCCCTGCAACGGCCGCCCCGCCGCCTGGAGGTCGCGCTGCATCATCTGGTAGAAGGCGAGCAGTACCTCCGGCGGGAACAGGGCCGGCAGGGCAACGCTGCCGTCGCGACGATAGGTTTCGGCAAGGCTCATGATGCGGCTCGTACTGGAATGGTTGACCCTGCCTAGGCGGGTGCCGGGTCCAGCGCCAGACCTGCCCCGCGATCAGTGCCGCAGGACGATCAGCAGCGCGGGAAACAGGTTCTGGAGGACGTGCACCGCCACGACGATCCCCACCGCGCGCCAGAAACCCCGCGGCGCCCAGCTGACGTACAGCGTCGAAAAGATCAGGAACGGCCACCAGATCACCGCGCCCCACAACGGCGCGGCGAGGCTATGCAGGACACCCCACACGACAGCGCTCGCCACCACCGCCTGCCACGCGCCGAGAAACCGGAGCAGCAGCGACAGGATGCCCGCCATCATCAGCGTCTCGACCACCGGGCTGAAGCCGGCGATCAGGAACAGTTTCATCGATGCGGACGCATCGCCCAGATCGGGGCCGGGATGATCCGGCGCGATCCACGCGATAACGAAACCGAGCAATGTGCTGCCCGCGATCGTCAGCCCCCAGCCGATCAGGATCGCGAGCCACGCTTGACGATCGCGGAACACCGGCCCCGGCAGGATCGCCAGCGGCCCCCTGCCGCCCCGCCAAGCCGGGCTGTACGAAAGCGCGCGATCGTCGCCGTCGAAAGTCATGGTCGCCCCCACCTCAGGCCCCGCGCGGGGCTGCAAGGCGTCATGACCCGCAGCGCGTTAACGCCGGATGAGGATCGTGGCGGGGCGGTCGACTGCGCGAGATAGGCTGCCACCTGGCAGTCAGGGCGCGCGGCCGGTCGATTCGGGGTCAGGCACGTGGGCGCGTGGCTATCGGGGAAAATCCTGCGATCGCGGCCGTCAGCCGTCCCGGCCGTTCTCTTCAATTGGGGTGGAAGGCACTTCACGCGGTGCCGAACGTCGACGGTCGATGGCGTGGGCACGTGGCGACAGACCGGACCTATCGGTGTGACCCTGCGGCAAGGGGAATCTTTGGGGCAGGTCGCCCGCCGGCATCGCCGACGGCCGCTGCGTTCGGGACGCCGGGTTCGTCGAAACCTCACCAACCGCGCGCGCGTGCGGCGGGTCCGGTCGTCATGGCGGGCGTGGCACCGCAATGCAGGGCGTCTCGCGGGCTCTGTCGCACAGAACTCCTGACCGCCGGGACGGGCCAGCGTCGCGCGGCGATCCGGGCGTCCGCCTCCGCCGCTGGATCGCTTTGCTCCGCTGCCATGACGATCTGCGGTCGGACGATGCCCCCTCGACACAAAAAGGGGCGCCGCTCGCGCGACGCCCCTGTCCTGCATCGGGTCGACGTCGTCAGGCGGCGGCGCCCGCCTCGTCCTTCTTCTTTTCCGCATAGACGCGGATCGGTTCCTTGCGGCCCTCGATCACGTCCTTGTCGATCATCACCTCGTCGATCCCGTCCATGCCGGGCAGGTCGAACATCGTGTCGAGCAGTACGGCCTCGAGGATCGATCGCAGGCCGCGCGCGCCGGTCTTGCGCTCGATGCCCTTCTTGGCGACCGCGACCAGCGCGTCGTCGGTGAAGCCCAGATCGACCGACTCCATCTCGAACAGCTTCTGGTACTGCTTCACTAGCGCGTTCTTCGGCTCCTTCAGGATCTTCACCAGCGCGTCGATGTCGAGATCCTCAAGCGTCGCGATCACCGGCAGGCGACCGACGAATTCGGGGATCAGGCCGAACTTGAGCAAATCTTCCGGCTCGGTCTGGCGCAGCATCTCGCCGGTCCGACGCTCCTCCGGCGCCGCCACATAGGCGCCGAAACCGATCGACTTGCCCTGCAAACGATCGCCGATGATCTTTTCGAGACCCGAGAAAGCGCCGCCACAGATGAACAGGATGTTGGTCGTGTCGACCTGGAGGAATTCCTGCTGCGGATGCTTGCGCCCGCCCTGCGGCGGTACGCTGGCGGTGGTGCCCTCCATGAGCTTGAGCAGCGCCTGCTGCACGCCCTCGCCCGACACGTCGCGCGTGATCGAGGGGTTTTCCGCCTTGCGGCTGATCTTGTCGATCTCGTCGATGTAGACGATCCCGCGCTGCGCCCGCTCGACGTTATAGTCGGATGCCTGGAGCAGCTTCAGGATGATGTTCTCGACATCCTCGCCGACATAGCCCGCCTCGGTCAGCGTCGTCGCGTCCGCCATCGTGAACGGCACGTCGAGGATGCGCGCCAGCGTCTGCGCGAGCAGCGTCTTGCCGCAGCCGGTGGGGCCGACGAGCAGGATGTTCGACTTGGCGAGCTCGACGTCCGCGCCCTTGGCGCCATGGTTCAGCCGCTTGTAATGGTTGTGCACCGCCACCGACAGCACGCGCTTCGCCTGCTTCTGGCCGATGACGTAATCGTCGAGCACGTTGCAGATCTCGAGCGGCGTCGGCACGCCGCCGTCCTTCTTGCTGACCAGCGCGGACTTGGTTTCCTCGCGGATGATGTCGTTGCACAGCTCGACGCACTCGTCGCAGATGAACACGGTCGGTCCTGCGATGAGCTTGCGCACCTCGTGCTGCGACTTGCCGCAGAACGAGCAATAGAGGGTGCTCTTCGAGTCGCCACCGCTCAGTTTCGTCATTCACACTTCCTTGTCGCGGGATCGGACCCGCTGGTGAGGCCGGGCATGGTAGCCCGGCCGATACGCAATTCACAACGCCCAAACATGCCTAACGGTCACGGCCGGACGCCGGTTCGCGCCTTTACGCCGCTTTGGCGGCATCCTCGGCCGGCGCCGGACGCTTGTCGAACACCTCGTCGACCAGGCCGAAGGCCTTGGCCTCATGCGCCTCCAGGAACGTGTCGCGGTCCATCCGGCGTTCGATCTCCTCGATCGGCTGGCCGGTGTACTGCGCGTAGAGCTGGTTCATCCGCGCGCGGATGCGCAGGATTTCCTTTGCCTGGATCTCGATGTCGCTGGCCATGCCCTGCGCCCCGCCCGACGGCTGGTGGATCATGATCCGCGCGTTGGTGAGCGCGACGCGCATGCCCGGTTCGCCGCTGGCGAGCAGGAAGCTGCCCATCGACGCCGCCTGGCCGATGCACACCGTGCCGACGCGCGGCCGGATATATTGCATCGTGTCGTGGATCGCCATGCCCGCCGTGACGACGCCGCCCGGCGAGTTGATGTACATGAAGATGTCCTTCTTCGGGTTCTCGGACTCGAGGAAGAGCAGCTGCGCCGTGATGAGGCTGGCCATGCCGTCCTCGACGCCGCCGGTGACGAAGATGATGCGTTCCCGCAGCAGGCGGCTGAAGATATCGAACGACCGCTCGCCGCGGTTCGACTGCTCGATGACGATCGGCACCAGCCCCGCGTTGGGGGTCTGCTGCAAGCCAAGGCCGGCGTGGGCGATCGGGCTCATGAAATCGCCGGTCTCGAACGGATTGTGCATGGGTGTCTCTCTTATGCCCTCAGAAGCGCCAACATCGGCGCTCCGGCTGGGGAGTTCAACCCCCGCTGGCGGGGGCGGGCTGTGCCAGATACGCCAGCCGCCGCACCTCGCGACGCCCGCGCACCACCGTGTCGAGGATCAGCCCGGCGAAGACGCACAGCGCCGCGATAATCATCAACCCGGTGATGAGCACCGCCGTCGGAAAGCGCGGCACCAGATGCGTCTGCACATAGGTCAGCGCGAGCGGGATGCCGAGCGCCACCGCGACCGCCGCGAACAGCATGCCGATCGCACCGAAGAACAGCAGCGGCCGCTCGATGCGATACAGCGTCACGATCGTGCCGAGGATGCGGAAGCCGTCGCCATAGGTGCTGAGCTTCGACGCCGATCCCTCCGGCCGGGCATAATAGGGCGTCTCCACCTCCGCGCAGGGCATCTTCAGTTCGAGCGCGTGGACGCTGATCTCGGTCTCGATCTCGAACCCCGACGACAGCGAGGGGAAGCTCTTGACGAAGCGACGCGAAAACACCCGATACCCGGACAGGATGTCGGTGAAGCTGCGCCCGAACAACCGCGCGAGCATGCCGGTCAGCACCGCATTGCCGAAACGATGCCCGCGGCGATAGCTTTCCTGCGCCTGGCTGATCCGGCTGCCGACGATCATGTCGCATTGCTCGTCGAGCAAACGCGCGACCAGGGCGGGGGCGGACGCGGCGTCATAGGTCGCGTCGCCATCGGCCATGACGTAGACGTCGGCGTCGATGTCGGCGAACATCCGCCGCACGACGTTGCCCTTGCCCTGGATCCGCTCGGTGCGGACCACCGCGCCCGCGGCGCGCGCGACCGCGATCGTGTCGTCGGTCGAATTGTTGTCGTAGACGTAGACGGCGGCGCCGGGCAGCGCCGCGCGGAAGCCGGCGACCGTCTGTGCGATGGCCGCGGCTTCGTTGTAACAGGGCAGCAGGACGGCGATGGTCGGTTGCGTCACATACGTCCTTTGCGTCGCGATGGGCCGGGCGCCCGCCTGCCCCCGATCGTCATTCCCGCGCAGGCAGGGATCCATACACGCTACCGTCGCACGCCCTGCGAAGACCTGCGTCTATGGATCTCCGCCTGCGCGGCAATGACACGGATTCGAGGGGACGACCGCCCCCCCGATCACCTTCAGCCCTCGGTCTTCGCCGCGGCCTTCTTCGCGCGCGGCTTCTTCGCCGGTGCGTCGGCGGCGTCCGTGCCTTCGGCCGCCTCGGCCGCGACGGGCGACGATTCGGTCACCGCGGTCTCGGCCTCGACCGGCGCTGCGGCCTTCTTGGCGCGCGGCTTCTTCGTGGGGGCCTCGTCGGCGACCGCGTCCGTTGCCGGCTCGACCTCGGCACCGGCATTGTCGTCCTGCGCGACCGGCTTCTTGGCTGCGGCCTTCTTGGGCTTCGCCTCGCCGTCGGTCTTGGCCTTCTTGCCCTTGGGCTTGTGGTTGTCGTGATCGTGGCTGTGCGTGCCGGTCGCGAAACCGTCCTCGCTCTCGATCGCGGCTTCCAGTTCCTCGCGCGTCGCCTCCCGGTCGGTGACCTCCGCCTTCTCGAACAGGAAGTCGACGACCTTGTCCTCGTACAGCGGCGCACGCAGCTGGGCGGCCGCCATCGGCTCCTGCTGGACGTACTGGATGAAGCGCTGCTGGTCCTCGCCGCGATATTGCTGCGCGGCCTGCGCGATCAGGCGGTTCATCTCCTGCTGCGACACCTCGACGCCGTTCGCCTGGCCGATCTCGGACAGCAGCAGCCCAAGGCGGACGCGGCGCTCGGCGATCTTGCGGTAATCGTCGCGCTCGGATTCCATCTCGGCCAGCGCCGCGGCGGGATCCTCCTCGTGCGTCGCCTCATGCTCCAGCTGCTGCCAGATCTGCGCGAACTCCGCCTCGACCATCGACGGCGGCACCTCGAAGTCGTGACCCTCGGCGAGCTGGTCGAGCAGCTTGCGCTTCATGTGGGTGCGCGTCAGGCCGTTATGCTCCTGCTCGATCTGCCCCTTGATGAGGCCGCGCAGCTGCTCGAGGCTCTCGAGCCCCAGGTTCTTGGCCAGATCCTCGTCGATCTTGCTCTCGGCCGCGACCTGGATCTTCTTGACGGTGATGTCGAAGGTCGCGGGCTTGCCGGCGAGTTCCTTGGCGCCGTAATCCTCGGGGAAGGTGACGTTCAGCGTCTTTTCCTCGCCGAGCGTCACGCCGACCAGCTGGTCCTCGAACCCCGGGATCAGGCGGCCCGAGCCCAGCTCGACACCCATGTCGGTGCCGGTGCCGCCGTCGAACGCGACGCCGTCGGCGGTCTTGCCGACGAAGTCCACGGTGACGAGGTCGCCCATCTCGGCCGCCTTGTCGTCGGCGTCGTCCCACTTCTTCGACTGGTCGGCGAACTTCTGCAGCTGCTCGTCGACCGACGCGTCCGCGACGGGCACGGTCAGCCGCTCCAGCTTCAGCGCGTCGATCGCCGGCGCCGGCACGGTCGGCAGGACCTCCATCTCGACGGTGACCGCGGCATCCTTGCCGGGCGCGTAATCGTCGGCGAGCGCCACCGACGGCTGCATCGCGGGACGCAGGCCCTTGTCGGCGAGCAGCTGCTGCACGCCCTGCTGGATCGCGGTGTTGAGCGCGTCCGCGGCAAGCGATTCCCCGTGCATCTTGCGCACCAGGTTGGCGGGCACCTTGCCGGGGCGGAAACCGGGCATCTTCACCTGCGGCGCGACGCGCTTCACCTCGGCGTCGACCTTGGCGTCGATATCCTTGGCGGTGATGGTCAGCGTGTAGGCGCGCTTCAGGCCCTCGTTCAACGTCTCGACAGTCTGCATATCCGGCCTTCAATCTTGAGAAATCTGACGAAAATTCTTTAAGGCTGCCGCCCCGCGCTGAAACCGGCGGGACTGGTGCGGGCGAAGGGACTCGAACCCCCACATCTTGCGATGGCAGGACCTAAACCTGCTGCGTCTACCAATTCCGCCACGCCCGCACGAAGGACCCGCCGTTGGGCCCCGCCTGCACGATCGACCCGTGCAGGGGCACCCTTGGGCGCGCGTCTATACCAGCGTGGCGTGTGCAGGCAAGCGCAGAGGCAACCAGCGCCGGCCACCGGGCGTTGGGGTGGTCGAAGGAGAAACCACCATGGCCACCCAGCCTCCCCCCGAGACGCCCGCCCCCTCGACCCAGCCGGTGCAGCCCGACGGCCCGCCGCCGGAAGTTACCACGCCCGCGCCCGACATCGACATTCCCTCGCCCGCCACGCCCGCGGGCGATCCGGGCACGGCGCAGCCGGCGGAGATCTGACGATGGCCGACCGCGATCACGACAGCGAAACCGGCAGCGACGGCCCGGACGGCACCCGCAAGGATCCGCGCAGCGACCTCCAGCAGGCGGTCGAGGCCCGGGCCGACGCCGTCGCCCGCGGCGAGGGTGGCGCGGAACCCGCACGCTTTACCGACACCGGCGAGCCCGACGGCAACAGCGGCACCGGCGGCGAGGTCAAGAACCAGGACCTGACGCAGCAATAACGGGTCAGCCAACGACATGCGGGGCGGTCCGGGCGGCCGCCCCGTTCGCGCGTCCCGAGGCGATTATGACGGGGGCGTGGCCGGCACGACGGGCGGTGCAGGCGCGGCGATGCGCCGGGCCGTGCGGATCGTCACGATCGTGGCCGGCACCTCGCCCCGGAACGATCCGCGAATGGTCGCGGTCGGCGACACCGGCTGGTCGAGGATCGCAACGATCGTGTCCATCCCCTCGACCACCCGGCCGAACGCCGCATAGCCCAGATTGTCGCCGGGTTTCGCCGGATCGGCATCCAGCGATGGCCGCTGGTCGCCGACGCTGATCGTAAAATCGCCGCTGGCGGTGCCCGGCGCGAAGCGTGCGACGGAGATCGCCCCCTCGACATGATGCAGCCCCGTCTGCGTCGTCGGCTCGTGCCGGATCGGCGGCAGCACGCGTTTCGGATCGCCGTTGGTGCCGAACTGCACGAAGCCGAACCGGTCGGCCGCCTTGACGACGCGATAGAAGACGACCCCGTCGAGCCGCCTGCCGTCGACATATTTCAGGAAATTGCCGGCCGTGACCGGCGCGTGCAGCGTATCCGCCTCGATCACGATCCGCCCCGCGGTCGTGTCGAGCGCGACGCGTGGCAGGGGCTGCGGCGTCGGCGGGGCGGAGGGGGACTGCGCCGCGAGCGGAGCCGCCAGCATCGCCAAGCCAGCAACGAGGGCGCGCCGCCACATCAGCCGGCGAGTGCCGTCTTGAGCAGGTCGTTGACGACCGCCGGATTGGCCTTGCCGCCCATCGCCTTCATCGTCTGGCCGACGAAGAAGCCGAACAGCGCCTCCTTGCCACCGCGATACTGCGCCAGCTGATTGGGGTTCTTCGCGATCACCTCGGCGATCACCGCCTCGATCGCGCCGGTGTCGCTCGTCTGCTTCAGGCCGCGATCCTCGACGATCTTCGCAGGCGCGTCGCCGGTATCCAGCATCACCTCGAACACCTGCTTGGCGAGGCTGCCGGACAGCGTGCCGTCGGCGACCAGCGCGAGCAGCTCCGCCGCCTGCGCCGGCGACACCGGCGAGGTCGCGATGTCGCGCCCGGTACGGTTGAGCGCGCCGAACAGTTCGGACGTCGTCCAGTTCGCCGCCGCGACCGGCTTCGCGCCCGCGTCGAGCAGCGCGTCGAACCAGCGCGCCGCCTCGACCTCCGCGGTCAGCACGTCGGCCTGATAGGCGGAGATGCCCAGCCCGTCGTACCGCTTGCGCTTGGCGTCGGGCAGTTCGGGAAGGCTCGCGCGGCAATCCGCCAGGAATGCCTCGTCCAGCTCCAGCGGCAACAAATCGGGATCGGGGAAGTATCGGTAATCGTGCGCGTCCTCCTTGGACCGCATCGACCGCGTCGTGCCGCTCTCGACGTTGTACAGGCGCGTTTCCTGGACGATGCGGCCGCCGTCCTCGATCACCTCGACCTGCCGCTTCGCCTCATATTCGATCGCTGCCATGACGAAGCGCACCGAATTGACGTTCTTCGTCTCGGTCCGGGTGCCCAGCGCGTCGCCCGGCTTGCGAACGCTGACGTTGACGTCGGCGCGCATAGAGCCTTCCTCCATGTTGCCGTCGCAGCTGCCGACGTAGCGCAGGATCGCGCGCAGCTTGCGCAGATACGCCCCCGCCTCCGCCGGCGAACGCATGTCCGGGCGGCTGACGATCTCCATCAGCGCGACGCCCGACCGGTTGAGGTCGACGTAGGAGCGCGTCGGATGCTGGTCGTGCATCAGCTTGCCCGCATCCTGCTCGACATGGATGCGCTCGACGCCGATCGTCTTGGTCGCGTCGGGACGCTTGTCGTCCGGGCTGATCTCGATCGCGCCCTCGCCGACCAGCGGATGATAGAGCTGGCTGATCTGGTAGCCCTGCGGCAGGTCGGCGTAGAAATAATTCTTGCGGTCGAACCGCGACCAGCGGTTGATCTGCGCATCGATCGCCATGCCGGTCCTCACCGCCTGGCGGATGCATTCCTGGTTCGGCACCGGCAGCATGCCCGGCATCGCCGCATCGACCAGCGACACCTGCGTATTGGGCTCCGCCCCGAACGCGGTCGCGGCGCCCGAGAACAGCTTGGCGTTCGACGTTACCTGCGCATGGACCTCCAGGCCGATCACGACCTCCCATTCGCCGGTGGCGCCCTGGATGCGATAGCTGGTGTCGGTCATGAATGCGTCTCTGGCGTGATGAGGGGAAGGTCGGGGAAATAGCGGCGATAGATCCGGGTGTCGCGGGTGAGCAGCGATGCACCCGCGGTCAGGGCATGCGCACCGATGAAGAAGTCGGCGAGCGGGCGCTTCGCCTCCCCACCCCCCCGTTCGGCGCGCGCCGTCAGGAACCGATGTCCGGCCTCAAAGGCGGCGGCCGCGTTCAGCGGGCTCAGGGTCAATTCCAACGGCGCGATGGCCCCATGCAACGCCATCAGCGTCGGATAATCGCGGCTGAGCTCCGCGATCACGATGACGTCGATCAGCAGTTCGCCGTCGGCACGCGCATCCCCCAGTCGCTCGAGGGACCACGATCGCCAGTCCGGATCGTCCTGCAATACATCGATGATAACATTGGTGTCGACGAAGATCACCAATCCTCCAGCCGATGCGGCCTGATGTAATCCATATATTCGTCGGTCGTCGCAAAGCCCGTGTCAAGCGTACCCACCACCGACTGGATCTGCGCGAGATACTTCGCCTTCCGCTCGGCTCGGGTTTCGCCGGTCTGGCGTGGCACGACGGTTACCTGCCCTTCGGCATTCAGGCCGACGGTAATCTCTCCGCCGGGCACGAGCCCAGCGTGGTCGCGCAAATGCTTGGGGATCAGCACCTGGCCCTTGCTGGTCATGTTGCCGTCGGCCGTATCGGTTATCGGACCATGGACATTCATCGGATCACTCCAGTGTTACCAAGGTAACACCTCTACCGCCGACCGTCTACCACCAAGCATCCGGCCGCGCGGTGAAGCCCGCGCGCTGCTCGATCGCGAGGCCGGCGTTAAGCACGCCCTGCTCGTCGAGCGGCCGGCCGATGATCTGCAACCCCAGCGGCAACCCGTCCTTGTCGAGCCCGCCCGGCACGCTCATCGCCGGCAGCCCGGCGAGGCTGGAGGGCACCGTGAACACGTCGTTGAGGTACATCGCGATCGGATCCGCCGATTTCTCGCCGAGCGCGAACGCCGCCGACGGCGCGGTCGGGGTCAGCAGCACGTCGCACGCATCCCACGCACGCTCGAAATCGCGCGCGATCAGCGCCCGCACCTTCTGCGCCTGCGTGTAATAGGCGTCGTAGAAGCCCGCCGACAGCACATAGGTGCCGATCATGATCCGCCGCTTCACCTCCGCGCCGAAGCCGTCGGCGCGGGTCGCGGCATACATGTCCTGCAACCCCGCCCCCTCGGGCAGGTCGCGCAGGCCGTAGCGGACGCCGTCGTAGCGGGCGAGGTTCGACGACGCCTCCGCCGGCGCGATGATGTAATAGGCGGGCAGCGCATATTTCGTGTGCGGCAGCGACACCTCGACGATCTCTGCGCCGGCGTCCTTCAGCCAGTCGATCCCCTGCTGCCACAGCGCATCGATCTCGGCCGGGCTGCCATCGACGCGATATTCACGCGGGATGCCGACGCGCCTGCCGCGCAGGTCGGCCGACAGCCCCTGCTCCCAGCGCGGCACGTCGAGCTTGAGCGAGGTGGCGTCCTTGGCGTCGAACCCCGCCATCGCCTCCAGCATGATCGCGCAGTCGCGCACGTCGCGCGCCATCGGCCCCGCCTGGTCGAGGCTGGAGGCGAAGGCGATCGTGCCCCAGCGCGAGCAGCGGCCATAGGTCGGCTTGATCCCGCTGATCCCGGTGAACGCCGCCGGCTGGCGGATCGAGCCGCCGGTGTCGGTGCCGGTCGCGCCCGGACACAGGCGCGCCGCCACCGCCGACGAGCTGCCCCCCGACGAGCCGCCCGGCGCCAGACTGGCATTCCCGCCCGCCTTGCGCCACGGCGAAACGACATTGCCGAACGCGCTCGTCTCGTTCGACGAGCCCATCGCGAACTGGTCCATGTTGAGCTTGCCGAGCATGCCCGCGCCCGCATCCCACAGGTTCTGCGACACCGTCGATTCGTAGGTCGGCACGAACCCTTCGAGGATATGGCTCGCCGCCGTGGTCGCCACGCCCCTGGTGCAGAACAGGTCCTTCATCCCGATCGGCACGCCGGCGAGCGGCTTCAGCGTCTCGCCCGCCGCGCGCGCGGCATCGGCGGCGCGCGCGGCGGCCAGCGCATGGTCGGGGGTTTCGACCAGGAAGGCGTTGAGCGGCTTGGCCTTGGCCACCTTCACCACGAACGCGTCGGCGACGTCGAGCGCGGAAAAGGCGCCGCTGCGCACGCCGTCGCGGATGCCGGCGATGCCGAGATCGGTCAGGTCGGCCATTATTCGATCACCTTGGGAACGGTAAAGAAGCCGTGTTCGGCCTGGGGTGCGTTGGTCATCAGCGCGTCGCGGATGCCGCCGCCGGTCAGCGGGTCGGCGTTCACGACGTCGTCGCGCAGGCGCAGCGTGTTGGGGATGACCGCGGTCATCGGCTCGACGCCGGTCGTGTCGACCTCCCCCAATTGCTCGATCCAGCCGAGGATGTTGCTGAGTTCGGGGGCGAGGCGGCCGGCGTCCTCGTCGGTGATCGCGATGCGCGCGAGCGCGGCGACCTTCTTCACGGTGGCGGTGTCTACGGACATGGCGTGCGGCTAGCAGAGGCGGCTCCCACAGCGCAACCGCGTGTTGCCGTTTCGGCGGGGCTCGTTCATCAGGGCGGCCGTCCCCTGCCCCACCGGAACCCGACGCCTTGGCCCGCAAATTCCTCTACGTCTTCGCGTTCCTGATCGCGCTCGTGATCGCCGGCGCCTTCGCCTATCGCCTCTACGGCGTCGAGATCCTGCGCATGGCGCTGGTGCCGTCGGAGCAGTTCCGGGCGCAACCGCGCGTCGATCCGAAGGTCTATGCCGACCAGGGGATGTGGATCGCCCGCCCGGACGTCCCCGGCAATCCCGCGCTTTGGACCCCCGCCGGCTACGCCGCGGGGTCGCGGCCGGCGGCGGCGGTGTTCTTCATCCACCCGACCTCGTACATCGGCCGCGCCCATTGGAACGCGACGCTGGACGATGCCGAGACGAACGCGCGCGCCGCGATCTTCCTGCGCGGCCAGGCGAGCGCGTTCAACGCCGCGGGCGAGATCTGGTCGCCGCGCTATCGGCAGGCGACGTTCGGCGCGTTCCTGACCAGCGTCGCCGACGCCAACCGCGCGCTCGACCTCGCCTATGGCGACGTCGCCGCCGCCTTCGCGGCGTTCGTGCGGCAGGTCGGGCCCGACCGGCCGATCATCCTCGCCGGGCACAGCCAGGGCGCGCTGCACCTCACCCGGCTGCTGCGCGAACAGGTGGCGGGCAAGCCGATCGCGCGCCGCATCGTCGCCGCCTATGTCGTCGGCTGGCCGGTGTCGCGCACCACCGATCTCGCCGCGCTCGGCCTGCCGCAATGCACCCGCGCCGATCAGGCGCATTGCCTGCTGTCGTGGGAAAGCTTCGCCGAGCCCGCCGACCCGTCGCAGGTCACCGACCTGTACGACCGCAGCCGCGGCTTCGATGGCCGTCCGCGCAAGGACACACCGCTGGTCTGCACCAACCCGCTGACCGGCACCGCCGACACCGCCGCGCCGGCGCGCGCCAACCGCGGTACCCTCTATCCCACCGCGGACCTCGCCAGCGCGACGATCGCGGCGGGCAAGGTGCCCGCGCGCTGCGGCCCGCGCGGCGTCCTGCTGATCGGCGCCGCCCCCGACGTCGGCAGCTACGTGCTGCCGGGCAACAATTATCACGTCTACGACTACAGCCTGTTCTGGTTGAACGTGCGCGCCGACGCCGGCCGCCGCCTCGCCGCCTTCGGGGCGGGCCGGTGATTACGCCCGAGCGCGCCGAATTCCGCGCCGCGCTGCCCGACGGGGGGCGGCTGATCGGCCTCGACCTCGGCACCAAGACGATCGGCACCGCCCTGTGCGATGCCGGCTGGAGCTTCGCCAGCCCCGCCACCCTCGTCCGCCGCAGCAAGTTCACCAAGGACAAGGCGGCGATCGTGGCGCTGATCGCGGCGCAGCACGTCCGCGGCATCGTCCTCGGCCTGCCCCTCAACCTCGACGGCAGCGAGAGCCCGCGCAGCCAGTCGACCCGCGCCTTCGCGCGCAACTGCGCGGACATCGGCCTGCCGATCCTCCTGTGGGACGAACGCTGGTCGACCGTGGCGGTCGAACGCACGATGATCGAACAGGACATGAGCCGCGCGAAACGCGCCGAACGCATCGACAACCTCGCGGCGGCGCATATCCTGCAGGCGGCGATCGATGCGCTGGTGATGGTGTAGGCGCAGCCGGCGTCGGGCCGGCGGGCAGGCGCTCTGCGGACGAGCCGGGGGGTTGCAGGCGCTCGGTTCAAGGCCACCGGCTTTGCCGCAAAGGGTCGAATTTAGGGAAAGGCGGGCGCCAAGCTAAGGCCGGTCAGATAGGACGTTGCAAACCTTTTGAACGATTCCCTCGGGTGTGCGGTAGGTTTGAAAGCCCATAGCATCATAGTATCTTAGGCCGGATGGATTATCGGCGCCGATATATGCGTCGATCATTTCCAAACCCGCTTCAAGTGCGGCTTCCCGGGTTGCCATGAACAAGAGTTTGCCCACGCCCCGTCGGTGCACTTTTGGGCTGATATGAGTACCAATGATGCCCCATCCATCCGGTGTTTCATACGGGTTTCCAGCGACGGCCTTCTTCAGAGATTGAAAGCCGACGACGCTTTCCGCCTCGTTGATAGCAACGGTGCATTGAATGCTCGTAGGATCGGCGATGTAGCGGCCTATAACAAACTCGACATCGTTAGGACGCTGACGGCCGGCATGTTTGCTGATCTCGCGGAGCACTTGGCTCATTCCCTCGGCATCATCGATCGATGCGACGCGCGTTTTCATTGCAGTTCCTCAAAGCGGCATTTTATCGCATTCAAAATGCCGAGCCCAGCATCTGACCGCAACACGCACGTCGCATGGTATTTCAGGGAGTGCGCGACGGTCGTGAGTGCAGGCAACGGCTACTGAGGGCATGTCATCGGCAAGCTGTTGACGTAAAACAGAAACCACCAACCCAAAGCGATTTGGGCGACAGGAATCGCAACTGCTGCAATCCATGACTGCCAACGCCGAGCCAAAAGGCAGTAAGCAACGCTGAATACTATGATACTGACAATCTTGTAGGTATTTGCCTGCTTCCCGATGCCGGTGCATTCTGGCGCAACGACCATCGCCATCAGGGTCAAAGGCTGAAGGGCGATCATCAAAACCATGGAAAACGCAAGAATCGCGTTTCTCATTGTCGGGCTCATGTTAATCGTCCCTCCGCGCTTCAGGGTATACGCGTCCAATCGACGTTCGACGATTTGTCAGTAGTGGCTGACCCAAGCGTTCCCGCAAACGAACGCGTAGCGGGAAACGCAATCACACATCGCGCAAACGCCTGATTGCGGATCCGGCTTTCCCGATATCTGTTCCCGATTGCCGTTTCCCGAAACCATCTTTCGGAAACGGCGAAACAGGAAATGCCACGCATGACACATCCGGCGTTCGATGCCTCGCATGGCCTCCTGATCGGGCGCCCCCGCATACATGCTGCGAACGCGTTCCATCGCCCATATCTCGCGGCGGCGGGATAGCGGACATCATGTCTCGCACGGCGTTCATACGAATCCGGACCTTGATGTCCCCCCGCCCGGCCGCCTGTCGCGCATTCGCGACGGCACCATACAAAGGGAGCGCTCCCGAGGCCGACGTGCCGTCCACTTCGCACACCGCCCGCCCCCTCACCACCTCGCTTGCTCCCGCCCCGCGGCGGCGCTACGCCGCGCGCTTGATGCAACGTTCAGACCACAGCCCCGCCGCCCAGATCCCGGGCGGCGCCGTCTTTCCGCACCGGCACCTGACCGGCATAGACGGGCTCCAGCCGCACGAGATCGCGTTCCTGCTCGACGAGGCGGAGACCTGGGTCGGTGCCAATCGCGCCCACGCCGCGCCCGACAAGCGGCTCGCGGGCCTGACGCAGATCAACGCCTTCTTCGAAAACAGCACGCGCACGCTGCTGAGCTTCGAGATCGCCGGCAAGCGGCTCGGCGCGGACGTCGTCAACATGCACGCCGCCACGTCGAGCGTGAAGAAGGGCGAGACGCTGATCGACACCGCGCAGACGCTGAACGCGATGCGCGCCGACGTCATCGTCATCCGCCACATGGCGAGCGGCGCGGTGCGGCTGATCGCGGACAAGGTCGACTGCCCCGTCCTCAACGCCGGCGACGGGCGGCACGAACATCCGACGCAGGCGCTGCTCGACGCGCTGACCATCCGCCGCCGCCGCGGCACGATCGCCGGCCAGCGCGTCGTCATCTGCGGCGACGTGCTGCACAGCCGCGTCGCGCGGTCGAACATCCTCGCGCTCACCGCGCTCGCCGCGGAGGTGCGGGTCTGCGCGCCCTCGACGCTGATGCCCGCCGCGATCGAGCGGATGGGGGTGACGCCGTTCACCGATTTCGACGTGGCGCTGACCGGCGCGGACGTGGTGATGATGCTGCGTGTGCAGAACGAGCGGATGGCGGGCGGCCATATCCCGTCGAGCCGCGAATACCGCCTGCGCTACGGCCTCACCCCCGAACGGCTCGCGAAGCTGCCCGACGCGCTGGTGATGCACCCCGGCCCGATGAACCGCGGGGTGGAGATCGATTCGGCGGTGGCGGACGGGCCGCAGTCGGCGATCACCGAACAGGTCGAGATGGGGGTCGCGGTGCGGATGGCGTGCATGGACGTGCTGACCCGGCGGGCGCGCGGCGTGGAGGGCTGGGCATGACGACGACGCCGACGATCGCCTTCCTCGATGCGCGGCTCGCCTGCCCCGTCGGCGGGGTGCGGCCGGGCGGCCTGCTGGTCCGCGACGGCGCGATCGCCGCGGCCGGGACGTTCGACCTGCCCGCCGACGCGCTGACGGTCGACTGCGGCGGGCAGACGCTCGCCCCCGGCATCGTCGACCTCGGCGTCTTCCGGATCGACCGCGCGGCGTTCCGCGCCGGCGGCATCGTCCGCGTCGCGCTGATGCCCGACGGCAATCCGGTGCTGGACGATCCCGGCATCGTCCAGCGTGCCGCGCTGATCGGCAAGCCCGACCTGTGGATCCATCCGATCGCCGCCGCGACGCGCGGGCTCGCCGGCAGCGACATGGCGGAGATGGCGATCTGCGCCTCCGCCGGCGCGCGCGCGGTCGGCACCGGCCGCGGCTGGATCGCCGATTCGGGCGTCATGCACCGCGTGCTGGCCTATGCCCGCGACCTCGACATCGCCGTCGTCAGCCATGCCGAGGACGGCGCGCTGGCGGCGGGCGCGGTGACCACCGACGGCGAGACCGCGACGCGCCTCGGCCTCGCCTCCGCCCCCGCCGTCGCCGAGGCGCTGGCGGTGGCGCGCGACCTGATGCTGGCGGAGGAAACCGGCGCGCGGCTCCACATCCGCCAGGCGACCACGGCCGCCGCATTCGACCTGATCCGCGCAGGCCGCCGCCGCGGCGTCCGCGTCACCTGCGGCATCACGCCGGCGCACCTGCACCTGTCCGACATCGCGATGAGCGATTTCCGCACCTACGCGCATCTGTCGCCGCCGCTGCGCGGCGAGAGCGACCGGCAGGCGGCGCTGGCCGCGGTGAGGGACGGGACGATCGACGTCCTGTCGTCGGGCCACGATCCCCACGGTGCCGAGGAAAAGCGGCTGCCCTTCGCCGATTCGGCGGCGGGGATGGCGGGTGCGGAGACGCTGTTGCCGCTCGGGTTGATGCTGGTGCGCGACGGGCTGGTACCGCTCGACCGGCTGATGGCGATGCTGTCGGCCAATCCGGCACGCGTGCTGGGGCTCGACACCGGCACGCTGGAGGTGGGCAAACCCGCCGACGTGATGCTGTTCGACCCGGACACGCCGTGGCAGATCGACGGCACCGCCTTCGCCGCCTCGGCCGGCAACACGCCGTTCGACGGACTGCCCGTGCAGGGCCGCGTGCTGCGACTATGGAAGGCAGGCCGCGAGATCTAGCGGGCGGATCGTCCGGGTCGACGGTTGGTCATCCGGATCAGCGCGCGGCGAGCTGGACCGGAGCGCGCAGCCATTGCGCCATCCGGTCGCCGGCCTCGCGACGGACGAAGCAGGCGCCGCCCTGCGCCTGGTAGGCGCGGCACATCTGGTCGGCCTGCGTGCGGGTGAAGCCGCCGACGGAGACGCGGTACAGCTCGCCCTGGCGCGCGGCGAATTTGGTGCCGGTCGGCTGGCGGCCGGCGAGCGCGGCGAAGCGGCGGGTGGCGCCGGTCCAGCTCGCCTTGGCGACCGCGACGTTGCTGAACGCGCCGATCTGCACATACCAGTCGCCACCCGCGGGCGAGCGGACGAACGGCCGGGCGGCGGGCACCATCTGGACGACGCGCACGGGCGACGGGCTGCCGATCGCCAGCCGTGCGGGCGCGCGATCGGCACGGATGAGCATCGTTGGGAGCGCCTGGACCACCTCCCGACGCGGACCGAAGCGCACCGTCGCAAGCTCGGCGGCGGGCTGCGGTGCGGCGGCGGCGGGGACCAGCGGGGTGGGCGTCGCGGCGGGAACAGGGACGGGCTCGACCGCTGCGAGCTGTACCGGCGCGTCCTGCGACGGGGTCACCGGTACCGGCGCGGACAAGGCGAGCGCGACCGGCCGGCCGGCATCCGCCGACGGGGTAACGCCGAGCAGCGCCGCGACCTGATCGGACGCGCGCCTGGGCTGTGCGAAGGCGGCCCATTGTTCCATCCGCGCGTCGACGTCGGCGGGCGACATGTCCGCCGCCGCGGCGACGCGCGCCATGCTCCATTCGCCGGCAAGCGCATAGCTCAGCGCCAGATTCTGCCGGACCTTGGCGCTCGCGCCGGGCGCGCGCGCCGCGGCGTTGAGCAGGCCGACCGCCGCCGCCGGATCGCCGGCGAGTGCGGTGGCGAGGCCCAGGTCGCTGACCGGGATGTTCGCCGCATTGGCATCGAGCGTCGTGCGCGCCGCGCGCCATTCCCCGGTCGCGACCTGCGCCAGCGCGAGGTTGAGCGCCGCCTTGCCGTTCATCGGATTGAGTTGCAGCACGTCGGCGAAGGTATCGCGCGCCGATGCGAACCGCCCGGCTTGCAGGTAGCTTTGCCCCAACAGCATGCGATAGCCCGCGTCCTGCGGCGCCAGCGCGACCGCGCCCTCGGCGAACCCGACCGCGGTCGGCCCGTCGTGGCTGCCGAGCGCGCGCAGCGCCGAATCGGCCTTGCGCGACGCGGCCTTGGCGGCGAGCGCCGCGTTGCGGTCGCTCGCGGAGGCGACGTGGCCGGTGGTGCCGGTGCAGCCGACCATGCTGCCCCCCAGCACGAGCGCGGACATGCCGAACGTCAGGATCAGGCGTGGTGTCATCGGATCAACCCCAGAATGTCGCGGTGGCGGTCACCGGCGGGCCTTTGCGGGCGGCAGCTGCGCGACGAGCGCCTCCACCTCCGGCACGGCGCCGAGCAGCGCGTCGAGCGCCTCGGTGACGAGGTCCTGCGCGGACCGGTTGGTGATCGCCGAGGCGAGCCGCAGGCGCAGGTGGCGATCGGCATCGACCCGCAACGTGAAGGCCGCCTTGGCGCCATGCTGCGTCTCGCGGCGGATACGGGTCGCGGTGGCGACCGAAACGGACTTCGCCGCTTCCGGCGCGGCGATCTGCGCCGACAGCAGCGCGCGCTGCACGAGCACGAGGGGGACCGGCCCGGCCTCCCCGCCCGGCGCGACGGCGGCGGGCTGCGCGGGATCCGCCGCCGCGACCGGGACGTCGGGCACCGGCTGGGCCGGCAACGGCTCGCTCGTCCCCATGTCGTTCCAGCCGAGATCGTCGGCGCCCTGCGGCACGCTGCCGAAGCTGCCGAACCCTTGGCTGCGCATCGCGGGCCGCGCCTGTCCCTTGCGGGCGAGCAGGCCGGACGACAGCGATGCGATCGGCTTGGACGATCCGAACATGCTCACCCCCCCACCACACGACGGCCGAAGCCGCTGGCCGCGGGACGATGGCCGAAGCCGGGTCCGCCGCTGGCGGTCGGCACGCTGAACACGGTGCGGCGGAAGTTCTTTTCCAGCCGGTCGGCGATATAGGTCCACAGCTGTCCGACCTCCGCGGCGGACTTGCCGTTGGGATCGACCTCCATGACGGTGCGCCCGTCGATCATCGATGCGGCGAAATCGGTGCGCTGGTGGATGGTGATCGGCGCGACGGTGCCGTGCTGCGACAGCGCGACGGCAGCATCGCTGGTGATCCGCGCCTTGGGCGTGGCGGCGTTGACGACGAAGATCAGCGGCTTGCCGGCACGGTCGCACAGGTCGACGGTGGCGCCGACGGCGCGCAGGTCGTGCGGACTGGGTCGGGTCGGCACGACGACCAGCTCGGACACGTTGATGACGCTCTGGATCGCCATGGTGATCGCCGGGGGCGTGTCGATCATCGCCAGCTTGAACCCCTGCTGGCGCAATGCCTCGAGATCGGCCTGCAAGCGCGCGACGGTGGTCTGGGCGAAGGCCGGATATTCGGCGGTCCGCTCGTTCCACCAGTCCGCCAGGCTGCCCTGCGGGTCGATGTCGATCAGGACGACAGGGCCGAAGCCCGCCATCTGTGCCTGGACGGCCAGATGCCCGGACAAGGTCGTCTTGCCCGATCCGCCCTTTTGCGATGCCATCGCGAGAACGCGCATAGGCCCCCTTCAAAAAAATTGCCGCTATTCCGCCATCACACCTGCCAGAGGCGGACTAAGAAGCGGTTAATGGGTGCCGTGCGATGGCGCTTTGCCTGGCGCGTGCGCCGGGGCATGAAGGCGGCGAGGTCGAAGGGGTGACGGACATGCGGAACGGCGGTTGGATCGCGGGCGCGTTGCTGGCGGCGAGCCTCGCGGCGGCGGCCCCGGCGGCGGCGCAAAGCGTCAAGGCGGGGGTCGATGCCTGGGGTCGCGGCGACTTTCCCGGTGCGGTCGCGCAATGGCGCGGGCCGGCGGTGGCGGGCGATGCCGATGCGCAGTTCAACCTGGGTCAGGCGTACAAGCTCGGCCGCGGCGTTCCCGCCGACCCGGCGCAGGCGGAAAGCTGGTTCCGCAAGGCGGCGCTGCAGGGCCATCCGCAGGCGGAGGACAATTACGGCTTCGCGCTGTTCCAGGCGGGCCGCAAGGCGGACGCCGTGCCCTGGCTGGAGAAGACGGTGCGCCGCGGCGAACCGCGCGGCCAGCTGGTGTTGGGCACGATGCTGTTCAACGGCGATGGCGTGCCGCGCGATTATCCCCGCGCCTATGCGCTGATGACGCTGGCGTCGCGTGCGGGGCTGAAGGCCGCGTCGGAAACGCTGGTGCAGATGGATCAATATGTCACCCCCGCCGATCGCGAACGCGGCACCGCGCTGGCCCAGCGATACGCCAGCGACTTGCGCGCGCTCCCGTCGCCGGCGGGTCGCGGCGGCATGATCGCGATCGACGCCGCCGGGCCGTCACGCGAGGCCGCCGCCCCGGCCGCGAAGCGCGGCAGGTCCGAACGTGCGACGCCCTCCCCCGACCGCCCCGTCAACGACCGGATCGCCGCGCACGACCCGAAACCCGCAACCCCCCGACCGCCCGCGGCCGCGCCGGCCACGGGCCGGTGGAATATCCAGCTCGGCGCCTTCACGACCGAGGCGAACGCCCGGACGCAATGGTCGCGGGTGCGCGGCAGGCTGGGGCGTGCGCAGCCCGTCTATGCGAAGGCCGGCGCGGTGATCCGGCTTCAGGCGACTGGGTTCGCATCGAAGGCGGCGGCGCAGGCGGCGTGTGGCGCATCCGGCGTGCCGTGCGTGGTGCTGGCACCCTGAGGCGCGAACGCCGCCGCCGACGAACGGGCGGCAGACGCGCGTACACACCCCCCTCGCCCGCAGAAGCAAGGGGGGCATGTTCCTTGCGTCGGGACTAGGAGGCGGTTCCGGCGCCCAGCGAGACGACCGCGGCGACCGAATCGGGCGATGCGATCGCGGCCATCCGTCGTGCCGCCTCTTCCTTGCGCAGGATCACCAGCTGGCGGTTATATTCGTCGTAGCTGGCGGCATAGACGATGTTCGCCCGGAATCGCTGGCCCGGCTTGAAGGCGATCGGCATTACCGGCAGCGGCCCGAGCCGTTCGATCGCGCGCATCCCGAACCGGTCGAGGATCCGGTTGCGCGACGATCGCGCGAGCGACAGCGCTATCGGGCGATTCTGGGCATCGGTCTGGAATTGCACGGATACGATGCCGCTCGCCGCGCCATCGCCGGTCCAATATACCGGGTTCGGATAGACGAGAACCGCGTCGAGCTTCTTCGACACGGTGGCGACCCACCGGGCGGGGGTCAGCGGAATGCCCTGCACCGTAATGTCGCGGAGGCGCGACTGGCTGGACGACGATGCGGGGAAGAGGACGATTAACGCAGACGCGAGAAGTGCGAACAATTTCATGACGACCTCCATTGCTGGACGATCGGCCAATAAACGCGCGAGCAAGCGCTGCTCAGGGCAGCAGGGTCGCTATGGTCGAAGGGGGTTGGCGTGATTCTGCGGTCAACGCGCTTTCCCGGGCGACAAGGTGATCCGCGCCGCCCGCACTGTCAACAGAATACCGGGCCGGCCCTAAATTTTATTGCTACCATAGTGGCTTGCGTATACGATTGCTGCGCTTAAGCGGTGACCCAGTCGCCACGCCGATAGCCTTGCGCGTATAACAATGTGGTCAGGTCGCCGTGGTCGATCCGTGCCCCCGCCGCCGCTGCGACGATCGGCTTGGCGTGATAGGCGACGCCGAGCCCCGCCCGCCGGATCATCGCCAGATCGTTCGCGCCGTCACCGACCGCGAGCGACGACTCGGGCGCGATCCCCCGCCCCGCGATCGCCGCCAGCAGCGTCTCTTCCTTCGTCGCCGACCCGACGATCGGCTTGGCGACCGTCCCGGTCAGCCGCCCGTCCGCGATCAGCAGCACGTTGGCAATGGCGCGATCGAAGCCGATCTCCGCCGCCACGGGCTCGGCGAAGCGGGTGAAGCCGCCCGATACCAGCACCGCCTCCGCCCCGTTCGCCCGCATCGTGCGGACGAGCGCGCGGGCGCCCGGCATGATCGTCACGCGCTCGGCAAGGCAACGTGCGATCACGTCCTCGTCCAGCCCGGCGAGCAGCGCGACCCGCGCATCCAGCGCCGCTTCGAAATCGAGCTCGCCGCGCATCGCCGCCTCGGTCACCGCCGCGACCTCATCCTTGATGCCCGCGTAATCGGCCAGCTCGTCGATGCATTCGACGGTAATCATCGTCGAATCCATGTCGGCGACGATCAGCGCCTTGCGCCGCGTCGCGGTCGGCTGGACGACCACGTCGGTGCCCGCAAGCGCGCCTTCGAGCACATCCCGCGCCGCGGCGGGATCGCGATCGAAGGCGATGTCCACCGCCTCGCCCGCCTCCAGCCACGTCGCCACACCAGGTGCGCAGCCCGCCGCCGCCAGCCGGTCGGTCGCCGCCGACAGGTCGCCTGCGCGCAGGCCATCGCCTATGAGCGTCGCCGTGAACATCGCTGCCTCTTCCCCCAAACCGCGCCCCGGACCGGGCGTGGCGCTCATCGCAGGGCCGACCGCCAGCGGCAAGTCCGCCGCCGCGATCCGCCTCGCCGAGGCGTGCGACGGCGTCGTCGTCAACGCCGACGCCAGCCAGGTCTATGCCGACCTGCGCGTGCTCACCGCCCGCCCCGATGCCGCCGAGGAGGCGCGGGTGCCGCACCGGCTGTTCGGCCACGTCGATGCCGCCGATGCCGGCTATTCCGCGGCACGCTGGGCCGGCGAGGCGCGCGCGGCGATCGCCGAGGTGCACGCATCGGGCAAGCTGCCGATCCTGGTCGGCGGGACCGGTCTGTATCTGCGCACGCTGCTCGACGGGATCGCGCCGGTGCCCGCGATCGATCCCGCGATCCGTGCCGCGGTGCGCGCGCTCCCCGTGGCGGAGGCGCATCGGCTGCTGGCGCGGGAGGATCCGCCCGCAGCCGCGCGACTCGCTCCCGCCGATACGACGCGCGTCGCACGCGCGCTGGAGGTCGTCCGCGCCACCGGCCGGCCGCTGGCCGCGTGGCAGGGCGAACGCGTCGGCGGGATCGGCACCGCGATCACGCTCGCCGCCGCGATCCTGCTGCCCGACCGCGACGCGCTGATGGCCCGCATCGACGCGCGCTGTCAGGCGATGCTGGCGACCGGCGCCTGCGCAGAGGTGGCCGCCCTGCTCGCCCGTCGCGACGTGCCGGCGGATGCGCCGATCCTCCGCGCGATCGGCGTGCCACCGATCGCCGCCATGATCCGCGGCGATGCGGCCGAGGCCGACGCGCTCGCGCGCCTGCAAGGCGACACACGCCGCTATGCCAAGCGCCAATATACCTGGTTCCGCAACCAATCGCCGGAAAGCTGGATCAGGACGACAGATTCAAATGAAACTACCGATCGATTAGCAACTTTATTCCACGAACAGGGTTGACCTTGCGGCGCACCGCGGCTACCCGCCCTCCCCATCAATCCCTGACATCTGGTGGAGACGAACCGTGGGCGAAAAGAGCGGAGCAGACATCCTGGTCGAGGCGCTGTGCGATCTCGGCGTGGAGGTCGTGTTCGGCTACCCCGGTGGGGCGGTCTTGCCGATCTACGACGCGATGTTCCGCGCCAACGCCAATGGCGTGCGGCTGAAGCATATCCTCGTCCGCCACGAACAGGCGGCGACGCATGCGGCGGAGGGCTATGCGCGCTCGACCGGCAAGCCCGGTGTCGTGCTCGTCACCTCCGGCCCCGGCGCGACCAACGCGGTCACCGGCATCACCGATGCGCTGATGGATTCGATCCCGATGGTCGTCATCACCGGGCAGGTGCCGACCGCGCTGATCGGCACCGATGCGTTCCAGGAGGCCGACACGGTCGGCATCACGCGCCACTGTTCCAAGCACAATTACCTGGTGAAGGACCCGGCGAAGCTGGGCCCGACGATCCACGAGGCGTTCCATATCGCCACCAGCGGCCGGCCCGGCCCGGTCGTCGTCGACATCCCCAAGGACGTGCAGGTCGCGACCGCGCGCTACGTCAAGCCGGGCCCGATCCAGCACAAGACCTATCGCCCGCAGGTCAAGGCGCCGCAGGCACAGATCGAGCAGGTCGTCGACATGCTCGCCGCGGCCGAACGCCCGATCCTGTACACCGGCGGCGGCATCATCAATTCCGGGCCGGCCGCGTCGCAACTGCTCGCCGAGCTGGCGCGTATCACCGGTGCGCCGGTGACGTCGACGCTGATGGGCCTCGGCTGTTTCCCCGCCTCGTCCGACCAGTTCCTGGGCATGCTCGGCATGCACGGGACGTATGAGGCGAACATGGCGATGAACCAGGCCGACCTGGTCGTCGCGATCGGCAGCCGCTTCGACGACCGCGTCACCGGTCGGCTCGACGCGTTCAGCCCGAACAGCCGCAAGGTGCATATCGACATCGACCGGTCGAGCGTGAACAAGAACGTGCGCGTCGACCTCGCGATCATCGCCGATGCCGGCCACGCGATGGAGGACATGGTCCGCATCTGGAAATCGCGCCAGCATCCCAAACCCGACACGCGCGACTGGTGGAACCGAATCGCCGGCTGGCGCGCGGTGAAGAGCCTCGACTTCCCCGAAGCGGGACAGGCGATCATGCCGCAGCGTGCGATCCGCGCGCTGTGGGAGGCGACGCACGCCCGCGATCCGATCATCACGACCGAGGTCGGCCAGCACCAGATGTGGGCCGCGCAGCATTTCGGGTTCGAAAAGCCCAACAAGTGGCTGACCAGCGGCGGCCTCGGCACGATGGGCTACGGCCTGCCCGCGGCGATCGGCGCACAACTCGGCAACCCCAATGCGCTCGTCATCGACATCGCCGGCGAGGCGAGCATCCAGATGAACATCCAGGAGCTGGCGACCGCGTCGCAATACCGCCTGCCGGTCAAGATCTTCATCCTCAACAACGAATATATGGGGATGGTCCGCCAGTGGCAGGAGTTGACCTATGAAAGCCGCTATGCCGAAAGCTATTCGGATTCGCTGCCCGATTTCGTCCGGCTGGGTGAGGCCTATGGCTGGAAGGGCATCCGTATCGAGGCACTGGACGACCTCGACGACGGCATCGCCGCGATGCTCGCGCACGACGGCCCGGTGATCGTCGACTGTCGCGTCGCCAAGCTGGCGAACTGCTTCCCGATGATCCCGAGCGGCGCGGCGCACACCGACATGATCCTGCAGGCGAACGAAGTGTCGGGCACGATGGACGACGAGGCCAAGGCGCTGGTGTGACACTTTAAGCTCCTCCCCGGCACGGGGAGGGGGACCGAGACGCGAAGCGGCTTGGTGGAGGGGGATCGCCGCGGGCGACAGCATGTGTGGAGGCCCCCCTCCACCATGCTCCGCATGGTCCCCCTCCCCGTGCCGGGGAGGAATTCAGCATGCACATCAAGACCGAAGCCACCGAACGCCACACGCTGGCGGTGATCGTCGACAACGAACCCGGCATCCTCGCACGGATCGCCGGCCTGTTCACCGCGCGCGGCTACAATATCGAAAGCCTGACGGTGTCGGAGATCACCGCCGACAAGTCGGTCAGCCGCATCACCATCGTCACCAGCGCCAGCCCGGCGACGATGGAACAGATCATCGCCCAGCTCGACCGGCTGGTGCCCGTGCACAAGGTCACCGACCTCACCGCGCAGGGCGCGCACGTCGAGCGCGAGCTGGCGCTGGTGAAGGTCGCGGGCACCGGCGACCACCGGATCGAGGCGCTGCGCCTCGCCGACGTCTATCGCGCCCGCGTCGTCGATGCGACGACCAGCAGCTTCGTGTTCGAGGTGACCGGCGGCATCGAGAAGATCGACAAGTTCGTCGAGCTGATGGGCGAGGTCGGCCTGATCGAGGTCGCGCGCACCGGCATCGTCGCGATCAGCCGCGGCCGCGAGGCGGCGTAGCCCAAGGGTTTCTTCGTCATTCCCGCGAAGGCGGGAATCCATAATTACTGACCGCAGCGGGTATGGATCCCCGCCTCCGCGGGGATGACAAAAGGGATTTGAAAATGAAGGTCTATTACGATCGCGACGCCGATCTGAACCTCATCACCGATAAGAAGATCGCCATCGTCGGCTATGGGTCGCAGGGGCATGCGCACGCGCAGAACCTGCGCGACAGCGGCGTCAAGGATGTCGCGATCGCGCTGCGCGAAGGCTCGGCGACGGCCAAGAAGGCGATCGACGCCGGCTTCAAGGTGCTGTCGAACAAGGAAGCCGCGCAATGGGCGGACATCGTCATGATCCTCGCCCCCGACGAGCATCAGGCGGCGATCTGGGACGCGGACCTGAAGGGCAACATGAAGCCGGGTGCCGCGCTCGCCTTCGCGCACGGCCTCAACGTGCATTTCGGCCTGATCGAACCGCCGAAGGACATCGACGTCATCATGATCGCGCCCAAGGGCCCCGGCCACACCGTGCGCAGCGAATATGTCCGCGGCGGCGGCGTCCCCTGCCTGATCGCGATCCATCAGGACGCGAGCGGCAACGCGCACGACGTCGCGCTCGCCTATGCCAGCGGCGTCGGCGGCGGCCGTTCGGGCATCATCGAGACCAATTTCCGCGAGGAATGCGAAACCGACCTGTTCGGCGAACAGGCGGTGCTGTGCGGCGGCATCACCCACCTGATCCAGGCCGGGTTCGAGACGCTGACCGAGGCCGGCTACGCGCCCGAAATGGCCTATTTCGAATGCCTTCACGAAACCAAGCTGATCGTCGACCTGCTCTATGAGGGCGGCATCGCCAACATGCGCTATTCGATCAGCAATACCGCCGAATATGGCGATATCGTCACCGGCCCGCGGATCATCACCGACGAAACCAAGGCGGAGATGAAGCGCGTCCTTGCCGACATCCAGTCGGGACGCTTCGTCAAGAATTTCGTCCTCGACAATCGCGCCGGCCAGCCCGAGCTGAAGGCCAGCCGCAAGCAGGCCGCCGCCCACCCGATCGAGAAGGTCGGCACCGAGTTGCGCGCGATGATGCCGTGGATCGGCGCCAACAAGCTGGTCGACAAGGACAAGAACTGACCGGAGCGGTGTCGTCTGCTGCACGGCGGCGGCACCGTATCCATCGCGCCGTCATCGCGACCCCGGCGAAGGTCGGGGTCGGGTAGCGTGGTTGCGACGCGCAACGCTCGTCGCGATCGTCCCGCCACCGCATTCCGGCCTTCGCCGGGAGGCGCTGCCCCTCCGATGGATCACGCCCGGATCGCCTCCCCCGAGGGCCGCGACGACGAAGACGACCCACGCCGGGCAATCAGCGACAGCGCCGCTCGAACGATCCGTTTCGGCTTTGGCCCTTTCGCCGCGTCGCCGGCCATGGTTAAACCTGCGCAACATTTTGCCGGAGCTTCCACCATGCGCCTGATCCTTGCCGCCCTGATCGCCACCGCCGCGATTCCCGCCATCGCCCAGACCGGCCTGCCCGGCACGCCGAACAAGGCCGCGGTCGTCGCCGGCACCTATGCCGTCGATCCGGCCCACACGCAGGTGACCTGGACGCTGAACCACATGGGCTTCAGCATGCTGTCCGGTCAGTTCGGCGCGCAGGGCGGCACGCTGACGATCGATCCGGCAAAGCCCACCGCCGCCAAGCTCGACGTCACCTTCGCGATCGACCAATTGTCGGTGACCGCGGCGCCATTCGCCAATCACCTCAAGTCCAAGGACTTCTTCGATGCCGCGACTTATCCGACCGCGCGCTTCGTCTCGACCGGCGTCGTCGCGAACGGCGACACCGCGCGGATCACCGGCAATTTGACGATCAAGACCGTCACCAGGCCGGTGACGATCGACGCGACCTTCGTCGGCGCCGGAACCAACCCGATGAACAAGAAGCTGAACTTCGGCTTCCGGGGAACCACCACGATCAAGCGCAGCGATTTCGGCCTCGGCTATGCGACGCCGGTGGTCGCCGACAGCGTCAAGCTCGACATCAACGCGGCGTTCGTCGCGCAATAAGCCGCGACGGTTCCCGGCGCGCCGGCCTCACGCCGCGCGCCGGACCTTTGCGAAGCCTTCGAACGTCGCCCGCACCGCGGGGTCGGCATTGGCCGTCAATCGCGCCAGTGCAGCCGCCTGATCCTCTCCCGGCGCGCCATAGGCCATCGCCCATTCGCCGAATTCGCGCGCGGCGATCGTGCGGTTCGACAGCACGACCAGCGCGTGATGGCGTTCGTCGCGCTGGATGCGGGCGAACGCGGCATCGACCGCCGCGTCGTCCCCCTCCAGCGCCTGGAGGAAACGCTTGCCGTCGAAGAACAGCAGGCCGGTCACCCGCGCCCGCGCGTTGTTGCGCCGCGATGCCGACAGGATGGTGGCGGGATCGACCGGAACGTGGCGCCGGACGCTGCTGATATAGACGATTTGCCGCATCGTGTTGTCGTTCCCAACATGGATCAAGAGGACGAACGACCGTCCTGTCCGGCGGTACCGACACGCGGTTAACGGATCGTCAACGCCGCCCCGCCGCGGGCGGGGCCGCAGCGGGTGGACAAGCGCGCGACGGTCGGCCATGAACGCGGCCGTGATGGACCGCGCCGGCACCCTGCTTCGACTTATCCGCCCTTAGGGCGGCGGTTGCTCGTGCACGCTCCCCTAAGGGCCGGATAACGCTTCAGCGCCACCCCGCCGCGTGCGACCCGACGGTCCGCGGCGCCACTACGGGACCGACACATGCTCCGCGATCCTTCGACCAAATACCGCCCCTTCCCGACGATCGACCTGCCCGACCGCCGCTGGCCGTCGCGCGTCATCACCCATGCCCCGCGCTGGCTGTCGACCGACCTGCGCGACGGCAATCAGGCGCTGATCGACCCAATGGACGCGGAAAAGAAGACGCGGTTGTTCGACCTGCTGGTGAAGGTGGGGCTCAAGGAGATCGAGGTCGGCTTCCCGTCCGCCGGCGCGACCGAATTCGACTTCATCAGCGGCCTCGTCCGGCAGGACCGCATCCCCGACGACGTCTTCGTCCAGGTGCTCACCCAGTCGCGCCGCGACCTGATCGAGACGAGCTTCGCCAGCCTCGACGGCGCGAAGCAGGCGATCGTCCATCTCTACAACGCGGTGTCGCCCGCGTGGCGCAAGATCGTCTTCGGCATGTCGCGCACCGACGTGAAGCAGATCGCGATCGACGGCGCCATGGTGCTGCGCGACGAGGCGGCGAAGCGGCCGGACACCGACTGGCGTTTCGAATACAGCCCGGAAACCTTCTCCACTGCCGAGCTCGACTTCTCGGTCGAGGTCTGCGCCGCGGTGATGGACGTGCTGCGGCCCACCGCGGACCGGCCGATCATCTTCAACCTGCCTGCCACCGTCGAATGCGCGACGCCCAACGTCTATGCCGACCAGATCGAATGGTTCGGCCGCAACATCCCCAACCGCGACGCGGTCGTGATCTCGCTGCACACGCACAACGATCGCGGTACCGGCGTCGCCGCGGCGGAGCTCGGCCTGATGGCGGGCGCGGACCGGGTCGAAGGGTGCCTGCTCGGCAACGGCGAACGCACCGGCAATTGCGACCTCGTGACCGTCGCGCTCAACATGTACACGCAAGGGGTGGCGCCGGGGCTCGACCTGTCGGACATCGACGGCATCGTCAACACGGTCCATTACTGCACCAACCTGCCCGTCCATCCGCGCACGCCCTATGCCGGCGAGCTCGTCTTCACCGCCTTTTCGGGCAGCCACCAGGATGCGATCAAGAAGGGCTTCGCCGCCCAGGCACAGCGCAACGACGATCTGTGGGAGGTGCCGTACCTGCCGATCGATCCCGCCGATCTCGGCCGCAGCTACGAAGCCGTCATCCGCGTCAATTCGCAGTCGGGCAAGGGCGGCGTCGCGTGGGTGATCGAGCAGGACAAGGGGCTGAAGCTGCCCAAGCGGATGCAGGCCGACTTCAGCCGCCACGTCCAGGCGCTCGCCGACGAGACCAGCCGCGAACTCGGCGCCGCCGACATCTGGGCGCGGTTCGAGCGAACCTATCTGCCGCACGACGACGATCGCTTCGTGCTGCGCGATTACGACGAGACGGGGAGCGCGGGCGACCGGCTGTTCGTCGGGCGGGTCGCGGTCGACGGGGTCGAACGGTCGATCTCCGGGCGGGGCAACGGCCTGATCTCGGGCGTGATCGCCGCGCTGGGCGAGACCGGGCCCGACCTCGACGTCGTCGATTACAGCGAACATGCGATCGGCCACGGCGCCGATGCGCAGGCCGCAGCCTATGTCGAATGCCGGACCGCGGACGGGCGGACGGTGTTCGGCGTCGGCCTCGACACCGATATCGCGACCGCGAGCGTGCGCGCGGTGCTGAGCGCGGCGAACCGGGCCTAGGGCGGACGGGCGCTGGCGGCACGCGAACGTGGGGATCGTGCGGCTGCGGACATTGTCGTCGCACGCCGCGATCTCTAGGCTGAAGGCGTGTGGACCTTTGCACTGTGGAGCCTGGCTGCCTTCGTCGCAGCCCGGTATTGCCTTACGAAGTCGGTAAACGACCTTCACCGCCGCAAATTTGCATCTGGTTTTATCGGGCTGGCAAGCGCAGCGATCTTTCTGCTGACTCCTGTCCATTCGACCCACGCCATTAAAATTGACCTTCCCGCCTGATCGAGCCTGTTGCTTACGACGGTTTGCCACAATGCCGCCCGTGTGAGCAGAACGCCCATCTCGCGCGGCTTACTTGACGAATTTTGTTGTTGTAATACATTGACTGACACGGCGCAGGGCGATGCGAGTGATACTTTCCGGTTGCAACCGTCCGAACCATTCTAGAGTGTCTATTCTTTGGTCGACGAAGGGATATCTAAGATGAAATGGATGCTCTCCGGCGTTATGCTGGCTTACGGGCTAGGGTCAGCGGCCGCAGTTTCTGCCCAAGTATCCGGAGCAGGGGGGCGCGCGACGGACGCCCGTGCGGTCGGTATCAGTGACAGAGGCGTCAGCGAAATCTTCGAACGCGCCCGGATCAAACGAGAAAAGGACGCGCGGATCAGAAAACTTGAGGCCGGAAAACGCGACCGCCTCAAACGTGGATCCGCGAAGGCGACGACTGACTAGATCGGTATCCGGCAGCGGCGTCTTCGATGGCCTGATCTCGGGCATGATCGCTGCGCTGGGCGCGACCTCGATGTCGTGGATTACAGCGACATGCGATCGGCCACGGCGCCGATGCGCAGGCCGCAGCCTATGTCGAATGCCGGACCGCGGACGGGCGGACGGTGTTCGGCGTCGGCCTCGACACCGACATCGCGACCGCGAGCGTGCGCGCGGTGCTGAGCGCGGCGAACCGGGCCTAGGGCGGACGGGCGCTGGCGGCGGCCTGATCGTGGCGATCGTGCGGTTGCGGACGATCGACGTCCTTTGCGGATTAAAAGCGGACGCTTAGGGACTGCCCAACGGGCAGGTCCGACCATGCGTGGGTGAGCTCATCGATCGTCTGCCGGATAGCTTCGACCTCGGCCGGGGCTATTGGCGCGACCAGCGGGCCATCCGTTCCACACGCATGCTCATAGACCGCGATCAGGTCCGCTGCGGGCACACGGCCGCCCCACATCTCGGCTTGAAACGTCTCCACCAGCCGTTCGACTGCCGCCTCCATCGGTCCGCCCGATGTCGTAAACGCGACCGGCCTACCTTCGCGAAGAAGGGACAGAAACCCTTTGTGGGTTACCGTGCTTTCGACGGCATAATGGATCATGTCGTGCGGTAGGATGCCCTGTTTGGGGCATTGGACCGTCTCGCTCGGTAAGCCGTCACGCTCGACGCGCAGGTCATCGAACTTGCCGTCACGCTTCGTGAAAGTGAGGAGCATATCGCCCTTTCTGCCAGTCAGCCTCGGGCGACAAGATCACGCGTCCGCAACAGCTGCCACCCCCCTATCGACGTCGCACGATCTCGCAGCCTACGCCGGCGTCCGGGTACACGTCCAGCTTCATCGAGCGCACGCGCACCTCGCGGACGCGTGCGTCGGCAAGGCACAATGCCGCCACCGCCTCGACCAGCGTTTCCTGCAACGCCAGCGGCGGACCGCCGGCCAGTCGCAGGATACCGTCGCGCAGAAAGTCGTAATCGAGCACGTCGGCGATCCGGTCGGCGCTCGGCGGGGCCGAATATTCGACGGTCATCCATACCGACAGCCGGACGCGTTGGGGGGCGGCTTCGTGCGGGTGGATGCCGAGCCGCATCATGACGTCCAGCGCGTCGAGGATGATCGTATAGTCAGCCATCGGCGAATCCGAACATCACGTCGCGATCGCTGCGGACGAAACGCTGGCCGCAGTCGACGTACAGCGTCTGGCCGGTGACGCTGCGCGCGCCGAGCAGGTACACCACCGCCGCCGCGACCGCCTCCGCGCCGACCGGGCGGCGCAGCAGATTGTCGGAGGCGACCGCCGCGAAGGCAGCGTCGCTCTGGTCGCCGCTGGGCAGCGTGATGCCGGGCGCGACCGCGTTGACCCGGACCTTCGGCGCCAGCGCCTGCGCCAGCATTCCGGTCGCCCCGGCCAGCGCATATTTGCTCAGTGTATAGCTGAAGAAGTCGGGATTGGGGTTGGCGAGCTTCTGGTCGAGCAGGTTGACGACCGCCCCGGCGTCGAGATCGCCCTGCCCGGCAAGCGCGGCGGCGAGCATGGCGGGCGTGACGCAGTTGATCGCATGCAGCCGGGCGGCGAGCGCGGGGTCGACGGCCTCCGGCCGGTCGAACGCGAACAGCGAGGCGCTGTTGACCAGCCCCGTGATCGCCCCCCCCGCCGCCGCGCGGGCGCGCGCGAACAGATCGGCCGCCGCGGCGGGATCGGACAGGTCGCCCGCGACCGCCACGCCGCCCAGCTCGTCCGCCAGCGCGCGCGCCGCGTCCGCGGATGTGCCATAATGGATCACCACGTCTGCACCGGCGGCAACCACCGCCCGCGCGATCGCCGCGCCGAGCCGTTTCGCGCCGCCGGTGACGAGCACCGTGCCGGTCAGCATCCCATCAGCGCCAGCACTTCCTTGCGGCTGCGCTCGTCATCGCGGAACACGCCCATCATCCGGCTGGTCACCATCGACACGCCAGGGGTGCGCACGCCGCGCGCGCTCATGCAGGCATGGCTCGCCTCGATCACCACGGCCACGCCCTGCGGCTTCAGATTGTCCCAGATGCAATCGGCGACCTCCGCGGTCAGCCGTTCCTGCACCTGCAACCGCCGCGCGAAGCCGTGCAGCACGCGCGCCAGCTTGCTGATGCCGACGACATGATTCTTGGGCAGATAGGCGATGTGCGCCTTGCCGATGATCGGCGCCATATGGTGTTCGCAATGCGACTGGAACGGAATGTCCTTCAGCAGGACGATCTCGTCATAGCCGCCGACTTCCTCGAATACCCGCTCCAGATGCGTCGCCGGGTGATCCTGATAGCCCGCGCAATATTCCTTCCACGCCTTGGCGACGCGGCGCGGCGTGTCGATCAGCCCTTCGCGGTCGGGATCGTCGCCCGCCCAGCGAATGAGCGTGCGGATCGCCGCCGCGACGTCTTCGGGCACCCTCGGCGCAGCCGCCGCGTCGACCAGATCGCCGTCGTCGGGGCTCGCTGCGCGATCAGTCATGATCCACCCCGTCGTTCACGCTGCACCGCACCCAACCATGATTTCGATTCTGCAAAACTATCGTCCTGACCGCACATCCCAACACCCCCGGTTTACCGGGGATAAATCGATTGACGCAACAATTTCGGCCGCAGTAGCTTTGCCATACCCAAAACTAGAACTTCCGTATCGCCGGCATCAGACCGAGCGGACGGATCAGGGAGAGGATGGCATCATGAGGAAGTTCGAACTGCTCGCGGCATCGGCGCTCGTCATGCTGCCGGCGATTCCCGCCGCCGCGCAGACGGGCGATACCACGTCCGCTCGGTCGACGGCACCCACCAACGCTCCCGGACAGGACGCGCCCGGCACGCCGGCCACCACCGATACGCAGGGCAATATCGGCGACATCGTCATCACCGCGCAACGCCAGTCGCAGCGGTTGCAGGACGTGCCGATCGCGGTCAGCGCCTTCACCGCCGAAACGCTCGAGAAGCAACAGATCGTCAATCCCGCCGCGCTCCAGCAGTCGCTGCCCAACATCACCTTCACCAAGACGAACTTCACGTCGTCGAGCTTCACGATCCGCGGCATCGGCGACCTGTGCGTCGGCGTCACCTGCGACCAGGCGACCGCGATCCACGTCAACGACATGCCCGTCCAGAATACGCGCCTGTTTGAGTCCGAATTCTTCGACCTCGAACGGATCGAGGTGCTGCGCGGGCCGCAGGGCACGCTGTTCGGGCGCAACGCGACGTCGGGCGTCGCGAACTTCATCACCGCCAAGCCCGACCTCGGCGGCATCCGCGCCGCGGGCGAGGTCGAATACGGCAATTACGATTCGAAACGCGCACGCGCGATGCTCAACCTGCCGCTGGGCGACACGCTCGGCGTGCGGGTGGCCGGCACCTACCTCAAGCGCGACGGCTATACCCGCAACCTCTACGACAACAGCCGGATCGACGATCGCGACCTCTATTCGGTCCGCGGCACGCTGTCGTGGGAACCGTCCAGCGACACCCGGATCGACCTGATCGGCTATTATTTCCGTGAGAAGGACCATCGCAGCCGCATCCAGAAGCAATTGTGCCACCGCGACCCCACCGGGGTGCTCGGCTGCCTGCCGGATACGTTGCGCAACGAGACGACGAACGGCAATTCGACGCTGTCGTCGATCCAGTCGTCGAACGAATTCCTGACCATCGCATCGGCGGCGGCGGGCGGCATCCTCGGACGGTTCGGGCTCGGCAGCGTCTATGGCGCGGACGTGTTCACCGGCGTCGCCAACCCGCGCGACGTGCGGACGGTGAACGTCGATTTCACCCCCACCTATTTCGCCGACGAGGAGCAATATACCGCCAAGATCTTCCACGATTTCGGCGCCGTGTCGCTGAACGTTACCGGCGGTTACCAGCGCAGCGCGGTCGTCTCGCGCGTCGATTACACGCTGGCGGTCGAAAACCCGCTGACCGGCAATGCCGGGCTGGCGCAGCTCAACGCGCTGGGGCGTGCGGGATCGCCCTTCGCCTTCCTCAACACCGTGCGCCAGACGCTGATCCCGAACGGACCGGCCGGCGGCGTGTGCCAGTCGGACAGCGATCCCAGCAACACCGGCATCTACGGCGGCCATACGATCGGCTGCTTCGCCCAAAGCATCGATTTCGACGAATCGAGCCAGCGCAGCCATCAATATTCGGTCGAGGCGCACCTCGACAGCAAATTCGACGGGATGTTCAATTTCCTGCTCGGCGGCATCTATTACGATTCGACGGTCAACAACAACAGCTATTACGTCAACAGCTTCGGGCTGGACTATGCCTCGGGCCTGCTCGGCGCGCTGGCAAGCGGCGGAACCGCCTATTTCGGATCGCCCTATTATCGCAGCAACACCGATTACTATCGCCTGACATCCTATGGCGCGTTCGGCGAAACCTATTTCGCCTTCAACGACACGCTCAAGCTGACGCTGGGGCTGCGCTACAACCACGACCAGAAGTTCGCGCGGGCGCGCACCACCTATCTGGTCGATGCCAACGGCAACAACCCCTACACCCCTTATGGCGCGACGAGCCTGTCGGATTCGCGCAACTATAACGGATCGTTCGTCAATCCCGTGACCGGTGCGACCGTGCCGCAGCTCGATTACGACGCGACCCTGGCCGGTGCCCAGCCGTTCCAGGAAACCGCGGTGTCGTTCGGCCGGCTGACCGGACGCGCGGTGCTCGACTATCGGATCACCCGCGACAATCTGATCTACGCCTCCTATTCGCGCGGCTATAAGTCGGGAGGCATCAATCCGCCGCTGTCGCCGGTCTTCTCGGTTCCGTCGACCTTCGCGCCCGAGACGGTGGATTCGTTCGAGGTCGGGTCGAAGAACACGTTCGGCAATGGCACGCTGCGGCTCAACCTCACCGGCTTCTATTACCGGTACAAGGGGTTGCAGCTGAGCCGCATCGTCGCGCGGACCGCGGTCAACGACAATGTCGATGCCCATATCTACGGCGTCGAGGCGGAAGCGATCATCAGCCCGACACCCGCGCTGGTCGCCAACATCAACTTCAGCTACCTCAAGACCGAGGTCGCCAACGACAAGTTCCTGGCCAACCCGCGCGATCCGTCCGGCGGCCGGTCGGATGCGGTCATCATCAAGGATATCACCAACGCGTCCAACTGCGCGGTCGTACCGACCACTGCGGGCAACGTCGCGGGCGTCAACACGCTGGTCGGCGCGTTCAATTCGGGCGCGGGGCTCCGCGCGCCGACCGCCATCCCCGGCACGACCACCACGGGCGCGTTTTCGATCTGCGGCACGCCGGGCGGCACCAGCGCGAGCCTGACCAGCCTGATCGCCAATCCGCCGGCGACGCTGCGCGCGCTGTTCGCGACGCCGACCGGGCCGTTGCCGTTCACCGTGCTGGGATCGGGCGTAGCGGTGAACATAGCGGGCAACCGGCTGCCGCAGGCGCCGACGTTCAAGGCATCGGTCGGCATGCAATATACGCTCGACATGGGCGCGAGCGGCTGGACGGTCGTGCCGCGCGCCGACCTCAACTATACCGGCAACAGCTACGGATCGATCTTCAACGGCAATATCGACCGGATCCCGGGCTATGAGGTGGTCAATGCACAGGTGCAGGTGAACGCACCCGGCGACCGCCTCTACGTCCGCGCCTTCGTCCAGAACCTGACGCGCAACGATGCGGTGACCGGCCAATATGTGACCGACCAGTCGTCGGGGCTGTTCACCAACATCTTCACGATCGAACCGCGCCGCTACGGCCTTGCCGCCGGGTTCCGGTTCTGACCGCCCGTTGCAACCCTTTGCCCGGCCGCGCGATTCCATCCGGCAACAGGATGACAGGAGACGAAGGATGAAGGATCCCAAGCGCGGCGACGAAGTGCGCTGGAAGAGCCATGGCGGGACCGCCCATGGCGTCGTCGAGAAGAAGCAGACCAGCGATACGCAGATCAAGGGCCATACCGTCAGGGCGTCCGAGGACGATCCGCAGTACATCGTAAAGAGTGACAACGGCGGCAAGGCGGCGCACAAGGCGGCCGCGCTCAAAAAGGCGTGACTCTCAGAGCCCCGGGCTGGACCGGGAGCGAACAGGAAGGAATGCGATGGCTACTACTCCCAAGACCGGCGGCATCCACGCCCCCGTGCAGCCGTCCCCCGAGCTGGGGGCGATCGTCGGCAACGAGAAGCTGCCGCGCAGCCAGGTCATCAGCAAGGTGTGGGACTATATCAAGTCCAACAACCTGCAGAATCCGGAAAACAAGCGCGAGATTCTTGCCGACGACAAGCTTCAGAAGGTTTTCGGTCGCGACAAGTGCACGATGTTCGAGATGAACAAGTACATCTCGCAACACGTAAAGGCCTGATCGGCGGACCGCCCCGGGGGCATCGCGCCGACATCGGCCGGCGATGCTCCCGACAGCGGCCGGGCCGCAATGGCGTCAGCCCCTCGGCTTGGCGGTCAGGAACGGCAATGTGATCGCCGAATACAGGATCATCGCGACGCCCGCGGCGACATACAGCCAGAAGCTCAGCGGACGCATGTCAAACGCCCGCCCGGGCAGCGTGACAGGTCGCCGAGCCGTGCGGGCGCATGCCGCTGAACTGCGCGCCTGTGTCGGACATCGGACTCTCCGCTACGATTGGGTGCGCCATCACGCTACGATCGGATTGTTGCAGCAATTTTGCAACCGGCCGCGTTGGACTGCACGTTCGGCGATGGCCGATCGCCCGGGTTGGCACGACGGGAGCAGCGGGGGGAGACCCGAAAACCGCCGTGCCGCGACCGAGATGGGGCGAGCGGGCGCCGCTTGCAATATGTTTTCCATCAGGGACTTGAGGCACTGTGCCGTGCCGGCACGGATGATCGCTGGCGACCGGTTCGACGGGATGCTCTCATCCTGTCCGCGGCGATGATGGTGACCCCGGCGCGATTCGAACGCGCGACCTACAGATTAGGAATCTGGCGCTCTATCCTGCTGAGCTACGGGGCCACTGCCCGCGGTGATATCGCCGGTGCCCCGCCGGGTCCAGCCTCGCCGCGGGTCAGTTGGCCTTTTCCGGCGGCACCACGGGCAGCGGCAGGGGCGCGACCGGCACCCCCTCCGCCACCAGCGCCTGCGCATCGGCGATGCTCGCCCGGCCGTGGATAGGGCGGCTGTCCTCCTCGCCCTGATGCATCGCGCGGGCGCGCTCCGCAAAGGCACTGCCGACCCATTGCGACCCCGCCAGGGCCTTCGACTGCATGTCGGCGAGCCGGCGCAACGCTTGTTTTATCGCGGCGGGCGGCGGCGGATCGTCGCGGCGGTTGCCCTTGCCGCTGAGGCTGGGCGCCATCACCGCCTTGCCCACCCGTACGTCGCCGCAGAGCGGGCACGCGACCTGCCCCGCCGCGGCCTGCTCGTCATAGGCGCGACTCGACCCGAACCACGCCTCGAACACATGGCCGGCCTCGCACCGCAGGTCGAACACGATCACGCGCGCAGGACCGGCGGGATCGGCCGTCGGTGCGCCAGCGTCGGGATTCGCGCGCGCACATCCGCGACGCGGGCCGGGTCGATCTCCGCAAAGCCGAGCCCCCTCGCCTGCCCCATGTCGAGCAGCACGTCGCCCCACGGATCGACCACCAGCGAATGGCCATAGGTCGTGCGCCCGTCGGCATGCGATCCCGCCTGCGCTGCCGCCACGACGAAACAGCCCGTCTCGATCGCCCGCGCCCGCATCAGCGCGTGCCAGTGCGCCGCGCCGGTCGGGTGGGTGAACGCCGCCGGGATCGCGAGGACGCTCGCCCCCGCTTCCGCCAGCGCCGCGAACAATGCCGGAAAGCGCAGGTCGTAGCAGATCGCCAGCCCGAGCGGGCCGATCGGCGTCTCGACGACCGTCGCCGTCTCGCCGGGCGCATAGGCCGCGCTCTCGCGCCAGCTCTCGCCATTGGGCAGGTCCACGTCGAACAGGTGGAGCTTGTCGTAGCGCGCCCGGATCGCGCCCGCCGGATCGATGACGAAGCCACGATTGGCCAGCCGGCCGTCCGGGCCACGCACCGCGAGCGATCCGACATGGACCCAGATCCCCGCCGCTGCCGCGGCATCGCGCACGGTGGCGAGCACCGGGTCGTCAGGCTCGGCGTGAATCGATGCGGCGGCACGGGCGCGGTCGCGATCGAGCAGGCCCGCCATCTCCGGCACGAACAGCATCGTCGCGCCGTTCGCGGCGGCGGCGGTGATCCCGTGGCGCAGGTCCGCCGCATTGACCGCGGGATCGATCCCGCTCGTCATCTGGAGCAGCGCGATCCGCACGCCCGCGACCGCCGGATCAGCCGGCCAGCAGCGGATCGAGCCCGCCACGCGCGTCGAGCGCGGCGAGATCGTCCGAACCGCCGATATGCCGGCCGTCGATGAACACCTGCGGCACCGTCGTACGGCCATTGGCGCGCTGGATCATCTCCTGCCGCTGCGGTCCGCCCATGGTGATGTCGTGTTCCTCCGCCTCGACGCCCTTGGCGGCGAGCAATCGCATCGCGCGCGAGCAATAGGGGCAGAACGCCTTCGTGTAGATTTCGACCTTTGCCATGCCCCCGACGTGTGGTGTGCGACCGGTGATGTCAATCCGCCGGCACGTCCGCGTCGTCCCCGCCGTCGTCGATCACGCGGGCCCAGCACAGGATCGTCACCGACGCCGCGCCCGCCGCGCGCAACGCGCGCGTACAGGCCGCCGCGGTCGCGCCGCTCGCATGGACGTCGTCGACGAGGCCGATCGCCCTGCCCTGCACCCGCGCCGGCTCCGGCACCGCGAACGCGCCGGCAACCGCGCGCCGCCGGCCGGCGGTGCCCAGCCCGCGCAGCACATGCGTCGCACGATGCCGCACCAGTGCCAGCGGATCGTGCGGCACTCCGGTCAACCGGTGCAGCGCCGCAGCGATCAGCCCCGCCTGATTGTAGCCGCGCGACCACAGTCGCCAGCGATGCAGCGGCACCGGCACCAGCAGATCGAGCCCGGCCGGCATCACCGGGACGATCCGTTCCGCCATCGTCGTCGCGATGCCGATCCGCCGGCCGTATTTCAGCTTCAGCGCCAGCTGCCGCGCGATCGGTCCATAGGCGACCGCGGCACGGATGCCGGCATGGCGCGGCGGATCGGCAAGGCACATCGCGCACCGGGCCTGCGCGCCGCGATCGTAATCGAACGGCAGGTTGCATCCCGCGCACCACGGCGGCGCGAGCAGGCGCAGACGCCCCCAGCAGGCAGCGCAGAACCGGTGATCGTGCTGCACCGGCACTCCGCAGCCGGGACACCGCGGCGGCAGCGCCAGCGCGACGACGGAGCCGACCGCGCGCGCACCGATCGCCGCGATCCGCCCGACGCGCCCGTTGCCGGTGATTGCCCCCAGTGCGTCGATCGATGCCATCCGCGCTTGTCGCCCGGCGCGGCAAGGCGCACAAGCCGGCCGTGACCACAGCAGACCGTCCCGCCGACATCTTCGATCGTACGGCCCGCCGCCGTCGCCGCGACCGGGCGGCGCAGGGCGGCTATCCCGCTCATGCCTTCCTGCGCGACGTCATGGTCGAGGGGCTGATGGAGCGGCTCGACGCGGTGAAGCGCGACTTCGCCGACGTGCTCGACATCGGCACCCCCGATACGCAGATCGCCGTGCCGCACGCACGGATCGCGCGCTTCGATCCGGGACTGCGGTTCGCGCGCGCCGCGGGCGGCGTCCAGGGCGACGAGGACCGCCTGCCCTTTGCCGACGCCTGTTTCGATGCGGTGCTGAGCGCGGGCCTGCTCGACCAGGTCAATGATCTGCCGGGCGCGCTGGCCTTGATCCGGCGCACGCTGCGTCCCGACGGCCTGTTCCTCGGCGCGTTCCTCGGCGGCGGCAGCCTGCCCGCGCTCCGCGCGGCGCTGCGGGTGGCGGAGGGCGACCGGCCGGCCGCGCGGCTGCACCCGCAGATCGACGTCCGCTCGGCCGGCGACCTGCTCGTGCGCGCCGGCTTCGCGCTGCCCGTCGCGGATGTCGAGACGCTCGACGTGCGCTATGCCGATTTCGGGCGCCTGCTCGACGACCTGCGCGGCATGGCGGCGGGCAATATCCTGACGCAGCGCACGATGATGACGCGCGAAACGCTGTCGCGCGCCGCGGCGGCCTTTGCCGCAGCGGCCGGCCCCGACGGGCGCACGACGGAACGGTTCGCCATCGTGTTCGTCACCGGTTGGGCGCCCGATCCCTCGCAGCCCAAACCGGCGCGGCGTGGCAGTGCGGTCGCATCGATGGCCGCGGCGCTGAAGCCACCCGCGTAAGGGGCGGCGGCGCGCTACTGGAGCAGGCCGCCTTCGGCGTCGCGCGCCAGGATCCGGCCCATCGCCTCGAACAATGCATCCATCGCGACCGGCTTGAACAAGACGTCGTCCGCCCCCGCCGCCATGCAGCGTTCGCGCAGGTCGAGCGCGGTATCGGCGGTAATGACGATGATCGGCACGTTCGCCTTGCTGTCGCTGCGCGTGCGGATGTGTTCGATCGCGGTGATGCCGTCCATGCCGGGCATGCGCAGGTCGATCAGCAGCATGTCGAAATCGTTCGTGTCGAGCGCCGCCAGTCCCAGTTCCGCGCTCTCCGCCTCCGCCATATTCGCCCCGGCAACGTCGAGCATGTCCCGTACGACGCGCCGGTTCATCCGGTCGTCCTCGATGAACAGCACGTTCATCGCCTGGACATCGACACGGTGGGAGGTTTCGGCGTCAGCATGACTCCCGTCTACGCTTCATGCCGCCTGCGACACAAGCGCTGGCGCGCACGGCGGATACAGGGTTGCGACCAATGACGCACCGGTGACGGGCTTGATAACGTTGACCAATCCGCCATGGCTGCGATCGACGTGGTCGGCGTCGGTGCCCGCCGGCCACAGGACGACGACCGCGACGCCCTGCCCGGCGGCCCGCGCCAGCCACGCATCCTCTCCGATCGCCGCCTGCGCCGCGACGGCCAGCGCGCCGTCGACCAGCAGGCGCGCGACCCCGCCTTCGCCGAGGCGCGCGACCGCTTCGTCGCGGGTCGACGCCAGCACGATCGTCGGCGCGTGCGGCGCCATCAGCGTCTTGAGCATGTTGCGCGTGATCGGATTGCGATCGACGATCAGCAGCGCATCGTCGTCGACGCGCGCCGCCACCGGTTCGGCCGCCGCCGCGGCATGGACGAGCGGCAGGTCGACCGTGAAGCACGACCCCTCGCCGTCGCGACTCGCCACCTGCACGTCGCCACCCATCGCGCGCGCGAGGTTGCGGCAGATCGCCAGGCCGAGGCCGGTCCCGCCGAAGCGCCGCGTCGTGCTGGTGTCCGCCTGGCGGAAGGATTCGAAAATCGTCTCGCGCGCGTCCGCGGCGATGCCGACGCCGGTGTCGGCGATGGTGATCCGCAGGCGATCTTCGGCGACCGTGCCCGCCGTCAGCGTCACGCTGCCGCTGGCGGTGAACTTCAGCGCGTTGGACATCAGGTTGAAGACGATCTGGCGCAGCCGGGCGGCATCGGCGACGATCATGCCGGGACACGCATCGAGGTCGCGCGCGAACGCCAGCCCCTTCGCCTGCGCCTGATCCTCCCACAGCCGCGTCGATTCGGCCAGCATCGCCTTCAGGTCGAACGGCGCATGCTCGATCGTCAGGTTGCCCGCTTCCATCTTGGCGACGTCGAGGATGTCGTCCACCAGCGCGCGCATCGTCACGCCGGCGCTGTGGACGACGGACAGGCGGTCGCGCGTCGCGCCGCCGATCGCGCGGTCGGCCAGCATCACCTGCGTCATCCCCAGGATGCCGTTCAGCGGCGTGCGGATTTCATGGCTGGTGGTCGCGAGGAATTCGGTCTTGGCGGCAAGCGCCTTGCCCAGCGCGGCGTTGGTCACGGCGAGGTCGGCGTTGGCGTCGCGCACCTCGTTTCGGCTGCGGCGGATGGTGACGAGGCCGACGGCCAGCATCCCCACGAGGATCGCGGCGGCGCCTGCCGCGCCCAGGAAGACGTTGCGCTGCGTCCGGGTGCGCGCCTGTTCGTACGCGACGTTGCGCCGGGCCTCGTCGCGCTGGAGGTTGGCGATCTTCAATTCCTGGTTCGCGAAGTCGAACCGCGCCGCCATCAGCGCCGCATTCTTCGATCGCGCCAGCGCGGTCGCCTCGTCGTCGAGCCGCTTCAGCGCCACCAGATGTTGCAGCGCCAGGTCGTGTTCCCCCGTCGCGCGGTAGATCGTGTAGGCGGTGCGATGCGCGGGCCGGTCCATCAGCGTCGTGCGCGACATGTCCTCGTCGCGGAACCGTTCCGAGATGAGCGCGCGCGCCCGCGACAGGTCGTGCCGCTGGAACGCCGCCTGCGCGCCGAGCGCAACCAGCAACTTGCGATATTCCCCGCCCTCGCCGCCCCGCGCGATCGTCAGCCCCTCCGCGATCGCGCGCTCCGCACCGGGCACGTCGCGATCGAGCAGTCGCGCCTCCGCGATGTTGCCGAGGACGAGGACGCGCAACAGCGGACTGCCGATCCGCTCGGTCAGCGCCAGCGCCTCGCGAAACTGCGCCTCCGCGGCGTGATACCGGCCGAGGTCCTTTAGGGCGATCCCTCGACTGTTATAGAGCGTTAGCGCCAGCGTCGGATCCGACCTGTAGATCGCCAGCGCCTGTTCGAAATAGCGCAGCGCATTCGCGTGGTCGTTTGCCTCGCTGTACAACGAACCGATCGCCTGCAACGCCTTCGATTGGCTGCGCCCGTCCCCCAGTTGCTGGAAAATGGCATGTGCCCGCTGATAGTCGTCCAGCGCGTCGGCGACGCGCGCCTGTACGGTGTTGATCCAGCCGCTCGACAGCAGCGCGTCCGCCTGCAGTTTGGAACGCGGCGCAATCCGGTCCGTAATCTGCAATGTCGAATCGATAAGCGCCTTGGCCCGTTCGGTCTGGTTCAGCCGCATCCAGGCTTCGCCCTGTAGCCATATCGACGTCGCGTGCATCAGCGATCGCTCGTCCGATACGGTTTGCCGATCCGCCAACTGCTGAGCGGCATACGCCTGATCGGCGGCAAGCCGCGGATCGCTCAGCATCGTCGCCCGCGCCTGCGCGACGAGATCGTCGAACTGCTGTCGTGAAATCGGCGTCGCGCCGGCGGTGCCGACACCGGCCAGCAGAATCAGCAGGTAAAGCGACAACCGCGCAAGGAGGTGCCCGCCGCGCATCGATCAGGCCGTCTTGCGGGTCGTGCCGAACGTTCCGAAGGACGCCAGCGGGTCCGACGCCGGAAGGCGGTGCCGCCCGTCGTCCAAATATTGCACAAGGGCATCCAGAACGACGGGTCGGCTGATGAGATAACCCTGGACCATGTCGCATCCCATCACGGTCAGCAGTGCCAAAGCGGCGTTCGTCTCGACGCCCTCCGCAACGACCTCCATCTCGAGCGCATGGGCAAGGTCGATCGTCGAACGAACGATCAGAGGGTCGCGGTGCGAACTGGTCAGCTGTGTGACGAACAGCTTGTCGATTTTCAGTTCCCGTGCCGGCAGCTGCTTGAGATAGGCGAGCGACGACAGTCCGGCACCATAATCGTCGATTGCGATCGTAATCCCGAAGTCCGCGAAGGTCTGCAGATTGGCGATCGCGCTGGCCGGATCGCGAATGACCGACGTTTCGGTGACCTCGAAGCCTAGACACGCATCGGCATCCGCAATCAGACTGCATGCTTCGCGCACGAATGCGGCGTCGGCCAGCGACTGCCCGGAAATGTTGATGAACAGCCGCAGCTCGTGGCCCTTCGACGACAGATGCCGCTGATCCGCCATGGTTTTTCGGATCGCCCATAACGTCATCCGGTCGATTAGCTGATACTGTTCGGCGACCGGAATGAAATCGTTGGGCATGACGAGCCCGCGCGTCGGATGCTGCCAGCGGATCAGCGCCTCGGCACTCGTTATCTCTTGCCGACGGACGTGTACTTTCGGCTGATAGTGCAACACGAGTTCGTCGCGCTCGATCGCCGCATCCAATTCGCGGGCCAGCTCACTGGCCTCTATCCCGGATCGGATCGCGGCGGGATGCGGGATGACCCGGCCTGCGCGCGCGGCCGCCAGCGCCGCTTCGGCCTCTTCGACCAGCGCCACCTCGTCGAATGGCGAGGCACACGTCGCCGCGCCGCCAAAGCTGAGCGATATCGCGACCGACTCGCCATCTATCGACAGCCCCCGGACGCAGGCGCGGTCGATCGCGGCCGAACATATGCCGATCGCGTCCGGCGCCCGGTCGTCGAAGGAACAGCCGACCTGCCCGGCGCCGACCACGGTCACGGTCGCCGAGGGCATCACGTCCCGCGCAATGTGGGCCAGCGCGTCGGCGATGCGGTCCGCACCCGCGCACCCCAGGCGTCGGCGCAACTCGACGAAATTCGCGACCTCGACCAGAAGGTGACAACGGTAGGGCCGGCATGAACCCGCAGGGCTGTCGCCGCTGCGCCCAGCTACGGTCGATTCCACGTCATCCGGGCGAGGCACTAACGTCATTACCCTCCCCGCCTAGCCGTCAGGGTTGAAAATTGCGTTAATCCTAACCCGACGTCGATCCGGTGTTTCTCCGGTTGAGAATTCCTGAATTTCCGGTTAACGTTACCGTGCATCCTTGAGGTGCCAAAACAAGGGAGACTGGCATGTTCGCATTCTTCGTAGAATTCCTGGTGTCGCTCAGCGTCCACATTCCGCCCTGGTAAGTGGCGTTCGCGGCTCGGAATCGCTTATTCACGTCAACATGGTTGACTGAGTAGCATTCCGGGCCAATTTTCGGTCGCGCCAGCGGCCGATATTCAGCGAAACCATTCGCTCGTACTTGTCACGTGTGTGATGACCCTGCGCCCGAAAACTAAGTTCCTGCGGGTGTAATACCTGTGGTCGAGCGGCGCCAGCGGGCCCAGTTCCACCCTCGATTGCGCCAGTTGACTCCGGGCTGCCACAATAGCGCAGCGGCGGTTTCGACTGCTAACGCGTGCGCATCATTCGACATCGTGCCAGTTCTACGCGTCCACGCGACGGCGGCTTGGTACAGCCGGATTATTGAATACCATATCGTCGTCCACCGACCCCAGTTTCAGCGAGACGACGTCGAGCGCGTAATTCTGGTTGAGTCGCCACGGCTTGCGTACGCCCTGCCGCGGCAGTCCGGGGAGCGCGCGCTGGATGTAGCCGGAGGTGAAGTTGACGAACGGCTCGGTCGCCATGCCCGAATCGCTGTTGTGCGGTGTCGCCTGACGCAGGCCGCGGCGCCGCATCGTGTTGAGCAGCCGGCAGACATAGGTCGCGACCAGATCCGCCTTCAGCGTCCACGACGCGTTGGTGTAGCCGAACGTATAGGCCAGATTCGGGACGTCCGAAAACATCATCCCCTTGTATTGCAGGGCCTTGCCCAGATCGACCGGCGTGCCGTCGACGCGTAGCCGCACGCCGGCGAGCAATTGCAGCTCGAGGCCGGTCGCGGTGACGATGATGTCGGCGGGCAGGTCCTCCCCCGATTCGAGCCGGATGCCCGTTTCGGTGAAGCGCGCGATCCGATCGGTCACCACCGATGCATCGCCGCGCTTCAGGCTTTCGAACAGATCGGCGTCCGGGACGAGGCACAGCCGCTGGTCCCACGGATCGTAGCGCGGCGTGAAATGCGTATCGACGTCGTAGCCGGGGCCCAGATGGTCGCGGACCATCCCGATCAGCCGCGCCTTGAACTTGGCGGGGCTCCGGCGGGCGATCCGGTAGAACAGCATGCCGGTCAGGACGTTCTTCCACCGCGTGATGCCATACGCGGCCTTGCCGGGCAGCGCGCCGCGCAGCCAGTTCGCGACTTTGTCCTGCGACGGGCGCGAGACGACATAGGTCGGCGAGCGTTGCAGCATCGTGACGTGCGTGGCACGCTTCGCCAGTTCCGGCACGAGCGTGACCGCGGTCGCGCCGCTGCCGATCACGACGACGCGCTTGCCGTCATAGTCGAGGTCGTCGGGCCAGAGCTGCGGATGGACGATCCGGCCCGCGAACCGCCCGGCGTCGGGGAAGTCGGGCGTGTGCCCGCCGGCATAATTGTAATAGCCCGAACACATGCAGAGGAAGTTGCAGGTGAAGACGAGCGGCTCGCCCACCGGCCCGGTCGCCTCGACCGTCCAGCGCGCGTCCGCCGTCGACCATGATGCAGCGGTGACGTGGTGGCCGAACCGGATGTGCCGGTCGATGCCATAGGTCCGCGCGGTGTCCTCGACATAGGCGCGGATCGAGGGGCCGTCGGCGATCGACTTGGCATCGGTCCAGGGATGGAAGGCGAAGCCGAGCGTGTGCATGTCGCTGTCGGATCGGATACCCGGATACCGAAACAGGTCCCAGGTCCCGCCCAGCGCGGCCCGCCCCTCGAGGATCGCATAGCTGCGGTCGGGACAGCGGGTTTGCAGGTGATATGCCTGTCCGATACCCGAAATGCCGGCGCCGACCACGATCACGTCCAGATGTTCGGCCATCGGCCCCTCCGCCATACCCGTTTTTCGGTTTAGCAGAGGGGCCTATCGCAGAACGGCTCAATAGTCTTTCGAATATTTCAGCCTGGCGTCCGACCCGCCGGCCGATCCGGTCGACGTCAGCAGGCTGAGCGCCCGGGTCAGCGCGATCTCCAGCTGCGTCGCGGTAAAGCCGCGCGCGTCGGTGACGATCTCGACATAGATGTCGTCGGTCAGGTATTTGCCCGCCGCCAGGCTGGTGCCGCGGCCGCTCGCCTGATCCGCGCCCAATACGCGCAGCCGGTCGAACCCGGTCGCCGAGCGCAACTTGCCGAGCGGGTTGAGCCCGCCGCCGCCCGATCCCCGCAACGAGTTGAGCGCGCTCGCCAGCTGGATCGCCTCGGTCGCCGACAGGTTTTCGGGGTTGGTCCCGAACAGCAGGCGGCTGAGCACCTCGTCCTGCGGCAATGCGGGGGTCGAGGTGAAGGCGATCTGCGGGCGCTGGCCCGTGCCGGTGATCGCGATCACCGCGGTGATGCCATTGACCGTGGTCGATGCCTGGATGTTGATGTCGGGATCGGTCAGCTGGCCGCCGCGGAAGCGGATCGTACCGCGTGTCACCTCGAACCTTTTGCCCGCAAACGAATAGGTGCCGCGCACCAGGTCGAGCCCGCCGGTGATCGAGGGCGCCGCCGAGGTGCCGCCGATTTTCAGGTTCATCTCCCATTCCGATTCGAGCCCCATGCCCGACACGAACAGCTGGTTTTCGGCGCGGACGGTGAGGTCGAGCCGGATCAGGCTCACCGGCGCCGGCTTCGGCCGGTCGGTCGGGCGCGACGTCACCAGCTGGCTCTTGCGGCGGACGCCGGTCAGTTCCGGCACCTCCGCCTGCCCCTGCCGGATGATCTGGTAGCGCGCTTCGGGGATGTTGAGGTTGCCCTGCAGCAGCCCGCCGTCACGTCCGTAGGTGAAGCGCACCGTGCCCGACGACGTCGCCGCCAACGCGTCGCTCTTGGCGAGCTGCGCCCGGTCGAGCGTCGCGCGCAGGTCGATCGGGAAACCGCTGTCGGCCGCCAGTCCGACGCTGCCCTGCGCCCGGACGCTGCCGTCGCCGGCGCGCGCCGTCAGGCCGGTGAGGTCGAGACGGTCGTTGGTGAAGCGCGCCGCGATCTTCATCTGCGACAGCCGCGTGCCGTAGGTTTCGTTGTCGTAGGTCAGGTTGTCGGCGCGGATCAGCCCGTTGAGCCGCGGCGCGGACACCCGGCCGGAGAAGTCGGCGGCAACCGCGATCGGCCCGGTCAGCTGCTGGCCGGGCAGCGCGGCGAGGCTGAAGAGCACCGCAGACGGGCCGTTGTAGCGGATACCGCCCGACAGCGGGGCCTGCATCAGTCGCGTCGTCCACGATCCCGCACCCGGCGGCAGCGGACGCAGCGTCGCGAGCATGCGGCCCACGGTGGTCGGGCCGCGCTTGACCAGCGCCCGCGCCTCGCCACCATCGGGGACGAGGCGTCCGACGAACTGCACGTCGACGGGTTCGGACACCGCGGCGATGCCGGTGCGCTGGAAACCGGCGATCGCGATGCGCGCATCCGCCGCCGGAATGGCGCTGCCCTGCTGCCGATAGTCGAGGCTGCCGGTCACCGCGCCCGACAGGCCGAGATCGGGGACGAAGGCGGACAGCATCGACAGGTTGAGCCTGTCCAGCCGCGCCTGCGCCGCAGTGACGCCGCCGCCGAACGAACCGGCGACCCGCGCCGAACCGGCGCCGTGACCCTGCCCGAAATCGATCCGCGTGGCGGCGAGGCGATAGGCGTTCGCCACCGTGGTGATGCGCGCCGGATTGACCGTGCGGAACGGGATGTTGTTCGCCTGGCCCTGCGCGGCGATCAGATAGCTGCCCGGCGATAGCTGCGCATTGATCGCGACGCGCAGCGGCACGCCGCTCGATCCGGTGAGCAGCGCCTGCGCGGTGCCGCGCCCGCCGACATAGTTCACCTTGGCGCGCATCGCCTGCACGACGAACGCATTGTAGCGCGTGTCGGCGACCTGGACGTCGGCCACCACCTGCGGCGCCTTCGGGAACATGACGACGCTGGCATCGACGATCGCGCGCCCGATGGTGAAATCGGCATAGCCGGGGATCGTCGCGTTATAGGCGCGCGCGGTCACGTCGGCGCGCTGGTATCCCGCCTGGTTTGCGAGGCGGACATTGCCGGTGATGCCGCGACCGGCGAATTGCAGCGCGCCCGCGAACGGCCCCGCCGGCGTCGCCGCGACCCGCCCGCGCCCGACGATGCCGGCGAAGACGATGCGGTTGACGTCCACGGTCAGCCGCGGGCTCGGCCGCACGAGCACGTCGGCGGTGAACGGCCCGTAGTCGGTGCCGCCGCTCGCGGTCACGGCATAGGCGCCGCCGCGCCCGACGACGCGCGCGTCGAGATCGACCAGGCCGATGCCGACTCCCGGCCGCGGCGCGCGCAGCACGACCACCGGGGCGGTGGCGCTGCCGGTGACGCGCGCGGACAACGGGCCATATTGCGTCGAATAGGCCTCCGCATCGACCAGCACGCCGCCGGTCGCCGGATCGAACCGACCCGCGCCGCGGGTCACGCGGAACTGCGGCGCGGTCATGCGCAGGTTGCGGAAGGTGACGATGCCTTCGGGGCTATACGCGACGTCGCTGCGAACGATGGCGTTGCCGCCCAGGAATTCGCGCACGCCGCTGTTGAACAGCTGGCGGGTCTGCGCGACGACGCGCCCGGTGATGCCGAAGCCGCCGTTCGCCCCCGCGACCAGCTTGGCGTCGGTCGACAGGTCGAGGATGCCGATGCTGTCGAGGCGATAGTTGTTGACCCGTCCCTTCAGCGCGCCGGTATAGCGGCCGGTCTGCGTGTTGGCGACGACGATCGCGGTCGCATCGATGCTGTCCGACCGGATCTTCAGATTGTCCGACAGGATGTTGGGCATCGATATCGCGAAATCGCCCTGGATGCGGACGTTGTTGGCGAGGCCGCCGACCGCGGCGTTGAGCCCGGTGACGCGCCGCGCCCGCGCGGTGACGGGCACCAGGATGCGGTCCGCGTTCACCCGCGCCAGCCCTTCGGCATAGACGTTTTCGATCGTGGTCGTGCCGAAACCCAGCGCCGCGGCGTTGATCTTGTAGTCGACCGTCGGCGTCGCGAATGCGCCGTCGAGCACCACGCGCGCCATGACGTCGCGACCGCGCAGGTTGGGCGCGATCGCGCCAGGAGTCAGCAGCCGCGCATTGACCGCGAAATTGCCGAACCGGCTGTTGGCGAGGTCGAGCAGGCCACCCGCGTCGACCGCCAGCGCGTCGGATTTCAAGGTCATCCGCGTATCCGCCTTGCGGTCGTTCAGCGTCGTGTCGATCGCGACGTCGAGCCGCGGGGCGGTGAGCCGTTCGACGGGCCCCTGGAGATAGAGTCCCGGCCTGGTGAAGCCGCGTAGTTCGATATGACCGCTGCGCGCATTCACGTTGAGGTCGGCAAGCTGACCGCCCCCGAGCGTCGCGCGGGCGCGGCCCTGCCACGCCTGCCAGCTGCCGCGCCCGTCCACCGTCGCGGTCAGCGGCGCCTTCAGCGACCCCATCGTGGCGACGACGCCGCCGACGGGCGCATCGAGCTTCAGGTCGACGTCGAGCTTGTTCCGCTCCGGCACGGCGTCGAGCTTCAGGTGCAGCGTATCGCCCCCGGCGACGCCGGGACCGCGCAGGGCGGCGGCGTCGGTGACGAGCTGCGCGCGGCGATCCGCGATGTGGACCGCGCCGTCGAGCCGGACGATATGGGTCTGGCCGGTGACCGGCTTCGCGATGACGAGCCGGCCGACGTGCAGCCGGTTCACGTCGATGTCGAGATCGGGGAGCAGCGGCGCGTTCGCGTCGGTCGGCGGGGTCGGCTTGAGTTCGGGCCGGCGCGCGAGCGTCACCAGGTCGGTGGACAGCGACCGGACGTCGACATGGTTGCTGGCGAAGGCGAACGGGCGCCAGTCGACCGCGAGCCGCGGGCTGGTGAGGAACACGCCCCTGGGATCGGCGACGCGGACGTCGGACAGCACCATCCGGCCATACAGCGATCCGTCGATCCGCCCGACCTTGATGTTGAGTCCCGACGCCGTCGTGTAGCCGCCGATGCGGTTGGCGACGAAGCGGCGGCCGGGATCGGTGTTGATGCCCAGCACGACGATGCCGACGAGCAGGACGAGCGCGAGCAACAGGACGAGCAGCCATTTGAGAATGCGTTGCCACAGCGGACGCCGCGGCGTCGGCGCGACGGACGGGGTCGGTTCGGTCGCGGCCATGTCCTGCGTCATCAGAAGGCCTGCCCGATCGAGATATACAGCGCGACCTTGCCGTCGCCCGGCCGCGGGTTGAGCGGCGTCGCCACGTCGATCCGCATCGGCCCGAAATTGGTGTAGAAGCGGCCGCCGATGCCGGCGCCCATCTTCAGGTCCGATCCCTTGGGTAGGCTCGATTCATAGCTGTTGCCGGCATCGAGGAAGGGCACGATGCCGAAATTGCCGAACCGATAGCGAGCCTCCAGCGCGAATTCGTTGAGGCTGCGGCCACCGACCGGATTGCCCTGCGGATCGAACGGCCCGAGCCGCTGGAAACCGTAGCCGCGCACCGATCCGCCGCCACCACCGTAATAGCGGCGCGACGGCGCGAGGTCGTCGCGCGCGATCCCCTGGATCGATCCGGCGCGCGCGCGCCCCGCGATCACCAGGCTGGGCGAGACGGGATAGTAATAGGTCGCCTCGATCATCGTGCGGACATAGGGCTTGAAGCCGCCGCTCACCGATCCTTCGGGGCTGAGGTTCAGGCGCAGGCGATAGCCGCGCGTCGGATTGAGCAGGCTGTCGGAGGTATCCCACTGGACCTGGCCGGGCAGCGCCGCGATGCCATAGGTCCGTCGGACGCTCTCGCCGCGCCCGAAGTCGTAGACGCTCTCGTTCGTACCGACCAGCTCGCCACCGTAATAATAGGTGAAGCGCTTTTGCCAGATGGGGGTCGAATCGTAGCTCCAGCGCGCCGACAGCGTGCCGGTGAAGGCGTCGAACGCATCGTAATTGCTGTGATTGGCGCTGGCGAGCGCGGTGAAGGTCCGGTCGCGGCGGCCCGCATTCGAGCGGCGGAACGTGCCCGATATCCCCTGCTCCTGCGTGCCCGCCACGATCGTGCCGATCAGCGCGCCTTCCGGCGGAAACAGGTTGCGGTGCGTCCAGCTGCCCTCCGCCTTGAAGCCCTGTCCGGTCGAATAGCCCGCGCTCCCGGCGAGGCTGCGCGCCGGCCCCTTGGTCTGGCGCACGAGCAGGTCGACCGCCTCCGTCCCGTCGGGATTGGTGCGGCCGGTGCGCTGCGGCTCGACCGCGACGCTGGAGAACAGGCCGGTGGCGACCAGCGCGTCGCGCAGATCGTCGGTCTTGCGGCTGTCGTACAGGTCGCCGTCGTCGAACCGCGGGAAGACGTTGAGATGGTCGATCCCGAACACCGGATCGCCGGTGGTGACGAGATTGCCGAAGCGCGATCGCGGACCGGTATCGACGGGCAGCGTATAGGCGCCGGTCGCCTTGGCCGATTGGTCGTCGAGCAGGATGTCGCGCTCGCCGACCTTGACGAAGGGATAGCCCTGTTGCGGCAGCACGAGGCTGACGTTCGCCTCCGCCCCCTGGATCCGCGCCGCCTCGATCGGATCGCCGACGCGCAGCGGCAGGTTGCGGGTGAGCAGGTCGGGCGGGGTCACCGCGGGCGCGTCGATCGTCACCGACGACAGCGTGTAGAGGCGCCCCGGGGTCGCGGTCACCGTCGCCAGCAACCTGCCCGGGCGGGTCGCATCGGACGCATCGGGCACGGTCTCGATCAGCGAGATGGCGGTGCCGTCATAATAGCCGAGCGACTTCATCAGCCGTACCGCCAACGCCTCGTCCTCGCGCGCGCGCGCCGCGACCTGCGTCGCGTTGGCGGCCTTGCCCTTGCCCTCCTCCAGCGCCGACAGCGCCTTGAACTGGCCGGCCAGGTCGAGCTTCTCCAGCCCCTTCAGCCGGGTGACGTAGCGGATCTGCGGCGCGTCCTTGTCCTTGACGTCCGCCGCGGTCTGCAACGGCGTGGTGTCGAAGCCGGTGAGTGGCGGGAGCGGCTGCGCGAGTTCCGCGCTTTCGGGGGCCGCCGCCGGGAGCGTGCCGTCCGGGTTGACCAGCGGCGGCGCGGCGGCCTGCGATGCCGGCGGCGTGGCGGCGGGTGACGTGGTCGCGGGGGAGGCGGCGGCGGGCATCGGTTCGAGCGGCGCGTTGATGTCGCCGCTCAGCGGCGGCAGCGCTGCGTCGAATTCGGCGTCGGGGACGATCGGGGCGTTGCCGTCAGCGCCCGCGGCGCCGGCCTGCGGGTCGGACGCCGGCGCTGCCCGTTCGGCTGGTTTGGGGGCATCGGGACCGCGTGCGGGGGCGACGCCCTGCTGCTGATTGAACTGCCCGGCCGCCGGCGACGCCACGAGAGCGAGCGCGAGCCAGTGATGTCGTCCGGTAGGTACTCGCACGCGTGTTCGTTCCCCTTTGCGAGAGCGTTCGCGTTCGAATCCACCCCCAAGCTTCCCTATAACGCCGTCGGCTCGTCTTGGTTGCGGTGCAGCGTACGTTTATCCGACGCTTCCAGCGGTAATGATATTGGAATCAATGGGTTACCGGTCATTCCTTGATCTGGCGACGAACCGACGCGGCCAAGGCACGACCGTATGGCGGCTTCAGTCCTGCGAGTTTCGCAACGTCGATCCGCGCCTGTTTGAACACGGCTTTGGCGTGACTAAACGTCCGGAAGCCATCGATGCCGTGATAGCTGCCCATCCCCGACGGTCCGACGCCGCCGAACGGCAGGTCCTCCATCGAGACGTGAAAGACGACGTCGTCCAGCGTCACGCCACCCGACACCGTCCGGTCGAGCACCCGCCGCCGCTCGCCCGCGTCGCGGCCGAAGTAATAGAGGCCGAGCGGGCGTGGCCCGCGGTTGACCCGCGCGATCGCCGCGTCGATGCCCTCGTAGCGGACGATCGGCAGGATCGGGCCGAATATCTCTTCCTGCATCAGCGTCATGTCGTCGGTGACGTCGCGGACGATGTGCAGCGGCATCTTGCGGCTGTTCGACGCGCCGAAATCCTCGTTCGCCGGATTCACCGTCTCGATCCGCGCACCCTTGCCGCGCGCGTCGTCGAGCCAGTCGGTCAGGCGGCGGTGATGGCGGTCGTTGATGACCGAGGTATAGTCGGGGTTGGCGAGCAGCGTCGGGTACATCGCGGTCGCCGCGGCCGTCAGACCGTCGACCAGCGCCTGTTCCTGCGCCGCGGGCACCAGCACGTAATCGGGCGCGAGGCAGATCTGGCCCGCGTTCAGCATCTTGCCGATCGCGATCCGTTCGCTCGCCTGTGCGATGTCGGCGTGCGTGCCGACGATCGCCGGGCTCTTGCCGCCCAGTTCCAGCGTCACCGGCGTCAGGTTGTCGGCAGCGGCGTGCAGGATATGGCGGCCGATCCCGGTCGCACCGGTGAATAGCAGATGGTCGAACGGCAGCGCCGCGAACGCCTGCCCCACCTCCGGCCCGCCCGATACGAACGACAGTTCGTCCGCCGCGAAATAGTCGCCGGCCACCGCCTCAAACACGGCGGCGGTCGCCGGGGTGAACTCGCTGGTCTTGACCATCACCCGGTTGCCCGCGGCGAAGGCGCCCGCGACCGGCCCCATCACCAGGTTCACGGGGAAATTCCACGGCGCGATCACGCCCACGACCCCCTTGGGCTGATACTCCACCCAGCCGCGCGCACCGAGCAGGCCGAGCGGGAACTGCACCGCCCGCCGCTCGCGCGCCGCCCATCGCTCGACATGCTTCAGCGCATGCGTGATCGGCGCGATCGAGCCGGCGATGTCGGTCAGCATCGACTGGTCGCGGCTGCGGTGCCCGAAATCCTCCGACAGCGAGTCGCAGAAGCGGCCGGCATGGTCGCGGATCATCGCCGCGGCGCGCGTCAGCCGGTCCTTGCGTGCGGCGATCGTCACCGGCAGCTCCGCCATCGCCGCGGCGCGCTGCGCGGCGAGCAGCGCCGCGATCGTCATGCGCGGCAGCCGATCAGGCCGGCGACCGGGACGACGATCCCGTCCTGCCCCGGCCGATCGATCTGCAGCGACCCCGCCGGCACCTTCGCCCCGGCGGTGAGCGCCTCCTGCTGGACGATCTCCATCGTCAGCCGGGCGGTGACGTCGCCGCCGCGATATTCGGCTTGGTCGGCGAAACCGAGCTTGCCGGCGCCTTCGCCGGCGCTGCGCGTCAGGTCCAGCGTCCGGCCGCCGAGCGACACGCGGATCGTGGCGGGATCGGCGGTCGCCATCGCGACGAGCTGACGATCCGCGACGCTCCACAGATACGCGGCGCAGCCCTTGGCGGGCAGCCGCTGTTCGCCGATCGGGCCGAGCGTGACGGCGGCGGCGGGCGGGGGCGGCGCGGCTTGCGCGGCCTGGACCAGTGCGGCGAACAGCAGAGCGATCATGCCGCCAGGACTATCATGGCGAGCCACGCGGGGTAAGCCGCCACCGCCAGCAACGCGCCGAACGGCAGCGCGGTGTCGGCGGCGACGCGTCGCCCGGAGAGGTGCGCGAACAGCGCCACCCCGAGCCCGACGAGGCTCGCGATGACCAGCACCGCGGGCAACATCCGCCAGCCGAGCCACAGGCCGATGCCGCCGAGCAGCTTGGGATCGCCGCCGCCCATGCCGTCGCGTCCCCGCCACGCCCGATAGCCGATCGCGATGGCGGCAAGCATCCCATAGCCGGCGACGCCGCCGATCAGCCGGTCGGCAAGCGGCGGATCGAACCCCGCCGCGCCGCTCGCGAGTCCCGCGACGGCCAGCAGGGCGGTCAGCCGGTCGGGCAGCCAGAATGCCGCGACGTCCAGCGCGGCGAGCGCGAGCAGCAGCCAGCCGAATATCGCGCCGGCCAGCCCCGTCCACCCGGGCGCGGCAACCCCCGCCACGACGCCGATCGCGAGCGCCGCCAGCTCGATCCACCAGTGGCGCGGATCGATCCGCGCGCCGCACCGGCGGCAGCGTCCGCGCTGCACCGCGAAGCTGAGCAGCGGGATCAGGTCCGCCGCGCCGAGCGTCGCCCCGCAATCGTCGCAGGCGGAACGGCCGTGCACGATCGATCGCCCCTGCGGCCAGCGGATAACGAGCGCGGCGACGAAGCTGCCGAGGATCGCACCCAGCACGCCCAGCGCCAGCGGCCACCACGCCGCTGCGCCGCTCATCCTACGCCTCGTCGGGCTCGGGATCGCGGATCAGGTATCGATAGACGCCGAGCAGGTCGATCAGCAGCAGCACGACGTTCTGCGATCCCAGCGCCCAGTCGCGCATCAGTACCGCACCCGTGATCCACGCCAGCGCGGACAGGCAGAACAGCGCCATCGCCCAGCCGGTGTCCCGCCGTCCCCAGTCCAGCGACACCACGGCCGCCGCGATCATCCCGCTGATCGACGCAAACCACCGGATAGGCTCGATAAAATCTTCCATGCGCCGCAAGCGCGCGGGCGCGCCGATCGATCCGTCGGCGGGCGAACACCGTCCGGCGCAGGGCATCGCGCACGCCCGCGCCGTCAGCGCGACGCGCCCCTGCCCCCGCCCGCTGCGCGGTGCGTTGCGCCGGCCGCCGCACGCATCGTCCCGTCATTGCCCTGCCCCGTCCCACGTCCTAGATCGGCGGCAACCAGAACACCGGAGAGCCGCCTTGTCCACCGATCCCGTCGTCATCCTGAGCTACGCCCGCACCCCGATGGGGTCGTTCCAGGGCGCGCTGGCGGGCGCGTCCGCGACCGAACTCGGCGCTGCCGCCGTCCGGGCCGCAGTCGAGCGATCGGGCGCGTCGGCCGAGGCGGTCGAGCGCATCTACATGGGCTGCGTCCTGCCGGCGGGTCTCGGCCAGGCGCCCGCGCGCCAGGCGGCGATCGGCGCCGGGCTCGGCACGCACGTCGAGGCGACCACGGTCAACAAGATGTGCGGATCGGGGATGCAGGCGGCGATCCTGGCGGCGGATGCGCTTGCGGCGGGATCGGTCGACCTGCTGGTCGCGGGCGGCATGGAGAGCATGACCAACGCCCCCTATCTGTCGCGCAAGCACCGTGCCGGCGCGCGCATCGGCCACGACACGCTGTACGACCACATGTACCTCGACGGGCTCGAGGACGCCTACGAACCCGGCAAGCTGATGGGTCACTTCGCCGAAGAGACGGCGGCCGAATATCAGTTCACGCGCACCGCGATGGACGATTACGCGATCGAATCGCTGACCCGCGCGCAAAAGGCGCAACGATCCGGCGCCTTCGACCGCGAGATCGTCCCGGTCGAGGTGAAAGGCCGCAAGGGCAGCACGCTCGTCGCGCTCGACGAACAGCCCGCCAAGGGCGACGTCGCCAAGATCCCGACGCTCAAGCCCGCCTTTTCGCGCGAGGGCACCATCACCGCCGCCAACGCCTCGTCGATCTCCGACGGCGCGGCCGCGCTGGTGATGACGCGGGCGTCGGTCGCCGAGCGGCTGGGGCTGACGCCGGTCGCGCGCGTGGTGGCGCACGCCGGGCATGCGCACGCGCCCGCCCGCTTCACCACCGCCCCCGTCTTCGCGATGCGCAAGGCGATGGAGCGTGCCGGGTGGAGCCGCGACGACGTCGACCTGTTCGAGGTGAACGAGGCGTTCGCGGCGGTATCGATGATCGCGATCCACGATCTCGGCCTCGATGCCGCACGGCTCAACGTCCACGGCGGCGCCTGCGCGCTCGGCCATCCGATCGGGGCGAGCGGCGCGCGCATCCTCGCGACGTTGCTGTCGGCATTGGAGACGACCGGCCAGACCCGCGGCCTCGCCTCGCTTTGCATCGGCGGCGGCGAGGCGACGGCGATGGCGGTCGAATTGATGCGATAGCCGGTGCGGCGGCGGTCAGCGGGCGTAGAGGTGCGTCACGTCCGACTTGCTGCCGTGCAGGCGCACGACGCGCTGATCCTCGCACACCGGCGCCGCGACCAGCCGGATCCACCGCGTCGCGGCGTTCGCCGGGTACACCTCGATATCGAGTGTGAAGCCGCGGCGGTGACGGATGGCGTGGCTGCGCAGCCGCTCCATCGCCGCGCGCGAGCGTTCGGCATAGAGGGGCAGCGTGCCGGCGCGGGTCGGCGCGATGGCGTCCGGGAGCCCGAACAGGCGGTAGACCTCCGAAGACCAATGCAGGCTGTTGTCGGCGAGGTCGCAGGCCCAATGGCCGCGCGTCGGGTCGAGGCGTGGCATGGCGACGGCGTCGCCGGCATCGTCGTCGCAGAGACGGCCCAGATCCAGCCGCTGCGCCACGTCGGCCAGTGCCCAGCTGTGATGCAACGGCAGCGGTTCGGTCGGCGTCACGGGCGTCGTCCTTCCTGACATATCGGAAGGACGGCAATACCGCTTCGGTCCTAACAAGCTGTTATCGCTGGAGAGCCGTCGAATTCGCCGGGTCAGGGCAGGCGTTCGCCGCCCTCCACACCCCACAGGCTGGCCGCCTGCACGAACCCCGCCTGCCCCTTGACGTCGAGCCGGCACCAGCCGTCGGTACAGGCGCTGATGCGGCCGACGACGCCGGGCGCGGCGCGCCAGAGCAGCTTCGCGCCGGCGGACGGCGCGTCGTGCATCGCCAGCGGCTGCGTACCGCGGACGATCGCGGTCCGGCGTTCGCTGAGCAGCGCGGCGAGCATCCAGCCCTGCGTGCCGTCGGGATCCTCGACCTTGCGCCACTGCTTGAACGTCGCGACGACGCGCACCGGCAAATCGGCGCGCTGGTACAGCCAGTTTGCCGGATAGGTCTTGTCCGGGCCGGTGCGCATGCGTGCGCGGCCCGCGGCGATCGACCCGAAATACGGCACCTTCCGCTTGGCCTCGGCGGCCAATGCGCCGCCCTCGGCGACCAGCATCGCCAGTCCCGCCGCCGCCCATGCCCAATAGCGCATCGTCCCTGTCCTTCTGCCCGACCGTTTCTCTGTAGCGCGGGACGCGCCAACAGCAACGATCCGTTGACGCCCGCCGCATGCTCCGCCAAGCCGGAACCGCGATGACACCGTCCCGCCGCCACCCCAGGGTCGTCGTGACCCGCGAGCTCGCCGACCCGGTCATGGATCGGCTGGAGGCGCTGTTCGACACCGTCAACAACCGCGGCGATGCGCCGATGGACCGCGAGCGTCTGGCCGCAGCGATGGCTGATTGCGACGTGCTCGTACCCACGGTCACCGACGAGATCGACGCGGTCCTGATCGCGGCCGCAGGCGACCGGTTGCGGCTGATCGCCAATTACGGCGCCGGCGTGAACCATATCGCGCTGAAGGCGGCGCGCGCGCGCGGCATCATCGTCACCAACACGCCGGGCGTACTGACCGAGGACACCGCCGACATGGCGATGGCGCTGATCGTGTCCGTTCCGCGGCGCCTGGCCGAGGGCGAGAAGCTGGTCCGTTCGGGCGAATGGCACGGCTGGAGCCCCGGCGGCATGCTCGGCCACCGGATCGGCGGCAAGGCGCTGGGCATCGTCGGCATGGGGCGGATCGGCCAGGCGGTGGCTCGCCGCGCCCGCGCGTTCGGCCTGTCGATCCACTATCACAACCGCCATCGCCTGCCCGCCGTCGTCGAGGCGGAACTGGGCGCGACCTTCCATGCCGATCTGGACGCGATGCTCGGCGTCGCCGACATCGTCTCGATCCACACGCCGCTCAACGCCGACAGCCGCGATCTGATCGACCGCCGCCGGATCGGGCTGATGCGCCGCCACGTCTATCTCATCAACACCTCGCGCGGCGGCATCGTCGACGAAACCGCGCTGGTCGGCGCGCTGGAGGCGGGGTTGCTCGCCGGCGCGGGGCTGGACGTGTGGGAACACGAACCGCGCATCGACCCGCGGCTGCTGGCGCTGCCCAACGTGGTGATGACGCCGCACATGGGTTCGGCGACGCTGGAGGGCCGGCAGGCGTCGGGCGAACGCGTCATCCAGAACATCCGCATGTGGGCCGACGGCCATCGCCCGCCCGACCAGGTTCTCGAAGGCTGGGCCTGACCGCGCCGCCGCATGACGAATCGTGTCCGCGGGAACGGATCGCCGCACTGCGGCATTGAGCTGGCCTCCACCCAGCACAGGATGCACGCCATGACCCTTCGCCCCCTCATCGCCTCCGCTCTTCTACTCGGCACGGCCGCAAGCCTGTCGGCCTGTTCGACGCTGAAGGGTGCGGGCATCGGTGCCGCGGGCGGCGCCGGCGTCGCCGCGGCCACCGGCGGCAGCGTGGAAAAGGGCGCAGCGGTCGGCGGCACCGCGGGCGCCGTCGTCGGCACCGTCGCGAAATAGTCCAGCGGGAGCGGCGGAGCGCCGCATTACTGCGTCCCCTGCAAGTCGACCGTCCCGGCGAGAGCCGGGACCCCTTCGTGCGACAGGCGGGGGAGCGAGCCAAGACCGACCCCCTCAGCCGCCGCGACTTGCCCCGGCCTTCGCCGGAGCCGAACGGCGCCGGGTCACGTGGTTTCGTCCACGCTGGCCGCTATCGGTCAGTCGCCCGTCAGGATGCGGTCGACCAGCTGCTTGACGCTCGGCACGAAACCGTTCGAATAGAATGGGTCGCGCTTGAAATTATACGCCGCGTGACCTGCGAACATCAAATTCTGGTCGATGTCGCCGCCGTGCGCGATGTCCTGCAGCGTCTTTTGAATACAGAAGCTGCGCGGATCGGCGAGACGGCCGGTCGAGTTGGTTTCGGTATCCGCCCAGCTCGAGAACGAGCATTGCGACAGGCAGCCCATGCAATCCGCCTGATCCTTGCGGATGATGCCCTTTTCCGTCGGCGTCACGAACACCAGGGTGTTGTCTGGCGTCTTGAGCGCGTCGGTATAGCCTTCGCCGAACCACTGGCGGGCGCGGAGCAGGTCGTTGCGCGTGACCCAGAAATTCTTGCCCTTCACGCCGACGTCGAGCTGGAAGACGTGGTCGCCGGCCTCCTGCGTCGAAAAGGCGATCTGGCGGTCCGAGCGCGCCTCGAGGTTGCGCAGGAACGGATTGCGCACCGCCGACGAATAGAAACCGGTCGGCGAAAAGCGGTGTAGCAGCACCTCGCCTTCCTCGATATGGGTCAGCTTGTCCTTCCAGTCCTGCGGAATCGGGCTTTCCTGCGTCAGCAGCGGGCGCGTACCGTATTGGAAGGCGATCGTGCCGAGTTCGGGATTGTCGATCCAGTCGTTCCAGTCGCGCAAGTACCAGACGCCGCCCGCCATCACGATCGGCGTGGTATCCGGAATGCCGCCTTCGCGCATCACCGCACGCAGTTCGGCGACGCGGGGGAACGGATCCTGCGGCTTCAGCGGGTCTTCGGCGTTGGACAGGCCGTTGTGGCCGCCGGCGAGCCACGGGTCCTCGTAGACCACCGCCGCAAGCCATTCCGACGCCTTCGAATAGGCGCGCTTCCACAGCGCGCGGAAGGCGCGGCCCGACGACACGATGGGCAGGTAGGACACGCCGTAGGATGCGGTGATCTCCGACAGCTTGTAAGGCATGCCGGCGCCGCAGGTGACGCCCGCGACCATGCCGCGGGTGCGCTCCAGCACACCGTGCAGGATGCGCTGCGCGCCCCCCATTTCCCACAGCACGTTGATGTTGATCGCGCCCTTGCCGCCCGCGATCTCATGCGCGCGATAGACCTGCTGGACGGCGCCCTCGATGGCATATTCGACCAGTTCCTCGTGGCGTTCGCGGCGCGTCAACGCGCGATAGACCTGGGGAATGATCTTGCCGTCGGGATCGTAGCTGTCGGCGTTGACCGCCGAAACCGTGCCGATGCCGCCCGCGGCGGCCCAGGCCCCGGCCGAGGCGTGATTGGTCGCGGCGACGCCCTTGCCGCCTTCGACCAGCGGCAAGACCTCGCGGCCATTGTAGACGATCGGCTTCAGGCCCTTGAACACGGAAAACATCACCTCATCCCGGGGGTAAATACGGCCGGCTATACAAGAAGGATGCGGCGATGCGAAGGAATTGCGCTCGATGCCCCCGGAACACGGCGGTGGCGGCGGCTTAGGCGTCGGTTAACCCTAATCGGGCACAGCAGGCGCTTCGAACGCAACCGCATGAGGAAATCGACCGATGGGGGCCCTCAATCACCTGATCGCGCCGCGGCGCCCGGCACGCCAGCAACCCGGCGTCACGCTCCGCTCGCCGCTCGGCGCGCTGCTGCTCACGCAGCTCGAGCGGCTTGGCATGCCCGCGGGCGCGGTACCGACACAGGGGCCGACCGGATCGGCGTGGTCGCGTGCCTATATCCTCGGCGCCGCCTGTGCGTCGTTGCAGCACCAGCCCGCCGCGCCATCCAGCGACCAGGAATGTTTCGGCGTCGCGCTGACCGCGTTCGCGCTGACCTATGGCGAGCCCGCCGCGCGCGCGATCCTCGCCGAGACGATCGCCGCGGCCGAGGCGCGCGAGCCCGAGGTGGAGGACGGCCTGCTGATCGGGGCCGCCGACCTCGCGCTGGTCGCAACCGCCGGTGCGGACGCACCCGCGCTGCATTTCGCGGCGCGCATCCGCGAGGAACGCGCCGAGCGCGTCTGACCGTGCGCTATCCGAGCGCGCCCGGCCTTCCGAGCGCGTCTTCGTACAGTCCGCGATAGCGGGCCACCATCGTGCCCTCGTCGAACAGCGCGCGTGCCCTTGCCCGGTTCGCGGCGCCGACCCGCGCGCGCAGGTCCGCGTCCGTTACCAGCGCCTGGAGCGCGTCGCGCAGCAGCACCTCGTCGCCGCCGGCGACGAAGGGCGCATTCTCCGCCGCGACCATGCGCGGGACGTCGCCGACCGGGGTGCTGACGATCGGCAGCCCGGCCGCCATCCCCTCGACGACGCTGATCGGGCATTGTTCGCTCTTCGACGACAGCGCCAGGATGTCGAACGCGCCGACGAACCGGTGCGGGGCGGCGAGGAAGCCGGGCAGCACGACGCGATCGGCGATCCCCATCGCGTGTCCCGCCGCCAGGATCGCGTCGCGCTCTGGCCCCTCCCCGACGATCACCAGCCGGAACCGGCCGGCGATGCCGCCGCACGCGCGCACCAGAAGCGGCAGGTCCTTCACCGCGCGCAGTCCGGCGAGCACGCCGATCACGACTTCCTTGCCGTTGCGGACGAAGCCGGGGATCGCCCGCGCATCGGGGCGCTGCGCGTAGAGCGCGGTGTCGATCCCGTTGGCGATGCGATGGACGCGCGACGCAGGCTGTTTCCACGTCCGCCGCGCGATGTCCTCCAGCACCTCCGACGGCACCACCAGCGCATGTGCCGCGCCGAGCGCGATGCGCCGGTAGACGTTGCGCTCGACCTTCAGCCCGCGTGCCTCGTCGGCGTTGAAGCCGTCTTCGTGATGGACCAGCGGCGGCGCTCCCTTCGGGAACACGCGGCGCGCCATGACGCCGTCGATCGCCCCCCAATTGTAGGTCAGCACCAGGTCGAACCGGCGCATGAAGCGCGCGAGCGCCTCGTAGCGCGCGACCGAGGGGCGGCCGGTGAGCGGCGGCGCGACCTGCGCGATCTCGTAGCGGACGTGGCGGCCGATCGCGGCGCGCGCGCCCAGTTCGTCCGGCACGCCGCTGACGATCGTATGCCGCGCCGCGTCGCCGAACGCGTTCATCAGGCGGACCGCCCGCGCCTCCTTGCCCCCGAGGCTGAAACTGGAATGGAGGTGGAGGATGTGGACGGGCTGCGGCATCGCGCCCGTCTAGCGTGCGACGCCGACGCGCGGAAGCCGGCGCCTATTCGTGGCGGAGCGCGTCGATCGGGTTGAGCGCCGCCGCGCGCCGCGCCGGGAAATAGCCGAACACGACCCCGATCACCGCCGATATGGCAAAGGCGATCAGGTTGATCTGCGGATCGAACGTCCACGGCACCTGCATCAGCGGCACCAGCGCGAGGATCACGCCCTGCGCGATGACGAGGCCGATCACCCCGCCGAGGCACGACAACGCCACCGCCTCGACGAGGAATTGCAGCAGCACCTCGCGCGCCACCGCGCCGATCGCCAGGCGGATACCGATCTCGCGCGTGCGTTCGGTCACCGACACCAGCATGATGTTCATGATGCCGATACCGCCCACCACGAGGCTGATCGCCGCCACCGCCGCGACGATGCGGGTCAGCAGCGTGGTCGTGCCGGTGAGCGTGTCGGAAATCTGCTTGGTGTCGAAGATGTTGAAATCGTCGTCGCGGCCGGCCTGCAAATGGCGGCGTTCGCGCAGCAGGTCGGTGATCGCCGACTGCACGTTGCTCGTCTGATAGGCGGTGTCGACGCCGACCAGCATCAGCCGCACGTCGCGATTGCCGGTGAAGCGGCGCTGCACCGTCTTGATCGGCATCACGACGACATCGTCCTGATCGCCGAACCCGCCCTGCCCGCGGGTGCTGAGCGCACCGATCACGTCGCAGCTGACGTTGCCCAGCCGGATGCGCGCACCGATCGGATCGGCGCCGCGGAACAGGTTCTGGCGAACCGTGTTGCCGATCAGGCAAACCGCCTTGCCCGCCTCCTGCTCCGCGGCCGTCCAGTAGCGGCCGTTGACCAGCGGCCACGGCTGGACGACGAGAAACGCGCTGGTGGTGCCGTTGATCGAGGTCGACCAGTTGGCGCCTTCGTAGATCGCGGTCGCCGACGCGCTCGCCTGCGGCGCGACCGCGGTGACGCCGGCGATCTGGTTGGCGATCGCCTCGACGTCGTCCATCGTGAAATTGGGCGGCTGCGGCCCGCCGCCGCCACGGCCGAAGCCCTGACCGGGCCGGACTTGCAGGATGTTGCTGCCGAGCGCCGAGATCTGCTGCTGGACCGCGGTCGTGGTCGCCTTGCCAAGCGTCACCATCGTCACGACCGCGCCGACGCCGATGACGATGCCGAGGATCGTCAGGAACGAGCGCAGCAGGTGCCGGCGGATCGAGCGCAGCGCGAGGATGAGCGTGGTGCCGAGCATCTAGGCCTCCACCGCCTCGCCCTGTCGATGCTGCGCCTCGATCCGCTCGACCAGCCCGTCCTTGAAGTGGATCACGGTGCGCGCGAAGGCGGCCATGTCGGGTTCGTGGGTGACCATCAGCACGGTGATGTTGCTCGTCTGGTTGAGGTCGGTCAGCAATTCCATGATTTCGACCGAGCGTTCCGAATCGAGGTTGCCGGTCGGTTCGTCGGCGAGCAGCACGTCGGGCTGCGTCACGATCGCGCGCGCGATCGCCACGCGCTGCTGCTGGCCACCCGACAGTTCGGCGGGCGTATGGTCCCACCAGCGGTCGAGCCCGACCTTGGCGAGCGCCGCCATGCCCAGCTCGCGCCGGGCCTTCTTGTCCTCGCCGCGATAGAGCAGCGGCAGCTCGACGTTCTCGAGCGCGCTGGTCCGCGACAACAGGTTGAACCCCTGGAACACGAAGCCGAGGTAGCGGCGGCGCAGCAACGCGCGCTGGTCGCGGTCGAGCGTCTCGACATGGTGCCCGCGGAACAGGAACGTCCCCGCCGACGGCACGTCGAGACAGCCGAGGATGTTCATCGTCGTCGACTTGCCCGATCCCGACGGCCCCATGACCGCGACGAAATCGCCCGCCTGAATGTCGAGATCGACGCCCTTCAGCGCCTGGAACTGCGTCGCGCCGGTCCCGTAGACCTTGGTCACGCCGCGCATCGTGATGATCGGGTCAGCCATGTCCCGCTCCCTGCGTCGCTTTGGCGGAGGCAGGCGTCCCGCGGCGGCGGTCCACCGAGACGTCGGCGTCCATGGCTCCCCGCCTGTGCGCGGAGGACGATGCCGGGCGTGGGTTACTGGCCACCGGCCCCGCCCCCGCCGCCGCGCCGGGCGCCGCCGGCACCGCTGCGGCGTGTGCCGCCCGTGCCGTCGCCGCCGGCCGCGGCGAGTTGTCCGGTAATCACCTGCTGACCCGGCTTCAGGTCGCCGGCGAGCACCTCGGTCATCGTGCCGTTGCTGTCGCCGGTCGTCACCGACACCGCCTGCGGCTTGCCCTCCGCGTCCTTGACATAGACCGTCTGGCTGGCGCCACGGCCGAGCTTGGCGGTGCGTTCCGGCCGGTCGCGGCGCGGACGGAAGGTCAGCGAGCCGGCGATGCCGCCGCCCGAACCGCCCGCCCCCGCCGCGGCAGGCTTGAAGCGCAGCGCGGCGTTGGGGACGAGCAGCACGTTCTGCCGGTCCGACGTCACGATGTCGGCGGTCGCGGTCATCCCCGGCCGCAATTGCAGCGACGGGTTGGCGACGGTCAGGTCGGCGGCATAGCTCACCACCTGTCCTGTCGTCGCGGTCGTGCTGGTCGTCGTCGAACTCGCCGAACTGACCGTCAGGTTCGATCCCAGGTCGACCCGCGTGATCGTCGCCGGAAAGGTGCGGCCCGGAAAGGCATCGACGGTGAAGTTCGCCTTCTGCCCCAGCTTGACCTCACCCACGTCGGCCTCGTCCACCGCGACCTCCAGCTTCATCTTGCTGAGGTCCTCGGCGATCACGAACAGCGTGGGCGTGTTGAACGACGCCGCCACCGTCTGGCCCGGATCGATCTGGCGCGCGAGCACGACGCCGTTGACCGGCGACCGGATGATGGCGCGCGCGCGCTGCGTCTGGCTCTGGGCCAGCGCCGCCTGCGCGGCGGAGACGTTCGCCTGCGCGACCTTCAGCGCGGCGACGCTGCGCTGATAGTCGGCGCGACCGGCCTGCAATTCGGTCCCCGACGGCACGCGGCCGTTGGACAGCTTGTACACCTCTTCCAGGCGGGCGAGCTGCGCGCGGCTTTCCGCGACGGTCGCCTGCGCCTGGTTGACCTGCGCCTGATTGGCGGCGATCTGCGCCTGCTGCTGGCGCATCTGGTCCTCGATCTGCTGCGGATCGATCAGCGCCAGCGGCTGCCCCGCGGCGACGCGGTCGTTGACGTCGACGACGACCTTCGTGACCAGGCCGGACAGCTGCGAACCCACCGTCACCTGGTTGGTCGGCGCAAGCTTGCCCGTCGCGGAAACGGTGACGGTCAGGTTGCCGCGCTCGACCGCCTGCGTCGCATAGCCCGCATCCGCCTTCGGCCCGAAACAGCTCTTGAGCAGCAGCGCGAGCAGGACGACGCCGATCGCGACGAACACCCATTTCAGATAGCGGCGCCACGCCGGCGCAGGCTTCACGCCCAGGAAGTCGTCGATCGGTTCGTCGGCCATCAGCGGGTCTCTGCCACGGGAGTTGGGGTCGCGCCGCGATCGGGCGCCTGCGGAACGACGCTCGCGTCCCAGCCGCCGCCCAACGCATTGTAGAGCGCGACGAGCGCGGTCGACTGGTCCGATCGCGCCTGAACGAGGCCATTCTGTGCGGACAGCAAGGCGGCTTCCTGCTGGTTCAGCGTCGTGAAGTCGGTGAGGCCGCTGCGATACTGGCTGCGCGACAGGATCGCCGAGGCGCTGGCCGCGTCATAGGCGATGCGGAACTGCGTCTCGCGCTGGCGGGCGGTGTCGAGCGCGACGATCGCATTCTCCACGTCCTCCAGCGCGGTCAGCACGATCCCGCGATAATTGGCGAGCGCGGCGTCGGCCGCCGCCTCGCTGGCGCGGACCTGGCTGCGCAGCCGGCCGCCGTTGAAGATCGCCTGCGTCAGCCCGGCGAACAGGCCGCCGGTGATCGCGTCGCCCAGACTGCCGATGCTGGTCGCGTTGGTGTTGATATTGCCGGTGATCGCCAGCGCGGGGTACAGCCGCGCCTCGGCGACGCCGATCTGCGCGGTCGCGGCGGCAAGCGCGCGCTCGGCGGATCGCACGTCCGGGCGGCGGCGCAGCGTGTCGGCGGGAATGCCGACGCCGACCGTGGCCGGGCCGCGCGGGATCGGGCGCGCCGCCGCCAGTGCGGAGCGCAACGCGCCCGGCGCCTGCCCGGTCAGCACCCCCAGCCGCGCCACCGCGGCGGCATATTGCTGCTCGATCTGCGGGACCGTCGCGGCGGTCTGCGCGCGCTGGCTGCGCGCCTGTTCGACGTCGACCGAGGAAACGAGGCCCGCCTGCACGCGAAAGCCGGCGATCTCCAGATTGTCGTCCTGGATGCGAAGGCTGGCGCGCGCATTGCCGAGCTGCGCCTGATAGGCGCGCGCCAGCACGTAGTTGCGCGCGACCTCGCTCTCCACCGTCAGCAGCACGGTGGCATAGTCGAAGCCGCTCGACTCATATTGCGCGCGGCTCGATTCGACGGTGCGGCGAATCTCGCCGAACAGGCCGACCTGATAGCTGGCGGACAGGCCGCCCGAAAAGCTGTTGGTGCCGCCGCCGCCGGTATCGACCACCGTCCCGTCGGGCAGGGTGAACGACCGCCCGCCGCCGCGCAGGTTCTCGTTGCGCTGGTAGCCCGCCGACCCCGACAGCGTCGGCAGCAGCGACGCGCGGCTCTGCGTCAGCGCCTCGCGCGCCTGACGCAGCCGGGCGACGGCCTGTGCGACGTCGGTGTTGGCGACGCGCGCCTGCTCGACCAGCTGCCCCAGCGTCGGATCGTCGAAGTTCGACCACCAGCGCGTCAGATCCTCAGGCGACTGCCGCGCCGGAACCGAATAGCCCGCCGGCACACCCAGCTCGGCCGCGCTCTTCGGGCGATAGTCCGGGCCGACGGTGCAACCGGCGAACGCCGCGGTGGCCAGAAGGAGTGCGGGAACGCGTGCCATGGCGTGCTGTGTGGTCAACACACCGTTGCACGTCCAGCGTTTTTGTGTCGCAATCTGTGTCGCCGCGGTGGCGGCGGCGACACGGGCCGTGTCACGCGCCGGTGAAACGCGGCTTGCGCTTCTGGAGGAAGGCGAGCCCGCCCTCCATCGAATCCGCCGAGCCGCGGGCGCTGCGCTGCGCCTCCGCCTCGGCCAGCAGCGTGGTGGCATAGTCGGTTTCCAGCGCACGGCCGAGTGCGCGGCGCATCAGCCCCAGCGCAACCGTCGGCCCGGCGGCGAGCCGCGTCGCCAGCGCCAGCGCCTCGGCATCGAGTGCCTCGTCGGCGACGACCCGGTGGATCATGCCCCAGTCGAGCGCGCGCGCGGCGGGCACACGCTCGCCGAGCATCATCATCTCCGCGGCCCGCGCGCGTCCGATCAGCCGCGGCAGCATCCACGACGCGCCGCCGTCGGGGACCAGCCCGATGTTGACGAACGCCTGCAGGAAATAGGCGGTCTCGCTCGCGACGCAGAAATCGGCGGCGAGCGCGAGCGAACAGCCGATGCCCGCGGCCGGTCCGCGCACCGCGCTGACGACCGGCACCCCGAGGTCGGCGATCGCCGCGATCGTCGGATTGTAATGGGCGGTCAGCGCGGCGTAGGTCGCCTCCCCCGGCGCATCGCTGCCGAGCGCACCACCGGCGACGTCGGCGCCGGAGCAAAAGGCCCGCCCGGCGCCCGCGATCAGCACCGCCCGCGCGCCGCCGAGATCGGCGAGCGCGGCGCGCAAGTCGTCGAACATCTCCGGCGGCGCGGCGTTGAGCCGATCGGGCCGGTCGAGCGTCAGGATCAGGACGTCGCCCTGCGTCTCGACGCGGATATGCTGATAGGTCATGGCGCGTCCCCTCCCGTGCGGCGCAGCACGCCGGCGAAGGTTGACGGCGATGGCTGGCGCACCCGACAGGATTCGAACCTGTGGCCTCTGCCTTCGGAGGGCAGCGCTCTATCCAGCTGAGCTACGGGTGCCTGGGGAAGGCGCCTAGCAAAGGCGGTGGCGGGGCGCCAGAGGCTTTATCGCGCGGGGGTGCGGCTTTCGGGCGGCGGGGTCTTGGCTTTGAACGCGCACAGGTCCGCGACGATGCACCGCCAGCATTCGGGCCGCCGCGCCTTGCAGACGTAGCGGCCATGCAGGATCAGCCAGTGGTGCGCATGCAGCCGAAAAGGCTGCGGCGTCGCCCTGTCCAGCTTCAGCTCGACCGCCAGCGGCGTCTTGCCGCGGGCGAGGCCGGTGCGGTTGCCGACGCGGAAGATATGCGTGTCGACCGCGAACGTCGCCGCGCCGAAGGCCACGTTCATCACGACGTTGGCGGTCTTGCGGCCGACGCCGGGCAGGCGTTCGAGCGCGTCGCGATCGTCGGGGACCTGCCCGTCATGCTCTGCGACCAGCATCTCCGACAGGGCGATGACGTTCTTCGCCTTGGTGTTGAACAGGCCGATCGTGCGGATGTGGTGTTTCAGCGCGTCGAGGCCCAGCGCGACCATCTGTGCGGGCGTGTGCACCGCGGCGAACAGCGCCCGCGTCGCCTTGTTGACGCCGGCATCGGTCGCCTGCGCCGACAGGACGACGGCGACGAGCAGCTGATAGGCGTTGCCCGATTCGAGTTCGGTTTCCGGATGCGGGTTGGCCTCCGCCAGCCGGGAATAGAAGGTGAAGACGTCCGCCTTCTTCACAACCCGAGCACGTCCCCCATGCGATAGCGGCCCGCCGGCCGGCCCGCGATCCACAGCGCTGCACGCACCGCGCCGCGCGCGAAGATGCTGCGGTCCTGCGCGAGATGCGCCAGCTCGATCCGCTCGCCCTCCGCGGCGAAGATCACGTTGTGGTCGCCGATCACCGATCCGCCGCGCAGCGAGGCGAGCCCGATCGTCCCCTCGGTCCGCGCGCCGGTCAGGCCGGCACGGCCGTCCACGCGCAGCTCGGACAGCGTCGTCCCCCGCCCCGCCGCCGCCGCCTCGCCGAGCAGGATCGCGGTGCCGGACGGCGCGTCGACCTTGTGACGGTGGTGGCTCTCGACGATCTCGATATCCCAGTCGGTGCCGAGCCTGGCGGCCGCCTCGCGCACCAGCTGCGCGAGCAGCGTCACGCCGAGCGAGGTGTTGCCGGTCTGGAGCACCGCGATGTCCGTCGCCGCGGCATCGATCAGGCCGTGCTGCGCCTGGCTGAGGCCGGTGGTGCCGATGACGATCGGCGTCCGCGCGGCGCGCGCGATGGCAAGGTGCGCCGCAAGCGCGGACGGCGCAGAGAAATCGACCAGCACGTCGGCGACCTCGGCGAGCGCCGCCGGATCGCCGCCCGCATCGACCCCGCCGGCGAGCGTCGCGCCCTCCGCGACGATCTGTTCGGCGATCGCGCGTCCCATCCGCCCGCTGCTGCCGTAGATACCGATCGCGGTCATGATCGCCCCGCCGGATCACGGGGGGTGCGGTGGTTTCGCGAGGCTGGGGATCGGACGCCGGTCATGCGCCTTCCTTGGCACAGGCCCGCCGGATAGGACAGAAGCAGGCGACAGGGCGTTGATATATGGGCTTATCTCCCGGACGAGCGGCACGCCGCACGATCCGGCGTGGCGATCGATCCGCGATTCCCCTACATCGCGGCCGTGCCCCGCGCGGGCGTCACTTGACGGACGAGGACAAACGATGAAGCTCAGTGCCCGCAACCAGATGTCCGGCACGGTCGTGGCGATCACGCCCGGCGCGGTCAACGGGACGGTCAAGGTCGACATCGGCGGCGGCACCATCGTCACCGCGAGCATCACCGAGGAAGCGATCGCCGATCTGGCGCTGGCCGACGGCGATCGCGTGACGGTGATCGTCAAGGCCAGCGACGTGATGATCGGCAAGTGAGATGAAGATCGGCCCGCTCTGGCTGAAGCTGCAGATCGCCTGCGGCGATGCGCTGGCGCTCGGCCCCGGCAAGGCGGACCTGCTCGACGCGATCGGCACGCATGGGTCGATCTCGGCGGCGGGGCGCGCTTTGGGAATGAGCTATCGGCGGGCGTGGGTGCTCGTCGACGAGATGAACCGCTGTTTCGACCCGCCCGTCGTCGAGACGTTGCGCGGCGGCGGGCTGGAGCGCGGCGCGCGCGTCACCGAAACCGGCGTCGCCGTGCTGGCCGCGTATCGCGAGATGGAGGCGGAGGCCGCGGCGATCGCGGACCGACCCGCCTATGCGCGGCTGCGCGCCAGCCTGCGCCCCACGCCGCTGCCGCCGACGACGAAATGAGATGATCCACTTTATATACGGATGAATATAACCTCGATATACGGCCGGACATAACGAGCGTGGACTGCCCGCGCCGCCCCGGGGGGTCCTGCCGATGTCGATGCGTCTGTCCGGATTGTTCTGCACGATCGCCATGCCGCTGTGCGCGTGGCCCGCGATCGCGCAATCGGTCGATGCGACCGACGACGCGCCGGGGGGCGCCGCCGAGGCCGATACGCGCGGCCTGCCCGACGTCGTCGTGACGGCGCGTCGCCGCGCGGAAAACGCGCAGACCGTGCCGGCGGCGCTGTCGGTCGTCGACGGCACGCTGATCGACCGCAGCCTGACCGTGAACACGCAGGGGCTGACGACGCTGATCCCCAGCCTCAACTACAGTTCCGCCAACCCGCGCAACACCGCCTTCACGATCCGCGGCCTGGGGTCGAGCGTCGTCGCGGTCAGCCAGGCGAACGACGGGCTCGAACCGGGCGTCGGCTTCTACGTCGACCAGGTGTATCACGCGCGCCCCGCGACCGCCGCCTTCGACTTCGCCGATATCGAGCGGGTCGAGGAACTCCGCGGGCCGCAGGGGACGTTGTTCGGCAAGAACACGACCGCGGGCGCGCTCAACATCACGACGCGGGCGCCGGTCTTCACGCCCGAAGGCTTCGTCGAGCTGTCCTATGGCGAACGCAACCTCGTCCAGGCCAAGGGGTGGGTGTCGGGACCGGTCACCGACACGATCGCCTATCGCGTGTCGGGCGTGTCGACGCGGCGCGACGGGGTGATCGACAACGTCCGCACGGGTCGCGACACCAACACGCTCGGCACGCAGGCGGTGCGCGGCCAGCTGCTGTTCGTGCCCGACGACGCGATCCGGATGCGGGTGAGCGCCGATTTCACCAATTTCCAGGCCTATTGCTGCGGACAGGTCTATCTGCGCACCGGCACCAGCCTGCGCGCCGCCAGCCGCCAGTTCGGCGGCCCGGCGGGGCTCGCCGCGCAGTTCGGCTATGCGCCCGCCAGCACGAACCCCTACGACCGCGTCACCGACATCGACGGGCCGCTCGGCGTCGACACCAACGAGGGCGGCGTCGCCGCGATCACCGACTGGAACCTGGGCTTCGCGACGCTGACCTCGGTCAGCGCGTGGCGCTTCTGGAACTGGGATGCCGAGAACGACCGCGACTATACCGGGTTGCCGATCCAGTCGTCGCAGCACATCCCCTCGCGCCAGGACCAGTACAGCCAGGAGCTGCGGCTCGCCTCCAACGGCACCGGCCGGATCGCCTATGTCGTCGGACTGTACGGGTTTCGCCAGCGGATCGTCGGACGGCCGATCAGCATCTACGGCCCGGCGGCGGCGCGCTACCTGATCGGCACCAGCGTGACGACGGGCACCGCGCCCAACCAGGTGGTGACGGCGGTGCCGTCCAGCCTGCTCGACGGCTACGGCCAGGACGGCCGGACCGATTTCCGCAGCCGCAGCTATGCCGCGTTCGGCGAGCTCAACTGGCGGATCGTGCCGCGGGTCACCGCGACGATCGGCCTGCGCTACACGCAGGAGGACAAGGACGGGTCCTACGCGACCACCGTCTCCGGCGGCCCCGCCACCACCAATGCCGCGCTGGTCGCCGCGCGGCTCGGCGTGCTGCGTCCGCAAAGCTATGCCGCGCACGACAGCGACGGCAGCCTGTCGGGGCGCGGCAACGTCGCCTGGCAGGCGACCGATGCGACGATGGCCTATGCGAGCTATGCGCGCGGGTACAAATCGGGGGGCATCAACATGTCGGGCCTGCCGCTCGACAACGCCAACCGCCCGGTGCTCGCGACCGCGGTCGTCCGGCCGGAACGCAACGAAACCTATGAAATCGGGCTCAAGAACACGCTGTTCGATCGTCGCCTGACCTTCAATGTCGATGCCTTTTACACGCGGGTGCGGGATTTCCAGGCGACGGTGGTCGAAAATTCGCTGACCCAGACGGTGCAGCTGCGCGGCTATCTGTCCAACATCCCGGCGGTGACGGTGAAGGGGATCGAGGCGGATGCGGCCGCGATCCTGCTGCCCGGCCTGACCGCGCGCGCCAGCATCGCCTATAGCGACGGGCGGTACAGCGACTATCCCGCCGGCCCCTGCCCGCTCGAGGTGCAGACCGCCGCCACCACGCAATGCAGCCTGACCGGCCGGCGGCTCGCCTCGCTGCCGCGCTGGGCGCTGACCGCGGGGCTCGACTATGTTCGCAGCATCGGGCGGGGCGCGGCGTTCGTCCACGTCGATACCGCCGCACGCAGCGGCTATAACGGCGACCCGAGCCTGTCGCGCTTCACCCGCATCGAGGCCTATGCGCTGACCAACGCCAACATCGGCTATCGCTTCGCCGACGGCACCGAAGTGCTGGTCTTCGCGCGCAACCTGCTCGACGCGGACTATATCCAGAACCTGACGATCCAGGCGGGCAATTCGGGACTGATCCTCGGCTCCCCGAGCGATCCGCGCACGATCGGCGGCACGATCCGGTTTCGGATGTGAGGCACGCTCGGCTCGTCATGGCGCGAGCCGGAGGGAAGTTTACGCTCAGTTCCCGACGATCGAGCCGGTAACCCACGCTGCCGATAACGGCCATTTGTGATATGTGATGCTTCCCGTTTCTCCGTCTCCGTCGGGCTACTGCGGGAAAGAGCAATCGGGAACAGATTCTGGGAAAACAGCCGGCCCCAACGACCATTGGCGCCATCACCGGAGCGACTGTCCCGCTGTGGGTTCCCAAACGGGAATGGCGACGGAGAACATTGCGGCGTACTGATCCATCACCAACCACCCGGACTTGATAGGATCGTTGTGTCGGAAGCGCCGTTCGGTTTGAACGAGAAAGAGCGGGAGGTGCTCCGGCTGCTAACGCAAGGGCACGACGTAAAAAGTGCTGCCGCGTCCTTGGGCTTGTCAGTTCACATGGTGAACGAGCGCCTTAGAGAGGCTCGCGCTAAAACGCAATCAAGCAGCAGTAGAGGAGCGGCGCGCCTCTTGGCCGAGATCGAAGCTCCCAAGAATCTTGGGCACACAAAAACTGATGTTTCGTTTGTGCCTGCTGCGCCGAAAAGGTCGGGGCCGTCCCATGATGGGGCGACAAAGAGCTCTCGCTTTTCGAGCCGTTGGAGATCCCTGACCATGCTGATCGCATTCATAGCCGCGACCGCAATCGCGGGCATTGCTTTCGTTTCGGATAAAGCGCTCAAGCCGGCCCCTCCAAAGGTGATTTCTACCTTTCCGACGCAGGGTGCCATCATCACACCCGGTCCAATAAAACTGAGCGTCACATTCGACCGACCCATGAGGCAAAGGAGCTATTCCTTCGTCCAGAAAAGCGCGGAGACCTATCCCGATTGCGGGACAAACCAGCCTGTGCAGTCGAATAATGGCAAAACCTTCACGCTGACGTGCAAGGTCAAGGCTGGTCACCGATACGAAGTCTGGTTCAACAACCCGCCGTACCTGCACTTCGCCGGTGAGAATGGCGATCCCGCCGTCCCGTTCGGGTTGAGTTTCCAAACAAAGCCAAGTGCGAACAGCAGCGAATAGCGAGTACTGGCGCTACGACCGCCTCGACCCGTGAGGGGCCGTAGCGGCCAATTGACGTAAATGCGGTCAGCGGCCGATGACAATTTTCCCGTTTTACCATCGTCTTCGGGAAAGGCAGCGACCCGACGATGTTTGCTATTGGGTCCTGCCTTGCCGACAGCCGCCGGGCCGCTTCTCCCCCACTTCCTGCCGCTCATCGCCGCCCGTATAACCGACGCATGACCGCCGTCCGCAATATCGTCGTCCTGACCGGGGCCGGCGTGTCCGCCGAATCCGGCATTCCGGTGTTTCGCACCGCGGGGGACGGGAGCCTTGGATGGGACACGGGCAAGACCGTCTACCGGATCGAGGACGTCTGCACGCCGCGGGCACTGGCGGCGGATGCGGCGCTGGTGCATCGCTTCTACGACCAGCGCCGGGCGGCGCTGGCCGATGTCGTGCCCAATGCGGCGCATGTCGCGCTGGCGCGGCTGGATCGGGAATGGGACGGCGGGCTGCTGATCGTGACGCAGAACGTCGACGACCTGCACGAGCGCGCGGGCACGCGGCGGCTGCTGCACATGCACGGCGCGCTGCGGTCGGCGCTGTGCGCGGCGTGCGGAGCGCGGCAGCCATGGGACGACGCGCTGCCGCCGGGCGCCATATGCGCGGCCTGCGGGGCGGCGGCGCTACGGCCGGACATCGTGTTCTTCGGCGAGATGCCCTATGACATGGAGCGGATCGAGACGGCGCTGGCCGAGGCCGACCTGTTCGTCTCGGTCGGCACGTCCGGGGCCGTCTATCCGGCGGCGGGCTTCGTCCAGCTTGCGGATGCGCACGGGGCCGATACGCTCGAACTGAACCTCGACCGGTCGGCGGGCAGCGGATATTTCGCGCGGACGCGACTGGGGCCGGCGGCGACGCTGGTGCCCGCGTGGGTGGAGGCGATGCTCGCCGGCACCGGGGGCTGATCGCCGGCACCTGCGGACACCCCCGGCCGGTGCGTCACTCGACCCAGTCGAGCCCCAGGTCGCGATAGACGTCGCGGTCCTCGTCCCAGCCGGGCTTGACCTTGACGTGGAGGTAGAGGTGGACCGGGCGGCCGGTGATCGTGGCGAGTTCGGTACGGGCGCGTGCGCCGATTTCCTTGATGCGCGCGCCGCCCTTGCCCAGCACGATCGCGCGCTGGGTCGGGCGCTCGACGAGGATCTGCTGGTGGATCTCGACCGATCCGTCCGGGCGTTCGCTGTATTTCTCCGTTTCGACCGTGCTGGAATAGGGCAGTTCGGCGTGGAGCTGGAGGAACAGCTGTTCGCGCGTCACCTCGCTGGCGAGCGCGCGTTCGGTCGCGTCGGACACCTGGTCCTCCGGGTAGTGCCACGGCCCCTCCGGCATCGCGCGCGCCAGCGCCGCCTTGAGTTCGGGCAGCCCGTCGCCGGTCTGCGCGGAGACGAACCACGTGTCGTCGAAGTGCATCAGCGCATTCAGCTTTTCGGCGTGGAGCAACAGCTTCGGCTTGTCCGCGACGTCGACCTTGTTGAGGATCAGGATCTTGCGCTCGGGGCGATCCTTCAGCGAGTCCGCGATCGCGGTCACCTTGCTGCCGATCCCGCCCTTGCCGTCGACGACCAGCGCGATCAGGTCCGCGCCCTCGGTCCCGCCCCAGGCGGCGGCGACCATCGCGCGGTCGAACCGGCGCTGCGGTTCGAAAATGCCGGGCGTGTCGACCAGCAGGATCTGCGCGTCGCCCTCGATCGCGACGCCGAGCAGCTTGGTCCGCGTCGTCTGTGCCTTGGGGCTGACGATCGCGACCTTCTGGCCGACGAGCGCGTTGACCAGCGTGGATTTGCCGGCGTTGGGCGCGCCGACGACGGCGACGAGGCCGCAATGTTGGGTTTCGGGGGTCATGATACTGTGTCCGATAGGGGCATGGGCGCGGGCGTGAGCGGACGGGGGCGCACGGTCATGCGCCGAGCTTCGCGAGCAGCGCCCGCGCCGCGGCGGTTTCCGCTTCCTGCTTGTTGGTGCCGGTGGCGCTCGCCTCGGCGAAGGTACCGATCCGCACCTGCACGGTGAAGCGCGGCGCGTGGTGCGGGCCGGAGCGGTCGACGACGACATATTCGGGGGTGCGACGGCTCGACGCCGCCGCCCACTCCTGCAACGCCGACTTGGGGTGCTGTGGCGCCTTGTCGCCGTGCTGGACGCGCGTCCCCCATATGCGCCGGACGAAGGAGCGCGCACCGTCGAGCCCGGTTTCGCGATACCAGGCGCCGATCAGCGCCTCCATCACGTCGCCGAGGATATTGTCGCTGTCGTGTGCGCCGTCGTCGCGCGCCTGCTTGCCGAGGCGCAGATGCGCACGCACGCCAAGCGACCGCGCGACGTCGGCGCAGACGGCGCCGGTGACCAAAGCATTGAGCCGCTTCGACAATTGTCCTTCGGGCTCGTTCGGGAACAGCTCCCACAGCCATTCGGCGATGACGAGGCCGAGCACGCGGTCGCCGAGGAATTCCAGCCGCTCGTAATTCTCCGCGGCCTGGCTGCCGTGCGTCAGCGCGCGCTCATAGGGCTTGAGGTCGGCGGGCCGGCAGCCGAACGTGGTGGTCAGCCAGGCGGGCAGGTCGGCGCTCAGAAGCCTTCTCCGACCCGTTGCAGGCGCGCGGCCGAGAACCAGCTGACCGGATTGTACCAGGCCGAATTGCCGTTGGTGGAGAAGAAGGTGACGACCGCCTTGCCCTCGATCCGCTCCATCGGGATATAGCCCATGCCGATCGGCGCGGGGAAGCGGCTGTCGGCGCTGTCGTCGCGATTGTCCCCCATCAGGAACACGTTGCCGGCGGGGACGGTGTAGAGGCCGGTGTCGTCCGCCTGCGGGATGTCCGCCTGGTCGAGGACCATGTAGCTCTTGCCGTTGGGCAGCGTCTCGCGGAACTGCGGATAGCGGCAGACGGGCACGCCGGCGGCATCGACGTCCTGGAAGCTGGCGCCGCATTTCTGCGCATCGAAATTGGCGCTCAGCGGCACGACGAAATCGGCGACGCGCTGTTTGGGGATCGGCTTGCCGTTCAGGATCACCTGGCCGCGGCGGACCTGGATCGTGTCGCCGGGCAGGCCGATGACGCGCTTGATGACGTCGTGGTCCTCGGGCTCGGGCGAACGGAAGACGACGACGTCGCCCCTGGTCGGATCGCGGGCGAGAATGCGGCCGGGGATAGGCGGAATCCCATAGGGCAGCGACCAGCGCGAATAGCCGTAGTTCCACTTCGTCACGAACAGATAGTCGCCGATCAGCAGCCGCGGCAGCATCGATTCCGACGGGATCGAGAACGGCGCGAAGAGGAAGCTGCGCAGGATCAGCACGGCGATCGCGAGCTTGACGAGGAAGCGCAGCGTTTCGTTGAGTTCGGAACGCGCCGGCGGCGGCGTCGGTGCCGGGGTATCCGCCGCGGCGGCTTTCGTCGGGATCTGGTCCATAGGACGGGAGCCTTAGCGCGACCCAAGCGTCCTGAGTAGTCGTCCCGTATCCTGCGGCGGGGGCTTGGCCACCGGCGAACGGATCGATACGGGACTGTCACGAACAAGCCTCCCCGAAGGACGGACATACGATGAGCGACTGGTCTGCGATCGAAGCCCTCCCCTCCCCCAAGCTGGTCGACCTGTTCGCCGCCGACGACGGGCGCCTCGGCACGTTCAGCCTGGACGTCGCCGGCATCCATTTCGACTGGTCGAAGACGCATCTGACGCGGGAGGCGGTGGAGGCCTTTGCGGCGCTGGCCAAGGCACAGGGACTCGCCGGCAAGCGCGACGCGATGTTCGGCGGCGAGCATGTCAACGTCACCGAGGACCGGCCGGTCGAGCACACCGCCGAACGCGGCGAGGGCAATGCGGAGAGCGTCACGCGCGCACGCAAGCTGCACGAACGGATGCGCTCGCTGATCGACGCGATCGAGGGCGGCGCGCTGGGCGACATCCGCCACGTCCTCCACATCGGCATCGGCGGGTCGGCGCTGGGGCCGCACCTGCTGGTCGATGCGCTGGGCCGCGAGGACAAGCGCTACGACGTCGCGATCGTCTCCAACGTCGACGGCGTCGCGCTGGAGGATGCGATCAAGGATTTCGATCCCGCCGCAACGCTGCTGGTGCTCGCGTCCAAGACCTTCACGACCAAGGAGACGATGCTCAACGCCGAATCGGCGCTGCAATGGATGACCGAGCATGGCGTCGAGGATCCGTATGGCAAGGTGATCGCGCTGACCGCGGCGCCCGACAAGGCGATGGAATGGGGCGTCGACGAAACCCGCATCCTGCCGTTCGGCGAAGGTGTCGGCGGGCGCTATTCGCTGTGGTCGTCGATCGGGTTTCCGGCGGCGATCGCGCTCGGCTGGGGTGCGTTCGAGGAACTGCTGGAGGGCGCGGCAGAGATGGACCGCCACTTCCGCCTGACCGCGCTGCACGAGAACGCGCCCGCGCTTGCCGCCTTCGCCGACCTTTATTACACACAGGTCCGCCATGCCGAGACACGCGCGCCCTTCGCCTATGACGAGCGGCTGCGGCTGCTGCCGAGCTACCTGCAACAGCTCGAGATGGAATCGAACGGCAAGGGCGTGAAGACCGACGGCACGCCGGTCGGGCGGCCGACCGCGGCGATCACCTGGGGCGGCGTCGGCACCGATGCGCAGCATGCGGTGTTCCAGCTGCTCCATCAGGGCACGCATCTGGTGCCGGTCGAATTCATCGCGGTGATCGAGCCGGGCGACACGCTGGCGGAGGACCATCACCGGCAGCTGCTGCTCAACGCCTTCGCGCAAGGGGCGGCGCTGATGAAGGGCAAGCAGGTCGACGATCCGGCGCGCTCCTATTCCGGCGACCGGCCGTCCTCGACGCTGCTGCTCGACGTGCTCGATCCGCGCACGCTGGGCGCACTGATCGCCTTCTACGAACATCGCGTGTTCGTGAACGGCGTGCTGCTCGGGATCAATTCGTTCGACCAGTTCGGCGTCGAGCTCGGCAAGGAGATGGCGAAAGCCGCCGACCAGGGTGGCCAGTCGTTCGACCCGTCGACCGAAGACCTGATCCGCCGCGCCGGACTGGATTGACGGCCACCGGAACGCTATGTGTATGGCCCGGCGGAGCCATACACATGCGGACCAATATCGAGATCGACGAGGCGCTTTTGGCGAGGGTCATGACGGCGCTTGGCGTCGACAGCGAAAGCGACGCGATCAACGAGGCGTTGCGGAGGCTTATCGTGCTGCGTCAGCAGGAGGCCATTCGGGGCTTGCGTGGCCTGGGCTGGGACGGCGACCTCGACGACATGCGGACCAGCAAGCATATCCCGGCCGGATGATCGTCGTCGATTCGAGCGTCTGGATCGATTATCTTCGCGACACGCGGACCGTCCAGACGGAATATCTGCACGCCTCGCTGGGGCGACGCGAGGTTGCGGCCGGCGATCTGATCGTCGCGGAAGTCCTTCAGGGCGCACGGGATGATCGACGGTTCGCGATCGCGCTCGACCTTCTCGGTCTCGCCACGTCCCTGACCATCGGCGATCACCGCGTCGCCGTTCAGGCCGCCCGCAACTACCGCCACCTGCGCGGCCTCGGCGTCACGATCCGCAAGACGATAGACACGCTGATCGCGACGCGCTGCATCCTTGACTGCCTTCCGCTGTTGTACAGCGACCGCGATTTCGATCCCTTTGTCCAGCATCTCGGCCTCCGGTCGGCGCTCGTGACCCCGGAGTAAGACCATGGCCGACTATGACTACGACCTCTTCGTCATCGGTGCCGGATCGGGCGGCACCCGCGCCAGCCGCGTCGCCGCGGCGCACGGCGCGCGCGTGGCGGTGGCGGAGGAATATCGCGTCGGCGGCACCTGTGTCATCCGCGGCTGCGTGCCCAAGAAACTGCTCGTCTACGGCGCGCATTTCGCCGAGGACTTGAAGGATGCCAAGCGTTTCGGCTGGCAGGTGCCCGACCAGTGCGATTTCCACTGGACGACGCTGCGCGACAACGTGCTGGAGGAGGTCGACCGGATCAACGGAGCCTATACCCAGACGCTGGAGACGCATGGCGTCGAGATCATCCATAGCCGCGCGGTCGTCACCGGACCTCATAGCGTGCGCCTCGCCGACGGCACCGAAAAGACCGCGGAGCGTATCCTGATCGCGGTCGGCGCCGAACCCGCGGTGCCCGACTGCCCGGGCGCGGAATTCGGCATCACCAGCAACGATGCGTTCCACCTCGATGCCATTCCCAAGCGCATCCTGATCGCGGGCGCGGGCTATATCGCCAACGAATTCGCCGGCATCTTTCACCAGTTCGGCGCGCACGTCATCATCATGAACCGGACACAGGACATCCTGCGCGGCTACGACCTGTCGATCCGCGACCGGCTGCTCCAGATCAGCCTGATGAAGGGACTGGAATTCCGCTTCGACGCCAATTTCGAAGGCATCGAAAAGGGCGAGGACGGCTGCCTGACCGTCCGCATGTCCGGTCATGAGCCGGTGACGGTGGACATGGTGATGTTCGCGACCGGACGCGTACCCAATACGCAGGGGCTCGGGCTCGAGGAGGCGGGCGTCCGGCTGGAAAAGGGCGCGGTGGTGGTCGACGAGCATAATCGGTCGAGCGTCGACAGCATCTTCGCGATCGGCGACGTCACCAACCGCATCCAGCTGACCCCGATCGCGATCCGCGAGGGGCAGGCGTTCGCCGACACCTTCTATGGCGACAAGCCGACCGTCGTGGATTACGGCACGATCCCGTCGGCGGTGTTCAGCCATCCGCCGCTCGCCGGCGTCGGCATGACCGAGAGCGAGGCCAAGCAGAAGCTGGGATCGATCCGGGTCTATTCGTCCGACTTCCGGCCGATGAAGAACGTGCTCGCGGGCCGCAACGAGCGTGCGCTGTACAAGATGGTCTGCGACGGCGAGACCGGCCGCATCGTCGGCCTGCACATGATCGGCCCCGACGTGCCGGAGATCCTGCAGGCCGCCGCAATCGCGGTGAAGGCCGGCCTGACCAAGGCGCAGTTTGACGAGACGGTGGCGCTGCATCCGACGATGGCCGAGGAACTCGTGCTCATGAAGTGAGGAGGGCGCCGGCGATGGGCCGGCGCGATCCCGGCCCTTCCCCGATCCCGGTGCCGATCTCGGCCGCGTGCAACCGTTGCCGAAATGCAACGATCTTGCACCAAACGTCCCGAGCACCGGAACCCCTGCAAATTCAGCGCATTAATCTGGCGTTGCCGGTGACCCGTCTCTAAGGGCCGCCGTCCACGACACGAGGCGGGTTACCGTCCGAACGACCATCAGGGACGAAGCGCCTGCTTCTCCCGGGGAGGATGACACGCGCGGAGCAGCCATGGCCGGCCGCCGCGTGATCGGTGCCGGACCAGGACACCGACCCATCGCCCCCGGGACGCAGGACGACGAAGCGTGACCGTCGCGAACGGTCCGGCGCAAGGGGAACAGACATGAAGACCATCACCGCGGGCGCATTGCGTGCCCTTCTCGCCACCGGCACGATCCTGGGCGGCATCGCATCGGCGACGCCCGGCGTGGCGCAGACGACCACCGCCCAGGTTCGCGGCAAGGTGCAGGGCGCCGATGCGGCGCCGATCGCCGGAGCGACCGTGGTCGCGGTCAGCAGCGCGACCAACCAGACGTTCCGGGCACTGACCGACGGCAATGGCGCCTACACGCTGAACGGCCTGCGTCCCGGCCAGTATACGATCACGATCAGCGGCGCCGACGGCCTGACGTTCGAGCGGATCGTCGTCGTCGGCGTCGGACAGTCCGCGACGCTCGACGCGACCCTCGCCGCGGCGGCGGCACCGACCGAGACCACGACCGTCGGCGGAACCACCGCGACCGCGGACAACGGCGACATCGTCGTGACCGGCAGCCGCCTGGTCGAAACCCGGACGAGCGAGGTGGCGACCAACGTCAGCCAGACGCAGATCCGCACCCTGCCACAGACCGACCGCAACTTCCTGAGCTTCGCGGCACTGGCGCCGGGCGTCCGCTACAACGACAGCGAGACGGACAAGGGCTTCAGTTCGGGTGCGTCCACCGCCAGCCAGGTCAACGTCTTCGTCGACGGCATCAGCCTCAAGAACAAGCTGCGCGAGGGCGGTGTCGCGGGCCAGCAGAACAGCCGCGGCAACCCGTTCGGCCAGCTCGCCGTCCAGGAGTTCCGCGTGCTCACCCAGAACTACAAGGCCGAATACGAACAGGCCGGCGCCGCGATCATCACCTCGGTCACCAAGTCCGGCACCAACGAATTCCATGGCGAAGTGTTCGGCCAGTACACCAACAAGGGGTTGAGCGAGAAAGCCTTTCTCGACAAGCTCAACAACCGGCCGGAACCGGCGTTCGAGCGCAAGCAATACGGCATCGCGCTCGGTGGCCCGATCATCAAGGACAAGCTGTTCTTCTTCGGCACCTATGAAGGCAACGACCAGGATCGCGCGTTCAACGTCGCCTCCAACGCCAGCGCCGCGCAGCGCGCCGAATTCGAGCGGGTCAGCGGCCGGCGCCTGAGCGAGTTCGAGGGCGCCTTCGTCAGCCCGTTCCGCGGCGACTTCTATTTCGGCAAGCTGACCTTCACGCCGGATTCCAACCAGGTATTCGACCTGTCGTACAGCCGCCGGACCGAAACCGACATCCAGGGGTTCGGCGGCGAAACGTCGTTCTCCGCGGCGGAGAACAAGGTCAACACGGTCGACACCTACCTGTTCAAATGGACGTACACCGGTGAGGACTTCGTCAACGAGGTCAACGTCAACCACCTGAACTACGTCTTCAATCCGACCTCGCTCAACCCCGACCTGCCGCAGTTCGAATATCAGGGCATCATCACCTTCGGCGGCAAGGATTCGACCCGCCGCGAAGTGCAGCAGGGCTGGACGATCCGCGACGACGTGACGTGGACGGCATTCGATGGCCATACGATCAAGGTCGGCGGCCGCGTCGAGGTGACCGACATCGAATTCAACAACCAGTCGTTCATCCAGCCGCGCTACACCTTCACGACCGCAGGCGCGAACACACCCAACGATCCGACCGACGACACCAACATCACGTTTCCGTCCGAAGCGCGGCTCGGCCTCGGCAACGGCCGCATCTTCGGATCGAACACGCAGCTCGGTTTCTACGCGCAGGACGACTGGGACGTCACCGACCGGTTGCAGCTGAATCTGGGCCTGCGGTACGATTACGAGACCAACGGCTTCAACAACCATTACGTCACGCCGGGTCGCGCCGCGGCGGCGCTGCGCTCGCTGCCCAAGACGTTCTACTTCGATCCCGAAGATTATATCACCGACGGCAACAATCGCTCGCCGTTCAAATGGGCGTTCGCGCCCCGTTTCGGTTTTTCGTGGGACATCAACGACGATCAGCGCACCGTCATCTTTGGTGGTGCGGGGCGGTATTACGATCGCAACAACTTCAACAATACCGTCGACGAACTGAGCCGCACGATCAACCCGATCGGCCTGTTCCGGTTCTCGGCGACCGGCCTGCCGCGCAATGGCCAGCCGACCGTCGCGTTCAACCCGTCCTACCTGACGCGGGACGGTCTGCTGGCGCTGGCGGCCACCTCGACGCAGGGTCTGCCGGAGCTGTTCGCGGTCAAGAACGACGCCAAACCGCCGGTCAACGACCAGTTCAGCCTGGGTTTCCGGCAGAAGGTCGGCGTGTTCCAGGCGTCGGTGACCGCATCCTACCAGCGCGGCCGCAATGGCTACACCAACCTGTTCGCAACGCGGCAGAACAACGGCCTCGGCGGATGCTGCAACACCGCCAGCGCGATCGCCAACGGCTATGCCAACGTCATCGTCGGATATGACGGGCTCGATACCCGGTACAAGGCGCTCTACGTCACCCTCGACAAGAACTACACGCAGGCGAGCGGATGGGGTCTCAACGTCGCCTACACGCTCGGTAAGGCGGAGAAGAACGGCGGCGACCTGTTCAGCCTCGATGGCCTGACGCCGGACGGCTATGGCTGGCGCAACAGCCCGGGCGACGAACGTCACCGGGTGGTGATCTCCTCAATCATCGACCTGCCGCTCAATTTCCAGTTCTCGACGCTGACGACGCTCGGCTCCGGACAGGCGTATAGCGTCACCGACGGCACGCGCGGCACCGACAGCGGCGCCGCACTGCCGACGACCTATTACCCGATCAAGAACTGCATCAAGGGCGTGTTTGCCTTCTGCGAGGTCAACGTGACGCTGGCGAACAAGACCAAGATCTTTGGCGATCACGAGGTCGAGCTGGCGGTCGACCTGCTCAATGCATTCAACAACAAGAACTTCAGCGGTTTCGACGGCTTCTTCAGCGCCAGCGATCCGTTGATCCGTACCGAGATCGGCACCAGCACGATCACCCTGCCCCGGCGTATCCAGTTCCGCGCCGGCTATCGCTTCTGACCGCGTCGGGCGGCGTCCCGGCGACGTCGCCCACTGCCGGTGCCGCGTTTCGTAAAGGCTCCGCCCGATGATCGACAGACGACAGCTTCTCGGCACCGGCGGCCTGGCGCTCGCCGGGCTGACCGGCGGGTGCGCGACCCTGCCGGCGGGCGGGTCCACCGCCGGCGCCGCTCCCCGCGACCTGATCCTCGATTTGCAGGAGCGCAGCTTCCGCTTCTTCTGGGACACGACGGACCCGGCGACCGGCTGGGCGCCCGATCGCTGGCCGACGCCGAGCTTCTCGTCGATCGCGGCGGTCGGCTTCGCGCTCACCGCCTATCCGGTCGGCGTCGTCAACGGCTGGATCACCCGCGAACAGGCACGCACCCGCACGCTGGCGACGCTGGAATGGTTCGCCGCCGCACCGCAGGGGCCCGGCGCCGACGACGCGAGCGGCAACAAGGGCTTCTTCTACCATTTCCTGGGCGTGACGAAGGGGCTGCGCTTCGCCCGCGCCGAACTGTCGACGATCGACACCGCACTGCTGATCGCCGGCGTCCTGTTCGCCGGGACATGGTTCGACGGCGCCGATCCCGCCGAGGCGCGGATCCGGGCGCTGGCCGACCAATTGTATGCCGCGGTCGACTGGACATGGATCGTGCCGCGCCCGCCGTTCCTGTCGATGGGCTGGCATCCCGAGAGCGGGTTCATCGCGTCAGACTGGAACATCTACAACGAGGGGATGCTGATGTACCTCCTCGCGATCGCCTCCCCGACGCACCCGCTGCCGCCCGCGACCTGGGGCGCGCTGACGCAGCGGTTCGAGGCCGCGTGGACGACGCGCTGGGGGGAGGCGTACCTTCATTACCCGCCGCTGTTCGTGCACCAGTACAGCCACGTCTGGGTCGACTTCCGCGGTATCCGGGACCCCTTCATCGCATCGAAGGGCATCGATTACTTCGAGAACAGCCGGCGCGCGGTGCGCAACCAGCGGGCCTATGCCATCGCCAATCCCGGCGGCTGGATCGGCTATGACAAGGATTGCTGGGGCTGGACCGCGTGCGACGGCCCGGGCGATTTCACCGCCACGCTGCGCGGCCGCAGCCGCGAATTCTTCAGCTATTCCGAACGCGGCCCCGGTACCCGCGACGACGGCACGATCGCGCCCACCGCGGCGGCCGGTTCGATCGCGTTCGAGCCGGAGCTGGCCGAAACCTGCATCCGCACGATGCACGATCGCTACGGCGAGGGGATCTACGGCCAGTACGGGTTCCTCGATTCGTTCAACCCGACGCTGACCGACCCGAACGCCCCGCTGAAACACGGTCGCGTCGTCCCCGGCATCGGCTGGGTCGACAAGGACTTTCTGGGCATCGACCAGGGTCCGATCGTGGCGATGATCGAAAACCAGCGGACCGGACTGATCTGGAAGACGATGCAACGCAATCCGCACCTGCGCCGCGGATTGGAACGCGCCGGTTTCCGGGGCGGCTGGCTGGGCTGACGCCCCTTCCAACGCGGCGTGCCCCCGCCTAGGATCGTCCATACCGGATACTCGAAAGGTCTGCCCGATGCGTGAAGCCGCGATCGTTTCCACCGCCCGAACCGCGATCGGCAAGGCCTATCGCGGCGCGTTCAACGCGACAGAGGCGCCGGTGCTGGCCGGCCATGTGATGAACGCCGCGGTGGAGCGTGCGGGCATCGACCCGGCGCGGATCGACGACATCGTCTGGGGCGTCGGCAACCAATGGGGAACGAGCGGGGGCAATGCGGGCCGGATGGCGGTGTTCGCCGCCGGCTTGCCGCAGAGCGTACCGGCGTTCACGCTCGACCGGAAATGCGGATCGGGCCTGACCTCGGTCGCGCTGGCGGCGCGGACGATCATGTGCGGCGAGGCGGACGTGGTGCTCGCCGGCGGCATGGAATCGATCAGCCACACGGTGACGAAGGACGCGCCGCGCTACGTCAACGACAGCGTCGTGGCGCGCGAACCCGCCGCCTACATCCCGATGATCGAGACGGCGGAGATCGTCGCCGCGCGCTACGGCATCAGCCGCGAGGCGCAGGACGCCTATGCGGCGATGAGCCAGCAGCGGGCCGCCGCCGGCGTCGCGCGTGGCGCCTTCGCGGACGAGATCGTGCCGATCACCGTCGAGAAGGCGCTGTTCGACAAGGCCGGGCAGCGCATCGGCAGCGAAACCGTGACGGTTGCGCAGGACGAAGGGATCCGCGCCGGCACGACCGCGGCGGCGCTGGCCGGGCTGAAGCCGGTGTGGGGCGGCGGCGCCTTCACCGGCCCCGGCGGCACCGTTACCGCGGGCAACGCCAGCCAATTGTCCGACGGCGCCTCCGCCCAGCTGCTGATGGACCGCGACACCGCGGTGGCGGAGGGGCGCGAGATCCTGGGCATCTATCGCGGGTTCCAGTCGGCGGGCTGCGCGCCGGACGAGATGGGGATCGGCCCGGTGTTCGCGGTGCCCAGGCTGCTGGCGCGCGCCGGGCTGTCGGTCGCCGATATCGGCCTGTGGGAACTGAACGAGGCGTTCGCGTCGCAATGCCTCTATTGCCGCGACGCGCTGGGGATCGATCCCGACCGCTACAACGTCGATGGCGGTGCGATCGCGGTCGGACATCCGTTCGGGATGACCGGCAGCCGGCTGATCGGCCACGCACTGATCGAGGGGCGCCGCCGCGGCGTCCGCTATGTCGTGGTGACGATGTGCACCGCGGGGGGCATGGGCGCGGCCGGCCTGTTCGAGATCGTCTGAGCAACGCCACCCGACGATCGCGCACCGAGATAGGCGATGACGTCGGCACGGTCGAGCGGATCGGACAGGCCGGGATAGCCCATCGACGTGCCGGGCGCGAACCGGCGGGGTGCGGCGAGCCAGACGTTCATCCGCGCCGCGCTCCAGCGCCCCCCGACCCGCTGGAGCGCCGCGGTGTAGGCGAAGCGCGGGCTGTTGCGCGCGACCGGACCGCCCATCACGCCGTACAGATTGGGCCCGTTGCGATCGGGGGCGCCGGCCGCGTTCGCATGGCAGGCGGCACAGGCGGCGAAGACGCGCGCCCCCGCCGCAGGGCTCGCCACGCGCATCAGCCCGGCGAAATCGGGGTCCGGCCCGGCGGCGCGGAGGCGCGCGGCGCGGTCGTCGCCCGAACAGCCCGCGAGCAACAGGGCGAAACCGAGCGCGGGCACGCGGGCCATGACGCCCCGACCGGCCTGCCGGATGACGGATTCCCGATTTATTGACGATTGGGCCGTATCGGCTTCTTCGTGAATGCCGTCCGCCCCCTCTTGCTGATCGCCTGCATCGCCGGGCTGGCCGCGCCCGCCGCGGCAGTCGATCGCGCCACCGTACCCGGCGGCGACCGGCAACGGGCCTATTTCCTGGAACGGCTCACGCGCATGGCGGACCAGATCGAGCGGCAGGCCGGCGCCGGCGCGCTCGGCCGGGGTCAGGCGGCGTTCCTGCGCCAGGACCTCGACCGGGTCTGGCTCGGCGTGACCGACGACATCCGCCGCGCGGGTCGACTGACCGAGGGGCAGCGCGGCAGCTACGCCGCGATGCTGCGCCGCGTCGACCTGCGCCTGATCCGGGCGGAGGCGCGGCGCGACGTGCACCGGTCAGTCCGCGAACAATAGGACGGGCGTTTCGAGCTGCTTCTTCAGCGCCTGGACGTAGCTCGCCGCATCCCACCCGTCGACGACGCGATGGTCGCAGCTGATCGACAGGTTCATCAGCTTCGCGCGCCGGATCTCGTCGCCGCGCCCGGTGAAGACCGGCCGCTCGACGATCTTGTTGGGGCCGATGATCGCGACCTCCGGCCGGTTGATGACCGGGGTCGTGGCGATCCCGCCGAGCGGCCCGAGCGACGTCACGGTGATCGTGCCGTTGCCGAGCTCGTCGGGTTTCAGCCGGTTGGCGCGCGCAGCCTCGGCAAGGCGGCCGATCTCGGTCGCCAGCTGCCAGACGTTGCGGTCCTGCGCGTCGCGGATGACGGGGACGGTCAGCCCCGCATCGGTCTGCGCCGCCATGCCGAGGTGGACGCGGCCGGAACGGGTGACCACGCCGGCCTCGTCGTCGTAGCGCGCGTTGAGCATCGGGAAGTCGGGCAGCGTGCGACAGATCGCGACGATCAGCAGCGGCAGCATCGTCAGCTTGGGACGCGCGCCGCGGTGGTCGTTGAGGTCCGCGCGCATCGCCTCCAGCGCGGTCACGTCGATCTCGTCGACATAGGTGAAGTGCGGGATGTTGCGCTTCGATGCCGCCATGTTCTCGGCGATGCGGCGGCGCATGCCGATGACGCGGATCGGTTCGTCGGGTCGCGCGCGGCTGGCGCCCGGCGTCTGATAGCCCTGTCCGGCATTGTAGCGCAGGAACGCGTCGAGATCGGCGTGGCGGACGCGATCGGCGTCGGTCTTCACCTGCGACAGGTCGATGCCAAGGTCGCGCGCGCGGGCGCGAACCGCGGGCGACGCGAGGACGTGTTCCCCCCTTCCGTCTGCGGCAGGGGGCGGAGACGGGCTCGACGGCGCCGGCGACACCGCAGCGGATGCCGAGCGCGTTTCGGCAGCGGCCTCAGGCCCACCCACCGTTTCTGCGGCTGGCGGCAGCGACGTGGCGACGGCGTCCTCCACGCCGGGGTTTTCCGCCTCATATTGCTCGGCGACCTCGGCCTGCTCCGCCGTCGCGGGCGCGGCCACGACCTCGCCCTCGCCCTCGCCTGCGGCGGCATCCTCCGTCTCGATCACCACCAGCGCCGCGCCGATCGCGACCTGATCGCCGACCTCGCCCGCCAGTTCGACGACGACGCCCGACACCGGCGATTCCATCTCGACCGTCGCCTTGTCGGTCATCATGTCGGCGATATTCTGGTCTTCCTCGACCCGGTCGCCCACACGCACGTGCCAGGCGACGATCTCCGCCTCGGCGATGCCTTCGCCGATGTCCGGCAGCTTGAAGGTGAAGCGGCCCATCCTATGCGTCCTTCATGATCTTCTTGAGGGCCTGCCCGATGCGGACCGGTCCCGGGAAATAGGCCCATTCCAGGCTGTGCGGATAGGGCGTGTCGAAGCCGGTCACGCGCTCGATCGGCGCTTCGAGGTGATAGAAGCAGCGCTCCTGCACCAGCGCCGACAGCTCCGCGCCGAAACCGCTGGTGCGCGTCGCCTCGTGCACGATCATGCAGCGGCCGGTCTTCTTCACCGATGCCTCGATCGTCTCGATGTCGAGCGGCACCAGCGTGCGCAGGTCGACGATCTCCGCATCGATGCCGTGTTCGGCGACGACGGCCGTACAGACGTGGACCATCGTGCCGTAGCACAGGATCGTCAGCGCCTCGCCCGCGCGGACCACGGCGGCCTTGCCCAGCGGCACCTTGTAATAGCCGGTCGGCACCTCGCCCGCGGCATGTTTCGACCAGTTTTCGGCCGGGCGATCCCAATAGCCGTTGAACGGGCCGTTGTAGATGCGCTTGGGCTCGAGGAACAGGACAGGATCGTTGTCCTCGATCGCGGCGATCAGCAGCCCCTTGGCGTCATAAGGGGTCGCGGGAATCACGGTCTTCATGCCCGAGACGTGGGTGAAGATCCCCTCGGGCGACTGCGAGTGCGTCTGGCCGCCGAAGATACCGCCGCCATAGGGCGAGCGGATCGTGATCGGCGCGATGAATTCGCCCGCCGAGCGATAGCGGAGCCGCGCCGCCTCGCTGACCAGCTGGTCGAGCGCCGGGTAGATATAGTCGGCGAACTGGATTTCGGGGACGGGACGCAGGCCATAGGCGCCCATGCCGATCGCCACCCCCATGATGCCCGTTTCGGTGATCGGCGTATCGAAGACGCGGGTCTTGCCGTGCTTGGCCTGAAGGCCGGCGGTGGCGCGGAACACGCCGCCGAAATAGCCGACGTCCTCGCCCATCACCAGCACGTCCGGGTCGCGCGACATGCAGACGTCGAGCGCGGAATTGATCGCCTGGATCATGTTCATGCGGGTGGTGGGGGCGTCGGCGGTGCTCGCCGGCGCAATGGGGGTAGTGGTGTCGGTCATTCCACAATCCTCGTCATCCCCGCGGAGGCGGGGATCCAGACGCACAGGTGGTCGATGGCGCCGCCAGCGTTGCGGCTATGGATTCCCGCCTGCGCGGGAATGACGAACGTGTGGAACACGCTCACGCCTTCCTTGCCCATGGCCGCCCCGACGCTTCCTCTTCGGCCATCATCTGCGCCTGCTGTTCGCGCAAGTGCCACGGCATCTCCTCGAACACGCCCTCGAACAGCGTGTCGAGCGGCTGGTGCAGGCCATGGCCGAGGATGCCGTTCTTTTCGGCCTCCTTCTGCTCGGCGCGGACATATTCCGCCAATTCCCTGTCCTGCGCCGCGTGACGCTCCTCGTCCCATTCGCCGATCGCGATCAGATGCTGCTTCAGCCGCGCGACGGGATCGCCGAGCGGCCAGGCGGTCGGTTCGCCCGCGCTGCGATATTGCGAGGGGTCGTCCGAGGTCGAATGCCCTTCGGCGCGATAGGTGAAATGCTCGATCAGCGTCGGCCCGGCGTTGGTGCGCGCACGCTCCGCCGCCCAGAGCGTCGCCGCATAGACGGCGAGCGCATCGTTGCCGTCGACCCGCAGCCCCGCGATGCCGTAGCCGATCGCACGCGCCGCGAAGGTCGTCGCCTCCGCTCCCGCGAACCCCGAGAAGCTGCTGATCGCCCATTGGTTGTTGACGACGTTGAAGATCACCGGCGCGCGATAGACGCTGGCAAAGGTGCAGGCGGAATGGAAGTCGCCCTCCGCGGTCGATCCCTCGCCGCACCATACCGCGGCGATGCGCGTGTCGCCCTTCGCCGCGGATGCCATCGCCCAGCCCACCGCCTGCGGATATTGCGTGGTGAGGTTGCCCGAGATCGAGAAGAAGCCGTGGTCGCGTGCCGAATACATGATCGGCAGCTGCTTGCCCTGAAGCTTGTCGCCGCGGTTCGAATAGATCTGGTTCATCATCTCGACCAGCGGATACCCGCGCGAGATCAGCAGCCCCTGCTGGCGATAGGAGGGGAAGCACATGTCCTCGAAATCGAGCGCCTGCGCCGCTGCGACCGACACCGCCTCCTCGCCCGTCGCCTTCATATAGAAGCTGGTCTTGCCCTGGCGCTGCGCGCGGAACATCCGTTCGTCGAACGCGCGCAGCAGCGCCATGTTGCGCAGCATGCGGCGCAGCACGTCGGGGTTGAGCTTCGGATCCCAGGGACCGACGGCGCGCCCGTCCTCGTCGAGCACGCGCACCATCGTATAGGCGAGGTCGGTGAAATCGTGCGCCGATGCCGCCGTGTCGGGCCGTCGCGCCGCGCCCGCGGCGGGCACGTCGACGTCGGCGAAATCGACCGCGTCGCCGGGCCGGAACTTGGGTTCGGGCACATGCAGCGTCAGGGGCGGCAGATTGGCGCGCGGATGCTCGCTGGCCACGTTTCTCTCCTGTCCGTGCCGCCGGGACTCGCCGGCACCGTTGTTTGATCCTGTCGCGCCGTTGACATTAAATTTCAAGCGCGATTTTGCGATAGACCATGCCGATCGGATCGCATCCTGTGCGCGAACGGATCGGCAGCCCGTTGGTGCGGATCGCCGTGCCGACGCCGGAATGGCGGAGGAACAGGCACTTGGTGCGCAGTACCCAGCCGCCGATCCGCCCCCGCCACGCAGGATCGTCCCGCCGATCCCACGGCGGATATTTTATGCGACCGTCTGTTCGATCACGCCGAAGATCGGGTGATGCCGGTCGTCCTCCGCCCAGATCCGGACGGTGTCGCCCTTCTTGAGGAACGGCGTCGTCGCGGTGCCGCCCGCGATCGTCTCCACCGTGCGCAATTCGGCGAGGCAGGAATAGCCGACGCCACCCGCCTCGATCGTGCGGCCGGGGCCGCCGTCGGGGCCGCGGTTCGAGACGGTGCCCGAGCCGACGATCGTCCCCGCCCCCAGCCGCCGCGTCTTTGCCGCATGCGCGACGAGCGTGCCGAAGTCGAACGTCATGTCCTCCCCCGCCTCGGCGCGGCCGAAGGGCTTGCCGTTGAGATCGACGTGCAGCTTGCGGTGCAGCTTGCCGTCGCGCCACCAGTCGCCGAGCGCGTCGGGGGTGACGAACACGGGGGAAAAGGCGCTCGCCGGCTTCGACTGGAAAAAGCCGAAACCCTTTGCCAGTTCGCCGGGGATCAGGTTGCGCAGCGACACGTCGTTGGTCAGCCCGACCAGCCGGATGCCGGCGAGCGCCTCGTCCCGGGTCGCGCCGAGCGGCACGTCGCCGGTGACCACCACGACCTCCGCCTCCAGGTCGCAGCCCCAGCTTTCGTCCGCCAGCGGGATCGGGTCGCGCGGGCCGAGGAAGCCGTCCGATCCGCCCTGGTACATCAGCGGATCGTGCCAGAAGGTGTCGGGCATCTCTGCACCCCGCGCCTGCCGGACCAGCGCGACGTGGTTCACATAGGCCGACCCGTCCGCCCATTGATAGGCACGCGGCAGCGGCGAGGCGGCGTCATGCTCGTGGAAGCGTTCGCGCGGGATGACGGCATGCTCGAGATCGGTCGCAAGGTTGCGCAGGTCGGGCAGCAGCCGGTCCCAGTCGTCGAGCGCGCCCTGGAGCGTCGGCACGATATGCGTCGCATCGGCGCACCAGGCGAGATCGTCGGACACCACGACGAGCCGGCCGTCGCGTCCCTGGTTCCCGTCGGTGTGCTTCAGACTGGCGAGTTTCATGCGCGCATCCTCTTTGTCGTTGGACCCACTGTGTATCGGGTGGCGTGCGGCCATGCACCGGAAAAGTGCCGGCATAACATTTGTTACTTAGTACTTGACGCCGGTGGCCGTCGATCGCAGCGTCGCGGCCAACGGACATGACGACGGGAACGAGGAGAAAGCCATGACGCTGGACGATGTCGCCGGGCGCTTCGCCTATGACGACGATCACGAGGCGTTCCGCCAGACGGTCCGCAGCTTCCTGCGCAAGGAGGGCGTGCCGCACGTCGCGGAATGGGAGGCGGACCGGCTGGTGCCGCCCGCCTTCTGGCGCGCGGCGGGGGCGGTCGGCATGCTGTGCCCGACGGTGCCGGCAGCCTATGGCGGGCTGGGGCTCGACTTCGGCTACAATGCGATCGTCAACGAGGAACTGACCTACAACGGCGTACCGGCCGGCTTCACGCTGCAATCGGATATCGTCGCGGGCTATCTGGAGCATTACGGGTCGGAGGAGCAGAAGCGCTACTGGCTGCCGCGCATGGTGTCGGGCGAGACCATCAGCGCGATCGCGATGACCGAACCGGGTACCGGCAGCGACCTTCAGGCGATCCGCACCACGGCGCGGCGCGACGGCAACCATTATGTCGTCAACGGGTCGAAGACGTACATCACCAACGGCCAGAACGCCGACCTGATCCTCGTCGTCGCCAAGACCGATCCTGCGGCGCAACCGGCCTACAAGGGCATGTCGATCATCCTCGTCGAGGCCGATCGCGAGGGCTTCCGCCGCGGCCGCAAGCTCGACAAGATCGGACAGGACGCCGCCGACACCTCCGAACTGTTCTTCGACGACGTGCGCGTGCCGATGACCAATTGCCTGGGCATCGAGGGCAAGGGGTTCGTCTACCTGATGAGCCAGCTGCCGCAGGAGCGGCTGTCGATCGCGGTCGGCGCGCAGGCTTCGGCGCAGAAGGCGTTCGACGAGACGGTCGCCTTCACCAAGGACCGCAAGGCGTTCGCCGGCGTCGTCTTCGACTTCCAGAACACGCGCTTCGTCCTCGCCGACCTCAAGACGAAATTGCAGGTCGGCTGGGCGCATCTCGACTGGGCGATCCGGCGGCATCTCGCCCGCGCGCTGACCAACGAGGAAGGCGCCGCGGCGAAGCTGTGGCACACCGACGTGCAATGGGAGGTGATCGACGCCTGCCTCCAGCTGCACGGCGGCGCAGGGTACATGAACGAATATCCCATCGCGCGCGCCTGGCGCGCTGCGCGGGTCAGCCGCATCTACGGCGGGACGAACGAGATCATGAAGGAGGTCATCGGGCGCAAGCTGTAAGGGGTGTCGCGGCGCCGGGTTTCGCCGAGCATGATGACGAGCGGGCGCGAAGAGGCGCAGAAGCCGTCCCCTCGCCCGTCATTCCCGGGGAGGCGGGACTCCATAGACGCGAGGTCGGAGCAAAGGCCGCAATGTCAGCGGGTATGGATGCCCGCCTGCGCAGGGATGACGGTTGTGGTTGGGGGAGCCGCTCAGGTAGTAACCGATCAGCCCCAACCCCGTCTTGACTTTTGCCGCGGCGCAGCGCACATGGCGCAGCATCGAGGCGTCATGCAGCGTGAACGGGTTGGCTTCGCCACCCCCGGCTCCGCCTCGGTTGATCGTTCAGGGCTTCCCTATTCACGCGGGGTGTCAATTTCCCCCGCCCCCTGCGAGCCGTTCCGTCATGGTCCCGGCGCGCGGGTCAGGCTCCGTTTTGAAAGTCTGTTTCCCATGTCATTCGCCAACCTCGGCCTCGCCGAGCCGCTCGTCCGTGCGCTCGAAGCCAAGGGCTATACCACGCCCACCCCGATCCAGGCGCAGTCGATCCCGATCCTGCTCGAAGGCGGCGACCTGCTCGGCATCGCCCAGACCGGCACCGGCAAGACCGCCGCGTTCGTGCTGCCGTCGATCCAGCGGCTGACGGAAGCGAGCAAGCGCGTGTTGCCGACGCATTGCCACATGCTGGTGCTCGCGCCGACGCGCGAGCTCGCCAGCCAGATCGCCGACAGCGCCCGCGGCTACGGCCAGTTCAGCAAGCTGTCGGTCGCCACCGTGTTCGGCGGCACCAGCATCAACAAGAACCGCCAGGACCTCAGCCGCGGCGTCGACATCCTCGTCGCCACGCCGGGCCGCCTGATCGACCTGGTCGAGCAGGGCATGTGCAACCTGTCGATGATCGAGATCCTGGTGCTCGACGAAGCCGACCAGATGATGGACCTCGGCTTCATCCACGCGCTGAAGAAGATCGTGCGGATGATCCCGCGCAAGCGCCAGACGCTGTTCTTCTCGGCGACGATGCCGGTCGCGATCCGCGAGCTGGCCAACCAGTTCCTGCACGAGCCCAAGACGGTCTCGGTCGTCCCCGCGTCGACCACCGCCGAGCGCGTCGACCAGTATGTCACCTTCGTCAACCAGTCGGAGAAGCAGGCGCTGCTGACGCTGGTGCTGCAGGATCCGACGATCAACCGCGCACTGGTCTTCACCCGCACCAAGCATGGCGCCGACCGCGTCGTGAAGCTGCTCGCCGGCAACGGCATCGCGGCGAACGCGATCCACGGCAACAAGAGCCAGGGACAGCGTGAGCGCGCGCTCGGCGAGTTCAAGGACGGCAAGACCAAGGTGCTGATCGCGACCGATATCGCGGCGCGCGGTATCGACGTCTCGGGCGTCAGCCACGTCGTGAATTTCGAACTGCCCAACGTCGCCGAGCAATATGTCCACCGCATCGGCCGCACCGCGCGTGCCGGCGCGAGCGGCATCGCGGTCGCCTTCTGCGCCGACGACGAGCGGCCGTACCTGAAGGACATCGAGAAGCTGACGCGCCAGAAGGTCGCGGTGCGGCCGCTGCCCGACAATTTCCAGGGCCTGTCGAACGAGATCAAGGCGACCCGCGTCAAGGCGATCGGTGCCGACCCGGCTCCGCGCGCCGACCTGCCGCGTGGCCAGCGCCAGCCGGCGCGTCCGCGCGCCACGCACGCGCCGACCGCAACGCGCAACTATGCCAACGCCAGCCGCGGCGGCACGCGGGGCAGCAGCAGCGGTGGCGGCAGCGGCGGTCGCGGCGGTCGTTCGGGCGGTGGTGGCGGTGGCCGCGGTCAGGGCAGCGGCGCGGCGCGCTAATTCCTCCTGCGGTGCTGCAACGGACGGCCCGGTGCGTTTCGCGCGCCGGGCCGTTCGCCGTCGGGGATGGCACCGGACCCCCGGCTCGGGCATTGTCGGGGGTGAAGGAGAGAAGCCCATGGACGTGTCCACCACTCCGGTCGCCGAGCGAATCGCGCGGGTGCTTGCCGGCCAGCGGATCAGCGCCAACGCCGGCGGCGATGCCGAAAGCGCGGGCGACCGCGTGGACAGCGCTTGGCGCGACTACCTGCCCGACGCGCTCGCGGTGCTGCGGACGCTGCGCGAGCCCGACCGCACGATGGCGGCAGCGGGCGATCCGGCGATCTGGGAACGGATGGTGCTGGCCGCGATCGAGGAGTCGAAGCCCGAGCGCGTGGTGCTGTAGGCCGCGCTATTCGACCACGGTGAGCCACCGGTCCGGCGCCGCGCGCGTGCTGCGCAGGGCGTTGGCCGGGGCGGCGGCATCCTCGAACCCGATCGCCACGCCGCAGAACAGCATCCGCTCCGCCGGCAGGCCGAGCGCCTGCCCCACCGTGTCCGGATATATCGCCCAGCATTCCTGCGGACAGGTGGCGAGGCCGGCGTCGACCGCCAGCAGCATCAGCGTCTGGAGATACATGCCAAGGTCCGACCATTGCGGCGGTCCCATGCCGCGATCGATCGAGCAGAAATAAGCGGCGGGCGCACCGAAGAAGCGGTAATTGTCGGCGAACCAGCGCCGCCGGCCGGCACGGTCGTCGCGCGGAATGCCCAGATGCCCGTACAGCGCCTCGCCGACGTCGAAACGCCTGGCGCGATAGGGATCGTCCAATGCCGGCGGATAGACCGCATAGGCGGGCGTCTCCGTCTCTCCGCGCGCCAGCCGCTCCGCCATCGTCGCCTTCAGCCGCGCCATCGCCGCGCCGGCGACGATATGGACGTGCCACGGCTGGAGGTTGCCGCCCGACGGCGCGCGCGCCGCCGCCTCGGCCAGTCGGCGCAGCACGGCCACCTCCACCGGCGTGTCGAGAAACCCGCGCACCGATCGCCGTGCCCGCACCGCCTGTTCGACCTGCATCCCGATCCCCTTGCACTCGTCGCGCGATTAAGCGACACCGGCGCCGCAATAACAAGTGTTACGGAGAGCGGATCATGGCGGAAGCCTATATCGTCGAGGCGGTGCGCACCGCGGGCGGGCGGCGCGGCGGGCGCCTTGCCGGCTGGCACCCCGCGGACATGGCGGGCGAGGTGCTCGACGCCGTCGTCGCGCGCAGCGGCATCGACCCGGCGGCGGTCGAGGACGTCATCATGGGCTGCGTCAGCCAGGGCGGCGAACAGGGTTTCCAGGTCGGGCGCGGGGCCGTGCTCGCCTCGCGCTTGCCGACGAGCGTGCCCGCGGTGACGATCGACCGCCAGTGCGGATCGAGCCAGCAGGCGATCCAGTTCGCCGCACAGGCGGTGATGAGCGGGACGCAGGACGTCGTGATCGCCGCCGGGGTGGAGAGCATGAGCCGCGTGCCGATGGGATCGACCGGTGCGCTGTTCGCGCAGGCCGGCCTCGGCAAGGCGAAGAGCCCGCGGCAGGAAGCGCGTTTTCCCGACGTCCAGTTCAGCCAGTTCATGGGCGCCGAAATGATCGCGCGCAAATACGGCTTTGATCGCGCCGCGCTCGATGCCTATGCGCTCGAAAGCCACCGGCGCGCCGCCGCCGCGACGACGCGCGGCGACTTCGCCGACGAGATCGTGCCGCTGGAGGTCGAGACGCCCGACGGCCCGGTCCGCCACGACCGCGACGAGGGCATCCGCTACGACGCCAGCCCGGAGACGATCGGCGCGGTGAAGCTGTTGCAGGAGGGCGGCACGATCACCGCCGCCAATGCCAGCCAGATCTGCGACGGATCGAGCGCGGTGCTGGTGGTCAGCGAAGCGGCGCTGAAGGCGCACGGCCTCACCCCGCTGGCGCGCATCCACAATCTGACCGTGACCGGCGGCGATCCGGTCATCATGCTCGAGGAACCGTTGTTCGCCACCGACAAGGCGCTGCGCCGCGCCGGCATGCGGATCGAGGACATCGACCTGTACGAGGTGAACGAGGCGTTCGCGCCGGTGCCGCTCGCATGGTTGCGCCATGTCGGCGGCGATCCGGCGCGGCTCAACGTCAACGGCGGCGCGATCGCGCTCGGCCATCCGCTCGGCGCCAGCGGTACCAAGCTGATGGCGACGCTGGTCCACGCGCTGCACCGGCGCGGCGGCCGCTACGGGCTCCAGACGATGTGCGAGGGCGGCGGCATCGCCAACGTGACGATCGTCGAGCGGCTGTAGCCCGCCCCCCCCTAACCCGCTTTCGCGCCGGGCCCCGCGCGGGGCCGGCCAACTCCCGGAGACCCTGATGCTCATCACCGACACCATTGCCGCCGTCGTCACCGGCGGCGCCTCCGGCCTCGGCGCCGCCACCGCGCGGGCGCTCGCGGCGAAGGGTGCGCGGGTCGCGATCTTCGACTTGCAACGCGAGAAGGGCGAGGCGCTCGCGGCCGAGATCGGCGGCGTGTTCTGCGAGGTGAACGTCACCAGCGACGAGAGCGTCGACGCCGGCTTCGCGCGCGCCCGCGCCGCGCACGGACAGGAAGCGGTGCTGGTCTGCTGCGCGGGCACCGGCAATGCGGTGAAGACCGCGAGCCGCTCGAAGGAGGACGGCAGCATCAAGCACTTCCCGCTCGCCGCCTTCGACTGGCTCATCCAGATCAACCTCGTCGGCACCTTCCGCTGCGTCGCCAAGTCCGCGGCGGGGATGCTGACGCGCGATCCGGGGGCGGACGGCGAACGCGGCGCGATCGTGATGACCGCGAGCGTCGCGGCGGAGGACGGACAGATCGGCCAGGCCGCCTATTCCGCATCGAAGGGCGGCGTCGTCGGCATGACGCTGCCGATCGCGCGCGACCTGATGGGCGAGGGCATCCGCGTCAACACGATCCTGCCCGGTATCTTCGACACGCCGCTGTTGCAGGGGGCGCCGCAGCCGGTGAAGGACGCGCTGGCGGCCAGCGTGCCGTTCCCCAAGCGGCTCGGCGATCCGGCGGAATATGCGCATTTGGCGATGACGCTGATCGAGAACGGCTATTTCAACGGCGAGGACATCCGCCTCGACGGCGGCATCCGGATGGCACCGCGGTAAGCGCGCGGGTCGCGCTCGCCTTCCGGCGCTGCGCGCCGTTTCCTTCCCCTGCCGGACGATGCAAGAGATGGCCGGGCCGGCGGCCGCGACGGCGGGGCATTCGCGCGACGCCGCAACAGGACACCCTCACCCTTCGGCGCTGCGCGCCTTTTCCTCTCCCGCTGGGAGCGGGAAGAGACGGCGAAGCCGGCGATAGGGTGAGGGTCAGTGGGGGACTGGAATCCCGCGCCGCTTCGCCGCGACGATGACGGGGCCTCATGGCCCCGCATTGTGCCGTCGCGGCCGCGACAGCGAACAGCCATGGTCGGTAAGCGCGCTATCCGCCGTCAGCACGCCTGCCCCCTCGGGAGACGACGCCGATCGATCGGGTCGCCGGCGACACCGGTTCAGTCGGCGAACACCGCCGGCCGCTTGCCCATGTTGGCGGCGACCGCCTCCATCATGTTGGGCTTGCCGATCACCTTCATCTGTTCGGCGGTCTCCGCTTCCAGCATCGTGCGCGGGTCGGCGTCGTGCGCCATGTTGAGCAGCCGCTTGGCGCCGCGGATCGCGTGCGGCGAACGGCCCGCGATCGTGCGCGCCAGCGCCAGCGCCTCCGCCAGCGGATCGTCAGCGAGCCGGGTGACGAAGCCATGGCGCAGCGCCTCGTCCGCGTCGAATTCCCGCGCGGTGTAGACCAGCTCGCGCAGCACGTCGTCGCGCACCAGCCCGCGCCAGATCGGGAAGCCCGCCATGTCGGGAACCAGCCCCCAATGCGCCTCGCGGATCGCGAAGCGGGTGGCGGGGGCGGCGATGCGGATGTCGGCGCCGGACATGATCTGGAACCCGCCGCCGAAGGCGACGCCATGGACCGCGGCGATCACCGGCATCGGCAATTGCCGCCAGCCCCAGGTGACGTGCTGGGGAAGGATGCTGCCCTGCGCGTTGCGGTCGGTCGAGGTGCCCGATCCGCCCCGCGCCATGCTTTCCATGTTGAGCCCGGCGCAAAAGCCCCTGCCCTCGCCCGACAGCACGACGCAGCGCACGTCGGTGCGGTCCGCCAGCGCGTCGATCGTCGCGCCGATCCGTTCGAACATCGCCGGATCGATCGCGTTCATCTTGTCCGCGCGTGCGAGCCGGACGTCGGCGATGCCGTCTGCGATTGCCAGGGTGACGCGGTCGGTCATGTCTCTCTCCTCGTTGCCGCGACGCTAAACCGGGCGGGCGCGTTGCGCTACCGCGGATGGCGTGTAGAGACGCGGCGATGAGCGGCTTCAACATCGACGCCTTCCTCGCGCACCGCTTCGCCGGGCATGCGGGTCGGCTGGGCATCACCTATCACGGCAAGGGCGACGGCTGGGTCGAACTGGCGCTGCCCTATGCCGATGCGCTGGTCGGCGACGTCGACAGCGGCGTGCTCGCCTCCGGCCCGATCATCGCGCTGATGGACATGGCGACCAGCGTTGCGGTGTGGGCGAAGCGCGACAAGTTCGCCGCGCAGGCGACGCTCGACCTGCGCGTCGACTATCTGCGCCCCGCCGTGCCGGGCCGGACCGTGATCGGCCGCGGCGAATGCCTGAAGCTGACCCGCGCGATCGCCTTCGTCCGCGGCATCGCCTATGACGAGACGCCCGACGATCCGCTGGCGCATGTCGCCGGAACGTTCATGCTGATGGATGCGCTCGCATGACGCTGCCCCCCTATGCCGAGATGCTGGGCATCACGCTGGAACCGCGCGACGGCGGCGCGCCGGTGCTGGTCATGCCCTTCGCCGCCGACGTGCTCGGCCGGCCCGGCTTCCTGCACGGCGGCGCCATCGCCGGGCTGCTCGAGGTCGCGGCGATCGTCTCGCTCCGCCACGCGCTGGCGGAAGAGGGCGGCGGCCGGATCAAGCCGGTCAACGTCACCGTCGACTTCATGCGCGGCGGCCGCGACAAGCCGACGCATGCCGAGGGGATCGTCACCCGCCTCGGCACCCGCGTCGCCAACGTCGAGGCGATCGCCTGGCAGGACGACCGGGCAAAACCGATCGCGCACGCCCGCATGAACTATCTGATCGCGCGCGACTGACCGGCGCGGATCGTGGCGCCTAGCCGCGCGCCAGCGTGGCCGCGTCGGCGATCTGCGCGGCGGTCGGGGTCACGCCGGTATACAGGACGAACTGTTCGACCGCCTGCAACACCGCGATCGCGCTGCCCGTGATCGTGCGCTTGCCGGCATCCTGCGCGGCGCGGATCAGCGGCGTGTCGGGCGGCAGCGCGACGGCATCGAGGACAAGGCCGGCCGCGGCGATCGTCCCACGGTCGAACGCCAGCGCATCGGCGTCCGCGCCCTCCATGCCGATCGGCGTGACGTTGGCCAGCACGCCCGCGGTCCGCGATCCGACGTCGGCCGCCCAGTCCCAGTCGACCGAGGCCGCCAGCGCCCGCCCGGTCGCCTCGTTCCGGGCGACGATCGTGCCGCGCGTCAGGCCCGCGTCGCGCAGCGCCGTCGCCACCGCCTTGCCCATCCCGCCCGACCCGCGCAGCAGCACGTCGCTGTCCGGCGGCAGCGCGGCCTGCTCCACGAGCGTCCGCACCGCAGAATAATCGGTGTTGTAGCCGGTGAGCCGCCCGTCGTCGTTGACGATGGTGTTGACGCTGTCGATCGCCGCCGCCGAGCCTTTCAGCCCGTCGAGCAGCGGGATCACCGCCTCCTTGAACGGCATCGACACCGCGCAGCCACGGATGCCGAGCGCACGGATGCCCCGGATCGCGCCGGGCAGATCGGTCGTGGAGAACGCCTTGTAGACGAAGTCGAGCCCGGTCAGTTCGTACAGGCGGTTGTGGAACCGCGTGCCGAAGTTGCTCGGGCGCGCCGACAGCGACATGCACAGCGTCGTGTCGCGGCCGATCGGGGGCCTGGCCATGCGTCCTCCTCAGCGGGCCGTCAGGCGGATCAGCCGCCCCTGCGACTTGCCGCCGTCCTCGATCACCCAGATCGACCCGTCCGGCCCCTGCTCGACGTCGCGGATGCGCGCGCCCATCGACCATTGATCGCCCTTGCGCGCGGCCTGCCCGTCGAGGTCGACGCGGACGAGCGATTGCGACGACAGGCCGCCGATGAAGGCGTCGCCCTTCCATTGCGGGAACATCGACCCCGAATAGATCATCAGGCCGCCGGGCGAGATCACCGGGTTCCACCAGACCTTGGGCGGTTCGTAGCCGTCGCCGGGCTTGTGGTCGGGAATGTCGCTGCCGTCGTAGTTGCTGCCGTTCGAGGCGTTGGGCCAGCCGTAGTTGCGGCCGGGCATGATGAGGTTCAGCTCGTCGCCGCCCTTCGGCCCCATCTCCTGTTCCCACAGATGCCCCTGCGCGTCGAAGGCGATGCCCAGCAGGTTGCGATGGCCGTAGCTCCAGATCTCGGGCGCGAACCCCTTGGCGACCAGCGGGTTGCCCGGCGCCGGCTTGCCGTCGAGTGTCAGCCGCAGCACCTTGCCCAGCGTCACCTGCGGGTCCTGCGCCGGCGTGAACTTCTGGCGTTCGCCGTTGGTGAAGAACAGCGACTGGCCGTCCGGCGCGAAGGCGATGCGGCCCGAATAATGGCCGTTGCCCTCGACGAAGGGCCGCGCCTGGAACAGCGCCTCGATCTCCCCCAGCCGTTCGCCGCCGGCGCCGTCGGGGCGCATCCGGCCGCGCGCCAGCACCACGCCCTTGCCGCCCGGACCGGCGGCCGAATAGCTGAAATAGAGGCGCTTGCTGGTCGCGAAATCGGGGGCGGGCACGACGTCCATCAAGCCGCCCTGCCCCGCCGAATCGACGGGAAGCGTCGCGATCGTCTGGCGCCGCTTGCCGTCGGGCGACAGCAGGATCATCTGCCCCGCCTTCTCGGTCACCACCATCCGGTCGTCGGGCAGGAAGGCGATCGCCCAGGGCGAGACGAAGTCGGCGACCACCGTCTCGCGGAACGGCTTGGGCGAAGGCGGCGTCTCGCCGGCCTGTCCGCCCGGCGCCGGCGCGTTGCCGGAGCAGGCGATCAGGGCGGCAGGCAGGCAGGCGAGCAGGTGTCGGCGCATGATATTCTCCCGTTTGGATGCGCGAACGCGCAAGGCGGCGCGATGGATGCTTGTTTCCACAGGGCGGCGGGCGTATATGGCTCGTGCCTTCTCTAACATCGTCAGGTGAAAGAGGCTGCGGGGGACCACTCCCGCGGCGGCGAACACGCATATTCACGCGGCATCCGCCGCATCGGTTCCGGAGCTTGCATGGCGGATATCGCCCTTCTCTCGCAGTTGATCGAACCCGAGGCGACCGCGCTGGGTTTCGACCTGGTGCGCGTCAAGATGTTCGGCGGCAAGTCCGATCCGACGTTGCAGGTGATGGCCGAACGCCCCGACACCGGCCAGCTGACGATCGACGATTGCGCCGAGCTGTCGCGCCGGATCTCGGACGTGCTCGACGCGCTGGAGGCGGAGGGACGCGATCCGATTCCCGACGCCTATCGGCTGGAAGTGTCGTCGCCCGGCATCGACCGCCCGTTGACGCGGCCGCAGGACTATACCGCCTGGGCCGGGCACGAGGCGAAGATCACGCTGGTGGAAAAGGTCGACAACCGCAAGATCCTGACCGGCGACCTGGTCGGCATCGAGGGCGACCGCGTGGCGATCGACGTGCGCGGCCATACGCGCATGACGGTGGCGCTGGACCAGATCCACGATGCCAAGCTGACGATCACCGACCGCCTGCTCGCCGCGACCGCGCCGCTGTCGAGCGAGGGCGCCGACGAAATCGAAGAGATCCCGGACGACGCGGATCTCGACCCCAACGACACCGACTCCTTGAACGAAGGACAGAAGTAAGATGGCCACCGTCGCCACCGCCAACCGCGCGGAACTGATCGCGATCGCCAATTCGGTCGCATCGGAAAAGATGATCGACAAGAGCATCGTCATCGAGGCTCTCGAAGAGGCGATCCAGCGCGCGGCCAAGACCCGCTACGGCATCGAGAACGACATCCGCGCCAAGCTCGACCCGACCAGCGGCGACCTGCGCCTGTGGCGCGTCGTCGAGGTGGTCGAGGCGGTCGACGACTATTTCAAGCAGGTCGACGTGACCCAGGCGCAGAAGCTGCAGCCGGGCGCCGTCGTCGGCGACTATATCGTCGATCCGCTGCCCCCGATCGAATTCGGCCGTATCCAGGCACAGGCATCGAAGCAGATCATCTTCCAGAAGGTCCGCGACGCCGAGCGCGAGCGCCAGTACGAAGAGTTCAAGGACCGCCAGGGCGAGATCATCACCGGCGTCGTCAAGCGCGTCGAATTCGGCCACGTCGTCGTCGACCTGGGCCGGGCCGAGGGCGTCATCCGCCGCGACGCGCAGATCCCGCGCGAGGTGGTGCGCGTCAACGACCGCATCCGCAGCCTGATCCTCAACGTCCGCCGCGAGAACCGCGGGCCGCAGATCTTCCTCAGCCGCGCGCACCCCGACTTCATGAAGAAGCTGTTCGCGCAGGAAGTGCCGGAAATCTACGACGGCATCATCACCATCCAGGCGGCGGCGCGCGATCCCGGCAGCCGCGCCAAGATCGGCGTCATCAGCCGCGATTCGTCGATCGACCCGGTCGGCGCCTGCGTCGGCATGAAGGGCAGCCGCGTGCAGGCCGTCGTGCAGGAGATGCAGGGCGAGAAGATCGACATCATCCCCTGGTCGCCCGACATCGCGACCTTCGTCGTCAACGCCTTGCAGCCGGCCAGCGTCAGCCGCGTCGTGATCGACGAGGAAGAGGAGCGGATCGAGGTGGTGGTGCCCGACGACCAGCTGAGCCTGGCGATCGGCCGCCGCGGCCAGAACGTGCGCCTCGCCAGCCAGCTGACCGGCAAGGCGATCGACATCCTGACCGAGCAGGACGCGAGCGAGAAGCGCCAGAAGGAATTCACCGAGCGCACCGAGATGTTCCAGAACGAACTGGACGTCGACGAGACGCTGGCGCAGCTGCTGGTCGCCGAGGGCTTCGGCGCGCTCGAGGAGGTCGCCTATGTCGAGCTCGACGAGATCGCCGGCATCGAGGGCTTCGACGAGGATCTGGGCCAGGAGCTGCAGAGCCGCGCGCAGGAAGCGCTCGATCGCCGCGAGGCCGCGAACCGCGAGGAGCGCCGCGCGCTGGGCGTCGAGGACGCGCTGGTCGACATGCCGTACCTGACCGAGGCGATGCTGGTCACGCTCGGCAAGGCCGGGATCAAGACGCTCGACGACCTCGCCGATCTCGCCACCGACGAGCTGGTCGAGAAGAAGCGCGTCGAACCGCGCCGCCGCAACGAGGACGCGCCCAAGCGGCCCGAGCCGAAGGGCGGCATCCTCAGCGAATACGGCCTGTCGGACGAGCAGGGGAACGAGATCATCATGGCCGCGCGCCAGCATTGGTTCGCCGACGAGGAAGCCCCCGCCGCCGACGCATCGGCCGATGCGACCGAGGGCGAGGACGCCTGATGCCGTTCGTCTCGATCCGCATCTCCGGCACCGCGACCCGCGAGGAAAAGGCGGGGATCGTCGCCGACGTGACGTCCTCGCTGGTCACGCGGCTGGGCAAGAACCCGGCCGCGGTGCAGATCGTGATCGAGGAAGTGTCGACGGAGAATTACGGCGCCGGAGGGCAGTTGCTCGCCGACCGCGACGCGCCCGGCAAACCGAGGGAGGACGCGCATGCGGTTCCCTCACAATGAGCCGCTAGCGCTCCATCAGGTTCGCGGCGTGCGATCGACCCTGCGGGTGACCGCGGGGGCGATGGTGCGTGCCGTGCCCACGACACGCGGCGACGCACCGGAAGGGACGATCGCATGACCGATCCCGTCCGCAAATGCATCCTGACGCAGGACCGCGACCGGCGCGACAATCTGGTCCGGCTCGCGCTGGCACCCGACGGGACGATCCTGCCCGATGTCCGTGCCAAGGCGCCGGGGCGTGGCGCGTGGATCGGCGTCACGCGCGGCGAACTGGAAGAGGCGATCGCGAAGAAGCGGTTGCGCGGTGCGCTGGCACGCGCGTTCAAGGGCGAGGTATCGACGATCCCCGACGACCTGCCGCAGCGGATCGCCGCGGCGCTGGAACGCAATGCGCTCGACCGGCTCGGGCTCGAATCGCGTTCGGGGATGCTGTTCACCGGGTCCGAGAAGATCGAGACCGCGGCACGTTCGGGCCAGCTGAAGGCGCTCTACCATGCCGCCGACGCGGGTGCCGACGGCAACCGCAAGCTGGACCAGGCGTGGCGGATCGGATCGGATCGCGAAGGATCGCCGCTGCGGGGCTTGGTATTGCCGGTCGCGCGCACCATATTGTCGTTGGCGCTGGGCCGCGAGAATGTGGTACATATCGGCGTGACCGACCGCGCTGCGGCCGGGCGGGTGAGCGACGCGCTCGACCGCTGGCTGCATTTTATCGGACCTGAACCCACACCCGTGCCTTGCGAAACGGCCCCGCAAGGCGCATCGGCGCCCGGACGCGAACCCGACATCGTCGGGGCCGCAACCGACCGGCTTCGACCGGCCGTAGACGTAAACGAGGAATTTGAGTGAGCGACACCGACAACGAGAAGCCGAAACTTGGCATGCGCGCGCCCCTGGGGCTGAAGCGTACGGTCGAGACCGGCCAGGTGAAGCAGAGCTTCAGCCATGGCCGGTCCAATACGGTGATCGTGGAAACGAAGCGGCGGCGCGTGCTCGGCCGGCCGGGCGAAGCCGCCCCTGCGGCCGAACCGCAGGTCGAGGCGCCCGTCGCCGCGCCCGCCCCGGCGGCCGCCCCCGCACCGGCACCGCGCGCGCCCGCGTCGAACGAGACGGCGCAGGAGCGTCAGGCCCGCATGCTGCGCGAGGCCGAGGATCAGCGCATGCACGCGCTGGAGGACGCACGCCGTCGCGAGGAGGCCGCACGCGTGCAGGCCGCCGAGGACGAGCGCACGCGCGCCGCCGAAAAGGCCGCCGCCGCTGCGGCGCCTGCCGCGCCGGCGCCAGAACCGGTCGCAGCGCCTGCCCCCGCGCCGGAGCCTGCCGCTCCGTCGGTGGCCGCGCCGATCGTGCCGACGCCGGCCGGCCGTGGCTTCCGCCCGGTCGAGCGCGCCGCACCGCCGCCCGCACCCGCCGCCGAGCCCGCACCCGTGGCGGCGGTGGAACCCGCTCCCGCGCCGGTCGTGGCAGCGCCTGCGCCCGCCCCTGCCCCGCGTCCCGCCGCACCGGCGCCCGCGCCGACGCTGGAACTCGGGCGCGATCCGTCGATGCCGGCGCCGCGCCGCTTCTCGCCGGTCGCGCGACCCGAGATTCCCAAGCCGCAACCCAAGCCCGAACCGGTCGCCGCACCTGCCGCCGCCGCTTCGTCGTCGGCCGCATCGCCGTCGGCTGCCGGTGGTGCCTCGCGCAGCCTGCCCTCGGGTCAGGCGACGCCGCGCAACGCGCCGCCGAGCCGTCCGCAGCAGCGCGATCGCAAGGGCGACGAGCGTCGCGGCGGCAAGCTGACCGTCAACCGTGCGCTCGGCGACGATGGTGCGCGTTCGCGCAGCCTTGCCGCGCTCAAGCGTGCGCGCGAAAAGGAAAAGCGCCACTTCGGCGGCCCGCGCGAGGTGCAGGCCAAGCAGATCCGCGACGTCCAGGTGCCCGAGGCGATCACCGTCCAGGAACTCGCCAACCGCATGGCGGAAAAGGGCGCCGACCTCGTCAAGACGCTGTTCAAGATGGGCATGCCCGTTACGATGACGCAGACGATCGACCAGGATACCGCCGAATTGCTGGTGACCGAATTCGGCCACAACATCGTGCGCGTGTCCGACAGCGACATCGATCTGGCGATCGACACCGTCGAGGATGCCGACGAGCAGCTGAAGCCGCGTCCGCCGGTGGTCACGATCATGGGCCACGTCGACCACGGCAAGACGAGCCTGCTCGACGCGCTGCGCGGCACCGACGTGGTGCGCGGCGAGGCGGGTGGCATCACCCAGCATATCGGCGCCTATCAGGTCACGCTGAAGGACAAGTCGAAGGTCACGTTCCTCGACACGCCGGGCCACGAGGCGTTCACGCAGATGCGCGCGCGCGGTGCCGACGTCACCGACATCGTCGTGCTGGTCGTCGCCGCCGACGACGGGCTGATGCCGCAGACGATCGAGGCGATCAACCACACCAAGGCGGCCGGCGTGCCGATGATCGTGGCGATCAACAAGATCGACAAGTACGAGGCCAATGCCCAGCGGGTGCGCGAGCGCCTGCTGAGCGAAGAGGTGGTGGTCGAGGAAATGGGCGGCGACGTCCAGGACGTGGAGGTGTCCGCGCTCCAGAAGACCGGGCTCGACACGCTGATCGAGAAGATCCAGCTCCAGGCCGAACTGCTCGAACTGCGCGCCAACCCCGATCGCCCCGCCGAGGGCACGGTGATCGAGGCGAAGCTCGACAAGGGCCGCGGCCCGGTCGCGACGATCCTCGTCAACCGCGGCACGCTGAAGGTCGGCGACGTCTTCGTCATCGGCGCGGAAAGCGGCAAGGTCCGCGCGCTGATCGACGACAAGGGGCGTCAGGTGAAGGAAGCCGGCCCGGCGATGCCCGTGGAAGTGCTCGGCATGACCGGCGTTCCGTCGGCGGGCGATCCGTTGCAGGTGGTCGAGAGCGAGGCACGGGCACGCGAGGTCGCCGAATATCGCCAGAGCGTGCTGACGCAGAAGCGCACCACGACGGCGCCGGCGAGCCTCGAGAGCATGTTCTCGGCGCTGAAGGCCAATGCCGCGATCGAATATCCGCTCGTGGTGAAGGCCGATACGCAGGGCACCGTCGAGGCCATCGTCGCGTCGATCAACAAGATCTCGACCGATCTCATCAAGGCGCGCGTGCTGCACGCGGGCGTCGGCGGGATCACCGAGAGCGACGTGACGCTGGCGGGTGCCAGCGGCGCGCCGATCATCGGCTTCAACGTCCGCGCCAACGCCAAGGCGCGCGAGATCGCCGACCGGCAGAAGGTGGCGTTGAAATATTACGACGTCATCTACGACCTGACCGACGAGATCCGCGCCGGCATGGCAGGGCAGCTCGGGCCGGAGGCGTTCGAGACCGTCGTCGGGCGTGCGGAGATCCGCGACGTCTTCTCGGCCGGCAAGCACGGCAAGGCCGCCGGTCTGTTGGTCGTCGAGGGTATCATCCGCAAGGCGCTCAAGGCGCGCATCACGCGCAACGACGTCATCATCTACCAGGGTGAGATCGCCAGCCTGCGCCGCTTCAAGGACGACGTCCCCGAAGTGCGCGCCGGCCTGGAGTGCGGCGTGACGTTCACGTCGAACTTCGTCGACATCAAGGCGGGCGACTTCCTCGAGACGTTCGAGGTCGAGATGCGCGAACGCACGCTGTAAGTCTCTCCCCTTCCGCTTGGCGGGAGGGGAGTCATATGAACAAAGAACCCCAGGAAAAGTCGGTCCGCACGCTGCGCGTCGGCGAACAGGTGCGTCACGCCCTGTCCGAAATCCTCGCCCGTGGCGACGTCCACGACGAGACGCTCGCGAAGCATATGGTTTCGATCACCGAGGTGCGCATGTCCCCCGACCTGCGCCACGCGACGGCGTTCGTGAAGCCGTTGCTCGGCAAGGACGAGGCGGCGGTGTTGAAGGCGCTGCGCACCAACACCGCCTATCTCCAGCGCGAGGTAGCGCACAGGATCCAGACCAAATATGCGGCCAAGCTCAAGTTCCTGGCGGACGAAAGCTTCGACGAGGGCAGCCACATCGACGCGCTGCTGCGCAAGCCCGAGGTCGCGCGCGATCTGGGCGAGCACAGCGAGGATTGACGCCCGGTCGGGTAAGGCTCATCTTACCGACATGGGATTCGAAATTACCATGTCGTCCAAGGGACAGATCGTCATCCCGAAGGACGTCCGCGATGCTCTGAACCTGAAATCAGGAGAGCGGATGAGCGTGCATCGGGAAGGTCGCAGGATCATTCTCGAAGCCGCAGCGCCGCCGCGTGCGCGGATCAGCTACGAAGAGTTTCGTAACCGGGTGCCGCGATACGAGGGGCCGCCGGTGGCAACCGACGACATGACGAGCCGCATCGGAACGCTTTTCGACGACTGGCAAGAGTGACCGGGTGATCGCCGTCGATACCAACGTCGTCGTGCGGCTGATCGTGGCCGATGACGAAGGGCAGCTCATGGCGGCACTCGATCTTGTTTCGCGAGACGATGCATACGTTTCGCTGACCGTGCTGATGGAAACCGAATGGGTTCTCCGATCGCGCTACGCCTATAGCCGTGGCGCCATCCATGCCGCGTTCGACGCACTGCCTGCCTTGCTGCGGCTGCATGTCGAGGCGCCCGGCGACGTGGCATGGGCGCTGAAACGTTATGCGCTCGGCGGCGAGCTTGCGGACTATCTGCACATCGCGTCGGCGCGCACGATCGGTCGCTTCGCGTCCTTCGAAAAGAAACTGGCGGACCGCGCCGACCCTGACTCGCCCGCCACGGTGGAACTGATCGGCTGATGGCCAAGCTCTATTTCTACTATGCGTCGATGAACGCGGGCAAATCGACCAATCTGCTCCAGGCGGACTTCAACTATCGCGAACGCGGCATGGAGACGATGCTGTTCACCGCCGTGCTGGACGATCGCTTCGCGCGCGGCACGATCACCTCGCGGATCGGGCTGGAGGCGCCGGCGACGCCGTTCGACGCGACGACCGACATCGCCGCCTGCGTCGCCGACCGGCTGGCGGAACGCCCCCTCGCCTGCGTCCTGGTCGACGAGGCGCAGTTCCTGTCCGCCGGTCAGGTCGCGCAGCTCGCGCGGATCTGCGACGCGATGGACGTGCCGGTGCTCGCTTATGGTCTGCGCACCGACTTTCAGGGGCGGCTGTTCGAAGGCTCGGCCCGGCTGCTGGCGATCGCCGACACGCTCGTCGAGATCAAGTCGGTGTGCGTGTGCGGGCGGAAGGCGACGATGAACCTGCGCGTCGATACGCAAGGCCGCGCGATCGCCGAGGGCGCGCAGACCGAGATCGGCGGCAACGACCGCTATATCGCGCTGTGCCGCCGCCATTTCGCCGAGGCGCTGGAGGCGTAGGCTGCCGCTCTCAACGACGGGACCACGAACATGTTCGTGTCGACCGTGGCGCCGCCCGGTCCAGCCACCCCGTCATTGCGAGCGGAGCGAAGCAATCCAGAGCCGGACCAGGACGTCCTGGATTGCTTCGCTGCGCTCGCCATGACGGCGGGGGTGATGGGGCGCGCCGTCTGCCCATACCGCCGGTGCGGAAGCGCTAGCCCGCACGCCGCATCGCGCGCCGAAGCCCCTCGCCGTGACGAGCGCTGGCGTAACGACCCGCACCACGCCATATCGCGCGCATGAACCCCGAGAACATCGTCTACCGCACCGCCGTCTGGATCATCCCGCTGGTGATCGCGATCGTCTTTCACGAAGTCGCGCACGGCTGGATGGCGAAATGGCTCGGCGATCCGACCGCGCAGGAGGAACGGCGGCTGAGCTTCAACCCCCTGCGCCACGTCGATCCGGTCGGCACGGTGATCCTGCCGCTGGGCCTCGCCATCGCCGGCGCGCCGGTGTTCGGCTGGGCGAAGCCGGTGCCGGTGATCGCGCAAAGGATGCGCAACCCGCGCTGGGGCATGGTCGCGGTCGCGCTAGCCGGGCCGGGCATGAACCTGTTGCTGGCGACGGGCGCCGCGATCGCGATCGGCGCCGCGGCCGCGCTGTCGGGGGGTGTGCAGCCGACCGGTATCGCCGGGTTCGTGCTGGCCAACCTGTTCAACTTCCTGCTGGTCAACGTCTTCCTCGCGGTCTTCAACCTGTTGCCGATGCCGCCGTTCGACGGCGGGCACGTCGTCGAGGGGCTGCTGCCCCGCCCGCTGGCGGCGCAATGGGCGAAAATCGGGCGGTTCGGCATCCTGTTGCTGATCCTGCTGCTGGTGGTGGTGCCGATGATCTTTCCGGGCGCCGATATCGTCGGGCGGATCGTCGGGCCGCCGGCGCAGGCGGTGATCGGCTGGTTCCTCGCGCTGGCGGCGTCGATCGCCTGATGCACGGCTGGATCATCGTCGACAAACCATTGGGGCTCGGCAGCACGCAGGTCGTCTCCGCAGTCAAGCGTGCGCTGCGGCAAGCCGGCTATGGCAAGGTCAAGGTCGGCCACGGCGGCACGCTCGATCCGCTGGCGACGGGCGTGCTGCCGATCGCGGTGGGCGAAGCGACCAAGCTCGCCGGACGTATGCTCGACAGCGACAAGGTATACGACTTCACCATCCGCTTCGGGACGCAGACCGATACCCTCGATGCGGAGGGAGTGGGCATCGCCACGTCCGACGTCCGGCCGACGCTGGCGGCGGTGGAGGCGGTGCTGCCGCGCTTCACCGGGCCGATCGCCCAGGTGCCACCGGCGTACAGCGCGCTGAAGGTCGGCGGCGAGCGGGCATACGACCTCGCCCGCGCCGGTGCGGAGGTGGTGCTCGCGAGCCGGAACGTGACGGTGCACGCTCTTCATTCCTCCCCGGCACGGGGAGGGGGACCGCCGGCGTCAGCCGGAGGTGGAGGGGGATCGCCGCAAACGGCATCGCCCGAGGAGCCTCCCCTCCACCGCCCCGCAGGTGGAGGATCGCCGCAAGCGGCATTGCCCGGGGTAGCCCCCCTCCACCATCCTGCGGATGGTCCCCCTCCCCGTGCCGGGGAGGATCTGGAAGAGGTCACGCTCACCGCCCATGTGTCCAAGGGCACCTATATCCGCAGTCTCGCGCGCGACATCGCACTGGCGCTGGGCACGGTCGGTCACGTCACGATGCTGCGCCGGCTGAAGGCGGGCCCGTTCGACCTGTCACCGGCGATAACGCTGGACAAATTGGCCGAAGCCGCTACTGCGCGCACCCTTGAACAGGTAATCCTGCCGTTGAGGGCGGGGCTGGACGACATCCCGGCTCTCCCCCTCTCCCCGGATCAGGCAGGGGCGCTCCGCCAGGGGCGCGTGCTGACCGGGATCGCCCAGGACGATGGCCCGTATTTCGCGTGTGACGGTGAAACCCCGGTCGCGCTGGTGCAGGTCGAGGCCGCAGAGGCCCGTGTCGTCCGCGGTTTCAACCTATGATGTCGAGGACTGACACATGACGATCACCGCCGAACGCAAGACCGAACTCGTCAAGGAACATGCGCGCCAGGACGGCGACACGGGTTCGCCCGAGGTACAGGTCGCGATCCTGTCGGAGCGCATCAAGAACCTGACCGAGCATTTCAAGGGTCACAAGAAGGACAACCATTCGCGCCGCGGGCTGCTGATGATGGTCAACAAGCGGCGCTCGCTGCTCGACTATCTGCGCAAGACCGATGGCCAGCGGTATCTGGACCTGATCGCGAAGCTCGGCCTTCGCAAGTAACGATGAGGGCGGCCTTCGGGTCGCCCTTTTCGTATCGCCGTGCTATGCGCGGCCACGCAATTCACGAATACCGGCATGACGCCGGGTATGCGGAGACGGGCAATTCGGCCCCGACCCTCCGGAGCGACGAGACGCTCCACACCGACGCGGGCCGGCTAGCCCGCGAGACAGGCCCCCCGACGCGATCCGCGCGCGGGGAGTGAAGGAAAATACATGTTCAATGCCAAGAAGGTATCGATCGAGTGGGGCGGCCAGACGCTGACCCTCGAAACGGGCAAGGTCGCCCGCCAGGCCGACGGCGCGGTGATCGCGACGCTCGGCGAGACGGTCGTGCTCTGCGCCGTCACCGCCGCCAAGTCGGTGAAGGAAGGCCAGGATTTCTTCCCGCTGACCGTCCACTACCAGGAGAAGTTCTCCGCCAGCGGCCGCATCCCCGGCGGCTTCTTCAAGCGCGAACGCGGCGCGACCGAGCGTGAGACGCTGGTCAGCCGCCTGATCGATCGTCCGATCCGCCCGCTGTTCCCGGAAGGCTTCTACAACGAGATCAACTGCATCGCGCAGGTGATGAGCTATGACGGCGAGAACGAGCCCGACCTGCTGGCGATGATCGCCGCATCGGCCGCGATGACGCTGTCGGGCGTGCCCTTCATGGGCCCGATCGGCGCCGCGCGCGTCGGTTACCAGAACGGCGAATATGTCCTCAACCCGTCGGACACGCAGGTCGCCGAGGGCGAGCTGGACCTGATGGTCGCCGCGACGCACGACGCCGTGATGATGGTCGAATCGGAAGCCAAGGAGCTGTCCGAGGACGTCATGCTCGGCGCGGTCATGTTCGCGCACAAGGCGTCGCAGCAGGTGATCGACGCGATCATCAAGCTCGCCGAACAGGCCGCCAAGGAGCCCTGGGAACTGAAGGTCCAGGACGACAAGGCCGAAGTGAAGGCCAAGCTCAAGAAGCTGATCGGCAAGGATCTGGAGGCGGCATACAAGCTGACCGACAAGCAGCAGCGCCAGACCGCGATCAACGAGGCGCGCGCCAAGGCCCGCGACGGCATGGCCGACCTGAAGGACAGCGACCCGCAGGCGTATCTCGCCAGCCTGAAGCTGGTGAAGAAGCTGGAGGCGGACATCGTCCGCACCGCGATCCTGAAGACCGGCCGCCGCATCGACGGTCGCGACACCACCACCGTCCGTCCGATCGAATCGGAAGTCCACTTCCTGCCGCGCGCACATGGCTCCGCCCTGTTCACCCGCGGCGAGACGCAGACGATCGCCACCACCACGCTCGGCACCCGCGACGCGGAGCAGATGATCGACGGCCTCAACGGCCTGTCGTACCAGAACTTCATGCTCCACTATAACTTCCCGCCCTATTCGGTCGGCGAAGTCGGCCGCTTCGGGGCGCCGGGGCGTCGCGAGGTCGGTCACGGCAAGCTCGCGTGGCGCGCGCTGCACCCGGTGCTGCCGACCAAGGAGGAATTCCCCTACACGATCCGCGTCACCAGCGACATCACCGAGAGCAACGGCTCGTCGTCGATGGCGACGGTGTGCGGCGGTTCGCTGTCGATGATGGACGCCGGCGTGCCGCTGAAGCGCCCCGTCTCGGGCATCGCGATGGGCCTGATCCTGGAGGGCAAGGACTTCGCCGTCCTGTCGGACATCCTGGGCGACGAGGATCACCTCGGCGACATGGACTTCAAGGTCGCCGGCACCAGCGAGGGCATCACCGCGCTGCAGATGGACATCAAGATCTCCGGCATCACCGAAGAGATCATGAAGGTCGCGCTGAAGCAGGCCCATGCCGGCCGCGCGCACATCCTGGGCGAGATGGCCAAGGCACTGGGCGAGACGCGTTCGGAACTGTCGGCGCACGCGCCGCGCATCGAAACCTTCTCGATCGACAAGTCGAAGATCCGCGAAGTCATCGGCACCGGCGGCAAGGTGATCCGCGAGATCGTCGCCACCACCGGCGCCAAGGTCGACATCGACGACGAGGGCGTCATCAAGGTGTCGTCGTCCGATCCGTCGCAGATCGAGGCCGCGATCAAGTGGATCAAGGGCCTCGTCGAGGAAGCCGAAGTCGGCAAGGTCTATGACGGCAAGGTCGTCAACCTTGTGGACTTCGGTGCGTTCGTGAACTTCATGGGTGGCAAGGACGGCCTCGTCCACGTCTCCGAGATCAAGAACGAGCGCGTCGAAAAGGTGTCGGACGTCCTGTCCGAAGGCCAGGCCGTGAAGGTCAAGGTCCTCGAGATCGATCCGCGCGGCAAGGTGCGCCTGTCGATGCGCGTCGTCGATCAGGACACCGGCGCCGAGCTGGAGGACACCCGTCCGGCGCGCGAACCGCGCGAAGGCGGCGACCGTGGTCCGCGCGGGCCCCGCAGCGGCGGCGGCGACCGTGACGGCGGCGGTCGTGGCGACCGGGGTCCGCGTCGCGACGGTTCGGGCCGTGACGGCGGTGGCCGCGGCCCGCGTCGCGACGGCGGCGACCGTGGTCCCCGTGGCGAGGGCGGTGGCGATCGCGGTCCCCGCAACGGCGGCGGCAACGACGACGGCCCCGCGCCCGAGTTCGCGCCCGCGTTCCTGACCGAGACGCGCGACTGATCCTCGGCTCCGGCCGCAGGCAAGAATGGGGCCCGGCAGCGATGCCGGGCCCCTTTCGCATTGGAGCGCGGAGCATTGCGACGCTCGCCGGTCCCATGCACGACACGACGAGGACGATCCGCGCGATTGATCCAGATAAATGGCGCCGATGCCGGAATCCCATTATAGGACAGGTGCTTGCGGCGCGTGGCGTACAGGCGGCAAGCTGGTCGACTCGGGATGCCGCCATGCCCATGCCTGCTGATATGGAATATTATGCCCGCCGCGAACGCCAGGAGATGGCGCTCGCCGACCGTGCCGGCAATGCCGAGGGGCGCCGCGTCCACCTCGAGATGGCGCGCCGCTATGCCAGCCTGATCGCCGAACATCCGGCCCCGGATGATGGCGGCCTGCGCCTCGCCTGACCCCTACAGGAAGCCCACCTGACGCAGCCATGCCGCGCAGAGGGTGGGCCACGCCGCCACCGGCAGCCCCGCCGTGTCCAGCGCGAAGCCGTGCGGCGCATCGCCGAAGACGTGCAGCTCCGCCGTGCCTCCCGCCGCCAGCCATGCCGCGTGCAGTCGCCACGCATTGTCGACCGGCACCACCGGATCGTTTGCCGCATAGACGATGAACGCCGGCGGCGGCCCGGGCATCACCTGCGCGTCGGGTTGCAGCGCGTCGTAGAGCGCCTGCTTCTCGACCGGCGGCAGCGGCGGCTTGTTCGCGACGATCGTCCGGCCGGCGGCATTGGTCGAGATGGGGGCGTAGCCGATCACCATCACGTCGGGCCGCGCCACCGCCGTGCCGGGCCAGTCGGCCGGCCGCGCGGCGGCGAGGCTCGCGGCGAGATGCCCGCCCGACGAGAGGCCGACGACGCCGACCCGGTCGAACCCCGCGCCCCGGATCGCCTGCAAGGCCGCACCGGCATCGTCGAGCGGCGCCGACGGTCCATGCCGCGCATCGGGAAACCGGTGGAGCAGGACGAAGGCGCTATAGCCCAGCGCGTTCAGCCAGCGCGCGACCTGCACGCCTTCGCGTCCCGCCATCAGCGCGACATAACCGCCCCCGCCGAGCACCAGCATCGCCCGCCCGTTCGGCACCACCGGCCGGAATTCGAGCAGGACCGGCGCCGCGACCGCAGTCACCACCGCCTCGTCGGCGGCGCGCCCGGGCTCGAACGTCACCTCGCCCGCGCCGCCCGGCAGGGGCAGCAGCGCATCCGCGCCGAGCATCGCGCCCGGTCCCTCTGCCGCGGGTCGCCCCGGATCGCCGCCGCCGCTCATGCTGCGATACTGTTGCCATAGCCGATCACGACCGTCGCGATCAGCAGCAGCGCGACGCCGCCCCACACCACGGCCTTGATCCGCGCACCGACGTCCTTCCACTCGCGAAAGGCAAAGCCCCACAGCGTGCCGAAGATGATGATCGACGCCATGTGCAGCGTCCAGCTGGAAAACCCGAGCCGCCCCATCTGGCTTTCGCCCATCGTGTAGAAGAAGAACTGGAAATACCAGGTGACGCCGGCCAGCGCGCTCAGCACGTAGTTGCGCAGCAGCGGCGGACGCTCGACCGAGGGGGCGACGCGTCCTGCCCATTCGCCGCCGCTGCGGTTGCGCGCGACGAGAACGGCGCACCACACGCCGTTGGTGATGAGGCCGCCGAACATGACGAGGCACAGCACCGGCAGCCCGGTCCACAGCGGCCCCGTCCCCGCCGCCGCGGACAGGCCCTTGATCGGCTCGCCCGCGGCGAGGCCGAAGGCGAAGCAGGGGGACATGATGCCGGCGAAGATCGCGACCGCGATCCCCTTTCTGAAATCGAATTCGGCGACGACGGCGGCCTTCTGTTCGGGGGTCAGCAGCGCGTCCTTGCGCGCGCCCGCGATCGCGACGACGACGATCCCGAGCACGGTCAGGCCGATCCCCGCGAGGACGATGTTGCCCGATGTCGTCGCCAGCAGCTTTTCGTGGAATTCGCCGGTGAACAGCGGCGGGATCAGCGTGCCGAACACGGTGCACAGCCCCAGCACCACCGCCATGCCGAGGCTGAGCCCCAGATAGCGCATCACCAGCCCGTAGCCGAGGCCGCCGAAGCCCCACAGCAGCCCGAAGACGATCGGCCACCAGAACGCCGGCGAAGGCGCGCTGGTCAACACGCCGATGAGGTCGCGGGTCTGCAACGACGCGAAGAACCACGGCGCGAACACCCAGGAGAATATGCCCCCGGTCAGCCAGTAGATCTCCCACGACCACCGCTTCACGCCGCGATAGGGGACGTAGAAGCTCGCCGACGCCAGCCCGCCCAGCCAGTGGTAGAAGACGCCGAGCAGCGGATTGGGGGTCATGCGGTCGATCCTGTGGTGATAACGGGAAGAACGGTTGCCGTGTCGGGGGCCGGCGTCAGCCGCCTTGGTTGCGGACGGACGCGGCAGTCCTGCCGGCCGGTCGGTCCCCGCCCCGACCTGCGCCGGGGACCGCGCGCGCGACGGTCATGGACGGACCGTGACAATTTCACACGCCCAGCCCGAGCCGGTACACGCGGTCGGCGTTGCGCCCGAACATCGCCCGCCGATCGTCTTCGCCAAAGCCGTCCGCCACGGCGTGATACGCCTCCATGTAACGGTCGATCGGCGCGAACAGCGTGTCGGTGGGCATGTCGCTGGCGAACAGGCAGCGATCGGTGCCGAACCGGTCGATCGTCTCCAGCAGCAACGGACGCACCCGCTCCGCCGTCCAGTCGCGCCATATGAAGCCCAGCCCCGACAGCTTGACCGCGACGTGCGGCAGCGCCGAGAGCGCCGCCATCCCTGCCCGCCATTCCGACAGGCCGTCGGGATCGCTCATCACCGGCATGCCGAGGTGGTTGACGACGACCGGCACGTCGGGATGCCGTGCGAACAGCCGCGCGAGGGCGGGCATCTGGCCCGGATAGCATTGCAGGTCGAACGACAGGCGGTGATGCGCAAGCCGCGCGAAGCCCGCGTGCCACGCCGCGTCCTGCGTCACGTCGCGCGGACTGTAGGTGCGCCGGGCGTCGGGGTGCCAGTTGACGATCTGGCGGATGCCGCGCACCCGCGGATGCGCCGCCTGTCGCGCGAGCAGCGCGTCGGCCGCCGGGTCGGACAGATCGGCATAGGCGACGATCCCGGTCGGCAGGCCGGTCTCGTGCCCCTGCCGTTCGAGCCATTCGGTCTCGCGCAGCGCGTCCGCCGCCTCCGCCCCGGCGTCGATATGGACCGCGCCGACGACGTTCCAGCGGGACAGGTCGTCGCGATATTGCGCCACGCCGTAATCCCGTGCGATCGCCGCGGCGCTGCCGTTGGGGCCGTCGCCGTCGAACGGCGGGGTCAGCCACGGATAGCGGATATGGGCGAGGTCCCACAGATGGATGTGGGCATCGACGAACGGGATCGCGGTCATCCGTCTCTCCGGCTGGCCGTGCCGTCTCGCATACGGACGGCTGCGGCGTGGTTCAAAGCCTGATCCGTCATCGCGGGCGGCGCGGCGCGACCGGCGGCGTACCGGTCCGGCTCACGCATGCCGCGCCACGATCGCGATGACGGGATCGGCGGGTCAGTAGGTCGTCCGGCCGCCGGACGTGTCGAACACCGACGCGGTGGTGAAGCTGCATTCCTCGGACGCCATGAAGCACACCATCGCGGTGGATTCGTGTACCTCGCCGAGCCGCCCCATCGGAATCTTCGATCGCATATAGTCGACCTGGCTCTGCGGCAGCTGGTCGAGGATCGGGCTTTCGAACGTCGCCGGGGTCAGCGCGTTGGCGATCACGCCCTTCCCCGCCAGTTCCTTGCCCAGGCTCTTGGTGAAGCCGATCACCCCCGCCTTGGTCGCCGAATAGGCGGAGGCGTTGGGATTGCCCTCCTTGCCCGCGACCGAGGCGACGTTGACGATCCGGCCATAGCCGTTGGCGAGCAGCGCGGGCACGATCGCCCGGTTGCAATAGAACAGGCCGTTGAGGTTGACGCCGACCACCTGCAACCAACTGTCGATCGGGAATTCGTGCACCGGCACCGTGGCGCCGGTGATCCCCGCCGAACAGACCAGCACGTCGATCTTGCCGAGCGCCGCCAGCGTCGTCTCGGCCGCGCGGGCGACCGCATCCGCATCGGACACGTCGAGCGCGACGACGTGCGCCGCGCCGATCTCGTCCTTCGCCGCCGCCAGCGCATCGGCGTTGAGGTCCCACAACGCGACCGTGCCGCCCTCGGCGACGATGCGCCGCGCGACGTCGCGGCCCAGCCCCGACGCGCCGCCCGTAATGACCGCATGGCGACCCGCGAACCGTCCCGCATAGGTCATGCGAGCACGCCTTCGCCCAGGTGCCGCCACGCGACGACCTGCTGCCGCTGCGTACCGAGCTTCGCGATCGAAAGCTCCATCACGTCGCCTTCCTTGAGATAGATCGCCTCGGGCTTCTTGCCCTCGCCGACGCCCGGCGGGGTGCCGGTAATGAGCAGGTCGCCGGGCTGCAGCGTGATATATTCGCTGACGTAGCTGATGAGCTGCTTCAGGTCGAAGATCATCGTCTTCGTATTGCCGGTCTGCATCCGCGTGCCGTTGACGTCGAGCTGCATGGCGAGGTCCTGCGGATCGCCGACCTCGTCCGGGGTCACCAGCCACGGCCCGACCGGGCAGAAGGTGTCGTGCCCCTTGCCCTTCGACCATTGCGACCCGCGCTGCTTCTGGTTGAAGCGTTCCGACACGTCGTTCGCCAGCACATAGCCCGCGACGTGGTCCAGCGCCGCATCCTCGGACACGTAGCGGCAGGTCCTGCCGATGACGACGCCCAGCTCGACCTCCCAGTCGCCATGCGTCGCGCCCCTGGGCAGCACCACGTCGTCGTTGGGACCGGACAGGCTGGACAGTGACTTCATGAACATCATCGGTTCGGTCGGGATCGGCAGGTTCGATTCGATCGCATGGTCGCGATAGTTGAGGCCGATCGCGACGATCTTGCCGATGCCCTTCACCGGCACGCCGTAGCGCGGGCTGCCCTCGACGACGGGCAGCGACGCGACGTCGACGTCCTTCAGGGTGGCGAGCGCGTCGACGGTGATGTCGGCGACCACGCCCGATGCATCGCGGATCGTGCCGGCATCGTCGACGACGCCGGGTTTTTCCTGGCCGGGCTGGCCGAAACGGCAAAGCTTCATGGGGAGGATCTTTCTGCGGGTATCAATGGGTGTAGGGACGGTGCATCGCGATCTCGCGATTGAGCTCGACGCCGAAGCCGGGCGCGTCGAGCGCGCTCGCCTTCAGCCGCCCGTTCTGCGGCACCGGCTCGCCGATCAGCTGCGGGTGGAACATCGGCACCACCTCGGTCGGGCCGGGGTGCATCATCAGATATTCCGCGAACGGCGAATTGTGGCGCGTGATGACGAAATGATAGCTGTAGACCGACGATCCGTGCGGCACGACCATCTTGCCATGCGCATCGGCGAGCGCGCTGATCTTGAGCAATTCGGTGACGCCGCCGCACCAGCCGACGTCGGGCTGGATGATGTCGCAGCAGTCCATCTCCATCAGCATACGGAAGCCCCAGCGCGTCGCCTCATGCTCGCCGGTGGTGACCAGCATGCCCTTGGGCACGTTCTTCTTGAGCTGCGCATAGCCCCAGTAATCGTCGGGGCTGATCGCCTCCTCGATCCATTTCAGGTCGTAATCGTGCGCGGCGATCGCGAGGCGGGTGGCATAGTCGACGTCGAGCGCCATCCAGCAATCCCACATCAGCCAGAAATCCGGCCCGCACTTCGCGCGCATGTCGGCCAGCTCGGCGATGTTCTTCCTGAGGCCCTCGATCCCCTCGGCGGGGCCGTGGTGCAGCGGCATCTTGCCACCGATGAAGCCGAATTCCTTCGCCTTGTCGGGCCGCGCACCGGTCGCGTAGAATTGCAGTTCGTCGCGCACCGCCCCGCCGAGCAGGTGATAGACCGGCTCCTGCCGCAGCTTGCCGATGAGGTCCCACAGCGCCAGGTCGACGCCGGAGATCGCGTTGATGACCAGCCCCTTGCGCCCGTAATATTGGGTCGAGAAGTACATCTGGTCCCAGATCTTCTCATAATCCGTCGGGCTGCGCCCTTCGAGGAATCGCGCGAGGTGCTTTTCGACGATGAAGCACGCCGGCTCGCCGCCCGTGGTCACCGCGAAGCCGATCGTGCCGTCCTCCGCCTCGATCTCCACCACCAACGTGCCGAGCACGTTGATGCCGAAGCTCTGCCGCGACTGGCGGTATTCGGGATAGCGGCTCATCGGCGTGGCGATATGGTCGTCGATCCAATGCCCTTCGCCCTGGTCGTGGTAATCGGCACCGCCGCCGCGCACCGTAAAGGCCCGGACATGCTTGATCTTGGGCAAGGACACGATTCCCACGCGAGACTCCCGTTTTGTCGCCAGCAACCGTCTCGACAGGGGTACCGCCGATGGCGGCAAGAGCATCCTCCCGAGCTTGTCACTTTTTTCACTTTATGGGATAGCTCGTTACGTGATGAGAAAAGCCGCGTCAAACGGAGACTCGGGGCCGATGAGGAAAAGCGTTTTGGCCCCCTGTTGCGCCCCGTCCGGGATTGCCGCCTTCGCAGGGCGGCGCGGATGCACCATGGTGTCCGGATGACCACGCCCCGCGTCGCCCTGTTCGTCACCTGCCTCGTCGACCTGATCCGCCCCCGGATCGGGTTCGCCGCCATCGCCGCGCTGGAGGGGGCGGGATGCGAGGTGATCGTGCCCGAGGCGCAGACCTGCTGCGGCCAGCCCGCGCTCAATTCGGGCGATCGCCGGACGGCGGAGGACCTCGCGCGCCGCACGATCGCCGCGCTCGAGCCCTACGACCATGTCGTGATCCCCTCGGGCAGCTGCGCCGCGACGGTGCGCGTCCACTATCCCGAAATCCTCGAACACGACGCGGTGTGGGGTCCCCGCGCGCAGGCGCTGGCGGCGAAGACGTACGAGATCATGGCCTATCTGGACGAGGTGCGCGGCTGGACGCCGGAAGGCGTCGCCCTCGCCGCCACCGCGACCTATCACGACAGCTGCTCGGGCCTGCGCGAACTCGGCATCAAGCGCCAGCCGCGCCGCCTGCTCGCCGCGGTCGACGGGCTCGCGCTGACGCCGCTGACGGGGGCGGAGACGTGTTGCGGGTTCGGCGGCACCTTCTGCGTCAAATATCCGGCGATCTCGAACGCGATCGTTGCGGAAAAGGCGACCGCGATCGACGCCACCGGCGTGGAATTGCTGCTGGCGGGCGACCTCGGCTGCCTGATGAACATGGCGGGCAAGCTGCATCGCGACGGCTCGCCGGTCCGCGCGTTCCACGCCATCGAGCTGATCGCCGGCATGGGCGACGGCCCCGCGATCGGGGAAGAGGCATGAGCGTCGCCGACACGTTCGCCAGCCGCGTCGACGCAGCGCTCGCCGACAGCAACCTCAAGCTCGCGGTCGAACGCACCGCGGGCACCGCCGAGGCGAAGCGCACGCTCGCGGTCGACGCCTTCCCCGATTTCGAGGCGGCGCGGACCCGCGCGGCGGCGATCAAGGATCACGTCGTCGCCAACCTCGGCCATTATCTCGAACGGTTCGAGGCGAATGCGACCGCGGCGGGGGCGCAGGTCCATTGGGCACGCACCGCGCAGGAGGCATGCGACATCGTCGTGCGCTTGTGCAAGGCGGCGAATGCCAGGAGCGTCGCGCGGTCGAAATCGATGCTGGGCGAGGAGATCGGCCTGCCGCACGCGCTCGCGGAGGCGGGCATCGGCCGGATCGAGACCGACCTTGCCGAACATATCATCCAATTGTCGGGCGAGCGGCCGTCGCACATCATCTGGCCGGCGATGCACAAGACGCGCGAGCAGGTATCGGCGCTGTTCAAGGCCAGCCATCGCGCCCCGCACGAGGAAGAGACGATCGCCGCGATGGCGGAAAGCGCGCGCCGTCACCTGCGCGAGGGCATGCTCGCCGCCGACGTCGGCATTTCGGGGGCCAACTTCCTCGTCGCCGATACCGGCGCGGTGTGCACCGTCACCAACGAAGGCAATGCCGAACTGTCGCTGGTACCGCCGCGGATGCATATCGTGACCGCGGGGATCGAGAAGATCGTTCCCTCCACCGGCCACGCGGTGCACATGCTGCGGATGCTGTCACGCTCGGCGACCGGCGCGCCGCTCAGCCAGTATACGACCTTCTACACCGGCCCCAGGCGCGCCGGCGACCGCGACGGGCCGGAGGAGATGCACATCGTCCTCGTCGACAACGGCCGCACGACGATGCGCGAGGAGGGGTTGGCCGAGATGCTGCGCTGCATCCGCTGCGGCGCGTGCATGAACCATTGCGTGGTGTTCCGACAGATCGGCGGCCATGCCTATGGCGGCACCTATCCCGGCCCGATGGGCGCGGTGCTGACCCCCGCGTTCGACGGACTGAAGCAATCGCGCGACCTGCCCAACGCCTGCACGCTCAACGGCAAGTGCCAGGAGGTATGCCCGGTGCGTATCCCGCTGCCGACGCTGCTGCGCGGCTGGCGCGAAAAGAGCTGGCGCGAGGGGCTGGAGCCCGCATCGCTGCGCTCGGGCCTCGCGACCTGGGCGTGGTTCGCGCGGCGGCCGCGCCTGTATCGCGCCGCGACCGCCGCGGCGCTGCGCGCGATGCGGCTGATGGGCCGGACCGGCTGGCTGACGCGGTTGCCGCTCGCGGGCGGCTGGACGCGGTATCGCGACATGCCCCGCCCCACGGGGGACAGCTTCATGGCGCAATATCGCAAGGGACGCCGCCCGTGACCGCGCGTGCCGCCATCCTCGCCCGCCTCGGCGGCACCGCCACGCCCGCCGCGATCGATGCGGAGGCGGACGCGCTGCTGATCGCGCCCGAACGCCCGCCGGTCGATCCCGCGGCGCTGGAGGACACGTTCCGCGCCCGCCTGACGCTGCCCAGCGTCGCCGCGAGCGTCGAGACGATCGACCGCATCGAGCAGCTCCCCGCCGCGATCGCCCGCTATTGTGCGGGTCAGGGCCTTGCCGCGGCGCTGGTCGTGCCGCCCGATCCGCGCCTGTCGGCATGCGACTGGACCGGTTTCACGGTGCGCGAGCGCGCCGCCCCGGACGAGGCGGTCGCGCTTGCCATCGCCCGCGTCGGCGTCGCCGAAACCGGCAGCCTCGTCTTCGAAACCGCGCCGGAGGCGCCGATGCTGCCCAACTTCCTCGCGCTCCACCATATCGTGCTCGTACCGCGGATCGTGGCGTATCTGGAGGATGCGATCCTGCCCGGCGGCCATCCGCGCGCGCATTACTGGGTCACCGGCGTATCGGGGACGACCGACATCGAAGGCACCTACGTCCGCGGGGCGCACGGACCGCGATTCCTGCACGTCATCCGCCTCTCCGGCTGACCGCCATCGCGATGCTGCCGCTCCGGACGATTGTGCGCTATCGATACCGGCCCGGCGATTCGGGCGACAAGGCAGAGATCCCCCAATTTTGACCACCACCGCCATCCGCACCCCGCCCGTCGCCGACGTTGCCCCGGACGACGGCCGCAGCGCCAAGGCCGGCACGCAGACGCTCGACCGCGGGCTCGACCTGCTCGAAATGGCGGTGCAGGATTCGGCGACGGTGATCCAGCTCGCCGAACGCAGCGGCCTGTCGCGCGCGATCGCGTATCGGCTCGTCGGCTCGCTCGCCGCGCGCGGCTTCCTCGCGATGGGACCCAACAACCAGGTGCGCGGCGGTCGCCAGCTGCTGCGCCTGCGCCATCTGGTGCAGGACCAGACCGATCTGGTCGCGCTCGCCCGCCCGCAGCTGGAATGGCTCGCGCAGGAAACCGGCATGAGCGCGTTCATGGGCCGGCGCGAGGGCGATGATTCGGTCCACATGCTCCGCGTGCCCGGTCGGGAGCGCGTCGCGGTGACGACACAGCCGGGCACCCGCCGCCGCCTGGGCGAAACCGGCCTCGGCAAGGCGCTGTTGCTCGACGATGGCGAGGGATCGTGGCGCCGGCTGTTCGCGATGGCGGCCGAGCCGCACCGCCGCGGCGACTGGCTCGCGGCGATGCACGCCGCGGTCGAACGCGGCGTCGTGCTGCAATGCGGCCCGGCGCCCGACCATATCCATTCGGTCGCCGCCCCCGTTCGCGACGCCGGCGGCGGCATCGTCGCCGCGATCAACGTGGCCGCGGCGGCGCCCTATCTCGACGCCGATCGCATGGACGAACTCGTCCCCCTGCTGCGCACCGCCGCCGCCGAGATCGGCGCCGCGCTCGGCCGCGAAGGCACCACGGGTTGACCGCGTACACGGGGTGTCCCGAACGGCGGAACGGGGCACGCACGGGTCGCCCGGCCGGATCGACGGGCGCATGACCCGGCTGTCCCCCGATGCGGACGATTCGCGCTTCATCCGGCGCATCCTCTACATGCTCGTCATCGCCGCGGTCGCGGCGGCGCTGTTCAAGGCGGGCAACCTCCTCATCCTCGCCTTCGGCTCGATGCTCGGCGCGATCGCGATCCACGCGCTCGCCGACCTCTATCGCGATCACCTGCGCGTTCCCGCGAAGGCGTCGCTTGGGTTCGGCATGGCGACCGCGTTCGGGATCGTCGGCTTCCTCGTCTGGCTGTTCGGGGTGCAGTTCCGCGAACAGGTCAACGTGCTGGTCACGCAATTGCCGGGCATGCTCGACCAGCTCGCCGCCTGGGCGTCGAAGAGCCCGGTCGGTGCCAAGATCGTCGATGCCGTGCAACAGGCCTATGCCGGGTCCAAGGTCGCGCAGGATGTCGGCGGCCTCGTTTCCGGCGCGGGGGAGCTGTTGCTCAACTGTATCCTGCTGCTCGTCGGCGCGGCGTTCTTCGCGGCCGATCCGGGCATCTACCAGCGCGGTTTCCTGTTCCTGATCCCGCCGGACAAGCGCCCTGCGATCGAGGATGCGCTGTTCGACGTCGGTTCGACGCTGCGGCTGTGGCTGCGCTCGTCGCTGATCCTGATGACCAGCATGGGCGTGCTGATCGGCATCGGCCTGTGGGTGTCGGGCGTGCCGTCCGCGGCCGCGCTCGGGCTGCTCGCGGGCCTGTCCGAATTCATTCCCTATATCGGCCCCACCGCGGCGATGATCCCCGCGCTCGGCCTCGCCGCGACGCAGGGCAACGGGCCGGTGATCGGCGCGCTCACCACCTATGCGGTCGTGCGGCTGATCCAGACCAATGTCATCACCCCCTACGTCCAGGCGCGCGTCGTCTCGATCCCGCCCGCGATCACCGTCTTCGCGATCATCGGCATCGGCGTGATCTTCGGCATCTTCGGCCTGTTCTTCTCCGCCGCGCTGCTGGTCGTCATCTTCACGCTGGTCCGCAGCCTGTACCTGCGCGAGGTGCTGGGCGAGGACATTCCGCGCAGCCGCCACCAGACTTTGCTGGGTCCGGACCTCACCCCGACCGACCCCGATACCGATTCGCCCGCAAACGGCCGCCGCGACTCGCCGGAATCGCTGGATTAAATCGAAATTAACCTTTTGCCTTCAGATGTTCTTTGGTTAATGAATCGGGGCCGGCCGTGCAGCAGGGGTGCTGACGGCCTCGCCAACAGGGGACGACGCGATGCGGGTGTTGTTGATCGAGGACGAGCCGACCACGGCCAAGGCGATCGAGCTGATGCTCGGCACCGAAGGGTTCAATTGCTACACGACCGATCTGGGCGAAGAGGGCCTCGATCTCGGCAAGCTCTATGATTACGACATCATCCTGCTCGACCTGAACTTGCCGGACATGCACGGATACGACGTGCTCAAGAAGCTGCGCGTGGCGCGCGTCTCGACGCCGGTGCTGATCCTGTCGGGCATCAACGAGATGGATTCAAAGGTGCGCAGCTTCGGCTTCGGCGCCGACGATTACGTCACCAAGCCGTTCCATCGCGAGGAACTGATCGCGCGCATCCACGCCGTCGTCCGCCGGTCCAAGGGGCACAGCCAGTCGGTCATCCGCACCGGCAAGCTCGCGGTCAACCTGGACGCCAAGACGGTCGAGGTGGACGGCAGCCGCGTCCACCTGACCGGCAAGGAATATGCGATGCTCGAGCTGCTCAGCCTGCGCAAGGGCACGACGCTGACCAAGGAAATGTTCCTCAACCACCTGTATGGCGGGATGGACGAGCCCGAGCTGAAGATCATCGACGTCTTCATCTGCAAGCTGCGCAAGAAGCTCAGCCTCGCCTGCGAGGGCGAGAATTACATCGAGACGGTCTGGGGCCGCGGCTACGTGCTGCGCGAACCCGAAGAGATCGTCGCGGTCGCCTGATCGACGCACGGTTCCTCCCGCCATCGGGAGCCAAGGCCGCGGCATCGGGGGGTGCCGCGGCCTTTTCGTGTCCGCTATCGCGCCGGTTCGAACACCGACCAGCCGGTGCGCTGCACCAGCCGCTCCAGCGCCAGCGTGCCGAGTTGCGAATTGCCGCGCGCGTTGAGCCCCGGCGACCAGACCGCGACGCTGGCCCGCCCCGGCACGATCGCCAGGATCCCGCCGCCGACGCCCGACTTGCCCGGCAGGCCGACGCGGAACGCGAATTCGCCCGACCCGTCGTAATGGCCGCAGGTCAGCATCAGCGCATTGATCCGCCGCGCGCGCTGCGCCGACACGATCCGCCGCGCGGTGCTCGGCAGCATCCCGTCCGCCATCAGGTAGCGCCCGGCGAGCGCCAGCTGCCGGCAGCTCATCGCGATCGCGCATTGATGGAAGTAAACGCCCAGCGTCCGCTCGACGTCGTGATGCACGTTGCCGAACGATCGCATGTAGCTGGCCAGCGCGCGGTTGCGGTCGCCCGTCGCCAGTTCCGCCTCGGCGACCGCGCGATCGATCACGATGGTATCGTCGTCGGTCAGCATCCGGACGAAGCGCAGGATCTCGCCGATCGCCTCGCGCGGCTGGTGGCGGCCGAGCAGGATGTCGGCGACGACGATCGCGCCGGCGTTGATGAACGGATTGCGCGGGATGCCATGTTCGAATTCGAGCTGGACGATCGAGTTGAACGCGCTGCCCGACGGTTCGCGGCCGACGCGGGCCCACAGCTGATCGCCGACATGGCCGAGCGCCAGCGTCAGCGCGAACACCTTGCTGATCGACTGGATCGAAAAGGCGTCCTCCGCGTCCCCGGCCAGATGGCAGGTGCCGTCCGCCTCGACCACCGCGATGCCGAACCGGGCAGGGTCGATCCCCGCGAGCGGCGGGATATAGTCGGCGGGCGTGCCGCGATCCGGCGCCGTCGCCATTTCCGCGGCGATCTCCGCGACGATCGTCGAAAGGTCTATTTCCGCTCCCACACCCGTTCGCCTCCGATCCACGTCTCCTGCACCTTCGTCGCGCGCAGGTCGGTGGGGGACGCGAGCAACGGGTCGCGATCGACGATGATGAAGTCGGCGCGCAGGCCCGGCGCCAGCCGGCCGATGCGATCCTCGGCGAACCCCGCATAGGCCGCGCCGCCGGTGAAGGCATACCATGCCTGTTCGCGGGTCACCGCCTCTTCCGGCCGCCAGCCGCCGAACGGCTGCCCCTGCGCATCCTGGCGCGTGAACGCCGCCGCCCAGCCCGCCCAGGGGTCGGGCCGCTCGACCGGATAGTCGGACCCGAACGCCAGCTTGCCGCCGTTTTTCAGCATCGTCGCCCAGGCATAGGCGCCGGCGAGCCGCTGCGGCCCCAGCCGCGCCTCCGCCATCGTCCGGTCGCTGGTCTCGTGCGTCGGCTGCATCGAGGCGATGATGCCGTTGCGACCGAAGCGCGGCAGGTCGACGGGATCGACCACCTGCGCATGCTCGATCCGCCAGCGCCGGTCGCCCTTGTAGGTCTGCGCCATCTCGTCGATCGCGTCGAGCACCTCGGCATTGGCGCGGTCGCCGATCGCGTGCACCGCGACCTGGTATCCGTCCATCGAGGCGCGGCTCATCAGGTTGCGGATCAGCGCGTCGGTCATGAACCCCGCGCCCGACTGGCCCGGCGCGTCGGCATAGGGCGCCTTCAGCCACGCGCCGCGCGATCCCAGCGCGCCATCGGCGTACAGCTTGACGCCGACCAGCTTCAGCCGGTCGTTGTACAGCCACGGCGTCGGCCCGGTGCCGCCGATCTGCACGGTGGTATCGACCCCCGCGCCATAGCTCATGATCCGCACGCGCAGCGCACCGAGGTCGCCGATCCGGCGATAGGTCAGCCAGTCGTCGATGCTGGTGCCCATGTCGGCGGTGGCGGTGATGCCATAGCCGAGCAGGATCGCCTGCGCCTTGATGAAGGCGGCGTTGCGGTCCTTGCCCAGCGGTTGCGGCACGACCTTCGCCACCAGCGCCTGCGCGGCATCGACGAACACGCCCGCGGGCTGTCCGCCCGCCGCCTTCTCGATCCGGCCGCCCGCGGGCGACACGCTCTTCGCCGTGATGCCCGCGGCCTTCAGCGCGGCGCTGTTGCCCCAGCTCGCATGGCCGTCCGCGCGCGCCAGCCACACCGGCCGGTCGCCCACCGCGGCGTCGAGATCGGCGGTCGTCGGGAATCGCCCGAGCCCCCAGGTTTCCTGGTTCCAGCCGCCGCCGATGATCCACGATTTTTCGGGGTTGGCGCGGGCATAGGCGGCGATCCGCGCCTGCGCCTCGGCGAGGCTCTTCGTATCGGACAGGTCCAGTTCCAGCGCGCGGAAGCCCAGTTCCATCACATGGCCGTGCGCATCGATCATGCCCGGCAGCAGCGTCCTGCCCTTGAAATCGACCCGCCAGTCGAGCTTGTCGGGGCGTTTGTCCTTGGCGGACAGCAGCTTGCCCACGCGGCCGTCCGGCGTCACCAGCATCGCCTGGAACCGCACGACCTTGCCGTCCTTGTCGAGCGTCATGCCGTTGACGTTGTCGACGATGCCGTCCGCCTCCGCGATGCCGGGAATCGCCGCGGCAATCGCCGCGGCCAGCACAGTCGCGCGGGACGACCGGATAAAGTGTGTTGCCATGCGCGGTTGCTTAAGCGGTGTTCCCCCGCCGCACCAGATGGTCTAGCGGCCTGCCATGGCTACCCGACCCGCCTCCGCCGCCCCCCTGCCCGTCTCGATCGACGACGTCCGCGCCGCCCATGCGCGCATCCGCGACGCGATCGTCCGCACGCCGACGCTCATCAGCCGCACGCTGAGCGAGATGACCGGGGCGACCGTCTACCTGAAGTTCGAGAACCTTCAGTTCACCGCCGCCTACAAGGAACGCGGCGCGCTCAACACCTTGCTCCAGCTGTCGCCCGAGGCGCGCGCCAAGGGCGTGATCGCGGCGTCGGCGGGCAACCATGCGCAGGGCCTCGCCTATCACGCCAACCGGCTCGGCATCCCCGCGACGATCGTGATGCCGCGCAACACGCCGACGGTGAAGGTGACGCAGACCGAGGGGCATCGCGCCAAGGTCGTGCTCGAGGGCGAGACGTTCGACGCCGCCTATGCCCATGCCCGCGTGCTCGAGGCGGAATGCGGCTATACCTTCGTCCACCCGTTCGACGACCCGCGCGTCATCGCCGGCCAGGGCACGGTCGCGGTCGAAATGCTGGAGGACGTCCCCGGCATCGACACGCTGCTGGTGCCGATCGGCGGCGGCGGCCTGATCTCCGGCACTGCGGTCGTCGCGCGCGCCGCGGACCACCCGATCGAGATCATCGGCGTCGAGGCGGAACTGTTCCCCTCCATGTACAACCGCATCCGCGGCACCACCATGCCGTGCGCGGGCGATACGCTGGCGGAAGGGATCGCGGTCAAGGAGCCGGGCGCGATCACCAGCGGAATGGTCGCGCAGCTGGTCGACGACATCGTGCTGGTCGGCGAACGCAACCTCGAGGAATCGGTCAGCCTGCTGCTCCAGATCGAGAAGACCGTGGTGGAGGGCGCAGGCGCGGCGGGCCTCGCCGCACTGATGGCCTATCCCGAACGCTTCAAGGGGCGCACGGTCGGCATCATCCTGTGCGGCGGCAACATCGACACGCGGCTGCTCGCCAACGTGCTGCTGCGCGACCTTGCCCGCTCGGGTCGGCTGGCGCGGCTGCGCGTGCGGCTGCGCGACCAGCCCGGCGCCCTGTTCAACGTCGCGCGCATCTTCGACGCGCAACGGGTCAACATCATCGAAATCTACCACCAGCGCATCTTCACCTCGCTGCCGGCGAAGGGGCTGGTCACGGACATCGAATGCGAGGCGCGCGATCGCGATCACCTCAACCGCCTGATCCAGGCGTTGCGTGACGGCGGCTACGAAACGAGCATGGTCGAACAGGCCTGACACAGCCCCGATCGTCGCCGGTGGCCAAAGTCATGGGCCGGTCGGCGACAGACACGAAAAAGGGGCCACGCTCGCGCGCGGCCCCTTCCCGTAATTCTACGACAGATCAGTTGCTGTCGGACTTGTCGTCCTGCACGACGGCGACGACGCCGATCGCGACGACACCGGCAACGATGAGCGCTGCAAGCAGACCGCCACCGGCAAGGCCGTTCTTCTTGGCCGACGGCGCGCTCGCGCGAACCGACTTGGCGACCGACAGCGATGCGGCCGGGTTGGCAGGCGCTGCGAAAGCCGGCGTTGCTGCCACGGGGGCAACGGTCATTGCAAACGCGGCGAGGGTGCCTGCGAACTTCTTGGACATGAAAAACTCCTGACTGGCTGGATTCGCGAAACGTTCGCGTCCGGAGATAGTTCCCATAACGAAACAGTGTCCCGAAATCGAGCACCTATCGAAGTGGGTAAGCATCGCGCATCCGGGTTAACCTTTTATGACCGGAAAGTCGCTGTTCATGGCCGGCCCATCCATCCATATGGGATCGGCACCGCGTCGCGGATCGCATGTTCAGGGGGATTACCGCGGTGACCGCGCCTTTTCGTTTTCCGCGCTTCTTCGTCACGACCCCCGCACCCTGCCCTTATCTGCCGGGTCGGCAGGAACGGAAGGTGTTCACCGAGCTGAGCGGGCCGCACGCGACCGAGCTGAACGACGCGCTCGGACGAATCGGCTTCCGCCGGTCGCAGGGGGTCGCCTATCGCCCGTCCTGCGCGGGCTGCACCGCCTGCGTGTCGGTGCGCGTCGTCACCGACGATTTCGTACCCAACGGCACCCAGCGCAAGCTGCTGCGCCGGAACGACGATATCGAGGTGTCGGCGTGCCGGCCCTGGGCGACCGACGAACAGTTCCAGCTGCTGCGCCGCTATCTGGCGGCGCGCCATCCCGGCGGCGGCATGGCCGGCATGGACGAGGACGATTATGCCGACATGGTCGAGCATTCGCCGGTCAATTCGGTCATCATCGAATATCGCACGCCATCGGTCGGCGGCGTGCGCGGCCGGCTGATCGGCGCCTGCCTCACCGACCGGCAGGCGGACGGGCTGTCGATGATCTACAGCTTCTTCGCCCCCGACGACGACGAGCCCGCCGGGCAGGCGCGCCCGGGGCTCGGCAATTTCATCATCATGGACCATATCGCCCGCGCCCGCGACGCGGGGCTTCCCTATGTCTATCTCGGCTATTGGGTGAAGGGGTCGGCACGGATGGCCTACAAGACGCGCTATCGCCCGCTCGAGGTGCTCGGGCCGAACGGCTGGCGGCTGATGGACGACGACGAGGCGAATGCCGTCGTCACCCCGGCCGCGACGCTGACCCCCGCCTGACGGATCAGATCGGGTCCGATTCCTCGCCGATCGTCGCGCCGTCGACCACGACCCGCTGCGGCGCTTCGGTGCCGAGATGGACCCGGACGCCCGCGAACAGCGTCGTGCGCGGTCCACGCACGACGGCCACTGCCGGCGCCGCTTCGGCGACGACCGCCGTCGTGCCGCGGTGCACCGTCACACCGCCGTCGGCCATCTCGTCGCGATAGGCGACCATTCCCTGCCCCGTGCCGGCGGACCCGCCGACGCCCGGTTCGACCCCGGCATAGGCGGCGCGGAAGCTCAGCGCGCCGTCCATGGCGCCGCGCCAGCGATAGAAGATGTGCGCGCCGACCGATCCGATCCGCGTGAGGCTGGACGCCCACCACGGCAGGATGGCGCTGGTGTGGTAGAAGGTCGCACCGCCGACGGGCGCATAGACCTCTCCGGCCAGCGCCGCCTCCGCCACCGAACGCGCGCGCGCCCACGCATAGGGGTCGCGGCGCCGCAGCATCGATCCGTCGCAGGTGAACGAGAACTGGCATCCGGTGCGCCGGTTCGATCCCTGATAGACGACGCCGCAGACGCTGTGCGGGAAGGCCCGGTCGCGGACGCGGTTGAGCACGACCTGCGCGACAGCGCGCTGACCCTCGGTCGCTTCGGAGCGCGCCTCGTAATAGACCGCGGCGGTCAGGCAGTCGGTCGCGCGCGCGGCGTCGATGTCGGTCTGTGCCTGCGCGACGAACGGCGGCGCGGCTGCGGGATAGCCGGTCGGGGCGGCATCGGCGACCGATGCGCGCAACGTCGCGGGCATCCCCTCGAGCCCGGGCAGGTCGCGCGGCACGTCGAGTGCCAGTTCGCGCAGCAACTGGCGCGGCGCCGGCGGCGGAACCGCCTGCGCGACACGCGCGCCCCCGCCCCGCTGCGGCACGCAAGAAGACGCGCCCAGCAGGGAAAGGCCCAGAACCATCTGGCCGATCGTCGAGATTCGCAAACGCCCCACGCCGTCCCGACTAGACGCGCCGGCTTATGATCGGGTTAACCGCGTCGCAGCGCCGCTATTGCGCGGCGGACACCTTCACCGCGACGTCCATCTCCTCGTCGCCCTCGCCCAGCCGCGATCCGGCGACCGGTGCCGCCCCCGACGCGTCGAGCGCCGCGGACACACGTACGCTCTCTTCCTGCGGCGAACGGCCGGTGCAGGGATCGAACCCGACCCAGCCCAGTTCGGCGACGTGCGCCTCCGCCCAGCCGTGCGGGGTCGGCCGCAGCGACCCTTCGACGATGCTGTACCCCGATACGTAACGCGACGGGATGCCGAGCGATCGGGCCGCGACGACGAACATCTGCGCCAGGTCGCGCGACGTCGCCGCCGTCCGGCGGAACGCCTCGCTGGCGGAAAGGCCCGGCTGCGGCCGCGCCCGGTCGAGCGCGAAGCGCTGGTTGAACGCGCGGTTCAGCCGGTGCAACCGGCCGATCCGCCCGTCCGCACCGTCCGTCGCCTCGGCGGCGAACGCGGCGATCGCGGCATCGCGCGGCGTCGCATCGGTTTCGCGCAGGAACAGTGCGGGGGGCAGCACCTCGGCGACGCCGCGGACGACGCCATCGGAATGGCTGGTCAGCACCTCGCCGCGCACCGCGATCTCGATATGCGCGACGGGTCCCTCGCAATAGAGCATCGTGATCGCATTGCCGAAACCGTCGCGGCCGCGCCGCATGATCGCGTCGCAATCGACGTCGATCCGCCAGCGCGCCACGGTCTGGTCGTGGCTGTTTTCCGGGGTCATGCGCAACATCTGCACCAGCCGGCTCTGCGGCTCGCTGAAGCGATAGACGGTGCGATGGTCGATCGAGAGTCTCATGAAAGTAACCGGCGCATCAGCCGAACCGGAACTGGCGGCCGATCGCCTCGTGCAGCTGGCCGTTTTCGCGGATGAAGGCTTGCAGATACTGGTGCAGGCCGCTGGCGATCACCTCGCCCGAGCGGGTCTTGACCAGCCGCGACGCGCGCATCCGCGCCATCCGGTCCGCCTCGCCATGGCTGCCGGTGCGCTCGGCGAGCAGGCCGAGGATGTCGACCGTGATCTCGGCCGACGCGACCAGGCTGCGCGGCAGTTCGCGGCTGGCGATCAGCAGGTCGATGACGTTCGCCGGGGTCAGCCCGTCCGAATAGAGCCAGCGATAGGCGGTCACCGCGGAGACGACCTGCAGGATCGTCGTCCATTGGTCGCGATCGACCACGCCGCCGACCACCTCGCCCTCGGGCAGCAGGATGTGATATTTCACGTCGAGCAGCCGCGCGGTGTTGTCGGCGCGTTCCACCGCCTGCCCCAGCCGGATGAACCAGTGCGACTGGTTGCGCAGCATCTGGTGCACCGCGCCCTCGAACCCGCGCGTCTCGTTCTTGACCGACTCGACGAGGCGCAGCGTCGCCTGCGTATCGCCGATCTGGTCGCGGTTCTCGAACACCAGCCACGACCGGTTGATCGCCGTCCACGCCTCGCGGCTGAGGGCGGTGCGGACCGCCTTGGCGTTGTTGCGCGCCCGGTCGAGGCAGCGGATGAGCGATCCGGGATGGCTGGTGTCCACCGTCAGGAATCGCACCACGTCGGTTTGCGTCAGCGCACCGCCGCTCGTCGCGAAGTCCGCCTCGGTATCGGTCACCGCCAGCGCCGACGACCACGCCACCTCACCCGCGGGGCGCGACGACATCACGTCGAAGCGGACCGTCGCCTCGATCAGCCGGGCGAAGAAATCGGCGCGTTCGATGTAGCGGCCAAGCCAATAGAGCGACGAGGCGGTGCGGGACAGCATCATGGTCGCTCCTCCCCGGCACGGGGAGGGGAAGCGCGACGCGCAGCCGCGTGGTGGAGGGGGCTTCCCACGCGCAACGTGCTGCGTGGAAGCCCCCCTCCACCGGCGGCGCTGGTCCCCCTCCCCGTCCCGGGGAGGAATGGGACGCCGCTCACGATCCGAACCCCTGCGACTGGGTCATGCCGCCCATCGTCTGCGACTGCGTGCGCCCCCCGGCGTCCGGCATCAGCACGAAACTGTCCTTCGTGCCCCCGCCCTGGCTCGAATTGACGACCAGCGATCCTTCCTTCAGCGCGACGCGGGTCAGGCCGCCGGGCACCACCTGTACCCCCTTCGATCCCGTCAGGACGAAGGGGCGGAAATCGACGTGGCGCGGGCTGAGGCCGGTGTCGGCCAGCGTCGGCACGGTCGACAGCGCCAGCGTCGGCTGCGCGATATAGCGATGCGGTTCGGCGATCAGCGCCTGGCGGAAATCCTCGATCTCGCGCGCACTCGCGGTCGGGCCGACCAGCATGCCGTAACCGCCCGAGCCGTCGACCAGTTTCACCACCAGCTCGGCCAGGTGATCGAGGACGTAGCGCAGCGCCTGCGGTTCGCGGCAGCGCCACGTCTCGACGTTGGGCAGCTTGGCCTCGCCGCCCGAATAGAAGCGGACGATTTCCGGCATATAGCTATAGATCGCCTTGTCGTCGGCGATGCCGTTGCCGGGCGCGTTGATGATCGCGACGTTGCCGGCGGCATAGGCGGCGATCAACCCCGGCACGCCCAGCATCGAATCGGGGCGGAACACCAGCGGATCGAGATAATCGTCGTCGATCCGGCGATAGATCACGTCGACCCGGACGCGGCCGGCGATCGTGCGCATCCACACCTGATCGTCGTCGACGACGAGATCGGCGGCCTCGACCAGTTCGATCCCCATCGAATCGGCGAGGAAGCTGTGCTCGTAATAGGCCGAGTTGAAATGCCCCGGCGTCAGCACGACGCAGGTCGGCGGCGACGCCGAACCGCGCGGCGCGACCGACTTCATCGTCTCGAGCAGCCGGTCGGGATAGCTGTCGACCGGCTCGACGCGGAACTCGCGGAACAATTCGGGGCACAGCCGGACCATCGCCTCGCGGTTTTCCAGCATGTAGCTGACGCCCGACGGCGTGCGGGCATTGTCCTCGAGCACGAAGAATTCGTCCGGACCCGTCCGGACGAGGTCGATGCCACAGATATGCGCCCAGATGCCGTGCGGCGGGCGCATGCCCGCGATTTCGGGACGGAATTGCGGATTGCCGAGGATCAAATCCTCGGGCAGCACGCCTTCCTTCAGGATGCGGCGTTCGCCGTAGATGTCGTCGAGGAACGCGTTGATCGCCTCGACCCGCTGGACCAGCCCTTCCGACAGCCGCGCCCATTCGTCGGCGAGGAACACGCGCGGCACGATGTCGAACGGGATGATCCGTTCGCGCGTGTCGGTGTCGCCATAGACGGCGAAGGTGATGCCGAGCTGGCGGAAGGTCGTTTCCGCCGCCTCCTGCCGTCGGCGCAGGTCCGCGCCGGGCGTCTCGTCGAGCCATCGGCCCAGCGCGGCCAGCTGGGCACGCGGCTGCGCCTCGCCCGTCATGCCCATGATCTCGTCGAACGCCGGTCGTTGCCCCATCGGAACGGTAAAGCCTCCCCGTGATCCAGGTTCCATGCTGCGGGGAATAGCTGCGCTGCACAATAGCCCCGGCGAGACTTTTTCGCGCAGGGCCCCGCAGATAGCGTGCGGATCAATGCAGCGCGGCGAGCATCCCCGGGGTCAGCACCTGCGGCAGCACGCGCGGTTCGGCGGCACCCGGCGCGTAATAGAGGTACAGCGGCACGCCGGCGCGGTTGTGCGACTGGATGAAGCGGCCCAGCGCCGGATCGCCGTCGGTCCAGTCGCCGACCAGCACCGCCACCTTGTTGCGCGCGAACGCCGCGCGGGTTCCGGCGGTGTCGATCGACGAAGCTTCGTTGACCTTGCACGACAGGCACCAGTCGGCGGTGAAATAGGCGAACACCGGCCGCCCCTCCCTGCGCAGGGCGGCGAGCCGCGCCTCGCTGAAGGCGTCGCCACCGACCTTCGCCGGTCGCGCCGCGCCGCCCGTCAGGGCCGCGGCGAGTGCGGCGGGCACGACCAGCGCACCCAGCGCGATCGCCCAGCCGAACCCCTGCCCCCGCTTCTGCCGCTTGCCACCGACGCCCAGCAGCACCGCCATCGCGACGATCGTCGCGACGCCGGCGAGCAGCCCGGCGGTGCCCGCCTGTCGCCAGGCGAGCCACAGCAGCGCCGCCACCGTCAGCGCCATCGGCACTGCCAGCACGCGGCGGAACCGCTCCATCCACAGGCCCGGCCGCGGCAATCGCCGGCGCAGCGCGGGGACGAAGCCGATCGCCAGGAACGGCAGCGCGAGCCCGAGGCCGAGGCCGGCGAACACCGCGAGCGCCGCCGGCCACGGCAGGACCAGCGCCGCGCCCAGCGCCGCGCCCATGAACGGCCCGCTGCACGGCGTCGCGACGAACGCCGCCAGCGCGCCGGTCGCAAGCGATCCCGCCGCACCGCCGTGGCTGGCGAACTGCGGCACCGGCATTTCGAACCGGCCGGCGAGGTTGAGCGTGATCGCGAAGGTCAGCGCGATCAGCAGCACCACGATCCGCGGATCCTGCAACTGGAACGCCCAGCCCACCGCCGACCCGCCCGCGCGCAGGCCCAGGATCAGCCCGCCCAGCGCCACGCACATCAGCACCGCGCCGAGCATATAGCCCAGCGCATCGATCCGCGCCGCGCGTTCGTCCTCGCCGCCGCGCGCGAGGTGCAGCGCCTTCAGGCTGAGGATCGGGAAGACGCAGGGCATCACGTTGAGGATCAACCCGCCCAGCACCGCGCCTGCGAACGCCAGCAGCGCCGCGGACCAGCCGCTGCGATCGGTCGGCAGCGCGACCGTCCCCGGATCGGCGTGGACGCTGAGCCCCAGGTCGCGGCCGATCCGCAACACGCCCTCGATCCGTCCCTTGGGCGCGCCCTCGGTGACGATCAGCAGCCGGTCGCCGTCGCGGCTGACGGTCTGTGGCGCGGCATAGCGCGTCATGTCCGGCCCGAACGGGAAGAACGCCGCGTCCGTCACGCGCGCCGCCGCGGGCAGCGGCACCGCCAGCACCAGCCTGCCGTCCTTCACCTGATAGGTCCCGGCGGCATCGAGCGGCTTGGGGATCGCGGCGCGCCAGCGGTCGAAGCGGGCCGCCTGCGCCGGCGCACCGTCGCCGACGGTCAGGTCGAGGGTCAGCTCCTGCGCTTCCGGCACGCAGATCGCGTTGGTGCAGACCAGATAGTTGATCGCGAGGCGGACCGGCAGGCGCGTCCCCGCCGCGACGCCGGCCGGTACGTGCAGCGTCGCGAGCGGCGCATAGGGCGCCTCGTAGACATAGTTCATCAGACCGGCGATCAGCAGCGTCGTCGGCACCGGCCATTGCAGCGCTTCGTCGGCACGCATCCCGGCGGGCAGGGTCCAGGCGAGCGACGGCGCGAAGCCCGCATCGCCGGGATTGCGCCAATAGCCGTGCCACCCCGCCTCTGGCCGGGTGTCGAGCGCGATGGTCACCGCCTGGCCCGCACGCGGCGCGGCGCTGTCCGCAACCAGCCGCATCGCGAGGTGCGGCGGTCCGTTCGCGGGCGCAAGATCGGCACCGGCCGGGAGCGCCGACATCGCAAGAAGCGTCATCATCACGCAACCCAGCATGCGTATCAGCGCGGCGGGCCATCCCGGCCGGGTCATTCTTGCTCGATCCATCGCCCACCGCCATAGCGGCGCCCGCACCGTAACACGAGAGCCCCAGATGAAGTCGCTGATCGCCATCGCCCTGCTCGCCTCCGCCGCCCTCGGCGCCACCGCCGCATCCGCGCAGCAGGCGCCTGCCCCGGCGATCCCGGCACCGGCGCCCGCGCCGACCCGCACCGCGCCGCCGCGGCTCATCGTCGCAATCTCCGTCGACCAGTTTTCCGCCGACCTGTTCCAGCAATATCGCAACCACTTCACCGGCGGCTTCGCGCGGCTGCTGACCGGCGCGGTGTTTCCCTCGGGCTATCAGAGCCATGCCGCGACCGAGACGTGTCCGGGCCATTCGACGATCCTCACCGGCATGCGCCCCGCGCACACCGGCATCGTCGCGAACAACTGGATCGACCAGTCGGTCGCGCGCGCCGACAAGACGGTCTATTGCGCCGAGGACGAAACCGTCCCCGGCAGCGATCACACCAGCTACACGGTCAGCGATCGCCACCTGAAGGTGCCGACGCTGGGCGAGATGATGAAGAATGCCCGCCCCGCGACGCGCGTCGTCTCGGTCGCGGGCAAGGACCGCGCGGCGGTGATGATGGGCGGCCACAAGGTCGACGAACTGTGGTGGTGGGACGGCAAGACCTATGCCAGCTATGCCGGCCGCGCGGTGCCCCGTGCCGTCCAGCGTGGCCGCGACGCGGTCGCCGCGCTCGTCGCCCGCGCGCAGGCGCCGCTGCCGCTGCCCGACTTCTGCCGCGCGCTCGACCGGCCGATCACCGTCGCGGGCACCGTCTACGGCCAAGGCCGGTTCGCGCGGGCGGCGGGCGACCTGAAGGCGTTCCGCGCGTCGCCGCCGAGCGACGCCGCCGTGTTCGCGATTGCCGCCGGCCTGATCCAGGACATGAAGCTCGGGCGGGGGCGCGACACCGACATCATCGATATCGGCGCGTCGGCGACCGACTATATCGGCCATTCGCTCGGGACGCAGGGGACCGAGATGTGCATCCAGATGGACCAGCTCGACCGCACGCTCGGCAGCTTCTTCGACACGCTCGACGGCTGGGGCCTCGATTACGAAGTGGTCCTGACCGCGGACCATGGCGCGCACGACATGACCGAACGCCAGCAACAGCATGCGATGCCGATGGAAAGCCACGTCTCTGCCGACGCGTCGATCAAGGCGGTGGATGCCGCGGTCGCGGCCGCGCTGGGCCTCAAGGGGCCGGTGCTGCTCGGGGCGGAAGGCGACGTCTACCTCGCCCGCGGCCTCTCGCCCGCGGATCGCGCCCGCGTGCTCGCGGCGGCGCAGACGCGCTTCGCCGCACAGCCGCAGGTCGCCGCCGCCTTCACCCGGGCGCAGATCGCGGCGCAACCGATGGCGACCACCCCGCCCGAGACGTGGACGCTGCTGGAGCGCGCGCGCGCGTCGTTCGACCCCGCCGTGTCGGGCGACCTGCTGGTACTGCTGAAGCCGCGCGTGACCACGATCGAGACGCCGGCGGCGGGCTATGTCGAGACGCACGGCAGCCCGTGGGATTATGACCGCCGCGTGCCCATCCTGTTCTGGCGCAAGGGGATGGCGGGCTTCGAACAGCCGCTGTCGGTCGAAACCGTCGACATCGCGCCTACGCTCGCGGCGACGATCGGACTGCCGGTCCACGGGCTCGACGGACGCTGCCTCGACCTCAATCCCGGCGCTGGCGACACTTGCGTGCGGTAGCGACACCCGTCGCCGCGCTGCCGGCGGAGATCGCGCATCCGGGCGCGCTGTCGGGACGCGACTACTTCACGGCGGGCGCCGGGCGGCGCATTTGACGGCACAACGCGATCGTCGCGAGGCTCTTCGGCACGCTGTTCCGGCCGGCGGCGATGACGACCCTCTCGTTCGCCGTGGCGTGGCGCAGCCCAACCGGACAGGACGGGCGGGGGATGCTGGTGGCTATCGCCGTGGTGCTGTCGATCCGTACGCTGCCCGTCAGTTTCGCGGCCAGCCCGGGCTACCCGTGGATCGACCGCCGCCGCCGCTGACCGCGTGCCGCGGCGCTCGTCAGCGCGTCTCGAACATCCGCATCCCCACGATGCGGTTCGCACCGATCGCGAGGCGATCGTGGCTGAGATCGGCGACGAACGCCGGATTGGCGGGCGCACCCGGCGCCAGCCGCGCGTCGTTGTCCGCAATGCGCAGCCCGGCGGACGGATAGGTCCGCGCTTCCGCCGCGACCACGATCAGCGCGCTGTGATTCTCCTTGCCGTGGCCCTGCACGAAGGTGTTGCGCGCGATCGTCCCGCGCGCGCCCTCGGGCAGGTCGATCATGTAGTTGGTCCTGCGGCCCGCGGTATCGTCGAAGCTGTTGTCGGTGATCGCGACCTGCGGCACGCGCAGCTTGACGTAATGGCCGCCGGTGCCGCGCTCGAAGCGCGAATGCGTGATCGAGACGCTGCCGGTGTTGGCGAGGTAGATGGCGTGGCTGCAATCGGGCGTCTCGTCGCATTGTCCCAGCCCCGAAAAGGTCGACCGGTCGATCACGATCCGTTGGCCGCGCGGCTCGCCCCCCAGGATCCCTTCCTGGCTGTCGCGGAACATCGTGTTGGTGACGGTGAGGTCGCCCATCTCGGTGCGGATCCCCGCTCCGTTGCCGTCCGCGACGCGATAGCCACGAAAGACGAGGCCATCGACCACCGACCCCTGCCCGCGCAGCACCAGCGCCGCCTTGCCCTCGCACGCCCGCCCCTCGAAGATCGCGGTGCCCGGCTGCGCCGCGCGGAACGTGATCCGCCCGCCCTGCTGCACCGCACACTGCCGGTATAGGCCGGGCGCGATCAGGATCGTCGCCCTACCCATGCCGACCGACGACACCGCCGCCTGCAGATCGGCGAAGCGCTGCCCCGTCTCGAGGATCGTGAACGGGGCGTCGGGCCCGGCGGTGGCCGGGGCGGAAGAGGCGAGCAGCGCGAGCGCGAGCGTGACGAGGGTGCGGGTCATGCCCCGTCCTGCGCGCCCGCCCGCCGTGCTGACCAGCCGGATTCGGGGTTAATGCGACGCCTGCGCCGCCCGACGGTCCGGCTCGTGTTCGCACCGTCCCATGACGGGACGCGCACGGGGGTCGATTGCGTCTCGCCGCTGCGTCCGGCACACAGCGCGCGAACGGGCGGCCGGGGGGCCGCCATGGGGGGAGCGGATCGCGATGCATGCCATGTCACCGACGGAGGTGTTCCTGCTGGCGATCCTCATCATCTTCACGCTGCCATGGCTGGTCTGGCGGCTGGGGCGCACCGACTATTGGGCGCCGCTGGTGGTGGTGCAGATCGTCGGCGGCATCCTGCTCGGGCCGGGCGTGCTCGGCGCGCTCTTCCCCGATTATTACGCCTTCGTCTTCGCGGCGCCGACGCTCGGCGCGCTGAACGGCATCGCCTGGTGGTCGGTCATGCTGTTCGTATGGGTCGCCGGGCTGGAACTCGACGTCGGCGAGGCGTGGAAGCGGCGGCGCGAGACGGGGATCACCGCAGGGCTCGCGCTCGGCGTGCCGCTGGTCGCGGGCAGCCTCGCGGCGCTGCTGATGCTCCGCTATCCCGGCTGGCGCGGGTCGGGCGGCGCCGACTGGCAGGTGGTGCTGGGGATCGGCATGGCGTGCGCGGTCACCGCCCTGCCGATCCTCGTCCTGCTGATGGAAAAGCTCGACGTCCTGCGCAGCCCCCTCGGTCAGCGCGTGTTGCGCTACGCCAGTCTCGACGACATCGCGATCTGGGGCGTGCTCGCGCTGATCCTGCTCGACTGGGAACGCGTCGGGCGCCAGGCCGGATTCCTCGTCGGGTTCGCGGTCGCAACCTGGGCGATCCGCCGCCTGCTCCGCGCGATCGGAGAGAACGACCGCTGGTACGTCGGCCTGATCTGGCTGGCGCTGTGCGGCTTTGCCGCCGACTGGGCGGGGCTTCACTTCATGGTCGGCGCGTTCCTGGCGGGCGCGGTGCTCGACGCGCGCTGGTTCGGCGAGGAGCGGATGGACCGGTTCCGCCAGACCATCCTGCTCGCGGTGATGCCGGTCTATTTCCTGTCGACGGGGCTCAAGACGCAATGGGGGGTCGGCGGCGCGGCGGTGTTCGCCGTCGCGGCACTGCTGCTCGCCGCGTCGCTGGGCGGCAAGCTCGCCGGCATCCATCTGGCCGGGCGCATCCTGAAATGGCCGAAGGGCGATGCCAGTGCGATCGGATGGCTGCTCCAGACCAAGGCGCTCATCATGATTATCTTCGCCAACATCCTGCTCGACAAGACGATCATCACCAACGAGACCTTCACCGCGCTGCTGCTCATGGCGGTGGCGAGCACGATGCTGACGATCCCGGTCGTCGCGCCGATGCTGAAGCGCGATCCGGGGCTGCGCAAGCGGGGGTTCTGATGTCTGCGATCGCTGCTCCACCGCGTTTCTCGTCATTGCGAGCGTAGCGAAGCAATCCAGCGCCGGACGAGGACGTCCTGGATTGCTTCGCTACGCTCGCAATGACGGGGGGAGTTAGTCGAGGTTCGGCCGCAGCCAGCGTTCGGCCTGCTTCGGGTCGACGCCGCGCCGCGTCGCATAATCCGCGACCTGATCCTGGCCGATCCGCGCGACGCCGAAATATTCCGCCTGCGCGTGGCCGAAATAGAAGCCGCTGACCGCCGCGGTCGGCAGCATCGCGAAGCTCTCGGTCAGTTCCAGCCCGACGTTCGCCTCGGCATCGAGCATGTCGAACAGCGTCCGCTTCAGCGAATGTTCGGGGCACGCCGGATAGCCCGGCGCCGGGCGGATGCCGCGATATTGCTCGCGCACCAGCGCCTCGTTGGTCAATTGCTCGCCCGGCGCATAGCCCCACAGGTCGGTGCGGACGTGCGCGTGCAGCGCCTCGGCGAACGCCTCCGCCAGCCGGTCCGCCAGCGCCTTCAGCAGGATGTCGTTGTAATCGTCGTTGTCCGCCTTGTAGCGCGCCAGATGCGGCTCGATACCGTGGATGCCGACCGCGAAGCCGCCCATCCAGTCGCCCGCCGGATCGATGAAGTCGGCCAGGCTCATGTTGGCGCGGCCTTCGCGCTTCGCGATCTGCTGGCGCAGGAAGGGCAGCCGCACCGTCGCGTCCTGCGTCCGGTCGAGGTTGGGGATATGGAACCCCTCCGGAATGCTCGCGCCGTCCGGGCTGCGATGGGATTCGGCGTGGCGGGTGTAGACCCACACGTCGTCGTCGTGGCGGTGACAGGCCCACAGGCCGGCGACGCCGCGCGCGGTCAGCCACTTTTCGGCGACGATCCGGTCCAGCATCGCCTGCGCATCGGCATACAATCCGCTCGCGCTTTCGCCGACGACCGCGTCGGTCAGGATCGCGGGGAAATTGCCGGCGAGTTCCCACGCGCGGAAGAACGGCGTCCAGTCGATGTAGCGGCGCAGGTCGGCAAGGTCCCAGTCGTCGAACACGTGCACGCCCGGTTTCGCCACCGGCGGCGCCTTCAGCGCCATGTCGGCGACGAAGCCGCGCCGCCGCGCCTCGGCGAGTGGCAGCAGGTCGTTCTGCCCCTTGCCCGCGCGCGCCACCCGCACCTTCTCATATTCCTCGGCGACGCCCAGCACATAGGCGTCGCGCTGGGTGTCGCTGACCAGCGTCGTCGCGACGCCCACCGCGCGGCTGGCGTCGAGGACGTGGACGATCGGCCCGTCATAGGCGGGCGAGATGCGCAGCGCGGTATGCACCTTCGACGTCGTCGCGCCGCCGATCAGCAGCGGCATCGTCATGCCCGCCCGCTTCATCTCCTCCGCCACGGTCACCATCTCGTCGAGGCTGGGGGTGATGAGGCCCGACAGGCCGATCATGTCGGCGTCGTTCTCGTTCGCCGCCGCGATGATCTTCGACCAGGGCACCATGACGCCGAGATCGACGACGTCGAAGCCGTTGCACTGGAGCACGACGCCGACGATGTTCTTGCCGATGTCGTGCACGTCGCCCTTGACGGTCGCCATCACGATCTTGCCCTTGCCCTTGGCGCCGGGCTCCTTCGCCGCCTCGATGAAGGGCAGCAGGTGCGCGACTGCCTTCTTCATCACGCGGGCGCTCTTCACCACCTGCGGCAGGAACATCTTGCCGCTGCCGAACAGGTCGCCGACGACGTTCATGCCGTCCATCAGCGGCCCCTCGATCACCTCGATCGGACGCGCGAACTGCTGGCGGCATTCCTCGGTATCGTCGACCACATGCGCGTCGATGCCCTTCACCAGCGCATATTCCAGCCGCTTGGTGACCGGCAGGCTGCGCCATTCCGCCGCCTGCTTCTCGGCGACCGCATCGGTGCCACGATACTTCTCCGCAAGCGCGACCAGCCGGTCGCCCGCCTCGGGATCGCGGTTGAGCACGACGTCCTCGCACGCGGTACGCAACTCGGGATCGATCGTGTCGTAGACGTCGAGCTGCCCCGCGTTGACGATGGCCATGTCCATCCCCGCCGGGATGGCGTGATACAGGAATACCGAATGCATCGCACGGCGCACCGGCTCGTTGCCGCGGAAGCTGAACGACAGGTTGGACAGGCCGCCCGAGATATGGACGTGGGGACAGCGCGCCTTGATCGCCTTGCACGCCTCGATGAAATCGACGCCGTAATTGTTGTGCTCCTCGATCCCCGTCGCGACCGCGAACACGTTGGGATCGAAGATGATGTCCTCGGGCGGAAAGCCGATCCCCATGAGGAGGTCGTAGGCGCGCGCGCAGATCTCGACCTTGCGCTCCTGCGTGTCGGCCTGGCCGACCTCGTCGAACGCCATCACGACGACGGCGGCGCCATAGGCCATGCACTTGCGGGCATGGAACAGAAAGGCGGCCTCGCCCTCCTTCATGCTGATCGAATTGACGATCGGCTTGCCGCTGACGCACTTCAGCCCGGCTTCGATCACGCTCCACTTCGAACTGTCGATCATGATCGGCACGCGCGCGATATCGGGCTCGGCGGCGATCAGCTTGAGGAAGGTCGTCATCGCGAATTCGGCGTCGAGCAGCCCTTCGTCCATGTTGACGTCGACCACCTGCGCACCATTCTCGACCTGGCTGCGCGCGACCTCGACCGCGCGGGTATAGTCGCCGGCCATGATCATCTTCTTGAACGCCGCCGATCCGGTAACGTTGGTGCGCTCGCCGATGTTGACGAACTGGGCGGAGGAATTGGTGGTCATGATCTTCTTTCAGATCCTCCCCGGCACGGGGAGGGGGACCGCTCGGCGAGAGCCGAGGGGTGGAGGGGGCTCTCCACCAGAGATATCGTTTGCGGAGAACCCCCTCCACCAGCTTCGCTGGTCCCCCTCCCCGTTCCGGGGAGGAGCAGGACCGCGCTAGGCCGCCATCGTGAACGGCTCCAGCCCGGCGAGCCGCGTCCGCACCGGCGGCACCGGCACCTGCCGCGGCGCGACGCCGCGCGCCATGTCGGCGATCGCCGCGATATGCGCCGGCGTCGATCCGCAGCAGCCGCCGAGCACGTTGACCTGCCCCGCCTGCGCCCATTCGCCGACGAGGCCCGCGGTCGTCTCCGGCGCCTCGTCGTAGGCGCCCAGCTCGTTGGGCAGTCCGGCGTTGGGATAGACCATGATGAGCGTATCGCAGATATCGCTCAGCGTCTTCACATGCGGGCGCAACTGCTCCGCGCCGAACGAGCAGTTGAGCCCGATCGTCACCGGCTTCGCATGCCGCACCGCATGCCAGAACGCCTCGACCGTATGCCCCGACAGGTTGCGCCCCGACAGATCGGTCAGCGTCATCGACAGCATCAGCGGCAGGTCGCGGCCGAGGGCATCGGCCGCGTCGAGCGTCGCCATGATCCCCGCCTTCGCGTTCAGCGTGTCGAACACCGTCTCGATCAGGATGAAGTCCGCGCCGCCCTCGACCAGCGCGTCGATCTGTTCGCGGTACACGTCCTTCAGGTGATCGAAGTCGATCTCGCGATAGCCGGGGTCGTTGACGTCGGGCGACAGCGACAGCGTCTTGTTGGTCGGCCCGATCGCGCCGGCGACGAAGCGGGGCCGCCCGTCCTTCGCCTGGAATTCGTCGGCCAGCCGTCGCGCCATCCGCGCACTCTCGACGTTGATGTCGCGCACCAGATGTTCGGCGCCGTAGTCCGCCTGGCTGATCCGGTTCGCCGAAAAGGTATTGGTTTCCGCAATGTCCGCGCCCGCCTCGAAATAGGCGCGGTGGATCGATTCGGGCACCTCCGGCTTCGTCAGCGCGAGGATGTCGTTGTTGCCCTTCTGGTCGTGGGTGAGGCCCAGCGATCCGGCATAGTCCGCCTCGGACAGCTTCCAGTTCTGGATCTCGGTCCCGAACGCGCCGTCCGTGATGAGGATGCGCTGGGCGGCTTCGGCCAGGAATGTGTCGCGGATGGTCATATCTATTCCTTAAAGCCCCTCCCCTTCAGGGGAGGGGTTGGGGGTGGGGCGTGTCTCACAGAGCCCAGCGCCCGCGTCCCCCACCCCAACCCCTCCCCTGAAGGGGAGGGGCCCGACGTTCACGCCGCCGCGGCGTTCGCCACCGGCTTGCTGCGCACGCCGAGCAGGTGACAGATCGCGAACGACAGTTCCGCCTTGTTCAGCGTGTAGAAGTGCAGCGACTTGACCCCGCCCGCGTACAGCTTGCGGCTGAGTTCCGCCGCCAGCGTCGCGGCGATCAGCTGGCGCGCGGCGGGATGATCCTCCAGCCCGTCGAACAGCCGTGCCATCCACGCCGGCACCTCGGTGCCGCACATCGCGCTCATCCGCACCACGCTCGCGAAGTTGGTCACCGGCATGATCCCGGGCACGATCTCCGCGGTGATGCCCGCCGCCGCCACCTTGTCGCGATAGCGGAAGAAGGTTTCGGGCTCGTGGAAGAACTGCGTGATCGCGCGCGTCGCGCCGGCGTCGAACTTCGCCTTCAGATTGTCGATGTCGGCCGCCATGTCCGCCGAATCCGGATGGCATTCGGGATAGGCCGCGACCGAAATCTCGAACGGGTGCAGGCGCTTCAGCCCGGCGACCAGCGCCGCCGCATTCTCGTAGCCGCCCGGATGGCTGGCGAACTTCGCGCCGCTGGCGGGCGGATCGCCGCGCAACGCGACGATGTGGCGCACGCCCGCCGCCCAATATTCCTCGGCGACCTGGTCGATCTCCGCCCGCGTCGCCTCGACGCAGGTCAGGTGCGCCGCCGCCGCAAGGCTCGTCTCGCGCTGGATCCGCGCCACGGTCGCGTGCGTGCGCTCGCGCGTCGATCCGCCCGCGCCATAGGTCACCGACACGAAGCTGGGCGCAAGCGGCTCCAGCGTCCGCACCGCGTCCCACAATTGCTCTTCCATCTTTTCCGTCTTCGGCGGAAAGAATTCGAACGAGACGTCGAGGTCGCCCGCGACGTCCGCATACAGCGGCGCCTTCAGCGCGATCTGCGCCTCTTCGAGCTGGTTCACCGAAATCGTCATGCCGCCCCGACCCTTTTCATAGGTACCTCACGCAAGCTCGCGCCCGGCCTTACGCCCAGCCACAATGTCACCGTCAATTCGCCGCCCTCCAGCGTCTCCGTCCGCGCCAGCGCCAGCCCGGCATTGCCGAACCAGCCCGCGATCTGTTCGTCGGCGAAGCCCAGCCGGGTATGCGCGTCGCGGCTGCGCAGGTCCTCGCGATCGTGCGGCGCGAAATCCGCGATCAGCAACCGCCCGCCCGGCCCCAGCACCCGCGCCGCCTCCGCGATCGCGGCGCCGGGCTGCTGCGCGAAATGCAGCACATGGTGCAGGATCGCGACGTCCGCCGCCCCGTCCGCCATCGGCAGCGCGTACAGATCCGCCTGGCGCAATTCGGTGTTCGCCCGGTCGTGCAGCTTCGCGCGCGCCAGCCGCAGCATCTCCGACGACCGGTCGATACCCAGTGCGCTGTCCGCCTGCTGCCCGAACACCTCGAGCATCCGCCCGGTACCGGTGCCGATATCGATCAGGCTGCCGAGCGGCCCCGCGCCGAGCACGCCGGCCATCGCCGCCTCGACCTCGCTTTCGGCGACGTGGAGCGAGCGGATCGCATCCCATTCGTCGGCATGGCCTTCGAACCATTGCGCCGCGCTCGCCGCGCGGTCGGCGCGCACCGCGGCCAGCCGGGCCGCGTCGGCGAGCGCCCAATGGTCGGGCTCCGCCGCGTTCCACCGGTCGATCGCCGCCGCGACCGGCCCGGTCGCCGCCGCGCGGCCGAGCGCCACGAATACCCAGCTGCCCTCCTTGCGCCGTTCCGCCAGCCCCGCGTCGCACAGGATCTTGACGTGCCGGCTGACGCGCGGCTGGCTCTGCCCCAGCACCTGCGCCAGCTCGCCCACCGACAGCTCCATCGAGCGCAGCAGGGAAAAGATGCGCAGCCGCGTCGCGTCGGCCAGGGCACGGAAGATATCGAGGGCGAGGGTCATGTCGCATCAACATATAAAGATATCTTTATATGCGGTCAACGCGGACCCGAAGCCGCGATGCTGCGTTGGCGTCGGGCTTTACCATCGAGGGAGATTACGATGAAGCGCCTGCTGATCCTTGCCGCCCCGCTGGCCATCGGCCTTGCCGCGTGCAGCCAGAACGCCCAGAACGAAACGGCGGACGCGGCCAATGCGATCGCGACGGATACCGAGGCGACCACCCGCAATGCGGTGAGCGACGTCGACGCCGCGACCGACCGCGCCTTCGGGTCGGCCGAACGCAGCCTCGACAACGCCGGTGCGCGGATCGATTCGGCGGCGGATCGCGCCGGCGACCGGATCGACAGCGGTGCGGACCGCGCCGGCGCCGCGCTCGACAATGGTGCCGATCGCGCCGGTGCCGCCGCCGACCGCGCGGTCGACGCGACCGGCAACGCGCTGGAGCGGGCCGGCCGTTCGCTCAAGGACTGACGAACCGTGACCGTCGGGAAGCAGCGCCGCACGGGCCGCATGGCGATCGGCGCGCTGCTTCCAGCACTCTTGCTCGCGGCGTGCGGGCGACCCGCCGACGAACCGGGCGCGGTCACCGCCGACGAGGCCGCGCAACTCAACGACGCGGCCGCCATGCTCGATGCCAACAGCGTCGCGCTCGACGCCGTGACCTCCAACCATCCGGACACCCTGCCATGATCGCCAAGCGCCGCCTCGGTTCGACCGACCTCCAGATCGCGCCGCTGGTGCTCGGCGGCAACGTCTTCGGCTGGACCGCCGACCGCGCCGCGAGCTTCGCGGTGCTCGATGCGTTCGTCGCCGGCGGCGGCACCATGATCGACACCGCGGATGTCTATTCGGCATGGGTGCCGGGCCACGAAGGCGGCGAATCGGAACGCATGATCGGCGAATGGCTGAAGGTCAGCGGCAGGCGCGACGACGTGCTGATCGCGACCAAGGTCGGCATGCTCCCCGGCGAGGGCGGCGAAAAGCTGGCGCCCGCGCGGATCGCGGCGGCGGCGGAGGCATCGCTGCAACGGCTCGGTACCGACCGGATCGACCTCTATTACGCGCATCAGGACGACGATGCCGTACCGCAGGATGCGGTGCTGGAAGCGTTCGCCCGCCTGATCGACGCGGGCAAGGTGCGGGTGATCGGCGCGTCGAACTTCCACGGCGAGCGGCTGAAGTCGGCGGTGGACGCCGCCAAGGCCAGCGGCCTGCCCCGCTATCACGTCCTGCAACCCGAATATAATCTGGTCAGCCGCCATAGGTTCGAGGGCGAGTTGCAGGATTATTGCGTTACCGAGAATATCGGCGTGCTGCCCTATTACGGGCTCGCGTCCGGCTTCCTGACCGGCAAATACCGGTCGAAGGACGATCTGGGGCAGAGCGTGCGCGGCGGCCGGATGACGGAATTGCTCGACGGGAACGGCCCCGCCGTGCTGGCGGCGATGGACGACGTCGCGGCGGAAACCGGCGCGACGCTGGCGCAGGTAGCGCTCGCGTGGCTGATGGCGCAGCCCGGTGTCACCGCGCCGATCGCGAGCGCCACGCGGGTCGAGCAACTGGTGGACCTGCTCCCGGCGATGCAGCTGGAACTGACGAAGGAACAGCTGGACCGGCTGAGCGCTGCCGGCGCCTGACCGTACCCGATACCCGGCGCGGACCGCCGCGCCGGGACCGTGCGTCCGCTATGCCGCGAACTGGTTCATCGTATTGTGCGCGCCGCCGGCCTTCAGCGCCGCCTCGCCCGCGAAATAGTCCTTGTGGTCGTCGCCGATGTCGGACCCGGACATGTTCTGGTGCTTCACGCACGCGATGCCTTCGCGGATCTCCCTGCGCTGGACGCCCTTGACGTAGCCGAGCATGCCCGCCTCGCCGAAATAGTCCCTCGCCAGATTGTCGGTCGACAGCGCCGCGGTGTGATAGGTCGGCAGCGTGATGAGATGATGGAAGATGCCGGCACGCGCCGCGGCGTCCTTCTGGAACGTGCGGATCCGCTCGTCCGCCTCGGCACCCAGATCGGTCGCGTCATAGTCCACCGACATCAGCCGCGCGCGGTCATAGGCCGACACGTCGCGCCCTTCCCCGGCCCAGGCATCGTAGACCTGCTGGCGGAAGTTGAGCGTCCAGTTGAAGCTGGGCGAATTGTTGTAGACCAGCTTGGCGTCGGGGACGACCGCGCGGATGCGGTCGACCATCGACGCGATCTGCTCGATGTGCGGCTTTTCGGTCTCGATCCACAACAGGTCGGCGCCGTTCTGGAGGCTGGCGATGCAATCCATCACGCAGCGATCGGCACCGGTGCCTTCGCGGAACTGGAACAAGTTCGACGGCAACCGCTTCGGCTTCATCAGCGTGCCGCCACGGTTGATGACGACGTCGCCGTTGATCGTCGAAAGGTCGCCGACCTCCTCGCAATCGAGATAGCTGTTGTACTGGTCGCCCAGGTCCCCGGGCGTCTTGCTGACCGCGATCTGCTTGGTGAGGCCCGCGCCGAGCGAGTCGGTGCGGGTGACGATGATGCCGTCCTCGACGCCGAGTTCCAGGAAGGCGTAGCGACAGGCGCGGACCTTCGCCAGGAAGTCCTCGTGCGGCACGGTGACCTTGCCGTCCTGATGCCCGCACTGCTTCTCGTCGCTGACCTGGTTCTCGATCTGGAGCGCGCAGGCGCCCGCCTCGATCATCTTGCGGGCGAGCAGGTACGTCGCCTCCGCATTGCCGAAGCCGGCGTCGATATCGGCGATGATCGGCACGACGTGCGTCTGGTGATGGTCGATCGCGTGCTGGATGCGCTGCGCCTCGACCGCGTTGGTGGCATGATCGAGATCGCGGAACAGCATGCCCAGCTCGCGTGCATCGGCCTGGCGGAGGAAGGTGTAGAGCTCCTCGATCAGCGCCGGCACGCTCGTCTTCTCGTGCATCGACTGGTCGGGCAGCGGGCCGAAATCGCTGCGCAGCGCCGCGACCATCCAGCCCGACAGATAGAGATAGCGGCGATCGGTCGTGCCGAAATGCTTCTTGATGCTTATCATCTTCTGCTGGCCGATGAAGCCGTGCCAGCAGCCCAGCGACTGGGTGTAGGCGGCGGGGTCCGCGTCGTAGGCGGCCATGTCGCGCCGCATGATCGCCGCGGTGTAGCGCGCGATATCGAGCCCGGTCTGGAAGCGGTTCTGGAGGCGCATGCGGGCGACCGCCTGCGGGTCGATCCCGTGCCACGTCGCATGCGCACCGATCGCCCGGGTCGCCGCGCCGATCTGTTGCTGGTAGGTCATGTCCACATCCCTCGCTCTGTCTCGATGACGGGATGTGTACATAACTTCACAATGCGAGCAGGCGGCAATCGGGGGTAAACCGGGTTATTCTGTCAATCTTCCAATATTATATGTGTAAATTTGTACGCATAGTTTCAGATCAATCGCCGGCGAAGGTAAAGCCCGAAACGCCGCGGTCGCGCTCGTTGATGAGCAGCGCGCGGCCGGCGGGCGGCGCGGAGCGCTGCGGACAGTCCGTGCGGTGGCACGCGCGGCAGCCGAGGCCGATCGGCGTCGCATCGCCCTTCAGGTCGATCCCCCGCGCCACCGCCAGCGCATTGCCAAGCTCCGCAGGCACGCCGATGCCGACCGCGAATTCGGCGAGCACCCCGCCATAACGGCGGCGCTGCGGCGTGACGGTACGCGCGACGGTCAGCCAGCGTGCGCCGTCCTCCAGCTGCACCAGCTGCACGGCAAGGCTGCCGGGGCGGTCGAACGCCTGGTGCAGGCGCCACAGCGGGCACCGCCCCTCCGCCTCGGCGAGCGGCGACGCGCTCGCGCCGGAGAAGCGCTTGGAACACTGGCCCGCCCGATCGATGCGGATGAGGAAGAACGGCAGGCCGCGCGCGCCCACGCGATGCAGCGTGGTCAGTCGATGCGCGACCTGCTCGAACCCCGCCCCGAACCGGCGCTGCAACAGCTCGAGGTCGTAGCCCGTCGCCTCGCAGGCGCGCAGGAAGCGGGCGTAGGGCATCATCACCGCCGCCGCGAAATAGCTGGCGAGGTGCCGGCGGAACAGGCGCTCCGACGACCGGTCGGCGAAGGCCGCGCCCTTGGCCAGCGCATCGATCTCGGCGCGCGCCTCGATCTGCGCGAGCTGATAGGCGGCGGCGAACGTCCGCGACGCGGAATCGAGCACCTCGCTCAATTGCAGCTGGCGGGCGTGAAGGTCGAGCCGCCGCAACAGGTCGGGCATCACGTCGACCGGCAGGATGCGGATCGTCAGCTGGTGCTTGACCCGCAACCGCTCGGCGATCGCGCCGTACAGGTCGCCCGCGCCGAGGCGCAGTTCGTCGGCAAGCGCCTCGGCCGCCCCGTCCAGATCGGCGAAATGGCCGCGCCAGCGCTCGATCTCGCGG